>NZ_AYZD01000017.1:75061-181749 GCF_001436755.1 Liquorilactobacillus aquaticus DSM 21051
GTATGAGCCAAAGGTTCATAAAATACTCGCATATAAAATAGGACGACAGATGAATGCGAAACTAGTAGTAGATACAGTTAACCAAGCACTTGAACATCATAAAAGGCCAGCATATTTTCATTCAGATATGGGTTCACAATATACGAGCTGTGATGTTGAAAATTTGCTTAGACGACATCAAATCTTCCATTCATATTCTAAGCAAGGATATCCTTACGATAATGGCCAAGTAGAAGCTTTTCATTCGTTATTAAAACGAGAATTTATTTTTCAAACGCACTTCTCAAGCTTTGAGGACTTAATTCTCAGAACCTCAAATTATATTAATTGGTTCAATACTGAAAGAATCAGAACAAGTGTCTAGAAAAACATGTGTCAAATGTTGACTTAGGAGCAATATGATTTTGGCATAAAAAGCCTCTTCTAATAATTATTATATTTGAAAGGTACACCATAAAAATGGTCTATGCTATCATTAATAAGATCATTATTTTTTACATTGAAGGGAGGTGTATAAAGCTACGAAAAAAACAAAAGGTCAGTATATTTCTTTATAGAATGAATAAATGGTTAAAGCTATAGTGCGGATAAAAATGCTTTAGTTAGATGAGGCGTCAATATGGATTTAGCTTATAGTTTGGATTTTGTGACGGAATTTAAGCGTGGAAACAACCAGGGACATTAATCAATTGTATTTTTTTATGTTCAATTTTGATGAAATGAATTTTATGATTGGCATAATATTTATTTCATTGTGACTGAATTTTTTTAAATTATATATTGGGAATTGAGGTACAATAGTGAAATTAAGAATTAGAAAAACTATGATTTTTTTTAAGAATATTTTTACTGTTATTTTTATTACGTGGTTTATCGGACTGTTTATGGAATTTCCTATAGCTTTCCCAGGGATAAAAAATTCTATTTTTAGGATATTACTAGGTGTTATTTTTTATGTATTTGAGATTATTGGACTATATATATTTGGGAATTGGATAAAAAAAGAGAGAAGCAGTAAATGGTCAAGTCCAATTGACAAGATGGAAAATTTCAGAAATAAGAGAACATGGATTATTATTTGCATATGCCTACTAATTGCGTTAGCAGTGGCATTTATATACCAACACATAAATGTTTGGATGAATATCCCAGAAACTAGTAATGATCGAGTTTTTAGTAAGTATAATCAGTCTGGATCTATTTTATTTTTAAGCTCTGTAGTGTTGTTCGGTCCGATATGTGAGGAAATGCTCTATCGGTATTGTTTCTTTTCATTTGTTAACTTTGAGCAATATTTGAGTAAATATTGGGTGATATTAACGGTTCTGATTAATGGAGTTTTTTTTGCTTTTTTACATAGTGGGTGTAATCTTGTTCCATTTATATACTATTCATTAATTGGGATTACATTGGCTAGTTGTTATGTCTTAAACGATGGAGATGTAAAAACTAGTATATTTGTTCATATAGTTGGCAATACCATTATTACCTTGTTTTTTTAGAGTGACTAGCAAGCATGATTATTTAGAGTGTTTTTATGTCAATGCATCGAACTGTTTTCTATGTAGGGTAAGCCAAGCTAATTTATGCATTATTATGTTGTTAGCACATATAGGTCAAAATTAGTGTTTGCTACTTCAATGTTCTTGAACTTCGTTATGTAAATTAAATAGAGCAAAAGAATAGACGAGAATTGATAATATTTCAATCGAAAATTTTTTCGATTTCACGAGAGGGGATATCCTCCAATCAGTAACAAAGTGAGGGTGTCATGAACGTTATCACAGAACAAGTGAAAAAACGGCTTGACGCCCAAAATAAGGGCTCAAACCGCCTATAAAATCATTATATTTAGTTATGTGACTGATCGAAATTTGGTCACATTGTTTGAATTAATACAAAAGCTATCTAACTCTATTTACCCGATCTTCCTGTGGTACTTCAAAAAATAGCAGAGCATTTCAGATCTCTATTTCACAAATTAAATTACAGTAACTAACAAGAGTTACTGCTTTTTTGAGTATAAAGTTATGGTTTTTGATGTTCAATATCATGAAGAAGAGTAGGTCCTTTTGGTTCCCAATTTAATAATTGTTGAGTATAAAGGCTTGATGCAGGATTATCAAACGTGACGAAAGGTGACAACCAAGCAAAATGCTCTCCTGTTTTTTCTTTTGAGATGCTTGTTGTTTGAATGTTTGAATGTCGACCAATTACTTCAGCAATTTTTGAAAATTCGATTCCCGTCTCACCTACACCGTGCAATACTGTTCCAGCTGGAGCTGACTCTAGTGCCAATTGAAACAGACGGGCGGCATCTGATCGATGGACTGCTGGCCAGCGATTATCACCTTTAGCAACATAAGCTGATATTCCTTTTTCTTGTGCGAGGTATTTCAAAGCAGTCGCAAATCCTTGTCTTGTTTCATCATGGACACAAGGTGGCAGTCTTACAACTGATGAACGAACACCCTTTTTAGAAAGGTCGATAATATTTTTTTCAGCTGCATATCTTGGAAAACCAGGTGTGTTTTCTGTTCCCTGCAGATCTTCCGTTGCAGGTGCCTGATGTGAGTTAAGCATTGTTGTTACTGATGCAGCTACAAAGGGCTTCCCTGATCCGGAAAGTGCTTCACCAATGGCAGTGATGGCACGAAAATCGTTAGCAATAGTACCTTCAAAATCACTAAACCCATTATCAAAGGCAAGGTGAATAACTCCATCCGACGCAGCTGCACCACTTTTCAAACTATCTAAATCTTCTAAACTTCCCCGATGAACCTTTGCGCCTAGGGCAGTAAGAGATTCGGCGGAACGATCTGAGCGTGCCAACCCAACGACTTCGTGACCTGATTTTAATAAATTTGCAGTTACTGCGGATCCAATAAATCCAGTAGCTCCTGTTATAAAAATACGCATAATTATTTCCCTCCATTAAAATACAAAGTTTGCTACTTGAGTCAAGTTTCGTAAGAAAAAGACAGAGTGAAATTGCATTTGAATTTTCATTTCTGAGTAAACACAAGTGTTATCCCAAAAAGTTTTACGCTTACTAGTACTACGGTACACTCTTTGCGACACTAGCAACTACAAATACAGTATAACGGAAAATGATTATGGATCCTTATCTATTTGAAGAGCATTCTAGCACAATTCTCTTAAAGTAAAAAATTTACATTTTTGTTTGGAGAATTAAGGCATCTTTTTTAGGAGAATTTCCAAAATATTTTTTATAGTCTCTGCTGAACTGAGAGGGACTTAAATAACCGACCAAGTAACCAGCTTCTTGAGCATCAAGATGTTTTGATAGCATAATTCTACGAGAAGTTTGTAACCGAATGATTTTTTGATAGTTCAATGGACTCATACCTGTAGTTTTTTTGAAATGAGAGTGGAAAGATGAGATGCTCATATGCGCGATCTTTGCTAAATCGGATACTAATACAGGCTGATTGAAGTTCTCTTTGAGCCAGTTAATCGCAGCTGTAATTTGCTGTGTTTTGGAATTTGTAAAACCTAACTCAGCTAGTGGAACACCAAGCGGTGATTGGAGCAACCTAATTAGGATTTCATCTTTGATTAAAGGGAGTATTAAATCTAGCTCTTGCTGATTTGTCGAGCTATTCATCATTCTGAAAATAGCATTCAATATTTTGGGATCAATTTTTGTAACATAGACTTTTTCTTGCTTTTTTAATGCGGGAAGACCGGTCGGATAAACCTTAGGGACGAATTCTGCAATTTTTTCTGGCGTAATCGTTAAGCCTACTCCTAGAAACGGTTTTACTGTAGTGGCCCGAGTGATTTTTATTTCTAAGGGAAGTGCGACAGGGAAAACAGCCATTTGCATAGCTCCTATGCTAAAAGCGTCCTGTCCGATCAACAGCTTTTTTTCTCCTTGAGCAACAAACAGGACAGAAGGAGTATAAAAAGCCTTTATCCATTCACTATCAATCTTAGTATAATAATTAGTATAAATATCCAGTTTTTTTTGAGACTGTGTTCCTTCACCTGAACTGCATTGTTGGATCAATGCTGTTAACTGGGCTAAATCTTGTTGGTAAGAGAGAGCTCTCTGCATTTTGATGCACTCCTTTTATGTTAGATTTAAAGCTTT
The DNA here is from genome assembly GCF_001436755.1 of Liquorilactobacillus aquaticus DSM 21051. Lineage (GTDB taxonomy): Bacteria > Bacillota > Bacilli > Lactobacillales > Lactobacillaceae > Liquorilactobacillus > Liquorilactobacillus aquaticus. The sequence goes on from NZ_AYZD01000017.1 coordinate 79,179, forward strand.
TAGTCTTCTAATTGTTGGAGGAGGACCATATGGACCCTTATTAATTTATATCAGTTTTTCTTATTCTTAGAAGTTTGTACTTAAGGAGATGGGGAGGATGAAGCTGTTTTATAGTAACTACAAAATTTTAATAAGAAGCTTTGTGTAAAAGAACAGAAAAGTTTTTTGGTTGTTTATAATAATTGGATGAGCTTTTCTCTACATCCTAATCTTAACGAATTTTGATTTAAATGAGAAATAATTAGCCGATATGTCGAATTTTAAGTGTTGCTAAGATTTACAAGCCCATGTATTTAGATAAAATTATTGTTTTTTTAAGATCACTTGCTCGGAGTGATTTAGAGCTAGAGTCGGGGATGGAGTAGCTGGAAAACAACAGCAGACAATGCTGTTAAAATAATAACGCAAAATGTCTTGCTATTTGGCTCAAAAGTCTAGCTTTTCAGCAAAAAATTATTTCTAAACGATCCCAAAATAAATTGTGCAGTAAAAAGCCATATAGCATAGAAAAAGCGCTGCAGTTATGCTAGATATGAGCGGGCTAGAATTAAAAGACGCGGCTGCCAATGATTCATCATTAGCGACCGCGTCTTTTAAAGGTTACTTAGTGGTTCCTCTTCTCGTTTTGAGTGATAATATTTGTTTGCAGATATTTTTTCAAAGTGTTTTACAACTGACTAGCTTAGAGGAAAACGCCTGAAAACTTTTATTAAAGTTAATAGACCGATTGGAATAACTGAATATAAACCAACTAAGCCCCCAACTTGGTAAATTTGCTGCAGATGCCAATTCTGCCCAGCTAGGTCAGTTACGGTTTGAGCAAATGGAGTATTTGATGCTTTCAACATTAATAAAATCACCCATGAATAATAAACTATAATCATCTGGATCCAATAACTGCGCTTTTTGATTACATTAGAAATTGTATCTTTTTGGAAATATTTAGTGTACAGAGAAAAGACAAAAAAAATGGAAAAGACGCATAAAAACCAGCCTAAATAATTGGAAAATGGGACACCGAAGTAGGCACCGCCGTCTTTCCACCGCCAAGCATGGCTCACGGTTGAACTCCAAGGATCAATTACCATGTCCCACATGACCATTATGAAAGAGGCAACAAGAGGTTGAATAATTAATAAGTGACTATTGGTTTGGTTGCTGTAGTGATCGATGAGTGGGCCGCTCAAGTTCCATGCAATAAGTGCCATTTGAAAATAGGCAATATTGATAAACAAGGGGGTATATATGAACTTAGGTCCTAAGGCGGATGTATAATAATAGTTTCCAAATGGGAATCCTGTTGCAATGCTAAGATTTTCATAAAAGTTCCCAAAGACAAAAGTTATAAGTAAAAAAATTAGTGTTCCTTTCCAAGTATATCTCCTCGTTCCTTGCAACAAAGCAAAAATGACTGATAGTAATGTTGCTAAGGCGGCTCCGCTTGTGGCTATTTCACCTTTAGAACTAAGTCCTGTTATAACAGCAATAATTAAAATCATAAATACCAACAACCAAGTAATCATTAAAGACTTGCGACGACCCTGAAACATTTTTTTGACCTTCCTTGCATTTATATTTTGTGCTACTCTTAGCTAAGATGTTACAAATGACTATAATGTTACATTTGTAGCTCACAAACCAGAGAATACTGTTTTTGCTTAAGCCCGTCAATATTGAAAACGTAACAATGGACAAAAGAAAGGTAAATGTTGCATGTTAATATCTAGCAAAATAAATCCACAAGTTCGCCGTACTTACGAGTGGACCTTCGAAGCACTTATGCTTCTTTTAAAAGAAAAAGAGTTTGATAAAATTACTATTAAAGAAATAACCAACAAGGCAGGAATTGCGCGTCAGACGTTTTATCGAAATTACGTTGATAAAAATGATATTGTACAAAAATATGTTGACATTATTTTCTCAGATTTTGTAAAACATCTTGATGGTAAGATAAAATCACTAGATATGTGCAAGTGTTATTTTGATACATTAAAAAAGTACCAGCAGTCATTAATTGAATTAACCCAATTTTATGATTCTGAAGTGATTTATAAAACATTCAGCAAGTATCTAGATATTTTCGCAGGTTTTCTAAAGCAAAATAATTTGCCTAAAAGATCAGATGCTTTTCCAGAACACCTTAAAAAATATCAAATCATGTATCAAGTTGGAGGAGCTATTTTTATAACTGCCGAATGGGTCAATAGGAAGATGAAAACACCGGTTGATAAAATGGCTAATATGTTAGAAACCATTAGCGCAGCGAATTATTTCCATGATGGCAATGATTGATTTTTAAAGCGTATTAGTTTTATCCAGTAAAAGATCCCTCTAGATGTTAGCGAATGAATTGTTTTATAGAAAAAAATAAGGAAGTGCGGTATTCTAGAAATTGTCTTTTGATAATAGAAACATTCTTAATGATATAATTAAGCGAATTTATAAATGTTGGTTAGGTTGTGTGTTGTGTGGATAAATCAAACAAAAAAAATTTCTATGTTCTGATCTTTTCGACTGTGATTTTAGGCGTAATAGTCGGAGTCAGTTCATTAATGCTAAGCTTATTGTTAGATGGAGTAGAGTGGATTTTCCTTGGTTTTCAAGAAAGCGCTGCAAATCCAGCCTCGCTTGAAATTTTACCGTTACATCGTTTTTCTTCAGTTTTTATCGGGGGAATAATCGCAGCACTTATCTGGTGGGTATTACGGACCAGGTTTAAAAAAACAGTTTCGATCAATAAAGCACTCTCGGGCGACCAGATGCCACCAATTCAGACAGCAATTCATGTTATGACACAGATTTTCTATGTCGGTACCGGTGGATCAATAGGACGCGAACTCGCACCGCGAGAGGCAGGGGCAATGCTTGCGCAAAGATGGAATCGTTTATTAAAAAAATTTCACTGGGAATTATCAACTGCTGATCAAAAGCTACTACTCGCTGCGGCTGCTGGAGCAGGATTCGCTGGAATTTATATTGCACCCTTGACGGGTATGTTTTTTTGTGTCGAAGTTTTGTTGAAAAAAGTAAACAAGAGAACGGTTGTTGTTAGTTTAGCCATGTCGACAATTGCAACGTTGATCGGCATGCTTGCTAAAGGTTTTGAACCATACTATCTAGTCGGAAACCAAAGCTTCCCGTTGTCTTTTTTGATTTTTGCAGTGATGGTCTCACCATTATGCGGAATAATTGGTTCACTTTTCCGTATAACGTTTAAATGGGCCGAAAAGAATCAAACAAAGGGTAAAAAAATTCTCTGGCAGCTACCAATAATGGCTTTGATAACGGGTGTGATTTCAATTTCATTTCCACAAATTATGGGGAATGGACGGGCATTAGCGCAATTGTCGATTGACAATCTAGACCCAAAATTTGTTTGGGTACTTTTGCTTGCAGCACTGCTCAAAGCTGTAGTAACTGTTTTTACAATCAGAGCTGGGGCTGCTGGCGGCACCTTGACACCATCGATTGCAATTGGAGCCGCAGTTGGGACGATACTGGGACTGGTTTTTCAGCTATTTATGCCAAGTATTATCATTTGGCAGTGTGCGTTGTTAGGTGCTTGCAGCCTGCTAGCTGCTTCTCAGCAGGCGCCATTGATGGCATTGCTAATGATTGTTGAAATTAGCCATCTAGGATATTCTTCATTTCTAGCACTTGCGTTAGGTGTAGTACTATCTGTCGGAGCGTCTAAGGCTGTTTTAGCAAAAATGATGAAATAAGTTTTACTAGAAACGAATTAGTTGATTATGTTCATTTTTGCTGAAACAACCGATGTTTGCATGACGAGTAGGCGGCAGAATCTAAATGCAGGTATTAATGTTATAATGAAAACGTACACAGTTTGAATGGAAAGGAGATTATTATTATGTATACGATAAAATTAAAAGTATCTTCTTTTGACACAACTTTTTGGGATGACAAAGGCAAGTATTATGTGTCTGGAACGACGAGCAATTCAGAAAAATACAAAGGCGGTATCAGGTTTAATATCCGTAAGACAAACATTAGCGATTTGGTGAGAACATCCAGTATAGATTTTACAAATGATCCTAATGATAATGCTGTCTTTGATGGCAACGATGAGGACAAAGTGCAGCTTTTTTTTGCATAGCCTAAAGAAAAAACTAAGATGAATTAAAGAGCGTGAAGCTGTGAATCTCAGTTCCACGCTCTTTATGTTTTCAATTACAGTATAAAAAGAAAATAATGATATCATTCCCGGCCCATGATGCGGAATCCTGTATCTGTCACGATAATAGCTTCATTATTATTGATAGGAATTAAGTCTAACTTGTTCTTGTAAGTTTTAAAGGTTTCTTGTACAGTTTCTATAAAGGGTTCTTCTATATAATGCGGCAGTACGTAAAAGTTAATGATATTTAAAGCACTATAATCTGTAAGGACGGGTGCTACATTAGGACTATCCATAATTTTATTGTACTCAATATCGGGTGTTAAGATAATGGCTCCCGCAGACTCACCGATATAAGGTAAACCTTTGTTTATTCTTTCACGTACTAGCTGAAGCAAGTGCTTGTTCTTTAGCTCTTGCAGCAGATAGAAAGTATTGCCACCGGCTATAAATAAGAGCTCTGCTTTCGCTATTTTAGCAAGAACGATACTTTCACTATTCTTGGCAATGTCAAGGTCTTCAATCTTAAAGCCTAGTTTTTTTAGGGCCTGTTTGCCTTCATCGATGTAGCCTGTGTATTCTTCAACTTTGCTTGCAGTTGAAATATAAAGAACTTTTTTGCTAATGATTTTGTTAGAATTGATGAATTCTTTGAACAAAGCTGCAGTTCCTGCGAAATAAGATGTCAAAAAAACTTTTTTCATATAGTCACTACCCTTCTTTTTTACATATCATAACTGTTGAAAAGTTTCTTGGCAATTTTCAATGGGTAGGCGTTCCAAGTTGGCAAGCCCAAAGTAATTATCGCGAGGGAAAAATTATCTTTTATTGGTAAATATAGATATAAAAAGTAAATTAAATTTAGATAGTTGGATCATAAATAGATAAAGAAAATTAAGGTAAGACAGAAGATTTGCAGCAGTACTGTTGGATTTTGTGATACAGAAAATAACTAACAATGGTGGAGGAATTATGAAAAATTTAAATGAGACTGGGACGATAAAAAAATATAGAATATCACAGCGGCATCATATGACGATTCATTGGAAAGATTTTATCATCAATGAAAATGTTCTTGTCAAAGATGCGAGCTTGAAAGAGCGTTCTTCAATTGTAGGGCGTGTAGGCACATTGATGCTTTCTTGCGGAACAGGTGCTTGGCGGGTTCGCGAGGCAATGAATAAGGTCTCAAGAGCGCTGAAATTAACTTGTTCTGCAGACATTGGACTGATTTCGCTTGAATTTACTTGTTTTGATGATGAGCAAAGCTATACCCAGGTACTATCACTTCCTAATACGGGTGTAAACACCGATAAATTAAACGATATGGAGCACTTCGTAAACAACTTTGAAGTTGAATGCGTTTCTTTAAGTGTGAAACAAGTACACCTAGCACTTGATAACATTCAAAGAAAATCCGGCAACTACTCTCCCATGATTGCGGGACTTGCAGCTGCATTAGCTTGCAGTTCCTTTATTTTCTTGTTAGGCGGCGGTATCCCAGAAATGATTTGCTCCTTTGTGGGTGCAGGTATAGGAAATTGGACACGCAGCAAGATGAATGCGAAACATGTTACAACGCTCATTAGTATTGCAGTGAGTGTGGCAATTTCTTGTTTAGCATATCTATGTGTTTTCACCTTTTTTAAAGAATTTTTCCAGATATTGATACAGCATGAAGCTGGTTACATCGGAGCAATGTTGTTCGTGATTCCTGGGTTCCCATTTATTACAAGTATACTTGATATTTCAAAGTTGGACATGCGATCAGGTCTTGAACGGTTGGCGTACGCAATTATGATCACACTAGTAGCCGCATTGATTGGTTGGCTGGTAGCTTTGATGGTTCATCTCAGACCAGGAAATTTTTTGACACTCGGTCTATCACCAATAATGATTTTTCTTCTTAGAATACCGGCTAGTTTTTGCGGAGTTTTTGGTTTTTCAATTATGTTTAATAGTTCACGTAAAATGGCAACTGCAGCAGGGTGCATTGGTGCAGTTGCCAATACATTAAGGCTTGAGCTTGTAGACCTAACAGCAATACCGCCAAGTGCTGCGGCTTTTGTTGGAGCATTGGTTGCAGGGTTGATTGCCTCAGCAGTTAATCATTATAATGGTTATCCGCGAATTTCACTGACAGTTCCCTCGATAGTTATAATGGTCCCGGGCTTGTATATATATCGTGCGGTCTACAACATCGGTTCTAATGCGATCGGTGTGGGGGCCCTTTGGTTAACTAAGGCGGTTATGATTATCATTTTCCTTCCGCTAGGACTTTTTGTAGCGCGTGTTTTACTAGATAAAGATTGGCGGAATTTCAACTAGAAACATTTATTTGTGATAACAACGATAATCAAACTGTGTCTCAAGATGAATACCGACTGAAGTTAAAGAAGTCTAATTAAGCAAATATTTTTTATATGGCCTGCCAATATTCAAATAGACGATTTGGCTTGAAATAATACTTCTTTTCTCAAGAAAAGAAACATATTTTCTTACAGATACATGTGAAAGCCCGCTTGCTTGTACGAGCTCTTGAATAGTAAAGGGATGATCGAACCTCTTAAGCGTTTTGTAAACAAGATCGAGGGTTGCTTCAGTCATACCTTTATCGAGTGTGTCAGCTTGTAGCGGATTCTTTTCAAAGGGGAGCAGAAGTCGGTCAAGGGCTGTTTGGCTAATTTCTTGAGCAGATAATTCGACTTTTTTCTGTTGAAAAAGGGATATGCTCTCCTTAAATCGCTCGAAAGTAAAGGGCTTGATTAAGTAATCAAGGATACCCATGTGCAGACAGTTGCCAACGAGTTTGGAATCACTGTAAGCAGTAATCAAGATAATTTCGATGCTGTTTTTGTCTTTTCGAAGATTGCATAGAAAATCAAAACCATTTCCAATCTTCAAGTTAATGTCTAGCAAGATCAGTTCAATTTTCTTTGAGCTGATCAGATGTTCAGCATCAGGAACAGTCATGCAAGAATAGATATCGTTAAAAGCATTCAATTTTTCGATATAGTTACGGTGAATGAATTGGACCATAGGATCGTCTTCAACTATCAGCACATTCATGATGTTCATCCTTTCCATAAGGGCTTTTTAAGTTTATCTCCAAAATACTATGTCTTTGATCCAAGCTGATGGAAGCATGGTTTTCTTTAAGCAATTGTTTAAAATAAAAGGATCCCAAGGCGTTTTCGAGGATATTTAAAAGAGCAGAAGTGTGAGTTAGCGAGTAGACAGCAATGAGATCGCGATCTTGAAATTGCAGAACTAAATTAAATTCATCAGGAAGTTCCGATTGTAATAAATAGTGGTCGAGATAACGGCATAACTCAATGAAGGCTGTTGTCTCTTTTTTTGACTCGTTTGCAGGTATTTCAGTCAAAAATTCAATCTTAAGTTGTGTTTTTTTCTCAGTGAATTTTTCACGTTCACCTATAAAAAAACTAGCAATCACGGGATTTCGAACCAAAAGTGCTAGTTTGTGAGCGAATTCTTTTTCAGGTCGAATAATATCTTGTAAGTATATTTTTAGTTCATCGTAAGCCTTTAGATCAGCTAGACCATAAATTATGTGCAATTTATTCATAAATTCATGTGATTGACTTTGAAGTGCGGACGCATAAGCGGTAGTATTGGCTAGCTGATCTGCAACAAATAAGGCTTCTGTTGCATTTCTAAGGAAAACTGCATACCCTGTTTGGTTTCCTCTGACAATGATGGGAGTTGCTGAAAAAAGATAATCTTGACCGTTTTGCTGATAAAATTGTTCTCGTTTTTTATTAAAATTAATTTGTTCCTTGTGGGCTATCAGTACATCAATTTGTTGGCCAACGAGTGTTGAAACATCATACCCTTCTCTAGAGTATATTTTTTTAGCTTCAATATTCGCTAAGAGGATCCTTTGGTTCGAGTCAATGATGGCTATTGCATCTTTTGATTGTTCCAACATGGCATCTCTTTCTTCTAATAGCCTTGCAATTTCCTGTGGTTCAAGATCATGCAATTGTTTTTTTAAATAAAAAGCTAAGTTTAAGGCAATCAAAAGGCCGAATAAACTACTGATGACAAGAGCAGCGATGTATTGTTGCCTAGACTGAGCAACTAAATTGCTTAGAGAAGTGACTTTGATACCTAAAGCAATAACACCTATTTGTTTCTTATGATAATAGACAGGAATGAATCCTCTTAGAGATTTTCCCAATGTTCCATGGCTTACTGATAAAGCAATTTTGCCTCTTAAAGCTTTCTTTTCATCGCCGCCTATAAAACGTTTGCCGATTTCTGACTGGTCAGGATGCGTCAATCTTATGGAGGACATATCCATTAAAACAACAAAATCGAGATGATATAGTCTAGAGATTTTTAAGCTGTAGTTTTGAATGGAAGTACTGGGCTCATCAGCAAGAAGAGCTTTTTTGACCCGCGGTTCGGAAGCAACTTGCTGACCGATCGCGAGAATCAAATGTTCTTCATTATTACGTGTTTGTCTAATTGTCTGGTGGATTATGAAAGCGTAAAAAATGGAAACGGTTACAATTAATGATGCAACAACAGCAGTCGATAGAAGAAACCACAGACTTAAGTTCCTGCGCATAGACATTCCTCCATTTCAAATCTGATTATAACACGCATAAGGAATGAAAGACTGTATGTTTTTCCAGTTTGTCCCATTTAATTTAATTAAATTAATTAAATAATATATTACAGATAAAAAAACAGTCTTAAAGTAAGCTTAATCAAAAGATAGGAGGAAATGTAATGGATAGTAAAGCTGAGAAAAGCACTTCTTCTCTAAGAAACAATTTTTTCGGTTATGTACAGAGATCTAAAATAGGATCTGTTTCGCTGCCAGTGTATTGTGTGATGTCAGCAGTTATTATGATTACTGCTTTGTTAGAACAACTTCCTGTTAACATGTTAGGCGGATTTGCGGTGATTTTGTCGTTAGGATGGTTGCTGGGAACGATCGGAGCTAGCATTCCGATCGTGAAAAACTTTGGGGGACCCGCTATTTTTTCGTTACTGGTACCATCAATTTTAGTTTTTTTCAATTTAATCAATCAGAATGTTCTTAAAAGTGCGGATATTCTAATGAAACAAGCAAATTTTCTATATTTCTATATTGCTTGCCTAGTTTGTGGAAGTATTTTGGGGATGAACCGAAGAATACTAGTTCAGGGACTTATGCGTATGATCATTCCGATGATGGCAGGTATGATCTTAGCGCTGGGGGTTGGAACGCTAGTTGGTGTTTTATTAGGACTTAAATGGGACCATACTTTGTTTTATATTGTGACCCCGATTCTTGCAGGAGGCATAGGTGAAGGTATTTTGCCATTGTCCTTAGGGTATAGTGCGATCACGGGGGTTGATAGTGGGCAACTTGTTGCGCAGCTGATTCCAGCTACTATTATTGGGAACTTTTTTGCAATTATGTGTTCTGGAGTTCTGAACAGATTAGGAGAAAAAAAGCCCCATTTGTCTGGACAAGGGCAGCTTATTAAATTAAGCAAAGGCGATGACTTGGGTGACGCTCTTAAGGAAGAGACAGTGCCGCTGGATTTGAAAAAAATGGGAGCGGGGGTATTGACGGCATGCACGCTCTTTATTACTGGCAGTCTCTTGCAAGCATTGACAGGATTTCCAGGACCAGTGTTGATGATTATTGCTGCTGCATTTTTGAAATATATAAATGTTGTTCCAGTAGAAATACAAACAGGTGCTAAGCAACTATACAAGTTTATTTCTGGAAATTTTACTTTTCCTTTGATGGCAGGGCTAGGTCTGCTGTATATACCTCTTAAAGATGTGGTCGGTATACTGAATTGGCAGTATTTTATTGTTGTCATTAGTGTAGTGTTCACAGTTATTTCAACCGGCTTTTTTGTAGCACGTTTCTTGAATATGAATCCTGTTGAAGCTGCCATTGTTTCAGCTTGCCAAAGTGGAATGGGTGGGACCGGTGATGTTGCTATTTTAAGTACGGCTTCAAGAATGAATCTGATGCCTTTTGCACAAGTAGCAACCAGACTTGGTGGAGCAATAACAGTTATTGTAATGACAGCAATTTTAAGAATGATTTTCTAACAGATAGGAGGAAAAATAATTATGAAAGAGCTTGATACAAAAAAATTGGCATTGGAGCAGGCAGAAGAAAATGGGGGAAAGTTCGAAATTATCTCCAAGGTTCCCGTTGATAATCTTTTGGATTTGAGTATAGCTTATACGCCAGGTGTTGCAGCAGTTTCTTCTGCAATCAAAGATGAACCTGAATTAGCATATAAGATGACAACTAAGAAAAATACGGTAGCTGTGATCAGTGATGGTTCGGCAGTTCTAGGGTTGGGCAATATTGGTGCAGTTGCTGCTATGCCGGTTTTGGAAGGCAAAGCTGTCCTCTTTAAACGATTTGCTAATGTAGATGCAATACCGATTGCACTGGATACACAAGACACAGAGAAAATTATCCAGACGATCAAGCAGATTGCTCCAACTTTTGGCGGAGTTAATTTGGAAGATATTAGTGCTCCACGTTGTTTTGAAATCGAAAAGAGACTGATCGCAGAAACAGATATACCAATATTTCATGATGACCAGCATGGCACTGCAATCGTTGTTTTAGCAGCTTTTTTTAACAGTTTGAAATTAATTAAAAAAACTGTTTCTGAAGTAAAAGTAGTTGTTAATGGCGGTGGCTCAGCAGGCTTATCAGTGACCCAAAAATTTCTGGCAGCGGGTGTGAAAAATATCATTGTTGTAGATAAGAAAGGCATTATTTCCGAGTCTGAGATCGCGGACCTTCCTGAACATCATGCTCATATTTCACGGTTGACAAATAGGCAGAAGCTGACGGGAACACTACAAGATGCATTACAAGACGCGGATGTTTTTGTAGGAGTTTCTGGCCCAGGAGCACTGAAGAAGGAATGGATTCGGGAAATGGCAGACAAACCAGTTGTTTTTGCAATGGCTAACCCAGTTCCTGAAATTTATCCAGAACAGGCTTTGGCTGGAGGAGCATATATTGTTGGAACGGGGCGCAGTGATTATCCAAATCAAATAAACAATGTTTTAGCTTTCCCAGGGATCTTCCGCGGAGCACTCGATGCCAGGGCAAAAAATATTACGATCGAAATGCAGATAGCTGCAGCAAAAGGGATTGCCAGTTTGATATCACAAGATGAACTGAGCCCAACAAATATAATTCCGAGTGCTTTCCAAAAAAATGTTGCGCGCATTGTTGCAGATAGTGTTAAAAAGTCTGTTTTTTCAAGAGCTTGACTCAGCCAGAAATAAGTCTGTTAGCCGCAAAATCAAAGTAAGGGTGTTTTCTAAAGGAGTGCTATTCAAATGAAGAGAGTGCTTATGTTTTCTGAGGGCAATAAAGAAATGCATCAGCTTTTGGGCGGAAAAGGTGCAGGTTTGGCTGAAATGACTAAATTGGGATTGCCAGTTCCAAAGGGATTTACAATAACAACAGCGGCGTATCTGGCCTTTGAAAAAAATGGTAATAAAATTGCTCAAAATCTTATGCAGGAGATAATAAATACACTTAGCAATATGGAAAAAGAGGTAAATAAAAGCTTTGGTAATATTAAAGCACCTTTGCTGATTTCTGTCCGTTCAGGTGCCCCAGTTTCCATGCCAGGCATGATGGACACGGTTTTGAATATTGGATTGAATGACCAGACTGTGGAGGCATTGGGTAAATTAACAAACGACGAACGTTTTGCTTATGATAGCTATAGGCGTTTGCTACAGATGTTCGGTAATGTTGTTTATGGTATTCCAGAAAAAAAATTTGAACGAGTTTTATGTGATATTAAAAAAATTAAAAATTACAATACGGATCTTTCTCTTACGGTTGATGATCTCAAAATGGTTATTGAAAAATTTAAGCAAATATATCTATTGGAGCGCAAGCGGACTTTTCCGCAAGATCCGCAAGAGCAACTAAGCGCAGCAATCAATGCAGTTTTTCTTTCTTGGAATAATAAACGTGCTAAAATTTATCGGAAAAAGAATGGTATTTCTGATAAGTTGGGAACTGCTGTTAACGTGCAGGAAATGGTATTTGGGAATGCAGGGGAGTTTTCTGGAACAGGTGTTATTTTCTCAAGAAGCCCGTCAACTGGAGCACGGGGAATGTATGGAGAATATTTGGCAAATGCTCAGGGAGAAGACATTGTTGCCGGTGGAAGGACACCTGTAGCGCTAGAAAGATTAAAAAGAAGCATGCCGAAGGTTTATGCAAAACTAGCAGCGATGTCGAATAAATTGGAACAGCATTACCATGACATGCAGGATATCGAGTTCACAATTGAACGTGGTGAAATCTATTTATTACAGGCTCGGGCTGGCAAAAGAACATCTGCTGCAGCAATCAAAATTGCTGTTGATCTTGTAAATGAAGGTATTATCGAGAAGGAAGAAGGACTTTTGCGAGTATCACCCGAAACGCTTGAACAGATGCTTCATCCTGATTTCGATCAAAAAGAACTGCAAAAAGAAGTAGTATTAGCAACAGGACGACCAGCTTCGCCGGGAGCAGCTAGCGGCAGAGTTTATTTTACAGCTGCCGCAGCAAAAAAAGCATATGAAAAAGGGCAAGAAGTTATCTTGGTGCGTCAAAATACAGCGGCTGATGATATTGAAGGCATGGTTGTTAGTGAAGGGCTCGTGACCGCTCGTGGCGGAATGACCTCACATGCGGCCGTTGTTGCCCGAGGGTTAGGGATAGTTGCTGTTGTTGGTGTGAATGAACTTGAGATTGATGAGCAGAAGAAAATAATTCGTATTAATCAGACTGTTCTGCGTGAGGGTGAGTGGTTGTCGGCTGACGGAACAACAGGAAAGCTTTATGTAGGGAAGGTCCGAACAGTTAGAGCAACTGTAAACAAAGAGTTTTCACAATTTCTTAGGTGGGCCAAAACAGCTGCTAAGGTAGAGATTTATGCCAATGCTGACACAACGACTGATCTTAAAGCAGCACTCAATTTTGGGGCTGAGGGAATCGGTTTAGTGCGGACCGAGCACATGTTTTTTAAAGCTCAACGTTTACACCAGCTTCGTGCCTTGATATTGGCACAAAATGCTAAGGAGCGTGATGTTCCACTGCAGAGATTAGCAGAGATGCAGCAAGAAGATTTTTATAAATTATATAAGGTCGCTAAGGGGAAAACGGTAACGATTCGTCTTCTGGATGCTCCGCTGCATGAATTCCTACCAACGACGGAGCCCGAGATAGCTTTGATTGCTGCTCAGAATGGTAGAAGTAAAGGATATATTCAGGCGCGCATCGCGGAGTTGAAAGAAACTAATCCAATGATGGGACATCGCGGATGCCGTCTGGCAGTTAGCTTTCCTGAGATTTATGAGATGCAAGTAGAGGCCATTATTCTGGCAGCTTTAAAAGCGAATGCTGAAGGAGTGCGAACGGTACCACATATTATGCTTCCGTTGGTCAGTCTGGCACAGGAAATGGATTGGATGAGAGACCTGCTTGACAAAAAAGTTAATAAACTATTCGAGAAAAATAATGTAATTCTAAATTATAAAATAGGCACGATGATAGAAACTCCGCGTGCATGTCTTATAGCCGATCAGATTGCGGATAAAGCTGATTTCTTCAGCTTTGGGACTAATGATTTAACGCAACTTACATTTGGGTACTCGCGCGATGATATCGGAGCTTTTGTGCCTGAGTATCTTAACAAGAAAATTCTTCCAGATGATCCTTTTCAAGTACTTGATACGGAGGGGGTAGGTCGCCTAATAAAATTAGCAATCGCCCAAGGTCGAAAAAACAACACGGCTTTACCGATTGGAGTTTGCGGAGAGGTTGGCGGCGACCCACGCGCCACGGCTTTTTTTGAACGAAATAATATCACATATCTTTCGTGTTCTCCTTATCGAGTTCCATTGGTTTTATTAAGAATGGCGCAAGAACATTTAGACAAGAGAAAAAGAGATAATAGCATAGATACACAAATCAAAAAATAGATAGCGAACAAAATGGTGTTTGAAAGCATGACAGCAGGTAAAAAGGACAATACCTTAAAAAAATGCAACTGAAAAAATAAAAGTAATTGACAATTTGTCAAAAAAAAGACATAATAACGGGTGTAAAATTGAATATATTCTTCGGGGCAGGGTGCAATTCCCGACCGACGGTAACAAGCTTAGAGCTTGAAGTCCGTGACCCGCTTTTTGCGGTGGATCTAGTGAGAGTCTAGAACCGACAGTTAAAGTCTGGATGGGAGAAGAAAAAAGCAACGATAGCTTATTTGAGTTGCTTTAGATGGATACTGCTTTGTATTGAGAAAATAATAAAGAGCAGTATATCTTAAATAATGGATAATTCCTAATGCCCCGCATTTGCGGGGCATTTTTTTATTGTCTAAAGGAGTGTGAGCGGTTATCAAAACACCTGAATTTTTTATGGAAATGGCGTTGGCGGAGGCTAAGAAAGGACGTTATTTGACATATAACAATCCTATGGTTGGTGCAGTCATAGTAAAAAATAATCGGATCCTTGGCTTAGGGCATCATCTAGGATTTGGATATGAGCATGCTGAAATCAACGCCTTTAATAATGTTTCTAAACAAAAAAATATTCGAGATGCAACGATGTTTGTCACTTTGGAACCTTGTTCCCACTTTGGTAAAACACCTCCATGCTGTCGCGAAATTGTAAAAAAAGGTGTGAAAGAAATCTATATCGCCCAGACAGATCCTAACCCGCTAGTTGCTGGTCGTGGAATTAACTACCTAAAAGAGCATGGGGTTAAGGTTCATGTAGGAGCAAGAGAAGCAACATCCCGAAAGTTAAATGAATTTTACAATTATTTCTATCAGAATAAGTTGCCTTTTGTGACTTTAAAAGTTGCCCAAACTTTAGATGGGCGCATCAGCCTAGCACCGTCCCACAGAACGTATCTGACCGATGACAAGGTTTTTGAAGATGTTCAAAAACTGCGTGCGGATTATCAAGCAATTATGGTTGGGAGCGGGACGGTGCTTGCGGACGATCCGCTGCTTACGGTTAGAATTATGAAACTAAAATATTCACCGGTCCGTGTAGTCTTGGATAGGCGTGGTAGAACTACGAGCAAGTTTAGAATCATGAATGATCAGGCGCCCACATGGGTATTCACAGAAAATGAAAAAATGGTAGTGCGTTTTGCTGATAGCCCAGTCAAGGTGTTCTTCAAAATTAAATGGACACTCAAAGAGATTATGCAGCAACTTGCTCAAGAGGGGATACAGTCCCTTTTGGTTGAGGGTGGAGCAGTAATTCAAGATGCTTTTTTAAAGACTACGCTGATGGAGCAATTGATTATCTATCAGACTGATCAGTTGGCTGGTGGAAATAGCTTGTCTGCATTTCAATCTGAACGCGATGTTCAAGAACTGATTACTTTAAAGTTGATAGAAACAAAACGAGTTGGAAATGCGCTAAGGATCTCGTTAAGGAGGTAAAAAATGTTTACTGGAATCATTGAAGATATCGGAACTGTGCAGAGCATCAAGCAAAAAAAGGAAACGATCCAATTGAATATTACTGCAAATAAAATAGACTTACAGGCTAGTCAAGTGGGTGCCAGTATTGCAGTTAATGGTGTTTGTCTAACGATTACTGCTAAAAAAGCAAGCAGCTTTACAGCTGATGTTATGCCAGAAACTTTTCGGATTACTAATCTAGCTAAATTGAAAAAAGATGATGCTGTCAATTTAGAAAGAGCGATCCCCATAGACGGGCGTTTTAACGGTCATTTTGTATTAGGACATGTGGATCAAACAACGAATATTTTGCGGCGGTATCAAGATCAAACTGCTTTAATAATGGTATTCAAAATGCCCTTCAAATTGCAAAAACAAATAGTTACTAAGGGCTCGATTGCAATTGATGGAATCAGCCTAACGATCATTCATGCAGATAAGCGTGAATTTAAAGTGGGATTGATTCCCCATTCCCAGCAGGAAGCAACATTGGCAGATAAAAGAATCGGTAATGTCGTCAATCTGGAGACGGATGTTCTAGCAAAATATATTGAAAAACAAATGCAAATAAGCAAATTTTGAGTGGGGTGTTAATTATGAATAATAGGCTAGTCAAAAAAGCGATCAGTGATTTAAAAAAAGGAAAACTAATTTTAGTAGTTGATGATCAAGACCGGGAAGCAGAGGGGGATTTTCTTGGTTTGGCAGAATGTGCGACCAGTGAAACACTGAATATGATGGTCACTTATGGACGTGGATTGGTATGTGCACCTATGGCACAGAGCGTGGCCGAACGTTTAAATTTAGATTTGATGACTGCACATAATACCGAAAGTTTTAAAACAGCTTTTACTATCAGTGTGGATCACAAAACGACCACTACTGGAATCTCGGCATTTGATAGGGCTAAGACGATCACGTCTTTATGTGATCCTGACTCTAAGCCAGATGATTTTGAACATCCAGGTCATATTTTCCCGTTGATTGCTGAAAAAGGCGGTGTATTAAAACGTCAAGGTCATACGGAAGCAGCAGTTGACTTGGCATTTATGGCGGACAGCGAACCAGTTGCCTATATTTGTGAAACACTGAATGCTGATGGGACAATGGCACGGCTGCCGCAATTAAAAGAAATAGCTCAACAACTTGATTTGACGTTGATCACTATTCAGGAAATAATTGCTTACCGCTACAGTCTTAATCAGAAGGCAGTTACTGCAATTGATCCTGTAAAGATGCCAACGAAAGAAGGTGATTTTTCTTTAACAGGTTACGTTTCGACTACTGATGATCAAACACAGTTATTGCTGGGCAAGGGCGTTTTATCATCTGAGCAGCCCCTGCTTTTACGGTTGCATTCTGAATGTTTCACTGGTGATATTCTGGGCTCAAAGCGCTGTGATTGCGGTGAACAGCTGCATAAATCTATGCAAAAAATTCAAGAAGAAGGTCGAGGAGCTGTTTTGTATTTGCGCCAAGAAGGGCGCGGTATCGGACTTCTGAATAAACTTAAAGCCTATAAACTGCAAGAAAACGGTTATGATACATACGATGCCAACACCAAGCTTGGTTTTGCACCTGATGAACGAAGTTATGGCATCGCAGCAGCTATTTTATGCGACCAGAAAATTAAAAGGGTCCGTTTGATGACTAATAATCCAGCAAAGGTTAAGGCACTGACAGAGTATGGCATTGAAGTTGTAGAACAGGTACCGCTCGAAACAGAACCGCAAGCCGAAAATATAAAGTATTTGAGAACCAAGAAAGACAAATTTCATCATGCACTGCATCTAATTTAGAAAGGAAATTAATATTATGACAACATATGTTGGGAATTTAACCATTAAGAAAGCAAAAGTAGCAATCGTTGTGGCACGTTTCAATGAATTAGTAACAAATAAATTATTAGGCGGCGCATTAGATGCTTTAACGCGGCACGGTGTTTCTAGGGAGGATGTTGATGTAGTTTGGGTCCCAGGAGCCTTTGAAATTCCAGCTATTGTTAAGCTGCTTGATGAGTCAAAAAAATATGATGGAATTATAACCTTAGGCGCTGTTGTTCGTGGTGAGACCAGTCACTATGATTATGTCTGCAATGAGGTGTCAAAAGGAATTGGAACGTTGGCGCTGAATGGGAAAACACCGCTTGTTTTTGGTGTTTTGACGACCGAGACAATTGAACAGGCTTTACAGCGTGCTGGTGGGAAAGCTGGTAATAAGGGAAGCGAGGTCGCTAATGATATTCTGGAATTGATAAATCTCAGGAAAGAATTAAGCTAATATTTATGTTAGTGTTAAGTTTTTCCAGCATTGTTTGGTGTGAAAAACTTGCTAGCAGAAGATATTAGATATATTCTAAAGAATATGTCATTTTAAATGGGAGAAACATCATCTCTAAGCCGACTATGTCTAAATTAATTGATAAAAAAGCAAAGAGGTAATCCCTAAAAGTTGCAACATGTAATGGAATTGCAGTTGAGACGCAGCCTTTCAGCAACGAAATGATATGAGAAGCAGCAATATCTGGCAACTACCAGATATTTAACTATTGTATTTGATGGCGCTCAGTATAGAGGGAAGAAGGTTAATAATGGCATTTTTGGAATTAAAGAATATTCATAAGTCATATTTTTTAGGTAAAGAAGAATTTCCAGTTTTAAATGGGATCAATCTTAGTTTTGACAAAGGTGAATTTGTTTCTATCTTGGGAGAATCAGGTGGAGGTAAATCGACTTTGATGAATATTATCGGAGGCTTAGATCGGGATTTTGAAGGAGCTGTCGCAGTCGATGGAGAAGTTCTTGATCATAAGCAGGAAAAAAGACTGGATCTTTACCGTCGAAAAACGATCGGTTATATTTTTCAAAGTTTTAATTTGATCAACTACCAAAGTAATTTGGAAAATGTTATGACAAGTTTGAATATGACAGCCTTATCAGGTGCGGAACGTAAGCAGCGTGCGATTGAGTTGCTAGCTCGGGTAGGCCTGAAGGAGCATATGGATAAGTATCCTAACCAATTATCTGGGGGACAGAAACAGCGTGTAGCGATTGCACGTGCACTCGCATCGTCACCAGATGTCATCATTGCAGATGAACCTACGGGAGCATTGGATTCTGTTAATACTAAAGAAGTTCTGGAAATTCTTGAAAGTATTGCAAAAGATGGGAAATTAGTAATCGTTGTGACTCATTCACAAGAAGTCGCTGATTATGGTACACGAATCTTGCATATGTCAGACGGAAAAATCGATGAAGAAAAAACACTGAAAGACAAGTTTTCAAATGAACAGAGAACGGATGAGATCCTCTCTAAGCCACTAGCTGCAAGTACTATTTGGAATATGGCTTTTGATCATGTTCGTTTCAATAAATTGCGTAATTTTCTGATCACGCTGGGATCTGCAATTGGAGTTTTCTCTGTGATTCTTTTTCTGGGTTTAGGTAATGGAATAAAGGGTTATATCAATGATCAGGTCAATCAACTAGCCAATCCAAAATATCCAACAGTAATGAAAAATGTGACAACTGACAGTAAGGCCTCCAATACTGAACGAGTGCAGGAAACAACGCAAAAAATGGCGACCGATTATAAGTCAACAACTTTATCTGACAAAGCCTTAGAAAAAATTAACAATGTTGCTCATGTAAAAAGAGTTATAAAAGGTTATCAATTCAGCAATGCTTCGTTTACACATGGGAAAACCAGTGTTCAAGGGGCGCAGCTACAAACCTGGACTCCAGCAATTTCAGAAAAGACAATTAAAGCTGGACATAAGCCGGGCGAAAATGAAGTGCTGATCGACAAAACCTTTGCTAAAAAAATTGATAGCAATTGGAAATCAGTTATTGGTAAAAAAGTGACACTTAATTTTATGGCATTCAATGACAATAATACACCTGTTCAAGTTACCAAAACTTTGAAGATATCTGGGGTTGCTGACGGCGGTCAAGCGGGCGCACTGTTCAGCACTGATTATCAGACTGCAAAAGAAAGTTTGGCTAAGGCAGGAGCTATAACAGAAGCTAACACAGCATCGATTGCGGTGGATAAAGCAGAGAATGTTAAGGCTGCTGTCCAAAAAGTTAATTCGATAAAAATAGATGGAAAACGGGCCTTCATCGGAGTTTCAATAGGGGATGTATTGGATACAATTAATACGATCACAAGCCTGGCTTCATATGTGTTAGCTGCTATCGCTGGTATTTCACTGATTGTGTCAGCGATTATGATTATCGTTACAACTTACATGTCTGTTTCTGAACGGACGAAAGAAATCGGGGTGTTGCGTGCACTAGGGGCACGTTCAAAAGATATTCGCAAGCTATTTACAAGTGAGAGCCTAATGATTGGCATGATCTCGGCTATAGCAGGTCTAGCAGCTGCGTATGGTGGACAATTTTTAATGAATACGGCGCTTCATGGCCTAATTAAGTATAATATCGTACAGATCTCATTTGGAAATGTTCTTTTTGCGATTGTTATTAGTTTGGTTATTGCATTAGTGGCCAGCTTTGTACCATCTAGAAAAGCTGCAAAACTAAATACGATCGATGCTTTAGCGGCTGATTAAAAAACATGCGTATTTTACCATTAGAAAAACTAATTGAATAAATCCTTTTTTGTAACTATGTATTATCCCACGAATGGAGTTTGTTTTCTTCATTCGTGGGATTTTTTCATGCGCTAATTATTACAGCCAATGTTAACTTTGCTGCTCAATAGACCGATTTAAGAAGGAGGCGGAGAAAACGTAGCTAACCATGAAAAAATTCTGGCTGAATATTTTAGAAGTAAATTCGAGAATTAGAAAAGCAAGAGATTATATGTAATTATAGATCAACTGGGTTTCCGGCAAGCACACTATCATAATAAACTAAGCACTATTTTTTAGGATAAAACTAGTGTAGAGTTACAATATAACTGAAATAGGTAGCGCTTTACTTTCATTGAAGTGATTGTAGCAAGATTTTTTCGAAGGCAGATAAGAAAGCTAGTTTTTACTCTGAGCTTATCAATTAAGAAAGATGGAACCGTATTAAGAATAAAAACGAGGGATAAGGAGGGAAACAAAAACATGATTGAAAAAATAATAACAAATGAGCATAGATTAATTGAAGGTTTTTATTTGGTTTTCCAGCCGATCTTCAAAGTATATCCATCGGGTTCCTCCCAAGTTGCAGACTACGAAATTCTGTTGCGTGCAGCGGACCATCGCTTTCCGAAAGATAGATTTCGGGATATCATTAAAAACGAGGAACAGAACGGTATTTTTCTAGACTGGTTTGCTGAACGAGTAACTCAATTGATGGGACGTTTTCCACAAAAGAGATTTGATATAAATATCGAACCGCAACAATTGTTCTATCAAAATACATGGGATTTTTTGACTTATCTAAGTTCTTACAGCACTCAACTTACTATCGAAATTACGGAAAGAACACCTTCTTATTTTGACTACCCTTCTAAAAATGCTATAATTCTAGGAGGCTCTTTGAGCAAGATCAAGGGTCTAGGCTATAAGGTCGCTTTGGATGATATAGGGAGCGGTCAAAATAGCTTAGGTGAGGTTGTTAAAAATCATCAAAATATACATCGCCTTAAGTTTTCGATGGTTTGTTTCAAGAATGTTAAGAATCAAATCGAGCTTAATTTTTTGAAATCTTGGATCAAACTATCAAAGGCATATCAATTGGAAATTGTCGTTGAAGGTATCGAAACAAAGGAAATGTCAGCCAGCCTTGTGGATGATCAATGCTATTGTTTGCAACAAGGATTCTACTGGCAGTTGCCGGAAGGAATAGATAGTTTGAATTAGAAAAAGCTGTGGGTGTAGTGGATAAGTTTATTTTTTTAGTTTTAATAATGCCGATTATGCTGGTTAGTCTCTTGTTTGCTAAGTATGTTTTTTACGCTAAAATTTTCAATAAGCTTAGTCGGCCAGTTTTTCTCATCATGGTTGTTTTGTTGTTTATTACACATCAGTATTTTATTGTTTCTTTTGCAATGAATAATGTTGGTTTTGTCTGCTATCAATATGTTCTAGCGATAGCAGCTTATTATATAGATAAGAAGTATGGGACAGCATTAATGTTCCTCTCTGCATTTACGGTGAATGTTTATTTGGCAGTCAATAGTAGTACTAATCTATCACGTCTGCTTATCGCAATGATAATTTCGCTAGGTGTATTATTGACAGCTAGTATTATTGAAAAAGTGTCAACCAAACATATTCTCGTGGGATTCTCTTTTACAAATATTTTAATCAACGCGTTTATTCCCTGGCTCTTTGGAAACTTGTATCCGGAGAGACCATATTCAATTATTGACATGTGCTTAGTTATTATGGGGAGTTGCTTGATAGATGTTCTTATTGGTTTATATACACGGAGTGTTGAAGCTGAACAGAAAAAGCTGGCCAGTATTGAACGAAGAGAGTCGCATGATAAACTGACGGGTTTGTATAACTATAATGCATACAGCAGGTTTATTGAGAAAATAAACTTTGATCCTCGTGGGGATTGGCTTACCGTAATGATTGACTTGGACTATTTTAAAAGTGTTAATGATACTTATGGACACTTAGATGGAAATAGAGCTTTAAAGTTTTTTGCGCAGGGTCTGGAGAATTTTGTTGACCAAAATATTGGGGGAGAGTCCAGTTTATTTCGTTTCGGGGGAGAAGAATTCTGCCTGCTTGTCAAGGATTATCCAGCTGAAAAATGTTTTGAAAAAATGGATAAATTTCAAGAATTGTTGCAGGCAGAACCATTCTTTACCAAGAATGGTCAGAAACTAAGGCTTTCATTTTCTGCCGGACTGGCCTCCACTGAAGATAGTGAGCAAGATGTTCTTCTGATGGTTAGAAACGCGGATGCTGCGTTGTATATAGCTAAAAGGAGCGGTAAGGGAAGAACTGTATGCCCAAGTTGCCATTTCTGATTTTATGAAATCGCTAGTTTGTAGTATATACGATCATAATAGATTTACTTAGCTTAGATTATTGCGAACAGTTAACGTTGTGTTTTGATCATAGAAATAGTGGGTAGCGATCTTATTCCGTTTAGGAAGAAGGTCGCTTTTTTTAGATAACAGTAATAGTTTACGCTAATGTTTTAAGACAAAAGATAGCTGGGATGCAAAAAGTTTCACATGAAACAGTTTAGAAAGTGCGGAACGGAAGAAGTACATAGGACTTTTTTGCATCGCGGCGACTTTAGTATTGCATTATGTTAAGAAATGCTTTTTAAATTTTTTTTAGATTAAAATTAGAGTGCCTTTTCTAAAAAACGAGACAGGTTTATACTTTTGTATAGGATCTACGATTGAAACTGATAGAAGGGATTAGTAATGGTCTTTTTAAATACCCATTTTTAAATTTTGGTTAACAAAAATTTAAGCAGGAGCGTTTAATGAAACCAGAATAAAAAACAAAAACGGGGTGGTGTTTTGAAAATTAAATTAACGAAAAAAATGATTTTGAGTATTGTAATAATAGTAGTTGCTTTGTGCATAGGAGGATATGCAGGCTTTAAATACCTATACCCTAGAAGTAACAATAGGCCAAAAAGTGTTCCAACGCTTTACTTGCATGGATGGGGTGCGTCTGGGCGGTCGACGAATAGTATGATTTCATATGCAGAAAAACACGAGCATGCTAAGAAGGTTCTGACAGCGGTTGTTTCAAAAAAAGGTAATGTGAAGCTTTTTGGAAAGTGGAGGCAAAGAGAGAAAAAACCGCTAGTCCAGATTGTCTTTAGAGGTAATAAAGTGAATAATTACGAAACCACTAGCAAGTGGCTTAAAAATTTAGTGGTGCTTTTGAAGGAACGTTTTCAGATAAAGAGTTTTAATGTCGTGGCTCATTCAATGGGAAATTTGACACTTGTGTACTATGAGTTGAATTATGGTAAGAATAAAGAGTTACCCCAACTTAGAAAAGAAGTTGATATTGCAGGACATTTTAATGGAATTATCGGAATCGATGACAAAGCTAATCGAAATAAGCTTCTGAAAAACGGAAAACCAGAATTTTTAAATAAATACTATCGGTATTTGCTGGCTCATCGAGAAAATTTTCCAAAAAATCAGGTTGACGTTTTGAATATCTTTGGGAATTTAGAAAACGGAAGCAACTCTGATGGTGATGTTACTCGAGTATCGGCAAGATCACTTAAGTATTTATTGCGTGGTCGATATAAGACCTATCAGGAAATTGAGATTAGAGGACCACATGCTCAGCATAGTAAGTTGCATGAAAATAATCAGGTAAATAAAATAGTTGGAGATTTTCTTTGGGGTCAAGAAAAGTCTTGATTTTAAAACAAAAGTAGTTTAAACCGGAAGTAAAGTAAGAGTATAGTTCTTGGAATGGGTTATTTATTGTAGGATAAAAAAACAGGGCTAGACCAAAACCGCGAGTTTTGGTCTAGCCCTGTTTTATTTTTTTGAATATGATAGAACTTTTTTCAACAATCAGTGTTCATTGTTATGAAAAACTTGAAATACAATGATTTTTATAATGTTATCTATTTAGACTTTTTGAAGTGTAATAACTATTCTAAAAAAATCGTTTAAATAGCGCTGAATAAAAGTAAAATTTATTGTTTAAGAGCACAAAAACATTATCTGATAAGACTAATTAACAGTCTCATGTCATAAGTATTAGTGCTGGAGCACTAAAGCACTAAAAAATGTTTAGGCTTAGAAACATATTAATGACAAAAAGAATGTGGTACTTTTATTTCAACAAAAATTAAACAAAGGTTAGAAACAAGTGAGTAAAAGATTATAATGCATCGCGAATATAAAAAGCAAGCATGAGACGAAAACGTTCTTCATTTGAGTCCAACTGAGATCCAAGAATCTCTTTGGCCTTTCTTATGCGGTAGTTGATTGTGTTTCTATGTGTATACGTTAATTCGGCAACAGCTTTAATACTACAATTTTGTTGCAGGTAAAGTTTGAGCAAAGCAACGTAGTTTGTATCGTGTTCTTCATCATATTGCAACAAGGGCTCCAGTGTTTGTTGAGAATTCTCTTTGAGAATCTCGAGATTGTTGATGGAAAGAACTAGTTCATTAATTCCGTTCTTTTTGAAAAAACAAACGGAAGATGGACTCTTTTTCTGGATGTGATCCATGATGTATTTGACTTGTTTGTAGGCTTTATGAAGATCTTTAACAGATTTTACTGTTTCACTGACACTGGTTTCAAACCCAAACTTACCAAAACGTTTTCTCAACGTAGTGTCAATTGTATGAGCAAATTTTTCGAGTTGAGTGGCATAAACGCGGTTGATTACGATAAAGAGAGCTTCATCATAATCAAAAATGCAATTATCCAATCCGTAATTATTAAGAATGATTTCAATGTTCAAATGCAGTTGACCATAAAACTTAGTATCCATTTTTTGAATATTGAAGTTTGTGCCATTGATTGCAACAACAGCGTAGTTTGCGTCTAAACTGAAATTATTTCTTTCAAGTTGAGTTTCATAAAGTTCGGGATTATTTGGCCGAAAGATCGCGTTTTTAATACCTCCCATCAAGCTGTAGGATAATTGTTCAGTTAAAAAAATACGATTGCAATAGTCACGGATAATATCGATCAGATGAACTTTCCAAGGAACAGTAATTAGCGGAAAATGCAACATACTGCATTTGTCGACGATTTCTTGGGGAACCTCGGTAATGAACTTACCTGTATTTACTATCAAGGCCGTGGCACCTGAATGAATAACTTTGTCAACGTATTCAGCAAACCAGGTGGGAGAGTCCATTCCTATACCTGTTGTGATAACGATCTCATTCCCATGGAGGTACTCCATTGTATCGATATTTTCCAAGATATGGATCCAACTGAATAATTGATCAAGCCCTTCACTACCAGCTAGTAGATTCATATGATACTTTTCTTTAGTTGCATAATAAACTGTGCGTAGTTTGATAGCCATTGCTTCACCCTCTGAAACATTTAATTTTTAATTATTAATCATTATAAATTGTATTTTTTAATAGTCAACGAAAGAAGGAGTCCAAATGTTAAGTAAAGAGTTGCCGAAAATTATTACACCAACGCTGCCAGGAACAAAAGCAAATGCGGTTTTACAGAAAAGAAGGGACTATGTGCCGAAGGGAGTTGCTTCTGCTTATCCAGTAGTGATCGAGAATGCAAAGGGGGCAATGATTCAAGATCCTGACGGCAATTTATTTTTGGATTGGGTCGGAGGAGTTGGTGTTTTAAATGTCGGTCATGCGCATCCACGTGTTGTTGAAACAGTAAAAAAGCAAAGTGAAAAGTATTTGCATGGGATGTTCAATATTGTTACACACAAGGGGTATGTTGAACTAGCGGAAAAATTGAGTGAACTTGTGCCGGTAAGAAAAAAGGACAAAGCAAAAGTTTTTTTTGCGAACAGTGGGGCAGAAGTTAATGAGAATGCAGTCAAGATCGCGAAAACCTATACAGGACGCTCAAACATTATCGTTTTCTCTGGAGCATTTCATGGCAGAACATTGTTGACAATGTCGATGACCTCAAAAAAAGCTTATGCAAAAGGAACAGGACCTTTAGCAAATGGTGTTTTCAGAGCAGATTTTCCATACAGCTATCGAACACCCAAGGGAATTGGAAAAGAAAACGAACTGGAGTATTATCTTGAAAAAATTAATAAAATTTTTGAAGAATGTGCGCCTGCTGAAGAAATTGCAGCTTTAGTGGTTGAACCTCTTCAAGGAGAAGGGGGATTCGTGCCTGCTCCTTTACCTTGGGTCAAAGCAATTCGCAAAATCTGTGATGAAAAAGGAATTTTACTTATTGCAGATGAAGTGCAAACTGGTTTCGGCCGTACGGGGAAAATGTTCGCTACTGAATATTGGAAAGAAGTCGATGCGGCTCCAGACATTATCACTATAGCTAAGTCTATTGCAGACGGACTGCCTCTGGGGGCTGTAGTTGCTGACAGAAAAATAATGGATAGTGCGCCAGTTGGAGTTATTGGTGGGACATTTGGGGGTAATGCTGTTGCTTGTGCCGCTGGATTAGAGGTTCTGAAAATTATTAAAGATGAAAAGTTGGTGGAACGATCACTGGAGATTGGAATTCGTTGTACAAAGGAATTCAAAGCTTGGCAGAAAAAATATGCAGTTATCGGTGATGTTCGTGGATTAGGAGCGATGATCGGGATTGAGTTTGTTGAAGACCGAGAAACCAAAAAACCGGCAACTATCTTTGTGAAAAATCTTATCCAGACTTGTGTAAAAAAAGGATTGATCATTGAAAGTGCAGGTGTTTACGGCAACGTAATTCGCTTCTTAGCGCCACTTGTGATTACTGATGAACAATTGACGGTTGGTTTATCCATCTTGGAAGAGGCAATTCAAGAATTAAGTTAAGTACAGTATGTCTAAACTGAGGGCAAAAAATTACTGGTGACCTCGAGCATAGTCTGTTCTTTTACTAGTCTGAGTTTTTAAAAGATTTTGCAAGTAGTAAAAAGCCGCTACTAGGTTATTGTATTTGCGATGGATTTGTAAAGAGGAGTGAAATGAATGTCAGAAACTAAGCAGAGTATGCTAACGATCACTAAACTTTCTAAGTATTATGGGAAAAACCATGTTTTGAAAAAGGTGAACTTGAATGTAAAAAAAGGAGAAGTTGTTTGCATTATCGGACCATCAGGCTCGGGGAAAAGTACTTTCCTAAGGTGTATCAATTTATTAGAGCGACCGTCTTCAGGCAGTATTTTTTATCAAGACAATGATGTCTTAGATGGTAAATGGAAGACTAATGAATATCGACAGCATGTTGGAATGGTTTTTCAAGGCTATTATTTGTTTCCCTTTAAAAAAGTCATTGATAATATCACGATGGCACCGCGAACGTTAAAAAATAAAAATAAGGCTGAAGCCGAGGTCGAAGCTCTTGAACTCTTGAAAAAAGTCGGATTGGCCGATAAGGATGATGTATATCCGGCATCGCTTTCGGGAGGTCAGAAACAACGGGTGGCAATTGCCCGTGCGTTAGCAATGCATCCTGAACTATTGTTGTTTGATGAACCAACGTCAGCACTTGATCCCGAACTTGTTGGGGAAGTTCTAAGAGTTATGAAGGGACTTGCCGAAGAAGGTATGACTATGGTTGTAGTGACGCATGAGATGGGCTTTGCCCGTGAGGTAGCTAATCGAGTTATTTTCATGGAAGGTGGCTACATTGTTGAAGAAGGAGCTCCTGAAGAGATTTTCGGAAATCCGAAGAATGAAAGAACGCGCGAATTTCTTGCCCGTGTTCTTTAAAGAAAGGAGTTTTTAGATGGATTTAAAATGGTCAGAAGCTATTGATGGATTGGGGCCTTCGTTATTGCAAGGCGTTGTCGTTGTTTTACAAGCCACAATTATCAGTTTTATATTAGCTGCTCTTGTGGGTTTGTTGATTGCGATGTGCCGGCTCAGTAAGTGGAAAGTTATTCGTGGAGTTTTTGTTGTTTTTGTCGAGATTATTCGTGGAACACCGCTGCTGGTCCAATTGTTTTATATTTATTATGTCGTTCCGTTGCTCTTGAATCATCTTTTAGCCTCTGGAGGAACCCAGCCTAACATCCAATTCACTGCACTGTCAGCGGGTATTGCAGGAATGACTATCAATTACGGAGCCTACATTTCCGAGGTTTTCCGCTCGGCAATTCTGTCAATTGATACGGGTCAAAAAGAATCTGGATTGGCGCTTGGCTTTACACAATTGCAAGTTTTGCGAAAGATTGTAATTCCACAAGCGTTGCGCAATAGTATTCCTGTTTTGGGCAATTATTTGGTAATGATGATCAAAGATACTTCCTTGCTGGCAGTTATTTCAGTAAGTGAATTGCTTCTTAGAACACAGACATATGCATCACAGACATTTCAGACGATTGAGTCGTATACTATTTTAGCGGTTGTTTATCTTATCTTAAGTCTTCCACTAGCACATATTATGAAAATGATTGAGAAAAAGTTTCATGTAGAAAACTAATGCTATTTATGAAGATACACCCTATCCTGAGGAGGAAGTCTAGTATGAAAAAAACAAAATTGATGCTTAAGGTTGGTTTGTTGGCGTTTGTTGCTATGCTTTTCTTAACTGCCTGTCAATCAAGTAAGAGTTCGGGTACTGAGAGTAGCAAATCAAGTGGAACAACATTGCAAAAAGTTAAGAAATCAGGGATTTTAACAGTCGGTTCATCAAATGATGCACCTTTTGCATATATTGATACTAAAACAAAGAAGTTTTCTGGGGTCGATGCGGATATCATCAAAGAAATTGCCAAGCGAATGGGAGTCAAAAAAGTAGAAATGAAACAGGTACCATTTGAAAACTTAATAGTTGAATTGAACAAGGGTTCAATTGACATGGTCACTGACGCAATGTACATTCGTAAGGATCGTTTGCAAAAAGCGGCTTTTACTGATGTTTGGTATAAAGAAGGAGAAGCTGTAGTTATTCCTAAGAACAGTTCAGTCAAGTCAATTGATGATCTTTCTAACAAAGTAGTCGGAGCACAAAAAGGAACAGCTTTCTTGGACATTGCTGAGAAGTGGAAAAAAGAAGGTAAAGTCAAAGATGTTCAAATTTTTGGAAAACAAACAGATCTAATGTTAGCCGTCAATACCGGCAAGATTGCTGCTTGTGTAACTGATGGAATTGTTGCAAATTACACATTATCTAAGGATCCCTCACTTGATTTGAAGATCTTAACACCTTATAAAGCTGAAGAAACTGGGAAGATCGGTGCGGCAGTCAGGTCCGGTGATAAGAGTCTCTTGAAGGAAGTTAATAAGCAATTAAATGCCATGAAGAAAGATGGAACACTGAAAAAGATTTTAGAAAAGTACAACTTGGATGATAGTTATTTTGTGGATGTTAAGGACGGCATCACTAAAAACATCCAGTGATAAATGCGAATGCTAGTGGTCGTTGCATTCTAGCTCACCTATGATCAAACGAAGAAGAAAACCGCAATAGAAATCGGCAATATTGAGGTATAGAACGTTGGGACTGAAATCATTTCGGTCATGAACAATTCAGGGATATTCTGTGACAAGATTTTTTGCCACAGGATATCCCTATTTGTTTTTCACTAAACTAATGATCGAAGGCAGTTATGGTCGGACTTTAGTTCAAGGATGAAATGAAAGTATGTTTTTTAATTAAGAAAACGCTTGCAATATCCTTAGGAAGGATTTATACTTTTGGTGTTGAAAAACTTGGAACGTTCCAACTAATTGAACATGGAGGAGTTTAAATGGCAAATAGTAAATGGTGGCAAAAAGCGGTCGTCTATCAAGTTTATCCGAAGAGTTTTCAAGATAGTGATAATGACGGCGTTGGTGATTTAAATGGCATAACAAAGAGATTGGATTATATCAAGAAATTAGGAGTTGATGTTATTTGGCTCAACCCGATTTATAAAACTTCAAATATCGATGGTGGTTATGATATTTCAGATTATCAGGCACTTAATCCAACTTTTGGGAATATGGCAGATTTTGAAGAACTTTTAAACAGAGCTCACACACTAGGCTTAAAGGTTATGATGGATTTGGTAGTTAATCACAGTTCCTTTGAACATGAGTGGTTTAAAAAAAGCTTAGTAAAAGAAAAAGATAATCCTTATCGTGATTATTATATTTGGTGTGATCCGATCGAAGGGCACGCGCCAAATAACTGGGGCTCATTTTTTTCCGGTCCGGCATGGACATACGATCAAGCATCTGGTCAATATTACTTACACTTGTTCGCTAAAGAACAACCAGATTTAAACTGGGACAATCCCAATCTGCGTCATTCAATTTTTGAAATGATGAATTGGTGGGCAAATAAAGGCATAGATGGATTTCGAATGGATGTCATTTCGCTCATATCTAAGCCTGAGGGTCTTTCAGATGCTCCTAAGGATGATAATGCACTCTATGGGAATGCTGGAGATCTTGTTGCCAATGGGCCACACGTTCATGAATATCTTCGTGAAATGAATCAACAGGTTTTAAGTAAGTATGACTGGATCACTGTGGGTGAAACAGCAGGTGTAACAGTGGATGAAGCCCTGAAATATGCTAATCTGAACGGCTCGGAATTGAACATGGTGTTTCAATTTGAACATATGGGGCTTGATGGAAATCGGAACCCAGCGCTGGGTAAGTGGGATGACCACCATGTTTCATTACCTGAATTACGCGAGAATCTCGTAAAGTGGCAGAGAGCTTTAAATAAAAAGGCATGGAATAGTTTGTACTGGAATAACCATGACCAGCCGCGGGTTGTTTCTCGTTTCGGGAATGATGCTCCTAAATATCGCGTGCTTTCAGCTAAGATGCTGGCGGCAGTCCTGCATTTTATGCAAGGAACGCCTTATGTCTATCAAGGCGAAGAACTAGGAATGACCAACGCAGGTTTTCAAGATCTAAAAGACTATCGTGATGTTGAATCTTTTAATGCTTATCATGAGTTAGTTGAGCAGACAAAACTTGTAGACAAGGAAATGATGCTTAAGTATCTTCGCGCTCGTTCGCGAGATAATGCACGCACGCCGATGCAGTGGAATAACAGTTCGAATGCTGGTTTCAGCGAGCACACACCTTGGATAAAAGTTAATTCGAATTACAAGGAGATTAATGCTGAAAATGCTCTGGATGATCCATGCTCAATATTCTACTTCTACCAACGTTTGATTAATTTAAGGCACAAACTTCCAATTATTACAGAGGGTGAATTTGAACTTGTTTCAGGAAATGAAAAGGATGAGTTTGTCTTTGCGTATACGCGTAAGTTGGAGCAACAAACACTACTGGTTGTGGCTAACTTCACGGCAAATGAGGTTAAACGCAACTATGATGTACCGCAAACAAGGAAAATGTTGATCCAAAATTATGACGAGGATAAGGATAATTATCTACGGCCCTATGAAGTAAAGGTATATATGTACTAATGGTTTTGCTTATAAATTAGAAAAATAGCTTATAACAGATATGCAATTTCAAAATAATGTGTTTTTAAGAATCATTAGGAGGGTTAAAAATGGCAAGAAATGCAAAGGTTGAGAAGAAAAAAGCTGAAGGAGCACTGCCTTGGAATGAGCGCCTTAGTTATGGTGCGAGTGATTTTGCGTGCAGTTTTACTTTTAGTCTAATCGGAACTTACTTAATGTATTTTTATACGGATGTATTTGGAATCACAGCGGCGGCAGTCGGGACCTTGATGCTGGTCGCGCGAGTTGTTGATGCTTTTGATGGGCCATTCTGGGGGATAATGATTGATCACACGCATACAAAATGGGGAAAAAGCCGGCCTTTTTTATTATGGTTTAATGCTCCGTTTGCGATTTTCACAGTGCTTTGTTTTACAACTCCTAATTTACCGATGTTTTGGAAAATTGTATGGGCTTACGTGACATATATCGGAATTGATGTTTTGTATTCAGCTGTCAATATTCCATTAACTTCAATTTTGCCAAGCATGACTGAAAATTCGGATGAACGAGTGGTTTTATCGACAATTCGATCGCTATTTTCTAATTTAGGCGGTACGTTGATCTCTGTAATTGCGCTGCCTTTGGTAGCTTTTTTCGGAGGTGGGAACAATCGGCGTGGATTCTTTTTGTTGGCACTGATGGCAGCAACAGTCTTTTTCGTTATCTATCTAATTGTTTTTTCAAATCTGAAAGAAAGAGTACAGACCAAGCAATCACAAAAGGCCTTACCAATCAAAGAATCATTGAAGGCTTTAAAAAAGAACTGGCCTTGGGTAATTGTAATTGTTTTAAATTTTGTATATTGGTTGGGAATGCAGGCTAAAGGACAGGTTACGATTTATTTTTTCAAATATAATCTCGGTCGTCCAGGATTAGTGTCCTTTGCATTGCTATTCAATGCAATAGGCTTGATTTCAGTTTTCTTAACACCACGTGTTGTTATAAAGATTGGAAAAAAGAACACACTTTTGGCAGGGCTTACAATAAGTGTTGCAGGGCAATTGCTTATGGGTCTGGGGGCAAGTTTACTGAATGTTCCCATCATCATTATCGGAACCATTGTGGGTAACTTTGGTAATGGTTTTGTGGGCGCTTTGATTGCGGTACTTTTAGCAGATGCAGTTGATTATGGCGAGTGGAAAAACGGAGTTCGAGCTGAAGGAATTGTGACGTCTGCTTCGAGTTTTACCGCGAAGTTTGGAATGGGAATAGGTGGTGCGATTAGCGGTTTGTTATTATCATGGGGGCACTATGTTCCCAACAAAACTCAATCTGCATCAGCACTTTTTGCGATCGAAGCAAATTATATTTGGGTTCCAATGATTGCACTGATCCTTTCGTTTGTTTTGATCTTGTTTTACAAGCTGACTCCGGACAAGGAAAGGGAAATGTCCACATATTTAACTAAAAAACATTTTCGTGAAAGAAACGAAGAATAGATAATTTTAATTCGGCGAAAGGGGTAGATCAGGAATGCTGAAAAATAAATTAGAGATTGATCCGAACGAATTTGCAATGAATCTTATTAAGGGTATGGTCAAACAGCCAGAGGTTACAAACCAACGTTTTATAAAAGAACAGTTGACATTGTATTTAGAGTCGTATTATTTAATTAAGGATTTCAATAATTTAGAAACTAGTCAATTTGAGACGATGAAAGATAAGCAAATCTCTGAATTATTTGATAAAATGTTGATAAGGAGATTTAATCCTTAATACAATAAGGGATTGTAGCATAGTTGAGTGTGTTTAAAAAAAGAAAGACAAATTAATTCTGTCGAAGAAACTGGTACAACACCTGCTTTTTAACTGCAAGCATACTGGCTTAATTACTTTTCCTGCTAGAGGCTGAAAAATGGTAAATATGAATGATGTTTCACGCTTAGCTGGCGTTTCGCGTGGTACGGTATCAAATTATATAAATGGTCTTAAGGTACGATCTGCTGCCCAAATGAGAATCGAAAAAGCGATTAAAGAATTAAACTACGTTCCAAACGCTGCCGCACGTACATTAAAAACAAATCGATCAAATTATGTTGTTCTTATCATACCAATGGTTAACACACCTTTTTTCTCTGAGCTAAGCTATCGTATGCAATTGATTCTAAAGGAAAACGGTTATAAGATGATTCTTTGCAATTCTAATAATCGTCCGCAAGAAGAGATTGAATACATTCAAATGGCAAAAAAACAAAAAGTGGCAGGAATCATTACGATGTCATATGCGGACATCAGGAAGCTAGTTCCTCCTGATATTCCTTTAGTAGCACTTGAAAATAAAGTCGCTGATTTCTTCCCCCTGATTATTTCAGATAATTATCGCGGAGGTATTTTGGCAGCTGAGAAGCTGCATACTTTAGGGGCAAAGAGATTGCTTTTTATTTCTAGAGCACCTGTAAAAAATGTTTCTCTGGCTAGAGAAAAGGGATTTAAGGATTACTGTATGAAAAATGACATCGAATGTACATGCTTTGTTGCCGAAAATAAAGTAACTTTTGTAGATGACTTTCATGACTTTATCAAGGCTAATATGACAGAAAAAAAGTTTAGGTATGATGGTGTTTTCTCTGATTCTGATGAATATGCCAGCGATTTCTGGTATTTGCTGTTAAGACAAAAAATTGCAGTGCCTGAAGAAGTTCAGATCATTGGTTTTGATGCAGCTAGAGTCTATCCTCGGCAAAAAATTGCAATTTCATCAATTAGGCAACCGGTTGCTGAAATTGCTAAACAGGCGGTAAAAGGACTGAAAGGGCAACTAGCTGAAGCTGATAATTCTCACAAGAAACTTTATCAGCCACTAGTACTGCCTGTTTCTTTTATACAAGGACAAACAACCAAAGAGTTGAAATGAATCATTTAGATCTTGCAGTGTATCTTCAAAAAACTACTTGTCTATTCATTTAACGTGGTTGGTGTATTTATCTGTCGGTTAAGGTCTCGAAGCTCTGGGCAGTTTTCGACCAGTTTGAATTATTGCGGATAAAAAAGTTAGGGGTCTTATTCTTTTGAGGATAAGGCCATTTTATTTTGGGAAAGCTTACCGCAGGAAATGGACACTAATTTGAAATGTGTAGAAACCCAATCTTTCTAAGACAGTAGCATAAAAGTCAAAACTAATGTAATATTTTATAACATTAGAAATTTTATTTGCTTTTATTAACGAAAAAATATGTTGATTAAAATTAATTTACATAATAAAATATTACATAATTCGAGAATAACATGAACGTTCGCATTTTTAGAGGGGCTATAATTATGTTACAAAAAGTAATTTGCTTGATAATTTTTTTCATTTAACTATCAGGAAAACCAATATAAAGAAAGAAATACTTGCAGGAGTGACCACTTTTCTTTCGATGGCTTACAATACTTGCTGTTAATCCTGAAATTTTGGGAAGCGCAGGAATGAGTAAAACAGCTGTTTTTACGGCTACTGTTTTGGCTTCTGTGGTGGGAACATTGATTATGGGATTTTTTGCTAATCTTCCAATTGCACTTGCCCCTGGTTGAATGTTTTTTTTACTTATACTGTTGTTCTGGATTGCTAAATGCTAAAATTATTGTTCCAAATAAGACTAATGGTGTTGCACTTGGAAATTTGCATAATCCAGTTGTATTATTGGCAGTAATTGGAATTCTAATTACTTTGGTTTTAGTTATCCGTGAGGTTTTAGGCGGAATCTTTATTGGGATGGTGATAACGACTATTATCGGAATTATTTTTGGAGTGATAGCCATCTCCCACAGTATTGTTGGGGAAACTTCCCAGTTTGCAGCCGCTTTTTGCGCAAAGACTTTTCAGGCTATCAGACGTTTTTTCGATACAAATGATAGTGGTAATCCTAACCTTCTTTTTTGTGGTAATTTTTTATACTGCTGGAACAGTTATGGGAGTTGTTACTCAAGGAGGTTTGATCGATAAAAATCAGCATGTTCTCGGAGGAGGCAGAGCGCTCATTACTGGAGCTGTGGCGACGACGATCGGTGCTATTTTAGGAACATCGACGACTACGGCATATGCTGAATCAACTTCGGGCATTGCGGCTGGCGGGCGAACCGATTTAACTGCAATTGTGACTGCGCTTCTTTTCGCATTGTCTTCAATGTTTGTGCCATTGTTAACAGTGGTTACATCAGCAGTTACTGTTCCAGCACTGGTTATTGTAGGTATTTTAATGATGAGTAATGTTCAATATATTGACTGGAATAAAATGGAATTAGCTGTTCCAGCTTTTTTACAATCATCATGATGATTTTGACTTTCAGTATTTCAGAAGGATTGCCCTTGGTTTTATTCTTTATCCGCTTACGATGATATTGAAAAAAAGGGCTAAAGAAGTTCATCCTATAATGTATGTTTTGATGCTTCTGTTTATCGCATATTTTATCTTTATAAATGATTTAAGGAGGTTTTTATCTGCTATGAAAAAAGTAGAAAAGTGTATAGAAAATGGACGTGTGCTAAACGTGTTTAGTCGCCAATTTGAAAATAAGTCTTTATGGATCGATCATGGTATGATAGTTGCCTCAGGTAATGCTGATTTGAAAGCAGCTGAATATTTTGATGCGCATGATGCTTATATTGTGCCAGGAATGATTGATGCGCATGTTCATATTGAAAGCTCAATGGTTGCCCCAAGTGAGTTGGGCAAAGTTCTTCTAAAAAAAGGAGTTACAGCAATAGTAACCGATCCACACGAAATTGCTAATGTTTGCGGTGTTACGGGAATAAAGTACATGATAGAGGACGCGGCTCAGACGCCGTTGGATATCTTTTTTATGCTTCCATCTTCAGTTCCCTGCACACCCTTTGAACATAATGGGGCAATTTTAGATGCGGAAGATCTGTATCCACTTTATCAATATAAGGAAGTGAATGGATTAGCTGAAGTAATGGATTATCCTGCAGTAGCTAAACGGGATGCTGGAATAATGCAGAAAATTCGTGATGCACAAAATTTGGGCTACCATGTTGATGGACATGGCTCTGGATTGAATTGTTCGCAATTGGATGTTTATCGTCAAGTTGGCATTGATACAGACCATGAATGCACAAGTTTTGAAGAAGCTCAGGAACGACTTTCAGCTGGCTTTTGGGTCTTTCTAAGAGAGGGTTCTGTTGAGCGGGATCTTCAGCATACAATTGGTATTGTAAATGAAGGGAATGCCCAACGTTTTGCTTTTTGCACGGATGATAAGTTAATAGATGACATTATAGCTGAAGGATCAATTGATCGTTGTGTGCGTTTAGCCATCAAAAAGGGGATAAGACCTGAAACTGCCTATACGATGGCGAGCTATAATGCAGCTTGCGCGCATAAATTGAGTACGGCAGGAGCTTTGAGTACGGGCTACAAAGCAGATCTGCTCATTTTAGCAGATCTGAAAGATGCAAAAGTCGAGAAAACAATGAAGAATGGTCAATGGATCATGGAAAATGCAAGCGAGGTGCTGGCATTTAATCAAAATACAGTTCAACAGCATTTAACACTGTCAGATCTTCAATTACAGTTATCTGCCCCTTACTGTAATGTCATTGGAATAAAACCCAATCATATCGTAACTGAACATTTGAAGTGTAAGGTCAGCTGTGATCAAGGAATTTTTGTTAATGACGATCAACAAGATATTTCTAAAATGGTCGTAGTTGAACGTCATCACAATTTAGGAACATTTGGAATAGGTCTGGTCCATGGCTTTTCACTTAAAAGAGGAGCTATTGCCACTACAGTAGCGCATGACTCGCACAATATTGTTGCTGTTGGCAGTGATGATGAATCCATCTATTCTGCAATTCAAGAAATTACAGCTTGTGGTGGTGGAATTGCAGTTGCCTCTGAAGGACAAATTATTGCGTGCATGCCCTTAGCACTTGCAGGTTTAATGTCTAAAAAACCATATGACCAAGCTGCAAAGGATCTCCAAGATATCATGGATGCTTATAAAAAAATCAGTTCTCCACAAACAGTCAGCTTTAATCCCTTTATCACATTGTCATTTCTAACTTTACCCGTTATCCCTTCTTTGAAGTTGACAGATCAGGGTTTATACGATTTTGATCAAGGTGCATTTATCGATGTCGAAGTTGCTGGGAATTAGGACGGTTCTGATTAAAGAAAAAAGGCACACAGACCTTCAAATACCCTTTGAAGAAACTAAAGCGGATTAGTATGATTATGATAAATCTATTTAAAAAGTACTAAACGTGTAATGATTTAGCTTAATTAAAAGATCAAAAACTAGGGCTATGCTGCGACAAAAACTAAACTTTTTGCGCAGCTTTTTTTTACAAAAAAATACACGAGAACAATAAATGCCAAACGGTTCATTTGTTTTGACAGGCGATGCAATGCAAACATCGAACTTGTATTGATCATTTTTGTATAGAGCTTTTAGGCGTAACTTGTCCTTTTAATTCGGATAGGCATCAAGTGATATTCTAAGTCTTTATCTATGAAAATAAAGTAAATGGATTGAATTAATGAATTCCGAAAGAATATTAAATTCTCTTTTGATTTATAATCTCTAGTATGTAATTTTGTGATCAAGTGATATAATCTGGTAAACGGTATCAAAAAGGAGGAAATGACCATGCATTTTATTGCGATCGTAGGTACGAATGCTAAGTTTTCGTACAACCGTATTTTATTGCGATTCATCAAGAATCATTTTTCTGACAAGGCTACTATTGAGGTTTGTGAAATAAAAGACATTCCGATGTTTAATGAAAATGTTCCAGAAACAGATCCAAAGTCCGTTCAACAAATAACAGCTAAAATTGAAAATAGTGATGGGGTAATAATTGGTTGCCCAGAGCACAATCATTCGGTTCCATCACCATTAAAGAGTGTTATCGAGTGGCTTTCTTATCGGGTTCATCCGCTTAATAATAAACCGGTCATGATTGTCGGGGCCTCGTATCATCCGCAAGGCTCTTCGCGTGCGCAACTTCATTTGCGTCAGATCTTGGACACTCCAGGGGTAAACGCCAAAGTGCTGCCGGGAAATGAGTTTTTGCTAGGCAATGTTAAAGAAGCCTTTGATGATAATGGGGTCATCAAAGATCAACAAACGATCAAATTTCTCGAAGATTGCTTTAATGAGTTTTTGACTTTCGTAGAGGCTCATCAGAACGCACTAGCATCTAATAAGGGAACACAGCATGAAGATGGTGGGGTGCGTTGGGATAAAGCATACGATGTACTTGTTTTAGGTTTTGGCGCTGCAGGTGCTACTGCAGCACGCTTTGCAGCAGATAAAGGGGCTAAAGTGCTTTTGGTTGATGCGGCACCAGAAGGGCATGAAGGCGGTAATACTCGTTATGCAGGCCAAGTTGTTTTGACGGGGTATGATTACGATAAGATGATGGCATATTTTAAACAGCTGTTTGGGCCGATTGAAATTGATGAGAAGATATTGTCCGTTTATGTCGATGGAATAGTCCACATGACTGAATATTTCCAAAAGCACTTGGGAGTTGAACAGCCGGTAAGCTATAACAGGATTCATCGGGATCCTGATTATCAAGCCTTTGCTAATGGACTGTCACCTGAATATCCAGAGTTTGAAGGAGCTGATACAGTCGATTTGACGACTGTTCACGATGGTTATTTCGATGCGTCGCTATGGAAAAATCTGCGTAAGCAAGTTACCGATCGCGGCAAACAAATTGATGTCTGGTTTGCTTCACCAGCTAAACATCTGATTCAAGATCCCGTTTCAAAAGCTGTTTTGGGTGTACAAATTCAACGCGGTGATAGTTTGGTAAATATTCGTGCCCGTAATGGAGTTGTTTTGGCAACCGGAGGTTTTGAGAATAATCAGCACTATATTCAAACTTTTATCGGTGTGCCTAAGCTGAAAGTAATCGGTACCTTGTATAATAAGGGTGATGGAATTCAAATGGCACAGGAAGCGGGAGCTGCTTTTTGGCATATGAAAAGTTATGAAGGTTATGGGTTCAACACTAGTTTTACCTTTGAAAACTCTGAGGAAGAACGCGGGAAGTTCATCTTGGATCCTTGGGCAGATCTGTCCCATGGCAGCATATTTGTTGCGGCTGATGATGGCAGCCGTTACTTGCGTGAGGATGAACATGGGCGGCATGGACATATATACGAACATGGCAGCTGGCATAATCCAACTGTGTATGAACATCCGCACCTTATTTTTGACGAAGCACAATACAATAAAATTGGGAAGCAAAAGCTGCCTTATCCGAAGTTCTTTGATATAACAATCAAGGCAGACACTCTGACTGAGCTCGCTGCTAAGATCAAAGCTGATCCAGTCATTTTAGAAAAAACAGTAAAGGATTTTAATGAGGCTGCAGAGAAGGGTGTAGATGCGATCTTTGGTCGATCAGCAGATTCGATGCAACCCTTTGGAAATGGTCCCTTTTATGCAACACCACTTGCGACAGCTATGTTAAACACACAAGGTGGAGCACAGCGAAATGAAAAAGCTGAAGTAATAAGTGCAAGCGGCGCTCCAATTCCACATCTCTATAGTGCAGGTGAATTTGGCGGAATTAATGCTAACCAATATAATGGTGGTGGAAATTTAGCAGAATGTTTGATCTTTGGAAAGATTGCTGGTGAAAATGCAGCGCTTCCGAAGTCAGATAAATCCAGCGTTGCTCTTGAAGATGATGCACCAACTGCAACAGCAGATTTTGCAATAGCTAGTGATCTGCAAACCGCTTCTAGTGATGAGATCAAACTTGGGGAAAATCAGTATCTTGGTCGCAGCAACGCGGGAATTGGCGGTGAGATTTTAGTACGGATAACAGTTGATGAACAGCAGAACTTGCGCGATGTAGAAATATTGAAGCAAAGCGAAAGCGGGGATGTCAGTGCAGAAGCACTTGAAAAAATTCCTCGTGAAATGGTGACTCACAACACCTATGAAGTGGATGCAGTCTCAGGTGCTTCCGCAACCAGTAGGGGGTTGAAAGCAGCTGTTAAAGATGCCCTGAGTCAGATTGAAGCAAAGAACTAAACAGTATGGTTACTTTAGAAAGGAGTAGACTAAAATGAAATTAGTCGCGATCGTTGGAACAAATGCCGCTTTTTCCTATAATCGGATCTTGCTGCATTATATGCAGCAGCATTTTGAAAAAATAGCAGAAATCGAGGTATGCGAGATTAATGAGTTACCGCCTTTTTGTGAGGATCTGCCTGTCAAAAAAGAATCAAAAATTATGGAATTAGCCTATAAAATTACAAAAGCGGATGGAGTAGTTTTTGCTTGTCCTGAATATGATCATTCTATTCCAGCACCCTTGAAAAGTGCAATCGAATGGCTTTCGTATGAGATCGATCCTTTGAAACAAAAACCGGTTTTAATTGTGGGGGCTTCCTATGGTCCCCAAGGCTCATCAAGAGCACAACAACATTTACGTCAAATTTTAGCGTCTCCGGATGCTAATGCAAATGTGCTGCCAGGAAACGAATTTTTATTGGGTAATGTCGCCCAGGTTTTTGACAAAGAAGGGCAGCTTGGAGATCAACAGGCGATTAAACAGTTGAACAGTTGTTTTAATGAATTCCTGAGTTATATAAGAATTTTGCAGGCAGATGCTCGAGAAGATAAAAGTTTTAACTCTGTTAAAAATCCGTTTTTTAGTGATGCAACAGTTCAATTTCCAACCGGTAAGCTGAAATTGCTGGAAATCCAACAACTGTTAAGTACACTGCCGTTTGAGCTGGATTTCATTGATGCAGATGATGAGTTTGCATGGTTTTCCGACAAAGCTCAGCGGGAACATGTCCGCTCTGTTGACGATCTTGGAGAACCGGTTAAAGATTGTCACCCACCGCAAGCTGTCCCAGCAGTTTTAAAGATTCTTTCTGATTTCAGATCTGGGGCAAAAGATCGTGTTGAGCGTTGCTTCATAGCGCAGGGGCATCCGATTTACACTCAATACTTGGCTGTGCGCGATAGTAGTAATAAATATTTGGGAACGTTGGAGATTACTAGTAACGTAGAGCATCTCAAAAATTTGTTGGAAACAGGTGCTTTTAGCAGTGAGGCAGGTTCGGTAAAAGCAGCTTCCCAAAGCACTAAAGAAAGTAAAGAAAATGAGGCGGATGCAGTCACAGGCGCTTCCCAGCATGATGGTAGCTGGGATGACACCTCATCATCAGGAAGTATGCATGGATAAAGATCCCTTGGAGGCAGACCGGATAATTGATCTGGCGCGAAAAAGCGTGAAAAAATCTTTTTACGCACTTGGTACGACTATCACTCTGACAGCTTTTGGAACGGCTTCTGAAAAAGATCTGGAAGATGCCTATCATTTGATAACTGCTTATGAAGATAAATTGACGGTCAATCGCGACAACTCCGAAATTATGGCAATCAATCATGCAGCTGGAAAACATCCAGTTCAAGTTTCAACAGGAGTTTATCGGCTTGTGAAAAAGGCTGTAGAAACTAGTAGGGAAAATAGCGGTTTTAATGCTGCTATTGGACCGCTGGTTAAGTTGTGGCGGATCGGTTTTAAGGAAGCTAATATTCCTACTAAGCAGCAGATTCGTGAAAAAATGACACTGATCGATGCTGCTCGAATAACGCTGAATGATAGAGATCTGACAGTTTTTTTATCAAAAGCTGGAATGGAACTTGATTTGGGTGGAATAGCTAAGGGATATATTGCTGATCGTATTCGCAGCTTATGGGATTCACGCGGGATCAGCGCGGGAATCATTAATCTGGGTGGTAATCTTTTGATGATCGGGAGCTGTCCGCTGCATGAAGACCAAAAATGGCGAATCGGAGTTCAAAATCCATGGCAAAGAAGAGGAGCTCCACTTTTGCTGGAGAAAATGGGACCATGCTCCGCGGTTACTTCAGGTGTTTATGAGCGCTATTTTGAAATAGCAGGCAAAAAATATCATCATATTTTGGATTCACGAACAGGGAACCCCTTAAGAACAGAGTTGCTAAGTGTTACAGTTTTTACACAAGATTCGCTTATAGGTGAAATCGAGTCCACACGTC
This sequence comes from Liquorilactobacillus aquaticus DSM 21051, assembly GCF_001436755.1. Lineage (GTDB taxonomy): Bacteria > Bacillota > Bacilli > Lactobacillales > Lactobacillaceae > Liquorilactobacillus > Liquorilactobacillus aquaticus. Next base: position 121,829 of record NZ_AYZD01000017.1, read on the forward strand.
TTTTTTTCGCGGGCAGCATCCCTGATGATTGGGGAAAAGGACGCTCTGATTTATATGGAGCGGTGTTTGTTTATCGTGACCACAGTGTCCATAAGTATGGGTTTCAAAAGTAGGTCGTATCCAAAAAATAGGATCCTAATTATTAAAAGGTTTGAAATAAATTGTCAGCGTAAATGAACTATTCTATAGTTGAGTTTACGCGCCAACTAGAAGTGTTTGTGTACCTATTAAAGCATATTGCATTTTTTCAGAGTAGCGATAGGAAAAGTATGCCAATATTCTTCGAAAAAGAGCTCTATGATTTTTGGTGTTGATGGATAAAACTCCGTCAACACCATTTTTGTGTGTAACAAACGTGGACTACCATCCTATACTGCAATCAAAGCGAGCAAAATATTAATATCTTTAGAATTAAGCAATCTAAAAACGACGTGTTTAGGGAAACTATAGAGCTTTAGAATTGAGAACTCTTATTTTCTGACAGTGCTATAATGAGTGAATCAAACATAGAATGGAGCAGCCTTATATGCGCAAGTTGAATATTTTCAGCATAATTTTAGCAATAGTTATCTTAACTGGGTGTGGTATTCAGAAGCAAAAAGCAGACAATGCCACAAAAAAACAACACACAATGTCTTGAAATCTGACTCAAAAACATGGACTTTCAGCAAGAAGATTACATCTAAGCAGACCCAGAATACTGGTGTTTCTAATGGCCTATCAACTTCTGTGGTTGCAAAAATCGGTGATATCTCAAATTGGACGACATCTAAAAATCAATTTATAGCATATCCTATCAATTATAAGCAGGTTTCATTAAAAAAATGGCAGTCTGATACTCAGAAAAGGTTGGTTAAAAGTGAACAGAGCAAAGTCCCATTGGATGAAGATTGCACAGATTAATGCCGTGCTTAAAAAACTGGGCGCGGACATTAAGATTAATAAATTGTCAGACTTAGTTTTTTTGGAAACAAAAACTAATAATATGCCTCTGGGTCAGGCTTTTGTCGCCAAGGGTTATCATTTATACGCGATTAATCCCCAATATACAGATGCCGAGCAAACTATTACTATTGACCGTGGCCAAGCGTTTACCGATACGCGAACAAAAAAAGCTACCGGACAAATTGCCCCAGCTAAATTAAATGGCACGTGGATTGCACCTGAAACGACGACTAGTGCTAGTGACACTGGAAAAATAATGGTCAGAGATGGTTACCTATATCAGCACCGCTATGATAGTTATGAACGTTCCGCAATTCAGGGTTTGAGTTCGTACCCATTAATTTCATTAAATCAAAACACGACTTATGCTTCACAAAAAACTAATGCGGCCAGAGCTGGCTACCAATTAACTCAAAAATCTGTCGCTAGTGGTGACAGTCTGGGTTATCTTTATATATTTGTTAGTGAAAACAAATTGATTCGAATTGGGCTGGGACAAACTACTACTTATCAGAAAACGAGCACATTGGTGGCAGCAAATGACTTGCCGAAGGATGATATTACGATTTTTGAACAGCTGGATCAGAAAAATCCAGGTGAAGCAGCTTCGATAATTACAGTCAAAGCCGGTCCAGCGATCGTCGGCATGAGCAGCAGTATTAAATATCTGACTGATCCAGATGCTGGGCAAATTACTAGTAATATCCCTGTCGTCAGTCTTGAGAATGGCAAAGTTACCACAAGTGATGAGGAAAGTGGAGTTGATTAAGTTTCTTGTGCTTGATAAATTTAGAAAGAGCTAGTCGGCAGAGGGTGGCAAGAAGGAAATATAAACAATTCTGATGAATGGAATACGGTTAGCAGCAACTATATTGAGAAAAAAAGGGCTGGTTTTTTGAAGTTCTTTGTCAACCAGTGCCGATAAGAATCAGTATGAGGATAGGCTGGGTCGAAAGTTAACTTTCGACCCAGCCTATTTGTTGATTCCTTCTAAACGTGTTCCATAATTCAGAATTATCCGTTTGACTTCAAATTAGCCATAATAAAGAACGCACTATATTCGTAATTTTGCATTAGTACTCAAATTTTTCCGATTTAGATCGTCCGCCTATCTTATTTTGAGTTTTGGTTTTGAATTTGATACGAATGCGGATGACTTTTTATTTAGCCAAAAGCCAAAATGATTGTGATGACAGCATGAAAAATGTTTTTTGGAAGAACAACAGGTATTATAAAGATAGATAAAGCAAACCGAAAAACGGCAACTCCGAAAACGAGAGAAAGGAATGAACGATGTATGAAGAAAATATATATCGCATTAGGAGCAGTGGCAAGTGTTATCTTCATAGCTTTGATCACATTTTTGGTAATTTCGCCGAATAAAAATAATACCAGTAACACAAAGGAGTCTGATTCAACAAGTGTCTCAGGTTCTTATAAGAAAGCTGAATTGGTTGGGACACCTCGTGTAAGAGCCAGCGGACTAGAAGCACCGTGGTCGCTTGTCTTTTATAATGATAGCGTTTTAGTTAGTTTGCGTGATAAAGGAGAGATCCGTGAAATTTTAGATAACGAAAAAACACGGCTTGTCGGCAAAATATCCGGTATTGAACATGTTAGTGAAGATGGCTTGCTGGGGATGGCAGTGAATACCTCAAGTGAAGATCCATATCTATATGTTTACTATTCAACGCCCGAAGACAATCGTATTGTACGTTATGTTTTAAATGGTAAGAAAGGTTCACTTAAATTAGGTAAAGCTGAGGTGATACTTAGTGGGATATCCAAAGCTGCTAATCATAACGGCGGTCGAATCGCATTTGGACCTGATGGCATGTTATATGCGACTACGGGTGATGCTGGTGATTCTTCCAGCGCGCAGGATAGAAATTCACTGAATGGTAAAATTTTGCGTATGATGTCAGATGGCAGTGTTCCAAAAAACAATCCCTTTCAAAATTCTCTTGTTTACAGTTATGGTCACCGTAACCCTCAGGGAATTGCTTGGTCTACAAATGGAACAATGTATGCAACCGAATTTGGGCAGAACAAATGGGATGAGTTGAATGAAATAAAACCGGGACGTAACTATGGTTGGCCGACACATGAAGGAAAAGCCAATACGCAGGGATTCGTTGATCCAGTACAACAGTGGACCCCCGCAGAAGCGAGTCCTAGTGGAATGGCTTTTTATAACGACGTGTTATTTATTGCAAACCTACGCGGGACGGTTTTGCGTGCAGTTGCGACTTCTGCATTGCAAGAATCGCTTGAATATTTTTCAGGGAAATATGGACGTATTCGAGATGTCGTGATTTCACCTAAAAATGAATTGTGGTTTATCACCAACAATACAGATGGCCGAGGGAACCCTGGGACCAGAGATGATCGTGTGATGTCAGTTTCAATTAAAAAGTAGTTTGCCTATAAAGAAAAGCCCGAGGGTGAATTGATTCAGAACCAGAAGTCTTTATGGTACAAAGAAGAGCTTGCCATATTAAGATGGTAAGCTCTTCTTTCTTTAAGTGGTACGGCTAGAATAATAATCATTCATCAAATAAAATGAATTCTTTATATTTTCTACTTAAAATAGATAAAATCAAATTTAAACAAGTCATGGAATAGATAGGCTCTTGCCCGTTAACATTTGGCAACAAACCTGCTTCGTAATACAAAGAATAATCAGCATGTTCAGTCAAATAGTTAGTCCCGAATGAAGTAACAGAACATATGGGGACATTGCTAATTTTTAATGTTTTTATAGCATCTCGTATTCCAGGAGTATTTCCGCTCAACGAGGTAACTATTACCAGATCTTGCGAAGTAAGTTTATTTGAAATAATTTTTAAATTGGACTCTCCCGCGATTAAAAAATTTGTTCGTCCTGATATGAATAAGTCATTGGCAAATTCTTTACTGACAAAATCATCAACCACCATTAAGCGTTTTGCGTTTGTATGTCCAGCCCACTGTGTGACGACGATTCCGTGAATCAAACGTTGATCAATACGTGCTAATACCAAACTCATAATAATCTCTCCTTGTTAGTTGATAACAAAAGTATACGGTTGCAATAAAACGTTTACAATGGTTAGCATGGCTTTGGGGAAGTGCAATGCCACTCTTGGGAAAAGCGCCATGAGTCTGGGAATTTTCCCTGACGTATAAGTTATCTAATAAAATGAGCAAAAGAAAACTGGGGGGATTTTTTGAGAGGGGTCTGTTCTAAATGCCTCGATATTATTATCTAAAGTCGTTATGTGGATGAATAGAAAAAAATCTCCTAAACTTTATTCAAGTTCAGAAGATGTTTTTTTGTATAATGAGATTTTTAGCAATCGTAGGTAAATTGAGAGAAAGAACTGAAGATTCTCAAAAGTATGCAAAAGCTGCAAGAAACTATTTGCGCAATTCTTGTTCACGTAGCTCATGTTTACGTAGCATCGGCATAACGAATCCTAAACCGAATAAGACGAAAACAGTAATGATATTGAGTAATAATTGGTGATTGAATGATCTGGTGCCGAATTCAGCTTCTTGCGGAATAAAACCAAGTGTTGCACAGATGAAAGTGAAAGCTAAACACCATCCTCCCACGAGCAGTGCACCGATTCGATTCTTGATGAAGATATAATCAGACTGAAATTTGTTTTGCTGCCAGCGAACAGCAACAAAGGCGAAGAAAACCCAGCAGGTCTTGTAGGGCGAAATGATTCCATTGATATTAAGCAGCCAATTATAAATTGTGTTGATATTAGGCAACGTGCCGGTTAACAGGAGCAGGAACAAGCTTAATCCAGTGGTCATCAGATAAGAATGAATTGGACGCCCGTTTTTGTTCTTTTTAGTCATCCAGTGCGGCATAAATCTATCAGCAACATCGCCCGCAAAAACACGACTTGAAGCATCAAGCAAGACGGCTAGCTGGGCCATCATGAAAATTGCTTGAACGACGGCAAAGAGGTACATCAGAATTTTTCCAAGTCCCATTTCCTGTCCTAACATCTGGAAGGCATAGTAGGGACCATTCATTTTGAAATCATGTGGTATATTATTAGCATCAAAGAAGACAGCCAATGATAAGGTGCCTAAGACGGTTAAGATAGCTGTCATGATAGCAAGCAGCCACATCGCTTTAGGAAATTCATGTTTAGGATCACGCATCTGGACAAGATAAGGTGCGGCTAATTCAGCTCCGGACATGGCGAAAATCAATAAACCAGTCGTTGAAAAATATTTCAGACTGAAATTAGGCATGAAAGCATGAAAATTGAAAGGTTGTGTTGCCATATGTGTTCCATGCATCACGGCATAGCCTGCCAGCAGGATAAAGAGAGCTGACATGATAAACATTGCTCCGCCGCCAATGAGAGAAAGAATCTCAAGTGAGTTTTTGAAGACATTTTCTAAAAGAATGAATGCTAAAATAATACCGAAGGTTAATAATCCAAATTGAAAGGTTGACATTCTGGAGCCTAAGGAATTGTCACCGAGAATCATCCAGCTGAAAGAAACGATGACAGAGTTGGAAACATCAACGATATAGGGAATGCTTTGAATCCAATACATCCAAGATGTCCAGTAACCCAGCGTATCATTACTGCTGCGCCTGACCCATGAGGCCAAACCGCCACTTTGAGTTTGAAAGGTCAGCCCCATTTGACTGACAATTAATTCATAGGGAATGACATAAGCAAAAAGTAAGAAAATCCAAGAAATAACAACAGAAAGCCCCTGGTTTTGAAAAGGATAAAAGATATTTTCAAAACTGATAATTGTAACGAAGTCCAGTAGGGCAATAACCGGCCAACGCATATAGTGTTTTTTAGGCTCTAATTCATTCATTTTTTTCTCCTTCGTTAATTAAAAATAGTGTTTTAGATTATAAAAAACACCCAATTAGGAGGCTTATGAATGAAGCCTAAGCTTAACCGTTTCACTTGTCGTGTACCTCAGCATATAATTATTATAATTGAAATGTTAGATTTAAAACAAAATGAGAATTCAAGAAGAGCTTCAAACTTTTTATCCACCAAATAATTGTAAGACAAAAGTAGCATATTGACTAGACTTAATTTAAAAATGTAAAAAAGTAAGGATAATGATTATGAAAATTTTGAAAATAGCGGCTTCTAAAGAATTATTTGCTTATCTTCCTTCAACGTGGAGACATGTTGAATTGAACACCTCTTTGCAGAGCTCAGAATTAGCAGCGATTGTGGTCAGTGAAAATGATGATTTTCAAAAAAAGCTTGCCGAGAGCCTATGCACAGTTTCGGGATTGGAGATTCCCGTAATTACAGTTTCTCAGAATGATAACGTCGAAACAGTGAAAATGAAAATCGGTGAAGAAGCTCAGAGGTATACGATAAAAACCGTTCCACCTTTCTTAACGGATTTAGTTGATTTTGCTAATGCCCATCCAGTAAGCTTCACGACTCCGGGACATCATAATGGGCAATATTATGAAAAGCATCCAGCGGGAGTTGTCTTTAACCGTTTTTTTGGTTCAAACATGTTATATGCGGACACGAGCGACACTGTAGCAGAGTTGGGAGATACGATGACGCATGAAGGCACACCGCTGCTGGCTGAACAACGTGCAGCCAAAGCCTACAATGCTGATAAGGTATATTTTTGTACAAATGGAACGACTAGTGCAAACACGATTTGTGCTAGTGCAGCATTGACTCCCGGGGATCTTGTGTTGTTTGATCGCAACAATCATAAATCTCTTTATAACAGTGCACTGGTTATGAACGGGGCAAAACCAATATATGTTTCGGCAGATCGTAACCCGTTGGGAATGATAGGCGAGATGGATCCTAAGGATTTGGAGGAGGCAAAGCTGCGCAAGAAAGTTGCCAGAGTTTCACCGGAGAAAGCGCAGGAGAAACGGCCTTTTCGTTTGGCGGTTGTACAATTAGAAACATATGATGGTGTTTTCTACAATGCTCGTTGGATTCTAGATAAGATTGGAGGGCTTTGTGATTATATCCTCTTTGATTGTGCTTGGGGAGGATATGAGCAGTTTGTCCCACTAATGCAGAGCCTTTCACCACTTGCATACACTTATCAAAAAGATGACCCAGGCATTCTTGTAACCCAGTCGATCCATAAACAACAAGCCGGCTTAGGTCAGGTTTCGCAGATATTGAAAAAGGATCGGCATCTAAAAGGTCAAAAAAGGTATATTGATCATAAGCATTTTAATAACGCATACTTAAAATATGTGACGTCCAGTTATTCATATCCTTTGTATGCATCTTTGGCAGTTAACGCTTATCTGGTTTCTGGCAAAGGGAAAAATTTGTGGTGGCAGAGTTTACTTGAACGCAGTATTGAATGGCGCAAGCAGCTTTTGAGAAGTGCTAAACTGTTCAAGCCCTTAGTTCCTCAAACTGTTCAGGGCACGTTGTGGCAAGATATTCCAACTGAGAAGTTAGCTACAGATCCGAAATATTGGAATCTAACTCCTAACGATAAGTGGCATGGTTTTAAAAAGGTTGTGCAACAGCAAGCTTTGTTGGATCCTTTCAAACTGACAATCGTCACACCTGGTGTCGATATTATAAATAGTAAATATGAGCAGTTGGGGATACCAGGACCAATCGTAGCAGAGTTTTTGACTGAGAAACGAATTATTCGTGGGAAAGCTGACTTAAACTCCTTGCTGTTTCTACTTACTCCAGGGGATACTGATGCTGATCTGCAAATCTTAATATCTGCTTTACTGGAGTTTGAAAGCTATTATTTAACAGATGCTCCCCTTAGTCGGGTCCTGCCACGATTGTATCGACGTTATGAAAAACGTTATAGCGGCTATACTCTTAAACAACTTTGCCAAGAAATGCATCTATATTATAAAGAGAAACAAACTTTCAGATTACAGCAGAGATTATTCGAAAAAGAAAAAATGCAGCCTTACGAATTTACACCGCAAGACGCAGACCTAGCTTTTAGACGCAATCAAGGAGAGCTTTGCAATCTGAATAATATTGTTGGAAGAATTTCATTAGAAGGTGCTTTGCCATATCCGCCAGGGATTTTCATTGTCGCTCCTGGTGAACGGTGGAGTGAACTTGATCGTGATTATTTTGGAATCTTGATCGGAGCAATGGAGCGTTTTGCAGGTTTTGTTCCCGAAATCCAAGGTGTATATTATCGAGAAAATGACTTGCATAAACTTTCTGTTTCTGGTGAAGTTTTAGCCGCCAATTACGCACAGAACAGATAATATAATTAAGAAAAGTGATTTTGAGAATGTATGAATGAAGTGGTTGCACAAAAAGGGGCAATTCAAAACTTATGTTTTGATCTGTCCCTTTGTTTTGTCTGCCAATGACAAGCATCCGTCTTTATTTAGCAGTTATTTTACACAAAAATCAAAAAACATTTCGTTTCGATGGCTTAGATCTAAGTTCATCAAAATCATATTTAGCTAATTCGTCTAAGCCATTTCGACTTGCATCAAAATAAGCTGTTAAACTTTGCGCAATCATCAAGTTTAGTTCTTTTGCAGGATCAAATTGGACGACTGCAATAGGTATGTCGGATTGGAAGGCAGCACCGATCTCAAACATTGTTCCAGAATCAGGTTCGTTATCACTTTCTTCAGCTTTGTAGTCCATGATAGCAACTAGAATGTCAGCACGATGCACTTGGCGGATGTCTGAAGCAAAAACATATTGCTGCCAAGCGCGACTGCCAAATTTTTCTTCTTCGAACTGATGTTCTTGAGGTAAAAAAATATTGTGCGAATCAATGGTGTTATTGGAAAGTAATGTATCTTTAACTTTTTGAATTCGTTCTTTTTGATGGTTACTAAAAAAGGGTGCTGCAAGATAGACTTTGTTCAATGGCTTGACCTCGCTTTTTATAGTCTGCATAGATACAATATACAGTAGATATCTACATGATATACACTATATTATGTAAATGCAATCCTTTATTTTTAGGATGAGACCGAGTATGATGATTGGTGGTCACTAATTTGGCATGGTCGGAATACTGATTGGCAGAGAAAGGGTGTATTGATTATTTTGATTACATTATCAGGTATTATCGGTTCCGGGAAATCGAGTTTAACTGCAATTTTGGCAAATGAGCTGGGGACTAAGGCTTTTTTTGAGCCAGTTAAAGATAACCCTGTTTTACCGCTTTTTTATAAGGGAAATGAAATTGCTGCAAATAAAAGAGCTGCAGGGGACAAAGAGGCAACTAATCCCTATGCATACTTGCTGCAGACCTTTTTTTTAAATCGTCGCTTTAAAATGATAAAAGAAGCGATGAAAGACGATAATAACATTTTGGATCGATCGATCTATGAAGACGAGCTATTCATGAAAATGAACACAGACATGGGAAATGCAACTCAAGTTGAGTATCAGATATATAAAAGTTTGTTGAAAAACATGATGGAAGAGTTGCCTTATGCTGCCAAGAAAAAATCACCAGACTTGATGATTACGATCAAGGTCTCGTACGAAACGATGATTAAGCGAATTACTAAACGTGGGCGCGAGTATGAGCTGATTCAAAATGATCCTTCATTAGCAGACTATTATAAGAAACTCTTAGGCTATTATGACGAGTGGATGAAGCAGTATGATGTTTCGCCACTATTGATTATTGATGGGGATAAATATGACTTCATCGGTAATGCGGACGATCGGATTACTGTTCTTAAAACGATTGAGGAACGGTTGTTGGAATTAAATAAATTGACTTCCAGCGAGGCTGCGGAGATAGAGAAAAGACACACACAGCCATTTTAATGAAGTAAGCTCATTGATGGAAGGCTTGTGCTGAGGTCTCTTGTTTACAAGGTTGTTTCAAACAAAGTATACTTGAGGAAACAACTTCGAGGTGAAATGTGTGAATTTATTTAACAGAGATAAGGAAAAAATGAGCGAAAGAAAAGTAGTTAATAAGAAAATCGGCAAAATTTTAGTGATAACAGCAATTTATTTTATCGTATTTCAAATAACGGCAACGGCAGCCAGTATCGTGATGATGCTGCACAAGAATGGGTCTAGCTATTCAATTGCCGCATTAGAGAAAAGCGGTGTTCCATATTTTGTTGCGCTTGCATGCGGTATGTTGGTTATAGTTGCTGTTTCTTCACCTCGATTGAAAAGAAAAATATTTATGGAAACGAATATTAAGATGACAACAGGTGTTTTTCTGTGTTTACTGGCGGTTATGATGAGCGGGCAGATAGTTTCGAGTGTGTATGGGTCGGCTCTTGAATCTTTCCTTAATCTTTTTGGATACAGTGCAACCGCCCAAATGCAGGCGGCAACTGCACATAGTCAGACCTTTTCAATGTTGATGTATGCAAGCCTTCTTGGCCCTTTGAGTGAGGAGATTGTTTTTAGAGGCTTTTTGCTTAGAAGTCTTGAACCATACGGGAAAAAGTTTACAATTATTATTTCAGCCTATATGTTTGGTTTATACCATGCCAACCTTATTCAAAGCCCATTTGCTTTTCTTCTAGGCCTCGTGCTCGGATATACGGCACTGACTTACGGTTTGAAGTGGTCCTTTGCACTTCATGTTTTTAACAATTTTATTTTAGGAGATTTTTTGATTTATATATTACGTAATGTACCTACCCATCAAGCCGAGAGTATCAGCGGAATGATTCTTCTCTTTGGCGGCCTGATGGGCGTGTGGGTATTATGGAAAAAGCGGAATGAAATCAAGGCTTGGTTAAAAGCCCAGCAAGGAGATCAGTCATATCTGAAGAGAACCTTTTTTGGACGATATAATGTTGTAATAACTGTGGTGGTCTTTGTTTTAGCATGTATGGGATTGGAAAAACTTTGAAGCAGTCAGTGTCTCAATGCTATAATAGAGACAAACGGAAGCGCTATTTGCTGTTTATTGCGGCACTTTCATTGTTGGAAGAACGGTGAGCGTGGAAGTCTTTAGTTTGTAAAAGATGGGGTGATTAGGATGGCTCAAAAGTATGAACGTGTTCTGGCGGCGGTTGATGGTTCTAAGGGTGCCGAAGCTGCTTTAAAAAAAGCTGTGGAAATAGTTAAACGTAATCATACGAAATTAGATGTGTTACGAGTACTTGATTTAAACTCACTTGAATATGGCGGAGCAGGAATTGCATTAGATGGTGAGCGTGTTTATAAGATTGAACAGGCTAACGAAGAATATATGCATAAACTAAAACAATCCCTGATAAAGGATGGTCTTGCAGAAGAACAGGTCAATGTCCATTTACGTTTTGGAAATCCCAAAATTGTGGTTGTGGATGATTTTCAGCCTGAATATCGAAATGATCTGATCGTCGTAGGGTCAACAGGAAAGAACTTCATTGAGCGTTTAGTTGTTGGATCTGTAGCTTCTTACATTACACGTAATGCTGCATGTGACGTCTTAATGGCTCGTCCAGATAAAAACAAATAAAAATAAACATAAAAAAACTGCTGCAGGCAGATAAGACCTAGATCGTTTCCCTAATCTCATCTGTTTGCAGCAGTTTTTTAATTTGTGGTTATTTATTGATTTTATGTTCGATTAATTTCGAGAGCCATGTCAGGATGGTAATGAGTAATAGATAAATTATTGCAATGATTGTCCAGATCCTAAAGCCTTCAAGGTTGCGCGCAATAATTATTTTACCAGTTTGTGTTAATTCAAGAATGCCGATTATTGAAAGAATTGAAGTATCCTTAAGCGTAATGATGAACTGATTGATGAAAGAAGGGATCATCATCCTAAGCCCCTGGGGTAGAATGATCTTACGCATGGATTTACCGAAAGATAGCCCCAGACTTCTTGCAGCTTCCATTTGACCCGTGTCTACAGCTTCAATGCCGCCCTTGACAAAGGCGGCAGTATAAGCACCTTCGTTTAGCGATAGTGTGATAATACCGGCTGTGAAAGCAGAGATCTTTGTCCCAGTCAAACTTGGGATGCCATTATAGATAAATAAGGCTAAGACTAGCAATGGCAATCCCCGGAGAATGTAAATAAGTGTAACTGATGTGCCTTGGGCAAGTTTGCTGGGTATGACACCTAAGAGACCAAGCAAAATTCCAAAAAGAGTAGCACAAATAATAGAGACAAGCGTTAACTCGATTGTTTTCCCGAGTCCAGTCAGTAAGGTATTTTTATTCTGTTTTAGTAAGCCAATAAAGGTATGGTTACTCTTTTGCGCTGTAGAGTTTTCTTTTTGCTGCTTTTTTGTAGCAGAGCTATCTAGATACTTATTAATGATTTTGTTATATTGACCATTTTTTTTCAATTTTTTCAACCCAGTATTGAACTTGGAGAGCAATTCTTGATTATGGCCTTTCATTACTGCAAAACCATAATGGCCTCCTTGAGCGGGCTTAGTCACAATTTTTAGTTTAAGCCCGGTTTTGATAGCGTACTGCATGACAGGATTGTCTTCAAAGCACGCAACTGAATTGCCTGTGGTAACGTCATTATACATATTATCAGAATCATCGAAAATAACAGTCTTAAAACCGTATTTTGATTTCAATGTTTCAGCGTAGGTTGCTGCAGCAGTTCCAGTTTTCAGAGCGACCCTTTTTCCACGCAATTGGTTAAAGTTTTGTATATGACTTTTTTTAGCAACAGCCATTACAAAGCCTGTCTTGTAATAAGGATCTGAAAAGTCAAACTTTTCTTGTCTCTCAGGGGTGATCGCCATTCCTGCCATTACACCATCAATTTGACCAGACTGCATTGACTGGACAGCAGCGTTGAAGCCGATGGCCTTTATATTAACTTTGAAATCTTCAGTTTTAGCAATAGCTTTCATCAGATCAATATCGATACCAACATATTTATTATTTGAATTTGCAAATTCAAATGGTGGGTAAGTCACGTCTGTTCCAATTTGATAAGTTTTTTCTGCAGCTTTAGCAGGTGAAACACCAATCAAACAAACAAAGGCTATCAAGCTGATGGAAAATAAGAATGTGAAAATAGTTTTTTTGTGCAAGAAGGATAACCTCGCTCTCAATTTTGTAGTAATTTAAAGAATAAACAATTTTGTTATTACACTATTCTATAGTAACACAAGAAATCTTAGCTTTTTTATTGATTAATAAATATAAAAAATCCATTTGGAGTGGTTAAAAAGGTTTAAATACGTAATTTAAAATAAGGTGGATATATATCTTTCTTGAAAGCGTTTTATTTATGTAGTAAGATTCCTTGTTAGGGAGGGCGATCAAAGTATGAAGATATTAACATTGAATTGTCATACTTCAAATGAATGTGATACAAAGCAGCAGATTGATGCAATTGTTGATCTGATTGTTAGTGAGAAAATCACTTCATTTTGTTTGCAGGATGTGAGGCAAGCGCGAATCGGGAGAATAGTTGATGCTGTTTGTTTGAAGCGGATGCGGTTTATGGGAGATGAGTTTGCTGAAATTCCTATCAGATCGGAAAATTTTGCCTTGCTCCTTCAAAAAAAACTACAAAAAATTAAAAATAATTTTTCTTGGACTTGGACGGCCGCGCATGAAATTGATAATACTTTCGATGAAGGATTAGCCATTTTTTCAAAAATTCCAATTACGACAGTAAAAACGGAGCTACTAACAGAAAATTTTGAGTATAATGATCAGAATAGAAGAAAAGGAATCGCTGTCAATTTAAAAAATGGATGGACACTTGTTAATGTCCATTTCAATGAGCAATATAACCAGTTTCTGCGCGAATGGAGCAAGGCAATGACATGGGTAAAATCGATTAGGAAAAATGATGTGCTTTTTTTGATGGGAGATTTTAACCTCGATGCAGAAAGCAACATATTAGGGTATACAAAGATTTGTGAACATTTTCAAGATACTTACGCAGCTGCGCTTTCGCGTGGCGATGGACTGACCGTTCGTGGAGCAGTCAGAGGTTGGCAAGATAGTCAAATTGGCAAACGAATTGACTATATTCTAGCGTACCCTGCCCAGCCAATAGTCTCTAGTCGTATTTATTTTGAAGGAAATTTGACACCAAGAATTTCAAGCCATGCGGGTGTTGTAATTGAAATGGAGGATGCAGCTAAAAGCAAAAGTGTTTAAGAGTGACGTTTCTATGTGGGACAAAAAAATTAGTTCTAGGAACTCGGAATAAAGAGTTTCTAGAGCTAATTCTAGTATTTGCTGATATTAAAAATATTTTGGAAGTGTGTCAACCGTCGTTAGACTGGTTTTGAGCACTATCTGAGAATTACAAACATGAGTGATTCGTAGAATTAGAATATAAGCTTTTATAGTCTTAATGAACCAGTGCAAAATACCCAATGACAATGATACCCAAAATAATACGATACCATCCAAAGGCTTTGAAGTCATTTTTCTTAACATAGTTTAGCAAGAAACGGATTGATATGTATGCTACAACGAAAGAAACAATTACACCAACTGCAAGAACGAGTCCTGGTAATCCTGCTAAGGATCCACCATGTTTGAAAAATTTATAAAGTTTGAGAAGAGAAGCACCAAACATAGTTGGAATTGCAAGGAAGAATGAGAACTCAGTCGCTACATAACGGGAGGTTCCAATGGTAATTCCACCTAAAATGGTTGAACCTGAACGTGATGTACCGGGAACGAGTGAAAGAATCTGAAAAAGACCAATTGCAATTGCTGTTTTATAAGATAAAGTGTTTAAATCAGCATATTTAGGCTCAATGTTCCGATTACGATTTTCAATAAGAATGAATAATACACCATATACAATAAGGGCCATAGACACAACGAACCAGTTCATCAAATGTTCATCCATCCAATCATTTAGTGGCAAGCCAATAATTGCGGATGGAAGAACGGCGATTATTACTTTCTTCCAAAGTGTCCAAGTGTTTTTCTTTTCAAGTGTATTTTTCTGAGGTGACCAAGGGTTTAACTTGTGAAAATAAATAACAACGACTGCCATAATTGCTCCAAGCTGGATAACAACGTTAAACATATCGATGAATTGAGATGATTGCTCTAACTTGATGAACTGATCAACTAAGACAAGATGTCCTGTTGAACTAATAGGTAAGAATTCAGTGACACCTTCAACTATTCCTAATATTATAGCTTTGATAATATCAAACATAAAAAATCTCCTTCATACATTAAAAATTGATTTCACTGTATTATCATACTTCATTTAACACTGATAAACAATTTTAGTTAGTTGTTTTATGTTCGCTTAAAGGAAAATTAACTAACTATTTAATTTATTTTTAAAAAAATATTAATGAATTTTCAGTTGGCAACAAAAAAGAAAACTAGGTCAAAAGTTAAATTTTGATCTAGTTTTCTTTTGATCCCGTATAAATGTATTCATAAGTCAAAGTTTCTGTCTAGCTTCGAATTACTTATAGCAAAAAGGTGTGCTATGTTCGTAATCTCACGTCAGTACCCAAAACTTACCGGCTTATGCCACACTCTCTATGCGTTCAAAGTAGTACAAGTACAAGTGGTTATTTCGCAACTTTTAATTCAACGGTGCCTAAACCATGACTGAATGATACATCCCATTTTCCAGCTGTTAGTTTCGGCGGCAGAACGAACGTTCCAGATGAAACCATTTGTCCAGCCGTGAATTTTTTGTTTTGCGATTCAAGTTTTTCAACGAGCCAATGAAGGGATTTGAGAGGATTACCCAAAACTTCAGATGAAACACCATCTTTTACCTTTTTTCCATCGTGATGCAGTTCGCATTTTACTTCTGCAAGCTCAGTTACTGAAGAAAACACTTCATTCGTATTATATTCCTTACCATAGACTACCAGGCCGCCTACAGCTGCATCTGACATCACCATATACTTAGAAAGGGTTGGAAACCAATCTTTAAAACGTGAATCTGGAACTTCAAGTCCACCGGCAACTGTTGTTTTATTCATCAATTCTTCAAGTGAATCAGACGCTGAGAGATCTTCTTTTGCCCGGAATTCAAGTTCCACTTCAACTAGTGGTTCCATTAAATCCTGTAGTTTCACAGCAACAGGAGCTTTTAGGAAATGGCTGGCTACTTGTGCTCCATATAGTGGAGAATCGGAATCAAACATCTTCTGAGTTTCAGCACTTGTCAAGGATACCTTATAGCCGCCAACTTCTTCATTCTTTAATTCAGTTAAACGTTCTTGGACGCGGTATGCTGTATCTGCGTCTGTTACTTGATTGTTCCATTCATTTTCTTTAAGCGGTTTTCTTGATGAGTAAGCGTTAAAAAGCTCCTGTGCAAATTTTTCTTCAGTTTTTGATAATGTAGTTGTTTGTTGTGTCATGATGAATCTACCCCCGTTTATTGTTTTTATATTTTTTGACAATTGAGATAGTCCTCATCTTTGTTATCTATGCCCACTAATGTGAGGACTGTACGTTAATTTTTGGAAAAAATTTATTTTAATAATCTGAATATCGCTTTCGTCAGAGCTTTTAATACCGCTTTCGCCTTTCATACGTCCTCACCTCACTTAAATTAAGCTAAATTCGAATAAAAAAACGCCCTCTAATTCAAAGACTATTTTTCTCTTTGAATTAGAGGGCGTCAAAACGCGTTACCACCTCATTTTATATTTTCATTGCTGAAAATACCTCACACAAACTATCAATTTATCAATTTGCTGGCCTGATAATGGTGGCAACCAGTGCAAGTTACTATTAAAGATTTCAATGCACAACTCATAGGTGATTTTCGTTTATCCTATCCAGTCCATCTTGCACCAAACGATGGCTCTCTAAGCTGATTCACATAAACTACTTTCCTAATCAACGTTTTTCTCACTCAAATTTAATTATTGACTGTATCTTAGACTGTAAATTTCATCTTGTCAAGCCTTTTTGCAGTATTTATATTTTTTGTTGGAACAGAAGTTGAAGTGCTCAGAAAAATTTAAGTTTAAGTCGGTTATTGTTTGTTACTCGTAGCTAAAATGTTGTACGCTTACGATGAAAATCGATTTTGAGAGGGGCTTAATCATGAGAAAGTGTGCGATAGCCATACTCGCCGCAAGCAGTCTGCTGATTACTGGCTGTGCCTCACAGACAAAGAAGAGGAATACTAAAAACAGTACCAAAACGGAGCTGGAAAACAAGTCTGATAAGCAACGAAGTTCTCAGAAGAGGGCTTCTACTACTAAGTCTGGGAAAGATTTTTCAGAACAGACAGCGAGAATAGCTGTCTTCAACCGTAAATTGCGTAATGTACTGCGGGGTGGGATGTTGCCCACTACTGACGGTTTGAACAATGGAAGCAACAGATTGAATATACGTTATACCGGAGATGTAAATAATTACGCAATTTTTTATAGTGTTGGGAAAAAGGCAAAGAATTTTAATGATGATAATGTTGCGCATGAAATTCCATATGCCGAATTTACCAAAAGAACCTATAGTACTACTGAAGAGGCGGCCCAACAGATAGAGCATCGAAGTACCGCTGACTTTAAAGGACTGCCAACTGTGAGTTTAGGACATAATATTCAGGGCTATCTAGATGCTGGAGCGGGACAGCGTTATCTGAATTGGAATGAAGGAAACTGGTCATTTGGAGTTCATGCTACGGCTCTTCAAGGCGAGAAGCTTGAACAGATGTCGAAGCAAATAGTTAGTTTGTTAGAGGAACATATGTTGCCCGTGCCAAGATTATACGGGCAAGTTTCTTTTGAGGTAGGCAATCAGGATGGACAGCGTAATCAGAATATAATCTGGCAGGATGAAAAAACGGTTTTTAAGTTAAGTGCACATAATTTTAAAACAGCAATTAAAATGGCTGCGAGTGTAAAATAATTATGCCGAATCTTCACAATATTTAATTAACACATGCAAAGAAATTTTTCTATAAATTGTGCTGTTTTATAAGTTTAAAAAATATTTTGCAAAATGTATTTTCTTTTACGTTTAAATGAATTATACTAGTTATGGTTTTAGAATTATTCTAAACAATTAAATAAGGAGGATGTTTTTATGAATTTTATCAATCAGGAATTAGCAGATTTTAAGGTCAATGCCTATCAGCAAGGTGAAACGAAAGAGGTAACCAAAGCAGATGTGTTAGGGAAATGGGCAGTTTTCTTCTTCTATCCAGCTGATTTTTCATTTGTTTGTCCAACAGAATTGGGTGATTTGCAAGATCATTATGAAGAATTCAAAAAAGCTAATGCGGAAGTCTTCTCCGTCTCAGAAGATAGCGAATTTGTACATAAGGCATGGGCTGAAGCAACCGATACAATAGGTAAAGTCCAATATCCGATGCTGGCTGATCCGGCTGGAAAATTAGCACGTTTTCTTGATGTATTAGATGAAGAAGCTGGTCAAGCATTCCGAGCCGTATTTATTATTGATCCTGAAGGTAAGATCAAATCTTATACGATCAATGACATGGGTATCGGACGTAATGCAAGTGAAATACTGCGGACGCTTGAAGCAGCACAATTCGTTGCAGAACATGGAGACAAAGTTTGCCCAGCTAATTGGCATCCAGGTGAAGACACCATTACACCAAGTCTTGATTTGGTCGGAAAAATATAGTAAAGCGAGACGATGAGGATGACAGAAGAACATATTTATGACACAGTCATTGTTGGGGCTGGACCAGCAGGCTTATCCGCAGGAATTTATGCCGGAAGAGCAACCTTGGACACATTGATTATTGAGAATGATCAAGTTGGGGGCCAAGTTACAACGACTTCTGTTGTATGGAACTATCCTGCTGTTGAAAAAATTGACGGTACGGCATTGATGAATAAAATGCAGGAGCAAGCAGTGTACTTTGGCGCTGAAATAACGCGTGACAATATAGATGCATACGATTTTGATGGAGATGTTAAAATCGTGCACGGAAGTAGAAAAGATTACTATTGTCGTAGTGTTATTTTAGCGACAGGAGCTAAACCGAGAAAATTAGGATTTCAAGGTGAAGATGAATTTAAAGGACGCGGAGTTGCATATTGTTCAACATGTGACGGAGAATTATTCAGTGGAAAACAGGTTTTTGTTGTTGGTGGAGGGTACGCTGCGGCAGAAGAAGCTGATTATTTAACGAGGTATGCTCGTCATGTGACTGTAATTGTACGTGAATCTGAATTTACCTGTGCGCCTTTAACAGCAGCTCGGGCTTTAAATAATCCTAAAGTGGATGTTAAATTTAATACAGAACTGGTGTCAGTAGACGGTGACAACTATTTGACAAGTGCACGTTTTATCAATAATGAGACTGAGGAGACGACTGCTTATCACGTACCGGCGGGTGAAGAAACATTTGGAGTGTTTGTTTATGTGGGAACGCAGCCCGCTACGGCAGGCTTTTCTGATCATGTTGAATGTGATGAACACGGATATATCAAGGTCGATGCTTGCCAAGCAACAAGCAGAAAGGGTGTTTTTGCGGCCGGTGATGTTGTAGCTAAGCCTCTTCGCCAGATTGTTACGGCTGCTTCAGATGGAGCAAGCGCAGCTACAGCTGCTGAACATTATGTTACTGAACAAAAGCAGCGGCTTAATATTCCCATTCATCCTGTAACGGAGAAACAAAAACAAGTAAAGAAACCTTTGGGACAAACAACTAATCTAGCCACAAAAACAGAAAAGCAGTCTATGCATCAGGGACAGTGGTTTAATCCCGAGATGCGGCAGCAACTGCGAGGTATTTTTAGCAAGTTGACCGCGAACGTTACCTTACTGCATTTAGATGATGGTAGTGCTAAAAGTCAGGAACTGGGAGCCTTTTCTAAGGAGTTTGCTGAACTTGATAAGCATATTCACTATGAACTTAAAAATGTGACAGATCCAGATAATCAACGGCTGCCAGCATTAAGTATTTTAGATGCTGAACAGAATCCTTTAGAAATCATTTTTAGTGGGATCCCGACTGGTCACGAGCTGAATTCGCTGGTGTTGGCACTTTACAATGTTGCGGGGCCAGGGCAAGAGGTTGAGCCGGAACTGGCAGAACGCATCAAGGCTTTACCGAAAGCTAAGATTGAGGTAGGGATCGCGCTGACTTGTCACTTCTGCCCAGATGTTGTGGCCGCCTGTCAGCATATGGCAGCTCTCAATCCTAACATTTCTGCTGAGATGATTGATCTGCAAATGTTCCCAGAATTAAGGAATGAAAAGCATATTATGAGTGTTCCAGCAACCATTATTAATAATGGTGATGTAATTTTTGGAAGTCAGACATTAGAGCAGTTGGTGAGTGCTTGTGAGAAAGTAGCGGCGATCTGATTACTTTTTCTTACGAATATGTTAAAGATGATAAGCACTGAAAAATAGATGGTCATAAACAAGAGAGCTCGCAATAAATCGCGAGCTCTCTTGTTTATGTTTATAGTGACAGACAGCTAAAGATAAAACCACTGTGCTTAAGGTTAAAGGCATGATTTTGTAACATATCTTCTTGAAGTGTATGATAAAGTGTATTCATAGTCAAAGAAGTGATTTTAAGAAATGAAAAAAGAGAAGAAGATAGTAAAACGATGCATCGGAGCCTGCTTAGCAATCCTATTTTTAGGTGGAATGTGGCAGGCACGACAAGCAAGCTTTCTTCGCGGAACCAAGATACAAAGGACTGGAACTCCAACGCTTTTTATTCCAGGTTATATGGGCAATCGGGTGTCTTTTGGTGGAATGATTTTTCGATTAGATCACTACGGGTTGGGAACGAAAACAATGATTATTCATGTAAGCGCAGATGGCAAAATCCATTTTAATCAAAAAGCATCTTTGAAGTCTAAAAATCCTCTTATCCAAGTGCTATTTGAAAATAATCGTAACGAGCAGGTTGAAGCCGTTCAATTAGGCAAAGTGCTAATTGAGCTGAAACGAAAGTATAATGTTCCCAGAGTTAATTTGGTAGGTCATTCGAGCGGCGGAAACATTGTTTATGATTATCTGATCAACAAAACTTCTAAGAAATCACAGGCACCGCAGGTTATTAAATTTGTGAACATTGCGACGACCTTTCCTGGACTTAAAGAAAGCGGAAAGAAATTAGATCCAGAATTGAGTATTTTGAATATTGCAGGCAACATCTGGGGTCAGAAAACTGATGGTGGCATTCCGCTGAATAAGGATCTTTATTTAGAAAAAATCGTCAAGCCTTATGTTAAAGATTATCGAGCTAAGGTAATTAAAGGGAGTCCGCTAACAGCCTATCACAGTATGCTGCATGAGAATGGAGAAGTTGATCGTGAGATAGCTATGTTTTTATTCGAGCGTAGCGATTAATTCCGAAGGAAGCGGCCTTATACAGCTACAGGTGAACTGGAACCCCTAGTACAGCTAGCAGATAGAATAGAGCAAAATGAAGTATCACAAAAGACAATTAAAATTTGAAATTGGATACGTGAAGTTGTTATGATATGCTTATCTGTAATTTGAATAAGTAAAAATGAATTTTTAAAATTTGAAAGAGGTGCTTGTAGAATGCTATTAGGCAGTGTCGAAGCAGGTGGGACTAAGTTTGTCTGTGCAGTAGGCAATGAAGACTATCGAATCAAGGACAGTATTAAATTCCCAACCACGACTCCAGAGGAAACCTTAGGTAAAACGATTGAATACTTTAAACGGTTTAAAATAGATGCTTTATCTGTTGCATCTTTTGGACCTATTGACGTGCAATACACAAGTAAAACATATGGGTTTATTACAAATACTCCTAAACCAGGCTGGAAAAATGTTGATTTTGTGGGTTTGCTAAAGAAAGCTTTGGAGATTCCAATCTTTTTTACGACAGATGTCAATGGATCAGCTTTTGGCGAATATACAGTTGCACAGCTTTTTAACGAAAAAATCAAGTCATTAGTGTACTTGACGATTGGAACCGGAGTTGGCGGTGGAGCAGTTATTGACGGAGAAATTCTCGGAACTAAGGGGCATCCTGAGATGGGCCATGTTTACTTAAAAAGACATCCCGCAGATGTAGACTTTGAAGGAATCTGCCCATTTCATAAAGACTGTTTGGAAGGATTAGCGGCAGGTCCTTCAATTAAAGCCAGAACAGGTATTGCAGGTGAAAAAGTTGCCTTAGACGATAAAATTTGGGATGTATTGTCGTACTACATTGCTCAAGCGGCTATCCAACAGACATTGATTCTCCGTCCTGACAATATTATTTTTGGCGGTGGAGTTATTAGCGAAAGATTACTTAAAAAAGTAAGACGTGATTTTGAAAAGCTGAATAATGGTTACATCGAAATTGATGATTTAGAAAATTATATTCGCATGCCGAGGGTCGAAAACAATGGTTCAGCTACTTTAGGAAATTTTGCGTTAGCATTCAACGAGCTTCAAAAATAAACAAATTTATTTTGTTAGTTTTAAAAGATCATATGCGTATACAAAAAGCTGCGGTTCACATTTGTGCATCCCGCAGCTTTTTTGATTTAAATAGGTGAAGAGGTAAGCTTAATTTAAAACTGTTTTGGCATTTACAAACTCACGAATGCCCATATCGCTCAATTCACGGCCATAACCGGAATTTTTAACCCCGCCAAAGGGTAATTCAGGATAAGAGGACAGAGGTTGGTTGATAGCAACTTGACCTGTTTCAATTTGAGAAGCAATTTCTTTAGCATGGGCAGTATCTTTTGAATAAACAGCACCTCCTAAGCCATAGTTCGAATTATTGGCAATCTTTAATATGTCACTCTCTGTATCAGCCTTATAGACCTGTGCAACTGGACCGAACAGTTCAGTATCATACATTGGGTTATCGGGAGTTATACCTGAAATAATGAGAGGGTTAAATAAAGCGCCTGGTCCCTGCGGCAATTCCGGATCCCCCCAAAGAATTTGAGCACCTCCTGCGAGAATTTTACTTACTTGTTTGTGAAGGTTCTGCTGTGCGCGCTTAGATGACAATGGCCCAAGTGTTGTACGTTCATCAAGTGGGTCGCCTAGTTTACGTTTTGAAAATTCATCGATGATACCCGCAAGAAAATCGGCATAGATACCGCTTTGGACAATATAACGCTTAGCGGCCGTGCATACTTGACCAGAGTTATTCAAACGTGCTGCTGCAGCACCTTCAACAGCTTTTTCTAGATCTGCATCGTTTAAAACAATGAAGACATCAGTTCCGCCAAGTTCCATCGTCGACTTCTTGAGGTTCTTTCCAGCTGCTGAGGCAATTTTGCGGCCGGCATTCTCAGAACCAGTCAAGGCAACTCCTTGTACTCTTGAATCTGCAATTATGCGATCAACTTGATCATAGTTAACGAAGAGATTTTTAAAGGCTCCCTCGGAAATACCTGCGATCTTGCAAGCATCTTCGAATGCTTGAGCGCATTCTGGGACAATACTGGCGTGCTTTAAAATGACTGGGTTCCCAATGATGAAGTTCGGAGCGAAGACCCGCATGATCTGGGTGTAAGGAAAGTTCCAAGGTTCCACAGACATGATTGTTCCAATTGAACTAAATTCGACGTGTGCTTCTTTACCGGGAACATTATTATACTGAATCGGTTGAAGAGCTCGGGCACCATTTTTAACATAATACATTGCAAATTCGACGTTTTTCTTTACTTCAGAACGTGATTGAGAGATTAACTTTCCCATGTTGGTTGTTAAGAGACGTGCATATTTTTCATTATGGGTTGCGAACTCGTGTGCTAGTTTTTCAAGCTGTTCAGCTCTTTCAGAGAGTGGTTGTTTTTTAGCCGCGCGGTAAAAACGCTCGGCTTTTTCTAAAGCTTGATCAACTTCAGTATCAGTGGCATCCGCAAATTCGTGGATTGTTTTTCCGTTAAAAGGATTTACTGCTTTATAAGGCATATGGTTCATTCCCCTTTCTATAATCTAATTTCATAATGACTTCTCCAGCTCAGAATTACAAACCATCTGCTTGTTTAATATGTGTTTAGGAATATCATTGATTATTTACGGATTAAATTTTATATTAAAAAATATTAAACATAACAATGGTTCACCACAAATTCGTTACTGTAAAAAAACTATTTCAAAAAACTTTAGAGTAACTAGCGCCATGGGTGAAGGCTAATTATTTTGCTGTTTACCATCCCAAGACCCGCATGAATGATAGCCTTAACTATGGATAAAATTACATTAAATTTAATAGGCAATTTTTTGAACAATAGGGAAATCCTTCAAGATAAAAACAGTTCAAATTCGAAAACTCGTTTTAGGAAGTGGCGGAACTAAAATTGCAGTTTCGATCACGAGAAAAAACGGTGGAAGATAATATAGAACAATCACATGCGATTATGAAACAACAACCAGATCTGATTGAGTGGTGAATTGATTGTTTTAAGTATGTTTTGAACACTGAAAAAGTGCAAATTGGAGCACCTAGCCTGCGTGAAATTTTGAGAGAAACTGGATTATTAATTACCTTCAGGACAAAAGGTGAGAGTGGGAAGATGGCGTTAAGCGAGAATGATTATTTTAAAACCTTGTATGGAATTATTGAGAAAAAGATAGGTGATGCGGTTGACATTGAACTGTATCATAACAAGCGCAGGATACGAGAATTCGTGAAGACAGCACATAAGAAAGGGACGATCGTAATCATGAGTAATCATGATTTTGAGAAGACTCCAAGTAAAGAAGAAGTTATAATGCACTTGCACAGGATGATTGGTCTGGGAGCAGATGTTGTAAAAATAGCAGTTATGCTGAACTCAAGGACTGATGTCTTAACTTTACTTCAAGCGGCGAAAGAATTTCCGTCAAAACTGCCAACACCGCTAATTACAATATCAATGGGAAACCTAGGTAAAATTTCAAGGCTTGCTGGAGGAATTTTTGGATCAGCTTTAATTTTTGCAGCAGTTGCACAAACATCGGCTCTGGGGCAGATCGAATTGACACACTTGAAACAAGAGCTTGAGTATTTGCATTTAAATTAAAACGAAGTCTATCAATAGTTAGGATATTCAGAGGCATAGAGACAGCTGAAATTATATCTAAACTATCCAAAATATAGTTTTTTATTGGCTTGTGAATTTTTTCATTAATGGTGGCACTGACAGTCGTGCCTAAATGTTGTCTAGTAAGTATTGTAAACACTTACATTAATTTCTATAATTGGAATTGAAATAAAGGGAGGTTACTCAAATGGAAGCTACAAAAACAGTTCCTAAGAAGTCTTCAATAAAGACTAAGATACAAAAACTAGGAACCAGTCTTAGTGGAATGATTATGCCTAACATCGCAGCAGTTATTGCTTGGGGCCTAGTCACAGCTATTTTTATGGCACAAGGATGGTTCCCAAATGCACAGATTGCTAAGATGATAACGCCAATGCTCAATTATCTGATTCCATTGCTCATTGCATATGTTGGTGGACGGATGGTTTATGAAGAACGAGGCGCGGTTGTCGGAGCAGTTGCTGCCATGGGTGTGATTGTCGGATCAAGCGTGCCAATGTTTATCGGTGCAATGATCATGGGACCATTAGGTGGTTGGTGTATTAAAAAGTTTGATCAACTTTTTCAAGACAAGATCAAATCCGGCTTTGAGATGATATACAATAACTTCTCGAGTGGTATTCTCGGAATGGTTTTAGCAATTTTTGGGGTTTTCGTTGTAAACCCACTTGTAACAGCCGGAAGCAATTTTATGAGCCGTGGAGTTGATTGGATTATCTCAATTCATATGCTGCCATTGGCTAACATCTTTATCGAACCGGCTAAAGTACTTTTCTTAAATAACGCTATTGGGAACGGAATTTTGGTTCCATTAGGAATTCAGCAGGCATCAACCTCAGGCAAATCAGTTTTGTTCCTACTTGAATCAAATCCTGGACCAGGGATCGGAATTCTTATAGCATTTATGATTTTTGGCAAGGGAACCGCTAAAGCGTCTGCTCCTGGGGCAGCTATTATCCAATTCTTTGGTGGTATCCATGAAATCTATTTCCCATATGTTTTAATGAAACCTGCATTGATTTTGGCTGCTATGGCTGGTGGTGTCAGTGGAACCTTTACATTTTCACTGTTAAATACAGGTATTAAAGCTGCGGCTTCACCAGGTTCAATTATTGCCATTCTCTTGATGACACCGAAGGGAAATTATTTACGTATTCTAACTGGTGTTGCGGTTGCCGCAATTGTTTCATTCATTGTTGCATCGATTATCTTGAAAGCTGATAAGTCGGACGGAGACACGGATCTGGCTGAGAAGCAAGCACAAATGGATCAAATGAAGTCCGAATCAAAGGGTGGTATGCCATCTGCAGAAGATGCAGAACGTTCAGTTCAGGATTACGCAGATGTTAAGAAAGTTATCTTTGCATGCGATGCCGGTATGGGATCTTCTGCAATGGGAGCTTCGTTGCTACGGGATAAAGTCAAAAAGGCTGGAATCAAGGACATACCTGTAACAAATACAGCAATTAGCAGATTGAAAGATGAACAAGGATTGCTGGTCATCACACAAGATGAATTAGCCGATCGGGCTTCACAAAAAACGCCGAATGCAATGCATATCTCTGTTGGTAATTTCTTGAGCAGTCCTAAGTACGATGAAGTTGTAATCAATTTGAAGACTGTAAAACAAATTGCACCTGCTGGAAGTCAAACTGAGAAACAGACTAAGGATGACGGAAAAGCAAATCACAAGATTGATACGATTGATTATGCAGCTGTTAAGGAAGTTGACTTTATTCATCATGATCAAAAAGTTGGATCTTCTACAATGGCAACTTCACTATTTAAGGATCGTTTGAAGAAAGAGGGAAAGAAAACGCCGGTCAAGAACCTAGGAATTGATGAATTAGAAGACAGCAAAGCACATCTTGTTGTTGTGACACCGGAAGCGGAAAAAAATCTGAAATTGCGTTATACTGAAGTTCAGATAGTAAGTGTCGAAGATTTGTTGAATTCTAAAGATTATGACTACATTGTTGAACATTTAGGCTGAAAACCAAAGGAATGATTTAGTTGATTTTATTATCAGACCGCCAAAAAAAAATTTTGCTGAGACTCTGTGAATCTGATAATGGAATAGCTATGTCTGCTATTGAAAATTCGCTGCATGTTAGCCGCAGGACAGTTTATCGGGAATTTTCGGAATTAAAACTGTACTTGCAACAACACGGAGTGAGCGTCCAAAATGCAAATGGCCTTTATCGCTTGGATGGTTCAGCGAATGCTTTAGGGAACCTGCAAACTGAATTACAAGGACAAAGTGAGCGAATGGATTTAACAGCAAAACAACGGCAGGATGCACTTGCATGTTTGCTGTTGTTGAGTGATGAACCGTTAAAAATTTTCTCATTAGCAGTTTCTTTGGATGTCAGTGAAGGTACAATTCAACGAGATTTGAAAATTGTTGCAGCAGCCCTAAGGGAGTACCAAGTTAATGTGGTATCTAGAAAAGCTGTTGGAATTGAAGCGGTGGGACAAGAAACACAGATCAGACTGATCCTATGTGGCATTTTGACAAGTGAGATCAATGAATATGAATTTTTTGAATACCTGAACCTAAAAGGCGATCACCACCCACAGAATTTCTTCTTAAAGCTTTTTCCAAAAGATATTTTGTTAGCTTGTGCAAAGGCATTGAAACAAGCGACAGGTTCTAGATTGGAACGGAACTCGGATGTTCAAGAGGTTCAGTTGATTTTAATAATCGCGATCTCTGTGGTAAGAATGGCAAATAACACAATTAAGAAATATAAGGTTGTTGATGTGGGTGATCTTTTCAAATATCGCCAGCGTGCCTTGGAAATCTTGGAAAACTTTGATGGAAAGATAAAAGAAAAGATAACAACCAGTGAAATTGATTTTATTGCGATTCAGATAAAGGGATTAGATTACAAATTGGTAAAGGGAGATTGGGCTGATAATTATGATTTCCAAATTTCCTTTAACGTAAAGCAGTTAATTCAAGATGTATCAGAAACTTTTCATTGGAATTTCAGCCGTGACACTGAATTGTTTTCACGGTTAGTCAAACACATGACTTTCTTATTGCATAATGAAGGCGTGAAGCTGCCTAATACGCGCATCAAAGTGCTGAATAATGTTAGTGTTCAATATGCGGATCTTTATCATATATTACAAAGTGCATTATCCAAGATTTTTAGAAATTACGATTTTACTGAAACCGAAGAACAGCTGATCCTACTATACTTTGCTAATAGCTATGCCAGTACCAGAAGTAATTATTTATCGGCTTTAGTTATTTGTCCCAATGGAATCGGGACAGCAAGTATTCTAAAAAGCAGATTGCGTAGAGAAATTCCAGAACTTGCCGAGATAAAGATTGCTAAGGTGTCACAGCTGAATGAAATTCATCCTAACCACTATGATGTCATTCTCTCAACGTTGAACTTGCCTGGTTTTGACTGGAACTATCATATTGTCAGTCCTTTGTTGGTTGGTGATGAGATAGCGAGAATTAAAAAGTTCATTAGCAAGTTTGATCTGGAGTATAAGCGTAAGACGGTTAGAGAAGGTAAAGCCATCAGGCTTGAAGAAGGGCAGAAACGGTTGACATCATTGTTCGACATGGTGAGCGAGAGCAAGCAGCTAATTGACCATATCTGTTTAGAACATCTTAGTAATGACGATGAAAGACTAAGAGATCTGCTGGTGCGGATCTTGAATGAAGTACCAGCAACAATTGTAAAAGATCGGCAGCAAATCGTGCGTGAGATGCTCAAACGTGTCAAGGCCGCTCCAGTAGGTATTCCTAATGCAAGCATTTCACTTGTACATGCTACAGACAAAAGTGTTTTAAGTCCGTTTTTCTCAGTCTACGAGTTAGAGAAGCCGGTCGTAATGAAAGCAATGGATCAAAATTCTATTCATGTTAAACGTATTTTGTTAATGATAGGACCAGCCCCAATGTCTGAATTTCAAAATAGTTTAATGGGAACGATCAGTAGTGCCATTGTGATGAATAACCGGTACACAGAAATTTTTGAAAACGGTGATTTAGATAATATAAAAAATTTAGTAGCAGCACAGTTTATGGAACAACTTGATTTTAAGAGAAAGAGATGATGAAAGTATGGATTTACAAGAGAACATGATATTGTTGGATCAGCATGTAGCTACAAAAGAAGAAGCTATTCGTTTGGCTGGTAAATTATTGGTAGACAATGGATATGCAGCTCCGGAATATATCGACTCAATGCTAGCACGTAATGCAGATGTCTCGACTTACATGGGTAATTTTATTGCAATTCCACATGGGACCGATAGCGGTAAAAAGTATATCAAAAAAACGGGCATCTCAGTTGTTCAGGTCCCAATGGGTGTTGATTTTTCCGGTAACGGGGATGAAAACATTGTAACGATCGTTTTTGGAATCGCAGGTTTGAATGGTGAACATTTGGAATTATTGTCGCAGATAGCATTGTTTTGCAGTGATGTAAATAACGTTGTTAAACTTGCTGATGCGCAGTCAGCAGAAGAAATAATTAATTTATTAAAAGAGGTTGATAAATAATGAAAGATGTACATTTTGGAGCAGGCAATATAGGACGTGGATTCATTGGTGAAACTTTAGCAGCAAATGGATTCGAAATTACTTTTGTCGATGTCAACGAACAGATTATCGATGCATTGAATGATAAGAAAACTTATACAATTGAGCTTGCTGATGAATCACATAAAAAAATTCAAGTAAGCAATGTTTGTGGGATAAATAATAGCAAGGATCCTAAGGCTGTAGTTGCAGCAATTGCAGAGACAGATTTAGTTACGACAGCGATCGGGCCTAAGATCTTGAAGTTCATTGCACCATTGATCGCAGATGGTATTAAAGCACGTAAAGAGGAAGGGAAAACAGCAAAACTTGATGTGATCGCATGTGAGAACATGATTGGAGGCAGCCAATCCTTGAAAAAGGATGTCTACAGTCATTTAGATGCTGAAAGCAAAGAATTTGCAGACAAAAACATCGGTTTCCCGAATGCCGCTGTTGATAGAATTGTTCCTCTTCAGAAACATGAAGATCCGCTTTTTGTTTCAGTTGAACCTTTCAAGGAATGGGTCGTTGATGAACATCAAATGGCCAACCCGGATTTGAAGTTGAAGAGTGTGGAATACGCACCGGATTTGGAGCCATACATTGAGCGTAAGCTCTTCTCTGTTAATACAGGGCACGCGACAGTTGCCTACACAGGAAAATATCGTGGCTATGAAGATATTGGCTCAGCTATTAAAGACAGCGCGGTGCTTGCACAGTTGAAGAAAGTCTTGAAAGAGACCGGAGACCTCTTGATCAACAAATGGAATTTTGATCGTTCTAAACATGAAGCTTATCAAAATAAAATTATCGGACGTTTCCAGAATCCGTACCTTTCCGATGATATTGCGCGTGTGGGGCGGACACCGATTAGAAAGCTCGGCTTTGATGAACGTTTCATTCGCCCAATTAGGGAGTCCAAAGAGCGTGGCCTTTCTTATACAGCACTTTTGGAAACTGTGGGGATGATTTACACCTTCGATGAATCAAAAGATGATGAAAGTCGAAAGCTGCAGAAAATGTTGAAGGAACGTCCAATCGAGGATATTGTAAAAGAAACAACTGGGCTGAAGGATGAAGGCCTAATTCAAGAGGTAATACAATCTTATAAAAAAGCTGCCAAAGAGTATCAGGTATAAAATTAATTTGTAAAGAGAAGCAGTGAACACTTAGTATCGAACATATAAGAAATGAACTCAGGTTGGTTTGAATATGATTTAAAAAAAGGCTCGATAAAATTCGCAAACGAATTTTATCAAGCTTTTTTGATTGGCTTGAAAGATTAAGCTTGAGATTTGAAGAGGCCTTTTCTTGAACGCCGGCCAAAAGGGGCATATCTCAGCAATTTAATTTTTTTAAAATGACTATACCATTTATATTTTCTATTGACACTTAACTGTGTCTAGGTTATATTTATTGGTGGTTAATGAATTGGTTAATAGATTTTAAACATCTATACCAATTATGATTGAAATTTAAAAATTGATGCTAATAAAAGCGAAAGGTCGGTTCTTTTTATGTGCGGTATAGTTGGAGTTACAGGAAAAGAAAATGCGGTTAACATTTTGTTGAATGGTTTGGGGCGTCTTGAATATCGCGGATATGATTCTGCTGGTATTTATGTAAATGACCAAAATGGTAAGGAATACTTGGTTAAAGAAAAAGGACGTATTGCTGACCTTAAGAAAGAGATAACACCTGATGTTCATGGGACAACGGGGATCGGTCATACACGTTGGGCAACTCATGGTGTTCCTAGTAAAGAAAACGCACATCCGCACGTGTCAGCTGATGGCCGTTACTATCTTGTTCACAACGGAGTTATCGGAAACTTTGCACAATTAAAGGAAGAATATTTAGCTGACGTTACATTCGTTAGTGATACTGATACTGAGGTCGTTGTTCAGTTGATTGCTAAGTTTGCACAAGAAGGACTTTCTACAAAAGAAGCTTTTAAAAAGACACTGACATTGATTGATGACAGCTCATCTTATTCGTTCTTATTGGTTGACCATAAGGAACCGGATACATTATATGTGGCTAAGAACAAAAGCCCGTTACTCATTGGAGTAGGGGACGGCTTTAACGTTGTCTGCAGTGATGCAATTGCAATGCTTGATCAGACGCATGACTTTGTAGAACTTGTAGATGGTGAAATAGTCGTTGTTAAGCCACAAAGTGTCACAATTGAAAATATGGAGGGCAATCAAATCAACCGTAAACCTTTCCATGTTGATACAGATGCATCTGAAGCTGAGAAAGGCGCATATCCATACTACATGCTGAAAGAAATCGATGAACAACCAGGTGTTATGCGCAATTTAATAGAGCATTACATTGCGGATGATGGTTCGATCAAGATTGATGAAAAACTTCTCAAAGGCCTTAACCAAGCACAGCGTTTATATATTGTTGCTGCAGGTACAAGTTACCACGCAGGTTTAGTTGGAAAGGAATTATTTGAGAGAGTTACTAATACACCAACAGAGGTTCACGTTGCATCTGAATTTGCATATAATCCACCTTTGTTGGCAGAACGCCCATTCTTTATTTTCTTAACTCAAAGTGGTGAAACAGCTGATAGTCGCCAAGTACTTTCACAGGTTAATGAATGGGGTTACCCAAGTTTAACAATAACAAATGTTGCCAATTCAACGCTATCACGTGAGGCTACATATACGCTTTTGTTGTATGCAGGACCAGAGATTGCAGTTGCTTCAACAAAAGCCTACACGGGTCAGATTGCTTTAGAAGCTATTTTGGCTAAAGCGATGGGTGAAAGGAAAGACATAGATAAAGCTAAGGAATTTGACGTTGCCAAAGAATTAACGTTCGTTGCTAATGGGATGCAGGCACTGGTTGATGGGAAAGCAGAGATCGAAGAGATCGCTAAAGATGTGCTGGCAACAACACGCAATGCCTTCTATATTGGTCGCTCAATCGATTATGATATTGCACAAGAGGCTGCTCTTAAGCTTAAAGAAGTATCTTATGTGCAAACAGAAGGTTTTGCTTCCGGTGAATTAAAACACGGAACAATTGCATTGATTGAGAAGGATACACCTGTTATTGCAATCATTACTGATGAAAAGACTGCTAAACATACACGTAGTAATACACAAGAAGTACTTGCACGTGGAGCACGCGTGATTTATATTGCGAGCCGTCAACTGGCAGTAGCTGGCGATCAAATTGTTCTGCCGGAGGTACATCCTTTGTTGACACCATTGTTAGCGATCATACCTTGTCAATTGTTAGCATACTATACAAGTTTGCAACGTGGATATGATGTTGATAAGCCACGTAATCTTGCTAAAAGTGTAACTGTTGAATAAATGAGTTAGGTATAAAAATTTTTAAAAAGATCCATGCCAAATTTCTTTGAGAAATCTGGCATGGATCTTTTTCGTATTCAGAGGCAAAACTAAGTTGATTAAAAAAGAATAAAAAAATAGGTTTTTTACAATATTTATTGGGTTGTAAGATTGGTTTTTAGCCGTCAGAGTAGTATATTTAGGGTATTGAGGATTACTTTTAAGTTGCGGAAAATATAATAATATTTTTTTGCTACATAGTTAAGAACTGGAGGGGGGAGTAAAAAATGAGCATTGTTACATTAGCTCGTTTTCAGTTTGCAATGACGACTATCTTTCATTTCTTTTTTGTTCCATTCTCAATCGGAATGGCTTTAGTCGTTGCAATTATGGAAACAATGTATGTTGTTACTAAAAAGAAACAGTATCTCAGAATGACAAAATTCTGGGGAAACATTTTTTTGTTAAGTTTTGCAGTAGGAGTTGTTACTGGAATCATTCAAGAATTTCAATTTGGAATGAACTGGTCTGATTATTCAAGGTTTGTCGGTGATATTTTCGGTGCACCTCTTGCTGTTGAAGCATTACTAGCTTTTTTTATGGAATCGACTTTCCTAGGTTTATGGATATTTACATGGAAGATGGTTAGCCCTAAACTGCATGTGGTTTTTTTCTGGCTAGTAACCTTTGCTTCATCGGTTTCAGCATTTTGGATATTGGCAGCGAATAGTTTTATGCAGCATCCAACCGGATATACGATTAAGGACGGCCATGCGGTAATGACAGATTTTGGTGCCTTATTGACTAATTCTCAGCTATGGTATGAATTTTCACATGTTATTGCGGGAGCGATCACAATGGGTGGGATGATCCTTGCTGGGCTGTCAGCTTTTCAGTTACTGAGACGTAAAATTAATGAACCGGATTTTTACAAAAAATCGATGAGAATCGGTCTTTGGATAACTTTATTTGGTTCGTTGGCAGTGGTAATGGCCGGAGATTTGCAGATGAAAGCCCTAGTCAGAGAGCAACCCATGAAGTTTGCGGCCGCTGAAGGAGAATATGATGATACAACTGATCCGGCAGCATTGACTTTGATTGCATGGGCAAATGAAAACCAGCATAAACGTGTTTTTGGTGTTGAAGTTCCTTATGTGCTGAGCATTTTAGCTTATGATAAGCTTTCCGGTTCGATTCAGGGAATGAATAATATTAATAAGCAGTTAGTTAAAAAATATGGTCAGCGAAATTATTATCCGCCAGTGAATACCCTTTTTTGGAGTTTTAGAATTATGGCTGGATTTGGAATGTTAATGCTGCTGGTTGCCATCTTAGGTTTGTTTTTCACTAGCAAGAAAAATCAGCTATTGTATCGTCAGAAATGGATGCTATGGATATTGGGATTATGTACTTTTGCACCATTTTTAGCGAATACTGCTGGTTGGCTGGTGACTGAGCTTGGAAGATACCCGTGGACCGTTTATGGATTATTTACAATTAAACAAAGTGTTTCACCTAATGTTTCTGTTGCTTCACTTTTGATTTCAAATATTGTTTATTTCTTATTATTCTTTGGTTTGGCAGCAACGATGGTTGCTTTAATAGTTCGTGAGTTGAAAATGGGACCGGATTATGAAGAAAAGATGCTGCACCAAGATCAAAAAACATCGTCAGATCCTTTTGACAAGGAGGCGTTTGAATAATGAGTTCACTACAACTTCTCTGGTTTGTTCTGATAGGAGTGCTGTTTGCAGGTTTTTTCTTCCTAGAAGGATTTGATTTTGGAGTGGGTATGTCACTTCAAACATTGGCACATGATGAAAAGGAAAAAGATCAGTTGGTAGCAACGATTGGCCCTGTTTGGGATGGAAACGAGGTTTGGCTGATAACGGCTGGCGGAGCGATGTTTGCATCTTATCCTTTTTGGTATTCAGCGCTGTTTAGCGGATACTATCTAATTTTGTTTATTATTCTTGTAGGCCTGATTATCCGCGGGGTCTCATTTGAATTTAGACAGCGAGTAGCAGCTAGACAGAAAAACATCTGGAACTGGACACTTGCACTTGGAAGTTTTATCGTGCCCTTCTTTTTTGGAATTTTGTTTATTAGTATGATCCAAGGGATGCCAATCGATGAAAACGGGAATATGGCAGCTGGTTTTACAGATTATTTTAATTTATTTTCAGTTGTCGGAGGTGTCGCACTAACATTGTTAAGTTATCTGCATGGATTAAACTACATTGCGTTAAAAACACTTGGACCAATCCGTGACCGTGCTAAAAATTATGCTAAATTTTTATATGGTATTCTGTATATTGGCTTAGTAGCTTTTGCAGTTTTGCTATATTTAAGAACAGACTTTTTTAGCCTTCATCTGATCTCAACTCTCATACTATTAGCAGTGATTGTGGTTTTAACGTTGGTTGCGAATACTGCTGTGATGATGGGAAAGGAAATTGTTTCTTTTTTGGCGAGCGGCTTGACACTTATTTCTTTAGTGGCGCTATTGTTTACAGGACTCTTTCCACGTGTAATGATCAGTTCGATCACACGCAAGTACGATTTGCTGATCACCAATGCTTCTTCTAGCCCTTACACATTAAAAGTAATGAGTTATATTGCGTTGACGTTCTTGCCTTTTGTTTTGGCGTACATTGCGTGGACATATTATATTTTTAGAAAACGAATCGGACATGATCGATATACGGAGTATTAGGAATGATCGATAAAAACATTTTGAAGTTTCCAAACATCAAAAAGATATTATTTTTACTGATAAGTATGACCTTATTGCAGGCATTTGCGATTGTAGGGCAAGCGTGTTTTTTAGCTGCAGCAATTGTAGGGCTTTGGAATGGACAGCCTTTAAACAACCAACTAGCGAGGATACTTCTTTTTGCAGTTTGTTTTTGTACCCGACATGTGGTCATCTTTTTTAGAGAAAGGATACTTGACAGGTATGCAGCTGAGCAAGCTAGTTTATTACGCAAGCAATTATTAACAAAGGTTTTTCGTGTGGGGCCGCGAGTTATTCAGCAAAATGGAACGGGTAATGTGATCACAATGCTTCTTGAAGGCATTGATCAGGTTGAAAATTATCTTCATCTTATTTTGTCTAAGATTGTCAATCTGATGATTATTCCGTGGGTTGTTTTATTGAGTATTGTCTTTTTTGATTGGAAATCAGCTGCATTTTTATTGATTATTTTTCCTGTCATTATTATTTTTATGATTGTTTTAGGCTATGCAGCACAATCGAAAGCTGATCGTCAATACAAGACGTATCAACTTCTTTCTAACCATTTTGTCGATTCCTTGAGAGGAATTGACACATTGAAATTTTTTGGGCTGAGTAAAAAATACGGAAAAAGTATTTTTAAAACCAGTGAACGATTTCGTAAGGCAACGCTTAATACATTAAAGATAGCGATTCTGTCGACTTTTGCCTTGGATTTCTTCACAACTTTATCAATTGCAGTTGTAGCTGTTATGTTGGGATTGAGGTTGATAGATGGGCATATGCTGCTTTATCCAGCTTTGACAGTTTTAATCTTAAGCCCAGAGTATTTTTTGCCTATTCGTGATTTTTCGAGCGATTATCATGCAACTCTTAATGGCAAGAATTCGATGAGTGCAATCAGTGAAATATTGGCTATCAAAGAAGAGCAAGTAAAGCAGCAGGCTCTGCCAATCTGGAGTTCACAAAGCTGTTTGAAAGTTCATGATTTAGCTTTTAGCTATGAAGACGAACCGGCAATATCAGAAGTTTCATTAACGGTAAAGGGCTATCAAAAAATTGGAATTATTGGGTTGAGTGGTTCAGGTAAATCAACACTGATCAATCTTCTGAGCGGCTTTTTGATACCGAAAGCTGGTCAGATCAGTTTAAACGGAATTGAGATACCATCTTTTTCACAGAATGATTGGCAAAAACAAATAATTTATATTCCGCAAAATCCATATATCTTTAGAGCGACGCTGCGAGATAATATTGCTTTCTATCAACCGAATGCAACAGTGGAACAGATAGATGAAGCGGTTAGGGTAGTAGGCCTTGAACAGTTAGTGAGCGAGCTAGATCAAGGGATAGATACAATTATTGGAGAGGGATCGCGCTCTTTAAGTGGTGGGCAAGCACAGCGTATCGCTTTAGCAAGAGCTTTTCTTGATAAAAAGCGCAAGATACTCTTGTTTGATGAGCCAACAGCTCATTTGGATATTGAAACGGAAGTTGAGTTGAAGGAAAGAATGCTCCCCTTGATGGAAGGACATCTAGTTTTCTTTGCGACACATCGATTACACTGGATGCAAGAAATGGACCAAGTTGTTGTGATGGATCATGGAAAGATAGCTGAACAAGGAGCACTAGAAAATTTGAAAGAAAAAAACGGTTCATTTGTACATTTGAGCAGTTCAGTGGGGAGGCTTTGAGATGAGGATATTTAAAATATTTAGGACCGACAGCTGGGTAAAACCTTTTTTAGGCAAGTATCGAAAATCTCTGTTTTGGGCTTTAGCCTTGGGCTTTATTACTTTTTTTTGCGCAGGGGCGCTGATGTTTAACTCTGGTTACCTGATAAGTCGTTCGGCCTCGCTTCCTGAAAATATCTTGCTAGTATATGTGCCAATTGTTTTGACTCGTGCTTTTGGAATAGGCAGACCAGTTTTTAAGTATTTAGAACGTTTGACGAGTCATAATTGGGTGCTTAAATTAACTTCTGAACTGAGACTTAAATTATATAATGTTTTAGAAAAGGATGCAGTGTTTTTTAAAAATGATTATCAGACTGGAAATATTTTAGGGTTGCTGTCTGAGGATATTAACCACATTCAAAATTTATATTTAAGAACGGTCTTTCCAACAGTAATTGCTTGGCTACTGTATATTTTTATTGTTATCGGATTGGGTTATTTCTCATTATGGTTTGCACTGGTGATGCTGCTATTGTTTGCGGTCCTAATCATTTTGCTCCCCATCTGGTCTATTATCATCAATGGCGCAAGACAAGAACAACAAAAACAAATGCGCAATATATTGTATACAGAGTTAACTGATAATGTTTTGGGGATTTCTGATTGGATCTTCAGTCAACGCAGTTTGGAATACGCAGACCGGCATATACTTTTTGAACAAAAGTTTCAAGAGGTTACCCAGACTATCAGAGACTTCGATCATAAGCGGAATTTTTTAGCACAACTTGTTTTTTGTGTGATTGCGATTGCGCTTTTAATCTGGACAAGTCAATACTTTCCAGGCAGTCACGGTGGGCAAGCCAACTGGATTGCTGCTTTTGTACTCGCTATTTTCCCCTTGATCGATGCTTTTGCGCCCCTGTCGGATGCTGCACAGGAAACTAATATCTATCAGGATTCCCTTAGCAGGCTTAATCATCTTCAAGATAAACAAGCAAAAAGAAAGCTTGATACAGAAAAAAATGCAGAGGAAGTAACTGCTCCTTATAGCGTGGAAATCAAACATTTAAAATTCAAGTACACGGATAGCAGCAAAGTACTTATCAAGAATCTTGATTTAGAGATTACTGGTGGTGAAAAGATTGCAATTTTAGGTAAAAGCGGTTCTGGGAAGAGTACGCTAGCTAATTTGATACGAGGTGATTTGATTCCGACTGAAGGCACGGTGTGCTTGAATCAGAAAGAAACGTATAAATTTGGAGATGAGATCAGTAATTACATTGGGGTGATCCACCAAGCACCATATCTGTTTAACACATCGATTCGGAATAATCTCAGTATAGGCAATGAAAGTGCATCTGAGCAGAACCTTTGGGATGTTTTAGAACGGGTAGGGCTGAAAAAACTAGTTTTAAAATTGCCTGATAAACTTGATACCCTTGTCGACGAAGCAGGATTGCGCTTTTCTGGCGGGGAACGGCATCGCTTAGCACTTGCGCGCATTCTCCTAAAAGATGTGCCGATCATTATTCTAGATGAACCTACAGTGAGTCTCGATCCACTAACGGAACAAGAGGTCATCGAAACATTTGTCAAGGAATTGCAGGGTAAGACCTTGATTTGGATAACTCATCATCTGCAGGGCCTAGCACTGATGGATCAGGTTGTCTTTCTTGAGAATGGGCGTCTGCAAATAAGCGGAAGCCCACAAGAATTAGCTCAGAACAATAAGCATTATCGCAAATTGCTGGCAATTGATCAGGGAGGATCAATATAAACTTGCGCGCTGAATTAAGAAATGTGCCGAAAAAAGTAAGGATTACTGCGGCAGGTTGATGCAGCTATTACAACACAGAAAAAGTAGGGCTGAACCAAAATATATGGTTGTGCCCCCGCCTGAGTTGGAATGTTGCCCCATAATGAAACAATTGTCATTTTAATTCTAATTAAAAGCTTCGTTTAAGTAACACAAGCGCAATTTTACGAATTTTGTTAGTTGTTTCGCTGTGGGGAAGTTGATCAATATCTGATAGTGCTTTTTCGGTATAAGTTTGAGCTAGCTGTTTTGCCTGACTTATGCCATCGTATTTATGTACCAGTTTTGCGACCTGTTTTGTCTCTTGTGGAGTGATATCTTGCTTTTTATCGAGATAAGGTGCGAATTTCTCTGGATGGTTAGCAATTGCAAAAAGCAGTGGTGAAGTATAGACGCCTTGACCAATATCTTCGAGCACTGGTTTTTTTAGAATTTTTATGTTTGAATCATAATCTAGAATATCATCGAATATCTGGAAGGAAATTCCAATGTTTTCACCTATTTGGGCGGCTAATGTGACAGTGTTTTTATCAGCATGTCCAAAGTGTGCTCCTTCAGTACAGGCGAGTTTAAATAAAGCAGCGGTTTTTCCCTTAATGTTTTCTAAGTATTCATCAATTGTTTGAGTTTTGTTGAAACGTGCATGCATTTGACTTAATTCGCCCAAAAGCAATTTTTTCATTGAAGATGCATTGTATTCCATATATGGTGTGCCATTCATCGTTTCGATCAGTATTTGAAAGAAGACGGTGAACAACAAGTCACCGGCATAGACGGCAACATCCTTGCCATAGTTTGCTTGAATAGTGATAGTTCCATGCCTAAGAGGCGAGTCATCAATAATGTCATCATGAATTAGTGAAGCTCGATGAAGCAACTCGAGAGAGGCAGCTATTTTAAACAACTGCGTTTCGTCTTGCTGCTGTGGATCTCCTAATTGTGAAAATAGTAGAAATAATCCAGGCCGTAACAATTTGCCCTGTTTCTGTGCACAAGCTGCCAGCAGGTTTTGAATATCACTATTTTGGGTAGTAAGTCGTTGATTTATTAGTGAATTTACGGCTTCAAGCTTGCGCGCAATTATTGGGTAGTGGTTCCATAGATCTAGCATATTGAATTCCTTTCCAACTCGTAATAGACATGATATATTTTACACCATATTAAACCATATTAGCTAGTTTATGTATAAAAACTAAAACAGGAGGAGTAGAGATTGACAATTCCAATATTCTTGGAACTGGTCGAAATTAAAGCCAAGACAGCAAGTGTTTTCCCCTTTTTACTAGGTGCTTGTTATAGTTGGTTCAATTATCGTTCAGTTCATCTAGGGCTTTTGATACTTTTTTTTGCAGCAATGTTTATTTTCAATATGTCAGTTGATATTTTAGATAATTACAATGATTATCGACATGCTACCGAAACGCACGAGTATAAGCGAAAAACGAACATTATTGGACGTGAACATTTATCGCTTAAACTAATTTTTACGTTGATGGCCGTGATGATCAGTGTGTCTGCAGTGATCGGTTTCATTTTGGCATACGTTGTTGGGTGGCCGCTGCTTGTCATGGGAGGACTGTGCTATTTGGTGGGGATTTTCTATTCCTCTGGCCCACGACCGCTTTCTAGCTTGCCGTTGGGTGAGCTTTTTTCTGGGCCAACCATGGGATTTATGATAACGTTAATATGTGTTTATATTAATACATATCAGGTTTTTACTTGGGACGTAGAGACTTTAGCGAAGATTTTGCTTATTTCTTTGCCCAACACATTGTGGATCTCAAATTTAATGCTAGCGAACAATATTTGCGACCTTGATGAAGATGAAAAGAATAACCGCTATACACTTGTTCATTATCTTGGAAAGTCGCAATCATTACAATTATTCAGCGTAATGAATATTATAGCTATTCTTGCAATTATTGCTTCCGTTGGTTTTAAAATTGCGCCGTGGACAGTGCTGTTATCACTACTCACGCTTCCCTTCATTATTAAACAAATAGCTGTTTTTTTGAAGGAGCAAAATAAGAGCAAGACTTTTGTTTGTGCGATTCGGATATTAGCTGTGGGTGCGTTGAGTCAGACAGTATCGTTTATGATTTATATACCATTTATTTAAATAACTAAGGAGATGTATTGGTAATGAAGGAAATCGTTATTTTAGGGGCAGGATATGCAGGCTTGAAAGCCTTACGTCGTTTGCAAGCTAATAAAGGTGATTTTCATATCACGTTAGTGGATCGTAATAAGTATCACTACGAGGCGACAGATCTGCATGAAGTTGCAGCTGGAACACAGCCAAAGGGAAAAATAACATTCCCAATCGCAGACGTTGTTAAGGCATCGACTACTTTTGAACAAGCTGAAGTAAAGTTGATTGATCGTACGAAACAAAAAGTTCAATTAACTAACGGAAAAAGTTTAGCATATGATTATCTAATAGTTTCATTAGGCTTTAGATCAGAGTCCTTTGGGATAGCGGGAGTTGCAGAAAATGCTTTAGAGATGGTTGATGTTGTTTCAGCAGAAAACGTCTATCAGCATATTATGCAGCAGATGAAGGATTATACTAAAACTAAGAACCAAGATGATTTAAAGATTGTTGTCTGTGGTGCAGGCTTTACTGGGATTGAATTATTGGGTGCTTTGGAGGACAACCGCAAAAGGTTTGCTGCAGCAGCT
Organism: Liquorilactobacillus aquaticus DSM 21051; assembly: GCF_001436755.1. Lineage (GTDB taxonomy): Bacteria > Bacillota > Bacilli > Lactobacillales > Lactobacillaceae > Liquorilactobacillus > Liquorilactobacillus aquaticus. The sequence goes on from NZ_AYZD01000017.1 coordinate 163,414, forward strand.
GGGGTCGAACCGCAGAAACTTGAGTTCTATTGTGTCGAAGCAGTAACACGTTTGTTGCCGATGTTTGATGAAAAATTAGCAGATTATGGAATATCTACTCTGAAAAAATGGGGAATTAAATTTTTGACCGGTAAACCGATCAAAGAAATTAAACCAAATACTGTTATTTATCAAGAAAACAAAGAGACTGGAGAAACTAAAGAATTAACTGCAAGAACGATTATTTGGACGACTGGTGTCAGCGGCAGCAAAGTTATGGAAGCATCAGGCTTTTCACAACGTCGTGGGCGTGTAATGGTGTCAGCGGATTTGACAGATCCAGATTTTAGCAATGTCTATATTATTGGGGATGTTTCAGCGGTTATGAATACTGAAAATAATCGTCCTTATCCAACAACAGCGCAAATTGCGTTGAGTATGGGTGAACATGCAGCTCGGAATATTCTCGCGCAGATTAATAGAGCGGCAACAACTCCGTTTACTTTCAAATCATTGGGTTCGGTAGCATCGATAGGTAATACACATGCTTTTGGGTTAGTTGGCAAGTCAGCTGTCAAGGGATACCCTGCTTCATTTGTTAAAAAAATGATTATGGATAAATCGCTGCTCGAAACAGGTGGTGTCAAAGAGATGCTGGCTAAGGGACGTTTTGATCTCTATCATTAGAAACCAGTGTAGTTTTTGTTTTGAAGTACTATAGTTTTAAAAAGGTAAGCTAAGATCAGGACAATAAGCCGAATAGGCGTTAGTTTTGGAGACTTAACTGTGAATATAAGCTTAGTTTGTTTATGATAGGCTCACAACTAGGTAAAAAAACTTGACTATTGAAACAAATTATTTCATGTAATACAAAGTTAAAATAAAGGACTGGCCCAAAAACGTGAATTTTGGGCCAGTCCTTTTTTAATACAGCACAGAAATCTTTCTTTGCTTAACTTTGAAGTGCTTGTGCAGCGAGGAGAGCTGGGAAGATGTTCGTAAGTGTAGCTTATTGGCAGTTAAAACGATAGGCACAGCATGATCATCTATCATTATTTACTAGTTAAATATAAATATTGATTAACCCTTGAGTTCCCTGATCCCCTAAGCCTTTAACGTCCACCATAATTTCGTAGAGACGCTTGGCCTCGGTAGTCGCTCTTAGGCCCAGTCCCATTTGATCTGCTTCCTCAAGTGCAATACGTAAATCTTTTAAAAAATGACGTGCAAAGAAACCTGGAGTATAGTCGTTTTTTAAAATGCGAGGTACATAGTTATCCATGCTCCAGTTATCTGCACCACCGCTCGACAACGTCTCTAGGATTTTTTGTTCATTGAGCCCAGCTTTGCGAGTGTAAAGTAACATCTCTGTCAGCCCCGTCATCGTACCTGCGATCATGATCTGATTTGCCATTTTGGCGTGCTGACCTGAACCTGCAGGGCCAAAGTAATTGGTTTTTTTTCCGATCTCCTTAAATAAAGGCAGCATGGTGTGATAAGTTTCTTCATCACCGCCGACCATAATTGTTAAAGTTGCGTTCTTAGCTCCGATATCTCCTCCTGAAACAGGCGCATCGAGGATATTGAAATTATGGTTGCTTCCATAAGCGGCAAGCTTAGCTGCCAAGCTAGGGCGGCTAGTTGTCATATCAATTGCTGTTGCGTTCTTGTTAAGTCCGGCAAAAATGCCATCCTTTCCAAAATAAACTTGTTCGACATCTTGCGGGAAGCCAACCATCGTGAACACGACATCGCTTTGGGCAGCAACTGCACGTGGACTTGGCGCCCATGTTGCGCCAGCAGCTATGAGTTTATCTGCTTTGCTTTTAGTTCGGTTAAAAACGGTTAACGTATGACCTGCAGCCATGAAGTTTTTGATGATGGCAGCACCCATAACTCCTGTTCCGATAAAACCAATTTTCATATAGATCAATCATCCTTTCTAAAAAAATGAACCAGCACAGTGATGAAAATAACTTGATGGCACCAAACTTATTCATTATTCACTATGATAATGGCATTAATAAATTGTAGCAAGTCAGCAGTCCTAAATCAGTCAGACTGATAAAAAGCTATACGCTAAAAGCTCTTGAAAAAAATAAGAAACTTTATTTTTTTACAGCAGTGAAGCAGGGCATTTCATTATTAAATTGTTGGAGAACAAAAAATAGGATCAAGATAAAGTTACGCCACGCGAAATGCGGCATGCCTTTGCCCTAACCCTTAATATTTGTTTTGTAAACTAAAAAGTTTGTTTAAGATTTATTTTTTACTAATTTGCTGACTTTAATGAAATCGCGCTGGATCAGGAATGAAATCAGCAGAGCTAATAAATCAATCAGAATAAAAGCAATCAATGTCAAAGTATAGTTATGGAACAGCTGATGTGTTAATGACAATAACAATGGACCAACAATCCCAGCTGCTGCCCATGCTGTGAGTACGTAACCATGGACTGCTCCTAATTCTTTAGTGCCGAAAACATCACCTAGGTAAGCTGGAATGACAGAAAAACCGGCCCCGTAACAAGACATCAGCAAGCACAACGCAATTACGAATAGAAGCGGTAGCTTGAAGATGAGCATGGCTGACAACATCACAATATCAAGAATGAAAATAGCACTGAAAGTAGCAGGGCGTCCAATATAATCGGACAATGTTGCCCATATTAAACGTCCGAATCCATTAAAAAGGCCAATGATTCCGACCATAACTGCAGCTGTTTCGACGGACATGCCAGTCATGCTTTGAGCCATCGGAGATGCAGCTGAGACCAGACCGATTCCGCAGGTAATATTAATAAAGAACATTATCCATAGGAAAGCGAAGGATTTTGTTTTAAGAGCTTGGTTAGCGGTCAGTTCTGGTCCTTTTGTCAAGCGTGTGCCCACAGAGGGTATATTAGAATTTTCGCTCAGTAGTACCTTATTGGGGCGTACAATAAACTGTGCTGCCAGCAACATAATGACAAAATAAAATGCTCCCAACAAGTAGAACGTTTGCTCAAGACCGACACTAGCCATTAACTGTTGAGCAACTGGACCAGTCAGCATTGCTGCAAAACCAAATCCCATTATAGCCAACCCTGTTGCTAAACCGCGCTTGTCTGGGAACCACTTAATAATCGTTGAGACAGGAGTAACATATCCTGCACCTAAACCTAAGCCACCGATGACACCATATGAGAGATATAAAAGCCAAATCGAGTTTTGATGGATGGCCCAGCCAGTCATAATAGTTCCAGTTCCATATAGAAAACTAGCGATTGTTCCTGTTAGCCTAGGACCAATTTTCTCAACGACTTTCCCCATAAAAGCAGCTGACATTCCCAAGAAGAAAATAGCGATACTAAATGCAATAGCGACTGAAGATTCTGTCCATCCATTCTGCTTTGCAATTGGATTGGTAAAAACGCTCCAAGCATAAACAGAACCAATCATTAAATGAAACATAACACCTGCAAACGCGACAACGTAGCGATTTGTTTTCAACATCAATTCCTCCATCTTGATATTATACGAACAATTTAAATGTTGTGCACAACTATTGTTGGTATATTAGGATGATATCATACTTTTTAAAGGATTTAAACAGTTTAATTTGATGATAAAACGAATTTTAGATATAAAAAAAGCTGGGGCACACTTTGCTCCAGCTTTTCGCTTTTTTTAAGATACTTACTCGATTTCAATATGGTTTCCAGTAACTTTTTCTTCTGCGAGTTTAGGCAGAGTGAGTTTTAGAACTCCAGCTTCACATTTTGCCTTAATTCCATTTTCATCAACATTCGGTAAACTGTATTGACGTGCGAAGCGACCGTAACTACGTTCGCTTGCGATTACATTTCCCTTATCATCACTTTTATCACTGAAAGAATCACGTTTAGCACTAACTGACAGAACACCATCACGATAATCAACGGTAATATCTTTCTTGTCAATTCCAGGGACATCGATTTGAACATCGTAAGCTTTATCGGTTTCCTTAACGTCCGTCTTCAAGGCACGATTAACTGAATTGTCAAAATCAAAGAACGAACGACCTAGATTTCCGAAGAAATCATCTTGCTTCATCAAGTTATTGAAACGATTTGTTAATTCATTTGCCATAATTAAAGACATCCTTTCTTTTTTTCTTTCAATTATTATAATAATCAAAATTGGTCAAATTGCAATTAAAATGAATCAATATTTGCAAAAAATTGAAATTTATATGTCAAAAAATATTGACAGTTAAACATACCAAATGCTATACTTAAGTTTCTATTATACGGTGAAGCGTCTGCGACGGAAGGCAGGCGCTATTTTTTTGCAATTAATTTAAAAGACAGTGAAAAAAGTTTCCTGTGGATAGTCGAACAAACGGCTGATTCACAGGCTTTTTGTAATATCAATAAATTTTTAAATTAAAAGCGCCTGCTGTGGAGTTTTTGATTGAAAGTATAGTTTGATACAGCATGTTCAGAGGCTAAGGCAAAAATCAAGATGAATTAAGGAAAGAGTATTAATTTTTTGCTTTTTTGTCCGATTTACGTATTGAAAAGAGTATTTATGTAAGAGAAGTTTTATTGCTCCAGATATTATGTCAGGTCATATCATAAAAGATCAAGATAGTAGCACAATAATAATTCTATTTCGTTCATGGTTTTTAAAGTATCTAAAAATGAATGGAGGAAGTAATATGCGAAAAAGATATGCAGTTGCACTAATGCTGGCTCTAATTCTAAGAAATATTATGTTTGCTGAAACGGTCAAGGCAGACACAACGTCAACGATCTCCTTCACTGTTACATCGGGGGGACTGTCATTGACTTCTACTCCCGAGCTTAACTTTGTTTCAACGGGAGAAAAAGGAACAGGAGGGGTGCTAAGCTTTGGTAAGCGTTCAAGCACTTTTAAAACAGCGAGCAGTTCTGACAAAAAACTGGTAATTGAAGACTATCGAGGAAACGAGGCAACACCTTGGACAATCTGTGCTCAACTGTCTTCGAAAAATGCGGGGGTAATCCATAGTGAAGTCAAGTTTTATACTACAAGTTCTGGAAAAGACGTTAAAGAAAAACTAACTATATCAAATGAACCGGCTGAAGTCATGCATGAATCTGCAAAGTCAGGCAAGACAACGACTAAGCTAACAAGCAGTCGGCTAGATCCCGGTAAAAAAGAATTGTCTGCAAAAAAACAAATAGGAACTGTAACTTGGATGCTAATAAATACAGCAGCAAATTAATTAGTGAACAATTCCATGTGCATCAATCTTGAATTTTTGAATTATTTTTTTATTGAAGTTCCCCGAGTGTATTACTACGGTCAGTGAGTATGTTCCCTTTAATTTAGGTGTGTTAAGCAATCTTAGTGATAATGGGAGTTTTGAATAAGGTGCCATTTGAAGGTTGGTTAACTTTTTCTTATAGAGAACTTTTTTTTGAGAAAGTAGTTTGATGTTTAAACGCATGGCTCCAAAAACAACCGGGGAAGTATTTAGAACTTTAACGGACAAGACGGCATGCCTGCTATTTCGAGAAGTACTACTTATCTTACTTAGCACTAATTTGGGCGAATATTTTGAGTTGAAGTTTTGTGAGAGAAAAACGGGCAGCGTCATTGAAAAAATGTTGTTAATTTCATCGTAATCTTTTGTCTGGGCGGTACCTGTGGGGGTATTCTGTCGAGTAACATAGATTCCGCCAACTACTGTTCCCCTGAAACCTGCAGTGGGTACTTTGAGTTTGAAGACCACGTTTTTATATGAATGAGCTTGAACCAGTATTCTTTTCTTTGTCCCATTAATACTTAAAATAGGCAAAGGCTTATAATTGCGTGGAATATGGTGGAGATGTTGAGAAGCTGCATAGTTAATTTGACCTTGAGTGGTAGTGGCAGCATTGCGCAGTTGAGCTTGAAAATAAACAGATGAATATTGATTGTGATTGAAGATGCGGACGCGCAGACGGTAGCTTCCCCCCTTTTTTACTTGCATATGATAGTAACCTAGTCGAAGATTAGTTTGGCCGTTGGTAAATTGCGGCGTAATAGAGAACTGGGCATTGGTGTTGCTGGTAGTAGCTCCTTTAGCGTAAACCACTTTTGTTTGAAAAATGCAAAAAAGGGTTAATAATATTATGAGAAATAGTGGGTTTTTAAAAGATTTTAAATTTATAGTCATTTTATCAAGCTACTTTCTGGCGGTTAATGAAAATTAATCTGAGGCTCAATCATTACTGGCAGTGTTGTTGAGTGTCCAAATGATACGTCCGTGATATTTTCCGGGTTGAAAATTATTTCTTTGTTTGCGAGTTAAACTATTAAAATTCAGAGTAGAGGAATTCCCTGCCAAGATAGTGACTGACTTAACGCCGTGGGTTGGAAGTTCCAACGATGTTAAAACGGGTGTAGTAGTTTTAGTTGTCAAAGTGACTGAGCCGGCCGTTTTATAATATTTGTTATCAGAGCGTAGCCTTAACGTGACAGTAGGAGCGATAGAAAAAGGACCGTTTACAAGAGGAGTGATAATAGCATTTACACTCCAGCCGCGCTGTGTCTCGCTATATCCGCGATAGTCAGCGACGGTAAGTGGGTTATTTTTCCGTGAGTCACCACGATATAGGTGAATCCTTGCGCCGTTATAAATAGTGTTGAGGCTAATCTTGCCAAAATTTAAGTTAGGTACCGCATTCAGTTTTAATGAACCTGTGTTGGAGGATCTCTTTTGCGGTATATTCGAGTATTTTGAAGCTGGTTGCGTACTTTTTTGTTGTACGCTACCCGCGTCAGTTGTGTCTCCTGGATAGACGGTAAAGTTGGCCTCTGAATTTAAGGTTGGACTGATGCTATCCGCCCGTCCGGTTGCTAGATTAATAGATAGGTAAAAAAGTAAGGTCAGCCAAGCTAGTATGACCATGTTGCTTTTTTTCATAGAAGAGCTCTCCTTGCTTAAAGCTGGTGTTCTGAAGTTTCCGTATCCAATATATGATTAATGGGCACTGGGAAGCGTGGGATCGGTAACCGTCAGATTCCATGAAATTGTTGTACTATAATTTTCATTAGCGTTGACGGACTGATTCTGAGCACCGCTTGGAAACTGCAGCCTTCCCTGAATCGTATCGGAAAAAGCAGCTGGTGTAGTGGAGCTGCCAGAGTAAACGATTTGCGGCTCCTTTCCCAGTTGAATGCCATTTAGTGATAAGTTAGCATTCAAATTATTGCCGTCAATATCAGAGAAAGAACGAGTCTGATTAGCCGTTAGTTGCCATGAATGATTGGCATTTTTGACAGATACTTCCCCCTCCGCAGTGTAATTCTTTGTTGAATCACCCTTTGCGATAACACTTACCGGAATAGTACCGAAATTAAAAGCTTCTGGTACACTGACCAGCTCAGGTGCTGATGGTGCTGGCGAAATTTTAACTTGTGCTCTATTTGAGGCTGCTGCAATACTCCATGGCTGCCAACTTTGACAGCTGCTAGAGCAGACGACAAGCTGAATTGATAAGGGTTTGCTGTCTTTAGTTGCCTTCACTGCCTGGGTAATAAAATTATTATCACCTGTATTTTTAATTGTAAGGTTCGCAGGTGCTAAACTGCTTTGTAGTATGCCGCCTGCGTTAGTTACACCAGAGACACGTCCCAGGTATGCAGGACTAGTGGCATTCTCTGGCCAGTAGAACCATGCATACCAATAATGTTTGGACTTATTTAGGCTGTTCAATAACTGTGAAAACGCATTTTGGTCGATAATATTTTGCCAAGTATTATCTTTAACCAAACCGGTTGATTGGATGTCAGATTCAGAACATTCAATAGCTTTTAAACCACCTATATACAGGTCCTTATTATCTCTGTTATTACCGGCTTGAGCGCTTATTCTGAGAGGGAAACCATAACTTTTTGGATCTGTATTGACTTTTGTCAAAAGATTTTGAAACGGTACATTGAATTTAGTTACGGCCTTGCCAGATGAATCAACATCTGATTTACCGTTATTTAGAAAAGATGCAGTGAGACCAGCAAGGCTTGCTGATGAAGCAGACCATTGAACAGAATCCGTGGTGTTGGCTGGTATAACTTGAGCGGTAGCTGAATTGTATTGGTCATTTGACGCAAAAATACTGTTGGGAGCAGATGTTATATGTATCTGGGTAGAAGAAACCTGCCCAGAAAGTTTGTTTGAATAGTAAGTTGTTGGTTGACACCAGGGATTATTGTAAGTGTTCACTCCGACAACATATCCTTTATGCATACTGTCCATTAGCCAAGTGCTGTCTTTGTATTTTGAAAGGTTCACAGTGTAGGATAGTTCTGAATAATCGCCCTTTTCTTTATGTGTGTAACTTGCTTGATCGGTCACCCAAGTAGCATTCTGAAAATTATCATAGGCTGTAAAAATTGTGATATCAATTTTGTTGTTGAACTTAACATTTTGATAACTGATGACAACGTTAAATTTTAAGTATGTTTGACCATTTTCCAAGACAGTATACGGCTGAGTAGTGAAGCCAGCTTTGCCCTTATCAAGATCACCAGCTGGGGTAGTTGCGCAAACTGAGTCCGCACTAACATGTGCACAGAACAAACTGCTGCTTGCGAAAAGAAAAGCACACAAAAACATAATCAGATACGTTATTTTATTTTTGTGCAAATTGCAAACAAACATTTTTTTCACCTCAAAATATGTGATTATAGCACGACTGCTAGTAAAAATGTTACAAGATAAGCTTAAGGTGGGCTGCGAAAGAACATGTTGAAAGAATAAAATATTTTTTGAGATACTTATTTTTTGGGCTCTTTTGCAGTAAGTGAATCCTCAGTTGACTTTTTATTTGCTGAGCGTCGTCCGATAAAGAATGCGAGCATGAAAACCAAGAGCACGAGTAAAACACCTAGCAAGATCCACAACCATGTCCAGTTACGATTAATGTTAGCTTTTTTATTGATCTTTCCTGCGTCAGAACGAGTGATAGTGAAATTGCGATCAAAAATCCATTTATATTTTCCTGAAGTTGCAATGACGTGCATATGATATTTTCCAGACTTCATTGCCTTATTATGCCAATTGATAGAATAATCAAAGTTTGAGTTGGGTGCCATACCAAGATTCTTCTGCGTTGAACGATAGAGAACCTTGCTGCCTGCCAGTTTAGAGATTTCACCTGTTAGGGTTAATTTTTTTATCATTACCGGGCGTGTATTTTCTAAATTGATTTTTGTGGCTGCACTGAAATTGGCTGTGTCTTCGATCCCAGCAGAAATTTTATTCATTTTCATCTTGGGGGCTACAGTTGCTTGGGTATCCTCACGTAAGACAACTCCCAATGCTAAAGCATAGCGGTTTTTAATGATCATGCCTTTTTGATTAGTTTGCTGTGTGTTTGAGGTTTGATTGTCTAGAAAATACAAAGCACCTTCAAGTATGCCGCGGAATTTTTGTTGCGGCATTTTAAGCGTGAACGTCAAGGTTTTACTCTCACGCGGTGCTAAAATGATCTTTTGCGGGCGGCCTAATATCTCTGATAAGAAAAATGGCGCACGGCTGAGATGTTTGAGGTTGTTTTTATCATACGCCTCAACACCAGCATTGCTGGTGTAAGCCGTGTTGGGATAAGCCGTAATTTTTTTTTGAGCATTGGTCAAATTCTGAATCTGAACATTGATGTTTTGTGTTTGTCCTGGCACGACCTTTAAGTCAAAATAGGAAGCATTTTTGTCGAATTGATTAGCAGGTGTGACAGCAGTGACAGTAAAGCCGGCACCCTCAGCATGAGCTGTGGGTACTTTTAGCCATATTATTGGGATGAGGCACGTTATTAGAGATAAAATCATGGTAAAAAGTCTTTTTTTTGTGTTCAACACTTGTTCTCCCTGTACGATTCACATATTCGGTGGTAGTTTTGATTGCAATATTCTGATGGGACTACAAAAGCTAGGACCCGTGTGGTTATCCTAGCTCTTACCTATCGCTAGCAGACTGCTTAATTTGAAGCGGTATCGTTTAAAGTCCAATTTATAGTGGCGGAGTAGGTTCCAGGGCTAACGTTAGCGGATGGGTCAAAATGAAGCTTTGTGTTTGTTGTATCAGTGGTAGCAGTTGCTGTGTTGACCCCCTTGTTATTTGTGGCAGAATTCCAGACTGCTTGATAATTGTTTCCGATAGAAACACCGTTGATATCGCTGGCAGCGGCAGTGTTTTGACTTGTAGCTTGGAAGGTGATTACACCAGTCAAACTAGAATCAGGATCACTTTTATTTTGGAATTGAGATAATTGAGCACTGACTGACCAGCCTTTAGCTACATTACTGCCGCGATAATCTTCAATCGTTAATGGGGCATCTGCTTTGTTCAAGCCAATATCTGTTCCTTTGCTGATGTCTTTCACGTTTGTATCTTTGAAAGTGAAACCGGGTGCGCTTGTAAGCGCAAGACCGTTAGGATTATTTGGAGTTCCATCCCCAGCTGACACTTTAAAGGTGGCTTGTGTACTGTTGGCTGCGGCTTGACTAGAGGTGCTCGAAGAACTCGAATTACTGGAGTTGTCTGCTTTGGCTGTTCCGAGGTTCAACATAAGTAAGGCACTTAAGGTGATCCCGGAGATAGCCATTATTTTTTTTAACATAAAAAACCTCTCCTTTTTTAATTAAAAAATAAAAAGTTAATTGTTGATAACAATAGAAATATAGCACGCATTTTCTGAGAAGACAAGGAAATTTTAATTAAAAAAAATTTTTTTTTAAAAAAAAGCTTAAAAATAATAATTAATAACCGATTGTATCCAACTTGAGCACTTAAAGTTAAGAAGAAATCGGTTACAAAACTGGCTGATTAAAAATAATTATCTATTAGAATGAATGTCTTTGTTAACATTCAAAGGTGAACATTTTTTAAGTATCTTTGAATTCGCTTACTTCGACTGAAAGTGATACACTGGTGATACACAAGGCTGAACGGGGGAGTGACGCGTGTGACAAGGCGTGAGAAAATTTTGAAATATTTGGAGAAGTATACAACGGGTAAGTCAAAAAGTGCAACAACTAAGGAAATTGCTGAAATGCTGGGGATTCTGCGGCCTAATGTCAGCAAGGAGCTTAACCTACTTGTTAGAGAAGGCAAGGTTGAAAAAATGAACGGCCGGCCAGTTCGATATTTTATACTCAGCGCAAATGAAATTAAGAAAGCTGTGTCCATGGAACGGAAACCAACCATTGGTTTTGCGGGCAGTACTGCAATTGCGAGTGCTACAGAAACTGGCAAATTATTTTCAGAGATGACAGGGACAGGTGATGTTTTTGCAAATATGATCGGATCACATGATAGTTTGAAAAATCAGGCCGAACAGGCGAAAGCAGCGCTGCTTTATCCACCGCATGGGTTGAATACGTTGATTATTGGCCCAACTGGATCAGGAAAAACTTACTTTGCCAACAATATGTATCGTTTCGCTTTAGCAAAAGAAATTATTGCAAAGAAGGGTTTCACAACTTTTAACTGTGCAGACTATGCTCACAATCCACAATTGCTGATGTCGCATTTGTTCGGATATGTCAAGGGGGCATTTACGGGGGCCGATGAAGATAAGGATGGCCTTATTCAAGAAGCTGACGGTGGAATGCTTTTTTTAGACGAGGTACATCGGTTACCACCGGAAGGGCAAGAAATGATTTTTTATTTCATGGATCATGGAAAATACAGCCGCCTAGGTGAAACAGCTAAGACGCATCATGCAGATGTGAGATTGATTTGTGCAACGACAGAAGATCCTGAGAGTTCATTGTTGCAGACATTTGTACGTAGAATTCCAGTTACAATTCAACTGCCTGCCTTCGTTCAAAGAAGCGCACGTGAGAAACTGCAATTGTTGCAGCACTTGCTCACGCTTGAAGCTAATCGTATCCATAAGGATATTCGCTTAAGCGAAGATGTGGTCCAGGCTCTGTTAGGAAGTGTCACATACGGGAATGTCGGGCAGCTTAAATCTAATGTGCAACTAGTTTGTGCTCAGGGATTTTTAAATAGCATGCAGAACAAGGAAGAAATTAGCTTGAAGTTTAACCAGTTACCGCCCAATATCAAGGAAGGTTTATCGCTTTTGGCGAATAATCGGCATGAACTTGGCAAGCTGACACGTTTGTTAGAACCAGTAATGATTATCAAACCCGATTTTAATCGTGGAATGACAGAGATAGATAGTTATGAACTCCCGTATAATTTGTACGAAATTATTGGAGACAAAGCGGCGCTGTTGAAAGATGAGGGATTGGATCAATCCTCGATCAATAACTTTATAATGACAGATATTAATCTGCACTTTAAGTCGTTCTATCGTCAAGGCAAGTTGGATAAAACTGTTAACAGTTTGAATGAAATAGTTGACCAGGAAATTATCGATCTGACAAAAAAAATCCAGCAACTCCTGCAAGAAAAAGAAAATTATCCATTGAGGGACAGTTTTATCTATGCGATGAGCCTACATATCAGTTCATTTATTAAAAGAGTTCAATCAGGCAAAGCACTTCGCAATATGTCGGCAGATTTAATATCCATGGTGCATGATTATCCAAATGAATTAAAAATTGCGGGGAAAATCAAAGAATTGATTGAAGAGCATTATCGCTTCCCAATACCGCGGTCTGAAGTATACTACATGGCGATTTTATTGGTATCTTTGCGTTCAGAGCCCAAGACAGGAAAAGTTGGAATTGTAGTCGCTGCTCATGGAAATAGCACAGCTTCGTCAATGGCTCAAGTTGTTTCACAATTACTGTCTGTAGATAATATTGTCGCATATGATATGCCGCTTGAAATGAGCCCAAAAATTGCATTGAATGGGATCGCCGCACAGGTCAAAAAAATTGATCGGGGGAACGGCGTACTATTGCTGGTAGACATGGGTTCACTTAGTACTTTTAGCAGCAAATTGAGTGAACAGACTAATATAAACGTTAAAACAATTGATATGGTGACAACTGCAATGGTTTTAGAAGCTGCGCGTAAAACAGCCTTAATTGACAGTGATCTTGATACTGTTTATCGGGAATTGCACGAGTTTGCAGGTTATTCGCGTACGCTTGGAAAAGTACAGAAAAAAGTTGATTATTTATCAGAGATTCCGCATCAAAAAAACAAAGCCATAATTGCAATATGCTCCACAGGTGAAGGTACAGCCAAGAAAATCAAAGAATTATTGGATAAAATCTTAATTAATAATCTAATTGATGATATTACGGTCATCACAATTTCTGTTGTCGGGATGAAAGAGAAAATTGCAGAGGTGCAGCAAAAATATCAAATCGTGGCGGCTACGGGAATTATTAAGCCCCAAATTACAGTTCCTTTTATCTCATTAGAAAATTTGCTGCAAGGTGGGGGAGAAAGTTTCGTCAGCTTAATAGAACAAGTAAATGATAGTAGCACGCATAATATGGACTCGCTGGAGAATTCAGAGCAATTGACTGAAGAAACAACTCAGAAATATCTCAGTCAGTATTTTACTTTCATCAATCCTATAAAAATTACTAAAATATTATGGGATTATTGTGACTTTATTCAGGAGCGCAGTCGTTTCCAAATATCGAATTCTTTCAGAATAAGCTTGATCATGCACTTATCCGGTGCACTTGAAAGATATTTAACACGGGCGGAAATGAGTGCTGACAAGGAGAATTTATCTGCCGTTAGATCGGATAAATTGTATCCGATCATTAAACAAGCAAATGAGCTGCTGGATGGGACTCTGAATATTAGACTCTCAGATGTTGAAACTTATTACATTATTGAGTTATTTAATACAGAAAATGAAAAAAGCAATACACTAAAAAAGTAATACACTTTTTAGTGTATTGCTTTTTATTATTTTTTAATCACTGGGCCCCTTTATGATAGCGCTTTTAGCTGATACACAAAAAATGGCATGCAAATTGCTTATACTAAAGTGTGGGTACATTTTTAAATTCAAAGATCTGCATTGCAATAGAAATGATGGTGAGTGGTTATAGTGATGGATGTCCGTTTGTTGCGAATTGACAGTCGTTTACTGCATGGACAGGTTGCTACTAATTGGGCGAAGGCGATTAGCGTCAATCGAATTTTAGTTGTTTCAGATCGAGTTGCTCAAGACATGATGCGCAAAACGTTGATTATACAGGCTGCGCCTCCTGGACTCAGGGCAAATGTTATCACAGTAGAAAAAATGATACGTATCTATCATGACCTGCGTTTTGTTTCGGTTAAGCCGATGATTTTAGTTGAAGATCCCATTGATGCTAAGCGTCTTGTTGAAGGAGGTATCAAAGTCTCTTCGGTTAATATTGGTGCAATCAGTTTCGACAGCACAAGAGTCATGGTTACTGATACAATCGCTGTTGGGCCTAAAGATGTAAAGGCTCTCATATGGCTTCATGCTCATAATATTCGTCTTGACGTCCGTAAGGTTGCCAATGACAGCTCAAAAAATCTTTGGAAATCACTTTTGGAAAAAGGGTTGGTGAAAAACGACTGAACTTTGAGTTGGTAAATTTAACTTGTCTGTGCATTTTCAAGAATTCACTGAAAGGTGGTGAGAAAAGTTTTTGACGTGATGAAATAATCCGTAATTTTGCGTCATTTTCATAAAATGACAGTGAAATCGGATGCTTTAGCAGTTAACTAAAGCAAAAAACTCTCATAATAGGAGGTATTAAACAATGGTAGGTATTATCCTAGCAAGCCATGGTGGCTTTGCTGAAGGCATTTTCCAATCTGCTTCGATGATTTTTGGCGAACAGGACAATGTTAAAGCTGTCACCTTAATGCCGAACGAAGGTCCGGATGATGTAAGAGCTAAAATGGAAAAAGCGATTGATTCTTTTGAAAATAAAGATGAAGTCCTATTTCTTATCGATTTGTGGGGTGGAACGCCTTTCAACCAAGCTAATACCATTTTAGAGGCACATAAAGATAAGTGGGCAATTGTTGCCGGTATGAACTTACCAATGGTAATCGAGGCATATGCATCTCGTTTGTCAATGGAATCGGCACATGAAATTGCTGCACATATTATTGAAACCGCTAAAGATGGTGTAAAAGTTAAACCTGAAGGACTTCAACCAAAAAAGAAAACGGAAACTGTATCAGAAGACGATCAACCTAAAGGCTCATTATCGCCTGGAACAGTGGTTGGGGATGGCAAAATCAAATATGTCTTGGCGCGTGTAGATTCACGCCTTTTACATGGTCAAGTCGCAACAGCTTGGACAAGGTCAACTAATCCTAATCGAATTATTGTTGTTTCCGATAAGGTTGCCAAAGACAAACTTCGTAAGAGTATGATTGTAGAGGCTGCGCCCCCTGGAGTACATGCTAACGTGATTCCAGTCAAAAAAATGATTGACGTAGCAAAAGATACTCGTTTTGGAAATACTAAAGCCTTAATTCTTTTTGAAAATCCCGAAGATGCACTCACTGTTATTAAAGCTGGAGTCGATATCAAAGAACTTAATATTGGTTCGATGGCACATTCTGTCGGTAAAGTTGCTGTCAGCAAGGTTCTTTCTTTAGATGGTGAAGATGTTAAAGCTTTTGAGGAACTTGAAAAATTGGGTGTTAAGTTTGATGTTCGCAAGGTTCCAGATGATTCTAAAGGAAATATGGATCAAATTATCAATAAGGCACGTCAAGGACTTGCGGAAAACAAGTAATAAAAGTTAAAAAAGGAGGATTATCAAATGTCTGCTATATCAATGATTTTAGTTGTGATCGTTGCTTTTTTTGCAGGAATGGAAGGTATTTTGGACGAATTCCAATTTCATCAGCCATTAGTATCTTGCACACTAATAGGTTTAGTAACTGGTCACTTGACACTTGGCATTATGTTAGGCGGTTCATTACAAATGATCGCTTTAGGATGGGCGAATATTGGAGCTGCTGTTGCTCCTGATATTGCTTTAGCTGCTACTGCATCGGCAATTATTTTGGTTCAAGGTGGTCAAGGGACTCATGGTTTAGGGTCAGCTATTGCTTTTGCAATCCCATTGGCGGTTGCAGGTTTATTCTTAACGATGATTGTACGTACGATTACTGTTGCTATTGTTCATTTTATGGATGCTGCTGCTGCACAAGGAAATTCTCGCAAAATTGATTTTTGGCAAATGGTATGTATTTGCCTACAGGGGTTGCGGATTGCGATTCCTGCTGCTCTCTTACTGATCATCCCTGCTTCAAGCGTTCGTGATCTGCTTAATGCAATGCCAAGCTGGTTGAGCGATGGGATGACTATCGGTGGTGGAATGGTCGTTGCTGTTGGTTATGCAATGGTTATCAATATGATGGCTTCGCGTGAAGTATGGCCTTTCTTTGCAATTGGTTTTGTCGTAGCTGCAATTTCTGACTTAACGCTGATTGCTATTGGTGCTGTCGGCTTGTCGCTTGCTTTGATGTACCTCCAACTCGATAAGGGTGGTTCAGGTAATAGTGGCAATGGTGGTAACGGTAACACTGGTGATCCACTAGGCGATATCTTGGATGACTATTAAATTCGAAGGGGGTAAGCAAGATGCAAGAAAAGAAAGTCAGTTTAACAAAAAGTGATCGATTACATGTTGCATGGCGTTCAACTTTTATTCAAGGTTCATGGAACTATGAACGTATGCAAAACGGTGGTTGGTGTTATTCGATGATTCCAGCCATTAATAAGTTATATAAGAAGAAAGAAGATCGCATTGCTGCATATCAAAGGCATTTGGAATTTTTCAATACTCATCCGTATGTAGCTTCACCAGTTATTGGTGTTACTTTGGCACTGGAAGAAGAGAGAGCTAACGGAGCGCCTGTTGACGATGTTGCAATTCAAGGGGTTAAGGTCGGAATGATGGGTCCTCTTGCCGGTGTTGGTGATCCTGTTTTCTGGTATACTGTTCGCCCTATCGTAGGGGCTTTAGGAGCATCACTTGCACTTAGCGGCAATATTTTGGGTCCGATCCTGTTCTTTGTTATTTGGAACATTATTCGTTGGGGATTTATGTGGTATACACAAGAATTCGGCTATCGTGCAGGTAGTAAGATTACAGAAGATTTATCTGGAGGTTTGCTACAGAGTGTTACTAGAGTTGCTTCAATGATGGGTATGTTTGTTATTGCAGCCTTAATTGAGCGCTGGGTAACAATCAAGTTTACACCCGTCGTTTCAAGGATCAAGCAGCAGGCAGGAGCTTATATTGATTGGGACAAGCTTCCTAAAGGTGCTAAAGGAATTCAATCAGCTTTGCAGCAACAGGCTAGTGGACTTTCATTATCAAAAATTAAGGTTACAACTTTACAAGATAATCTTGATTCCTTAATACCTGGATTAGTTCCACTACTTTTGACTTTCCTTTGTATGTGGCTCCTTAAAAAGAAAGTTTCCCCAATCGTCATTATCATCGGAATCTTTGTTGTTGGGGTCGTAGGACATGTCGTAGGGCTTCTTTAAACTGATTTTTATTTTTGCCAAAGTACCTGTAAAAGGTTAAAGCGTAGGAGGTGATGGTATGGTTGAATCAATTAATTCCAAAGTTGATCTAGCAATTGACGCTACATCATACTTGGGCTTAGGTGACTACGGGAAAATTATGGTAGGTGACAAAGGGTTTGAGTTTTATAATGATCGTGATGTAAACAAGTTTATACAGATACCATGGGAAGAAGTAGATTTAGTTATTGCATCTATTATGTTTAAGGGTAAGTGGATCCCACGTTACGCTATTCAAACAAAACATAATGGAATGTACAAGTTTTCATCTAAGGATCCTAAGAAAGTTTTGCGCGCTGTTCGTGTATATGTAGAGCCAAACCATATTGTACGTTCGTTGACCTTTTTTCAGGTTCTTAGACGAAATTTAAAATGGCTTTTCGGAACAATAAAAGGAAAATTGACAAAAAAATCCAATGTATAACTTAATTGTCATTACGCAACTAATTTTATGCTTTTTCTGCGAAATGTACGATAGTACTTCTTGATAAGTCCTAGAAATGAAGAGCTTCACCGGAAAAAATATTACTTTTCTGATGAAGCTTTTTGATATATTTAAGAACAATTGTTTTGGCTGGCTTTGAAAAAAAGAATTTTTTTAAAAAAGTTCTTGACGGAGGTCTTAAGTGCGTGTATAGTAATATCCGTTGTCACATTTACTCAGATTTGATTTGCAGGATGTAAAAAAAATTCTTGACTTTTGCTTGATAATTAAGTAAACTGATAAAGTTGTCTCGTTTAAAGAAATAAAGTTGCTTCAAAAAAGTTCTTGACTTTCTTTTGCGAGTGTGATAAACTTAAGAAGTCGCATTGATGCGGCATTAAAAATGTAGATCTTTGAAAACTGAACAAAGTTTCGACGAATCAAATGTGTAGGGTCTCCT
>NZ_AYZD01000018.1 GCF_001436755.1 Liquorilactobacillus aquaticus DSM 21051
TTTTATTATGGCACAACTGTCTAAAGATTTGTGTACCAAATACTAGGATAAGAGCAACATACAAAAGTGCATATAATATTTTTTTTAATAAACTAAAGATTGGAAAATTTTTTTATCCGATAAATCTGTGACCTTGATGTACCAATTGTTCTAGCAATCTGTGCAATTGGCACTGGTGGATTCTGCTGCAGCATTCTCACTATCTGATGATACAAATAACGTTTCCGGCGGTCAGGTGAATCTGGCGCATACAAACGGACGGCGCCTTTATAAGCGCCGCGTTGTTTAGCCAACTCGATCCCCTGCCGCTGTCGTTCACGGATTTTGCGCCGTTCCTCTTCAGCTGTGTACTTATAGATCTCCAACACCAAGTTGGATAACAAAGCTTTCAGATTTTGGTCCTCAACGCCTGCAAAACTTGGTAAGTCCAAAATGTTTAGCACTGCGCCCTTATGGCGGACTTCTTCAATAATTTCCGTTAAATCACGTGAACTTCGACCTAAGCGATCCAAACTCAAGACAACAATCTCATCTTGATCATGAATATACTCCAACATAGCTTTTAATTGGAGTCGATCTGCATTCTTCCCCGAAATTTTTTCGGCAAAGACTTTTTGTAACCCAGCTTTTTTGAGTGCGTCTAATTGACGATCTAAGTTCTGTTCAGTGGTACTCACCCGTGCATATCCAACTTTCATTTTCCAAGTCCTTCCCTGGTACATCTAAATGGTACAGATGTTTTTCTTAATATAACACAACCAAAAAAGTGTACCACTTGGGTACACTCAAAAAGTTCAAAGGCTCTATTCTACTACAAACAATTAACACACTTATAAAATGCAACCCACATTGTATAGATGGCATCTGAAATCATTTAACTAATTACACCCATGATAAAAGCTAAAATACTGGTAATCAGTAATAATATACCCGCACGCTTAAATACGTATCTATACTGTATGAGTAACTCATCTGGGTAGATAAAAAATTTCAGAGGGTTATCTGGATACTTGTCAATATACTTTTTTCTGATTACTTGTCCTCTTGCTACTGACTTTTGTGCAAAACTAGCACATAAAATAACTACTAGCATTAATAGACTTATCAAGAAGAATACCATGCTTCCTGATTTATCAAAAAGATTCCGCAGACTGTACCCAAAAAGTACCAATAAAATAATAATAAAAATAATTGCTATATTTATAACAAATACAATAAATCTACTCATATGAATTTTAAGATAGACCTGTTGCTTTTTTATTTGATCCTCAGTTAACTTAGCCCTTTCTTTTATACGAAAAACACGAATTTCTTTATTTATTTTATTAAGTTTTATCGACTGCACTATACCAAGTACTCCAAAAATAAACATTGCTGTTTCAGCTAACAGAATAATCAACATAAAAAAATTAAATTTCCTCTCTAAAAAAGACTGTAAGTTAATTTTAACCCTTACAGTCTTTTATTGTCACTAAAGCAATTGTATAATTTTAATTTTTACGCTAAATCTGCGACTATCGTTGTAAAGAGAGTTACTGTTGCAGTTACAACCGCACCTACAACATCAGCCGGTAACATTCCCACAATTAATATAGCAGTCCCAGTAACTGCAACAGCAATTGCTGCAATTTGACCAATCTTCCCCAAAGCCTCGGCAAAAGTTCCCCAACTCGGAAAATCAGGCAAATTAATCTTGATTTCCAATGCAATAGTCAGCGCTTCATCAAGAACACCTTCATCAGTTTCAAACGCCGTCCATGCAAGTTCAAATGTGTATGAACCATCCGAGCCCGTTGTAGATTTAACAGAAAGTTGTCCATTTTTAATTTCACTGGTGAAACTGAGTGTATTAAATTTATCGATAATAAGATCATTAACGATATTGTTCGAAGCACCCAGTGAATTTAGGAAACCATTCATACTTACTTCATCAACTTTACCGTTTTTAATGGTAATAACAGTGCTACCATCTGCTTTTTTGAATGAAGTAGTAATTTTACCAGTAATTTTCATCCACTTCGTATCAAACATTGTAAATTCGACTTCTTGGTCATATTCACAATCCGGCCACAATGACTTCAAAGCAGCTTTCGCTGACATCCCTGTAACTTTTCCAAATTTGGATACACCTTTATCTTTCCCGGAAGCAGCATCTTGATCAATATCAATCCCAGTTGAACCTGCTGTATATTCTGTAAACTGATCAAAACTCCAGTTTGAAGGCATTTTAAAACCTAAATTGCCACTCCAGCCATAAGACATATTAGCGACAAAACTGTACTTGACTCCGATTTTTTCCGCATACAGACAAACATTACGCGTTCCATAGACCCCAACTTCGTAACCAGAATCTGCGACTGCAGCGAGAACTCCCTTCAGGTACGGAGTAACCGTTCCGTCAATATCACCATCTTGAATGTCAACATCAACCGCAAAGTAAATAGTAGTTCCTTCAGGAAAACCTAACTTACGTGCTGCAGCAGTTGCCATGCCGCCATCTGTTGTTCCTTGACTGTTTGTAAAATATTTTTCTTCATAACCGCCATCTTCATAAATTGGAAAGATGCTCAGACCAGCTGACGTAATCGCTGTAATTTCATCAGCTGTTAGATTCTTAGGGCGCTCATTGCTGCCTGTCCCAACTGTTCCAGTAAGGTAACGGCCTACAATTTCAAAACCTGCATTTTTAAATTTGGCTATTGCTGCTGACGTTAACTGTGTAGCTGTATCGAAAGCCGTTGAATCACGATCCGTATTTCCATTACTTGTTAATAATCCTTTGATAACAGTTAAGTCGGCCGTTGTAGTATAAGGTTCTAAGTGCATAAACTTGCGGAATGCCACAATTGCATTCCCTACTGTCTCAGTAAAGCTACCATCAAAAGCTCCTGTATAAAACCCATTGACATATAAACCATATTGGATAATCTGCACAATTTCACCTGTTGTTCCTTCAGAAACAGTAGGTGTTCTAGCAATGGTTTCTGCCCCATAGTTTCCATTAGCTGTAGTTGCGTCTATCCCTTCAACTCGCTGCAACGCATAAATCAGTGCTGTATTGGTTCCCCGTTGATAAACACCATCACACGGTAGAATTCCTAAATCATTACTATATTTTTTATTCAATGTCTGTTGCATTTCACGGATTCTCTTATCACCATTCTCTAGCAAGGTGAAAGCACTCATATCAAACAAAGCAGCCATTAAGTTAACCGTTAAATTACCGTCAGCATCCAACCCTGCATTACTCTGCAGAGATTTAATTGCCGCAGCTAGATCTTCATCATAACTTTCTGTAAAACTATTCGGACTAATACCTTTGCACCAAAAAGCTCCTTTAATCAGTTTAACGATCTTACTTGAAGAATTTTTCTTAATAGTATTGATTACTTTTGCTAGAGCAGCTTTAGTTTGATCGCCAAAGCCTTCGCCTAGCTCAGTCAGTTTTAGTTCATACTGCAAGGCTTCACGTAAACTGTAGATTATCGCCCAACCTGTTTGCCCATTTTCGGGAGCCTTTTTTAGCATATTCCCTTTAATAACTATAATCTAAAATAACTTAATCACGCGCTATTTTCTTCATTTCAATTCTTCCCCAGATTATATTGATCAAGAAACCACCAATTGCTGCACCGGCTGCTAAAAATTTAATATTGCTAGAACCTACAATTGCCAGCAACACAGGAATCCTCTGCAAAATTCCAACTGCAGCCATTAAAACAACAAAGGGAGTGATTGAATACAGTTCTCTTTTTTTGCCCATAATAATCCAGCCGAGAAAAATAGCTACAAAAGTTAGCATTAAGATCACGTCACCCGGATAGGTCAACTTAATTATCCAAATTGGTGGTGTGAGCATGCTGATTGCTACAAATATACCAATGATACAGGCAAAGAAAATAGTTCCAATGATAAACTGCACAATTTTTGACTTTCTGACTGGGTTATTCCCATTCAGATAAATGGACTTGTGAACTGCTTCAAAAACAATCACTACCATTCCAACAGAAAGCAATGCAATCAACAAATATTCAACAACATTTATTTTAAGCGGACCCATTTTTGCAAAGTCACTAATAAAGGAAATCGCCAATATATTCCAATTGGCAACATTATTAATTCGATGATTTCTCTATAACCTGTATGCTTAAAATTCTTAATCATGCTATCGGCAAGTTTTCGACTGTTCTTACCAAAATATTCTTGTGCTGTTTGTCCATTTTCCTGAGCTTCGATCAGATCAATACAAACATTATAAGTTTGTTCGGTCACATCTAGCTCATCATAAAAGATACTGGCTGTAATCAAGTATTCCCTGAAATCATCAAAAAATGTAGCATTTTCACCTTTTAATTTTTTTGCTGACTCGTTCAACTTATTTCTGATACCTTCAACCTGTTTGTCTTTGCTACTCATCAATTCTCCCCCTATTTAAATATCTGCCTAACACTTTCATTTATTTCCTGCCAATCCCGCATGAATATTGTTAGCTCTTCTTGTCCAATTGAAGTTACGCTAAAATACTTGCGGCTTTGGCCCTTCCGGCGAAGACTTCATTACACCACTAATCAGCTTTTTTTCTCTAATTTCTGTAAAATTGGATAAATTGTTCCGCCAATTACGTCATTAAATCCGGCTGTACGTAAGTCCTGGACTAGCTAATAACCATAGGTTTCGTGTTTGGAAATCACTTGCAGTACGCATCCTTCAAGTACACCTTTTAGCATTTGTGTCTTACTCAAACAGATAACTCCTCCTTAACTAGTATGTAATACTAACTACCGTAAACAAAAGATAACATAGAGGGAGGTAGTTTGTAAAACATAGTAGTTAAAAATTGTTATTACATACTCATTTCTTAACTATTTTAATTAAAATTAGTTATTGTTCTTAATTCCAGCACTTCCGCACCAATATTACTTAGAAATTGCGAGTCGTGTTCAATTATCAGCATCGTCGGCTTGTATTTCGTAATTAGTTGTTCAATTTGTTTACGATTATTGATATCAAGATAATTAAGTGGCTCATCCCACACATAAAGTATAGTAAAAGAGGTATCAAGATTATCGTCACAGTCTTGATACCTCTTACTTTAGGATGTTTGACGAAGAACCGAAATAAAAGAACAACTCCCTATTCTTAGAAAATTTTGAGAATAAGGAGTTGTTCTTTTATAAGTGTTTGAAGTTAATAATAGATACAAATTTTGTACTGTATAGTTAGCATTAGCCAGTGTAGCTGGCTAAATATTAAACTTCGCGAACGAGTTTTAAGTCCTCTCGATTATCAGCAACAAATTGCAGATAATGAGTAAAGCATTCTTCTAAAAAGGAGGTAGTTTTATTATTCGTCAATTGGGATTGGTTATCGAATTGCTCCTTAGCATTACTTAATAAGAATTCATGACCTGGCATGACAAAAGCATTAACACCAGGAGAATTTAAAATCTGACGAAGATTGTCTTGAGCACGTGCTGTTCCTTGAACTCCTAAGGAAGCACCGACAATCATTATTGGCTGAGTTATGAACGGATGTGTGGCTGCCGACAGCTATTCTATCGTACTTTTAAGTGCTGCAGTAATCGCATGATCGTACTCAGGTGTAGCAATAATAATTCCATCAGCGGCAGCTAACTGATCACTCAAAGTATAAACACTCTCAGGAATATCGGCTAATCCTTCTTCGCTGAACAACGGAATATCAGCTATTTCAGCCAATGCAATAGTAGCATCGTTAATAAAATGTTGTTGCATATACGTTAAGAGCATACGATTATATGAGATTTGAGCGTTCGTTCCCACTAATCCTACTAAGTTAAGTGACATCTAAATTTCCTCCGGTTTCTGATTAAGTTTGTGATTCCGTTTATCAACTATAGTATAAACGGCCATAATAATAGTCAAAATGGCGAATCCCCAGCTGCACAACATCAAGACAAAGTAAGGCTGATCGTTCCCAAATAAGTTCGCAACACCATTAACTAAAGTTGGTGATAAAAAAGCACCTAAGTTAATACCCACTAGAATAATAGAGGTCGATAAGTTTCCAGAATTAGCTGGAGCTATTTGAGCTGCTCGGTAAAAAGCCTGTGGGAAAACCCAGCCAAAGAAAATTCCACAAATGATAACACCAAGTGTCACTACCAAGACACTAGTTGCCGTAGCGACAATCATAAAACCAATTGAAATACCTAATAGAGCAATGGGTAAAATAAAGTTACCAAGAAATTTACTAATTTTCCCGAATGGCATGCTAGCAAACATCGAAGCTGCTCCCATTCCGGCCAAAATACTTGAAGCAATTGCAGGAGTGGTAATGTGTTGTGCAGTCACAAAACTAGCTAGTTTAATCGTCATCATCATGAACATTCCAAAAATTATAAGCATTAAAAACGCAAGCATAAAGACGTGAACATTAGTTGACTGTTTTGGTGCCTTTTTATTTTCACCAGCTCTATGTTCAATCGGAATCTTAACAAAAAGACCAAACATCAATAAAGGAATCATTGCAATTAAGTAACCTGCAAATGCTGTTTTCCAGCCAGCAAGAACCAAAACACCCAGTAATAAACCAAAACCAGCATTTCCTAAATTCTGTGAGGTATTTTGATAGCCTAGCATATCTGCTAGTTCTTGCTTTTTATAGAAACGGTACATTAAACTAACAGCAAATGGGTTAAAAAGTCCAATCCCAAGGCCCATGATGAAGCGAGCAATTATAATGATCGTGTAATTAGTAATAAAAACAGGAGTTAATCCTCCAACTAAGTACATTATCAAACCACCCATGATCGTGCGCTTAATTCCAAATTTATGGGCAATTAGAGTTGAAAACATAATCATGAGTAACACACCCAAATTAGGTAAGGTTGAGATCATTTCAACTTGCGCGCTAGTTTGCTCCGTAAATGTTTTTTCCATTAACGGAATGGCAATTGCAACTGACGGTGCAGTCATTGATAAAATCGAAAGAGATAGGATTGATAACTTGAATAACCAACTGTGTGATTTAATATTTTCCATAAGATTAAGCCCTCCTAGCCTATTTTTTTACCAATTTATCATTTTTAGTTTTTATATATTCACTAGCGCTTGTCCCAGCAATTCGTCCAGATGTCCAAGTAAAACCAGAAGCTAAACCTTCATAAGCAGGATAACAGTGGCCCTGATAATAACCACCAGCATTAGCTCCACCCGTATAGAGACCAGGAATAGGTTTGAATTTGTCATCCAAAACGTTTAAATTAGTATCAACACGAACTCCACCTACAGTACCTAGGTAAGCGACTTGAGCGGTAAAAGCATAAAAGGGACCTTGTTCCACTGCATAGACAAGTGACTGCCCAGACTTTGCGAAATCAGTATCGACACGATTATGAACATTATGATTATACGCAGTAACTGCCCGTACCAAGGTATCTGCATCCATGCCAGCAGCTGCTGCTAATTCAGCCAAAGTATTTCCCTTAAAAGCAGTTCCAGCAGCAACAGACTCGTTGGCGAGTTTAGTGAAATCACCAGGCTCAGTATTAGCACCAGGTCCAGCTTTAGAGATTTCGAGTTGGCCACCATTTTTGGTAAAGTCGTCAAGAGTTGCTTGATCAACTACAAAATAATATTTGCCACCAACAGAGTACCCAGCGTTAGCCCATTCAACAGTGTCATAAACCACATCTTCATTAGTAAATCGTTCACCTTTAGGACTTACCCAGAATAATGGTGTCAATAATAATTGAGTTAAAGCGGAATTAGAGAAACCAGCTAAATGTTCCTTTGAAGTTTTCTGAGTAACTTTGGATTTAGCAAGTTGAGCAGCATGAATTAAGGCTGTTCCATCAATATTGATCCCACCGGCAGCAATAATTGCCTTAAGTCCTTCACCATTATTGGGCACTCCTAATTGACGCAAGTTGTGCGTATGCATTGTCTTGGCAACTAAACCACTGTCACCCCCAAAGCCGCCTGTTGCAACAATAGCCGCCTGTGCTTCAACTTCAATGACTTCACCATTAGCATTGGTGGCTGTGATGCCAATAACTTGACCAGTACTGTCTTGCTCAATAGCTTGCATAGTGACATTAAATTCAAACTTAACACCTTCATCAGTCAAGGTTTGCTGAATACGTTCGTAACTACCAGTTTTATCCTGATACATATGATAAACACCACCTTGGTAATCACGATTACGATGTGCAAATTGTGTCGTATCAGCGGTAGCATTTAATTTAATATGCATTCCCATCTTCTCGATCCATGCTAAGGTATCAGCCGCAGAGGTAACAATTTTGTGAACTAATGCCCCGTTAGAAATGTTGTGATTGTAACTAGTCAACTGACGAATAGCTTCAGCTTTGGACATGACCATACCACGTTCACGCTGTTCCTTGGAGTCGACAGCAAAGAAACCACTTGAGATTTTAGTGTTTCCACCGATTTGAGATTGTTTTTCTAAAACTAAGACTTGTAAACCATGTTCAGCTGCAGCATGCGCAGCAGCTAATCCAGTTCCACCAGCACCAGTGACAACAACATCCGTTTTGATTGTTTTAGTCATAATAATCACTCCTACATTAAGTTATGATTATATTTTATAGTGAAACATTGCACAATGTCAGCAGAAAATATATCTTAATTTTATGGTAAATATATCTTTTATGAAAAAGAGGTGATTTGGAATGGCTACAAACTATACAACAAAAAGCACTTTAAAGATTGATGGAATAGTATCTGAACAACTAGAACTACCCTCAATTACAAACAGCACAACTCATTGTTTTAAGATTCACATGCAAATAATTGAATGCCTGGCAACTTGTGTAGCAACATTAGGTACAACTGAAATTCCCCTACGGCCATTTGATTTGATCTTAATTCAACAAGTGGATCAATTGATATTTAAAACTACCGATCAACCTGTTAAAATTAAAGTTTTAGATGAATGGTTGCAAATACCTAATCCATTAAATATGACGTTGGTAGGTGATAATCCATTGATTCATGATTTAATGAACGCTGCTGATTCGCAACAAAATCACTATATAGTTTTTCGTCATTTAGAAACTAAAATTGTCCATGAATACTTAAATATAATTGCTGCTTTAGAAAATTATTCACCGGATAGATTTTTGACGTTCCAGCGAGAAAGCCTGCTGGGCTTGTTATATACTGAATTGTCACGCAAACACCACCAAAAAGTTTCGAAGACAGATTCTTTTTTTCCTCAAAGCTCTATTCACTATGCTGGGCCAGATGCACAGGCAGGAGCAATTTTTACGTATTTAACCCAACACGTCAATGATGTAACTTTAGTAAGTGCCGCAGCTTATTTTGGTTATCAGCAAAACTACTTTTCACGTTTGTGTCAAAAATTGTTTAATCAGTCTTTTTCAAATTTGAAAACAACACTACGCATGGAAATGGCATCTCGAATGTTGTCACTATCAAATAAAAATATTGATGAAATCAGTAATGAGTTAGGCTACAAAAATTTAACTAGTTTTTATAGCCATTTTCGCAAGGAGCGCGGTCAAAGTCCTCGTCAATTCCGTGAAGATTATAAGCAAAATATTCATCATCCATAACGTACGTCGTATAATATTTATTGTTTAGCATTTTAGTTATTTGTAATTCATACCTCTTTAAATCGGTTCTGGTACAAGATTTTAAACTATTATTTATTTTGGTATAACCAATTTAAAAACGGAAATTTATTTGATGGCTGCTTATTTTAAAGGCCATCATTTTCAAAAAGATATTATTTTGATTGCTGCTGGCTATTGATGTCACAGATTAACTTTAGATTTTAAATTGCGCAAACATCGTGATTATCAGTCCGCTTACCATTTTTGAAGTGGTTATTAATGGTCTGCCAGATCAATATATTTTATTAACCAAAAATTGCCATCAATGCTTCAAACATCTTATTTGCTTTTTTTAGAATGATGAAATAATGCGTATATATAATAAACATGGCTTTAAACTCAAACGTTGCTAAGATCACCTAGAATAAAGGAGCATAATTATGGAAAAAATGATATTTGTGAATTTACCTGTAACTGACATGTCGTGTTCAATCAAATTTTATGAAGCACTGGGGTTTAAGAAACATTCGGAGTTTTCCAATGAAAATGGCACTGCAATGATGTGGACTGAAAACATTTGGATAATGTTATTGACTCATGGTTTTTACAGCCAGTTTTTAAAAGGACAAACAATTGCTGACACACAAAAAAGCAATGGTTCTATAACATCGTTTAATTTGGAAAGTATTGCTGCAGTCAGAGAGGTCGCACAAACCGCAAAAACAAATGGCGGTACCTTTTATCATGTAGAATTAGGAATTCCTGAAGATCATATGTATGAACTAGAAGTTAAAGATCCAGATGGTAATCTTTTATCATTTTCTTGGATGTCTATGTAAAAATTAAAAATTGCTGTATAGAAAAATGATATTCTACTAGGAATATTTAGATAACCAGTAAGGATAATAAAGCTAGTGGCACTCTCCCCTCCATGGGACTTTTCTCCCTTTTCTAGACCATTAAGACAATAACTAAGCTACAATACAGCTAAAACATATAATTAAAGCCAACTGCTAACTTGAAGTGCAACGCAAAAGTTAGACAAAATAGATATTTTTATGCTGCTACGGTATGTTCTCGATACTCAATTAGGAACATGCCTATTTTTTTGGTTGTTGATATATGTCAACAGAGTCAAAAATGAGCAAATCTCCAATAGACAAGTTAAAAACTCCTAGGATTATATGGAAGCAACGTCTCAGCTCAGCCCTTCAAGGCGATAATATACAATCAAGTATTCTTAACTGGCGAAATTTAACTAACACCTTTTGTAACTTCACTTGTATATTTAAGTTATGCAATATCCATGCAACATGAACACAAAAAAATATACCAACTGACACAAAACTATAAAAACAAAAGCGCCGATAAATCAACGATTTACGAAGATTTACCAGCGTTTACGAAGTGTTAATTGGGCATACTGGGCTCGAACCAGTAAATTGCGGATTCAGAGTCCGCTGCCTTACCAATTTGGCGAATGCCCAAAAATCAACTATTTCATAATAATAGATTTTGGCTTTTTTGTCAATAGAATTTTGAAAAAATGTTGCTTGTATCGTTGCTTTCCTTGAAAAAATATTACTATAAGAAAAGCTGAGGCCATCAATTTTCATTTATTGCCTCAGCTTTTAATCGTTGCTTATTATTCTTTAACGTCTGTATTATAACGTTTAATGTTTCGCTTCAGATAGTGCAATAATTCTGCTTCATTGGGAAACTCGCGTGGGCTTTTTTGCCCATGCAAACGCAACGAAATCTTGTTTATCTTGATTCTACCTGTCCAAGTATAGGTGTGCTCAACGATAAAACGATTGTTAAGTTTTGTTTTCCCGAATTTTAAAACATAAACCCTTTCCGGAACAATCAGTGGATTGACGTGCTCTTTTTTATAGTTTATGTTGTTTGCCTGTAAAAAATTTTTAGTTTTTCTCAGCATGTCACTCCTCCTTTACTAACCACTCATTTATCGTATAAAGCCCAACGACCGACTTCATATTCAATTATAGCAGTTTAAACTATAGTATCAATTTATTTAATCTGCTAACTTATTCAAGACTTTCTTCCATTTATCAATCTTCAATTAATTCTTTTTTTACTGAAAAATTTGTGAATTAATCTATAAAAAGTACTTTATTCTTAATATGTTCCGTAGATTATAACTCTTGCTGCTCTAAAAAAGCTTAGTATAGCAATAAAAATGGGCCAAAACATGGTTTTGGCCCATCTCCTATTATTAAAAAGAGATACTATTATCACCCGTACGGGGATCGAACCCGTAACTCCGCCTTGAGAGGGCGACGTCTTAACCAATTTGACCAACGGGCAAAATTACTCTTATTATTATACATTGTACTCAGAAATTGTCAAGATTATTTTTTGAGAATTTGTATCTGCAGATAGACACAGACTGCAAAAATAAAAACACAATACAGACACCCTGCAACAATAATCAAGCCTAACCAATTGTAACCCAGAATCTGTTTCGATACAAATAAAATTAAAACCGTCACACTCCATTTTAATAATTTGATGTAAAGATGTTTCAATTCATTTTGCACACAACTTCCCTCTTTAACTTTTTGAATTTACTTTCTTGGAAAAACAAATTGAAGCTCTGGAACTTTTGTAAAACTGCGATCATAGTAACAGATTTCAAATTGATCAGAAGTTACTCCAATGATTGCATAAGTTCCGCCCAGAGCACTATATTCTCCACGCGGGTAACTTATACTGCCCGGGTTAAGGAAGAGGCAGCCATGTGCATACTCGACGCCTAAGCGGTGTGTATGTCCAAATAAGGCAACCTGAGCCTGCTTTTCCTGCGCTAAAAGATTCAAACGCTCTAAACCTGTATTGACACTTAATAAATGACCATGTGTCAATAAAACACGCGTTTCTTTAACATCACTAACAAGATATTCAGTAAACTTAGGATCGTAATCGCAATTTCCTGTAACAACATTAAAATAATCAAAAACTTTATCCTCGGGTGAAAACTCTGAATCACCACAATGGAACATCGCATCTACTTCTGTTTTATATTTTGAAATCAAACTTTCTAATATTTGGTGATCGCCATGATTGTCACTAACAACTAATATTTTTGTCTTCTTTTCGTTCATTATTTTCTCCACCAATCATCAAAGTATTCATTTAAAGCTTTAACGGCCTTACCACGATGACTTACTTTATTTTTTTCAAAAGGTGTCAACTCAGCGAACGTTTTTTTCAATTCTGGCAAATAGAATAATGGATCGTAACCAAAACCATCCTTACCCTGTTTCTTTTCCAAAATAAATCCCTTTACATTTCCTTCAACAACTAATGGCTGGCGCTCGGTACTTGTCACAACTAAAGAAGTATGAAAAACCGCCGTTCTTTGATGAAACGGTACATTTTTCAATTCTCGCAGCAATTTTGCATTATTTGCATCATCATCATGGTCTCCTGCATAACGTGCTGAAAAAATACCAGGAGCACCATTCAATGCATCTACCATCAAACCCGAATCATCAGCTAAAACCGTTATGCCTGATTTATCAGTTAACGTTTTTGCTTTAATAAGTGCATTTTCTTGAAATGTCTTTCCATCTTCAATAATCTCTGGTAGATTTTCCATCTCACTTAAAGTTTTGACTTTAAATCCTTTAGGTTCAAAAAAGGCTCTAAATTCTTTCGCCTTACCTTCATTTTTGGTTGCTATCAAAATTGTTGTCACTGAATCGTCCCCGTTTCTGAATACATATTCTACTACTTTTACAAATATAATACATTTTCAAACTCCTTTCCAGTACTGCAATTTCATCTAAATTGGTTAAATTTGCAATTTTGTCCTTTGTTTTATAAACCATCAAGGTATAATTAGAGATAGATTTTAACAGAGGAGACTAGCCATGGATGTTAAACTTTTCCACGAATTGCTCAATAATAATGAACATACAACGCTGTTTGGATACGCACTTATACGTGATGCCTTGCTTCCAGATCTAATTGGCGATAATGCTAATATTTTATACTGGTCAGGAAAAAAACTGGCACGCGAATTTCTTTTAACCACCGAGACAGATCTTCCTTTATTTTTCAAACAAGCAAATTGGGGCGACTTGAAGAAAATAAAAAACGATAAGAAGCAGCAAATCTTTAAACTCGACGGTGCAATCGTCACACAGCGGATTAAAAGAACCCCCAAAGCAGATTTTCTACTTGAGGCAGGCTTCATCGCTGAAACTATTCAAAATCAACGCGGCTTTATTTCTGAAACGATTATCAAAGATATCGACAAGCGCAAAAATGCTGTGACTTTTCTTAATCAGCTAGACCCGAATGATCCAATAGATCCTAACCTTGTTCCCGAGCAAGAACCATTTCACCTGACTGACACGCCCCAAGAAGAATCTGAGAAAGATTAGTAATTATTTTAATTTTAATACATAGGATCTGAGAAAAGATTGATGTTTTAAGAGATAAGCATACCTTTTAAACACGTTAATATGGATCTTTTGAACAATACAACGAGCTAGGCCAAAAATACTTTGGTCTAGCTCGTTTTTTCGAGTTTCATTAAGTCTTAATTTGCGCTTCTTGCTAACAGTCTCTCGTAAAACAGCTATTTGAGACCAATCACTGCAAAATACAGCTGCAAAGATAAGTATTCCTTTTGTGCAGGATCACTATCAAATTCATAAAAAAAGAAAACAAATGGCTGGGTCAACAATCATAATTTGACCCATCCATTTGTTTTAAGCTTGTATTATATGAATTAACGTATTTCGTTAATCTAACGAAATATTTTCTTTTTGCTGCCAATTCTTTGTGTAGAAATAATTATTGATCTTATAATTTGGAGCCTTTTGTTTTTTACTCAAAAACGGATTAACATACTGGTCAACTTTAAGCCAGCCCTTCCACCCTAGGTGAATCGTATCCTGCATAAAATAAGGTGAAGAACCATCATCACTTAGATCGACCACGTTATTAAACCCCTGCGAGTTCAACTGATATTTAATCTTTCGATTAAACTGATGTATCATGTTCATCGACAAACCTGTGTAATCAGCCCACTTTTGATTAATAGGTGGAATTATAAAGAGAACATTAGTATTTTGTTTTGCAAATTGATTAAGCACAAGCTCGAAATCTGAATATTCAACAGATTTAATATAACTAAAGTTACTCTGCTCATTCCTTAACTTCTGATAACTCTTTTTTAACCTTTTATTCCAAAAATTATTATCAACATTGAAGCGATTGTTAGTCGTATTCGCTTTACCTAAATTTTCTGCAATCTTGTTTAACTTAGCAGTATTATAGGTATCTGGCAGTTGCTTTTCACCTGTCTCGATCAAAGATCTTTTGTCCTTCAATGTGAGCATCGAGAACATCTGATCTTCATGCTTCAACATGTTATATTTTAAATCCAAATATGTTTTTTCAGTCGAGCTTAGTTGCTGCCCAGCCGCTACTTTTAAGATACACTTTTCAAGCGTTTCTGATGAGCTAGCGGAAGGCATAGTCAGCAAACGCGAAGCCGCGTACCGATCCATGCGCGTGTTACCTGCCTGTCGCAGCCATTCAACCGTTTCAAGATTTGAATAGTAAAAACTAAAAGCATTGGGATCAACGCCCTTTTTCACAAACCACTGCGGAGAGATGATGAAAACAGCTTTCTTATTTGTAAGCTGCTTTCTGATGCCCTGCATCCCCCAATAATGTGTCAATGATTGCGTTCCAGGCGATCCTAGAAGAAAAGGCCGATAATCTCGATGGTATTTTTGCGCCAGAACCGACGGATGTAATGCATCCATGCGGGACAACTCAGATGATCCAAAGAATGGAACATAGTTTTGCGACATAGCTGCCTCTTTCACAGCAGTCCCTTTAAAAACATTGGGTGACTGTGAAAGGGCCGCTTTCTGAATCGTTGTTTGCGATATATTTTTAACACCGAATGGGGAGATGAGAAATATAAACAAAAGAAGCGCCGCGATTAATACCGGTCCAAATATTTTGAATAATTTCTTGAAAACATTCATTACTGCATATTTTCAACTTTCGCAATTATTTTATTAGGCGTATCCCATTCACTACGTTCAAATTCAGAAACCGGTACATCGATGCCGCATTGAGATTGTAATTCTAATAAGAGCTGAACTGTTCCCATCGAATCTAACAAACCTGACTCAAATAAATTAACATCCAAATCTTTACCAACTTCATCGCTTCCTGTTAAGTTCTGTAAAATTTCAATAACTTGATCCTTCATTTTAAATATCCCCTTTATATTAATTTAAAGTACCGTGGAAAAATAATACATTCAGAAAACCTGAGAAAATCAAAAAACTAAAGCAAACTGTGTTGAAAGTTATAAAAATTGCAAGGCCTTCGGTAAACTTATTACTTGGAATACGTGCTTGATGTTTTTTCTTAAATCTGAGCCATGCATCGCACAAAATGATCGCACAAGCATGGAAAAGACCATACACAATATAGTACCACGTTACCCCATGCCAAAAGCCCATAATCAGAAATAATGTCAAGTAACCTAAATTGGCAATTGTTATCCGGCTCTTAATTAGCTTATTTTTCATTATGAAGAAAACAAGCCGCATGTAGATATAATCACGGAACCAAAATGACAAAGTCATATGCCATCTATTCCAGAAATCCTTGATATTATGAGCTTTGAATGGCCGATTGAAGTTCATCGGTGTTTCAATTCCCATGATGTAACTTATCCCCACGGCAAACAAACTGTACCCAGCAAAATCGAAGAACAGGTGCATCGAGTATACATAAGTATACGCTACGACCCACCATGACATACCACCATGACTGAGAGCCAATTGCGCAACCATTGGTTGAAGTCTTGAGCCAAAGTAATAAGCTAGGATAAACTTATACAAAAAGCCCAAGAAAATATACCAAACTGCTTTGTCCAGCAGATTTAAATACTTATCACGCGTAACGATCTTATTATAATCTTTAACGAAGCGTCGATAGCGATCTATTGGGCCCGAAGAAATCGTCGGGAAAAATAACAGGAATTGAAGTACGAGCCACGGTTTAAATTCTTTGATGATTCCATCGCGAATCTCCATTATCATTTGAACGACTTTAAATGTCAGATAACTTATACCCAAAAAACCGATCAAAGCCACCTGCCCATTTTCAAATGCCGGCGTAACTTTTACAATTACCAGCGGAATAATCGCTAGAATAACCGCTGAACAAAAAACCCATGTAGCATTTTTCTTTTTACGATACAAATGATACAAACCTATTAAACAAACTTCAAAAACAATATAACCGATCAGTGCAATTCCCTGTTCCCACTTTACTCCACCGAAAGTCAATACTAGAAATGCAAAAGAAATCAATGTTTGATACCAATGTAACTTTTTTCCAAACAACATACCGATCATAATCGGTAATAATGCTACACCTAAAATTAAAAAGTACGTTGGATTTTGATAAGGTTGAATATTTGGCATTATTTATTGACCTCTTTGATCAAACATTTACGGTCGACTTTACCATTAGGTGTTAATGGCAGAGTATCAAGATAAACAAATCTTTGCGGCATCATATAAGGCATCATTAGATTTTTTAATTCTTGCTTGATTGCTTTCGTCAATTCAAAATTGCTCGTAAAATTATTTTTCTTAGCCGTAACGTACGCAATCAATTGACTTACTTTATGATCCTTACCGTACTTAGGAACCGTTGTAGCTTGAGAAATCAAAGAAACCTGATCCAAATGATGATCAACTTCCTCTAATTCGATACGGAAGCCATGTAACTTAACTTGAAAATCGATTCGCCCCTTGTACAACAACTGACCTTGACTGTCAAGCTGGCCCAAATCACCAGTTCGATAGGCTATTCGACCGTTCAGATCGATAAATGCCTGCTTAGTTTTTTCAGGATTATTCAAATAACCTTTAGAAACGCTCGGCCCGCTAATAATGATTTCGCCGTCTTGTCCCTCTTGAACATCCTGCAGCTGATCATCCACTACTCGAATTGTAGTGTCACTTTTAGCGATTCCAATAGGCAGGCGCTTATAATCTGCTAGCACTTGACTCGTAATCTCGACCTGACTGACAGCAACAGTTGTTTCCGTTGGTCCATATGTGTTAAAAATGTGTGCGTGCGGAAAACGTGCATGCAGAGTAGCCGCAGTCTTATGCGTAAGTTCTTCTCCACAAAATAGAAAATGCGATAGACTTGGATAATGTTCTTCATCAAAGTGCGGTTCCAACAAACAGATATCAATAAACGATGGTGTTGAAACCCACACATTCAGATTTAAAGTTGGTAACACCGCAAAAAGTTCCTTGAAATTATCGGTAACCGACTTTGGTAAGGCTACTAATCTGCCACCACGTGTTAAAGTCGGATACAGATCCATTACCGACAAATCAAAGGAATATGGAGGTTGAGATAAGAAAGTTTGCTTACTTTCGATCCCAAAATCACTCTGCATCCAATCTATGAAGCTCGCCAAATTGTCATGACTGATCTGAACGCCCTTAGGAACACCTGTCGTTCCGGAGGTGAAAATAATATAAAAAACATCGTCGCCTGCAACCCATTTATCCTTGGAAGGTTTTTCAACAGGCTTGCTGAAAATCGTTTTTAATTTTTCAGGTCCGATCACAGGTATACCAGCTAATGACAGAGGCAGTTTCTCGACAGCAATACATGCTGCTGGTTTGGCAATTTCGTTAATTATTGTCAAGCGTTCTCCTGGAGAATTCGTGTCTACCGGTATGTAAGCATGCCCTGATTTGACAATCCCTAGAAAAGTTGCTGCCATTTCAAAGGTTTGCCCACCATAAACAATAATTGGTGTTTTCTCAGCTAATCCCATTGAATCGATATAAGTTGCCAATGCATCTGAATACTCTTTTAACTCTTTATAGGTATTAGTCTTTCCCAAGTATTCGTATGCAATACTGCTAGGTGCAGTCGTGGCATATCCATCAATTTTTTCAATGATACTCTTTTTCATTCGTTATCTCTCCCTGGCTAAAACTCGTTGTAAATAAAATGCGGCCCGTTAATCCCACTATAGTTGTATAAATATACTAAAACTAGCATGATCACAAAATACAGCGCCGTTCGCAAAACAAAACGCAAAACTTCATTTTTGATCAGAGGGGCCTGCTTTTTGTTCATAGAATTATGCCTCCCAACATCATAAACTTCTCTTTAGTTTTTTGAATTTATCCTAAAATTCTAAAAAAGCAACTAAATTATAGAGTACTTACTATCTAGAATGTCACGAAAATGAAATATTTACAACCATAATTTTTATAAAACTTTGTAAAGATTATTGAAAATAAGATTAAAACAACTTAATAAAACCAATTATTAACCCTCTTAAAGTTACAAAAACAAATTAAAATAACCAAACAAAAAGCCTTCCGAACAAAGATCGACGGAGATACACCCTTATCAGGCGACAGCATCATCTTGTTTTCAGAAAGCTCTTTTTCATTAAATTTATCTAATAAAAAATTAGATGTATTGTTCTAATTTTGCTTGAATTTGTTCCTTAGCGTGGTACCCAACTAAAGTATCAACCACTGCTCCATCCTTTTTGATAAGCAGTGTCGGAATGCTCATGATACCAAATTTGCTTGCCACTTCCGTATTTTGATCAACATCAACTTTGCTGAAGGATACCTTATCACCTATTTCTTCATCAAGCTGTTCAATAACTGGCGATTGCATCCTGCAAGGTCCACACCAAGTTGCCCAAAAATCAGTTAAAGTCACACCAGTACTCGTTTCACTCTCAAATGTTTTATCTGTCAATTCTTTCATTCTTAAATGCCCCCTAGCTTTCTTTTTGTAAGTAAATCATAACAGAAGAATATAAAAAAACAATTTATCTGCTTAGCATTTTTTATTTGAAATAAACAACCGTTGCTCCGTTTCCTCCCGCATTCGGAGATGCGAACTTAAAGCTTTTCACACTTCGATTTTGCGTTAGGTAATTAGTGATTCCTTGCCGCAACGCACCTGTCCCCTTGCCGTGAACGATCGTTACTGAAGCATAACCCGCCAAAATCGCTGCATCCATATAACGATCAACATTAGTCATCGCTTCCTCATAACGTTGACCACGCAAATCAAGGTTAGGTGATACATGTGATTGTCTTGCTGTTTTAATAGTTGGACGCCCACTTTTTCCAAGGTTGTTATCCTTAACCTTAATCTTCTCCAAATCGTTTTCATTGATTTTCATTTTTAATATTCCAAGTTGGACTTCCCATTCATTTTTGCTGAATTTTTGAAGCAAAACACCCTGCTGACCATAAGACTTTACCATAACGTCATCGTTAGGGTGAAACTCTTGTTGTCTTTTTGCTTTTTGTAAAACTTTATTTTTACGCAAATTCGTTGGTTGATGTAAACGATTCATTTTTGTTTTAGCATCGATCAGCTCATTTTCTTTAACTTGCGTACCAGCATTCAAACGCATACGTCGCAACTCACTAATTAGTTTATCGGATTCCTGACTAGCAGTCTCTACAATCTGATTAGCTTTCATTTTAGCCTTCTCAAGCAGATCATCACGATTATTGTTAAATTTTTGATATTTTTGTTCCAAATCAACATGTAGCTTCTCCGCTGCACGCAGGTTCTTTTGCAAACCGATATGTTCTTCTTCTGCCATACGCCGTTTTTGAACCAAATCTTGGATCATATTATTCAAATCCTGACTGTCACTGCGAGTCAGCTGACGTGCTTGGTTGATTATCTGCTTATCTAAACCGAGTCTT
The DNA here is from genome assembly GCF_001436755.1 of Liquorilactobacillus aquaticus DSM 21051. GTDB lineage: Bacteria > Bacillota > Bacilli > Lactobacillales > Lactobacillaceae > Liquorilactobacillus > Liquorilactobacillus aquaticus. Next base: position 20,377 of record NZ_AYZD01000018.1, read on the forward strand.
TTTGAGATGTCGAGTGCATTACTTCTTCCAGGAATTCCAATTAACAACCGATACGTTGGCTGTAACGTATCGATATCGAATTCCATACTAGCATTGATCGTCTGCGGACGATCAAAACCGTATGCCTTTAATTCAGGATAATGCGTTGTTGCAAGAACATAGCTTCCGCTCGCGCCTACCGCATCCAGAATTGCGATTGCTAAAGCCGCACCTTCTTGCGGATCAGTTCCAGCACCCAGTTCATCAAAAAGGACTAATGAGTGCTTATCAATGTTTTTGAGAATAGAAACGATATTGGTCATATGCGATGAAAAAGTACTAAGATTCTGTTCAATCGATTGTTCATCACCAATATCGGCAAAAATTTCCTTGAAGATCCCAATTCGGCTAGCTTCAAAAGCCGGAATAAACAATCCTGATTGTCCCATCATCTGAATAAGTCCAAGCGTTTTTAAAGTTATCGTTTTTCCACCTGTATTGGGTCCGGTAATTACGACAGCTTGGTAATCTTTTCCCAGCATAATATCGTTGCGCACAGCTTCTTGCATGTTCAACAATGGATGCCAGACTTGCCTCAAGTAAATATCATTTTCGACAGATAGTCGCGGCTCTGTTGCTTTAATAGACGCCGCATACTTAGCCTTAGCATTGACAAAATCAAAAGTGCCTAAAATATCAGCATTGTTCGCCAATTCCAATGTATAAGGCGCAATCAATTCAGACAGCTCCTGTAAAATACGCCTTATTTCTTCTTTTTCCTGCAATTGCTGCTGTTTCAAGCGATTATTTAATTCAACAATTGCCTTCGGTTCAATAAACAAAGTTTGTCCTGATGAACTTTGATCATGAACAACTCCACCAAAATGATTTCGATACTCCTGTTTTACAGGGATAACATAGCGATCATTTCTAATAGTGATTACTGCATCACTCAGATACTTCGCAGAATTGCCATGGATAAAAGCGGATAAGCGATCGCGTAATTGATTCTCCGTCGTTGTGATTGCCTTTCGGACACTGCGTAAAAGGCTTGATGCTTCATCAGTAACGTGGCCATCTACTTCTACAGCTTCCAACAGCCGTTTGTTTATTTCAGGCAAAACCTGTAGATTGTCTGTTATTTCGTACAGCTCTTCTAATTCGATCTTTTCATCATCTAAAGCAATAAAAAAACGTCTAACCTCATTGGTTGCACGTAAGACACGGCCAATAGCGGCCAGTTCTTTCCCATTCAATGATGCTCCAATATCCAGCCTCTTTAAATATGGCTGAATGTTATGCAACTTAGGAAGCGGAATTCCCCCTTTGAGTCGTAGAATATCAGCTCCATCCTTAGTTTGAGCTAAGGCTTCCTTAATCTCAGCAAGATCACTGCTTGGCCGCAAATTCCGTACTTTTTTTTCCCCCATAGGAGTTACGATGAACTGAAATAATTTTTTGATTACTTTATTATATTCCAGCACCTCTAATGCTTTTTCGTTCACCTTTTGCACCCCCCTTTTTATTCATTTGATTGCTGCAGGTACTTCTGATATAAATTCTGAGAAACAACCGGTGTTTCTTTTAAAATAAACATTGCGACAGGTGATTTTTTAACATTTCGACTGACATTCGCAGTCGGCCAACCAACTAAAATCAACAAAGTGGCAAAGATAAGCAGGTAAGCAATTACTAACGAAAGTAATCCTCCTGCTAAGGCATTAATTTGACTGACAACCGGAATGCGGGTTAGTATATTCAATTTGCGTGCAATTGAACCGAAAATAACTCCTCCCAAAATAATAATCAACCAGTACGCAATTCCATGATAAAACAACGTACTCCCTGACAAGGTAGAGTTTCCCGCCTCACTCCATGAAGTATTTGTCGTAAAGAATGCAACAAAACTTTCAATCCAAGCACTCACTGTATCCGCGTATTTATTTGCAACTATAAATAAGATAACAACACCAACAAGATTCATTAAAGTTAAAAGAAAACCTCGCCTAGCACCTTTTAAATATGAGAAAAATAACACTACGATTATTAATAAAGATATAAACATCGCTTCACCTACTCGTTGTCATCACTTTCCTGTTTTAACCGATCCAATTCTTCTTGTTTGTATATCTGATCAGAGACGGCATTAATGGCTAATAAGATTGCTGCCCTTTCTTTACTTAGATTCGGTAACAAATTATTGATTTCCTGAAGTTGCTGATCGACTAATTTTACAACGGTCTCCATATGTTCGGTACTGCTTTCGCCGATAATAATGTAGTCTTTACCATCGATATGGGCTTTAAAACGTCTCTTTCCCTCAGACATTTTATTGACCTCCTTCAATTCAGAATACACTAACTAATTTTAGCATAAATAATGAGGGGACAAAACCAGTGTTTGCCGCACCTCTGTATAATTTTTTCATAATAAAAAAATAGAGTCTTAATTAAGATAGACTCTATCCTCTACCTCTAATTGAGGCTATTGCATTTTTTCATCGTTAAGGAAGGTATCAAGAACTCCTTCAACCATTTCCCACTCTTCATCGCTTTCGATATCATGCAAGTCAGCGTCGTTTGCTTCACCATTTTCATCTGGATCAAAGGAAAATGCAAGCACATCTACTTGTTCTTCCGGTTGTGAATCAGCAGGAATAAGTAAGATATACGATTTTCCATAATCATCGGATTCAAAGGTAAACAAAATTTTGTATAACGTTTCATTTCCCTTCTCATCTACGAGCGTAATCAAATTATCTTTTTCGTCCATGGATATTCCTCATTTCTAGTTATTTCTAAGCAAAGGTCCTTTACGATCCAAGTAGTTCTGTAAAATCAAACCTGCTGCTAGCTTGTCAATGACTTTTTTTCGTTTTTTTCTTGACGTATCAGCTTGTTCCACCAACATTCGTTCGGCTTCAACTGTTGTCAGCCTTTCATCCTGATAATCTACAGGAAGTGCAAATGTTTTCTCAAGCAGAGAACCATAATTACGCGAAGCATCTACCCTCGGCCCAGAAGTATTGTTCATATTTTTAGGTAAGCCTAACACAAAACCTTTTACCTCGTACTTCTTAACCAATTCCTTGATCCGTTCAATTCCAAACTCTTTTTCATCTTCATTGATCGCAACAATTTCAATACCTTGAGCTGTCCAGCCCAATGGATCACTAATAGCAACCCCAACTGTTTTTGAACCCACATCTAAGCCCATTAACCGCGTCACTTATTTTCCCCCTTGTCGAGGTATGAGCGAACCAATTCCTCAACTATTTCATCACGTTCATGTTTTCGGATTAAGTTGCGAGCATCATTCAAACGAGGAATATAGGCAGGATCCCCAGACAGCAAATATCCTACAATCTGATTGATAGGGTTATATCCTTTTTCCTCCAATGCCTTGTATACAGTATCTAAAGTCTCATGTACACCTTTACGGCGACCGTCTTCAAAATCAAAATACATTGTCTTATCTAATGAACTCATCGCAAGCACCTCCGCATGCATAACAATTCCTAGTTTCATTCTACTAGAGAAAAAAGATTGTCACAATCAAAACACATGCTTGTAATCTTTCCGTAACACAACTGTCAAATGGAATTTCGCTAGTAAACAAATATGGCTTAAGAGAAACTGTCCTCCAAGCCATATTAAAATACGCATTTACAATTGTGAAAAATAAAAAATCAACGCTTAAGCCATTTGTTCCAACCACTTGCTGGCTGCATTTAATGCGTCAGGAATTCCAGCTGGTTTTTTCCCACCAGCCTGAGCCAAGTCAGGACGACCGCCGCCACCGCCACCTACAGAAGGAGCAATAGCTTTGATAAGCTCTCCCGCCTTCAAACCAGCCTTGACTGCTTCATCACTAGCTGCTGTAATCAGATTGACCTTCCCATCTTCTGTTACAGTTGCAAGCACCAGTATATCTGAATACTTCTGCGATTTCCATTGATCAGCTAATTGTCGCAACTGAGCCATACCTGAAACTTTGACTTGAGCTTTGATCAATGTTTTACCTTTAATCTGTTCAACTTTCTTAAAGATTGAACCAGCTTGTTGCTGTGCAAATTTGTCTTCTAATGCCTGTTTTTGCTGCTCCAGCTCTTTTATTTCAGCCTGATACTGATCTAATTTATGCGGTATTTCCTTCAACTGAGCAACTTTTAGTTGTGCACTGATGTCTTCAAGCAATTGATTGTGTTTTTCAAGGAATTCATATGCCTCCTTCGAGGTTACTGCTTCAATTCGTCTGACACCTGCACCGACACCAGATTCAGAAGTAATTTTAAATAAACCTAATTCATTAGTATTATCAACATGATTTCCACCACACAACTCAATCGAGTAATCACCGACTTTCACAACACGGACAACATCACCATATTTTTCTGTGAAAAGTGCAATTGCACCAAGCTTTTTAGCTGACTCAAAATCTGTTTCAACTGTCTCGACAGGAATATTTTCCCAAATTTTTTCATTAACAATTCTCTCAATTTTTGCCAAATCTTCTTTTGTTACCGCGCCCAGATTAGTAAAATCAAAACGCAAATAATCGGGTTCCACTAAGGAACCAGCCTGATGTGTGTGTGAACCCAAAACATCACGGAGTGCTTGATCCAATAAATGTGTCGCTGTATGATTTTTACGTGTCTTATCATGCAGCTGCTTATTCACCTGAAGGATATATTCTTTTTCCTTACTCAAAGGAAATAATACCTTCACAGTATGCATATTCTGACCATTAGGGGCATGCTGAACATCTGTTACTTCGGCAACAGTTGTTCCCTGCTTGTCTTGGATAATTCCAGTATCTCCAACCTGTCCACCCATCTCGGCATAAAATGGTGTCTGATCAAAAATTAGCTGAGCAGATCCTTTTTCCACTCTATCAACAATCTTGTCTTCAAAAATAATGTCCTTCAGTATTCCGTTAGACTTTAGACAATCATAGCCGATATAGCTGCTTTCGGTTTTGATATCTGTTAAGAGTCCCTTCTGTACACCCATTGACTTGGCATTGCCACGAGCTGCACGAGCTCGTTCCTTTTGCTGTTCCATTTCTTTATCAAAACCAGCTTGATCGATTGTCATCCCTTGATCATTCGCATATTCTTTGGTTAATTCAATTGGAAATCCATACGTATCATACAGTTTAAACGCTGTTTTGCCTGATAACTGCTTGTTTTCTTTATCCTTAGCTTCTGTAATCATTTCATTAAGTAATTCAAGCCCATCTTTCAAGGTCTCGTTAAAGCGATCTTCCTCGCTTCGAACAATTTTAGCAATGTAGTCAGCTTGTTCAAGCACTTCAGGATAATGTGACTGCATAATTTGCCCGACAACGGGTACCAGTTTATATAGAAAAGCTTGTTCTATTCCTAATTTTTGACCGTGCATCACAGCTCTTCTGATTAAACGCCGAATAACATAACCTCTTCCCTCGTTAGAAGGAATTGCCCCATCTCCAATCGCAAAAGTAACAGCTCTGATATGGTCCGCAATGACTTTAAAAGATACATCATTCTCTTTTACCTGACCATATTTTTTCCCATCACTGAAATCTTCGGTTTGTTTAATAATCGGCAAGAAAAGATCGGTCTCAAAGTTAGTTGGAGCATTCTGAAAAACCGAAACCACACGTTCTAGTCCCATGCCCGTATCAATATTCTTATGTGGAAGTGGTTCATAAGTTCCATCCGGTTTATGATTGAATTCAGAAAAGACAATATTCCAAATCTCTAAATAACGTTCATTTTCTCCACCAGGATAATTTTCTGGATCGTCTTCTGCCAGATTGTTAAATTTTTGACCACGATCATAAAAAATTTCTGAGTCCGGACCACTGGGGCCTTGACCAATGTCCCAAAAATTATCCTCAACTTCATAGATATGGTCCTTCGGTACACCAGCAACCTCGTTCCAGATACGCTTGGCCGTAGTATCCTTAGGATAAACAGTTACGTACAAACGTTCCTTATCCATTGCGAACCATTCTGGACTTGTCAGTAATTCCCAAGCCCACGAGATAGCTTCTTCTTTAAAATAGTCACCTACAGAAAAGTTTCCTAGCATCTCAAACAATGTATGGTGGCGTGCTGTATGTCCCACATTTTCGATATCATTAGTCCGTATACTTTTTTGTGAACTTGTAATACGCGGATTCTTTGGTACAACACTTCCATCAAAAAATTTTTTCATCGTCGCAACTCCAGAATTGATCCATAACAAAGTCGGATCATCATGCGGAATCAGCGAAGCACTGGGCATGACTTCATGTCCTTTTTCTTTGAAAAAATCTAAATACATTTGTCTGATTTGTGAACTTGATAGCTCTTTCATTCTTAAAATTACACCCTTTCTCTTATCAAAAAACATAAAAACACCGTTGCGAGTAAGGACGCTTTCTGCGCGGTACCACCTTACTTGCAACGATGTTGTCGTTTACCTCTTTAAACTCGATAACGTTGAGTGACGTTTGTTTTATTCTTCGCAGGGAGCACCTGAATAACCAGCTATTAACCCTTGCACCAAATCGGGTCTTCTCTTCAAATAACACAGTTTTCAAATATGTCCTGAATTCTCCCAAAGTATATCCAAAATGAACCGAAATGTCAATCACACAAGAAACTATTCTCCACGTTTGTTCTGCCTGCGTGAAATTTTTCGATCTTGCTGTTCTTTGCGCTTGATTGCCCGTTTAATCTTGTTTTTGTATCCAGGTTTACGTTTTTTGCGTTCTTTTTTCACCAATCCAATCAAATTCACGTCAAGCTGTTCTTTTTTGACCTTGCGTTTTTGACGTCGATCTCGATCATATGAGTCAACAATTTCCCCATCTTTGAATACTTTGGGCTTAAATTTCACGCCCATCTGTTCAAGCTCAGAAATTTTTGCATCATCATTTGGTGTATAAAGAGTTATCGCAATTCCAGACATACCGTTGCGTCCCGTTCGCCCAACACGATGGATGAAAAATTCAAGATCATCTGGCAGATCATCATTGATCACATGTGAAATACCTTCAATATCGATCCCCCTTGCAGCTAAATCAGTAGCAACTACAAATTGATATTCGAGGTTTTGAACTTCCCGCATCACACGTTTTCTCTGTCTAGGGGGAATATCGCCATGTATTTTAGCTACCTTCAGACCTTGCGCGCGCAAGTAATCTGTCAGTTCGTCCGCACGAGTTTTAGTATTAGTGAAAATCAGCGCCAAATACGGCTGCCCCATCGTTAATAACTTGTAAATTATCCCGTTTCGATCTCGTCCCTTAGTTGAAAGCAACCAATTATCGACTGTTGGACTGATAACTGTCTTATTTTCAACCACTTCAATAATAGGGTTCTGCATATATTTACGCAGAAACGGTTTTAGTTTAGCTGGAATAGTCGCAGAGAAAACCAGCATTTGCAAATCTTTTGGCAGAGTTGAAGCAATAGCGTCAACATCTTTTAGGAACCCAAGATCAAGAGTCATATCGGCTTCATCAACGACCATATAGTGCGCGTTGTGAATATCCAAGTCATTACTGCGGACCAAATCTAGTATTCGACCAGGAGTTCCGATCACGATTTGTGGCTGATGATGATGCAGCTTTTCGATTTGACGCTGCTTATCTGTACCCCCTACATAATTGTGCACCATAAGTGGTTGATCACCTTGCTTAATCAACTGCTTGGCAGCATCGTAAATTTGATATGCCAACTCACGACTCGGGGTTGTGATAACTGCCTGCACACTTTGATCGCTTAAATCAATTGAGTTTATAATAGGCAACAAAAAAGTATGTGTTTTACCACTACCGGTTTGAGACTGTCCAACAACACTTTGATTATTCATTATCACTGGGATAAGTCTTTTTTGAATTTCAGTAGGTTCTGTAAAATGAATTTTGTTTAACGCCTTTTCAAGAAAAGGCTGGAAACCAAATCCTTTAAACGAATTAATCATTAGATTCTCCTGTATAGCTGGCTGCTATTGCATCCAGCTTTTTAATATATTCTGGTATTTTTTCTCCGTCAGGCATAAAGGCACCACTTGCTAACGGATGACCTCCACCCGCGTACTCCTTAGCAAGTTCATTAATAACTGGTCCTTTTGACCGGATACGCAATCTAAAGGATCCATCTTTTTGCTGAACAAGAATCGTCCAACACTTGACTTCAACTATTTTACCAAGCAACGGCACGATTGGAGCTGTACTAGCATCCTTTATTTCGAACTTCTCCATAACCTCCCTGGCTAGCACAATATATGCTGCCCCATTTTTTGTAATGGTCATATTTTCGTAAACATAGGCTGCTAATCGTGCCACCGGCAGTGCGATACTATCCAGTTTTTGGTTGATCACAGCAGCCGCAAAATTATGTTCCATCAGCTGACTAGCAATGCGCATCGTATGCGGTGTTGTAGCATCATACATAAATCTTCCAGTATCGCCAACAAGCCCCGCGTATAACATTCGTGCAGCATCGTCAGGGACGCTAAGCTGTCCCCCAACCGCATTCACCAAGTCCATAATCATCTCAGAACAGCTTGATGCATGTGAGTTAACCCAGCAAATATCCCCATAAGGATCTTCATTAGGATGATGATCAATTTTGATCAGAAACTTTCCTTTTGCATAGCGTTTATCATCGATACGAGGTTGATTAGCTGTATCTGTGACGATTACGAGCGCATCTTTATAAACATCATCTTCAATTTTTTCCTGCTCTGCTATCCAAGCAAGTCCATGAACATTTTCTCCTACTTGGTATACTTTTTTCCCTGGAAAATTACTTCGAATAATAGCTGCTAACCCACATTGTGACCCGTATGCATCAGGGTCCGGCCGCTGGTGACGATGAATAATAATCGTTTCGTATTTTTCTACCTGTTCAAAAATATTTGTTTCTATCGACATCCTAGTTGTTCTCCTTAAATTTCAAAAGATTTTCCTATGGCAGCTCTTATCCCAACTCCAAGGGTCAGCTTGTCAATGTACGCCGCCACGTCTTGTTTTATTTGTGGAAAAGTGTTGTAGTGAATCGGCAATACATGTCTGGCTTTGACAAATGATGCAGCACGAACTGCATCTTCTGGACCCATTGTGAAATAATCGCCGATTGGCAAAAAGGCCAAGTCGACTCCATCTCCGCCATTGATTAGTTGCATATCTGAAAACAATGCTGTATCACCAGCATCGTATAAGGTTTTATCATCAATATGCAGTTCGAAACCAGCAGCAACACCCAAAGTACGCGGAACATTTCCACTTTGGGGAAGTGCCGCAGTATGCCAAGCTGGAACGAGCTTCACTGATCCAAAATCAGTTTTCAAAGAACCCCCGAAATTGATGCCATATGCTTTGAGTCCTTTTTCTTCAAAGTACCCTGCCAGATCAGTAACTGCAATTATTGGTGCTCCTGTTCTTTTTGCAATTTCAGCAGTATCCCCCACATGATCAAAATGAGCGTGTGTCACCAAAATATAATCCGGTCGACATTCTTCAACTTTCAAATCAGTTGATGGATTATCCGTAATAAACGGATCAATCAAAATGTCAGTTTTATTTTCAGTAATGATTTCAATAACCGCATGGCCGTGCCATATTATTTTCATCAACTACACCTCCCAAATTAACTAACCTACATTACAAGTATACCTATAAAAACCAGTAATTACAAAGCCGCTACTCTTTCCATAATGGCAATTTAATGTTTTCAAACCTCAACTCGTCAATGTTAGTTAATGTTATTCCCAGTAGGCGGACATCTATCTCATTAGGTTGCATTTGATCAAATAACTGTCTGGCCCAAAAAACAAAATTTTTCCTATCGTTTACTAAATAATCATCAAAAGTTATTCTCTTAGTCATTGTTTCAAAATGACTGTTCCTGAGTTTCAATACAAGCGTTTTTCCGTGTTTCTGTTTTTGTTGTACTGTTTTAGCAAGTTTTTCTGCTAAAAAATTTAGCATATCATCAACCTCAACGGAACTTTTTAATGCCTGGTTAAGCGTCCGCTCAGTTCCAATTGATTTCCGTTTTCTCTTCCATTCAACTGGGCGTTCATCAATTCCGCGAACTCTTTGATAAAGAATCTGACCCATTTTTCCAAACTTCGAAATCAGGTCTACTTCGCTCCACTTAAAAAGATCGTTTCCCGTATTGATTCCCAATTGATGCATCTTAGGTGCTGTTTTTTTCCCAACACCGCGAAATTTGTCGATCGGCAAATCAGCCAGAAACAAATTCACTTCTTCAGGAAGCACTAATGTGACTCCAGCAGGTTTATGATAGTCCGAAGCTAACTTTGCTAAAAACTTATTGTAAGATATTCCCGTCGAACAGGTTAATTTTGTCTTCGCAAAAATTTCTTGTTGGATCAACTGTGCTACCCTCAAAGCAGAATTGATCTTCTTCTTGTTCTCAGTTACATCCAGATAAGCTTCGTCAAAAGCAATCGGCTCTACCTTATCAGTATATTCATGAAAAATAGCGTGTATTTCCTTAGATACCTGCTTGTATTTTGCAAAGTTTGGAGCCACAAAAATAGCTTGATGACAAAGTTCATAAGCTTCATGCGCACTCATAGCTGAATGTATTCCAAAGCGTCGAGCCACATAGTTGGCTGTTGTAACAACTCCCTTTCCACCTGTATGTCGCGGATCACGAGCAATCACTAACGGTTGATTTCGATACTGCTTATGATCACGCATTTCGATTGACGCATAAAAAGCATCCATGTCGACATGCACAATTTTGCGCTTCAACTTCATGGTCATTACCACCCTGCATATGTTATTGATATTTAAATCATAGCAGAACGTTAGTTCGTCTTCAATTTTTTAAGCACAAAGAAAGCTTGCAGCAAAACGACCATTGCCACAAGCTTTCTCATTTTTAAGTGTATTTAATCAAATGTTATCCTAAAATTTCATCTTTTCTAAATAGCATTCAGATTAATTATAATTTTTCTATGATTTTAACGAGAAGCTAAAAATTTTCTAAACTTTAATATGTTTTTATCTCTGTTTAGTCTTCCGCGGAAAACACCCACTTGTGTCCATCATGAGCCAACAAATCATCCGCTTCGTGAGGACCCATCGAGCCACTGGTATACTCAACAAGTGGGCCTTCCTTCTTATCCCAAGCAGTGCGAATAGCATCGACAAATTTCCATGAATATGCAACTTCTTCCCAATGTGTGAAGTTGGTTGCATCTCCGCGTAATGCATCTAAAATTAATTTTTCATACGCTTCTGGAACCGGGCTATCATCATTTTCAGATTGCAACAAGTCCAGTTTCTGAACTTGCAAACCAAAATTCTGTCCGATTTTCTTCACGTTCATCTGCAGGTAAATCTCACCTTCAGGTTCTACAATAATTGTCAAAATATTCTTACCAAGTTTTTCAGGACCAAAAATATTCTTAGGAACATCTTTGAAGACAATATCAATGCGCGTTGTTTTTTTAGCAAGACGTTTCCCTGTTCTAATATATATCGGAACACCGGAAAAGTTCTCGCTCTCAACAAACAACTTGCCAGCTACAAAAGTCTCAGTTTTAGAATCATCCGCGATTTGTTCTTCTTGCCGATAACCTTTAAGACCGCTAGTCCCCGCATATTGAGCCCTTACAAAGTTTTCTTCTACTTGCTCAGGTGTATAAACTTGCAGTGCTTTTAATGCATATATTTTTTCACGCCTGATATCACTTTCTGTAAAAGAAGCAGGCATATTCATTGTAAGCAATGAAACGATCTGCAAGATATGATTTTGAACCATATCGCGTAAAGCACCTGCCGTTTCATAGTAGCCTGCGCGTTCCTCGACACCCAAAGCTTCACTCAACGTAATTTGAATATTATCAATATAACGATTATTCCATAATGCACGGAAAAGATTATTCCCAAAGCGAACTGCAGCGATATTCTGAATCATTTCCTTACCCAAGTAATGATCAATTCTGAAAACAGAATCTTCCGCAAAATAACGCCCAATCGAGTCATTCAACTCGCGTGCACTTGGCAGATCATGTCCAAATGGTTTTTCGATTATGAGACGATTGTACCCATTATCAGTCACTATCTTCTGCGATTTCAGGTGCTCAGCGATCGTGCCAAAGAAACGCGGCGACATTGCTAAATAAAATAAACGATTGCCACCAATACTGTACTTTTCATCTAGCCGCTGTGCCAACTTCTGCAGAGTCACATAGTGCTCTGTATCATTGACATTGTGCGACTGATAATAAAAATGCTGTGCAAATTCATCCGCGTCTTCTTTGGAAGTTCCCTCCACAGTCACTGATTTCCTAACAACTTCTTGAAAATATTCATCCGTCCATGGGCGACGTGCTGTACCGATCACAGCAAAATTTTCTTTTAAAAAACCCTTCTCATACAATTCAAACAATGATGGATATAATTTTCGTTTCGCAAGATCCCCTGTTCCACCGAAAATAATAAAGAGTGCCTGTTGTCTTGTATCCATAATTAGCTGCACCACTTTCACTTAATATCTTTACACCTATATAAACACTAGTGTACTTGTAAAAGAAAGTTTTAACAAGTATCGAGTATTATTCAAATCTTATGCAGAAGCTGAAAAAACGTAAGACCTAAACAACTTATTAAGTTCTTAATTTTTCTAGCGAAACAAAGAACGGCTAAATTAAGTGAACACCCTTATCCACGTAAATAACATCTCCAACAACACCCGTTGAAAGATCACTCACTAAGAATGATGCTGCACCGCCTATTTGGTCCGTTGTTACTGATTCGCCATCAACCGTTCGCTCACGCGACAAACGTAAAAGATCTCCGTGATCCTTAACACCTGTCACAGCCAGTGTTTTAACGGCGCCGGCAGAAATAGCATTTACCCTAACACCATATTTTGCCATATCACGTGCAAGATAGCGTACATTTGCTTCCAGCGCAGCTTTAGCGACTCCCATTACGTTATAATTAGGGATTGCACGTTCTGACCCAAAATAAGTCAACGTTACAATACTGGCAGGATCATTCAATATTTTAATACCATATTTTGCCACAGCTATTAATGAATATGCTGAAATATTTTGTGCCAAAGCATATCCTTCACGACTTGAGTTCATGATATCTCCAGCAAGCTCTTCTTTTTTAGCAAAAGCAATCGCATGAACGATTCCATCTACTTTGCCAAAACGCTCAGCTACTTGTGCAAAGGCTTTTTCGATACTTTCATCACTAGAAACATCACATTCAACCAGACGACTCTCGTCTTGAACTAGACGATTCAAACTTTTTTTCAATCGTTCATTTTGATACGTAAAAATAAGGTCTGCACCATTGTCGATCATTGATTGCGCACAGCCCCAAGCAATACTTCGTTTATTTGCAGCACCCATTATCAGAATTTTTTTACCGCTTAACAAATTATTCAATCTTTTCAACCTCCATTAACCCCTAGAACTGGCGAAACCTTTGATGACGTTTTTCTATTAATTCAGATGACGTCAACTTCTCCAAATCAGTCAATTCTTTTTGCAATATTTTCTTAACAGCTTTAAATACACGTTTATGTGATCTTGATTCAGGAACTATTCCATCGATTACATGTTGCTCAAGTAGTTTTTCTGGCGTCAGCTGCATCACATCTGCAGCCTCATCAGCCCGGCTGCTGTCTTTCCACAAAATAGCTGCAAAGCCTTCTGGTGATAGAACTGAGTACATACTATTCTCAAACATCCAGACGCGATCCCCACATGCTAATGCGAGAGCTCCACCGCTACCCCCTTCACCGTAAATCATTGAAATAACAGGCGTTTTGACACTGCTAATTTCAAGCAGATTATGCGCAATTGCTTCTCCCTGCCCATTTTCCTCAGCTGACTTACCAGGATATGCACCAGCTGTATTCACGAATGCAATAACAGGACGTCGGAATTTTTCAGCTTGCTTGATCAATCGCAATGACTTGCGATAGCCCGAAGGTTCTGGGCAGCCAAAGTGTGTCCTAAGACGTTCTTCGGCTGATTTCCCCTTATTCGTTGCAATAACAGTAACGGGAGTATCATTGAATTTAGCAACACCACCAACAATTGCAGCATCATCATCTGATAAACGATCACCATGCAATTCCATAAACTCGCTGAAAATTCCATCGATCAACTCATAAGCAGACATTTTTTCTTCGCTACGAGCATTGGCAACAATTTGGGCAGCGGTTTTTTTCTTATCAAGCAAACTAACCATTTACATCACTCCCTTTGCTGTGCAATTCAAGCAACCATGCAATTTTATTCTTAATATCTTTTCTTGCAACAATGGCATCTATAAAGCCGTGTTCAAGTACACGTTCAGCATCCTGCAAATCACTAGGAACTTTCTGGTGCGTTGTTTGTTCAATTACTCGTTTTCCAGCGAAGCCAACTAAAACACGCGGCTCAGATAAAATGATATCCCCCTGCATTGCAAAACTAGCAGTCACACCGCCAGTCGTCGGATCCGTTAGAACTGTAATATACAGCAAACCTGCCTCTGAATGGCGTTTAACAGCCTGTGATATTTTTGCCATCTGCATCAATGAAAAAATTCCCTCTTGCATCCTTGCACCGCCGGATGAAGTAAACAGCACCACAGGAACTCGCTGCCTTGTTGCACGTTCAAAAAGACGCGTTATTTTTTCGCCTGTAATTGTTCCCATTGATCCCATAATAAAAGCAGGATCCATAATTCCTAATGCTAACCGCTGATCCTCTATCTTAGCCATGCCCGTTAAAACAGAATCATTTAATCCTGTTTGTATACGTGCCTTGGAGAGCTTTTTTTGATAATTTGGAAATTTCAGCGGATCAGTCGTTTTTAAAGAATCGTCCATTTCTGAGAAAGAATCCACCAGCCACTTTAAACGTTCACGCGCAGTAATTCTAAAACCATATTCACAATTAGGACAAACTTGATAAATACCTAGATCCTTATGATAAAAGGATTGATGACATTTAGGACATGCAATCCACATCCCAGACGGTACTTTCTCACCAGCCTTTTTATCAGCCTTGATATGTTTGTGTCCCAATGTTTTTAATTCATTAAATAATTGCACACCTAATCCTCCTTCTTCCATCTTGGTAGGAAGGATTTCTCAAGATAGTCAGTCGTTACTCGTCCATTCTTAAAAGTATCGTCATCGAGGAGCGCCAAGTGGAACGCTTGATTCGTTGTAATACCATCAATCAACATTTCGTTTAAAAGACGTTTTATTTTTTGAATTGCCTCATTACGATCATTGCCTAAAGCAATAACTTTAGCTACCATCGAGTCATAAAAAGGTGAAATTTTAACTCCAGCGTACAACGCTGAATCAATTCGCATTCCCAGATTTCCAACAGGGAAGTATAAATATTTAACTTTCCCGACCGAAGGAGCAAAATTTTTGGCTGGATCTTCAGCGTTAATTCGACATTCAATTGCATGACCCTGGCAATGAATATCCGCCTGTTTAAATGGTAACTCTTCGCCGGCAGCAACACTGACCTGAGCCTTAACCAAGTCAATACTCGTGACCATTTCAGTAACTGTATGTTCCACCTGAATACGAGTATTCATTTCCATAAAATAGAAATTATGTTCCTTGTCCATTAAAAATTCGATCGTTCCTGTATTAACATAGTCGATCGCATTAGCAGCTTTAACTGCAATTTTACCCAAGAAATTGCGTTGCTCCTCTGTGATCAGTTCACAAGGACTTTCTTCAATCACTTTTTGCTTGTTTCGCTGAACAGAACAATCACGTTCAGGAAAATAAACCGCATTACCTTGCTTATCACGGAAGATTTGAACTTCAATATGCTTAACATCCTCCATGATTTTTTCCAAATACATCCTTGAATCACCAAAAGATACGATGGCCTCTTGCTGAGCTTCCTCAAAGTTGCTCTGTAGCTTCTCCTCGTTGTCAACCCTTCGAATACCTTTGCCACCACCACCAGCAGCAGCTTTCAATAATATTGGGTAGCCGACTTTATTGGCAATTTTACGAGCATCGTCAGTATTATCAACAAAACCCTCACTACCAGGAATAACCGGTACGCCGCTTGCTCGCATCTGCTCACGTGCATTTGCCTTGTTACCCATCAAATCAATTGTTTCTGATTTGGGTCCGATAAAGGTAATACCGCACGCCTCACACATTTCGACAAATTGACTATTTTCCGACAAGAAGCCGAAACCAGGGTGAATTGCTTCTGCACCTGTTCCGACAGCCGCACTTAAAATGTTTTTCATATTCAAATACGATGCTTGCGGACGAGCAGTTCCAACACACACGGCTTCATCAGCCAATTGAACATGCAAACTTTCACGATCAACATCAGAATAGATCGCTACTGACTTGATTCCTAATTCTTTTAATGAGCGAATGATGCGAACGGCAATTTCACCGCGATTAGCTACTAGAACCTTTTTAAACATCAAATCACCCCTAATTTAACCAATCATAAACGTTAGTTCTGCAGTACATACTTTCTTACCTTCAACACTTGCGAAACCTTTTCCCAAGCCAACATTATTTCTGATTTTTTCTAATTCGACTTCCAGACGCAAAGCATCTCCCGGCCGAACAACACGCCGAAACTTAGCTTCCTTGATACCGCCAAAATAAGCAGTTTTTCCCTTAAATTCAGGCAGAGTCAACAACGCAACCGCACCTGTTTGTGCTAGTGCTTCAACAATCAACGCACCAGGAAGAACGGGATTACTTGGAAAATGCCCATTAAAAACTTCTTCATGAATTGTCACATTTCTTTTCGCTACTGCCATTTTTCCTGGAACAAGTTCATCAACACGGTCTATCAACAGCATAGGATAGCGATGAGGAATGATTTTTTGTATTTCAGTCACATCTAAAACCATCTTGTTGTTTACGCCTCCTCAATTTCAAAAAGTGGTTGTCCGAATTCAACTAATTCTTCATTGTTTACTAAAACTTTGGAAATAACGCCTGCAACTTCACTCTTGATTTCTGTCATCATTTTCATGGCTTCAATGATGCACACCACATCGCCTTTACGAATTTGATCGCCGGCTTTAACAAATGGTGGTTTAGTAGGTTCGGATTGAAGATAAACGCTCCCTACCATTGGTGAATCAATTGTTTTACCCGGTTTTTCAGCCTTGTTCCCTTCGACAGGCAGTACTGGTGTGTTTTCATTTTTTGTCCTGTTTTCAGCACTTGGTACCGATGCTTGTGCCTGTACAATTGGCTGTGAGACCTTATTTTTACTCAAACGAATATGAAAATCTCCCGTCGTAATTTCTAATTCACGACTAGGTGAATCATTGAAATCAGCGATCAATTTTTGTATTTCTTTATAGTCCAACCCTATTCACTCCATTTTCTAAATGCTAATACTGCATTATGTCCACCAAATCCTAATGAGTTGCTGATTGCATATTCAAGATTTGGTGCACTTTCAGCATTTTCTGTCACGACATTGACATGGCATTCAGGATCTTGCTTCTTTAATCCAACATTAGCTGGCAACTCACTTTGTTCAAGTGCTGCAACAGTGATAACAGCCTCAATCGCACCTGCAGCACCTAGCAAATGACCTGTCATACTCTTGGTACTGCTTACCTTAACAGGACTATCAGCCCCAAAAACACGGTTAATGGCCTTAGCTTCACCTGAATCGTTAGCATGTGTCGCTGTTCCATGAGCATTGATATAGCCAACTTCTTTGGGCGTTACTCCTGCCTCAGAAATAGCTTGCTGCATCGCACGCGCAGCACCTTCACCTGTTGGATCTGGAGAAGTCATATGGAACGCATCACAAGTGCTGCCATAGCCAACAACTTCACCTAAAATTTTCGCGCCTCGCTCTTTTGCATGCTCCAAACTTTCAAGAACAAGCGTTGCACCACCTTCACCCATAACAAAACCAGAACGATCTTCATCGAACGGCAATGATGCCCGGTAAGGATCTTTCTCCTTGGAAAGTGCTGTCAGGGCAGCAAAACCAGCAATCCCGATTTCATTAACTGAAGCTTCAGAACCACCGGTCAGCATTACTTTAGCTCTACCTTCTTTTATCTGACGATAAGCCTCACCGATTGCATTGGTACCTGAAGAACAAGCCGTAACGATTGCAGTACATATATTCTTTGCCTTAAAACGTAGTGCAATATTACCAGCAGCCATATTAACGATTGATGTTGGAACAAATAATGGTGAGACTCTTTGAGGTCCCTTGCTGTTCATCTTCGTTACTTGTTCTTGAATTGTGGTTAAACCGCCAATCCCGGAACCATAAATTACACCCATATCGTATTCATCAGTGTTTTCGCTACTGATACCCGCTTGTTCAACTGCAGCAATGGCACTGTCAACAGCATATTGCGAGAATAAATCCATTCTTTTAGCTGCTTTCTTGCCAACACGAAGTTTAGGATCAAAATCCTTAACTTCTGCAGCCACCGTAATTCCTGTTTCACTTGCGTCAAACTTGCTGATCTTGTCAAATCCAATTTTTCCAGCAAAAATATTTTTCAGAAATGTAGCTGTATCGTTACCTACCGGAGTAACGGCACCCATTCCAGTAATTACCACTCTACTCATCGATAAAACCCTCCTAGATCGTCATTCCACCATCAATCGTTATAACTTGCCCAGTAATATAATCACTTTTGGCCAAGAAAACTGCGGTTTCAGCCACTTCGACTGGTTCGCCAAAACGCTGAAGCGGAATATCTTTTACCATCTGATCCTTGATTTTCTGGCTAACTTCTGCCGTCATATCACTATTGATCATTCCTGGTGCGATTGCATTGCAACGCACCCCACGCAGAGCACCTTCGCGCGCGATTGTCTTTGTTAAGCCAATAATTCCGGCTTTACTGGCAGCATAATTTGCTTGCCCAAGATTACCGTGCAACCCCACAACACTCGCCAAATTAATAATGACCCCACTTCTTTGGCGTGACATTTTCTTTAAGATACCTTGCGTTACATTAAATGTACCGATCAGATTGGTTTCAATAACGCGGCGAAAATCTTTTTCCTTCATCCCAATCATAAGCTTGTCAGCCGTAATTCCGGCATTATTAACTAAAATATCAAGATTATCGAATTCTTCAAAAATTTCCGTTTGCATTTTTTTTGCATCATTAATTTGCGAAACATCGCCCAACGCAACTTTGCATTTCACGCCCAATGCTTCAATTTCTTTTATTAGTTTATCTGAAACATTTTTACGCCCATTTAATATAACATTACAGCCCTCTTTTGCGAATTGAAGCGCAATTGCTGCTCCGATTCCACGAGAACTGCCAGTAATAAAAGCGGTTTTCCCTTTAAGATCCATGTTATCAGCCTCGACTTGCTTCAATAAATTTTTGGTAATTACTCTGATTGTCTATATGATAGCGTTCTATCGTTTTGTCAATTTGCTTAGTAAACTTACTTAAGGTTTGACCAGGGCCTATTTCAACAACTGTATCAATGTCTAAATTATTGATCATATAGTCAACACATTGATGAAAATGTGTCGGAGATACCAGCTGCCGTGTTAATATCGCGCGCGTTTCCTCTGCTTCAAACAGCTGTGCGGTCGTATTGCTGACCACTGGCACAGTCGTCTTTTCAAACTGCACATTTGCAAGACGTTTCTCCATTAAAGTACTTGCCTTTTTAAAAAGCGGGGTATGGAACGCCCCGCTAACCTTTAATGGAATAACATTTTTAATTTCTTGCTCATGAAATAGCTCGATCGCACGATCAACGGCTGCTTTATTTCCGCCTATGACAACTTGTTTAGGTGAATTATAGTTTGCAGGGCAGACAACTTCCGTATCATTGCTTGCCTTTTGGCAAACATTTTCAATAGTATCAATGTTTGTCCTCATAACAGCTGCCATTGCACCATCAGTTTCCTCGGCATCGTTTTGCATATACATTGCACGATCCTTTAGAACCTGCATACCCTTTTCAAAACTCAAACTATTTGCAGCTATTAAAGCTGAATATTCACCCAAGCTCAAACCTACCATTCCACGAATATCAAGATTGGGAACATCTCTTTTAAGCATTCGAGTTATTCCTAAGCTCATGGCAACAATAGCCGGTTGAACATAAACAGTCTGTGCTAACTCATTATTCTCGTTGCGGTAAATAGCATTAAGGTCCATTCCTGTTAGCGTAGATGCTTGATCAATGGCCTTACGATAAACTTGGTCTGCCTCATATAAATCAAGCCCCATTTTGCTGTACTGAGCACCTTGTCCACTAAATAAAAAGCCTATTTTCATAAATCCAAGATCTCCATTAAATTATTTTGCGTCGACTTCTTTTTTAACATAGTCAACAACATCTTTAATCGTTTTTACACCTTCATCGGCTTCAAGCTTGATATCTAATTCATCTTCAAGTTCATTCATAATTTCAAAAACATCTAAACTATCTGCTTCAAGATCTTCTTTAATATCTGAATCCATCTTTACCTTGTCTGCATCTACATCTAATTGTTCAACCACGATATCTTTTACTTTGTCAAAAATTTCTTGTTCTGTCATTATTAATTACACTCCTAAATTAGTATTTGATAATTTGCGTTCCAACTGTTAATCCACCACCAAAACCGCTCATCGCAATTATTTGACCACGTTTAATTGCTTTATTAGACACAAGTTCATCTAAGAGAAGCGGTACACTAGCGGCGGAGGTGTTTCCATACTTAGCAATATTCATTGGAAATTTTGCTAAAGATTGATCTAGGCGCTTAGCAATTTGCGTAACTATACGTGAATTTGCTTGGTGCAAAACAAAATAGTCAATTTGATCCAAAGTCAAACCGGCTTTTTCAACTGCTTCTTCAATCGATACTGGAACTTTATGAGTTGCAAACTTATAAACGTCTCTTCCAGACATCGAAAAAGCCTTAATTTTATGGTCGCCTGCTGTTGGGAAGGAACTTAATGCATCTGTCTTCCCAGCCTCCAACTTATCGCCTTGCTCACCATAAGTATGCAGACTTGAGGAAACGAAGCAACTGCTATCTTCCTCATTTTGTTCTAACAAAACTCCTGCAGCCCCATCTCCGAACAAAACAGCCGTGGTTCTGTCCGTCCAATCAATAACTTTTGATAAGACTTCTCCCCCGATCAGCATTACCCTCTTACAGGATGATCCGGAGGACACCATAAATTTTTCAGCTACATTTAGTCCATAGATAAAACCAGAACATGCAGCACTGATATCAAATGCCAGTGCTTTATGTGCCCCAATGTTTCCTTGAACCAGTGCAGCAGTTGCGGGCGTGTAGCTATCTGGTGACATTGTTGCAATTATCAGCAGATCAATCGACTCAGCATCCCAACCACTTTTTTCAAGCAACTGCTCAGCTACATTGGTACATAACTGCGATGTATTTTCTTCAATGCTAATATGCCGTTGCTTAATACCTGTCCGACTACTAATCCATTCGTCCGAAGTATCCATGATTTTACTCAGGTCATCATTAGTCACAACTTTAGATGGAACATAGTGAGCAGTCTTGACAACTTTAATTGTTTCCAATATGCTGTCTACTCCTTAATCTATGAATGCTCCCTAAGAAAATCCTCTAGGTTACATACTGCTTTTTCAATTGTTTTTATTTCTTCTGGATCAAGATCTCTTAAAAAGCTACGTACCATCATACGGTGAAAGGCATCATGTGCCCGGTACATAAGACGTCCCTTTTTGGTCAATCCTAAGCGCACAACACGACGGTCATCACTACACCGTATTCGTGTTACATAATTTTTTTTACTTAACCGATCAATGGTTGAAGTCAGTGTACCTGGTGTTAAGTGCAATTCTTTTGCTACCTGCGATGCCGTCTTTTTATCGTACATTGTTATTGCATTAATCGCATGCATTTCTTTGATAGAGACGTCTTTAAAATGACTTCTTTTTAATTCATGTTCTTCAATCCAAAGAATATCATTATAAATTCTTACAAGGGAATCATTGATTGTTTTTACCCGATTTTCCATGTGTTCAATGTCCGTCCTTATCCAACCTTAATTTAACTGACAATCTTTAAGAACGAAATCTAAATACTGAATTTAGATTTTTTCGTCCCGGTTTGCCACGATAAACATCAGTTCAGCTGCACACGCTGTTTTTCCATCAACAACTGCCTTCGTTTCTACGATCCCCATATTTTCCCGCTTCTTAGTCAAGGTAATATGTAGCTTAAGCACATCCCCTGGACGAACAACTCGACGAAACTTAGCTTTGTGAATCGCTCCAAGATAAGCAGTTTTTCCAACAAATTCAGGCGATTTCAGAATTAAAATCGAAGCTGCTTGTGCCAGAGTTTCAATAATTAACACGCCGGGCATTACAGGATTACCTGGAAAATGACCTCTAAAGAACGACTCATTAATTGTCACATTCTTTGTAGCAACAATTGATTCACCGGCTTTTAGTTCATCAACATAGTCAATATAGATTATCGGAAAGCGATTAGGAATCAAATCCATAATTTCTTGTGCATCCATAAGCACCACATTTGTCACCTCACTCTTCCAAAAAGTATTTCGAACATCAAAATATTCGATGATTGAATAGTATTACACTCGGACTAAATTGTCAAATTTAAAAAAAGCATTCATTAAATTTTATTAAAAATTAAACATTATAAACTTCACTTTTGTCTGTGTGTAATAAAAAATTATTTTTTTATTAGTCTGGCAAAACAAGACTGGGTGTATTTTAAGTCCCCTTTAAACCATAGATTAGCCTTACATCATGGTTTATATATAACATTACTTATTATACCATCATTAAAAGGACCGTTTTTCGCACGCCGATCTGTTTTAACTAATCAAAATTTAATTTAACCATTCTTCCCTACGTAACAAAATAAAAAAGTGTGCTTGCAAGCCCTAGCCTCTAAGCATCACTTTCCCTAATATTGTTTTCAACTCTTCTTTTTCTCATCTTCAGAAGCATTTTCTTCAGCTGCTTTTTCCGTACTTTGAACGTCAGTTGTTTGTGCACTCTTTTCAACTGTTTCTCCACCATTTGTTTTCGCAGGTATAACGCTTGCAATGGCAGATTGTTCGAACGTTAGAAAAATTCCGTCACAATCAAGGGTCACGGTATGGTCAGCATTATTTATACTGTCAATTACTCCATGCAATCTTCCAATTGTGATAACAGCATCCCCTTTTTTCAGGTTGCTCATCATTTCTTGACGTTTTTGCTGCTGCTTTTTCTGAGGTCTGATCATCATAAAATACATCAAACCAATCAAAGCAACAAACATTATAATCGTTGGTAATGATCCATTCATTTTTTTCACTCCCATCTATAAAACAAAACCTGCACAAGTATAACTTTAACAAAGATTTAAGCCACTGACTAGGCATTTGAGCAAATTTTTAGAAGTTACGGCTGTTTTCATTGTTGAATCCGTATTCCTCAAAAAAATTCTCTCTGAATTCAAGCAGGTTATCATCCATAATCGCTTGCCGAACCTGTTGCATTAGATGAATCAAAAAATAAAGGTTATGGTAACTAGTCAATCTCAGCCCAAAGGTTTCATCCGCTTTAATCAGATGGCGAATATAGGCTCGAGAAAAGTTACGACAGGTATAGCAATTACAGTTGTCATCTATTGGCCGGAAGTCACGGGCATAAACTGCATTTTTCACAACAAGTCTGCCATGTGAAGTCATGCAACTACCGTTGCGGGCTATTCTCGTCGGCAAAACACAGTCAAACATATCTATGCCGCGAATAACCCCATCAATCAACGCATCTGCTGAACCAACTCCCATTAAATAACGCGGTTTGTTCTCAGGTAGCATTGGCGTTGTAAACGAAAGTACATGATTCATCTCTGACTTGCTCTCCCCGACTGAAAGACCCCCAATTGAATATCCCGGAAAATCCATCGAAACCAAGTCATGGGCACTTTGAGCTCTTAATTCTTTATGGCCTCCTCCCTGGACAATCCCGAATAGTCCTTGAGTTTCAGCATTCTGATGAGCTCTTAAACCCCTTTCAGCCCAACGGCTTGTCCTCTCCACTGATTTCTTGATATAATCATAGCTCTCAAAAAAGGGCGGGCATTCGTCAAAGCTCATCATAATGTCTGCTCCTAGTGCATTTTCAATTTGAATTGCTTTTTCTGGTGAGAGAAAGAGCTTCTCCCCGCTTAGATGACTCTTAAAATGAACGCCCTCTTCAGTAATATCACGCATTTTAGCAAGTGAAAACACTTGAAATCCGCCTGAGTCAGTGAGTATTCCCTTATCCCAATTCATGAATTTGTGCAGACCGCCTGCTTCTTTTACGATATCTTCCCCTGGCCGTAACCATAAATGATAGGTATTAGAAAGAATAATATTGGCTCCCATTGCGTCCAATTCTTCCGGTGCCAAAGACTTCACAGAAGCCTGTGTTCCTACCGGCATAAACATCGGTGTTGGAAATCTGCCATGCGGAGTTATAATTTCGCCTAAGCGTGCTCCGGTATGTTTTTCTTTTTTGATCAAATGATATTTGATCGCTGGCTCAGTCATTAAAATTCTCCATTCTTTGTTAATTATACTACTTAATAAACATCGCATCGCCGAAACTAAAGAAACGATATTTTTCCTTAACGGCATGCTTATATGCGTTCAAAATATTTTTACGTCCCGTAAATGATGAAACCAGCATCACTAAAGTAGATTTTGGAAGATGAAAATTAGTAATAAAAGCTTGGACTACTTTCCAATCATAACCCGGTTTAATGAAAATATCTGTCCAACCACTATCTGCACGAATCTCTCCATTAAATTTTGTGCCGATCGTTTCAAGTGTCCGAATACTAGTTGTCCCAGTTGCTATAATTTTTCCACCATTAGCACGCACATCATTCAAAATTTTAGCAGAATCTTCTGAAAGGCGATAAAACTCACTGTGCATTTTATGATCCTCAATATTTTCAACACTAACTGGTCTAAACGTCCCTAATCCGACATGCAGCGTTAAATAGACCAGATGAACACCCTTGGCTTCAATTTTATGCAGCAATTCTTTTGTAAAATGCAAACCAGCTGTCGGTGCAGCCGCAGATCCTACTTCACGTGAATAAACTGTCTGATACATCTCAGGATCATCAAGCTTTTCCTTTATATAAGGTGGCAATGGCATTTCACCCAGCTCATCAAGAATTTCCATAAAGATGCCTTCATACTCAAACTTAATCATACGTCCACCATGTTCTAATTCTTTGGTAATAACTGCACTTAACTTTCCATCCCCGAAAACAATTCGGGTGCCGACTTTTGCTCGTTTAGCTGGTTTGACCAGCGTCTCCCACTCATCCCCTTGAGTATTGTTCAATAAGAGGACTTCAATGTGCCCGCCAGTTTCAGGCTTGATCCCATAAATACGAGCTGGCATCACTCGCGAGTCATTCATTACTAAAGCATCTCCAGCATTTAGCTGATCAATGACATTGTAGAACACATCATCTTTATAAGCTCCGGTTTTACTGTCCAGAATTAGCATACGTGAATGATCACGTTCTTCCAACGGAGTTTGTGCGATCAATTCCTGTGGTAAATCATAATCAAAATCTTCTGTGGTCAAATGTTCTTCAGACAAAATTGTCACCCTTCTTCAAAAAATTTATTTCTATTGTTTTTTGGAATGCGGCAGCCCCAAATGTTCATAGGCTGCCTGTGTTACAACCCTTCCGCGTGGTGTTCTTTTGATAAACCCACTCTGCATCAGGTACGGCTCAATCATTTCAGTAACCGTTTCGATTTCTTCTCCAATATTAGCTGCAATTGTACTTACCCCAACTGGACCGCCATTGTACAGATCAATCATCATTTTCAACATTTTCCGATCTGTTTCATCCAATCCATGCTCATCTACACGTAATAAATTGAGCGCGTATTGGACAATTTCTCCATCTACCTTACTTTGATGTGCAACCTCAGCAAAATCTCGAACTCTTTTTAACAGCCGATTGGCAATCCGCGGTGTGCCACGTGACCTTCTGGCTATCTCATGAGCCCCGCTCAGGCTGATTGTCGTTTTGAAAATGTCAGCTGAGCGCTCAACAATCAATGCAAGCTCGTTTTCCGTGTAATAATTCATATGCGCAACAATTCCAAAACGATCGCGTAACGGTGCTGATAACAGACCTGCTCGGGTTGTCGCACCAATCAAAGTGAATGGTGGAAGCGTGAAATGCACCGGATGCGCAGTCGGTCCTTGTCCAATAACAATATCCACGTAAAAATCTTCCATTGCTGAATACAATACTTCCTCGACAACCTTAGGCAATCGATGAATTTCATCAATGAATAAAACATCACCTGCTTCTAATTCATTTAATAACGCCACGAGATCACCAGGGCGTTCAATTGCCGGACCGCTAGTTGTTTTAATTGCAACATTCATCTCATTCGCAATAATTATAGCGAGCGTTGTTTTACCTAAACCTGGCGGTCCATACAATAAAACATGATCCAACGCCTCTTGTCTCTGACAAGCTGCTTTGATATATACTTGAAGTTCATCCTTAATCGCTTTTTGCCCGATATATTGTTCAAACATTTGCGGGCGTAAAGAATTTTCTTTATCATCCTCGTACTCATTACTTGTCAGATCGCCTGATACTATGCGGTCATCCTCTGGCATTTAGACACCTCCTTAAATCATTTATTGATCAATAATTTTAACGCTTCGCGCAAATACTCATCAGTAGAACTTCCAGAAAATTTTGCGAGCTGCTTACTGATGCGTTTGACTTCTGTTTTAGTATACCCTAAGGCAGATAAAGCTGCGATACTTTCTTCTAGATATTGATTTGACCCGACGTGATCAGAAATTTCCAACCCCTGCTGCCCAATCAACTCATCTTGAACAAGTTTTTCACCCATTTTTCCTTTAAGATCCAAAACGATTTGCTTAGCTGTTTTCTTCCCAACTCCTGGAAACTTAATCAGATAACCAATATCTTCGTTATCAATTGCTGTCACCAATCCTTGATGATCATCATTTGCCAAAATGGCAAGTGCACTCTTGGGCCCAATCCCAGAAACATTAAGAAGTTTGACGAAAATAGTTTTTTCGCTTAAATCCCAGAAACCAAAAAGGGTAATATCATTTTCTCTTACAGCTTGATAGATATACACTTTTTTTTCATTCTGCTCATCAACTTGATAACGAAATGGATTGGAAACGTATACTTGATAACCGATCATACCAACTTCAACAACAATATAATATGGTGTCACAGCGGTGATCTTCCCTCTAAAATATTCGTACATTTCTTTTTCCTTCCTAAAAAAACTGTTGAAATTAATTAATATTGATCTCTCAAACTCCGGTGCGGATCTTGAATTCGTTTAAACATATGTTCCATATCAGAATTAGTAAAATGTACTAACACAGGCCGTCCATGAGGACAATTAAAAGGATTTTCACACATCTTAAGCTGTTTCAACAAGGCCTTAGCCTGTTTGTCATCCAAATGATGATTAGCTTTGATTGATCGTTTGCAACTCATCATGATTGCGGTTTTTTCCCGATAACTTGCAACATCTATCTTTCCATCTTTCAAAATATAATCCACTAATTCACGAATGATTTCCTCTTCTTGCCCTTCCTTAAACCAAGTCGGATGATGTCGTACGATGTAACTATTAGGTCCAAAATCCTCTAACTCGATTCCCAATTGGCTAAGTTTGGCTAAGTTTTCGTTTATGATAAGTGCATCACTCGTTGTATAGTCAAGCACAATTGGCACCAATAAATCTTGCTGATCTGGTTCGACCTCACCAATTTTTTTTCGATAGTATTCGTACTTGCAGCGTTCCTGAGCAGCGTGCTGATCAATAATGTATAATCCATCCTCTGCTTCAGCAAACAAGTATGTGCCATGCATCTGTCCAATATAAGTTAATGCAGGAAAACGGGGTTTTTTATTTTTCTGTTTTTCATCCTGCCCAGACGTTTGGGGGCGATCCTTTTCATCTTGAAACGAAGCAGATCTCATCGTTTCTCGAAGATACTTTTTATCCCACACATCCAATTTATCTGCCATATCACTTTTATCCTTGATAATGGTAAGACCTGGCTCTACTTCTTCTTTTGTATCCTTAACTTGATCTTGAATGTTTTCAGCAGTATCAGTTTGTTTGTCTCCTTCACGGCCTGTCTCTTCTTTCTGATCAGTATCTTGTTCAGAAGTAGACACATCAGTGGAAAGCTTTTCATGATAATAAGAACGTGAAGATTCATTCAGATCAATTTGTAGTTGATCCATGTTAACTTCTTGACGTGCTTTCTGATTCAGGTTTTTCAGAGCATCAGGTATTAAATTTTCTTGTGCAATACGATCATAAATACATTTGGTCAACAACTGCGCTAACTGGTCTTCTTTACTTATCCGTACCTGCTGCTTCGTGGGATGAACATTTACATCAACCAGCAGTGGATCAAGCGTAATATTAACAACTGCAACAGGATATCGTCCAACCATCAACTTTGAACCGTACCCTTTGATGATTGCATTACTCAATTGAAAGTTTTTGATGTATCTGCCATTCAAAAGCAAGCTGATGTAGTTTTTAGTTGCTCGCGTTAATTTAGGCAGTGATATATATCCTGTAATTTTAAAATCCAAATCTTTTCCATTAAAGGGAACCATTTGACGAGCATTTTTGACCCCATATATCGCACTGATTGTCTGCTGTAGATCACTATTCCCCACAGTTTGCAACAGAACGTGCCCGTTGTTACTGAGTGAAATTGAAATATCATTGTGACTTAATGCCAGACGATTAACAATATCAGAGATGGCGGCCAGTTCGGTTTGCAGGCTTTTTAAATATTTTAGTCTTGCAGGTGTATTATAGAACAGATTAGCAACTGTTATCTCTGTTCCTCGTGGGCGTGCACTTGTTTTCTTTTCAAGCTGTTCGCCGCCTTTGACATGCAAAAAGGTTCCTGAAATAGCAGAGGCTGTACTCGTTTCCAAATACACATCTGCAACCGAGGCAATACTTGGCAGTGCTTCTCCTCTAAAACCAAGTGTTTTTATTTTAAATAGATCTTCTCGACTTGTTATTTTGCTTGTTGAATGACGTTTAAAAGCTAATTCAACATCATCTGCTGCAATTCCCTCACCGTTATCAATAACTTGAATCTTTTTAAGACCAGCTTCCTCGATGACGATATCAATTTGTGTACTTGCCGCATCAATTGCATTTTCAACAAGTTCCTTAACCACGGAAGCTGGTCTTTCAACAACTTCTCCAGCTGCAATCTGATCGGCAAGAACCTCTGAAAGCTCTCTTATTTTCGGCATCAAAATTACCTCCAACTACTTTTTCTTTCTTAGATCCTTTTGCCATTTGTATAAGGTATTTATTGCTTCAAGGGGTGTTAGCGACATCAGATCAGTCTCTCTAATTTCAGCTAAGACTTTCTGATCACTTTTTTTATAAACGACTTTCTCTGGTTGAAATAAAGACAACTGTGCTTCGTTAACCTGCGGGCCTTTATCCTCATCTTCAATACTTATTTTTTGCTCATCAGCCACCGGTTCAGAGGTAGATTTCTTTTGACTTTCCAGTTTTTCTAAAATGAAGTTTGCTCTTTTCAATAAATTATCAGGCATTCCTGCCAACTTAGCGACATGAATCCCATAAGACTTATCTGCAGGCCCTGGCTGCATTTTATGCAAGAAAATTAAATCACCATTTTTTTCGACAGCGCCGACATGGATATTCTTCAACGCTGGTAGTCTTTCAGACAGAGTTGTTAACTCGTGATAATGAGTCGAAAACAGCGTCTTTGCAAATACATGATCATGAACATATTCAATAATTGCCTGTGCCAATGCCATCCCATCATAGGTTGCGGTTCCTCTTCCTATCTCGTCGAACAGAATCAAGCTATTAGAAGTTGCGTGGCTAAGAGCATGGTTAGCCTCCTTCATTTCGACCATAAAGGTTGATTGACCAGCAATTAGATCATCTGCAGCACCTATTCGTGTGAAAATTTGGTCAAAAACCGGTAGGAGTGCACTTTTAGCAGGTACAAAACAACCTATTTGAGCCATCACAACAGTGAGCGCTAACTGACGCATGTAAGTGCTTTTCCCTGACATATTAGGACCGGTTATCAAAAGAATATTAAGTTTTTCGGACATCACAATGTCATTAGGAATATAACTCTGTTTGCCCATCACTTGCTGAACAACAGGATGCCATCCGCCTGTAACATTTACGCTATGTTTCTTATCCGTTAGTTTGGGCTTTACAAAATGGTCCCGTTCACTGACAACGGCAAAGCACTGTAAAACATCAAGTATTGCAATTGCATGTGCTAATTTCTGGAGACGTTTAATCTGATCTTTGATACGTTCTCGAATATCAGCAAAGAGTTGATATTCCAGTTCGACCGCCTTACTCTCAGCACCTAAAATCATAGCCTCTTTTTCTTTAAG
Organism: Liquorilactobacillus aquaticus DSM 21051; assembly: GCF_001436755.1. Lineage (GTDB taxonomy): Bacteria > Bacillota > Bacilli > Lactobacillales > Lactobacillaceae > Liquorilactobacillus > Liquorilactobacillus aquaticus. The sequence continues at coordinate 50,844 of NZ_AYZD01000018.1, forward strand.
TTCAGGTGTGATAAAGCGTTCAGCATTGGTCAACGTTTGTTTTCGTTCATAACGTTCAGTTGACAATTTATTTAAATTGGCTTTGGATACTTCGATATAATATCCAAAGACACGGTTGAATCCAATTTTTAAATTATTGATTCCCGTTTCTTGACGTTCTTTGGCTTCCATCTCTGCTAACCAATGCTTACCATTTTTCATAGCATCTGTGTATTTGTCAAGTTCCGAACTGTAACCTTCTTTAATTAGACCTCCGTCTTTGACGGAAACGGGTGGTTCCTCAACAACTGCGCTTTCTATCAGATCCACCACATCTTCTACCGGATCAAGGTTCTTTAAAAGGTCGTCAAAAGTTCCATCATTCAGTTCGTTTAGGACATAACTGATTTTAGGAACTTGTTCCAATGATTGCTTTAACTGGATAAGATCGCGGCCATTGACATTCCCAAAAGCTACCCGTCCAGCTAAACGTTCCAAATCATAAACGCTCGTTAATTCATCTTGTAAAGTGCTGCGTTCAAAATAATGCTTTAATAAATTATCAACTTTATTCTGACGACTGGAAATCTCCTTCAAATTCAACAGCGGTCTCTCGAGCCACTGTTTCAGTAGGCGTCCTCCCATTGCCGTTTTAGTTTCATCCAAAAGCCACAGCAAGGTACCTTGTTTTTTTCCTGTACGACTATTTTGAAGTATCTCCAAATTTCGTTTAGAAAATGGATCCATCTTTAGAAAATTCGATGGTTCGTAATGAACGGCTTTTTGCAAATGACCCAAACTTCGTTTTTGTGTGACATTAAGATACGTTATTAGGTGCTGAATTACACTGATTTCAAGGGTGCTGGTCAAATTCTGAATCGCATAACTTGACTCCGCACTTTCTTTAACATCATTTTGTTTTGAAATCATAATTTTCAAACTTTCTAGTGCTTTTGAACTTTCTTTCGTTACAGAATCATCAAGAACAATTTCTTTTGTTCGCAGACTCATTAACTCATTCAGCACCAAACTTATGCTATCTAGAGTCGCAGTTTTCAGTTCACCCGTAGATAAATCAACATAGGCTAATCCATACTTATCCTTATTCTCATGTAAAGCCGTGAGATAATTATTTTCCTTAGCTTCACTAGCCGACGGATCAATCATCGTCCCTGGGGTAACTAACTGGATGACCTCACGCTTGACCATTCCCTTAGCTAACTTAGGATCTTCCATCTGCTCACAGATAGCCACCTTATAGCCTTGATCAACTAAAATGTCAATATAATTCTGTGCTGCGTGGTGAGGTACGCCGCACATCGGTATCTTATCGGCTGCATTTTTGTTACGCGTTGTTAGTGTTAATTCCAAAATTTGCGACCCTTTGATTGCATCATCATAAAACATCTCATAAAAATCACCCAAACGATAAAATAAAAAAGCATCCGGATATTGTTCTTTGACAGCTAAATACTGTTCCATCATTGGTGTGTTTTTTGTTTTTTGAGGCATTTAATTCTCTCCTTTATTGCATAAACGGATGATCAGCATTGATTTGAATCGTTTTTATTTTCTTTGCTTTTCCTGTCTCATCGTTAATATCGATTACGCAGGCAGACAAATTTCTGCGCCCATTTTCGTCCACTTCAAATCTTGTTGGCATTTGATTCAAAAAACGTGTGATAACATTTTCCCGTTTCATTCCTATGATACCATCATAGGGGCCTGTCATCCCGACATCGGACAAAAAAGCAGTTCCTTGAGGAAGGACGCGTGCATCATTTGTTTGAACATGCGTATGTGTACCCACAACAGCCGAAACCTGCCCATCAAAATACCACGAGAAGGCCGCTTTTTCGCTGGTTGTTTCAGCGTGAAAATCAACAAAAATCAAATTGGTTTGTTTTTTCAATTCAGAAATAATATCCTTAGCAACGGCAAATGGATCGTCTGAAGGGCTCATGAAAACCCGCCCTTGCAAATTAAGAACTGCCAATTTCTGTTGGTTAATCTTAATAGTTGTGTAACCAATTCCAGGAACTTGTCCTGCCGAAAAATTTGCTGGTCTAATCAGCTTTTTTGCTGATTGAATAAAATCTGTTATTTCTGCGTTGTCCCAAGTATGGTTTCCCATTGTAACAACATCCGCTCCACAGCTCAGAATTCGTTTGTACACTTTCTCGTTAATTCCACGGCCTCTTGTTGCATTTTCTCCATTCACAATAGTCGCTTGAGGATGATACAAATGCTTTAATTTAGGCAAATACTCTTCAAGAACTTCTTGTCCTGTACTTCCCATAACATCGCCAACAAACAAAATACGCATATTTTTCCCCTTTTCTGATCTCCATGGTTCATTTAATAGTTCAATTTTAGCATTTTAATAAGCTGTTGCGAAACCTGATTTACTTTTTGACTAGAAATAAAAAAGAAAACTGGGATATGTATCCCAGCTTTCTTGCAGGTAAATAAAATATCTAAAAATAATGACTATTTAGCATATTCAACCGCTCTGATTTCACGGATAACGGTTACCTTAATATGTCCAGGATACTCCATTTCGCTTTCAATCCTGTTTTTTATATCGCGTGCAAGAACCGTTGATTCTAAATCATTTACTTCATTCGGTTTCACAATAACACGAACTTCTCTCCCCGCTTGAATTGCATAACTCTTTTTAACTCCATCAAATTCATTGGTTATTTTTTCAAGTTTTTCAAGGCGATGAATATAGTTTTCCAGAGATTCGCTCCTAGCACCTGGACGTGCTGCAGAGATAGCATCAGCCGCCGCAACTAAGACTGCGATTGTGTATTTAGGTTCAACATCTCCGTGGTGGGATGCTATTGCATTGATAACAGTATCACTTTCTTTATACTTTTCCGCTAATTCGACCCCAATCTGCACATGAGATCCATCAACTTCATGGTCAATTGCTTTACCAATATCATGTAGTAATCCCGCACGTTTTGCTAATGTCACATCTTCACCTAATTCAGCAGCTAGAACACCAGTTATTTTTGCAACCTCAACCGAGTGATCTAACACATTTTGCCCATAACTTGTTCGATACTTCAAACGGCCAACAGTTTTAATCAGATCTGGGTGCATAGCGTGCAATCCTAGATCAAAGATCGTCTCTTCACCTGTGTCCCTTATCTTCGCATCTATTTCTTTGGTAGATTTTTCTACCATTTCTTCAATCCTGGCTGGATGTATCCTTCCATCCTGAATCAATTTTTCCAACGCCATTTTAGCTATCTCGCGGCGAACTGGATCAAATCCGCTTAGAACAACTGCTTCAGGTGTATCATCAATGATAAGATCAATTCCTGTCAAAGTCTCAAGAGCCCGGATATTACGTCCTTCACGCCCAATAATCCGTCCTTTCATCTCATCATTAGGTAATGAGACAACGGACACTGTCGTTTCTGAAACTGTATCTGCGGCACTTCTTTGAATCGCCTGTGCAATTAAACTCCTAGCAGTACGGTCAGCATTAGCTTGCGCTTCTACTTCCTTGTCCTTAATCATAACGGCCAATTCATGATTCAAAGCTTCCTTTGTTTCATCCATGATCAAGTTCTTAGCTTCTTCTTTTGTCAAAGAAGCGACCCGTTCAAGCTCCGTTTTTTGCTGTTTAATTAGAGAATTAACTTCAAGGTGTTTTTTCTCCAGCTCTTTTTGGTCGGTTTCCATCCGATTTTCTTTTTTCACAAGTCCTTGTTCACGTTTTTCAAGCGCTGAATCCTTGCGATCCAAATTTTCTTCACGCTGAAGTAAACGATTTTCTTGTTTTTGAATTTCGGAACGTCTTTCCTTCAATTCACTTTCAATTTCGCCTCGGTAACGATGACTTTCATCCTTGGCTTCCAAAATAGCTTCTTTTTTTAATGCTACTGCTTCTTTTTTAGCATTCCTCACGATCCCTTGTGCAGTTTGTGTAGCGGCATCGAGCGTTTTTTTGTAGCTGTTTTTTTGAAGAGCCTTACCCAAAGCTAAACCAATACCCAAAGTTATAACAGCGATGGCGAGGATAGTAATTGTTAGTTCCAAATTTTCACCTCCACATCGTCAAAAAATGATTAAACTTTTACAATAACCATTGCTTTTAAGATGTTATTTTGATCAACATACTCTTATATTTTACGGTGTTATACCTCATTATGTCAACATAAAACGGATGGTTTCAATAATTTGAAGACATATGAACCCTTTTTCAGAAATACTAAGGTTTCGAGAAATTGAGACCATACATTTCCTTTGTCTGACATTCCAAAACATTGGATAAATTCTATTTGGACATATTCTCAAGAAAGATAATAAAAGCCAAAAAAATCACCTAATGTCTTATCTCCTAATCACAGGTCAATATTTCGATAATTTTTAGGACAGTAATTATGATAAATCATCTATATAGTCAAACTTTAGCTATGTATAACCAAAAGTTTGATAAAAAGTGATTACCAACCAATGAATTGGAAAAATTAAATTACACGGAAAGAAGCTGTGCCAAAATGTAATTTTGGCACAGCTTCTTCATGAGTATGTCAATAGCTCAGTATCTTTTCAAATTTTTTTTACAAATTATTCTTTATTCTCTGAACTCTTTTTTTTATCTTCAAGTGGTAAATCTGTTGATTCTTTTTTTTCATCTGAATCTGCTATGCCATAAGCTTGTCGAACTTTTAGTGTAACCTCTTCCATCATCTCTGGATGATCACTCAAATATTGCTTGGCATTCTCTCTTCCCTGACCGATTCGATCTTCACCATATGAATACCAAGAACCACTTTTCTTAATAATTTCCTTCTCAACTGCCATATCAACCAATTCACCAGTCTTAGAAATCCCCTCACCATACATAATATCAACCTCAGCACGTTTAAAGGGCGGCGCAACTTTATTTTTTACAACTTTGATTCGAACACGATTACCTATAATGTCTGCGCCATCTTTGATCTGTTCGGCACGTCTTACTTCTAATCGGATAGTCGAATAAAATTTAAGAGCTCGTCCACCTGGTGTAATCTCTGGGTTACCGAACATCACGCCAACTTTTTCACGAATTTGATTAATAAAAATTGCAATTGTCTTTGTTTTATTGATCGATCCAGAAAGTTTACGCAACGCTTGCGACATTAAGCGGGCCTGCAAGCCAACATGCGCATCGCCCATCTCGCCTTCAATTTCCGCACGCGGAACAAGTGCTGCCACCGAATCAACAACGACTATATCGATTGCGCCCGAAGAAACCAAAGCATCCGTAATCTCTAATCCCTGCTCACCCGTATCTGGTTGTGAAAGAAGAAGATCATCGATATTCACGCCCAACTTAGTTGCATAAGCAGGATCAAGTGCATTTTCAGCATCGATATAAGCTGCCACTCCACCATTCCTCTGCACTTCAGCAACTGCATGCAAAGCAACAGTCGTTTTCCCAGAACTTTCAGGTCCATAAACTTCAACAATTCTGCCACGTGGATATCCACCTACACCCAAAGCTTCATCCAATGCAAGTGAGCCACTAGGGATCGTAGAAATCTGGGTATCAGCTTTTTCTCCCATCCGCATAATAGAACCTTTACCAAAATTTTTTTCAATTTTTTTTAACGCAGCATCTAATGCTGTTTTTCTCTCATCAGCCAACTTAATTCCTCCTCAGTCCGACCAAGCGTGTAAATAATCAGCTATAGTCTACCATTCAATAATACCGACTAAAAAAATAAATTGCAAGAAAAATCGAACAAAGGTTCGAAAAAAATTCATTTTGCTACTTCACGTCTGATCCAATCTAAACCAGTCAATACACTGCGTTCACGCACGAGTGATCTTTGTCGCGCAAAATGATATAACTTGGCCTTCACAGGGCGATCCTTAAAAGCCAGTCCAATCCAAACTGTTCCCGCTTCCTTCCCCTCCAGAGAATCCGGACCCGCTACCCCAGTAAAAGAAATCCCAATATCTGTCTTCATTTTTTTCTTTGAATTTTGTGCCATCCACTTTGCCGTTTCTTCACTGACAACACCATTCTTTTGAATGATATCTGTAGGAATATCCAATAGACCACTTTTAGCACTGTTCGCATAAGTGACAAAACCACCTGGAAAAATCCGTGAAACACCTGGTACATTTCCAAGAGCCGCTTGAAAAGCTCCTGCTGTCAGGCTTTCAGCGGCTGTAATACTCAAATTTGCTTCCAAAAGCTTCTTCACAACAACTTCTACAAGAGTATTATTATCACCATAACCGTACATATATTCACCAACACGGTCGCAAATATTTTTTTCTGTTTCATCCAAAATCTTTTTCGCTTCTTCTTCATTAATCGCGCTGGCAGTCAAACGAAGAGTGACTTCACTCGTTTTAGCGTATGGTGCAATGGTTGGATTGGTCTGATTGTCAATGAGATCCTCAATTTTAGTTGCTAAAATCGATTCACCAATTCCAAAAAAGCGTAGGACCCTTGAAAAAAGTAAATGATCGTTGTGATACTTTTTATATAATAACGGTTGCGCAATGTTGGCAAACATTGGTTTTAACTCACTAGGTGGGCCAGGAAGCAGCAGAAAGTCACACCCTTGTTCACTCTGGTAATACTCTCCCACTGCAAAACCAGTCTCATTCTTCAAGGGAACTGCTCCAGCTATATACTGAGCCTGCAAGCGATTATTAACCGTCATTTCCTTCTTACTCGCCGCATAATAGCCTATTATTTTATGCATCGCAGCAGCATCTTCAACTAGGTCTTTCCCAAGAAAACGTGCAACTGTTTGCTTAGTCAAATCATCTTTTGTAGGTCCTAAACCACCCATTAAAATAACCAAATCATTGCGTTTTGAAGCAATGTCGATTGCTTGTATAAGGCGCTGCTGATTGTCCCCCACAACTGTTTGGTAGTATACATCAATTCCCATATCCGCTAACCGATGAGCAACAAAAGTTGTATTAGTATTAACTATCTGCCCCAATAATATTTCTGTTCCAACTGCAATTATCTCTGTATGCACTTAATTTCCCTCCGTTATCTAAATTACGCAAAATACTAATTATCTTTACACAAAAATAAGGAAACTGAAAATAAAATCAGTTTCCTTTAAAATCACTTGTCGAATGAATCGGCAAAAATCTGCTTGCTATTCATAAAATAATCAACTCCAGAATAGACTGTGAAAAACAGACATATATACAGTAATATTTCACCAAACGGAATTCCGATAGCTGCAAAGAAAATATTATTCAGTAAAAGAAAAATGATTGACAGCATTTGTGTTGTCGTTTTTATCTTTCCAGGCATCGCAGCTGCAATTACCTTACCATCGTTTTCAACAACAATAAGACGCAGCCCCGTTACAGCCAATTCTCGGCAAATAATTATGGCAGCAACCCATGCTGGAACCTTGCTCATCGAAACTAGGATTATAAACGCGGTCATAACAAGCATTTTGTCTGCCAGAGGATCTGCAAATTTTCCAAAATTTGTTACTAATTTTTCTCTGCGCGCTATTTGCCCATCTACAAAATCAGTTAAAGATGCTCCAGCAAAAATGATTGCAGCTATTAACTGGGTCACTGGGAGCACCGCGCCTCCAAAATTCAGTTCTCCCCACTGGAATGGAACTGTCAGCACTACAATAAATATTGGAATCAGGAAAATTCGAAGCACTGTTAATTTATTCGGCAAGTTCATGGTCAAGCTCCCTCTCTTTTGTATTCTTTATTTAATGTTTATTGTCAATGTTCTAACTGTTAAAGAACTGTTATCTTTCAGAAAATTAAAATTGCGTCCATTAATCGAAATTTTTGTTGCTTTTGAATTTCCTAAATTGATAGTGATCGAGCTCGAACTCTCAGGAATTTTGACTTCATGATTTGCTCCAGAACTTAAAGTCCCTTGCCACTGCTGCGTTCCATCAGCGGAAACAGCAGTCCACGCACTCGAATCTTTAACGCTTACCTTGACGGTATTTGTCTTTGAGCTATTTTTCAGATTATATATAAATGACGACCCTGAATTTGAAGCCAAACTAAGTTGAGCTTTTTTCCCAGTTTTGCTGCTGCTCTTTTTCTTCTCACTTGATGATGAACTAGAGCTAGAGTTTTTTGTCGATACTTTTTTCTTTTCAGTTTGCTTCGTGCTCGCACCATCGGACGAAACAGATACTTTCGTACTGCTGCTTTGAATTTGCTGAGAATCAGCTGTTTTTTGATGCTTATTCCAAGCAACAAAATAGATAGATCCTAAAATGGCAACCACAATCAGCACAATAATAATTGTTGGCAGATAAGAAAGAAACCGATTGAAACTATTTGTCTTGGCCATGCTTTGACGTGTAGCTTCTATTCTGTTACGCGTGTCTTCACGCGTTTCTATCTTCTCCGAACTGCTCTCTTGCTTAGTTTCGCCTTCTCCAATACTAGCCAAGAGTTCTTCTGAATTTAGACCGACTGTTTCAGCATACTGTCGAATAAATGCCTTAACGTAAAAATCACCAGGCAGAGCTTCAAACCTTTCATCCTCAATCGCAATTAAATAGCGCTTCTGAATTTTTGTTATCTGTTGCAGATCATCTAGTGTGTATCCCTTTTCTATTCTTGCATTTTTTAGATTTTTTCCAATTTCAGTCATATCAATTAACTCTCCATTATTATCCGATTACACTTTTAAAATACGCAAATTCCTTATCTAGTATAGCATAGCTCGACAAAAATATTAATTAAGAATTGCTTATTTCAACCATCCACCAGTAACGTAAAGTGTCTCACCAGTGAGATAAGAAGCCCGTTCATTCATGATAGTCCGAACCCAATAACTGATTTCAGAAGTCGATGCAAAGCGTCCAAGTGGAATAGCTTCATTAACTTGTTCTTTTTCTTGCTTGGAAAAAAGTGAATTCATCTGTGTATCCACAGCTCCCGGTGCAACAACATTAATTGTAATTCCCAGAGAGCCGACTTCTTTACTGTAAGCGGCCGCAAAAGAGCTCAAAGCACCTTTAATTGTACTATAACCAACTTCCATCGCACTCCCAGCCCCACCGTAAACAGAACCTATAAAAACAATCCTGCCAAAATGATTTTGCGCTAATTTTTTTTCAACTCTTTGTAACAAATATAACGGTGCCGTGAGCTGCATTGAAAGCATCGTATCCAATTCTGCAAACTTCAAATCATGAAATAATCCATAGCAAGTTGTCCCTTGTGCGAAAATAACAGCATCCAGTCCAAAAAGCTGCTCAATCATTTCATCCAAATTTTTCTTACTAGTCAGATCGCACTGTAACTGAATGAAATCTTGCTTAGGATATGTCTGCTGCAATGATGCACACAATTTGTCATTTTTTTCTCTATTTCTGAAATAATGTAAATAAAGCGACCATCCTTGTGCAGCAAGATCATGCGCTACTTCACTGCCAATATCTCCCGATGATCCAACTATCAAAGCCCATTTCATACTGTTAATTACCCTCTTTTGGTAAAATTTGATACACACTAACCGCTTCCGAGCGGATAAAATCTTTGCAAGTGGTCAGTATCTCCTCCAGTGTCATATCTTGAATAATAGCTACTTTGTCAAAAATTGTTGCCCCATTAAACAAGTGTCCTGAGTATTGGTTAGCAATCGTTTCTAACGAATTCATGCTGTGAATTTGTCTTCCGATCAGTTCTTTTTTAGCTAAGTTAAACTGTGTATATTGGCCCTTTAATAATTGCTCTGCTTTTTCTAAAACTGCAATTATCTCGTGGCAAAATCTTTGCGGATCATTTGTATCACTGCTTACTGAAACATAATGAAATCCACGTTCAAGTTGAAACATGAAATCAAAACTATCATCAATGACACCTTCATTATAAAGACGTACATAGTTTGTAGAAGTGTCACTGAATAACAACCAAAGCAGCATATCAATCCGCAGCTTGTAAACAAGTCCTTCACGGCCATCAGGAACTTGGTCCAAACCTTTAACACCCACGGCAGCTTTAGGACGTTGCGTATCCAATTCAAGCATACGATAGGGGATTATATCTTGCCCTGATTCATCATTGTCTAAACTAGCACGTTTAATCTCATTAGCTGGGGAAAAGCTTTTCTTAGATTGATTCTCTTTTATCAGATCTAACGTTTCCTCAGGATCTACTGCACCCGTTACAAATAAGTTCATGTTTTGGGGATGATAAAAGGTCCAGTAACAATCATAGAGATTCTGAACCGTAATTTTTGCAATTGAGTCGATTGTTCCTGCAATGTCAACGCTGAGGGGATGATCAGGATAAAGATTTTTAAGCATTCCAAAGTAAAATCGCCAATCAATGTCGTCCTCATACATTTTTATTTCCTGCCCAATGATTCCTTTTTCTTTTTCAACTGACTTTGCATTAAAATATGGCCTCTGAACAAAATCTAACAAGATTTCTAGACTTTTTTGAGGAAAACTGGCAGTTGAAAAAAGATAACTAGTATTCGTAAAACTAGTAAACGCATTTGCATCTGCCCCATAATGCCCGAATAGATCAAATGCATCGTGATCTTCTTTCTCAAACAGTTTATGCTCCAAAAAATGTGCAACACCATCAGGAACAGTCTCCATTTTTTCCTTATGAAGCGGAACAAACTTGTTATCAAGCGATCCATAGTCAGTTGTCAAAATTCCATATGTTTTATGATACCCTGATTTTGGAAGAACATTAACTTCCAAACCATTATCTAATTTTTCCTTATACAATTTTTCATCAAACTGCGGATACTGTACTATCTCCATTAGTTAACTTCTCCATCTAAAAAATAAATCGACTGCAGCTCTGTTTTTTGAGCTACTTCAACAACATCTTCAAAGCAGACAGCTTCCAAAGCCGTCTGCCATCCTTGTACAGAAATCTCTTCTCTCGTTAAAACATTTACCAATTTTTGATCTAGGTTATTCGTCGGGCTATCTAAGCGGCTTAAAAACGAACTCTGCAAAGCTTTTTTTGTATCTTGAAATTCTCTTTGCGTAATCTGCCCATTTTTTATATCTTCGAGCTGCTTACTTATTATAGTCTGAACCGCATTTCTGTTTTTAGCCTGAATACCTGTTTGGACAGAAACAAAGCCCCGAAAACTATCATATGAACTATTCGCGTAATAGGCTAAGCTCGCTTTTTCCCGTACATTCATGAATAATTTTGAAAGCGGAAGTCCCCCAAAAATACCATTAAAAACCAAAGCCGCATAATAGTCAGCAGTACGATAGTAAACAGGCAAGGAATATGCTAAGTCTAACTTACCCTGTACAACAGTCTGGTGTTCGACTTCTTCATTAATCTCAAAATTCTGACGCTGATTATAAAAAAGCGAGCCGTTAAACTCTTGCCGTTCTGTAAACGGCAGAGCGCGAGCCAATTCTTCACACTTTTTCTCATCCACATTGCCAGAAACCACTATCTCAATTTGATCATTTCGAATACATTCAGTGTAGTAAGAATACAAGGCTTTAGGTGTTATTTTTTTTAGTTGCTCATAAGTTCCGAATGAAGGTGTCCTTTGAGCCTCATCGGCAAAATAAATTTTTTGTAAAGAAAGCGCAGCATATAATTGCTTATCATCTCGAACTGTTTGCATGTAGAAGCCAAGGTTCTTTTTTTGACGTTCAAAAGTAGCTTGATCAAATTCCTCATTAGAGACTAATGGTTCAAAAATGCATTGTTTTAAAAATGCAAAAGCTTCATCGAGCAATCCCTCCTCAGCATCCAGATAACGTTCATTAACACAGTCAAATACACAGTTCAAAATATGTACATTTCCCCGACGTTCAACAGTAATTCCAAAACCTGCTCCATACATCTTTGAAAGTTTTTCTGCAACTGCTTTTTGCGTTGGAAAGTGTTCACTAGCAGCTTCTAGGACATTTGCCAACAACATTCTTTTAGTCAGTGATTTACTATCAAGAGGCTCAATTAGTGCAATCGCGATTCTTGTCGTTTTGAATTTTTTAGTTGGTGTGACCGTTAAGCCCATACCAGATCTTATTTCGGTACGCACTTTTGTTTCCCCCTCAAATTTGCTTATGTACAATATCATAATTGATTAAAATAAAAATTACAAATACAGCTTTTGTTTTAAACTCCCTCCGACAATGATACCCATCAGGTAGATCTTATTGCTAAAAACTATATTTTTAGCTGTTCAAATCAAAATTTCCTGCGGTTCCCACATACAGAGAACAAAAACCGGAATGAGGTGTACTCCCTTAAAACATCAGGAGCACACCTCAATTTTTTCATAGACCATTTTTTTATTGGGAAGGATCATCGTTGTTAAGATAAACTTTTCTCGGCTTGCTGCCTTCAGAAGGACCAACCATTCCTTTAGCCTCCATCTCATCAACCAGTCTTGCTGCACGATTATACCCAATTCGAAAACGGCGCTGCAGCATTGAAATACTGCATGCTTGTTCTTTAACGATCAACTGGACAGCCTCACTGAAAAGCTCATCATCTGAATCTTCACCTTCGTCTTGTGCTGTCTCCTCATCGGAGACAATCAAAGATTCATCATACTCAGCTGTTTGCTGTTGCTTAACGAAATCTACAACACTTGCAACATCATTATCAGAAATAAATGCTCCTTGAACACGAATCGGTTTATTAAGTCCCATGGGCAAAAACAGCATATCTCCCCGTCCTAACAGTTTTTCAGCACCATTAGTATCAATAATTGTTCTTGAATCCGTACCACTCGAAACGGCAAAAGAAATCCGTGAAGGAACATTAGCCTTGATCAGCCCCGTAATGACATCGACCGAAGGACGTTGTGTTGCAAGAATCATATGGATTCCAGCAGCACGTGCCATTTGAGCTAGTCGGATAATTGCATCTTCAACTTCATTTGCAGCAACCATCATTAGATCTGATAATTCATCAACCACAATAACGATATACGGTAATACTGGTTCTTCCGACCCCGTCTCATTATTTTGCCGTTGGATCATATCATTGTAACCAGCAATATTTCTTTGACCAGTGTTAGCAAATAATTCATATCTTCTTTCCATCTCGGCAACTAATTTGTGCAAAGCCTTAGATGCCTTTTTAGGATTGGTCACAACAGGTGTCAAAAGGTGCGGCACTCCATTATAGACACCTAATTCAACCTTTTTAGGATCAACTAACATCAACTTTACTAAATGAGGCGGACAGTTCATCAATAAACTTGTAATGATCCCATTGATAGCAACGGATTTCCCACTTCCAGTCGAACCTGCAATTAATAAATGTGGCATTTTTGAAAGATCAGCCGTTACTAATTTTCCTGAAATATCCCTGCCTAAAGGAACTTCCAATGGTTTGCTTTTTTGCTTCTTCTGCGCCTCGATGATATCTCTAAAAGAAACAGTTGAAACTTTTTGGTTTGGAACTTCAATTCCAATCAATGATTTACCTGGAATAGGCGCTTCAATCCTAATATCCTTCGCAGCCAAAGCAAGTGCTAAATCATCCGCAAGATTTACAATTTTACTGACTTTTACTCCAATCGCTGGATGAAGTTCATATTTTGTGACTGCCGGTCCCAAAATAGCACTTTTGATGTCTACATCAACTCCAAAACTATTAAAAGTTTTTTTCAGGACTTGAGTATTTTTTTCGATTTTCTGATATTCATCACTCTGATCAGTCGGTTCGACCCTTTGAAGAAGCGTTGTTGGCGGTAATTCATAGTCATCATTCACTGGATTATCAGTGAATGTTACTCCCGCTTTTTTACCTTGTTCCTTTGGAGCGGTCTCCTGACTGTCACGCATATTTTCAGCTTGTTCCATGCCTGTGTTCCACGTATTAGTTTTTATGGCTTCGGTATCTCTCGCAATCTCGACAGGCTTTTCAGTTAAGCTTTCTTTCTGTGCTTTTTGAGGTTTAATAATGTCAGGTTTTTCAATTATTTTTTTATTTCTACTTTTACCGACACGTCTCTTTCGCAACCCAACCATTTTCTTATACAATTTGAAAAACATTCTGTGAATATAATTGAATAAAAGCGCAAAAACACTTCTTACAAAAGCCATCACTTGATAAAGTACTTTCCCACAAAATTCTAGAACACGGCTAAGAGGAAAACCACTGAAAACACAAATACCTATTACTAGAAGCAACCCAACGATTATATATGTTCCAACTTGTGCAAACAAAAAATAAGATGGCGTATATAACAATGCTCCTAACAACCCGCCACCAATACGGCTTCCAATGCTACCAGCAGCGATATCAGCACGAAGATACTGCCATGTAATACTTATAAAATTAGAATGAAGATCCAATTGCTGAAAAAAAAGGCTGTGCAAAAAAAGCAGCACACTGGCTAAAACAATACTTGCGCCACCCCAATAATGCTTTTCGAAATGAGGCTCTTCATCTGTTAAAAGCAGGTAAACACCAAAAACAATAAGAGCAATTTCACCTACAACATAAGCATCACCAATAAACAAACGAAAGATGTTTATACATAAAATACCAACATATCCAAGTTTCAACAATCCTAACAAACCAACCAGAATAAAAAGACCACCGCTCGTACGCTTAGATATAAATTCAGATTTCTTGCTAGTTGTTCGCCTTTTTCTCTTGCGTTGCGCCAAAACACGATACCCCTCTCACAGTTAACTACTTCGGTCTGATTATAACATAACTATATTATGAGGCATTATCTTTACACGAACACGAAAAGGAGTCTATTCGCTCTATCAAATAATTTACTGTTTTATCAACATATTTTAAGAACAAAATTTATTTCAGTTTATCATTCTCATAGATATGACTTTTCTCTAATTCCGGAAAGTCTTGTTGCCTTAATGCTTCATAAATCACAATTGCAGCAGTATTAGATAAGTTCAACGCTCTAATATGTGTATCATTTTGTGGTATTCGAATACATTTTTCAGAATTTTGCCGCATAAATGGTTCTGGCAGCCCTGTCGTTTCTTTACCAAAAATAAAATAATTGTTTCGATCTTCATGACTATAATCAACTTGCGTATATGCATGCTCAGCAAACTTGGAAACAAGATACAAATCATCATTTCTACCCAACGTTTTCATAAAAGCTTGCAAATTTTTATGATAGGTTATTTTTACCTTGTCCCAGTAGTCTAGACCAGCTCTTTTTAAATACTTATCATCAGTTGAAAAACCTAATGGTTCAATCAGATGTAACTCTGTATTGGTTCCTGCACAGGTTCTAGCAATGTTTCCAGTATTAGCCGGCATCAATGGTTCAAACAAAACAATATGATTTGCCATGACTTATTTTTCCCTCTTTACTACTTATTATTTTTTTAAACAAAAAAAGCGCAGCCATTCGGTGTGGGCACGGCGAACAGCTACGTTAATGAAGTACAATCATTCAACAACTAACGACTGTTCCGTTAATTGTTAACAACCGATTTCTCTACGTTATAATACCATCACTGCTTTGGATTTACAAGTTATTTTCAAAAAACATTTGTTTTTCAATTGTTTTCAACGATTAAGAGTAACACATCGATCGTTATTTTATTCAAACCTTTCGCTAATGCCGCATCAATTTTTTCAGCAGCAGCGCCCCAATGAAGCGGTGTCATGTACACTAAGCTTTCAAAAAATGTTTTCGAAAGTGGAAATTCGTAAGTAATTTTCTTAATCTTCGCGTGCGGATAATGCCGTTTAAATAAAGTCAGGACTTTATCGTTACTGTATGAATACTGAGGATCATTTTCCTCATATAACATGTGCCTTAGTTCAATTAAATAATTCGCATTCGGAATGACTTTAAATAATAAGCCTTTACTCTTCAAAATACGATCAAATTCTCCATAAGCTGACGGAGAAAACATGTCAAGAATCACATCGAATGACTTGGATGCAAATGGCAACTGGGCCAGGTCAGCGATGCAAAAAAATGCACTCCCTTCATCTCTGGTTGCCAAATTAATCGCCTTTTTTGAAATATCAAAGCCGACATAAGCATCTTCCCTATTCGTACGCTGTTCTTCGACATACTTCAATGTCGAGCCTTCACCACACCCAACGTCAACTATCCGCAAGTAATTTTTTTCAGGGATTAAGCTTAATATTTCATCAATAATGGGTTGGAACAGTCCAGCTTTGAGGACAAAACGTCGTGCTTCCCACATTTTAATATCATCATAATCACTTTTCACACCATGTCTTAAAAAATAAAGCGTCCCTTTTTTTGAAAAATCAAACTGATGCCCTTTAGAACAGCTAAAACTTCCGTTCATAACTTCTTCAAAGCCTTCGCCACAAACAGGGCATTTAAAAATATCTACATGCCTACTGGCAAAAGCCATTCCACGTTCAATTTTTTTCACACTTTTCCTCCACCTGAAACGTTTATTCGATTCTAAGATACTTGCCACTAACCAATTTTACTAAATCCACTTGCTTCAAGCGTACTGACCTGCCAACTTTTCCTGCTGAAACTGAAATTTGCTCAAACGGTTTTATTCTCTCATCAAAATAAATTGGAAAACCCTTGCGTATCTTGATTCCAATTGGCGTATTTGCACCATGGATATATCCCGTAATCTTGATCAGCTTTTTATTATCAGCTAAATGAATCTGCTTTCTGCCAAGTTCATTGGCAATCTTTTTCAAATTTATTTCATACTCTAACGGCAAGCAAACAACTAGATAATCATGCTCATCATCGTTGCCTTTTAAAACAATTGTTTTTAAAATACTTGTGGGTGAGATACCACTCGATTCTGCCTCTGCTAATGCGTTTTTGCCATTTGCAAGCCAATCGAACTGCACTTCCTGATAATCAATATGATGTTGATCAAGTATCCTTTCATCATTGGTCTTTTTTATTTTGGCCTTTTTAACCATTATGTCTCACTCCTTGTTAATCTTCTCTTATATTATAACCTGCACCCAATAATTAGTCA
The DNA here is from genome assembly GCF_001436755.1 of Liquorilactobacillus aquaticus DSM 21051. Classification (GTDB taxonomy): domain Bacteria; phylum Bacillota; class Bacilli; order Lactobacillales; family Lactobacillaceae; genus Liquorilactobacillus; species Liquorilactobacillus aquaticus. Next base: position 67,742 of record NZ_AYZD01000018.1, read on the forward strand.
TTTCTTTATAAAAGCGAACAATTTAGTAAACTATCAGCGCTTAATTTGACTTTTTAAATTGTTTAGGGTAGATTTAACAGTGTTTGCGAAATAAAAGTCGTCAATCAACGAATAATATTTGTTAATTTAGAATGTGAGGTCTTTATATTGCCTGTTTTTGATTACGAAGATATCCAATTAGTTCCCAATAAATGTATTGTTAAAAGTCGTTCTGAAATCGACACCAAAATTAAATTTGGTCCAATGACCTTCAAGATTCCCGTTGTTCCTGCCAATATGCAAACTATTGTTGATGAACCACTGGCTAAATGGCTTGCACGTAATGGCTACTTTTACATTATGCATCGCTTTAACGAAAACAAGAGACTCGGTTTTATCCAAAAAATGCACAAAGAAGGACTTTTCGCCTCTATTTCAGTAGGTGTCAAACCCCAAGAATACGATTTTATTGATTCTCTATCATTGAAAAGAACAGTCCCTGAATATATTACCATCGATATCGCTCACGGACATGCAGATACCGTCATCGATATGATCAAACATATCAAGAAAAAATTACCTGGGACTTTTGTAATTGCTGGAAATGTCGGCACCCCTGAAGGCGTTCGTGAATTAGAAAACGCCGGTGCAGATGCGACTAAAGTCGGAATCGGCCCTGGTAAAGCTTGCATCACAAAATTAAAAACTGGTTTTGGAACTGGAGGATGGCAGCTCGCTGCTGTTCGTCTCTGCAGTAAAGCTGCAAGTAAACCGATCATTGCAGACGGGGGTATCCGTTACAACGGTGATATCGCTAAATCTGTCCGCTTCGGTGCCTCCATGTGTATGATTGGCTCACTCTTTGCCGGTCACGAAGAGAGCCCTGGAGACATTATTGAAAAAAACGGTCAAAAATACAAAACTTATTTTGGTTCAGCTTCACAGTATCAAAAAGGGCAGTATAAGAATGTTGAAGGTAAAAAGATGTTAGTACCTTATCGTGGCAGTATCGCAGATACTTTAAGAGAGATGCATGAAGATCTTCAATCATCTATTTCATACGCAGGCGGACGAAACCTGTCAGCTTTACGTAAGGTTGATTATGTTATCGTGAAAAACTCGATTTTCAATGGTGATAATATTTAGATATTCTGGGCACACGGTTACCTGTGCTCCTAAAAATAATTATAATTTTCAAAACGGCTAAAGCTGAAATAAAAAATTAAAAAGGCCTGGATCAAAATTGAAGTGCCCCATAATTGTTAGTTTCTATGTCTAACAATTATGGGGCACTTCAAATGTGATTTTTGACCCAAGCCTTTTTACTATTTTAAAGATTGAATATGTTTGTTTTCAGTAATATTTAATTACGCTACCAACCTGAATTTTAGGAAAAGTATACGGTTTAAGATAAATTCCGTTATGCTGGGGGTTCTCAGGTGTTTTCTCAAAACAAAGCGTCGCATGTCCAATCATTTCCATATTGCTTTTTACAAGCTGACCAACGTACGCCACTTCATATTCCTGATCATCAATACTTATTTTGTCTCCTGCTGAAAAATCATAATCAGCATCTTCTGTTTTGGAAAATCGTTGAACGATTGAAACTCGTCTCAATTGAGTAGACGCTGTCTCATCAAAAAGGATCAGCAAAGGATCATTTTCTGAAATAGCTTCTGGACCGATTTCAATAACTTCTGCTTTTAACATACTCGTCTAACTCCTTCAAATATTTTTAGAATACACACATTGTATCATATGTCTTCAGACATTACTTAGTGTAAAGTGTTCTGTAATGAAGGTTTGTCAAACAAAATAGGGTTCTCTTTCTGCTGAATATTTTAAAATAATCAAAAAATCCATTAATTACTATCTGACAGAGATAAGTACCTGAACCCGAGAACTAAAATTAAACCCTAAGTACGATATTCTTGACCCTACCCTCTCCCAGGTGTGAAAATATATCTTTAAATGTAACCGCAGCAAGCTACCATGTATTATGTGTTATACTATCTTTGAATTGAGCAATAGGAGGTTTTTTCATGAAAGAAACAGTTTTATTTGGCACATATACTAAAAAAAGTTCACAGGGTATTTATCGCGCAGTTCTTGACACAGAACAAAACGAGATAACCTGCCCTGAAACATTTATTCAGATCCAAAATCCGACTTATATGAGCAGTTCAGTAAATGATTTTTTGTATACGATTTCAAAAAAGGAAGACCAGGGTGGGATAACTAGTTACTCCTTAGCTTCTGGTGCTCCAATTTTTTGTGATGAAAAATTAGCCGCCGGTGCACCACCATGTTATGTTAGCCTTGACGAGGAAAGACAACTCGTCTTCACAGCCAATTTCCATCAGGGTACAATCACAGTCTTTAAAACAGACAATCAAGGAACACTGAATGAGACTGACAAAATAACCCATCAAGGTAACGGTCCCCGACCTGAACAAGAAGCTTCACACATTCATTATACTGATCTAACTCCCGATAAAAGGCTTGCCGTCTGCGACCTTGGGGCTGACAAACTTTATACGTATGATGTAACTCCCGAGGGTAAACTGAAACTCGTAGCCGAATTCTCCACGGCGTCTGGGTTTGCACCTCGACATCTTGTTTTCCATCCAAATGGCAACTATGCCTTTCTTGCTGGTGAATTGAGCAGTCAACTCGCTCTACTTTCTTATAACCAAACAACAGGAAAATTTGCACATCTTCAAACTTTATCTACTATTCCTTCTACTTGGGACAAGCACAATGGTGCAGCTGCGATTCGAGTATCTGCAGACGGAAAGTTCGTCTACGTCTCAAATCGTGGTCACGATTCAATTGCAGTTTTTAAATTTGATTCAGAAAAACCCCAGTTGGCATTCATCGAATATACATCCACAGAAGGAGAGTTTCCGCGTGATTTTATGCTTGATCCAAGCGAAAAATTTATCATTGTAGCAAATCAAAATACCGATAATGCCACCTTATTCAGTCGAAATACTGAAAATGGCACTCTGACATGTCTTCAGAAGAACATTCCTGTCCCGGAGGGGGTTTGTGTACACTTCAAGTAACTAGTATCTACGTTCGTTCCTTCCGCCAGTTAACATTTTAAAAATTTCTGATTTAGTAATCGCAAATCATAACGACATCTCCTACAAATTCGCTGACTTTAGTTATTTGTAGTAAAGAGGCAGGACATCGAAAATCAAAATTGATTTTCAATGTCCTGCCTTTTTAAATAAGACAAGGTGCAAGTTCAGCTCAATTGTACATTAAAAATATTCAAAAAAAATTTTGCCTTTTATCCCTTGCATATTCAATTACCTATTATGAAAGCTAAAAATAGTTTTGCTATATTAAAATAAATCAGTACTGAGGTCAAATCGCTAAGAGTAGAAATAAACGGTCCTGAAGCAACTGCTGGATCGACTCCAATTTTGTCCATTAAAATTGGAATGAGGCTCCCAGCCAAATTCGCCACAATAATAGCGCACATCATCGCCAAGCCTATTACAAAACCTAAAACAAAGTTATTTTTCCAAAGTCCTACAATAACCATAATTGTTGTCCCAGTAATTATTCCGATTACGAATCCCGTAAAAATTTCGGAAATAATTGTTCGGAACAACGTTTTGTCATCATCATCTTTATAAGCCAGGCTTCTGACTGCCACAGCCAAACTTTGTGTTCCGGCATTTCCAGCCGTTCCCGTTATAGAAGAGATAAAAACAGCTAAAATACTGGCTTCACTGACAAGATGTTCATAATGCGACACAAGACTTGCTGTCGACATCCCTAAAAAAAGCAATGTTATCAGCCAAGGCAATCTTTTAGCGGCAGCTTTAATTGGATTATCTGGACTCTCTTCAATATCAACACCAGCTAATCCTGAATAGTCTTCCGCTGACTCTTCATCAATAACGTCGATAATATCGTCAACTGTAATAATCCCAATCATTTTATCATCATAGTCAGTGACAGGAATTGCTAGGAAGTTATAGTCACGAATTGTCTTAGCTACATCTTCTTGATCCTCGTCAACTTTGACAGACATGATTTGATCGTTCATGATTTCCTGAATAAGCATATCGTCGCCACTAACCAATAGATCCCTCAGAGTGACTACACCAATCAGCCTATCGTCATCATCAACAACATAGGTATAATAAATCGTCTCAGCTTTTTCCGCCTCTCGTTTCAGAACATGCATCGCAGAACGTGCAGTTTGATTTCCGACAATTTTAACATACTCTGTCGCCATGATAGCTCCAGCTGTTTTATCCTCATAATGCAGCAGTTCTTTTATTTCATCTGCTTTTTCGCGCGACATCAGCCGTAAATATTTCGGTAGATCTTTCTTATCTGCAAAAGCCAAAACATCAACGGCATTATCGGTATACATTTGGGTAATTACCTTGGCAGCATACTCGGGTTCCATTTCCTTAAAATAATCGACAATGCTCTCGGGATCTTCCTCAATTGCATCGAAAGTGTCACCAAGTTCATCTGGAGTTAAATAGCGATATATACGTGCTCGCTGTTTTAAATCTAAACCAGTAAAGATTTGTGCTTGTTCGTAAACGTGCAAATTTAAAAAAAGTTCTCTAAATTTCGTTGCTTTTTGTTCATTTAAAAGAAAAATTATTTCTTGTTTTTTTTCATAATTTGTATTTCTTTTTTCGGCCATGATCGGCTTACCTCTTTAATTATTTTTTTGAATAAATATTTGCATATCACGGGGCAAGTTACACTTGATATTAATTACCTTATCCAAAAAAGGATGCTTAAATATAAGCTGTTCACAATGAAGTGCTTGACGTTGTACGGGTACATGCCTTTGTCCCCCATACAGACTGTCTCCAACTAACGGGTGTCCAAGATATGAACAATGAACGCGAATCTGGTGTGTTTTTCCTGTATGAAGTTGAATTCGACAAAGAGTATAAGCTTCGCGTAAGCATTGCACCTGCTGTATCTCCGAGCTCGCATTAACGCCCTTGTCGGTGACTTGTCTTTTTATGATTGACGAAGGATCTCGATCGATGGGAAGGTTTATCAATACGTGTTGATTCTTTAACTGACCTGTCAAAATCGCAAGATAGTATTTCTGGACGCGATGACACTTCAGCTGCACATCCAATAAGGAATGCGCATAGCAGTGTTTGGCAAATAAAACTATCCCAGATGTATCTCGATCCAAACGCGTCACAATATGAGGGATAATTCCCCGATATTGCTTAAGTTGATAATATCCCCAAACACGGTTCACAAGAGAATCAGTCGGATGCAAAGGTGAGGGAATGGAGGCAACGCCTGGTGGTTTATTCACAATTAAAAAATCACGATCCTCGTAAAGGACATCGAGTGGAACATATGATGGAATCAGCGAATTTTTTGAATTTTCAGGAGGTAAAATAAGCGTTAGCCTATCATTTGTACACATTTTATCAGTCTTGCGTCCCTCTTTGCCATTCAATAAGATATGGCCACCTCGATATCTTACCTTTGTTAAAAGTCGGCGTGAAACTCCCTTTAACTTTAAAAAGGTTCGAATCTTGATGGGTGAACTTTCTACATACTCCCAGCTAATTTGCATATTCCGCCCCAATAAACGCATCTTGGACCCTTTGCCAAAACTGCATGTGGCGATACTTGGCGAAGTGGATGCTTTTTTTTGACGTTTTAAAGGTAATTTGTTTAATTTGACGACCATGATAACTATTCTGATCAACCGTTAAAATATAATCACTTTCACGATTTGGATATAATGTGACCCAATCATTGGGAGCGATTATCATCGGTGAACTCAAAGTACGAAAAACACGATTATTGATCGATCCGATTTCTGTCATTTGTAAAACCCTTAGATTGGGATGAATAACAGCCCCACCTAAGGATTTGTTATACGCAGTTGATCCAGTTGGAGTCGAAATACAAAGTCCGTCTCCGCGAAATTTTTCAAAAATTTCTCCACCAATGTAAACATCAGTTACCATCGTAGCACTGTTTCGCTTTAAAGTTGCTTCGTTCAGCGCCAAAAAGACTTCCGGTCTCAGTTGATCAACATAGCTGACTTTAACATCTAACAGCGGGTAACTAACAGACTGACCATTGTCTGATTGCAAACTTATGACAAGATCATCGATCTCATCATCTCTCCAGTCTGTATAAAAGCCTAAATGACCTGTGTGAACTCCGACAAAGCGCACCCTATCTAGAATATTTTTATATTGATGGAAAGCTGCCAACAGCGTTCCATCCCCCCCTACTGTTACAACAATATCAGGGTTATCATTGTCTAAAACAAAATGTGTATCCTTAAATTTCTGATGCAGCTTTCGACTGATCATCATTGATTTGCGGCCCTCATTAGCAAAAATGGCTATTTTCATAACTGACCTCTTTTATTTACATTTTAACCGTTTATTTAATACTATTAACCGAGTATAGTATACATAGTTGCTTAATTTTCAAGCCTGTTTCAAAATATTGTTGCACTTTTGAAATTATCTTTTCTAATATAACTATAGCATACTGACACTTGATCATTCTTTTTTATGACCACGTTTATAAGAAAATAAGTTTTGGGCCTCTTGAATTTCTCCTCTAATTGCAGTCATTTCCTTATCCAATTGAAAAGCTGCTTCTGCAGCACGCTGCAAGCGATTTTCTAATATTTCTGGAAATTCACCTTGATATTTATAATTCAGCGAGTGTTCTATTGTTGCCCAGAAATTCATCGCTAACGTTCTAACCTGAATTTCAGCCAAAACCCGTTTTTGGCCTTCGAGCATTTGCACTGGATATTCGACAACAATATGATATGAGCGATAGCCACTTGGCTTTTTGTTCAAAATATAATCTCTTTCATCTATAATATGCATGTCTTTTCTTTTTCTTATAAGTTTAACAATCTGATAAATATCATCAACAAATTGGCACATGATGCGAACTCCCGCGATATCTTCCATATCAATTGCTAAACGTTCTTTACTTATTTTGCGACGCTGCATTTTCTCAACAATACTATCAACTGGCTTAACACGCCCCACTACGAATTCAATTGGAACATGTTTTTGCGATCTTTCAAATTGATTTTTCAATGCCAAAAATTTTGCTTTGATTTCCAAAACAGTTTGTTCATATGGTAATAAAAAATCGTCCCAAGTTTTTGTCACAACGGTCTCCTCTGATCTGTATCATATACCCCATTATTTTAACATACTCAACAACGTAAGGTAATTCCAAAAAAAGACTCATAAAAATAAGGCAGAAACATTGAAAAAAAAAAAAAATTTGTTAAAGTATAGTTAGCAATTAACTAGATATAGAAAAGAGAGAAAATTTTACTAAGCGGAGGAAAGATTAGTGTTAGAAATGTATTTGTTTATCAACCCAATAGGTGGCAAGTGCTACCATTCAGAGCAGAACATACTAAGACTAGTAGATCAGTTAGATGTAGAAGTTCGTTTTAGCTTCATTCCATTTTTGAATTTACAAACAGTAAGCTCAATTATGCGGAGAGAAAACATCCCTCTAAATGACCTGCAAGCACGCAACCAAATCTTCAATAATATTTATCAAGCATCACTTGATTACAAAGCAGCTTCATTCCAAGGAAAACGTTGTGGTCGTAATTATTTATTAAAACTTCAGGAACAAGTTGTTGACTTTGGAAACGAGTACAATGAAGAAGTTGCCCAAAAGGTTGCTCAAGCTAGCGATTTAGACTGTGATATGTTTAATGATGATCGTCATTCATCATTTACTATCAACTCATTCAAACAAGACCAAAAAATGGCCGCTGAAATGAATGTCCATGAACATCCAACCGTTGTAGTTTATAATTTGGATGGTATGGACTGTGGTGTTTCATTTACTGGTTGCGATTCTTATGAGCTATTAAAACAGCTATGCACAGGACAGCTGAACGAAGAAATTGTTTTGAAACACAAATCATCTACCCGAAAACACAATTATACTTCTTTGCACATTCTGTAATATCTGCAAGCTGAATGCCATCTAGAATTCAAATAAGTTGAAATTAGATCTAGTTAGGAATTGACTACAAATCAATCCTGACTGTTTTTTTATTTCTGCTGAAAATGAAACTTGAGACTGATTATATTGCAAATTGTTAATATTATTCAAAATAGCGACCTTATCCTTGATTGGAATAAGATCGCTATTTCTACGTAATTTGCGGACAAATACCACTTCTTCGCAACACTTCAGTTATTTTGTAGTTAGTGGAATCCATTAAAATCGCGCTAAACCGTTCACTTAAATTGAACTGGCAATTTCCCACGAAAACTGATACCTTCTGCCATACTTTTTTTGAATTATATTGTTAATTTAGTTAAGTACCAGCGCCTCTAGTTCACTTAACCTCTTTTCAAAAAGATCAAATGCTGAATCAAGATAAGCCTCTTTAGTCATATCGACTCCTGCTTTCTTAATGATTTCGATTGGAAAGTCGGAACTTCCAGCTCTCAAAAATGCGAGGTAATCTTTCGGGCCCTGTGTTATAATTTTTTGTGCTAACGCCGATGCTGCTGCAAATCCTGTTGCATATTGATAGACATAAAAATCGTAGTAAAAATGGGGAATACGTTCCCATTCGAAAGCTATTTCAGGATCATTAAAAATATCTGATCCGTAATAATGCTCGTTCAAGGACATATAGTACTCATTCATTTCTTTAGCTGTTAAAGCTTTTTGTCCGGCATCTTGTTCGTGAATCCATTGCTCAAACTCTGCAAATTGTGTCTGACGAAAAACAGTTCCCTTAAATCCATCCAAATAATGATTAAGAATATATGCTTTTAATTGCGGATCTGACGTATTATCCAACAAGTATTGTGTCAGCAAGTTCTCATTAGTAGTTGATGCAATTTCAGCGACAAAAATCGAGTAATCACTATAGTGATAGTCCTGATTAGTGTTGCTGGCATATGAATGCATACTATGACCCATTTCATGAACCAAAGTAAACAAACTTTCGAGATTATTTTGCCAATTTAAAAGAATGTACGGTGCAGTATCATACATTCCTGAAGAATATGCTCCGCTGCGCTTCCCCTTGTTCTCAACAACATCAATCCATCTGCTCTTAAAAGCTTCTTTTACTTTTGCTGTGTAGTCATCTCCCAAAATATTCAAGGCCTTGACTGCTATTTTCTGTGACTCCTCATAACTGTAGATTTTACTAGGGACTTTGGTTATTGGAGTGTATAAATCATACATGTGAACTTGATCAATTTTTAAAATTTTCTTTCGTAACGCAACATATCTATGCAATAAAGACAAATGATGATGCACACGTTCAACAAGTGTATCGTATACAGAAACAGGTATTTCATTCTTTGCAAGTGATGCACTGCGAGCATCTGTATAGTGACGTTTCTGTGCTAAAAAATTGTGCGTATGCACATGCGATGAAAGAGACAGTGCAAAAGTACTTTGAAACTGCTGATACACGTGATACATACCTTCAAAAGCAGCTTGTCTAACACTCCTTTGTGGATTTTCCAACAACTTACCATAATTTCCATGTGATAACTGAATCAAATTATTTTGTGCATCTCGTACTTCAGGAAACTTCAAATCAGAATTGTTTAAAACACCAAAAAAATTCTCAGCTGTCGAAAAAATGTCTGTAGCTCCCGCCAGCAGTTCTTCTTCTTTCATTGATAAAATGTGTTTTCTTTGTGAAGTTATTTTCTCAATTAAATGCCGGTACTTTGCCAATTCAGTATTTTGAACAAGATATTCTTCTAACCTATCTGCCGGCAATTCTAATAATTCCGGTTCAAACCAGGAAACACTTGCTCCAACTTTTGCATATAATTGTCTAGCTCTTGCAATAAGACCTTGGTAGTACTTATTACTCGTATCTTGATCATTTTTCAAATTAGCATATACAAAAAGCCTTTCCATTCGACGTTCGAATTTTAAAATCGTCTTCAAAGCTTCTAAAAAAGCGCTATCACTTTTTGACAACAGACCCTTATATGTTGCAACCTCTGCAATTTGAGTATCAATATTTTTTAACTCTTTTTCACATTCCCCATCATTTTTAAAAATCAAAGTCAGGTCCCATGTCAATTTTTCTGGGATTTCTTCACGTAACGGTAATTTTATACTTTCCTCTTTCATATTATCCCTCCATTAAACTCTTTCTGTCTCTCTTTATCAAAGCATAGCCTATTATAAATTGCAATGATGGGATCTGATTAACTTAGTTGCTGCGAGGTCTTTCCTTGAAGTTCTATGATTAATTGTTCCTCAAATCTCTTGCGGTCGATGAAGGGCACCTTAAATAAATATTTATCAATTTTCTGTAGATAATCTAATCTTTTTTTATTACCCATTGGTATTTCTCCTTGTTGAAGTAAAGTCTCAGTTCTCCAATAAAGTTCTTTTTCATAAAACAACGGAATCCCGTATTTTTTCTTCAAAATCAGTGGCTCTAATTCTTGAAGCCTGAATCCTTTTTGGTAGACATACTCCTGCAGCCTTCTAAAATTACCCAGAGAACGAGAGCAACTTTTAAAAAAATTGTTTTTTTGTCTAAAACATTCCTCTCTTGTAAGAGTATGATATGTTATTTTATGATTTTTTGACATGAATTCCTTTAACTTATCTACGTTACCAGTACAAAACCGATAATAACGTACTGGTAAAAAATCGATCTGCTGAATTCCATAGATCAATTCAAATCGTGAACTTAAAGTGTCAAAATACAGCAAATAAAAACCAAGTTTTTTTGTCCATTGCATAAACTGCCCAATTTGCTGTGTTAGCCTTCTTCCAACTTTATAACGCTGCCCCAATATCCAGCAGAATTTTAGCCCACTGTTACGATAACCTTCTGACCGTGAATACAGTTTTTTTAAATTCAATGGTGCACATTGAAACTCAATTGCAATAGTTTTTTCATCTCTAAATCTAATTAAAATGTCAGGTCTTTGATTTAGTACTTTAATATGTTGTTCTAGTGCACCCGTATAACCTGCATTTTTATATGCCGCAAAGATTTCTTTTTTTCCCGCTAAATGTTCTGACGTCTCTCCCTCAGAAAAAATTTGACATGTCTTTTTTTTGTGCGCAAAATGACTTATTTTAAAATTTCCTTTTTTCAAAATTAATTCTGCTTTGCATCCAGGACACCAATAATATTCCCCTTGTTTAGCATGGCCTGCCAAAATCGAGCCGTTTTTTGATTCTGCTACTAGCATCAGTCCCACCCCCATCCCTAGATAGATACGCAGACTGAACTCGTAGCTTTTTATATAATAAAAATGTACAAAAAAAACCCAAATCAAACTATATGGTTTGATTTAGGGCTATCAGCTATCATTTTATTTAAGGGTTTACTGGCTTTTATTACTTGAAATAATAACGAGCCAACTCAAGTGCTGAGCTACTCAATAATTTTTTCCCACGTTCTTGCAAAACATCTGGTGAAATACTTGCTCTTCTACCATATTCAACAACTAAAGAAAGAGTATCTCTAACTTGACTATCACTGGTTTGACCAACGAAGAAAATCAAGTCAAGATAGTACATACCACCAAGCAAATACAAAGTAGATGCAATTTCTTCATTATGCAAGATTTTTGCGGCTTGAACAAAGTTTTCAAAATCTTCAAACTCAACCACAACATGTCTCTGCTTAATTGTTTTGTCTTTTAAATATTCTGAAACACCATCACCATCATTCTCTAATGCTTTTTTCTTATTCTTGGATTTAGAAGTAGATAACTCTTGACGAATATATTCTGAAACATCTTCGTTTGCTCCAAGAAGAGAGAAATCCCCTTCGTCGGAACTATCGTTATTATTCTGATCCTTTTCAGATTCCTTAGGATCAACTTTGCTGATAAACAGTTCAAGACCATTCTTATTTGGAAGCAACTGGAATGTCACGGCATCATTTTCACGAAACTCATGATCAACGTCAACTTCCTCTAAAATACTGTAAAAGAAACTTTCAATCTCTTTATGGTTCCCAAGTAGGTCAAGGACAGTAATACCGCGTTCGGTTAAATCCTCGGTTTCAAGTAACACACGTATTGTGTTATCATTGATTTTCTCCATCTCCATCTAGGTCACCCACCTTTCCAGTATTACCCTCTCGCTTAATGATAACTAAAAATAAGAAATTGTAAAGCACTTTATCTTAAAAAAAGTAAAATACAGAGGTCGGGACGAATATTGTCTCAACCTCTGTATCAATTCTTAAAAAAAGACTTATAAAACCTTTAAGTTTTAAAAACAATCTTTTAAATTACTAAAACCCAGCCATTCTTTGTGCACGCTGTAATTCCAATGCTCGAACTTCACGTGGTAAGAAACGTCGTATTTCATCTTCATTATAACCGACTTGTAATCTCTTCTCATCCAAAATAATCGGTCTGCGCAACAAACCAGGATTTTTTTGAACAAGGCTGAACAACTGCTGTAATGGCATGTCATTCAGATCAATATTCAGCTTTTGATATGCTTTCGAACGTTTGGAGATAATTTCCTCTGTTCCATTTTCTGTCATCTGTAATATTTGTTTAATTTCGTTAATACTCAACGGCTCAGAAAAAATATTACGCTCTTTAAAAGAAATATCGTGTTCTTTCAACCATGCACGTGCTTTTCGACAAGAAGTGCAACTTGGTGATGTATATAGAGTAACCATATTTTTTCGCTCCTTTTCTCCATTGAACCTGCTAACTATAATTAATATCGCCCACAAGCTTATTATACTACTTTCATCAAAAAATTAATACCTTTTTTATTAAAAAAAACAAACAAATTAGCAAAAAATATTCATTTAAAAGCCTATTATGCTAGTATTTCTTTGCTTTTTTAACCTTGCTTTTTTTGAATTTTATGACATATTAATTTTTAGTTTGATTTATTTTATAGTATTCATACGATATAAGTTATATACCAAGAAATAAGCTAATAAAGAAAGCGTTAACCATAGTCTGCAGAGTATAAAACAAAAAGCGGTTACACTATAGTTACATAAATTTAGGTTAACTAAAAAGACCGTCCTAAAATACTAACAAGTTATTATCTTACCAGTTTCGGCTATATCAACCTCGATCGATTTCGTTGCTGCTTCTTTTGCTTCTTCAAGCAACAGGTTTAAATCCTCTTTTTGTGGAAGATGAGTCAGAATAAGCTTTTTCACAGCTGCATCTTTAGCCAGTTTTCCTGATTCAGTAGATGTCATGTGCCATTTGGGTTCTTTTTTTCCAGCGCTGTAGTTTGTATCTGTCATTAAAACATCGGCGCCACGCACAAAAGCAGTCAATTCTGGAATATAATCTGTATCTGCCGTAAAAGCAAAGATCTTTTTGTCACTAGTATCCTCTATTTTAACAGCATAAGCAGTGACTGGATGTTTTGTTTTAAGAAAACTAATTTCAAACGGTCCTAGTAAAAGTTTTTTGCTAGGTTCATATGCTTGTCCAATTGTTGCCTTGTCCCATGTTAAATCATCAAAATGCTTCTTATCCTGTTTGTGTCCATATATCGGCAAAACTTTTCCATCAATACGTGAATTGTTTAATTGCCAATAATACTGTAGAACACCGATGTCAGCGATGTGATCATTATGATAATGTGAAAGTAAAACAGCATCAAGGTCCAATGGATCAAGATGTTTTTCTAAATTTAACAACGCCCCACTCCCACAATCAAGCAACAGGTTGTACCCCTTACTTTGAATTAAATAACAACTAGTTGCCTGACCATTATACGGATATCCTCCTAAAAAACCTAATATTGTAATTTTCATTATCACTAGCTCCTTTCCATATACTCTTGACCTTTTACTAGTAAAAATTATAACACATGCCTCAGTAAGCGTTATAATCGATACGGAGGTGTTTGTTTTGAAATTATTGAATATGACTTTTGGCTCTGAAGTTGTCCTATCACAGCTACGCAAAAAAATTAAAAACCTTGAATTAGTACAATTACATCCTGTTTCAAAAAATGAAAATGATATTCTCTTAGATTTATCTAATGGCAAAAATTCTTTTAATAGCGGTATTTCTTTTGAAATAGTCAGTGGGATTTTTTCAAAAAAGATCAATCAGTTTTATGTTTTTTCCTATCTCACTCTAAACACTGAGGAGCAGAAAGTTTTTCTGACTCTACTCAACCAATCAAATAGCAGCAATATAGTGCTTGCACGTTCACTGAACCACAATTTCAATTTTCTTCTACTATCAACATGGACTAAGCAAGAGGACTTTCTTCTTTGGAGTAATACCAGTCCGCTCTTGTTCAGTCAAAAATATTTAAGGAATCCTGCGTATCAAGCACATACAGCTATCTACCAATCCAAAGCTGATTCATTTATGGCTTAGTAACCATGAACATTGACCGACTCCAAAGAAAACAGTTACAATAGCTATATAATCCATGTTTCAAATCATTTTCTTACAACTACTTTTATTTACTAAGGAGGAGCCTAATGAAAAAGGAACAAACTGAATTCAGTAACATTCAAAAATTAGACCCGTCGATCATTGTAGAACTTCGGTACGCTACGACTAATAACTTCACGCACAAAATAATCTATAACTTCACAACCGCGATTGCAAGAACTGGAACTGCTCAAAAGCTGAGTAAAGCAAGCCAGGCACTGTTTAGGGAGGGATTCCGTTTAAAAGTGTGGGATGCTTATCGTCCTGTAAGTGCACAAAAAAAATTGTTTGAAGTTTATCCTAATCCTACTTTCGTTGCACCTCCTAACCCTAATTTCAGTCATCAAAAAGGTGTGACCTTCGATCTAACTCTTACTGATTTGAACGGTACTGAAATGGAAATGCAAACTGGTTTTGATGATTTTTCCAAATCTGCTAAGCGTGATAGCTTTCGCACTGCTGAACAGGAAAAAAATTATCAAATTTTAAACCAGGCAATGATTGCTGCCGGATTTGTTGGTTACTCCAATGAATGGTGGGATTATCGCGATACTGAGAGTGATCTCTATCAACCGGCAGCAGCTGACCCAAATGACTATCGGTAACCATTTCTGAGTTGCTTACTCATCAATATTTTTTCATTAATAACACATCAAAAAGAATACTTTTTCAATTTTAATTCAACTAATTAGGAGTATTCCAGTAGCTTTTAAACTTTTAGAATATGTTGATCCAATGTAACACTGGATTAAAAAATGGGGCTAAGTCAAACATTAGTTTGAGCTAGTCCCATTGTCTTGTTCTGCAACGTCTGTATCATGTTCTGGTAGTAATCAATCTTTTCAGTAAATAAACCATTAAATTGTTCTGTATCTCATCGTAATAGTTTATCCCACAGTATAACTTTACCTGCCTTCAAGGAGCGTTGAACATCAATTATTCTTTGATTGGAACTTCCTCTAAATTGAAGGGTTAAATCTTTTTTAGGTAACTCAAAACGTCCATCCACCAGAATATCAATTTTAGACAGAAGCTCTAACTTATCTTCAGAATCTCTCAGCAATTCATCCCAACGATACCCACTCCAAGACCAGACGTCTTTGGTATTACCATACTCCGCATGCATGCGATCAACTAAGCGCAGACATACTTGCGTGTTAAGGAAAGGTTCACCACCTAAAAGTGTGAGGCCTTGGCAATAATCCTCACCTAAGTCTTTAATAATAGTGTCTTCTAAACTTTTCGTATAAGGTGTTCCATAATGAAAACTCTGCGCAACTTTATTGTAGCAACCCGGGCAAGCGAACTTACATCCACTAACATAGATACTGCATCTTACACCTTCACCATCTACAAAATTAAATGGTTTATAATCTGCAATGTACTCTTGGCTTAAATCTCTAGCAAGCCATTCTTCCGGTTTAGGATCGCGAGGCTTGCGCTCTTTTTTTATTCTATTCTGCATTTTGATCCATCCCATTGAACATATTCTTAGCTCTTGAAGCAATTTCAACGTGACGTCCATGAACCATTGGACGTTGTAATGGATTACCTAGATATCCGCACGTCCTTTTGACACAATCACAACTCTTTGGATCATGATTACCACAGTCTGGGCACTCAAAACCACGTTCTGTTGCCTTAAACTCACCTTGAAAACCGCATTTATAACAATGATCGATCGGTGTATTCGTACCTAGATAACCAACCTTATCATAAGCCCAATCCCATACTGCTTCTAAAGCTTTGGGATTTTGACGTAAGTTAGGATACTCGCAGTAATGAATGAATCCGCCGGAACTATACTTAGGATATGCCATCTCAAAAGCTAATTTTTCAAACGGAGATGGATGTTTACGGACATCATAATGGAAACTATTAGTATAGTAATCCTTTGCTGTGATATCTGCTACTTTACCAAATTTTTTGCGGTCTGCAACACAAAAGCGATCAGTCAAAGATTCGCTAGGTGTTCCATAAACGCTAAAATGATAATCGTACTCATCTGACCATTTTTCACAATTTTCTTTCAATGCTTTGACAATCGATAGCGTAAAATCATGTGCTTCTTTATTTTGCTCCCAATTCGATCCGTAAAAAGAAGTACCAACCTCATATAGTCCAATGTAGCCAAGTGAGACCGTCGCACGACGATGCTTAAAGAGTTCATCAACATTGTCTTCTGGACTCAGTCGTTTCCCGAAAGCTCCGTATTGATACAAGATAGGAGCATTCTCTGGAATAGCTTGCTTGACCCGATTAACCTTAAAAACAAGGGCCTCTTTACAGACTTGCATCCGCTCATTAAAAATTTCCCAAAATAACTTTTTATTTCCATGCGCCTGTAAAGCAATACGCGGCAAATTAACAGTAACAACACCAAGGTTCATCCGCCCTGAATTTACTTCTTCACCCTCGGTATTCTTCCATCCCTGCAAAAAGCTGCGGCATCCCATAGGAGCCTTAAAACTTCCAGTTAGAGTTTTAATTTTATCGTACATTAAAATATCAGGGTACATCCGCTTAGTAGCGCACTCAACTGCCAGTTGTTTAATATCATAATTTGGATCATTCGATCTAAGGTTTAACCCTTTTTTCAATGTAAATACTAACTTAGGAAAAATTGCTGTCCGTTTCTCACGGCCTAAGCCTTGAATCCGAATACGCAAGATCGATCGTTGAATCTCACGTTCAATCCAGGTCGTTCCCAAACCAAACCCCAAAGTTGTGAAGGGTGTCTGTCCCTGTGATGAAAACAACGTATTGATTTCATACTCCAGTCCCTGCATTGCGTCAAAAATATCTTTTTTTGTACGCTTTTTTGCAAACTCTTTTCGCTTATCATCATCGTCAATATATTCTTCAGCATCCTTCAAATGCTTATCATAATTGCGCATTGCAAAGGGAGCAAGCAATTCATCTACCCGATCTGCAGAACATCCGCCATATTGGCTAGATGCCACATTAGCAATAATCTGTGCCATTTGTGCAGTCGCAGTCTGAATAGAATGTGGGCTTTCAACTTCGGCATTACCAATTTTAAATCCATTTGTCAGCATTTCCTTGAAATCTATCAAACAGCAATTCGTCATCGGGCTCCAAGGAGTGTAATCCAAATCATGATAATGAATATCTCCACGCAAATGTGCTTTTGCAATATGCTCTGGCATCATTCGTAAACCAAGTGTCTTGCCAACTGTTCCTGCAGTTAGGTCACGTTGGGTGTTAAAGACATTACTATCCTTATTCGCATTCTCATGTACCAAACTCGGGTCCTTGGCTTGTAATCTCTGCAAACGCTTAGTCGGATCCGTTTGTTCTTCCCATTGGACCGTGCGTTCCTTATGAACAGCTATGTACTTTATAGCTTCCTCATGAAAGCCCAAATCATTCAACGCAACTATAAAGGCACGGTGAACATTATCCGCATTTGTCTCTGTTTTGTCTTCAAGCTGCTTTAAAATTGCATTAAGCAAAGGCTGTATCTCAGCACTTAAACCTAGCTGATCAAGAACTAATTCAAGCTTGTAAACAGCAAACGGCATCTTGTATCCATCCCGTTTAATAAAAAGTGTCGGGATTCTTGTTAAATTTTTTGTATTTATTTTGGTTTCTGTCGTTGCCATTACTAATTCCCCCTGTTTCTTTCTTCTGTATATATTCTATTACTTTAAGCCCCTAAATACAATCTATTGTGTGCTTTTTAAAACTGATGCCTATATATTGTGTAAAACTCACCAAGCAAAAAGCCACTTCCCACGCTATTTCTACCTCTAAAAAAGTTTTTTCTCATTTTTTTAGCCAGATCTTAAAAAACTATATATAGCGTCTGCTCATTTATATTGTAGTTTTAAACAGTTGCGTTATAATTAGAATATTCTAATTAAGGAAGGTAAAATTAATGGTCGAAGATTTAAATGATATAGCAACACATGTAAAGCAAGGATTAACAGAACTATTAAAAGTTGCTGACCTTGACCCCGAGGATATTGTTGTTTTAGGCTGCAGCACTAGTGAGATCCAGGGAGAAAAAATCGGGAAGAATTCAAATCTCGCTATTGGTCGAACCGTCATAAAAACTGCTCTGTCTGTTCTAAAACCTCTAAAACTACATCTTGCAGTTCAAGGCTGTGAGCATCTCAACCGCGCATTGATAATTGAGCGTACCGTTGCCAAACAGCACGGTTTTGAGCAAGTTACCGTTTACCCATCTCTTCATGCCGGTGGTGCGGCACAGGTAGCTGCATTTGAGGCCTTTGATAAACCTGTTGAGATTGAACATGTTATCGCCCAAGCCGGGATGGATATTGGTGACACATCTATTGGAATGCATGTTAAATTTGTCCAGATACCGGTCAGAACTTCTATTAAAGAAATTGGTGGCGCGCATACGACTTTCTTGCGAAGCCGACCAAAATTAATTGGTGGTCAACGCGCACAATATGAGTGGCATGCTCCTAAAAACGATTTAAGATAATATCGCGCAAAAAATAGTACCCTGTAATTTGAAGATTACCGCGCCCCCCCATGAAGTAGATTTAACTTTTGGAGGAACACCGCAGAATTCAAATTTCTACAGAGTACCTTTTTTGTAAATTGACAATTATTATCTTTTTAAAGACATACTTCCACAAATTCCTTAGTGCTGATCAGAATTAGTCCATTTTTCACCCAACAATGATATAACGTTCTCAAAGTGGTCTCCCTTTGCCTTGAACTTCAAAATACGCCGCTGATCATCTTGTTCATCTTTTACGATCTGAACCTGCAAATGTTCTTGTGGTATTTCATCTTGAACAAATTCAGACCATTCAATAACACTTACTCCACCGCCATTAAAATATTCCTCTAGCCCAAGATCATCACCGCCAACACCCTCAAGGCGATAAACATCCATATGAAAAAGCGGTAACCTTCCTTGATGATACTCCCTGATCAAGTTAAAAGTTGGGCTCTTAACGTTGTTTTTGATTCCTAAACCTATTGCCAGTCCTTTTGTGAAAGTAGTTTTTCCAGCCCCTAAATCGCCATCCAGTAAGATAACATCATTCGGCTTGATGTAAACAGCCAACATTTGTGCAATCTG
The DNA here is from genome assembly GCF_001436755.1 of Liquorilactobacillus aquaticus DSM 21051. Lineage (GTDB taxonomy): Bacteria > Bacillota > Bacilli > Lactobacillales > Lactobacillaceae > Liquorilactobacillus > Liquorilactobacillus aquaticus. The sequence continues at coordinate 87,245 of NZ_AYZD01000018.1, forward strand.
CTTCGTTTCAGCAGCAGTATTGACTATAATCTCCATTCAAACACCCCTTTTATTGATCAAAAAATCGCCTTGATCAATTATACAATATTTGCTCAGAGAATAAGCACCAAAAAAGACTTTTGACTTAGAACTTGGACTGAGACTAGAGAGTTAAACCTGACGAAGCCTTAATTTTTATCCTTAATCATTTTTAATTAGTCGCTTGCAGAGCTGTAATAATCGCTACTTTATATACATCTTCTTCATTCGCCCCACGCGATAAATCTGATACCGGTTTATTCAAGCCTTGCAGAATTGGACCGATCGCCTCAAAATTTCCTAATCGCTGTGCAATTTTATATCCGATGTTTCCAGCCTCTAATTCTGGAAATACAAAGACATTGCTCTGACCTGCCACTTTTGACTTTGGCGCTTTATGTTGCCCCACAGATGGAACAAATGCTGCATCGAATTGCAATTCACCATCAATATTCTCGTTTGGTGCCAACTTTTGTGCGATTTTGGTTGCCTCAGCTACTTTTTCTACTTCAGTTGATTTAGCAGAACCTTGGGTTGAAAAACTGAGGAGCGCTACCTTAGGATCAATATCGAAAAGGCGTGCTGTTTTAGTACTTGCGACTGCAATCTCAGCTAGCTCTTGAGCCCCAGGATTGATATTAATTGCACAATCAGCAAACAGATATTTCTCTTCTCCACGTGTCATTATGAAAGCACCGCTTGTTCGACTGATACCAGGTTTTGTTTTTATTATTTGCAAAGCGGGTCTTACAGTATCACCAGTCGGATGAACGGCTCCTGAAACAAGTCCATCTGCAAGATCCATGTAAACAAACATTGTTCCAAAATAGTTTGCATCTTTCAGCATTTTATATGCTTGTTCTTCAGTATTTTTACCCTTACGTCTTGCAACAAAGGCTTTGACCATTTCTTCAAATTTTTCAACTGGATAGTTTTCTGGATCAACAATAGTCACTGAATCTGGAATCATTTGCCCTATTCCAGCCGCTACTTTTTTGACTTCATCCACCGTTCCAAGGATAATTGGCCGAACTAAGCCATCTTTAGCCAAACGAATAGCTGCTCCAACTACTCGTTCATCATTTCCTTCTGGAAAAACAATTTTTTTGTCTTCTCCCTTAATCTTGGCAATTAAACTTTCAAATAGATCCATAATACACGCCTCCAATAAATTTTTATACTCTGATGTTAACTTCTATTAACTTCCTCTGGCAACTGCCAATCAATTGGTTCTTCACCCATTGCGACTAAAGCTGCATTCGTTTTAGAAAAAGGCTTTGACCCAAAAAAACCACGGTGAGCCGATAAGGGACTTGGATGAGCAGATTGCAGCACAATATTTTTGTTAGTATCAATCAATTTTATTTTGTCTCGCGCTGATTTTCCCCACAGAATGAACACTACAGGACGCGAACGCTCAGACAACTTTTTTATTGCAGCATCTGTCAGTTGCTCCCAACCTTTGCCTCGATGTGAGAACGCCTGCCCATTTCTCACTGTTAAAACAGTATTCAGCAACAAAACCCCTTGTTTGGCCCACTTTTCCAAATAACCGTGTTTAACAGGCTTGATTCCTAAATCGCTCTGCAACTCTTTATAAATATTTGCGAGGGATGGCGGAATTCTCACTCCCGGCAATACTGAAAAGCTGCATCCATGCGCCTGATTAGGTCCATGATAAGGATCTTGCCCTAAAATGCATACTTTAACTTTTGAAAAGGGCGTCCATTCAAAAGCTTCAAAAATATGATACATATCTGGATGAATAAGTTGTGTTGTGTATTCTTCTTTTAAAAAGTCATGCAGCTTTAAGTAATATGCCTTTTCGAATTCAGGTCCTAGAACATCTTGCCAATCATTTTTAATAAGCGTTTTCATTATCGACACCTCGCACATATTTTACCATATTTTAAATATTCTTTTTACTATTATCTGTAATTAACAGAAAATAGTTTATTCTCTAGATCAATCGACTTACTAAAAAAAATAAGTTTTTCATGGTAGAATACAGGTAAATATGTACAATTAAGTGGAGGAAACGTTATGATTCAAATTATTGCTTCAGATATGGATGGAACCTTATTAAATGATAAGATGGTTATTTCTAAAGAAAATGCGGCTGCAATTAAACGTGCACAGGCCGCTGGCGTGCACTTCATCGTTTCAACAGGTAGAGGATTCACAGAAATCAAGCCATTGCTCAAAGATGCTGGTATTAATTGCCCTTTGATTACTTTGAACGGTGCACAAATATTTGATGAAAATGGACGTATATTAAGCTCATCCCCAATTCACGATCAACTTTCAAGTAAGATAATTCATTATTTGAAAAAAAAGAAGCTATACTTTGAAGTTGTTACATCAAAGGGCATTTTTTCAGATAACAAAGCAAAACGAATTGAAAACTTTGCTGAACTTTTAACCAATGTGAGCCCAGAAACACCGTACAAACTCGCGGTTACAATGGCTGCTGCACGAATGGAATTAATGAATATAAATTATATAGACAACTATCAAAAATTAGTTGACGATAATCACATCAATATTTTTAAGGTCGTTGCTTTTAGCAATGAAGGTCATAAAGTTTTAGACCCTATCAAAAGAGAAATTCAGCAGTACGAAAATTTGATCGTTACTTCTTCTTCAAGCTCTAACATTGAAATAAACCATGTTAATGCGCAAAAAGGTGCCGCACTTCAAGCTTATGCTGATAAATTAAACGTGCCAATGGATAATGTGATGGCCATTGGTGATAATAATAATGACATTTCAATGTTGAAAGTTGCCGGTGTCAGTTATGCAATGAAAAATGCTATTACGGAAGTTAAGCAACTTGCTACAAGGTTAACAGCTTCTAATACTGAAGATGGTGTTGGCAAAGCAATTGATGAACTTTTAAACGAGGACTAACAGTATTCATAAAGAAGCTATTAGTTTAAGGAGGGATTGAATTGCGTAAGTTATATGTTCAGAAAGGGCGGCTTGCGGAACAAGGGGCCTCAACAATAAGCGATATAAATCGAAAAAAAATCTACTTAGTTGTCGGTAAGTGGGGGCGCCACCAAGATGTCCTTTCAGTTTATGCAATTTCTGGAACTCTTTTAGCCGAAATAAAGCAGCACGGCTTTGGTCTCTTACCCCACTTTGATTTGTTCAAACATAATGAACATGTTGGCACACTTAGACGCTACCATTTTGGAAAAAAAGATATTCTGATTGTGCGTGGACTAAATTGGTTCATTGTCGGGGATTTATATACTTCTCGTTATCGTATCTTCCATGGGCGTCACACTATTATGACGCTCCAAGAGGTTACTCTCCCGTTTGGAGACTGCCTCGAACTGTCAATTGACAATGAAGAAAACGAGGCTTTATGCATCTGCATCGTTGCTATTTTAGATCATCTTGTTCGTTCGCTATCAAAAAAACGTGCACACATGTACAATTTGCGTATCAGATACAATTAGTTTTTCATTTAAGAAAGGATCAATTATATTGTTAATCAGAACTGCCCAAAAGAAAGATGCCTTACAGATAGTTCCGCTTTTTAAGATTATTCTCAACGAAATGGAGCTTCCAGCACTGCAACTGATCCCTGAAAAAAAATTAGACAAAATCATTCAATTTGCCTTTGAAACGGAAGCTATTCGCTTTAGCATGGGCAAAACAATTGTGGCCGAAATAGATGGTCAGATTGCTGGGTTTGCTTTTGGATATCCTGATGAAATGGAGAAATCCATCAATGACATTTGGGAACGAGCTGTTTCTGCTGTCGAACTTCCTGAAAAAATAAGTCTTTTTACTGATGACGAAACTTTTCCCAATGAATGGTATCTAGATTCAATAGCCGTTTCCTCTGCTTTTCGCGGAAAAGGTGTTGGAACAAAGTTACTAACCACTCTTCCTAAGATAGCACTTAATTCTAATAAACCGTGTGTAGGATTGAGCGTTGATCTTCAAAATCCCTTAGCTGAAAAACTATATTCACGAATTGGCTACAAAAAAGTTAGGACAACAGTCATCAGTCATCATCATTATCATCACATGCAATTAAGAGTATAATTGCATTTTTTTGATACCTAAAAAGGTCTAAGACTCAATGAGAAACATCTCTCACTGAGTCTTAGACCTTTTTTAACTGCACCCAAAAATTTACTGCCGTCTAGCTAATTAATTTTAAAAATTCTCTGAATCAGATCATAAAAAAGTTAACTATAATTTTTTAGAGTTCTTTGGATTTGTCTTTCCTGGTCTTTGCGTTTGATTGACTCACGCTTATCATAGGCCCTTTTTCCCTTGCCTATTCCCAGCAAAACTTTTGCAAAACCACCCTTTAGATAGACTTTCAATGGAACTATCGTTATTCCCTTATTGCTCGATTCATTCATCAGCCGTTGTATCTGCTTCTTGTGCAGCAATAATTTTCGCTTACGTAACGGGTCATGGTTGAATTGATTTCCTTGATCATAAGGGGAAATGTGCACATTCATTAACCAAACCTCTCCATTACGAACTTGAGCAAAACCATCCTTCAAATTAATACGTCTATTGCGGATTGATTTGATCTCAGTCCCCGTTAGAACAACTCCAGCTTCAATAGTATCTATAATCGAGTAATCATGGCCAGCCTTCCTATTTTGAGCTAATGGACGCTCGTTGTGCTTTCCCTTGGTCAATTATAAACACCCCCTGCAGTAGTTAAAATATGCCTACATCATTTATGTCGTTTAAACTTATCTTTAAACGGACGGTTGCCGTGAAATTTTTTGTGTTCACTATTACTGTTCTTAGATTTGCTATAACGTTTGCCGCCATGTGTGATTTTTTTACCATTACGTTCATTTCGGTTAAAACCACCGTTATTTTTCAATAAATCTGTTTTAGGTGTTTTCTCCGGATTCAAAAGTGTAAAATCAATTTCCTTCTGGTCAACGTTAACATTAATCACTTTAACCTTAATCGGCTGTCCTATTCGATATGTTCGCTTTGTATGGCGCCCAACTAATGCCATTTGTTTTTCAAGGTATTCATAATAGTCATCTTTCATTTCACTAATATGAATCAAACCTTCGACTGTGTTCTGCAACGAAACAAACATCCCAAACTTAGTAACTGAACTAACCACTGCATCAAATTCTTCACCTACATGATCAGCCATATACTCTGCTTTCTTCATAGCATCAGTATCTCGTTCAGCATCGATGGCACGACGTTCCATTTGAGAACTGTGTGTTGCTATTTCTGGAATTTCATCCTTATATTTTTCTTTTGTTTCGGTGCTAATTCCGTTCTCTTTATAAAAACGAATTAAACGGTGCACTAACAAATCTGGATAACGCCGAATTGGGGAAGTAAAATGTGTATAATCGTCCGCTCCCAATCCAAAATGACCTAATGGTTGATCAGCATACTTTGCTTGTTGCATCGAACGCAGCAACATTGTGGAAACCATTGCTTCTTCAGGTTTCCCCGCAGCCTTTTTTAAAATATTCTGTAACATTTTTGGCTTAACATCACTGCTGCTACCTGCAGACTCAATACCTAAACCAGATAACGCCTCGAAAAAGGAAAGCATTTTTTCTGCTTTAGGTTTTTCATGAATACGGTAAATAAATGGTACTTTTAGATTATTGAAATGTGCAGCTATTGTTTCATTAGCAGCTAACATAAAAGATTCAACTATTCGTTCACTGACTCCGCGGTCACGCAATTGAATATCGATCGGATGGCCTTTTTCGTCAACAATGATCTTGGCCTCTGTGTCTTCAAATTCAATTGCTCCGCGCCGTTTCCTCATTTTAAGCAAAATTTTATGCAGCTCGCCCATAGTTTGAAACATAGGTACTAAATTCGCATAACGTTTCATTGTTTTTTCATCATGTGATTCTAAGATTTTATTGATATCCACATAAGTCATGCGTTCAGTTGTTTTTATAACACTTGGAAAAATACGATGCTTGACAACTTGACCCATAGAATCAATTTCCATCTCACAACTCATCGCTAGTCTTTCAACACGCGGATTTAATGAACATATTCCATTTGACAACTTGTGTGGCAGCATTGGTATAACTCGATCTGTTAGATAGACAGAAGTCCCTCGTTCATACGCTTCATCATTCAATGCTGTTCCTGGAACAACATAATGCGAAACATCCGCAATATGGACCCCTAAATGATAATTTCCATTGTCCAGCTTCCAAGCCGTCACTGCATCATCAAGATCCTTAGATTCAATGCTGTCAATTGTAACCAAGTCCTGCTCCGTTAGATCTTCACGACCAACTTTTTCTGCTTCCGTGACATGGTCAGGAATATTTTCGACTTCCTTCATAACATCATCTGGAAATTTAGTTGGGATATCATGTTGATAAACGACCTGCAAGATGTCCATTCCTGGATCATTGACATTGCCAATAACCTTTTTTATTATCCCTTTTAAAATGCCTGGTAGATGAGCATCAGGATATGCTGTGATATCAGCTAAAACCACTTCTCCGGGTACAGGCTTCAAGCCTTTATCTTCTACAAGAAATTTATAGTTGGCTAACTTGCGATCCTTCAGCCTAATCTTACCAATAACTCCTTCTGGATAATTCTCAGATTCATCGACTTGGAACTCTCCAACAACTTGTTCCAGTGAATGATGTGCTATCCCTGTAATCTTTCCCTCAGGGCCTCTTCCAGTCGTTTTATCTGCGGGATGAAGCATTACTAACTCAACTTCATCTCCATTTAAAGCAGAAAGCGTCTGCGTGGGGTTTATAAAATAATCTGGTGTTTCTGGATCAACAGTTACAAAACCATAACCATGATCATTGGCATGAAAAACACCTTCAAGGATTGGCAAACTGTCGTCCTTTGCAATTGTAAAAGTCCCATTCTGATTCAAGTTTACTACTTTATCATGTTCTAATTGTGCAAGCGCCTGCACAACAAACTTAAACCTTCCAGCATCTGTCATCTTGATTGATTCAGCCAACGCTTGGACTGTAAAGGCTTGATCTGGTGTTGCTCTTAAAATTTCTAATAAACTGTCTTTAATCTTATTTTTTTCCATCTATTTCCTCATTCGATTGATTGATTAGTGACTTAAGCGTAACACATTTCAACTAATAACTGCACAAAAACAAATAAAAGACCTCCCAATAACATCAGCAGGAGGTCTTACTTTTGATCAATGTGATGAAACGTAAACCATCGCCAACGAAAGTACAAAAAAGATGACACCTAACACTACTGTCACTTTTTGCATGAATGCTTCAAAGCCACGCGGCTTTTGTTTACTAAAAAGATCAGCTGCCCCCCCTGAGAGCGCAGTCGATGCATTATCAGTCTTAGCAGGCTGCATCATCACAGCAATAATTATTAACACTGAATCGATCATTAACAAAGTTAAGAGTAAATTGTACAAGCTTCTACCTCCTTGCCTTTTAGGCAACCTACATCTTCTATAATTTAGCATAAATTCAAATATTTTTCCAGTTTCATTTTCAGGTATGCGTCAAACTCTGCACACATTGCTCTGCTTAGCAGTTATTCCCAACAGACTTAATTGAAATTATCACTAGTAACTACTCAAAATAACAAAATAGACTTAGAATTCCTGCCAACTCTTACCCTACTAATTATAGTTTACTTTTAATTATGAGTAAAAGAAAGTATTGTCCTTTAGATCACTTTAATAAGCAAATTCCAATTCTGATTATAATCCAATCAAAAAAAGTCTGTGACAAAACTAAAGTTTCGTCACAGACCCTTCAATTAATATTCAATTAATCAAAAAATTAAACTATTTGCTTTCAATTTCTTGACGAGCTTGTGCACTCAAGTTATAGAATGATTGGATACCCTTGTATTGTGCTACACTCTTACCTAATTGATCTTCAATTCTCATCAATTGGTTATACTTAGCAATACGATCTGTACGGCTCATTGAACCTGTCTTAATTTGACCAGCATTAGTTGCCACAACTAAGTCAGCAATTGTTGTGTCTTCTGTTTCACCTGAACGGTGAGAAACAATAGCTGTATAACCAGCCTCTTTAGCCATTTCGATTGCTTCAACAGTTTCTGTCAAAGTACCAATTTGGTTAACCTTGATTAAAATAGAATTTGCAGCACCCATCTTAATACCCTTTTCAAGGTATTGAGTATTTGTTACAAAGAAGTCATCACCAACTAATTGAACCTTCTTACCAAGACGGTCAGTAATTACTTTCCAATCATCCCAATTGTTTTCGTCAATTGGATCTTCGATTGAAATAATTGGATATTTAGTTGTCAAATCTTCAAGGTAGTCAACGAATTCTTCTGTTGTGAATTCTTCACCTGTTGACCAACGTAATTTATATTTATTTGTTTCAGTATCCCAAAGTTCTGATGAAGCAACATCGATTGCAATTGCAACATCTTTACCTGGTTTGTAGCCAGCTGCTTCAATAGCCTCAATCAAGAACTTCAATGGTTCTTCATTGTTAGCAAAATCAGGAGCAAAACCACCTTCATCACCAACAGATGTTACTTTGCCGGCATTTGCCAATAATTTTTGCAAATTGTGGAAAGTTTCAGAACCCATACGGATTGCTTCTTTAACTGTTGAAGCTCCAACAGGCATGATCATAAATTCTTGGAAATCAACTTTGTTGTCTGAATGTGCACCACCATTGATAACGTTCATCATTGGTGTTGGTAATACATGCGCATTGAAACCACCCAAGTAGTTGTATAAAGGAATTTGCAGTTCATCTGCAGCTGCACGAGCAGCAGCAATTGAAACAGCTAAGATAGCATTTGCGCCTAATTTACCTTTGTTAGGTGTACCATCTAAAGCAATCATAGCTTTATCAATGGCAACTTGATCTGTTACTTCATAGCCAACGATTTCCTTTGCAATAACATCGTTAACATTAGCAACAGCCTTTGTAACACCTTTACCCATGAAACGAGATTTGTCGCCATCACGTAATTCAACAGCTTCATGTTCACCAGTAGAAGCACCTGATGGAACGATTCCACGACCAAAAGCACCTGCTTCTGTGTAAACTTCTGCTTCAACTGTTGGGTTACCACGTGAATCTAAGACTTCGCGTGCATAGATTTCTGTAATACTAGACATAATACACTCTCCTTTGAGTTTGTTTGGGTTGAGTTTTTTAATTACCTCAACCATATTTTAAAGGTTTTGACATCCAGTTTCAATCACTTATGATACAAAATTTTACTAGCCTTTGTAATTCACAAGTTGCAAGTATGAATCAGGAACTAATGAAGCTCCTCCAACCAAACCGCCATCAATATTTTCTTTTGCCATTAATTCTTTAACATTTGCTGGTTTAACAGAACCACCGTATTGAATACGAACTTTATCAGCCACTGTTTGATCATACAATTTTGCAACCGTCTTACGTACAACGGCACAAATTTCTTCTGCTTGATCAGAAGAAGCTGTCTTACCAGTTCCAATTGCCCAAATAGGTTCATAAGCAATAACCAAGCTTGAAACCTGATCTGCTGAAAGGCCTTCAAGTGCAGCAGTTACTTGTCCTTCAACCCATTCTTCAGCCTTGCCGGCTTCACGAGTTTCAAGTGTTTCACCACAACAGATGATTGGCAACAAATCATTTTTGAAAATAGCATGTGCTTTTTTGTTGATGTCCTCATCAGTTTCATGGAAATAATCACGTCGTTCTGAATGACCAATAATCACGTAATCAACGCCCATTTCTTTCAAAACTTTAGGTGAAGTTTCACCAGTATAAGCCCCTTCGTCCTCAAAGTAGCAGTTTTCAGCAGCTACTTTCAATTCAGAACCCTTAGCATTTTCGAGCAATGCAGATAAATCAACAGCAGGAGCTGCAATGACAGCTTCAACTTTTGTACTTGCTGGCAAATTATTTTTAACAGCTTTTACAAATTCAGCAGTTTGTTCTGGGTTCATGTTCATTTTCCAGTTTCCTGCAATAATTGGTGTACGCACGTATATCATCCTTTCAAATCTTGATTTAGCAATTAATAATCACGCTGGCAACAGTTCTGTTTAACAAGGATTACTTATCAGAAACAGCTGCAATTCCAGGTAAAGTCTTTCCTTCAAGATATTCAAGTGATGCTCCGCCACCAGTTGAAATATGAGTAAGCTTGTCAGCAACACCTAATTGTTGAACGGCAGCTGTAGAATCTCCACCACCAACAATTGTTGTTGCTTCACTTAAAGTACCTAAGAATTCACCAACTTCAAGTGTTCCTTTGGCATAATTGCTCATTTCAAAGACACCCATAGGTCCATTCCAAACAACTGTTTTTGCATCTTTCAAAACATCTTTGAATAATGCTACAGACTTTGGTCCGATATCAAGTGCCATGTATCCATCAGGAATGTCACCATCCACAACTTTACTTGGCACATCGTTATCAAATTTTTCAGCTACAATTGAGTCAGTTGGTAAAACAAGCTTGTCGCCAGCTTTTTCAATAATTGTCTTAGCTAATTCAACCTTATCTTTTTCAACTAATGAGTTACCGATTTTCATGCCCTTAGCAGCGTAGAATGTATAAGTCATACCACCACCGATGATAACTTTGTCAGCTTTACCTAACAGATGGTCAATAACACCAATCTTATCAGAAACCTTAGCCCCACCAAGAATTGCAACAAATGGGTGCTTAGGATTGTCAACAGCATTACCTAAGAACTTGATTTCCTTTTCAAGCAAGAAACCAGCTGCAGCCTGATCCATGTTGCTTGCAATCCCAACATTTGAAGCATGTGAACGATGAGCAGTACCAAAAGCATCATTTACATAAACATCACCGAGTGATGCCCAGTATTTACCAAGTTCAGGATCATTTCCTGATTCCTTTTTGCCGTCTAAATCTTCGAAACGTGTATTTTCAACAAGGAGGATGTCGCCATCATTCATTTTGTTGATAGCATCTTCGAGTTGCGCACCACGAGTTGCAGGAACAAAAGTTACAGGTTTTTTAACTAAATCTGCAAGACGTTCTGCAACAGGACGAAGAGAGAGCTCTTTCTTGTCTTCTTCTTTCTTTACACGACCAAGATGTGAGAAGAGAATAGCTTTACCGCCATTTTCGACAACATACTTGATAGTTGGCAATGCAGCAACGATTCGATTATCGTTACCAATCACACCATTTTTAATAGGAACATTGAAATCAACACGGATCAAAACTTTTTTATCCTTAACATCTAAATCAGAAACAATTAATTTAGCCATAAAAAGCAATCCTCCAATTTATAATTTAAAAACAAAAGGCGAAGAGAGTATTGCCTCCCCCCGCCTCGATGACTTGCAATTAGTTCAGTTCATCAACTTAGCGCTAAAAGCTAAATCTTAAAGTAAACTAGCAAATTTTTCCAATGTACGGATCATTTGAGCAGTAAAGCCTGATTCATTATCATACCATGCAACAGTCTTAACAACTTGTCCTTCACCTTTACCAACAACTTGTGTTTGTGTAGGATCAAAGACAGAACCGAATGTTGTACCGATAACGTCTGAAGAAACGATACCATCATTGTTGTAACCGAATGATGCATTGCCTTCAGTAACTTTTTTAACTGCTGCATTAACTTCGTCAGCTGTAACTTCTTTGTCAAGAGTTGTAACTAATTCTGTTAATGAACCTGTAATAACTGGTACACGTTGTGCATGTCCATCCAATTTACCTTGCAATTCTGGAACAACTAAACCAAGTGCTTTAGCAGCCCCTGTTGAATGAGGAATTGTATTTTGTGCAGCAGCACGTGCGTTACGAACGTTGCCACCACGATCTGGACCATCTTGTAATTTTTGTGTAGCTGTGTAAGCATGGATTGTTGTCATTGTACCAGCTTTGATACCGAATGCATCATTAACAGCTTTTGCAAGTGGTGCCAAGCAGTTTGTTGTACATGAAGCAGCAGAAACGATCTTGTCTTCTGGAGTCAATGTGTCATCGTTAACACTGTAAACGATTGTACGAACATCGCCAGCTGGAGCAGAGATCAAAACGCGTTTTGCGCCTGCTTCGATATGTGCTGAAGCTTTTTCTTTTGATGTGTAGAAACCAGTTGATTCAAGAACTAATTCAACACCATCATTTTTAACCCAAGGAATATTACGTGCATCTGCTTCTGCATAAACAGGGATTGTCTTGCCATTAACAACAAGAGCGTTATCCGTAGCAGAGATTTCAGCGTCAAACTGGCCATGAGCTGTATCGTATTTCAATAAATGTGCCAACATAGCTGGGGAAGTTAAATCGTTGATAGCAACAACTTCCAAACTTTCTGAAGTTTCAGCAATACGACGGAATGCTAAACGACCAATGCGGCCAAAACCATTAATACCTACTTTAGTAGTCATACTAAAATTTCCTCCTTTAGGAAATAAAAAATTTATTTTAAAAAGCAATGTCAGTTAAACACTACTCTTTTAAAATCATCTTAGCTGCCCCTTCATCTGTCACTAAACAGGTTTGTTTAGGGGCCAATTTCATGTAAGCAACAATTGCCTTAGCTTTAGACGTGCCTCCAGCAACTGCAATTACATTTTTCATACTAGCGAGATCCTCAAGCTGTAATCCGATTCGTGGAATCTTATATACTACTCGGCCATCTTCATCGAAAAAATACCCGAAGGCCTCTCCCACAGCACGTTCACGCTTAAGTTCACCTACACTTTCCTCCGACATATCACGCCGCCGAGCCATCGTAATAGCTTCCCCGATACTATGTATAACGGCATTACTGCCTCGGATAAGCTGAACAACTTCTAAAATGCTCGGTTCCTGCATCAAAGGTGCATAAGCCTTCTCGCTGAGTTGCTCTGGCACATATAATGTACGATGTTTTCCACCCGTACGCAATGCCATCTGAGCACTCACATTATTGGCTTGAATATCAACAGCCTCTCCAACTCCTCCTCGTGCCGGAACAAAGAGTAAATCTCTTTTTTCGGCAACTTTTGGTGTTAAACAAGCTGCAATTCTCGCCATCGTTGTACCGCCCATAACTGCGATTACATTTTTACCTTCAGGCAGCAAAACCTGCAAGGTATCATTGACGAGTTTACCCATTGTCTCGATAACTTTGACTTGCTCATCACAATTTCCCGAAACAATCAAACAACGATCAATTTTCAAAAATTCACTGAGCCTTTTTTCACGCTGCTGAACTCCAGCGAGTTGATCCATCAAGCCACGCAATTTGCGAATAACGCTCTTACCTTCATCCGTTATTATCATTCCTGATTTCGTTGAAGTAATCAAACCCTGCCGTTTAAGAAAATCAGTTTCAGTCCGTAGGACTCGTTCAGTAACTCCAATTTCCTGCGCCAACAAACGTCTTCCGATAGGTCCTGACCAGTATATATGACGCATTATCATAAATCTCTGCACCATAATCTCTACCATGTCAGGTGCGATCTTTTCTATCCACTCTAATTCTCGGCGCATTTTACGACCCTTCCTAGCGGGACTGCTTCTGTCCAGCGGTGTCACAAAGCGACCCATCAAGATAAAAAAAACAAAGCACAACAACAATTATATTCTTCTTGAATTGTTCCCATACCTCATCACAGTTTGCATTATAGCAATAATTATCACCTATTGCAAGCGGTGAACACAAAACTAAAAAGTATTCAAAATCCGTACTCAAGCATTAAAATTTTTTTCAGAATTTACAATTTGCGAATAATCTATTATATTTTTAATTTTTTCCTTTATAATAGCGAACAATAATCTTCTTTCTCAGCTTTAACCACTTTGCTTAAAAAATTATTTTTTGCTTTTCTCATCAAATCTTTTGCGTTTACTTGAAGAAGGAATACCTATTGAATCACGATATTTTGCTATCGTTCTGCGTGAAATCTCAATTCCATTTTGACTAAGCTGCTTTTCAATCTTGCTATCCGATAATGGCTTTACTTTATCTTCCGCATCAATCAGTGCTTTTATCTGAGATTGAACCGCATCCGCTGTTAATTCCTCATCTTCTCTGTTACTATTGACTGTTTTCGTAAAGAAATGTCGCAATTCAAAAACACCAAAATCACATTTTAAATATTTACCATTGACCGCACGACTCACAGTTGACTCGTGCAAGTGTAATTCATGCGCAATTTCCCGCAAAAGTAAGGGACTAAGAGGATGATCCCCTTTGAGAAAGAAGTTAGCTTGATGGTTAATGATAGCTTGCCCAACACGTTCGATAGTAGATCCTCGTCTTTCAAGATTTTGTGCAATATTAAGATAATCTGCTTTCTTTTCTCGTAAATAATCTTTAACATCCTTATCTGGCAGCTGTGAAAACTCTGCAAAATAGTCTTGTTTAAAAACAACTAGCGGTTTGCTTTGCTTTGTAATTTTCAGTTCGACCTTCTGCTGATTTTTATCAACTTTGACTAAAAGATCAGGATACACATATCCAATATCATCTTGACCAAAAGCTGCTCCCGGAGCGGGTGACAACGTCCGCACATAATCAAAAACTTTCTGAATCTCTTCTAATGAAATAGCAAATCTGCGTGCTATCTCTGTCCATTTACGATCGGCAAGCTGAAGAAAAGCTTCATCAACGATTTCATATGCAAATTTAGGAACATTATCACTATTTTCAATCTGCAGTAAAAGGCATTCCTGCAGATTTCTTGCTCCAATACCCGGTGGATCCAAGCGCTGCAACAACGTCAGTGCATCTAGTAACGTTGTTTCATCAACCTTGGTTTTTTTTAGGATCTCCGCAAAATCAACGCTCAAATAACCATTGGTATCCAGATGATCTATCAAAAAGACCACCCAACCCCTAAGAACTGATTTTCTCATTGTCAAATGAACTTGTGATAAAAGATAATCATACAGCGACTGCTGCTTATGCTCCGCCGTTTGTGAGATCCAGTCACCCTTGTCCTCGATGCTATTAGTCGTATTGATTAATTTTCCTGCATAGTTCATGCGATCGCTGATTTTTATAAATGGGTTATCTAACTGTTTTTGAGATAAGAAAACATGCAAATCTTCAATGCTATATCTCAAGATTTGAATAGATTGCTGCATTTGCTGTGTCATTGCGAGTTTTTGGACTTGTTTTTGTTCTTGGCCATATGTTTGTTCAAGAGGCATTTTTATTTCACCTGACTTTTTTTACTTGTCAATTATATATATTTCCGTTAAAATAGGAAGAGTGTTGCGCCGCTAGTGTAATGGATCGCACACAAGATTCCGGTTCTTGTAATGTGGGTTCGACTCCCACGTGGCGCATATAGATAGTTTAACATCTGAGTTTGTTCATCTTAGAAGTTGGGTCAGAAATAACTCTGACTCAGCTTTTTTCATATTATGTCTACTTTTGCAGTGTTTCCACTATATACGCTTCCCTATAAATAAGCATTGTAATGTAATTCACAAATTCCAATATGTATTTTAACATTAAAGTACCTAGTTAGTCGAAAGTAACGTTACTCAAATAAGGCTAAAATTTGTTGCTCTTTATTTGACCTTTTTTGACCAATAGTTTAAACTAGCAACATAGACCTATGAATGCTAAAATTAGTGACGTTAAAATAGTTAGGAGGTACTACAGATGAATTTAGTTCCTACAGTTATTGAACAATCATCCAGAGGCGAGCGTGCCTATGATATCTACTCACGACTTCTAAAAGATCGTATCATCATGCTTTCAGGTGAGGTTAATGATGACATGGCTAATGCCATCATTGCACAACTGCTTTTCTTAGATGCACAAGACTCTGAAAAAGATATTTATATTTATATCAATTCTCCCGGCGGAAGTGTGACTGCTGGGTTAGCCATTTATGACACAATGAACTTTGTTACTGCTGATGTTCAAACAATCGTAATGGGAATGGCTGCCTCAATGGCCAGCGTCTTGGCGACTGCTGGTACAAAGGGCAAACGTTTTGCATTGCCTAACTCTGAAGTCATGATCCATCAACCTCTTGGTGGAGCTCAAGGACAAGCAACAGAGATTGGAATTGCTGCTCAACATATTCTTAAAACACGTAAATTGATTAATAAGATTTTGGCTGATGGTTCTGGTCAAGACATTGAAGTTATTAATCGTGATACCGAACGTGATAATTTCATGTCAGCGCAAGAGGCGGTTGATTACGGCTTGATTGACGGAATTATGAAAAACAAGAAAAAAATTAAATAATTATATGTGTAAAAAAATGATGCCATTCAGGGCATCATTTTTTTGTGCATATACATATTAGAAAATAAAAAACGAAATTTTGAATTAATCACAACCAAATCATCCCTCAGGTACATCGGTGAACTAGACAAAAATGATAAAAACATCGCTTTAATCCTTAAACGGTACCTTTAAGACGAGTCATATTAAATTCCTACACCGCTACGTATTTTCTGTGCAAGTTCATTTATTTTACGCAACCTGTGATTTATCCCTGATTTAGAGATTGGACCACCTGAAACTATTTCCCCAAGTTCCTTTAGACTAACTTCTGGATTTAAAACACGTGCATGCGCTACGCTCTGTAACTTAGGAGGTAGCTTATTTATACCGACTGTTTCTTCAATATACTGAATGCTTTCAATCTGTTTCTTAGCTGCATCAGCAATCTTATTCATATTAGCATTCTCACAGTTAACAATCCTGTTGACTGAGTTTCGCATATCGCGAATAATCCGTATATCTTCAAATTTCAACATTGCATTTGTTGCACCAATTAACGATAAAAAGTCGGCTATTTTCTCTGCTTCTTTTAGGTAAGTTATATAGCCGCTTCTTCTTTCAGTTTTGCGTGCATTTAAATGATAGCGATTAATCAATCGACAAATAACATCATTTTGTTCCTCATATAGGGAATAAATTTCAAGATGATAACGACTCTTCTCAGGATTGTTGACAGATCCTGTTGCTAAAAAAGCTCCTCGCAGATATGATCTCACTTTTGAATCATCATCTAAAAAATGTAGGGGGATACTATTTTTTATCTGCAAACCATCGAGAATATCCAGATCATTCAACACCATTTCACTGCCCTTTTTTAATCTTACAATATAAAGGTTGTTCTTTTTTAGTTTCATCTTGCGACGAACCAGCAGTTCGCTTTCAACTTCATAAAATTTCTTCAAAAGCGTATAAATTCTTCTGGCAATAGCGGGGTTTTCGGTTTGAATGTTTAAAATAAAATGGTGTTGTGCAATACTTAGTGACCCATTCATGCGAATAAGAGCCATTAATTCCGCTTTGGCATTTGCAAAATGAACATCAAGTGTTGTTAATTCTTTCTTTACTTCGCTTGCATAGGACACTGACACCCCTCCTCTACTTAGTTAAATTCATTATCTATCCATGACAAAGGACGGCTTGTCAGCCGCATCAGTTCGTCGACTACTTGGTTTCCGTTGTGAAATACTCCGCGGTTCCGCAACTCAAGAAAGTTATCTGAAATCACTCGACACCCCTCTTGACGCAGCCCATTAAAATCATGTTTAACTTGATAGAGATACTCTCCGTATTTCTGATGATCCATGTAGTTATCTGGAACAGGTTGCGTATTCACTAAAACAGTATCAATAATCTTTTGACCAAGATGATTATTGAGAACACGCACATGATCAGCATCAGAAAAATGTTCGGTCTCGCCTTTTTGTGTCATAATATTACAAATATAAATAACTTCAGCCTCAGTTTTACAGACAGCTTTACCAACATTCGAAATCATCAGATTTGGTAAAATGCTTGTAAAAAGGCTTCCTGGGCCTAGCACGATCTGATCCGCCTGCATAATAGCATCCACAACCTCTTTGACAGCATGCGGTTTCTTTTCTCCATCAACGCTGGTTACCCAAACACGTTTGATTGTCTTATCAGCAGCAGAAATTTCAGATTCACCAGCCAGTAAAGTCCCATCCGTAAACTCAGCATTTAAGATAAGCGGATCATTTGCGGCAGGGTAAACGTGACCATCGATCTTCATTAGTTGAGAAAGTTCCTGAACAGCATTAAAAATACCATCACCATTCATTTCTGACAATGCAGCAATTATCAAATTACCAATTGCATGTCCTGAAAAAAACTGGTCACTAGATTTAAATCGATACTGAAAAATGTTTTTATAAATTTCTGGTGTATTGGACAACGCCACCAAGACATTGCGAATATCTCCTGGCGGAACAACATTAATATAGTCGCGGATAACACCGGAAGACCCGCCGTCGTCTGCAACTGTGACAATCGCTGTTATATCTGCATTTTTTTTACGCAAAGCCCGCAGTATGACAGGCAGTCCTGTCCCGCCGCCAATAACGACTATATGGGGCCTTTGCCTTCGATTATTCGTTATGTTATTCATCATGATCGATTGATAGACTCCTTTCGCCGCTTGATATCCCGATGAGAAATTCTCACTGGGTAAATTGATGCCAAACTGTCACCTATTCTTTTAGCCAGTGCTACGGATCGATGCTGTCCCCCTGTACATCCAATCGCAATCGTGACACTCGACTTGCCTTCTTCTTTATACCCAGGAATCACATTGTTTAAAAGTGCGATAAATTGCTGATAAAAAGACTCTGTTTTGGCAGACTTCATTACGTAGTCATATACAGGTTTATCTAGTCCTGTTTCCTGCTTCAATTCTGGAATATAATATGGGTTCGGTAGAAATCTGACATCCATTACGATATCTGCATCAATTGGTAAACCATATTTAAAACCAAAGGACAAAACTTCAACATGAAAAGCTGTTGACTCGCTAGTTTCAAAGTTATGAAAAATCTCTTCTCGAAGCTGTCTTGGAGTTAATTTGCTTGTATCTACCACTAACTGTGCTTTAGCACGTATATCAGACAACAAATCACGTTCCAATTTAATTCCATCCATCAGCCGTCCTTCCATCGCTAAAGGATGAGAACGCCTTGTCTCCTTGTACCTGGCAACTAGTTCACCGTCAGAAGCATCAAGAAATAGGATCTTCGTGTCAATGAAATTATCACTGCCGAGATTATTTAACAATTCAATGATTTCATCGTAGAAAGCGCGGGAACGTAAATCAATTACCAATGCTACTTTATTAACCTTTCCAGATTCACGGACTAATTCCCAAAATTTTGGCAACAGAGTAGGTGGCATATTATCAATACAAAAATAACCTAAGTCCTCAAAACTTTGGACTGCCACAGTCTTACCGGCACCACTCATACCGGTAATAACGACCAATTTTAATGGTTCTTTCATTACAATTCCTCCAATTTATACCTTCTGAACATTATAACATACCGGGTGTTTCGAAATAGTTTTATCGTAAAATTTTTTGCAAAACAAAAACCAAAGCAAAATAGACCTGGACTCTGCTTTGGCTTTTGTTTTGCAGAATGATTAAAATATCATCAATAACAAAAACTACGGTTATTCAACTATCTTACGAACAAATGGATCTGAAGAGATACCTTCATTCAAAATCTTGTGACACCATTCTTTAGCTGAAAAAAGAGAATGATCACGATAATTGCCACAACTTTTAATATCAGTTCCTTGAACATCATCCCAAGTTGAATTCTCGATATCTTGCAATGCACCCTTCAAAGCTTTAGCAACTTCAACGATGTCATGTTCGCCCCATGTAATCAAATGAAATCCTGTCCGACAACCGAAAGGAGAACAATCAATTACACCATCCAAACGATCTCGCAGGTAACCAGCAAGCATGTGTTCAATTGTATGCAGCCCTGCAGTCGGAATTGCATTCTCGTTTGGCTGTACCAATCGCAAATCATAATTAGAGATCTTATCGCCTTTACGCCCTTCTTCTACCGTGATAAGGCGAACATACGGAGCTTTGACTGCCGTATGATCCAATGTAAAACTTTCAACTTTTGCCATTCACTATCCACTCCAATCTATATCATTACTCTAAGCACTTTGAAACAAAAAAGCAAGTCCTCAACGATGTGCTCGTTCACGATCCCGCACTAGTTCAGCATGTAAATATTTGCCAGTGTAACTCGCTGCAACATTTTCAACCTCTTCTGGTTTTCCAACAGCAACAACAGTTCCACCGCCGTCTCCACCTTCAGGTCCAAGATCTATCAAATGATCTGCAGTTTTTATAACATCCAAATTATGTTCAATTACCAGAACTGTATTTCCCTTATCAACAAGCCTTTGCAGAACATTTAATAAATTCTTGATATCATCAGTATGCAAGCCGGTAGTCGGTTCATCCAAGATGTAAAATGTTTTTCCATTAGATTTACGATGCAGCTCAGATGCTAATTTCATTCGCTGTGCTTCACCCCCAGACAATGTTGTTGCTGGTTGTCCTAATTTCACATATCCAAGCCCTACATCAACAATTGTTTGCAGTTTGCGTCTAATTTTGGGGATAGCAGAGAAAAATTCTAAAGCCTCTGAAACAGTCATATCTAAAATTTGCGCAATGTTTTTATCTTTGTATTGAATCTCCAGAGTCTCAGAGTTATACCGCGCTCCATGACAAACTTCACACGGTACATACACATCCGGCAGAAAATTCATTTCAATTTTTATTATCCCATCGCCTTTACATGCCTCACAACGCCCACCTTTAACATTAAAGCTAAACCGGCCTTTTCCATAACCACGCATTTTTGCAGCATTAGTTTGCGCAAATAGATCGCGCACATCATCAAATACACTTGTATAGGTGGCTGGATTACTTCGTGGTGTTCGCCCAATTGGACTCTGATCAATATCGATCACCTTTTCAAGGTTCTCAACACCCTCAATTCCTTCAAATTTTCCAGGTTTTTCCGAATTGCCATTCAATTTTTGCGCCAATGCTCGCTTCAAAATCATATTTACAAGTGTTGATTTCCCTGAACCAGAAACACCGGTCACTGCTATAAATTCACCTAAAGGGAAGTCAACATCAATTTTTTTTAGATTGTTTTCGGCTGCACTTTTAATACACAAATACTTTCCATTTCCAGGTCGCCGTTCTTCCGGTACAGCAATAAACTTCCGTCCTGATAAGTATTGCCCAGTAATAGATTTGCGCGAACGTGCTACCTGCTTGGGGGTCCCTGCTGCCATAACTTTTCCCCCATCGCTTCCAGCACCAGGACCAATATCTATTACATAATCTGCAGCACGCATCGTATCTTCATCATGCTCTACGACAATCAATGTGTTGCCTAAATCGCGCATTTTCTTAAGAGATGAGATCAAACGGTCATTATCTCTTTGATGTAGCCCGATTGAGGGTTCATCTAAGATATACAAAACCCCTGACAGATTAGAACCAATTTGTGTTGCTAAGCGGATTCGCTGCGCCTCACCTCCAGACAAAGTACGTGCGGAGCGGCTTAAAGTCAGATACTCCAAACCAACATTAATTAAAAAAGTCAATCGGTCTTTGATCTCCTTCAAAATTGGACGTGCAATTGCTGCGTCCTGTTCATTAAAAGTAATTTTTTCAAAAAAATGCAGTGCTTCTGCAATATTATCATCTGAAACTTCGCCAATATGTTTTTTATTAATCTTAACAGCCAATGCTTTTTGATTAAGGCGATAACCTTGGCAAGTTTGACATGTCAGACTCGTCATATATTTACGCATAACATCACGTGTAAAATCACTGTTTGTTTCATGATAACGCCGCTCGATATTCGGAATGACACCTTCAAACGGCACATCGACGTCCCGAACGCCGCCAAAATCATTTTCATAGTGGAAATGAAAAGTCTTAGACTCAGCACCATATAAAATCGTCTTTCGTTCTGAAGAAGTTAGCTTTGAAAAGGGTGTGTCCATATCGATCCCAAAAGCTGCACACATCTGCTCAAGCAAGCTTGGATAATACTTAGAACTTATTGGATTCCACGGCTCGATTGCCCCCTCATTCAATGTCTTATGGAGATCAGGAACTACCAGATCTTTATCTACCTCCAGTTTTACGCCCAAACCATCACAATCAGGACACGCTCCAAAAGGCGCATTAAAAGAAAATAAACGTGGTTCAAGTTCACCGATGGTAAATCCACAATAAGGGCATGCAAAGTTTTCTGAGAATTGCAATAGTTCTCCACCGATAATATCAACACTCGCATATCCTTCTGAAAGACGCAAAGCCGCTTCGAAAGAATCGAAAAGACGTGAGCGAACTCCCCTTTTAACAACAATTCTATCAACTACAACCTCAATTGAATGTTTTTTATTCTTATCTAGCTCCAGTTTATCCTCAATATCATAAATTTGACCGTCCACACGGACCCGAACAAAGCCTTCACGTTTTATCTTTTCAAAAATTTTTTTATGTTGCCCTTTTTTCTGGCGGATAATCGGTGACAAGATTTGAATTTTAGTTCTTTCTGGTAACTTTAAAGCTCGATCCACCATTTGTTCAGGAGATTGGCTGGTAATTTCATGCCCATCATTAGGACAGATCGGAGTCCCTACCCTAGCCCATAGTAAGCGAAGATAATCATTTATCTCAGTAACTGTTCCGACAGTCGACCGTGGGTTTTTGGAGGTCGTTTTCTGATCAATCGAAATTGCTGGCGAGAGACCATCAATTGAATCAACATCCGGTTTATCCATTTGTCCCAAGAATTGCCGCGCATATGCAGACAAACTTTCAACATATCTCCGCTGTCCTTCGGCATATAACGTATCAAAAGCTAAGGAACTCTTGCCAGAACCTGATAAACCTGTCATTACAACTAGCTTATTTTTAGGAATTGTAACATCAATATTTTTTAAATTATGCGCGCGAGCGCCATGGATCACGATCTTATTTTGTACCACTCTTCATTTCCTTCCTTCGTTGCAAGCTAAGCTCTATTCAATTTGCGCCTTCAGTTCCATAATCGTATCACGCAATGTTGCAGCTTCTTCAAAATCAAGCTTTTTCGCCGCAGCTCTCATTTGATCTTCTAATCTGCCAATCATTTCTTTTTGGTCATCGCGCTCCAAATCGTTAAATTCTAATTCTGTAAATGATTCTTTTTTTCTACCATTTTTAACAGGTTTGGTTATCGAAATTAAATCACGAACTTTTTTCTTGATAGTTTTTGGAACAATATGATGTTCTTTATTGTATCGTTCTTGAATACTACGACGACGTTTAGTTTCATCAATTGCAGCTTTCATTGAATCAGTAACCTTATCAGCATACATGATAACACGTCCATTCTCATTACGTGCAGCACGTCCAACTGTTTGGACAAGCGAACGCTCACTGCGTAAAAAGCCTTCCTTATCGGCATCAAGAATTGCAACTAATGATACCTCTGGCACATCGATTCCTTCTCGCAGCAGATTGATTCCTACGAGAACATCAAATTTTCCTAGACGCAAATCGCGCACGATTTTAGTTCTCTCCAATGTTTTGATATCTGAATGCAGATATTTAACCTTGATTCTCAGTTCTTTCAAATAATCAGTCAGATCTTCAGACATCTTTTTAGTAAGTGTTGTTATAAAAACACGTTCATTACGTTCAACACGTTTGTTAATTTCACCCACAAGATCATCCATTTGCCCCATAATCGGCCGAATTTCAATTATAGGATCCAGCAAACCTGTTGGTCGAATAATTTGTTGAACGATCTCATCTGTTTGGGCTTGTTCATAAGGTCCTGGAGTCGCAGACATATAAACTATTTGATTAATATGTTTTTCGAACTCACTTATTGTTAATGGCCTATTGTCGAGCGCACTTGGAAGGCGAAAACCATAATCAACCAACATCTGCTTACGTGCACGATCACCATTATACATCCCGCGAACCTGAGGCATCGTCACATGTGATTCATCAACAACAATTAAAAAATCTTTAGGGAAAAAGTCCAGTAAAGTGTAGGGAGGCTCGCCTTCTTTTCTACCATCCATATGACGGGAATAATTTTCTATTCCCGAACAGTAACCCATCTCTCTCAACATTTCAATATCGTAAGTTGTACGCTGTTCCAAACGCTGCGCCTCTAAAAGTTTGTTTCTATCTTTAAATTTCCCCAGCTGCTGTTCCAATTCGGATTGAATCCCCGCAACTGCCTTGTCCATAATATTATCATTAGTCATAAAATGTGTTGCTGGGAATATAGAAACATGACTGCGGTCGCCAATAATTTCCCCTGTCAATGAGTCAACTTCACGTATTCGATCAATTTCATCACCAAAAAATTCGATGCGTAAAGCTCGCTCATCACGTGAAGCAGGAAAAATCTCAACTATGTCACCATGTACGCGAAAACGTCCACGCTGAAAATCAATATCATTGCGTTCAAATTGAATATCAACTAGCTGACGCAGTAGCGTATCTCGATCTAACACTTGTCCGACTCTTAGTGAGAGTGTGTGTTCTTTGTATTCATGAGGATCTCCTAATCCAAAGATTGATGAAACAGATGCGACAACAATTACATCATTTCTTTCCAGTAAAGAACTCGTCGCTGAGTGCCGTAATTTATCTATCTCATCATTGATGCTTGAATCTTTCTCAATATAAGTATCGCTGGAAGGGACATACGCCTCAGGCTGATAATAGTCATAATAGCTGACAAAATACTCAACTGCATTATTGGGAAAAAACTCTTTAAATTCCCCATATAGCTGCCCAGCCAGAGTTTTATTATGAGCTAAAACAAGCGTCGGCTTATTCGCATTTTTTATCACATTTGAGATAGTGAATGTTTTTCCCGTCCCAGTTGCTCCTAGTAAAATCTGTTCCTTACGTCCGTTTTTCAAGCCCTCTGATAACTTTTTAATAGCCTGCGGCTGATCACCAGTTGGTTGATATGCTGAAACCAAATCAAAACGCCGATCTACTTGTCTCTCTATCATATTCTGGCCCCCGTGCTCTTTTTATAGTCACAAAAAGACCACGACAATTGACTGCCACGGCCTATTTACTCGCTCATTCATTTTAACACAGCGAACATACTTTCGCACGTTTCGTGTACGCTGCTAATAAGAGAACTCCTCAATCATCTTCAACCGTAAATCTTTAAGTTGACTTGTCCAATAAACATCATAAATGTCTGGATTTTTTAAACGCAAACAAGATGTTGGTAATTCAGCGATTGCTTTTTTTGAGAATGTTTGAATTTCCATTGTTTCAGGAGCTTGATAGATCAACTTACCTTCTTTAAAAACTTGTACCTGTAATGGCTTTAATTGCCATGAATGAAGCTGCTTAACATGTTGAGTTTTATTCGGATCAGAATTATAAATATTGCTGCTTTCTTTTACCGCTTCTGAATCCAAGCACATTAAGTCACCGCGTGCTCTTTTTTCCTCATCATATAGTCGATATAGCCTTTTAAAACCAGGAATAGTTGTTTTCTCAACTGTATTGCTCAATTTTATTTTAGGTGTTACTACACCTTTTTCTTGCGTGGCCACTAATTTATAAACACCGCTTAAAACTGGATCCGAGGATGCTGTAATTAATTTTTCACCAACACCAAAACTATCAATTGATGCTCCTTCTTCCAGAACATTTTGAATAACATCTTCATCCAGCGCATTGGAAACTGTGATTGTTGCGTTTTTGAAACCAGCTTTGTCAAGCATGTTACGTGCTTTCTGTGTTAATACAGTTATATCGCCCGAATCAATGCGTATTCCAAGATGATCATTTATTCCCATTTCTTTTAATTTCTTAAAAATTCGAATAGCATTAGGTACACCAGACTTCAGAACATCATAAGTATCAACCAGCAATAAACAATTGTGTGGATAGACCTTCATCCATGCTTCAAAAGCTGCACGTTCACTTGGAAACGATTGAATCCAACTATGTGCCATTGTTCCAAGTGGTTTTAATCCAAATAGCTTAGCACTTAAGACATTAGCCGTGCCTGAACAACCGCCAATAACGGCTGCTCTAGCGCCATAAGTAGCTGCATCCGCTCCTTGAGCGCGGCGTGAACCGAATTCCATAACAGGCCGATTCCGCGCAACCATACAGATTCGCCGTGCCTTTGTTGCGATCAATGATTCATGGTTGACAATATTCAACAACATTGTCTCTAGCAACTGTACCTGCGCTAAAGGCCCTCTTACAGTTACCAACGGCTCATTCGGAAAAACAGGAGTTCCTTCTTCAACTGACCATACATCACATTTAAAATCAAAGTTACCAAGATACTTTAGAAAAGCATCATCGAAAATATTCAAATCTTTCAAATATTCAATATCAGAGTTACTGAAATGAAGTTCATTTAGATACTTGATAACTTGTGCCAATCCTGCATAAACCACTAGTCCACCTTTATCAGGAATCTTGCGAAAATACAAGTCGAAATAACCAATTTTTTCCGGCTGTTCTCTAAAAAAGCCATTAGCCATTGTCAGCTCATACAAATCCAGTAGTAAAGACAAATTTCTCGTTTTCATCGATTTCCTCCAATAACATGCCCCTTTCTAAAAAGGGGTGTCAAGACATTAATTAGTTTAAAATTAAACCTGCATTTAACCTTTGTCAAGTCTTGTCATGGTATAAGAAACCCAGCTTATCCAGTCGAAGTTGAATTTTATTAAATGTCTCTTCGTCCTTGCAGCTAATATTATGCAAGTGAATTCCATTAGTCAGACTTGCAAGCAACCGATGGTTCTCATTTTTTACACGGCTCATGAAATCATTGATATCCGATTGAGTTGCTAGTCCTAATGTTCCAACAATTTGCCCATAAACGCTGTGTTCAATCAGCACATCAACAACTTCGCCACCCAAGGAAATGATGCCTTCCAGTTCTTCCCTTGTTTGATCAAATGTATGCTGGCACACAACAACACCATGGTACGATGTACTCTCTTCTTGATACTTATAACCGTTTACAGTTGATACAATTGGTTCTCCTTGAGCCCGTAAAAGCGCAATGTCGCCAACAATCGTCTGACGGCTAACACCATATTTTCGTGCTAATTGATTAGCACTAAGCAACTTTTGGTTATGCAACTCGTCTTTAATCGCTACTCTTCTCTGGATAGTATTCAATTTTTAACTTCCCTTCTTTCAGCATTTTCAAATACAAACAAAAAGAGGAAATGCGAACTTTAATTCGTTTTCCTCTTCTAAGCATAGACAGATCGACTACCACAACTAAATTACTTTTGAATAAATGCGTTAATTGCATCCTCAAAAGCTTGCCTTTTTTCAAAGGCTACAGTTTGTGAATCGGCCTGAGTTCCAATATAAAACTTGATCTTAGGCTCAGTTCCTGAAGGTCGAACGGCTATCCATGATCCGTCAGCTAACAAATATTTAAGCACATTTGATTTTGGCAGATCAATCTGACTTATTTTACCATTTTTGGCATGTTTTTCAGAATTTAAGAAATCTTCCATAGCCGAAACTTCAACGTTTGCAAAACTTTCAGGGGCGCGCTTACGGAACTTCGTCATCAAATCCTTGATTTCCTGTGCACCTTCAACACCATCAAAAGTCAGTGCAATTGTTTTTTCCGCAAAATACCCATATTTCTCGAACAAAGCTTGCAAGCCATCATACAAATTCTTTCCTTTTTCTTTATAATAAGCTGCTACTTCAGCCAACATCACGAGTGACTGAATAGCGTCTTTATCACGCACAAAAGGTCGAACTAAATAACCGTAGCTCTCTTCAAAGCCAAAAACAAAGGTATGTTCATTAGTTTCTTCAAAGTGTTTGATTTGTTCTGCGATAAATTTAAAGCCCGTCAAAACATTGATCATCTGTGTATCGTAATTCTTAGCAATTGCTGTCGCAAATTCACTTGATACAATTGATTTAACAACTGCTGCATTTTTAGGAAGTTTATTGTTTTTTTGACGTGCAGTCAAAATGTAATCCAGCATCAATGCAGCTATTTGATTTCCCGTTAGTAGTTGATATTCACCTGAAGGTTGTCGCACAGCCGCACCTAAACGATCAGCATCAGGATCAACAGCTATTAAAAGATCGGCATCTTCTTTTTTACCTAGAGCAATTGAAAGATCAAAAGCTGCTGGGTCTTCCGGATTAGGTTTCGTGACCGTTGAAAATTCAGGATCCGCCTTAGCTTGTTCTGGTACCATCGTGAAGTTAGCAAATCCAGCCTGTTTCAAGGCCTTCTCTCCAAGCATCGCACCTGTTCCGTGCAGCGGTGAAAAGATCAGCTTCATTGTTTTGCCTTCTTTTGCAACAAGTTGCTGATCAATCGTTACTTTCTTGACTTCAGCTAGGTAAGCTTTATCCACTTTTGCACCGATAATCTTCATTAAATCATTTTTACGAAGTTCCTCTTCATCAGCAACTTCTATACTAAACAAATCACTTGCTTGACGAACAAACTTTGTAATCATATTGGATTCTTCTGGTGGCATTTGTCCGCCATCTTCACCATATATTTTATAGCCGTTATATTGTTTAGGGTTATGGCTTGCTGTTATCATAATACCTGCGTATGTATGCAAATCACGCACAGTAAATGATAGTTCTGGAGTCGGCCGTAAGCTTTCAAAAACATAACTTGGTATTCCGTGTGCTCCAAGGACACGAGCTGCTTCATGTGCAAAATCTTTTGAATGATGACGTGAATCAAAACTAATCGCAACTCCACGTTTCCTAGTTTCATCATCCAGTGTATCCATGAATAATGCAAGCCCTTCAGTCGCCTGACGAACAGTATAAATGTTCATTCGATTAATTCCAGCACCAATTACACCACGCATACCTGCTGTCCCAAACTCCAAAGGTGCATAAAAAGCATCTTCGAGTCCTGTCTTATTATCCGCAAGCTCAATCAATTCTTGTCTCAACGAAGCCTCTAATCCTTGATAATCAGCCCATATTTTATATGTTTTTTCCCAGTTCACATGATCACTCCCAAAATTTTCTCTACCCACAGTATACTATAAATAAAACGTTTTTATTCAAAAAACAATAAAATTTTTATTAAACCCTCGCGCAGGTTCGGCAAGCCAGATTTTCGAGTGCCATTTAAATCTTCACTTGGCATTATTGTAAATCGGACAATTCCACCCCATAAAACATTTCCATGATATATCTGATTTAAGAATCTGGCAACAAAGAGAACGCAAAAAAGGTAGATGTTCATAGCTAAATTCGTAAATTTAACTAAAACATCTACCTTTGAAAATAGTTATAGAAACCGACTCATTGTCATACAGAGCCTTTGATTAACGTTTTCTACATATGTGAATTCTACCGCTAGTTTTCTAATCCTTCAATGATTCAATGTAGCTAAATACACCTTGCCCAGCGATGCTTCCATCGCCAACCGCTGTTGTGATTTGCCGCAACTCTTTTTTACGAACATCGCCAATTGCAAAGACTCCTGGGACTGCTGTCTCCATTTTTTCATTTGTTCTGATCCAACCATCTTCATCGGTAATTCCAAGTCCATTGAAAGGCTCACTCATGGGTTCCACTCCAACATAGATAAAAACTCCGTTGATGGGAAGCTTCTCATCTTGACCAGTTTTTTTATTATGTGTCTTCACACCAGTTACCTTTTGCCCATCACCTTCAATTTCAGTGACAATTGTGTCCCATACAAAATCTATTTTAGGATTAGCAAACGCACGGTCCTGAAGTATTTTTTGTGCCCTCAGTTCATTTCGCCGATGAATAACATCTACTTTTTTTACCAGTTGAGTTAAATAAGATCCCTCTTCAATAGCAGAGTCGCCACCCCCAACAACAATAACCTCACGATCGCGGAAAAAAGCACCATCACAAACTGCACAGTAAGACACACCACGTCCACCATACTCGTCTTCCCCTGGGACACCAAG
This sequence comes from Liquorilactobacillus aquaticus DSM 21051, assembly GCF_001436755.1. Classification (GTDB taxonomy): domain Bacteria; phylum Bacillota; class Bacilli; order Lactobacillales; family Lactobacillaceae; genus Liquorilactobacillus; species Liquorilactobacillus aquaticus. The sequence goes on from NZ_AYZD01000018.1 coordinate 117,018, forward strand.
CTTTTTATACTGCGAACCCGTAGCGATAATAAGAGCTTTTGCTGCATACTCATCACTATCAGTTTTAATTGTTTTCATATTGTTATCATTGACCGTTATTTTTTCAACATTCCCATACGCATACTCAGCATCGAACTGTGTCGAACTTTCGTACATTTCCTTCGCTAGATCAGGTCCAAGGATGGACTTAAAACCTGGGTAGTTTTCCACCTCAGCCGTGTTGTTCATCTGACCACCATAGATTCCACGATCCAACATTAAAACAGAAAGATTCGCACGGGAAGCGTACAGTGCAGCAGTCATTCCTCCTGGACCTGCACCTATAACAATCACGTCATATTCTTTCACCACTTGTGTAAAACCCTCTTTCAATCAATTATGTTTTTCAATGTTCTACATTATAACTTACTTTATGTAAGCAATCTAATTATTTGTTTTGTTCTGATTAAGAAAATGATTTTTCAGTATTAGTGTCATTCTGAACGACCTTCACGTTGCATTAAATCCGAGATAGCCTGCTTGATGTCCTTTTCTTCATATAATACTTGATAAATTGCAGTTGTAATAGGCATTTCAATTTTCTTTTGCGCCGCCAATTCATAAGCAGCCTTTGTTGTACTAAGCCCCTCAATTACCATTCCCATATTGGCAACAACATTTTTCAGAGTCTCACCTTGTCCTAACTGATCTCCAGCACGCCAATTGCGTGAATGAATACTTGTACAAGTAACAATCAGGTCGCCAACGCCCGACAAACCTATAAAGGTCAGCGGATCAGCGCCAAGCGAGATACCCAAACGAGCTATTTCGGCAAGTCCACGGGTCATCAAGGCTGCTTTAGCATCATCCCCGTATCCTAGTCCATGTAGTGCACCAGCTCCTAAAGCTATAATGTTCTTAAAAGCTGCACCAAGCTCAACGCCAACAATATCAGTATTCGTATAAACACGGAAATAATTATTCATAAACAGCCTCTGCACATTCTTAGCAGCTGTTGAATTCTCAGATGCAGCGGTCACCAAGGTTATGTCTTTTTTCGCAACTTCCTCGGCATGGCTCGGACCAGAAAGAGCAACAATTCCCTCACGATTTTCTTCAGGAATCTCTTCACTGATTATCTCTGATATTCTTTTATGTGTGCCTAGTTCCAAGCCCTTGCTTGCGTGAACAATTATCGGTTTGAGCTTTTTTTCTTTCAAGATAACTGCTGCATCAGCTGCAACTGACCGCATTGCCTTCGTTGGAACAGCAAATAAAACTGTTGTCGCATCCGCAAGGGTTTCTGACATGTCATTTGATGCATTTAGTCGCTGATCATAAGTAAAATCTGATAAATAATGGTGATTTGTATGCTGCTTATTCAATTCATCAACTTGTTCTTTTCTTCGTGACCATATACATACCTTGTTCCCGTTCATCACTAAAATATTGGCTAAAATACTACCCCACGATCCTGCTCCAATAACTGCTACTCTCTTACACATGAAAACCACTCCTAATCATTTATCAAACTTCGTTATCCCTTCAACATACCATGGTTCAAGCGGTTTCCAATAACGCCGTAAAATCCACACTGCGATTGCCCCGACAAAGAGAAACAGTGACAACCATTGCGAAACACGCAATGCCCCCAGCATTAAACTATCTGTTCGCATTTGCTCGATGAAGAATCTTCCGAAAGCATACCACAGAACATAACTAAAAAAGACCTCACCGCGTTTAAACAAATGTTCCCGCCGTCTAAGACAGAGTAAGAGGACAAAGCCAGCAAGATCCCAAATCGATTCGTACAAAAACGTTGGCTGGCGGTAGGCTCCTTGGATGTTCATCTGCTGGATAATAAATGATGGAATATACAGTTTCTGCAAGAATGCAAGCGAAGTCACAGCTCCATAAGCCTCTTGATTCATAAAGTTACCCCACCGACCGATACCTTGCGCCATAATTACTGTAGGAGCTATAACGTCTAGCATTAGCATAGGAGGGATCATACGCTTGCGACAAAACACGACTACTGTAATCAAAGCCCCTATGAGCGCCCCATAAATTGCTATTCCGCCATCCCAAATGCGATAAATTTCATTTAGATGCCTTGAATAATAGCTCCACTGAAAAATAACGTAGTAGGCTCGCGCAGAAACAATCGAAAACGGGAGAGCCCATAAAAGCATATCGTAGACATCATCTTCAATAATACCCCTTCTTTTTCCTTCTCTCACAGAAAAATAAACTGCCAGCACAACCGCACTGGCAATAATAATACCATACCAATGAACCTCAATCGGTCCCAAAGTAAATGCAATTGGGTTCAAAGCTCCCAGCAAAAAAGACTCCACTTACGTCACTCTTTCCTTAACATCAATTAGAATTATTTTTAATCAAACTATTTAAATTGTTTTCAAAAGCTTCAGTTGCATCATACCCCATTGTTCTAGCTCGATAATTCATCGCTGCTGCTTCAATAATAATCGCGAGATTCCGTCCGATTTTAACCGGAATAGTTATCTTAGGGATATCTACATCAAAAAGACGTACCTTCTGTTCTCCGCTGCCCAAACGATCAAACTGCTTGTCTGGACTCCAATTTTCTAAATGGACAATTAATGAAATATCAGTTTCAGCCCGTACAGCGCCCGCTCCAAAAAGATTCATGACATCAATTATTCCGATACCTCTTATCTCTAATAAATGATTTAAGATCTTAGGTGCCTCACCAACAATGGTCTGCTCATCTTTTTGATACACTTCTACGCGATCGTCAGCAATCAAACGATGACCTCGCTTAATCAAATCTAAAGCTGTTTCAGATTTTCCAACACCAGAATCTCCAGTTATTAGGACACCTAATCCATAGATGTCAACCAAAACACCATGCATCGATTTTCTCTCAGCCAACTGCGATTCCAAAAAGTCTGTCATCTTTGACAACACTCGCGTAGTTGAAAGTTTAGACCTTAAAACAGGGATACCATTCTCCTTAGCTGCTACTTCAAGTTCCTCTGGTACAGGCAGGTAGCGAGAAATCACAAAACATGGAGTTATCGGGTCTTCACAAAGTTTTTTCATAACTCGCGCACGTGCCTCTGCTTCCATCTTGCGTGCGTATGAAATTTCTGTCATCCCTAAGAGCTGTATCCGTTCTGCGGGGTAATAATCAAAATACCCTGTTAATTCCAGCCCTGGTCGAGAGATATCACTTGTTGTTATCACTTTTTGACTCAATATAGTTGCACCCGTGTAAACCGACATCCCCGCTGCTTTCGCCAAACTCTCTACATTTACATCATTGCTCAATTGATGACCCTCCCATTAAGTACTTGATTAATCCTGTATTCAACAAGATCTTATTAAAACCAATGTACTACTATTCTAACATTCTAAATCGTTTTCATCACCTAGATTGAGCTTCTATAATTTGTTATGACTAAATTAACTACACTCAATACGATCGCGATTAAAAAAGCAGCTCCAAAATTTGCAAACTTAAACGTGTCACCAATTAAAATAGAGGTTAACTCAAGCATAAAGGCGTTAATCACCAGATAGAAAAAACCCAGTGTCATAAAGGTAATCGGCAATGACAGTATTACGAAAAAGGGTTTTACGAACATGTTTAAAATTCCTAATACCGCAGCCGCAATGAAAGAAACCCAAATGCTCGAAACTTGAAAATACTGGGGAAAGAACCCAGCGGTTGCCATAAAAACCACTGCATTTATTACAGTGCGTTGCAAAAATGACATATTTTATTCCTCCATACATAATTGTTGTTATTTTTAATGAATATCTCGTTCATGTACATCCTTTATTATTCGTCTACCACTTGTAGAATGTTTGTTTTCATGTGTGTCGGATTCTCTATTATTCCCAAAAAAAGCAGTAAAATTTGAAAAGAAACTATCTTTTGGTGCCGGCATAACACCAATCAAGACAACATAAATACAAAAAGTCAAAAACTGAATATGCGGGATAAGCAACAAGATAATAAATAATCCACGTATAATCCAAGGATTGATTTTTAAATATTCTGCCAAACCAGCACATACCCCAGCTATAAGACGATCACGTGAGCGTCTGATTTTTCTATTTTTATCCATAAGTACCCCTCCTACGATCTGATGTCTAATATAGATTTTACCTTGTTGGTTTTTGTTACGCAAATTGCCTATCTCAATTGAGCATAATTTTAAAAAAAATAAATATTTTTCACCTTTCATCCTTATTGCTAGGATTCAATTCAATTATCTTACCTTTTTTAAGAAAAACAACCCATTCACAAACATTGGTAACATAGTCACCAATTCGTTCAAGATAAGTTGCGACAAGCGTATAATAAGAACCGCTAACAATTGTTTCAGGGTCATTTTGCATAAATTTAATACATTTTTTTCTGATACTCTCAAGTGCATCATCTAATTTCTGGTCGTCATCTGCAATCTGGTATGCATATTCTTCATCACTCTTGATGTATGCATCTAATACATTTTCAACCATTATACATGCCATCTGCCCCATTTTAGCGATTTCAACCTCAATCTCAGGAATTCGTTGAGTCCCCTTCATTTTAATCGTCGCACGTGAGATACTGACTGCATGGTCACCAATTCGTTCAATATCAGAACTGGCTTTCAGCACCGTGATTACATCACGCAAATCTGTCGTTACCGGTTGATACAATGCAATTAATTCAAGTGTCAGCTTCTCAAGCTCATTTTCACATTCATTGATTTTTTTGTCCCGTAAAATAACTTCGTGTGCCAATTCATTATCATGATCGGAAAATGCCTTAACAGAATGGGAAATAGCTTCGTTAACCATCATTCCCATTTCTGCAAAAAGAACATGCAGCTTATTTAGTTCTTTATCGAAAGTATCTCGCATGTTGCCGCCCCCAAAATCTGTTCAAAATATAAATTAATGACCACAGGAAAATCAACTAAGTTAATAAATATGATTGTATACTTTTAACTTGGAGCAAGCAAACTAATCACTGACCTACTCTAATTTCAAAAAGCCAATAATAGTTCTATCGCTGTTAATATACTGTTTTAGAAAAACTGCTTTGCCCACTTTACCTTCTCAGGTTATGAGATAAGTAATTATCTGTTTCTGACGATTGCGGATACGTAAAAACATCTTTTGTTCTCCCTTTTTCGACAATGATTCCCTTATCCAAAAAAACAGTATCATCAGAAATGCGTGCAGCCTGAGAAAGATTATGTGTCACCATAATTACTGTTATTTTCTTTTTCAATCCACGTAAAGTGTTCTCAACGGTGTTAGTTGCCACTGGATCGAGCAGGCTGGTTGCTTCATCTAGCAAGAGTACCTCTGGCTTCAATGCCAAGGCCCGTGCCAAGCATAACTGTTGTGCTTGGCTCTTAGAGAGTAAAAGCGCACTTTGGTCTATCCTATCTTTAACATCTTTCCACAAACCTGTTTTAATAAGACTCCACTTTATCGTTTGCCTTATTTCAAACTCGTCTTTTACGCCGTGGCACCTCAAAGCAAATGCAATATTATCATAGATCGACATTGCAAAAATATGTGCCTCTTGAAAAAGCATTCCAATGTGCGTCCTTAATTTATAAACATCCACACCCGTATCATTTATATCAATACCATGGTAAAGTATCTGACCTGTTATTGTAGCTTTTCGATCGTTCAATCTATTTAATGAATGAAGAAAAGTCGTTTTCCCAGCACCGGATGGTCCAATCAATGAAGTAACTGCATTTTTTTTAAAATCCATGCTAATTCCATGAACTACCTCGTGCTGACCATAAAAGATCTTTAGATCCTTAGTCACTATAATCTTTTCTTCAAATTGCTCATTTTTTTCCGTAATCATTGCATTCTCCATGGTGACCCTACCTTTGTTAAAACTTTATCTGTCTATCAGTTTCTCTTGTTTTTTTTATTAATGCTGTAGCGCGCAATCAAGTCGAAAAACAATACCATGGATAGCAAAACTGCTGCTGAGCCAGCCGATATTTTCCCAGAATCAGGAACTGTCCCTTCGGTGTTGATTTTCCAAATATGTACAGCCACCGTTTCAGCTGGTCTTAACGGACATAAGGGACTAGTTATACTTAATGGGTTCCAATTGCTAAAATCGACAATTGATGCACTTTGACCAGCTGTATATATCAAAGCGGCCGTCTCTCCCAATATTCTTCCTGTGCTTAAAATAATACCTGTGATTATTTCTGGAAATGCTTCAGGTACAATAATATTTTTCACGACTTCCCAACGCGACACCCCTAAAGCCAAACCTGCAAACATCTGATTATCAGAGATATTTTGGATTGCATTTTCAGTTGAACGCGTTAGCAAAGGTAGATTAAAAAATGCTAATGTTAACCCACCAGCTAAAATCGAAAAACCCAAACGAAACTTGATAACAAAAAGAAGAAAACCGAATAAACCGATAACGATTGAAGGAAGTGAACTTAAAACTTCAAGTGAATTTCTGATTAAATCAGTCATCCAATTATTCGGTGCATACTCAGCTAGCCAAATGCCTGCACCGAATGAAAGTGGGAGTGAAATCAGTAGCGTGATTACCGTTAAGTAGATTGAATTGAACAACTGAATACCTATTCCTCCACCCGCGTAAATATAATCAGAACTGGACGTCAGAAAATGCCAAGAAATATATGGTATTCCTCCCAACATAATGTAGCCTAACAACCCGCAAAGAAGGAGAACCACAAGGAATACGATTATGTATAATACAATTTTAAATATCTTATCTGCAATCTGTGGCTTAAATTTGTTATTCATTAATTTAGGTCCTCTTCCTCATTGCAAAGTGCGCAATCAAATTAAATAGCAAAGATATCAATAACAGCAGCAGTGCCAGAGACCATAGTGCATCATTTTCAACTGAACCCCTGACTGAATCCCCCATTCCAATCGTTATAACACTAGTCAGTGTAGCTGCCGGGCTCATTAAATGAGTTGGGATCAGCGTGGCATTTCCAATCACCATTTGAATTGCGACTGCTTCTCCAAAAGCCTGCGACATTCCAAACAAAATTGCAACAGCAACTTGCGGCCTTGCAATCGGCAAAACAACCTTATGCAAAGTTTGCCACTGAGTTGCTCCCAGCGCACGGGATGTGTACCGATATGCTTCGGGAACTCCTTTAAGAGCATCAACACACAAAGTTGAAATAGTTGGCAGAATCATTATTGCAAGAATGATCGCTCCAGAAAGTAAACCAAAACCGGTCCCCCCCATAGTGGATCGTAGTAAGGGAACAATAACTGATATTCCAACAAAACCATACACAACTGCTGGAATACCTATCAGCATTTCAATCGCAAGGCGTAAATATTTTTTACTTTTAGAAGACTTAATTTCAGAAATAAAAATAGCTGTTCCAAAAGAGAACGGAAAAGCTAACAACACGGCCAGAATAGTAACCGTTATCGAGCCAATCATCATAGATAATGCTCCAAATTTGTCATTGTTTGGATCCCATCTTACCCCACTAAGGAACGATAATGGTGACACTTTATCTTTTAAAAACAGGAGCAGACCTTTATACGTTATAAAAAATATCAAGGCAACTATAATCAATACACTTATTCCTATGCAAAAAAAAGTCAAATATTGCCCTTTTTTTTCTCTTCTGCTAGCTGTAGAACTTTTTTTAAGGTCTATTTGTATCGGATCTAGCAATATTTTTGTGACTCCCTTCCGAACTACTTAGTGTTCCATTATCAGAACGTTTAATACTCATGGAAGAAACTGGAATATAGCCTAGCTTAGGAATAATTTTTTGTTGAACATAGTCAGACATCATGTAGTTCAAAAAAGAACGCGTGTTTTTGTCATTTTTTTTAAGAGTATACATATGTTCATAGGCCCAAATCTTCCATTTGTTACTTTTAACATTCTGCATTGAAGGTTTTACTCCGTCAATGCTTAATGGCTGAATTTTTTTATTAATATATGGAAAAGCGATATAAGAAATTGCGCCTGGAGTCGCCCCCACGATTTTGCATACAGTACCACTTGAACTTTGTTCTTGGGCGACCATACTGCTATGTCCGGCGAGACCCCATTTTTCAAAATTATTTCGTGTTCCACTTCCAATCGAACGGTTAATAACAGTAATTTTTAAATCTTCCCCGCCTAATTGACGCCAATTTACAATTTTACCAGTAAAAATAGCAACTAATTGCCTCTGAGAAACATTTTTCACTCCAGCCTTTGGATTAACAATGGGAGTAATGCCTGTAACCGCAATTAAATGATCTCTCAATCTAGATGCGTTAATCCCCTTCTTTTCAGAAGCAAATAGATCTGAATTTCCAATATCAATTGCGCCTTCTTGCACCTGGCTCACACCCGTTCCTGATCCTCCCCCTTGAACATTAATAACTGTTCCTGGGTGCCGCAGATTATAACCTTTTGCAGCCATTTCAACTATTGGTTGAAATGCTGTTGATCCTGCTAATGTGAGCGAATTTCTTTCCAAAGGTCTACAAGCTGTTAAAAAAGTCACTGTCATCAGTATTAAACAGCTCAATTTAAATTTTCTATTGAACATACTCCCCTACCTAACTCAGATTATCTTTCATTTCTAATGGAAACGTAACTGCAAATCTAGAGCCAACTCCCACTTGGCTTTTGACCTCAATTTTACCGGACAAAGCTTTCACATACTCTTTTACAACCGCTAAACCTAGCCCTGTTCCACCATTTTGTCTTGAACGTGAAGTATCAATTCGATAAAAGCGCTCAAATATCCTCTCTTGCTCATCTTTAGGAATTCCGTACCCAGTATCCTGTATACTCAAGCACCAATCTTTTTCCCTGACTTCGCCACTAATCCAAAGTTTGCCCGCTGTTTTATTGTACTTGATTCCATTTTGAATAAGGTTATTAACAACGTGTTGCAACTTATTTTTATCAACATTTATTTGACAATCAGCAGGTATTTGAAGATCCACTTCAATCTGCTTTTTTTCAAGTTCCGGTTTAAATGTCCTTAAGATGTCGGTAATAAAAGCATGCAGATTAAGCATTGAGAGATTGAGTTGCGGTTTGGAATCTATTCTGGCAAGTGAAAGTATATCCTCCACTAATTCAGTCAATTTCAGACTTTCCTGATATACGATTTTTAGGAATTCCTCACGAGTTTGCTTATCATCCATTGCCCCTTGCAGCAACGTCTCGGTAAAACCCGTGATTGCAGTTATAGGGGTTTTCAACTCATGACTAACATTACCGACAAAATCCATCTGCATCCGTTCAATTTCTTTTAGTTCTGTAATATCATACAGAAGAGCCATCACTAAAAAATGATGCGAATTGATTGGAACATAAACAACATGGGCATCTACATTTTTATTAGTCGCTTCAATCTTTATTTCCTGATGTTGATCCTGATGAGTTTGAAATGTTTCCTCAATCAACCGACTTAGTTCATATGTTCTGACCTCATTAACGTAAAGCTGACCTTTTACGTTCATCTCACGACCCATCAATTCACTCATCGCGTGATTACCTAAATATATTTTCTGGTCTTGATCAAGTACCATTACTCCAATTGTTAAATACTCCATTAATGAGAAGTATCCTCTTTGCTGCGTTAAAAAATCTTTGGAGATATCACGTTGCATACTTTGAACACCATTAATCGCACGCGCCAATTCATAGTAGGGATCACTGGGTTCGAGCAGCAAGTGTCCAGGTTCTTCACCTTCAATAACTGCACGTAGTTTTGAGCTCAGCATATCAATTTCTTTTTTGTGCTGATGATAAGCCACTAAGCGAACCGCTGTTGAAACGAAGGCCAGAAGTACTGCAGTCAGCAACAGAACTATGAATCTATTATTTTCCCAGAAAACATTGCTAGATCCTCGATGCCATCCATTAGAGGAAAAAGAGACCAGCATCAAACACGCAAAACTTATTAGAAAATTTATTGAAAAGAATTTAAAAGTCTTTATTTTCTCCACCTTCAAATCGATAGCCAAAGCCCCTAACCGTCTCAATATACTTCGGATTCTTTGGATCCTTTTCAATCTTCTCCCGTAAATGACTGACATGCATATCTACCATCCGTGTTTGACCAACATAATCATATCCCCAAACGCCATTTAATAGTTTCTCCCTACTCAATACGCGATGCTGGCGTTTTATGAAATAAGCAAGCAGCTCGAATTCTTTAGGCGTTAATTTTATTTTATTCTTGTTTTTTTCGACTGTATAATTTGTTAGATCAACTAATATATCATCAAAGCTGAAACGTTCATCTTCATCATCCAACTTATTATCTTCCTGTTCATGACTTACTTCGTCAGTCCTTCTCCCAATAGCTTTAATTCTTGCTAAAACTTCTCTAGGAGAAAAAGGTTTAGTCAAATAATCATCTGCACCCAATTCTAATCCTATGACTTTGTCGTATTCTTCTCCCTTAGCCGTCAGTATCATGATAGGCGTTTTGACTTTTTCTTGCCTTAAACGACGTGTAACTTCTAGACCATCCATTTGAGGCAGCATTAAATCCAATAAAATAAAATCATACGTTTTTGTTATTCCTTTCTTTAAAGCAGTACCACCATCCATCGCTGTTTCAACTTGATACCCAGCTTTTTCAAGGTTATATTTCAGTAACGTCACAATTGCAGCTTCATCATCCACCACTAAAACTTTCTTCACAAGTAGTCCCCCCAAAAAAATTAATGGAATATAATCAACCCAATCTCATGCGGTGAATCTGCAAAAATAGCACTTTCTGCTAATTTCAGATCTCCTCCATAAGTTCGTACTCTAAAACGACAATAAGTTGAATCTCTTTTTAATGCTTTATATAGCCCTTCTTCATTTGTAACATTGATACCATTGCAAGAAATAATGATATCTCCTGCCTTTAAATTCATTTTAGCGGCTGGAGTATGGGGCTGAACAGCAATCACCCGTACACCATTCTTCGTCTCTGCATACCAGCGACCCTCGCGCCGATCCTTTTGCACACGCATAACTGTCTGGACGCCTAATAAAAAAGTCATTAGCAGTAGCCCAGCAATAGTCAACTTAGGCAAAAAAGCAGAGATAATAACAAAGATTGCACTATAAACCATCCAGAAAAGGGACTGCTTACGAATTTTTCTTACAGCTGTTGCCAAGGGCTGACGCCAAAAACTGACCGCACCGGTAACCCAAAAGGGTAAAATGAAAAGTCCAAATTTCTGACCATTAATTGAAAAAAGCGGCCAAAAGCCAAGCATACTATGAAACAAGTCCCCGGGAACCAAGATTAACAAGGGAACTAGTACTGATTCTCGCCAGTTATATCTAACAAGTCTCCGTCCTCGTTTGCCATTATGGATGCTGGGCATAAGTGAAAATTGATCAACACTTTGAAGTATTAGATATCTGAATAGGAAAAAAAGCGTACATAAAACAAAAATTGAAACGCCACTGGCATAAAAAAAGTGTTCATTAATCTTGATTAAACCGAGAATTGTCTGTTCTCCAAGATAAGTTTGATTTAGTAACCACAAAAGAGGCAAAGCCATTGTCAAGCAAAGAACCCCAGTGTCAGTAAAAAGATAAAGCAACAATCCAAAACAGATCAAAATCTCATACACTATAATCCACTGCACCGGAAGCATCGTGCCCAAAAGAAACGCAATCACCGAGCCTATTATGCAAAAGAAGAAGCCGTTTTTTATAAGGTGCCTTCCTTCATAGAAATCATGATTAATTGCTATTCGAAAATTCAATCGTTCATTTTTTATCCGTTTCTGATATGCGATACATGTGATCAAAATACATATCCACAAAGCAGGCTGCATAAAAAGATGCAAGAATAATTTAAAAACCCACATTTAAGTTTCATCCTCCTAAGGTAATGCTTATTCACAGTATAGCAATTTATATCTTTAAGCACAAAATTCTCACAATTGAATTAAAAAAATACCATTACCTACGTGAGATAATGGTATTTTCGAAGCTATTAAATTCTTAAGAACCTTCTCATTGAAAGGCCTGATCCGATAGCACCAATTAAAATACCGATTAGAATCATCAATATATCGATCTGGACCAAAAAAACGCCAGGCGAAAGCAAGCGATACCCTGTACTTGCTAAAGATGCGGAAAGTATTCCATGTACCCAGACATACCCGATATCAACTACGATAATTGGCAGTATTGCACCAAATAATCCTGTCCATGCACCTTCGAGAATAAAAGGCCACCTAATAAAACTATTTGTCGCTCCAACGAGACGCATAATAGAAATTTCATTGCGCCGTGATAAAATTGTGATTTTTATTGTGTTTGAAATCAGAAATACGGCTACAAAAAGTAATAATAAACTAATTCCTATCCCCCATTTTTGAATTCCATCCACAATTCTGAACAGTTTTTTAGCAGATGCCCCACCGTATTTAGCATCATATACGTGCTTCATAGTACGAGCTTTTTTGGCAACCGTTACCGTTTGTGATGGCTTTTTTGTTTTAACAACATAAACATCATTTAAGGGATTATCATCCCCACCAAATAACTTAAACTCATTACCATAACTTCCAACAACATTTTTCAATTCTTGTTCTTTACTCGAAAATTTAATGCTGTGAATGCTATCAAGTTCACTCAAATTTTTCTTCAATACTTTCCGCTGTTGAGAAGTTGTTCCACGATCAATCAATACACGCACTTGAACATCATTTTCAATATCAGAAGCAATTTTATTAACGTTCATTATAATTGACAACAGGACACCTACAAGTAGCAGTGTAACAGTAACTGCACTAAAAGCAGCAACCGACATCCAGCCATTACGTTTCAGACTTTTAAAACTTTCAACAAGATGCCCTTTAAAGGTTATTGCTTTCATCTTTGTAGCCCCCTCTCTTCTGATCGCGAATAACTCTGCCATCATCAATTTCAATTACGCGGTGTTTGCGTTCGTTCACAATGGAACTATTATGAGTAGCCATGACAACTGTTGTTCCTTTTTTATTGATACGTTCAATTATTTCCATGATATCATTTGCCGTACCAGGATCAAGATTTCCTGTTGGTTCATCAGCAATCAAAATACGCGGTTTATTAGCAATTGCACGCGCAATCGCAATTCTTTGTTGCTCGCCACCTGAAAGTTCATTAGGAAAAACATCTGTTTTATCTGCAAGCCCCACCAATTCTAAAACTCTCTCCACTCGTTCTTTGACCTTCTCAGGACTTTTTTCAATTACTTGTAACGCGTAAGCGACGTTTTCAAACACCGTTAACTTAGGTAACAATTTAAAGTCTTGAAAAACGACACCTAATTCGCGTCGTAGAAAAGGTATCTCTTTATTTTTTATTTTTTCAAGCTCAAATTCATTTATTTTTATTTGGCCGGATGTCGGTATTTCTTCTCGATACATCATTTTGATAAAGGTTGATTTCCCCGCACCACTAGGCCCAACAACATAAACAAATTCCCCCTGCTTAATGGTTATCGTAAAGTCATTAGCTGCGATGACCTTATTATCATATTCTTTAAAAACATGTTTAAATTCAATCAAAAGGATGTTCCTCCTTATTTTCTGATACACACCACAGTATTATATCATTTATAAGGTTTGTAATATTTCAAAAAGATTACAAATAAGTTTCAATTTTTTAGCTAGGATTCTTACTTTGAAGTTTATACTGCAAGTAAGCATTAATAAATTCATCTAATTCTCCATCCATCACACTTTGGACGTTCCCAGTTTCATAGCCAGTTCGATGATCTTTGACCATCGAATAAGGATGAAAAACGTACGAACGAATTTGTGAACCCCAACCAATATCCAATTGTTGGCCTTGGATTTCAGCCTTTTTCTTCTGCTGTTCCTCCAGTTTTAATTGATACAATTTAGAACGCAGCATACTTTCAGCCGTAGCTCGGTTTTGAAATTGCGACCGCTGTGCTTGACTAGATACCACAATTCCTGTAGGTATATGAATCAAGCGCACGGCTGAAGATGTTTTGTTAATATGCTGACCACCGGCACCGCTCGACCTAAAGACTTCCATCTTGATATCGTCGGAACGTAATTCAATATCGACATTATCATCCAACTCAGGCATAACATTGACTGATGCAAAAGAAGTATGTCTTCTTCCCGCAGCATCAAAGGGAGAGATTCTAACTAAACGATGAACTCCCTTTTCACTGCGCAGATATCCATATGCATTATTTCCTTTGATTAACAACGTTACACTTTTTATCCCCGCTTCATCACCTGCTAGATAATCTAGTGTCTCGACTTCAAAATCATGCTGCTGTGACCAACGACTGTACATTCTCAAAAGCATAGATCCCCAATCTTGCGACTCAGTTCCCCCTGCCCCTGGATGTATTTCGACAATCGCATTGCTGTGGTCATATTTGCCACTTAGCAAAAGTTCAAGCTGATATTTTTGGAGCCTCTTTTGTGTTTTATTGACTTTCTGATCCAATTCACTTAAAAGATCTTCATCGTCCGGTTCAGATTGTAATAGTTCAAAAAGGACTTCCAACTCTTCAACGGCTTCTGACAAAGTATTAAAATTATCAAACTTGACCTTCAAGCTATTATTAACTTCAATTAGCTTTTGGGCCGCAACTTGATCATTCCAAAAATTGGGATCAGCCATCTTTACTTCATTTTCAGATATTTTTTCATTAAGGGCATCTAAGTCAAAGAGACCCCCTAAAGTCTGTGACTTGTTTTTTCATTTTTTCGATACTGTGCTTGTATTCACTAAGTTCCATTTCATTTTCTCCTTCAAAAAAAGCTGGGACATTTATGTCTCAGCCCCTTAATATTGATTTTATCGCTTAATATCTTGCCGAATTTCGGCCTTTAGGAACAAACGTGTGACATCATACTCAATATCTCCCACCATTTGTTCAAACATTCTAAAACCATCCGTTTGATACTCAACTAATGGATTTAGCTGGCCATAACCACGCAAACCGATTGATTGACGTAATTGGTCCATTTGATCAATATGATCAGTCCATTTTGAATCAACAACTCTTAAAATGACAACTTTTTCAAATTCAAGCATCTGATTGGCATCGTAGAGCTGTTTTTCTTTGAGCTCATAATTAGCTTCAGCTCGGTCCATTAAATAGTTAATAATTTCTTCCGGACTTTTACCCTCTAAATCACTGATTGAAATGCTATCCTCATTGGTCATTGCCGCAATTGCAAAATCTAAAATTGCTTGCAAGTTCCATTCTTTTTGATCCTTTTGCGTATGCATTTGAACAAAGTGTTCAACTGTACGTCTGATCATTTGCATAACAACTGGCTTCAATGATTTTTCTTCCATAATTACTTGCTGTCTCTGAGCATATATTACCTCACGCTGTTCGCGCATAACATCATCATACTGCAGAACCTGTTTACGCGTATCATAGTTATTACCTTCAACTCGTTTTTGAGCAGCTTCAACTTGACGTGAGATCATTTTACTCTGAATTACTGCATCATCATCAGCGACCTTGAATCTTTCAAGTACGGCTTTAACTCTTTCCGAACCAAAACGTAGCATCAGGTCATCTTCTAATGAAAGATAAAATTGTGTTAATCCAGGATCACCCTGGCGTCCAGAACGCCCACGCAATTGGTTATCAATACGCCGGGACTCGTGCCGTTCAGTTCCGATAACAGCCAATCCGCCAACTTCTTTAACGCCCGGCCCCAGCTTGATATCAGTTCCACGTCCAGCCATATTCGTCGCTATCGTGACCGCACCACGTTGCCCAGCATTCATGATAATCTCCGCTTCTTTAGCGTGATTTTTAGCATTCAAAACAGCGTGCGGAATTCCTTCTTTGTCGAGTAAATGAGCCAATAATTCGGATGTTTCAACGGCCACAGTCCCTACCAAAATTGGCTGACCTTTTTCATGCCTTGTTTTGATATCCTCTACGACTGCTTTGAATTTGCTCTTTAATGTTGGGTACAATAAATCTGGTCGATCTTCACGCAAAACAGGCTTATTCGTTGGAATTGAGATCACTTCCATATTATAAATCTCGCGGAATTCTTCTTGTTCTGTTTTGGCAGTACCTGTCATCCCAGCTATTTTTTTGTACATCCGAAAGAAGTTTTGATACGTAATATTAGCCATCGTTTTTGTTTCCTGCTGGATATCGACACGTTCTTTAGCTTCAATTGCCTGATGCAATCCATCCGAATAACGTCGCCCTTCCATGATGCGCCCAGTAAATTGATCAACAATCAATACCTCACCATCTGAAACAACGTAGTCCTTATCACGCAGCATAATAAAGTTAGCCCGCAAGGCATTGTCTAAATGGTGCGTTAGCGCTGTATTGTCGGGATTATACAAATTCTCAAGGCCAAAATATTTTTCAGCTTTCTGAATTCCTTCTTCAGTTAGAGAAACTGTTTTTGATTCTAAATCAATTTTATAATCACTTTTCTCAGTCAACGTCTTAGCAAAACGATCAGTTCTTGTATAAAGAGTTGTAGACTTTTCAGCTTGTCCTGAAATAATTAATGGAGTTCGTGCTTCATCAATCAAAATTGAGTCAACTTCATCAACAATAACAAAATTCAATGGTCTTTGAACCATATCTTCACGATAGACGACCATATTATCACGCAGATAATCAAAGCCCAACTCACTATTTGTTGAGTAGGTTATATCACAATTATAAGCTTCTCTTTTTTCATCAGGTGTTTTGTTGGAAATATTCAGACCAACATTCAAGCCAAGCCAAGTATACAGTTCTCCCATTTCAGTAGCATCACGTGAGGCCAAATATTCATTAACTGTAACAACGTGTACACCTTTGCCGGCCAGCGAATTCAAATAAACTGGCATTGTAGCCGTTAAAGTTTTACCTTCACCAGTTTTCATTTCAGCGATATTACCCTCGTGAAGTACAACTCCCCCATAAATCTGTACTCTAAATGGATAGAGACCTAACACTCGCTTAGCTGCTTCCCGGATAGTCGCAAAAGCTTCTGGTAATAAATCATCTAAAGTTGCGCCTTCATTGAACCGCTTCTTTAATTCTGGAGTCTTTGCTTTTAATTCTTCATCATTCAATGCAGCCATCTCATCAGCATACGCCTCAACTTTGTCTGCTATTTTACCTAAACGCTTAATTTCACGCTTATCACTTTCAACCCATTTTTTAAGGACATTAACCATGTCATAATTCCTTTCTAAAAACGCTCTTTTTCATTCAACTAAAACAGATAGTTGTTTCAAAGTTAGTATACTGCTCTTTATTCTAGCATTTTTTAATTCGATTTTAAACATGTTGCACTGTTTTAGACAGGTTCATTAAAAAATCCCAAAAAAATAAGCAAGAATTCGATCGCGTCTATATTCTCCCACACCGATCACTTGCCTATTTCAATGGAACTTACTTATGCTATTTTTTTAATTTTCACTTGCCTCAATCAAACCATAACGACCATCCTTGCGACGATATACAATATCGATTCCGCTTGTTTCTGCATCTTCATAGATGAAGAAATTATGTCCAAGCATATCCATTTGCAGAACAGCTTCTTCACTGTCCATCGGTTTCAAAGATACTCTCTTAGTACGAACAATATCAAACTTCTTTTCTTCCTTTTCAGCATCCTCACCCGCTGCATCAGGAATTTGAAATTCTTTAAAGCCTTTTTCACGCGATTTTCTATTAATTTTAGTTTTGTATTTTCTGATTTGACGTTCCAGCTTATCCGTAACCAAATCAACGCTGGCGTACATATCAGGTGAGGTTTCTTCAGCTCTCAATACCAAATATGGTAATGGAATAGTAACTTCAACCTTTGAAGTTTTGTCTGAATAAACTTTTAAATTTACATGAGCAGTCGAATTCGACGTATCCTCAAAGTATTTTTCAAGCTTATTCAATTTCTTCTGAACATAACCCCGAATAGCATCAGTTACCTCAATGTTCTCTCCACGAATATTATATTTTAGCATAACAAACCTCTCCTTTCACAACTACGCACCGCACTTTCATGCGCAACAAGTGCTTCTGGTTCTCACTTATCTATGCTACCTATATTATAAAAGAAAACGTTGTATTTAACAAATAATATCTTCTTAAATTATTCTAAACTTAACGAGCTAATGTAAATGATCGAACCTCACGTACACCTTTTGTGCTCAAAAGTTCTTTTGCATAATACAAAGTCCGTCCTGTTGTGTAAACATCATCCAATAACAACACTTTTTTACCCTTTATATTTATATCTCCACCACTATATTCGAATGGTTGCTGCGTTTCCAATCTTTGTTTTCGTGTTTTATGAGACTGCTTTGTCCTCGCTGAAAAATCCTTCATCTGCAATATCTCGTTAAAAGGCAATGACTGGAGCAAACCTGTGACTTGATTAAAACCTCTTTCAGCTAAGGTTGCTTTGTCTACAGGAACGGGCACATATATCCAACCAGAATTATAATAATAGTGAATATTTTGTTCAAACTTTCCTTGAAACACATTCCGCCAATAATAATCACCCTTAAATTTATATCCTTCCATAAAATTTTGCATAGCTGCATTATAGACAAAAAGTGCTCTATTTTTTAAGAGTTCCTTTTCGCCATTCCTTTTCCAACGAATGCAGTCATAGCACAAATTATCTTTTTTTTGACTTCGACCACACCCCTGGCAACGCTCTTCATTTTGAATTAAAACAAAATTTTTCTGACATTCTTCACATATATATTTCTTTTGTATTTTTTTTAAAGAAAAAAGCCATGCAAAACTCAATCGTTCAAACATTACTTGCTGGCAAATTAAACAATTCTTCATTTCAACAACTGCCTCCCTTTTTTATTTAAAAAGGAAATTTGTTTAAGTGCACCTTTTATTGAACGTGTTAATGACTGACATAGAAAAAAAACATCCCCAACAGGCCGTTGGGCACTCCGACCGACTCTTCCTGCAATTTGAACTAGTGCTGACCTTGTGAAAACTTTATCTTCGGCACCCAATATCAATACATTTAAATTTGGAAAAGTTACACCTCGTTCCAAAATAGTGGTTGTAATCAAAAAAATCAATTTCTTTTCGCGTAATTTTTTCACTTTCTCAATACGCTCAGGATCATTAGCATAAACCGTAGCTCCACGTACATCTGAATTCACATATTTTTTCAGAGCCATATAAGTTTGTTCCAATAATGCAATTCTTGGAACAAAAATTAAGAAAGGAAAACCTTCTTCAACCCACTTCGAAATAATTTTTATCATTTTTAAAGGTAGTTTACCCCTTTCAAGCTTTGACTCCCACTCGCGTACAATTCTAGTTTTAGGGAATGGAAGAACATGACCATGGTAACGTACCGGCAGATAACTAAAAGTCATTTTATTTTTTCTAACCTCAGCTAATAGTTCCTTAGTCGGAGTGGCTGTTAAAAGAATCAATGCACTTATTTTTTTACGAGCGGTCTTAACTGCATGATTCAGTAACTTGTTATTTACGAAAGGAAAAGAATCCACTTCGTCGATTATCAAAACATCAAAAGCCTGCCGAAAATTAAGCAATTGGTGAGTAGTACACACCACAATTTGCGTATATCGATATTTCTGCTGCTGCCTCCCATGAAGCAAAAGAATATCTACTTGTTCAAAAGCTTTTTTTAATCGTGGAAATAATTCATTGCAAACATCAACTCGTGGAGATGCTATACAAATACGCATTTTTCGTTGAATTGCATATTCAAGCGCATCAAACAGCATTTCAGTTTTACCGGCACCCGTCACAGCCCATAACAAATGATTTCCCTTTCTTTGAACGACCTTCTTCAAATCTTGTGCACACTGAGTCTGAAACACTGAAAGTTCTCCATCCCAAGTTAATGGATTAAGTATTTGTGCAAATTCATTAGACTCAGGTATAGTGTATAATACGTTTAAAGTACTTATTCTGCCTAACATTTTACATTTGGGACAGAAGTAATGATTAGCAGGAAGAGCAGCACGCTTTTTGGTAGTTCTTTGACCACAACGAGTACAGGTAATGTCTTCAGATCTGACTTGAATTGCCGGAAGAATGTGCCCTATCTGCAAATCCACTTGTTTAATCCTAGTTTTATTGATGCTATACAACCTGCCACAAGCCTCATTTTTATTCATTTAACGTCCCCCTTCAATTTAAAATTACGCAATTTAAGGAGTATTAGGTAAAATGATCAATTCATATTTAACTATTAAAGAAAGTGGCCATACCAAGATCAATTTAAAAAAGTCAGATTTTATCTGTAGCATTGCACGCACAAAAACCGAAAACGAGGCTCAAACTTTTATTACCACTATGAAAGCACAGTATCCCAAAGCAAATCATAATTGTTTCGCTTATGTCATTGGCGAACGTAGTCAAATTCAACGTGAAAGTGACAATGGTGAGCCTTCGGGAACAGCAGGGATTCCTATCCTTGAGGTTTTGAAAAAGAATGAATTAAGAGACGTCACTGCTGTAGTAACCCGCTTTTTCGGAGGAATTAAACTGGGGACCGGTGGTTTAATTCGCGCCTATACCCAAGCAGTCTCAACTGCCATCAATAATATAGGTGTAGTGAAATGTATTCTCCAAAAAATTATTTATATTACAATTTCTTATGCGCAACACAATCGCTTGAAAAACTTCCTAGAAAAAAATAATATTACTATCATAAATACAGAGTTTACTGAAAGTGTTACTGTACAGATTGGAGTAAATATTCAAGAATTAATTGCTTTTAAAGAAAGCACAACTAATTTGTTAAGTGCGCAAGTCAAATTCACAGAAGGTCCAGAAAGATATATTGAAATCACTCATCAGTTGCACACATAAGATTAGACTCGCGCTCTCGTGTTTTGAACCACCTTTTTAGCCACACCACTACAAATAGGACACCAAAACAAATTATCTTGCTTTGGTGTCCTAAATTTTTATTTAGCCCCATTAGGTAGCCTTAGTTTACTGATCTTTGTCTTTCTTTTTATTCTTTCTGCTCAAATGATTTGAGATCTTGCTCTCCTTTTTCATCACTTTCCCTATCCAATTAAGCAGTGGACGTCGTTGACTCCCAACGAGCCCGATTGATTCAACAAACAGCTCTAATCCCAGCAATGTTGCAAATGTCAACAAAATTGAGCCAACTACATTTGAAATCGGATATAATAAGGAAATAAATGAGAAAATCAAAGCAATACCATAAATTACCAGCACAGTCTGTGTATGTGATAAACCCATTTCCATCAAGCGGTGATGCAGATGATGCTTATCAGCTTGCGAAATAGGCTTTTTATTCAAAATTCTACGTAAGATTGCATAAACCGTATCAGTAATGGGAACACCCAAAATAATCACTGGAATTACAATCGTAATAAACGTTGCATTCTTTAAGCCATAAAGTGAAAAGACAGAAATCATAAAACCAATAAACAGCGCGCCTGTGTCACCTAAATAAATCTTGGCAGGATGAAAATTAAATGGCAGAAAACCAATCAATGCAGCCACTAACGTAAACATCATGATAGAAACAAATGTACTTGTCACATTTAGAAAGAAAAAACCTGTTAGACCGCTTGTGAAGAGTGCAATAATTGAAACACCTGCTGCTAAGCCGTCTAATCCATCTATCAAATTAATCGCGTTTGTAATTGCTAAAATCCACAATACTGTAATTGGGAGACTTAACCAGCCTAGATTTAGAGTACCAAAAAAAGGTAAGGTCAGCGTAGTCATTCTAACATGTGCAAAGAAGTATACGATCAGGGCCGCTAAAGTAATTCCCACAATTTTTTGTTTTGGTTTCAATTCATAAATATCATCAATAATTCCTGTTGCAACGATCACGCATTCGGCAATAAACAAAATCCAGACTTGACTTGTTGGATATTGTTTCCTCAACAAGAAAAAGTTTGCAGCACTAAATGCAATAAAAATTGCCAATCCACCCATTGTAGGCATTGGAACTTTATTGACACGTCTTGTATTGGGATTATCAACAGCTCCCACTTTAAAGGCCAGTCTGCGTATCAACGGCGTTAAAATTAAAGATAGTAAAGCCGTCACAACTAAAGATACCATAATCAAATACATATGCCGTCCTCTTTCTTTTATAATCATCCAAAAAAGAACTCATAATCAATATTAAATATTGCTCTTGGACTAGCTGAAGCCTATTATAGCATAGATAGCGATCCATTTATGCAAACATTAATAAACTTAATTCTTTTGTTATTGAAAATTCCATAGACTGATCACACTGTGGGGCAAAAAATTTTATTAGAAAAAAATCATTTCATAAAAATCACTTGCACATAATAAAGCCTTCAAAGTTAAAAGTCAGACTTTGAAGGCTTAAATTAACATTCATTTTAGTAAATACAAAAATTTTCCAGCAAATATCGCCTAATTTAATAAAGAAGGCTCACTCTTACTTTCTAAAATCTACTTTTTCAAGTGATAGCTGTAAGTAGCAACAATAATATTTTCACGTGAATTTAAGACAGCTCTTAAACGCAGACTCGTTTGATTATGCAAAATATTTTGCCATGGTTTTCGTGGAACAAATTGCGGTACTAGAACAGTTGTTGTATAGTTCTTTTCAGCAGAATTCTTGGCAATTACATCGCAAAAACGCAAAACTGGTGAAGCCACTGACCGATAGGAAGAATGCAGATCAACAAAACGAACATCGGGAAATGATTCCTTAAATTCATTAGCTGTTTCGTGTTCTTTTTTAGGATTGGTATCAAAAGAAACATGCATTGCTATAACATAATCTCCAATCGAACGGGCATAATTTATTGCTCCAGTAGTAACATGTGTCACTGAGCTAACCAATACAATCACCGTTGATCCATCATACTGATGCAGATTTGCTTCTTGGCGCAGCCTTAACTGAGTAGCTACCGTAATATAGTGGTCATGAATTTTGTAGAAGAAATAAATCAAGACCGGCATAATCAAAAGGTAGGGCCAAACATTCCAAAAATGCAACCAAAACAGAAAAATAACTAAGGCTAATGAAATGAATGCTCCCAAAAAGTTGAACATCAGATTTAAAATCCAGTTACGTCCTCTTTCACGTAACCAGTGAATAATCATTCCTGATTGTGAAAGTGTGAAAGGAACAAAAACTCCTACCGCATACAAAGGAATCAATAAACTTGTCTGTCCATGAAAGATCATGATTAATACAATTGCTCCAACTGCAAGGGAGATTATCCCATTCGAATAAGCTAAACGATCTCCTTTATCCATATACATATGTGGCATAAACTTATCTTTTGCAAGATTATACGCTAAAATTGGAAAAGCTGAAAAACCGGTATTTGCAGCAACTGCCAATATCATTGCCGTTGAAAGCTGCAATAGATAATAGAAAATACCATGTCCAAAAACAGACATTCCTATTTGCGAAAGAACTGTTTCTTTAGAATTAGGCATTATTCCTAGGTAATAACTTAAAAAGGTCACACCTGCAAAAAAGCCTGCCAATACTATTGCCATGATTGCAAGCGTATTAGCTGCATTTTTTCTTTTAGGTTTCTTAAAGTTAGGAACGGCATTGCTAATTGCTTCAACACCAGTCAATGATGACGAACCTGCGGAAAAAGCCTTCAAAAAAAGAACCAGCGACATTCCAGGAACAACGCTCCCGACTGGAGCAGCTGCTGCATAGCTTAGCTTTCCAGTTGCTATATTAAAGAGCCCCCAGCAGATCATCGAAACCAATAAAATAATGAATAGGTACACAGGAATCGTTAAGAATGATGCAGATTCTCGCATCCCTCTTAGATTAAGTGTCATAATAAATAATACAATAATAATTGCGATTGCAACACTATGTTCTCTTAAAACTGGTATTGCTGAAGTAATCGCTTCTGTACCTGATGTTACTGAAACCGCGACAGTCAGCATATAATCGACCAACAACGATCCTCCAGCAATTAAGCCGACAGATGTGCCCCAATTTCTCGTAGCAACCATATATGCCCCACCACCCGATGGATAAGCATGGATGATTTGTCGATATGACATTGTAATTGCAAACAGCAAAACAAGCACAATCCCAGCAGCAGGTATTGCATACCAAGTAGCCGCTGCAGATAAAACTACCAGAACGGCAGTAATTTGTTCTGTCCCGTAGGCAACTGACGATAACGCGTCTGATGAGAGCAACGCCAAAGCTTTGAATTTCGTTAATGACTGTCCACCTTCATCGGTTGTCTTCAACGGTTTTCCTATCAGAAGCCGCTTTAAATAACGCCACATTTTCCCTTACTCCTTTTATATCCTTACTAAAAAGCTTATTTAAAAATCAAGTAAGTTTATTCTACACCCGTTTAGTAATAAAAGATATGTTGATCAAATCTTCCTGTATAACTTTGAAACCTAATTCAAACATTAAAAAAGAAGTCTGTCTATTCAGTTCGTCTAAAACTGATTACCACACCTCATTCAATCAATCTATCACATTTTACCTGTCGATGCATCATTTTTTACTATAAAAGACAAAGTTTCAGATGAAAATAAAAAAGCTAAGGCTGAGCCTTAGCTTTTTTTAGGGGAGATAAGTTTTACATCATTCCGCCCATCCCGGCACCTGGCGCTGCAGGTGCTGCAGGTGCTGCAGATTCTGGTGTTGGTTTATCTGCCACAACAGCTTCTGTTGTTAATAACAATGCAGATACACTAGCCGCATTTTGCAAAGCAGAACGTGTTACCTTCGTCGGATCAACAATTCCAGCTTCAACCATATCAACCCACTCATTTGTGGATGCGTTGTAGCCAATTCCTTCTTTTTGAGCTTTTAATTTCTCAACAATTACTGAACCTTCAAGACCAGCGTTTTCTGCGATTTGGCGAACTGGTTCTTCTAAGGCACGTCTAACGATATTAATACCTGTTTGTACATCGCCAGATGCCTTAACTTCAGAAACCTTATCGATAACATCGATCAAAGCAGTTCCACCACCAGGTACAAAGCCCTCTTCAACGGCTGCACGTGTTGCATTCAAAGCATCTTCAATGCGATATTTGCGTTCTTTAAGTTCAGTTTCAGTTGCTGCACCAACTTTAACTACGGCAACTCCACCAGCAAGCTTAGCTAATCTTTCTTGTAACTTTTCACGATCAAAATCAGATGTTGTCTCACTGATTTGTTTCTTGATTGTTTCAACTCTTTCTGCAATCAAAGATTTGTCTCCAGCACCTTCAACGATTGTAGTTTTGTCTTTTGTGACCGTAACTTTTCCAGCAGAACCTAATTGATCAATCTTGGTGTCCTTAAGTTGTAATCCAAGATCATCTGTAATAACCGTTGCACCTGTCAATGTAGCAATGTCTTGTAACATTTCTTTACGACGATCGCCAAAACCTGGTGCCTTAACAGCGACTACATTAAATGTCCCACGGATCTTGTTTAAAACAAGAGTTGGTAAAGCTTCACCATCTACATCATCCGCAATGACAAGTAAAGGACGACCTTGTTCAACAATTGATTGTAAGAGATTTAATATTTCTTGAATATTTGAGATTTTTTTATCTGTAATTAAAATATATGGATTGTCAAGATCTGCTTCCATCTTATCGTTATCAGTTACCATATATTGTGAAAGATATCCGCGGTCAAACTGCATACCCTCTACAACATCAAGCGAAGTATCAATTCCCTTAGATTCTTCGATAGTAATAACGCCGTCATTTCCAACTTTCTCCATCGCATCAGCAATTAGCTTACCAACTTCCTCGTTAGCAGATGAGATAGCGGCAACTTGTGCAATATCGCTCTTAGATTCAACTTTGTGAGACATCGCATGTAATGCTTCAACAGCTTTCTTTGTAGCAAGCTCAATCCCAGAACGAATGCCTACTGGGTTAGCTCCTGCCGTGACGTTCTTCATTCCTTCATTAACAATGGCTTGGGCCAGAACAGTGGCTGTTGTTGTTCCATCCCCAGCAATATCATTAGTTTTTGAAGCAACCTCCGAAACCAATTTTGCACCCATATTTTCAAAATGATCATCAAGTTCAATTGATTTTGCAATCGTTACACCATCGTTTGTAATTGTTGGTGAACCATAAGATTGTTCAAGAACAACATTTCTTCCCTTTGGCCCAATAGTTGACTTAACAGTATCTGCTAGCTTA
This sequence comes from Liquorilactobacillus aquaticus DSM 21051, assembly GCF_001436755.1. Lineage (GTDB taxonomy): Bacteria > Bacillota > Bacilli > Lactobacillales > Lactobacillaceae > Liquorilactobacillus > Liquorilactobacillus aquaticus. Next base: position 143,162 of record NZ_AYZD01000018.1, read on the forward strand.
TCAACCCCTGCAAGCATTTTTGCACGTGCATCTTCTGAAAACTTAATCTCTTTTGCCATTAAAATTCACCCCATAATCAAAGTAAAATACTTTTGAATTTTTTAATTTTATAATTTCTTATTAATCTACAATAGCAACAATATCTTTCTCATGGACAACCAAGTATGCTTTTTCCTCATACTTAACTTCCGTGCCAGCATACTTATCGAACAAAACCGTATCTCCAGTTTTGACTGATGGAGCTAGCTTTTCACCACTATCAAGAACTCTACCGTCACCAACAGCTACAATCTTACCTGTTTGTGGTTTCTCTTGCGCATTACTTGCTAAAACAATTCCACCGACAGTTTGTTCTTCTTCTTTTTGAACTTCTAAAACTACTCGATCTCCTAAAGGCTTAAGCACTTTATATCCCTCCAATATTGTTATCGTTTAGCACTCCTCGTTCATGAGTGCTAACTACAGTTATTACTATAATCAATTTCAGATTTAATTGCAACCTTTTTTATCACTCTTTGTGTTCAAGTGCTAATTTGCAAGTTAGAATGTGCTATACTAACATTGAATTTTAGTCTTTAGATCGGAGCCCAATTTATGAATTTAAAAAATAATTCTTTGTTGCTTACTTTGACATATCTCCTGACAATGTTTATTCCAAATGTTCTTCTAACATTTTTTAAGAACAACAATCTCTATTATTCGTCGGTTACCGTGTGCAGCCTGCTTGGAATGTCAGCTATGCTTTTCTTTAATAACAAATATCCATTCAATAACTTCATAGCACCGAAAAAATCAAGTCTTTTGACCGTAATCGGATGGGGCATAATGGGAACAATCGCAGCTTTAGCGCTTCAACGCATTAGCTTTTTCATTGAGACGACTTTTTTTCAGCAGTCTATAGTATCACAAAATACTGCTGAAACACTGACTGTCCTCACTCATTATCCTTACTACATACTATTTGTTGTTTTGGCAGCCCCCATCATGGAAGAACTGGTTTTCCGCAAGGTACTCTTTGGAAATCTTGCTACTTTAATAGGTCCTGTGGGCTCTGCCTTGGTCTCAAGCACACTTTTCAGCATTGCACATCAAGATGGTCATTTCATCACATATGCAGTTATGGGGTTAATTTTCTGTTTCATTTATACAAAAACTGGAAAAATTACTGCTTCCATGCTTTCACATATCTTGTTGAATTTGCTTATCATCGTCTTTAGCTTAATCTGATCAATAATGCTGAGATCACAAAAAAAGAACCCATACCGGGTTCTCACAATATTCTAGGACAATAATAGCTGTTATGTAAAAATTATCCAAGTTTATTTTCATCTTGTTTGCCAAATTTATCTAAGAAATAAATCAAAGTCTGCAGCTCATTGGTCAAGTCAACGTTTTGGACGCGTACTGTATCTGGAACTGTTATTCTTAGAGGGGTAAAGTTTAAAATACCCTTAACACCAACTTCAACCAATTCATTGGTTACTTCTTGCGCAACTTTCGCAGGAACAGTCAAAATAACAATCTCAATCTGTTGAACTGATAACTGTTCTTTCATATCGTTCATATGATAAACTGGGACACCACTTTGAATAGTACCCGTAATATCTTCTTTAATATCAAAGGCTGCGCTAATGCGTACATTATTACTTTGATGAAAATTGTAATTGAGTAAGGCATGTCCTAAATTTCCCACACCAACAAGTGCAACATTTGTTAATTTATCTTGATTGAGTGTTTTCTTAAAAAAGGCAAGTAGGCTTTCAACGTCATAACCATAACCGCGTTTGCCTAAAGCTCCAAAATACGAAAAGTCTCGCCGAATTGTTGCTGAATCGACTTTTACAGCATCAGCTAGTTCTGTTGAAGAAACTCGTTGCTTGCCGGCATCTGATAGAAAATGAAGGTAACGATAATAAATTGGCAATCTTTTGGCAGTTGCATGTGGTATTTTTGATGTTGCCATAATAATCCTCCTTTCCAAATTAAAGTCAAACTTGTTATTATTGTAACATAGACTCTGAAACGTGAGAACAATATTGTTTAATTATGTGAACAGAATCGTACACCACTCTTTTAACACAGTCATGCTACACTAAAAAGAATGTACTTGCAATAATTAAACGCTTATTTTCTAAAAATTTTTATAACAAACATTATAAATTATATGTTAATCGATTAGGAAGTGTAAATATGATCTTACTTGAAGTTCAGCAAGCTGCTCGTTATTTTGGGGCAGATATTCTTTTCAAAAATGTGAGTCTTACCCTTCAAGAAAAAGCGCGTGTTGCTTTAGTTGGGCGCAATGGTGTGGGAAAATCAACGCTTATTAAAATGATTATTGGGCAGCAAAAGCTTGATGAGGGACAGATTATCAAAAAAAAGAATCTCACTATCGGTTATCTTGCCCAAGATACCGGTCTAGAATCAAGTAATACGATTTATGATGAAATGCTAACTGTTTTTGCAGATTTACAAAAAGCGGAGCAGCAAATGCACAAATTAGAAGCACAAATAGCTCAAATGGCTAATAACATTCAAATGAATCAAAAAAATTACGATAATCTGCTTGAAAAATATGATAGATTGCAACATGATTTTAAAGAAAAAAATGGATATGGATATGAATCTGAAATTCGTTCTGTTTTACATGGATTTCACTTCTTTGAAGAAGATTATTCAAAAAAAATCACTTCATTGTCTGGTGGACAGAAGACTCGTTTAGCCTTAGCCAAGCTTCTTCTAGAGAAACGCGATCTCTTGATCCTTGATGAGCCGACAAATCACCTAGACATTGGTACTCTAAGCTGGTTAGAAAATTATCTCCAATCATACAATGGCGCTTTACTGCTTGTATCACATGACCGTTACTTTTTGGATAAAATTGCAACAGAGGTTTACGAACTAACACAGCATTCAGTCCAGTTTTATAAGGGAAATTATTCAAAGTATATTCGCGAAAAAAGTGAACGACTTCGTCTTCAATGGAAGAAATTTGAAAAACAGCAGACTGAAATAGCAAAACTTGAAGATTTTGTTGATCGAAATCTTGCACGTGCTTCAACGACCAAAAGAGCTCAGAGTAGAAGAAAACAACTTGAAAAAATGGAACGACTTGAACGTCCAAAAGGCCAAGAAAAAGGACCACACTTTCAATTTAGAGTTGAGCAAGAGAGTGGCAATATTGTTATGATAGTTGAAAATGCCGCCATCGGCCACAATAATAAAATCATCTCTCAACCAATAAATATTGACCTCAGAAAACATAATATTATGGCTATTGTTGGTCCAAATGGTGTAGGAAAATCAACCTTGCTTAAAAGCATTTTAAAAAAAATCCCTTTCATTAAGGGCAATTGCAGATTTGGAACAAATGTTGATGTTGGGTACTATGATCAGGAACTAAAAAATCTCAACCCAGCAAAAACTGTTTTGAGTGAAATTTGGGACGAACACCCTTTGACACCTGAAAAAGATATTCGTTCTGTCTTAGGGAGTTTCCTTTTTTCCGGTGATGACGTAAAAAAAATCGTTCACAATCTCTCTGGTGGTGAAAAAGCACGCTTGTTATTAACCAAACTTGCCATGAAAAATCATAACTTTCTTATCTTTGATGAGCCTACAAATCATTTAGACATCGATAGCAAGGAAGTCTTAGAAGATGCACTTCTAAACTACTCTGGAACTGTACTTTTTGTCTCACATGATCGTTATTTTATCAATAAAGTTGCAACAAGTGTCTTAGAGATTTCTGAAACCGGCAGTGAACTCTTCCTGGGTGACTATGATTATTATATTGATAAGAAAGAAGAACAGGAACTTATTGCCAATGAAAAAAATAAAGAGAATGAGAAAGATATTCAAACAGTTGCCTCATCCGCTAAAAGCAATTACAAAGACAGTAAGTCAGCACAAAAAAAAGTGCGTAAGTTAAAACGTGAAGTAGCCACATTAGAAGAAAAGATCGAACAGTTAAGTCATACAAAATTAGAAATTGAAACACAAATGTCCCTTCCAGAAAGCTTTTCTGATGCTTCTAAAATGCAAGAACTACAGCTCCAACTAACTGAATGCACAAAAGAATTAGAACAAGCTGAACTTCTGTGGGAAGAAAAAAGTTTATCATTAGAAGACAATAATTAGTTAGTTATTTGCTCAAATCCCAAAATAAAAGAACGATAATTTGCTAATTAAATAGGATTTCCACTGACAGCCTTTTCTAAGGTGCTCACTATCTTTAATCAAGATACGTGACTAATATAGGAACAGCTTGAATCAGTAGGTACAATTCGTGTTGAAAAAGTATCTAGGAATTCAAAAAACTCTAATTGATAAGGCATATTATAAAAAAACAATACATGTTAGTAAAGGTGCTGGATCATACGTCCCTAAGTTAGAGAGCTACATCAGAAAAAGTAATGATTTTTCAATCGTGATATACAAAAATACGTAATGAATTGCTTTTTTAATAAATGTGTGCACTACTAGCAATAATAAATGATTTTAATCACAATGTTATTATGTTTAAATTAAAGAACTCTATCATCAATATTGCAAAAATAATAGATTAAAAAACAATTTTATTTATAATATATGCTATACTGGTCTCAAAATTGTGAAGGTATAAGATTGTTGGGGGCGATTTATGAATAAGACAAAAAATTCTCTTTTAGCACTTTTGTGGACGATCACAATCGGATTATTCATAACACACCTGATTGGAAAGGGACCGTATGCACCTGCGCTGACAGTTTTTGTAATATCTATCGCACTAACTGCAGCATTTAGAAAATCTTAACGTACTTTTAAGTAAGGTAGAAAATTCTCAAAATTCGAGAATTTCCTACCTTACTTTTTTACGGGATTCGTGTTCTGGACTCTTTATTTGTTTAAAGACTTTCACACAGCTAATCTGTTATTTTGATGTTTTTTCAATCCCACAAAATGATGCTCATTTTTTCTATTGAAAGAGTGATATTTTACAAAAACTTCTGCTCATTGATGTACGAATAATTTGTAATTAGCATAGAAAAAAATTGCTTCTGGAACAGATTAATGTAAAGACACAAATAAAACCTAGGACCCACGGCTTATTTTAACCCCGACTGGATCCTAGGCTATTCAAATTTATCTGTAATAACAAGCTATTACTTGATCCATGAAAATTCCAAACTTGGATCAGCATTCAAACTCATGTCAGCTCTGACCCCAGCCTTCCAGGCAACATGGCCAGCCGCTCCGATCATTGCCGCATTGTCACCACATAGTTTCAATGGTGCCATTAATAATGAAACATTATCAAATTTCTTAAGTTCACGTTCGATTCTTTCACGCAAACCGCTGTTAGCCGCAACTCCACCAGCTAAAATTAATTGCTTAACTGGATACTTTTTCAATGCATTAACCGTCTTTTCGGCTAAAACATCAACTACACTTTGTTGAAAACTTGCTGCTAGATCTTTATGATCAAGTTTTTCTCCCACTTGATCAGCATGATGCACAGTATTTATGAAAGCACTCTTGAGGCCGCTGAAACTAAAATCAAAATTATTTTCATTGATCATTGCACGTGGAAAACTAAAAACATCTTTGCCCAAATGTGCTAATCGATCTATTTCTTTTCCTGCAGGATAATTAATGCCTAGCACACGCCCTATTTTGTCATATGCTTCTCCTGCTGCATCATCTCGTGTCTCACCAATTATTTCATAGCTGTTGGGAGCAGCTAGATAAACTAACTCTGTATGCCCTCCTGAGACAAGCAACGCGAGTGCGGGAAAGACAAGTGGTTTAACAAAACGTGCTGCATATATATGTCCAGCCATATGATTGACCGGAATTAATGGCAGATTATGGGTAAATGCCACAACTTTTGCTGCTGAGATTCCGACAAGCAAAGCCCCTACGAGTCCTGGTCCGTATGTAACTGCTACTGCACTTAAATCTTCATAGCCCACACCAGCTTGATTTAAGGCATCCTCCAAGCATAACGTGATCTGTTCAATATGATGACGACTAGCAACTTCTGGAACAACTCCTCCAAAACGCTTGTGGCTGTTTATCTGAGTCGCAACAATATTCGACAAAATCTTATTTCCATCTTCAATAACAGATACACTAGTTTCATCGCAACTCGATTCAAAAGCTAAAATCAAATCTCTTTGCTTATTCATGCTTAACCGTTCCCTTTTCTTGAAAATTCGTATCTCATATCTACAGCATCTTCTCGATTAAATACATAATAATCCTTTTTCAACCCATGACTTGTAAAACCAAGAGATTTGTAAAGTGCCTGAGCTGGTTCATTACTCTGTCTTACTTCTAAACTAAGCGATTGATAGTTCAGACTGTTAGCATAATCAATCATCACTCTCATTAAATACCTTCCCAGTCCCGCTCTTTGATATGTGGGTGTAACTGCAACATTGGTAATATGTACGTCATGCTCTCCTCGATCAAATGCTGCACCTATAAAAGCCACTAAACGGTCGTCATGACGCATTATCAGGTATAAATTTTTATTCTCATTTTTTATTTCTTCTTCAAAAACACCGAAATTCCATGAACTGTCATTAGGATAAACTTTTTTCTGAAGGCTAAGCAGTTCTGGGATATCTGGGACGATAGCCCGACTCACAAGAAATGAATTTTTATTTATTAAAATGTGCCTATTTCTAAACGTAAGTTCAGCTTGCTTGGGATCTCCATTCCAAAAAGCATGTAACAAAGCGTTAAATTTTTTCAACATAGGGTTCATGGTCAGTCTCCCGATGATTTTTTAGCCATTGAGCTTCTGCTTGCGTCAAACGTAAATAATGAGGCACGAAGCTATTAACTTCTACAGCCACTTTTCCTTCACCTATCAAACCTAGAATGTAAGCTTGCGGATATGCAAAGTTTTGCGACGCAAAGAAAATCCTCTCAGGTTCCATTTTTTCAAGCAGCTGTTTTTTAAAAGTGGTACAGTCATTACCTACAAAAATAACTTTAGGATAAACTTTCAGTAGTTCACAAAGCTTATCAAGTCCAATATGTTGATCGGCAAACACTTGAACAAGTTTTCCCTTTTCATCCCGATAGCCACCCGCGAAAACATTATTCCGCCGTGCATTAAATAAGGGAACTAGCAACCCTTCTGTATGAGCAAGTGCTCCTGCTAAGACTTCCAAACTTGAAACCCCGACTAATTCCTTTTTTAAGGTACAGGCAAGAGTCTTAGCAGTCGTAACTCCAATTCTAAGACCTGTGTATGAACCAGGCCCTTGTGCTACAACTATTCGATCGATGCCTTGCGGTTGCATCTTCGTTTGCTTGAAAAGTTCTTCAATTAACGGCATCAAGGTGACACTGTGATTTTTGCTTATATTTGTTGTCATTGTCGCCAGTAACTGTTCATCTTCAAGCAAGGCAACGCTCAATGGCTGGTTCGAGGTATCAATTGCCAACACTTTCATTATAATTTATCGCTCCACTTCTTCAATCGTAAATTCCAACAACAATACTATCACATTTACTAAATACAATGTAAACGAATGCTAACATTTTAATGTTACTTTGCTTTGCAAGAAAAAGAACAAATTTTATAACATCAAGATAAATAGTTACATAAAATAAAAGGGCATAAGCACAGTTTTTACCCACTTAAGCCTCATTTCATCTTAACCTAACGTGATTCTTAAGGGTATCCAACACTGTGTTCCTACTTACAGTTGATAACAGAATGATTTGAATCGGTATCATTAGCGCCTCTTTCAAGATACGTACGGGAAAGACAGACCAGAAAGAAACACGATACAGCCACATAATCCAGAACGTATTCAACAGGGTGTCTACAACCACAATATTGATAAGCACGGCACATAAGATACGCCAAAAACTTATCTTCCTATCATAGAAAAACATGCCATAGATAAAGGCTTCTATAAAAGCAGAAAGTGTAAAACCTACAAAATAACCACCAGCTCCGCCTATCAGCAAAGTTCCAGCGATATCAGCAATTGCAGCCGCAATTCCACCGACCACTGGGCCGAACCATGCAGCCATAAAAAACACAATTATAAAAGTCAAGCTGATTCTAACCGACCAAACTCCAAAAGACAAAAACCTTGCGACTACTATGTCCATTGCAATTAGCAGTCCAACCAAAGCAACATCCCTCGTTGTCAGTCTTGTAACAAAATTATTCACTTAGACATCTCCCAGATGGAGCTGCCACAAAAAAATGCGGCGAATGCGGAGATAAAACCGCGAGAAGCTTTTTGATCACTCTTCGTCCAAAAGACACATTCCGTCCCTTTGGCACTTAACGCTCTATCCCCTACCCCGAAATTTGTGCACATCTGCGCGCTCTAATTATAGCATATTAACTGCATAGTTCCTGTCCATTCAAGATATCATTTTAGTCACTTCAACTGTTTAAATTAGGCAAACACTTAAACAATCTGTAAAAATATGTCTTATTTTTGGGGTATCCACTCGCATGATGCAGTACAACACAGTGTGTGCTCAGTTTTAATTTGATGAACGGTTTTTATTTCTTGATCATTGAGGTCAATATAAGCTCTGCTTTCAACGGTATCTCCATAGTGAACTTCTTGTTTGTACTTAATATTCATTTTTTTCAATGAATGCTCTAATAAAAACTCGGAGGGAAGTGCATCCATCATCCAATCAAAATAATGAACATTATTCACGTGTTGATTTGAATCAATATCCATGAAACGAACCTGATATTTCTTAGTTTTTACCTGCTCGTCTGAAATCAACTTTTCTGGTTCAGGAAGCCGTTCAATTTTGTTTGTATAATCAGATGAATATGGTTCAATCAGTTCAGGTAAAATACGCGCTATTTTGCGTTTGTTCTGATCCATTAAAACGAACACACTGTGCATTTTCGCAAGTTCTTCGCCATTTTCGGACTTAATCCAAAAATCACGATAACAGAAATAGCGATTATAACTTGCTGCCTCAGTTATGACATTGACTTTTTCATAAATTCGCGGCATTCTCTTAATATCAATTAAATGCTGTGTAATGACCCAGCCAAATCCTAGCCCTTTGACCTTTTTTACTGTTACACCTAACTCGTTGCTCTGGTCCTGTGAAGCTAACATCATAATATTTACAAGCATTCCAACCGTCACTCTGCGTGTACAGTCAGTTTCATAAAAAAGTATTTTGTGCTCTTCACTATATTTTTTACCTGACATTTAGTCACCTTCCCATTTATTTAAAATTTAAATGATGATAGGCATTATAAACCAGTTGCTTTTTTAATTTGTTTCGCTTAGCTACCAGTTTGATAGCTTCATTCACTCTTATCGTCTCATCCTCTAACAGCTGATTAACCTGTTCTTCCAAAGAAAGTTTTTCCGACTGTTCTTCAGGTTCATCTTTAAAATCTTTTCTACCTTCAACAATTAAGCAAAATTCCCCCCGAACCTCTTGTGTCTCAGTCCATTCCAAGGCATCAGCCAGACTTCCACGTAAAAACTCTTCATATCGCTTAGTAAGCTCCCGACATAAAACAACTTTTCGATCTTCACCAAAACTTTTAATAATCGCTTGAAGTGTTTTCTTCAAGCGATGAGGTGCCTCATAAAAAATCATTGTTTCCGTGTGTTTATTTAATTTTTTTAGCTCAGCCTCCCTCAAAGAATTTTTACGAGCTAAAAAACCATAAAAAATAAAAGGCTGCGGCGCCAAACCAGAAGCAATCAATGCAGTAACTCCTGCATTAGCTCCCGGCAATGGAACAACAGCGACATTTTGCGCTATACACTCTTCAACCAATTCATGCCCAGGATCACTAATCGAAGGCATCCCGGCATCACTAACCTGTGCAATTGATCGCCCCTCTAAAAGTTTCTTTACAAGCAAGGGTATTCTTTCTTTTGTATTATGTTCATGGAAACTAATTTGCGGAGTTTTTATTTCAAAATGATTCAGCAGCTTTTGTGTATTACGCGTATCTTCAGCAGCAATTAAATCTACCTCTTTAAGTATATCAATTGCACGCAAAGTCATATCAGCAAGATTTCCGATTGGGGTCGGTACCAAATACAAAGATCCGCTAGTTCCTGTATGATGAAAACTGCTCATTGCTTCTATAGTCATTAACGTCTCTCCCCATATATAACATCTTGACAAAAAACACAAGGCTCATCATTAATGCGCCTAGTTCCGTACATATTATCAATATTGCAAACATGAAATCCCTCTTCATAAAGCATTTCCAAATTCTGTCGCGACTTAGAAAGGCCCTGTCCATCATTTTGCTTTTGTGTTTCTAATTCTTTCAAATGCTCACGAAGATGCTGATTCTCTATTTCCAGTTCCGCATTTTTTTCAATTACACGCATCATTTCAGCTTTTATTGTTTCAATTTTATCAAGCATCTTTTTCGTTTCTGAGCCCATATCTGCAAAACTATCGTACAACTCTCGTTTATTCAAAAAATCACCTTCATTTATCCGTGATAACACCGACATAATTCGAGCGTCAATGCTTCGATAACATTTTGAAATGAAACATTTACCGCTATTCTTTTTTTTGTTTCCAATATCAGTTCAGTTGCTTCAAGGATTTTTTGTGTTGAAAACGGTTGGAGCGCTTCAGAAAATTCCTGATTAAATGCAGTAAAAGAAAATTTTCTTTGTGAATAACGAAGCAACAGTAGATCTTTAGTTAAGAGTACTAGCAAGTCTAAAAAAAGTTGTTCATCTTTTTTGCCGGACAATAATGGCAAAATTTTAGACTGAACATCAACAAAGCATCTCCAATCATTATGCAACACCTGAAGATACCAACGGCATGTGTTTTGGCACAACTGTTCAAAAGTATTATCTTGTGCCAAAGTGTGTGCTAATTGAACGCTATCTGTCAATCTACCCAAAACTAAAGCTTTTTCTTTGGAGATACCGTCTTTTTCGAGACTAGCTACCAGCTGTTCGTCGGTCAGAGCCGGGAGCTCTACTAATTGACACCGCGAAATAATAGTTGGCAGTAACTGATTAACCGCTGTTGTCAAAAGTATGGCCGTTATTTGTCCATTCGGTTCTTCGAGAAACTTCAACAAACTATTAGCAGCTCCAGTAGTCATTTTTTCAGCATCCTGAATAATGAAAAATTTACGATTACTCTCAACACCACTTTTACTGAATTCTTCTTTCAAAAAACGGATCTGATCAACTTTAATAGATAAACCCTCTGGCGCAACAAAAACAACATCAGGCTGATTTCCTTCTGCAATACGTTTGCACTCAGCACATTTAAGACAAGGTCTTCCATTTTGAGCATTTGGGCAATATCTTCCCTTTGCAATCCACAATGCCAGTTCCTCTTTACCAACGCCTTGCGGCCCTGCAAAAATATAAGCATGTGCCAAATGCTCATTTGTTATTAATTCGGCAAAATGCTTTGTAAGCCTAGGCTGAAGATTAGTTGCTGTCCTTTGTTCCATTTTTAAACCATCCTAAAATTGTAAAAAAGAATCAATCGGCAGAACAAAAACTGTTGCACCGCCAACTTGAACTTCAACAGGATAAGAAGCAGTTGCATCCATTGTTGCATCTAAATTAACTGGCGGTGTCATAAACTGCTGTCTTGTGCGTGAGGAATCCTTGATCAACTCTAGTACCTCATCGACACGTTCATCCTCAATTCCGATCATATAAGTTGTATTTCCAGATTTCAAAAAGCCACCTGTCGTAGAAAGCTTTGTCGCACGTATGTTGGCTTCGATAAATAAATTACTGAGACGATTACTATCCTTATCTTGGACAATTGCAATGATCATTTTCATTTTTATTCCCCCATTCAGAAATTAGCTTTAACGAAAAAACACTGGTAATTTATTGCTTAATTGGCTGAATGCATCCTCAATTACTTTTTCTAAAGGCTGATTAGCATCTATTGTTACAATTCTTTCAGTTTCCTGTTGTGCCAATTTTAAGTAAGCAGCGTGCACCGATTGATGAAAGCCAAGCGACTCCGTATCTAATCGATCTATTTCACTTTGACGATGTTTTTTTATTCGCTGCAAACCGATTTCTGGAGCAACATCAAAATATAAAGTAAGCTCCGGCACTAAACCATCCGTCGCAAAATTATTCATTTGAGCAACTTCGTTTTCGCCTATTCCACGACCTGCGCCTTGATAAACAATCGAACTATCCACATAACGATCACTTAATACTAATTTACCTTCCTCTAAAGCAGGAAATACTGTTTCAACCAAATGTTGTCTCCGTGCAGCTGCATAAAGCAAAGCTTCAGTTCGCGCATCCATCTCAGTTAGATCCTTGTCCAAAATAATTTGGCGAATCGCTTCAGCTATTCGATTTCCTCCCGGTTCACGCGTCTCTAAATAATTTATCCCCGCCTGATCAAGGTGAGCAATAATCGCCTTCAATACACTTGTTTTTCCAGAACCATCTGGACCCTCAAACGTCACAAACTTTCCCTTCACTTCAAATAACCTCACTAACTTCATTATAGTATATTTTACTTTACTAACGCCAGCGTGTCTAACTTTGCTATTTATATAAACACTATTTATTCAATTGCAAAATTATAAGGCTGATTGATCAAAACCTTCGTTTCGCAATCAGCCTTACATCTCTGAACCATATCTATCTGGATATAGGCGTTCGCTAGAACAACTTATCAAATCAATGATCAATGATAGATGCTTGGACATGTCCCTTTACTTTTCGTCTTCGTGCTTCTAAATACAAAAATTCATATTTAGCACCTGCCAGTTCAGTTTGCGCTATTAACTCACTATCAGCTTCTCTAACAGCTTGTTGTGTCTGTTTTGCGCTCTCCCAATCCGCTGCGGCATGATCAATTGTTTCTAACAAAAGATCATCATATATTGCTTTAAGTTTCTTCTTGTTTCGACCAAACAAACTTATCAGCCCTTTCTTCGCACTACTAAATTTCTTGACGACCTTCAATTGCCTTGAAAAGGGTCATTTCATCTGCATATTCAATGTCACTTCCTACAGCTAAGCCATGAGCCAAGCGGGTAACTTTAATATTAGCTGGTTTGATCAACCTTGAAATATACATTGCAGTTGCTTCACCTTCCGGCGTTGCATTAGTAGCAATAATAACTTCTGAAAGTTCAGCGTTTTTTTGAAGACGTTTAAGCAAGCTGCTAATATTGATATCCTCTGGCCCTTTTCCCTCAATTGGTGATAAAACACCATGTAAAACGTGGTATAAGCCATGATACTCGCGCATTTTCTCCAAAGACATAACATCTTTTGACTGCTCAACAACTATCACCTTAGTCTGATCACGGCTCTTATCTGCACAAACAATGCATGGATCATTTTCCGTTATATTACCGCAAATACTGCAGTAATGAAGGTTCTTTTTAGCTGCAATAAGTGACTTAGCAAATTCATTCACATCATTTTGATCCATACTTATCGTGTAAAATGCTAATCTTATTGCCGTTTTTTCACCAATTCCTGGCAATTTCATATAACTGTCAATCAATTTTGCAATCGGTTCTGGATACTGCATTTCTAAAGTTCCTCTCTCCTGCTCAACTGGTTAAAAGCCTGGAACATTACGTGTGTACTTTCCCATCGTTTTTTGCGTTTCTTCTTCAATTTTCGTCATCGCGTCATTAACTGCCATAATAACCAAATCTTGCAGCATCTCAACATCATCAGGATCAACTGCTTCAGAGCTAATTGCGATATCCTTCATCTCACGTTTACCAGTAAATTTAACGACTACTGCGTCATCTGCTGATTTACCAGTAAAAAGCGTTTGATCTAATTTTTCCTGATCTGCTTTCATATTTTTCTGCATTTTTTGCATCTGTTTCATCATACCTTGCATATTTCCCATTCCACGCATCATTGTTTAAAACATCCTTTCACTTAATCTAATCTTCTTTTACTTCAACAACATCTTTACCGAACATTTTTTCGGCTTCTGTCACCACAGCATCTTTTTGAGACCTGACAGCATCTTTCTTTTCCTCTTTACCGTTCTCAAGTTCATCTTTATGTTCGACAAGATACTTTTTCCTCATCTCAGGCCACTGTGTCTGAGTAATAAACACAAGTGTCATCTTTCCGCCCACTAAGCGTTCTAAGCCATTGTTCAAAGCATCAATCAGTTCTTCATCTGACATCGCTTTTTTACATAGAAAATCATACTTAAAACTTACAATAACTCCACTTTCACTAGCTGCAACTGGTTGTGTAATATTCATCATTGCTCTTTGAGTTACAGAAAGCATCGTCATCAGATCTCCCCAGATACTCTTTAATTGTACCAGACTGTCACGGGTTGCATTAGTTAAAACTGGATAAACTTTTTTTAAATCGACTTTAGGAACATTTCGGTGCTGAACTTTGTTTTTCGTTGAAATTTTATTTTGCGTATTCTCGTCTTTTCTACTATCTGCTGCAGATTTAAATTTTTCGAATTGCTGCTGCAGTGACTGGAGCTGCTCCTGTAATTTTTTTATTGTCTGACCAGCTTCAGTCGTCACAGGCTCACTGTCCAGTGATTTGAGCTGAGTTAACTTGATGGTTAAAACCTCAAGATAAACATCGGTATGGGTTGAAAAACGCATATTTTGCTGCTGCTGATTCAAAATATCGATCGCTTCATATAAAACTTTTGTACTTGCATTTTCAGCTAAAGATTTGACATCCTCACTAAGTTCTTCTTTTGCTAACATTTCAGGTGCCGTTTTAAAAATCAGTAAATTTCGATAGTAATCAATGACATCTTCGATAAAACGGTTTGCGTCTTTTCCTTCTTCTAAGATCAACCGTAGTTCATCCAAGGCTTGTGCTGTTTGTTGTGCGAATATCTTCTGTAAATAATTTTTAAGTTTTTCCTGTGTGACACTTCCGGTAACCAGCAAAGCGTTCTGAAGTGTAGCTTCCCCCCCTCCAAAAGAGAGGACTTGATCTAAAATACTTAATGCATCGCGCATCCCGCCAGAAGCGGCCTTGGCTATGACCTTCAATGCTGGTTCCTCATATTTTAAATTTTTTTGTTTTAAAATGTACTCCATACGTTCATAAATATCACGCATGTCAATTCTACGAAAATCGAAGCGCTGTGTACGCGAGATAATGGTTGCTGGTATCTTATGTGGTTCTGTAGTTGCTAGAATAAAAACAACATTTTCTGGCGGTTCTTCAAGTGTTTTTAATAAAGCATTAAAAGCCCCACCCGATAGCATATGAACTTCATCAATAATATAAACCTTATAATCAGCCTGCGTAGGTGCGTATTTAACCTTATCACGAATATCTCGAACCTCATCAACACTGTTATTAGAAGCCGCATCAATTTCAATAACATCATTTAGCCGCCCTTCAGTGATTGCGCGACAAATTTCACATTCGTTGCAGGGCTCACCATTTTGCTGATGATGGCAGTTAAGTGCTTTTGCAAATATTTTTGCTGCAGAAGTTTTACCGGTTCCACGCGGTCCCGTGAAGAGGTAAGCATGGCTAGTTTGACCAGTAGAAATTGCATTTTTCAGTGTCTGTGTGATCATTTGCTGACCAACAAGGTCTTCAAACCTCTGTGGTCTCCAAACGCGATATAATGCCTGATACCCCATTTTTGCCCCTCTTTTCGTAAAAGTTACTATTCTCATATTAATATATACGCCAATTCAAAAAAATCTCCCGACCGCAATGATCGAGAGTTTCAATGTCATATTAACTTAAGACACATGCCGAACCAAGTTTAGTGCTGCTTCCTTCCAGACCTGACACGGTTCGCAAGGACGACATTGCCTCAAGGCCTTACGGCACTTATTATGATACACGATTTTTCTTAAAATTGCTAGTTTTACTTTGCTTTTTTTTGTGATTTTTTACGTTTTCTTATCTGCTTAAAAAAATTTTTCAATAAAGCTGCACATTGTTCCTGCATCAACCCTTTTTCAACTTTGACCTGATGATTGAAACGCTTATCAGTTAATAAGTTCATCAAAGTTCCCGCCGTCCCGGCTTTAGGATCTGGTGCCCCGTAGTAAACTTCCTTGATTCTTGAATTTATGATTGCGCCACTACACATTGGGCATGGTTCCAAAGTCACAAAAAGCTTTGCATCTGGCAAACGCCAACTACTGACAAAATCATTTGCTTCTTGAATTGCCAGCATTTCAGCATGCATCGTTGCATTCTGACTGTGCTCCCGTAAATTATGCCCGCGCCCAATTATTTTACCATCCAAAACAATCACGCAACCAATTGGCACCTCACCGACTCTTGTCGCCTGGACTCCCTCATAAATGGCCTCTTTCATGAAATTATTTTTCTCTCTTTCACTTAGATCCACTATTCATCCCAGCCCTTCTACTTAAATTGCCTTAGTGCTCTTAAGTATAAAGTATCCCTTTTCTTTAGCCACAACTGTACAATTTCCAAAAACTTCTTCAAGCTTTTTTTGGGCTGAAGGTGCACCTTGTTTCTTCTGAATTACAATCATGATTTTACCATCTTTTTGAAGATGCTTGTAGGCCCCTTCCAAGATATTATGAACAACTTTTTTTCCAGCTCTGATTGGCGGATTTGAAACAATCACCGCATAATCGTCTTTTTCAACCCGCTGATAAATATCTGAAGTCTTTATATTTACATTCTTAATATTATTTTTTTCTGCATTTTTATCTGCAAGTGAGAGTGCTAATTCATTCACATCAACCAAGTCAACAACACGCTTGGGATATTTTTTAGCAATGCTCAACCCAATCGGCCCATATCCACAACCAACATCGAGAACATTTCCTTGGACTTGCTCGTCAATTTCAAAATTTTCAATCAGTAATCTTGAACCAAAATCAACTGTTCTTTTTGAAAAAACGCCATTGTCGGTTATAAATGTAAAATTGTTGCCTAGTAATTCGAAATTCCATGTTTGTTCGTCATGTTTAACGTTTGGATTCTTGGAATAATAATAGTTTGTCATCAATAAAGCCAACCTTCTATGATTTAATATAGGATCGTCGAGTAAGAGAGTGAAAAATTTAATATCTAGAAAAACACTACATATCGTATATTTTTAGCCTAATAAGTGCCATATGTAGTAGCGCAATACTTGATTATTTCCTAAGTTGCTGTATACTTAGCATACAATATATTAATAAGGGGTGCCAACTATGAGTTTAGCAATTTTTACAAAAAATAACTGTATTCAATGCAAAATGACAAAAAAGTTTTTGAGTGAACATCAGATTAGTTTCGAGGAGCATAATATTACAAAAGAACCACAATACATTGACTATCTGCAAGGAAAGGGATTTCGTTCTGTTCCTGTAATCGAAAAAAACAATGCCCCAATTATCAACGGTTTCCGTCCCGATCTTTTGAAAAACTTGATTGCACAATAGAAACTACTTTTAGTACTTCTTGTAAAGGCCATTATTTTTTCGATAATTATTCCAGAAACCATCAATTGTTTTAATTATATTTTTACTGTCAGCTAGTTTTTGTTTTGAGTGTGTTAGTTTGTTTGACTGAAAAAATTGGTCAATAAGCTTTACATGACCATCTTCTTTCGTCAAGGCTAGCAAAAAATTTAGTAGATATTACCGGAACTTGGCAATCACACCTTTGCAGAATTCCTTACTGCAGAGACTTATCCTAATGTGGTTGCTATGTTCCGTTAATTTATGCCTTCTAATTCAGCAATATAGTTGATAATACCAGAAATTTAAGAAAGTGGTGAAAAGTTTGTCTCTTAAACAAATAGATAGCAATCAGGTTACTTATTATGACTTGAACAACGAAATTAATATTCCTGTGGATGGTCAAATACCTTTGAAGAAAGACAAAGAAGCACTCGAAGCTTTTTTGCAAGAAAATGTTCGCCCAAATATGGTGACTTTTCCATCCCTCAAGAAACGTTTTGATTATCTTGTTTCACATGATTATTTAGAAAGTGAATTTATTGAAAAATATAATTTCAGTTTTATTGAAAACCTCTATCAGTTTTTAGATAACGCACATTTTAAGTTCAAAACCTTTATGGCAGCTTATAAATTTTATGCTCAATATGCGCTCAAGACAAATGATAATACTATGTATTTAGAAAATTTTGTCGATCGTGTTGCCGCAAACGCACTTTTTTTTGCAGACGGAGATGAACAAACAGCATTATCTCTAGCCGACGAGATAATCCATCAACGCTACCAGCCTGCTACTCCCAGTTTCTTAAATGCTGGACGTAAGCGCAGAGGTGAACTAGTTTCTTGTTTCTTAATCCAGATAACTGATGATATGAACTCTATCGGTCGTGGCATCAATTCAGCACTGCAGTTATCCCGGATCGGCGGTGGGGTCGGTATTACGCTTAGTAATCTGCGTGGCGCGGGTGCTCCTATCAAGAACATCCAGGGTGCTGCTTCTGGAGTAGTTCCTGTTATGAAACTACTTGAGGACAGTTTTTCTTATTCAAATCAATTAGGTCAACGCCAAGGCGCTGGGGTCGTCTATCTGAATGTCTTCCATCCAGATATTATTTCCTTTTTGTCTGCTAAAAAGGAAAATGCAGATGAAAAAATTCGGGTTAAAACTCTATCTCTGGGTATTCTTGTCCCTGATAAGTTCTATGATTTAGTTCGTGATGATCAAGACATGTATCTTTTTGATCCATGGGGAGTTGAGCGTGTTTATGGAGTTCCCTTCTCTTATGTCGATATCACAAAGGAATACGATAATCTAGTATCCGATTCACGCATCCCCAAGAAAAAAATACGGGCACGTGAATTAGAAACAGAAATCAGTAAACTGCAGCAGGAATCAGGATATCCATATATTATTAACATTGATACTGTTAATCGTTCAAATCCGATCGATGGAAAAATAATTATGAGCAACTTGTGCTCCGAAATACTCCAGGTTCAAAAGCCTTCAACTGTCAATAACACACAAACATATGATAAATTGGGAACTGACATCAGTTGCAACCTTGGCTCAACTAACATTGTTAATCTGATGGCTTCGCCTGACTTTGGAAAATCAGTTGAAACAATGGTCCGTGCTTTGACCTTTGTTACAGATAATTCAGACATTGATGTTGTCCCGTCTATCCAACATGGCAATAAGTTAGCACATACTATCGGTCTCGGTGCAATGGGACTTCACGCTTTTCTTGCAAAAAACAAAATATACTATGGTTCGAAAGCATCACTTGATTTCACCAATGTTTATTTTATGCTGCTAAACTACTGGACGCTAAAAGCATCTAATACAATTGCCAAAGAACGTCATGAAACTTTTTCAGGCTTTGAAAAGAGCAGGTATTATGATGGCAGTTACTTTGATAAATATCTTCAAACAGATTTTGCTCCTAAAACAACTGAAATCAAAAATATTTTTAAAGATATTTTCATTCCTTCAAAGGCTGACTGGGAACAACTAAAAAAAGATGTTCAAAAAGACGGCTTATATCATCAAAACAGGCTAGCTGTTGCTCCTAACGGCTCCATTTCGTATATCAATGATACAACTGCTAGTCTTCATCCTATTATTAATCGCATTGAGGAGCGTCAAGAAAGAAAAATCGGTAAAATCTATTACCCAGCACCATATCTTTCTAACGAAACTCTACCATACTACCAGTCAGCTTACGACACTGATATGCGCAAGGTTATTGATATTTACGCGGAAGCACAACAACATGTAGATCAGGGTATGAGCTTAACACTCTTCTTACGTTCAACTATCCCTGAAGGATTATATGAATGGAAAGATGGACACACAGATAAAATGACTACACGCGACTTATCTATTTTGCGCAACTATGCCTATAACAAGGGAATAAAGACTATTTACTATATTCGAACATTTACTGATGATCAAACTGAGGTTGGCGCAAATGAATGCGAAAGCTGCGTTATTTAAAAATGAGGGGCTCGGTATTTTATGAAAGATTATTATCAAGCAATAAATTGGAATGAATTAGAAGATCAGATTGACAAAGCAACTTGGGAAAAGCTGACTGAACAGTTTTGGTTGGATACCCGTATTCCACTCTCAAATGATCTCTCGGATTGGCGTAAATTTACAGATGCTAATAAAAAAGTGGTCGAACACGTTTTTGGTGGTCTTACTTTGTTAGACACAGTTCAATCCCAAGACGGAATGGATGCCCTAATGAAAGATATTAGAACTCAGCACGAACGAGCTGTTTTAAACAATATCCAATTCATGGAATCCGTCCATGCTAAAAGCTACTCTTCTATATTTTCAACACTTAACTCAACTAAAGAAATCGAAGAAATTTTTGCATGGACACACAGTAACACTTTCTTGCAATATAAAGCACAAAAAATAAATAAAATCTATCATGAAGGAACACCACTTGAAAAGAAGGTCGCTTCCGTCTTTTTAGAGACATTTTTGTTTTACTCTGGATTCTACACTCCCCTCTATTGGCTTGGGCACAACAAGCTTGCAAACGTTGGCGAGATAATTAAGCTTATTTTGCGAGATGAATCTGTTCATGGAACCTATATCGGTTATAAATTTCAAATAGGCTTCAAACAACTAAGTCAGACCGAACAGGGGAAACTAACGGATTGGATTTACGACCTACTTTATGATCTTTATGACAATGAAGAAAAATACACACATGAGTTGTATGATAACGTTGGATGGTCAGATAAAGTCTTGGTATTTCTACGATACAATGCTAATAAAGCATTGATGAACTTAGGTCTTGACCCTCTTTTCCCAGACACAGCCGATGATGTCGATCCAGTGGTAATGAATGGGATTTCTACTTCTACTTCAAACCACGATTTCTTCTCGCAAGTTGGGAATGGCTACTTACTCGGAAATGTTGAACCAATGTCTGACTCCGATTATTATTTCAATAGTTAAAATCCTGTCCAGCTAAGCTTTGCACATTTAATCAAAGATAAAAATATAAATCAGGTAGACTGCTTGAAACTGACTCTGCATTTTTCAATTTTTATCAGCTCTACAGAATCTGCCATTGGTAATAGATAATATCTATTCACTAATGGCAGATTTTTGTATCCAATCGTAAAAAAAAAACGGACATTCTCTGTCCGTTCACTGTCGCCCATCAAAACAAATCCTCAGTTTCATTCTAAGTTATCTTACTTGAAGAAATTAGCAACCAAAAGTGTTCTCTTTTTATTCTTATCGCTAATTGTTTTTTGGCTAACAACTGAAGCTAATTGAAGCATTGTTATAAAGACTGAACTTCTTTTGCGGTAAGCCGTGTATTTAGGGCGCCATTCAGTTACGTACTTATTTTTATAAGAACGCAATCCTTGGAAACCATAAAAATGATACCCATACTCATAGATCAAATGCGCAGCACGTTCCTCAATAAAACTGTACTCGGAACGACCCACATTTGATAGCGGGGCCATCCCCATATTAAAGTATTCATATCCCTCTTCTTGCCCATATTGAAACAGACTAATAAATACCTTATCCATAATTCCTGAAGGTGCACTTTTCAGATGTCTCATCAAATCAACAGACAATATTTTTTTGCTTCCTGTTGGCATAATGCTAGCAAACGCAACTGCTTCTTGCTTAGAATTGCGAATGACAGCAATTGGTGACTGATTAAGGTAATATTCATTGAAAAATCCTAAAGAAAATCCCTTTTCATTTTGACCATTGAGCCAACTATCAGAAATTTTCCTAAATTCAGCCATCTTTTCTGCTGAAAAAGGTGGTTGTTCCAGCGAAAATTGATAACCTTCTCTTTCAAATTTATTCATTAAGGCACGTTGAGCTCTTTTTTTCTTACCTGATAGCGAGAAATCAGCTAATTTAACATAGCCTTCTTCCCCTGTTTTAATAAAATCAAACCCAAATTCATGCAAAATTAAAGTTAAGCGACTATTTACCTCATAAAAGGTTAGTTGATAACCTTCTTTATCAGCCTCGCGCATCAGTTGCAATACTGCTTTTTCAAGACAGTCTGTGTTTCCAATCGGTTCACCCATAACAATTAATTTGTTTGCTTTTTTACGATACATAAAAAATAATTGATCCTTGCCATTTTCTTGATAAAAATAGATATTTTTATCACGTAAAAATGCCAGATGACTAGTTTCATTCCCCGCAAATTGCGCTATTATCTGTTTGATACGTTCTTCAGGAAATGGAAGTGTTCTTCGTGTAAATTTATCTCCCGCGGCCGACAGATATTTAAAAAGCAGAACTAATGCCACTGTAGCTATTAGGAGACCCATAAATCCTGAAAACCAGATCTTTTCAGATGGAAACAATAGCGCATCTGGAACAGCATGATGAATCGTATACTGTGGTGAGTTGATCGCACCTACAACTGCGTATAATATAAAAACACCCGCAAAAAGCAGACCATCAAAACAAAGTTTCCCAAATGAATACTGAAAATGATCTCGATACAATTCTTTGCGTGAAAAAATAACATTTAACATTACAAATGCTAGAAAAACAGTCATTTCTATTGAAAAACTACGCCATAAAGTATTTATAATACCAACTAAAAGCAACACTAAAGTCGGCCAAAAGGCGTGCTTAACCTTAGATTCGATTCCTCGTGCGACTCCGATCAAAAGGAAAGCAAAGACAATACTCGAAATTTGATTTAGGAAAAGGAAAGTATAAGGATACAATTTCACAAAAATCGAATTACCAAATGCAAAGTTAGGAACCATAGATTCAAGCAATATCAATATTCCTGATGTATATAGAAAAACCGTCAAAATAAAATGGGCCAACTTGCTTAACAGTGACTGCGGAATTCCATCAAGAAATGAATTTATTTTTCTTCCTGTGTCATGGATAAATAACACAATTCCGACAATAAAAGGAACTATGTAATAAAAAAGACGGAAAAATAACAGCCAAACAACGCTTGTCTCATTCAGTACACCAAGATTTGTCAATCCTACTAGCATAAAAATATCAAAAGAACCTAAACCACCAGGCATCATTGAAGCAATTCCGACAATTGAGGCAATAATATAAAGTGGAAAAACATCCATTATCTGAACATTAACGTTCATAAGCCAGCCAATAAACAGGAAAAATCCGCCAGCAGCCCCCCACTCTAATGTGGAGCCCAGAATCAATAGGCTCTCTTTTCTCAAGGTCAAATCACTAAAAAAGGAACTGTCTCTAACACGCGTTACAACCAACAGAATAGGAAAATAAAGTCCTCCTCCGAACAACCAGAACCAATATTGTGAAAAAACTTCGCCTATCCCTAGACCAAACATAGCAATTAACGCTACCCAGCAATAAATCGAAAGGCCTGCCAGCAAAAACAAAGCAATTTTTGATAATGAAAAAAGAACTTGTTTTTTTGAGGCATTTTTATTATAGAAATTTGCTCTTAAAGTTGCCCCTAGGAAGCCTCCAAAGCCAGCAATATTTGTGAAAGTATTAGTAATCCAACCACTTCGTATAATATAAGATTTTGAAAATTTACCTGGTAAAAACGAAACAATCGCAAAATCATAAATCAACATAGGGACAATGGAAACGAAGCCTAATATTAGCATTAATCCTACAGAGACCACTGACTGGTCAGCTAAACTATCCCTGACTTGATACCAATTAATTCCCTTAAAAATTCTTCCAATCTCAAAAAAAACAAAGATTAAAATTGAGAAAAAGAACAAAAGTTTGAGCATGCCTAATTTTTGTTCAACAAAAGACTTAAATCTATTTAATATTTTTACCATAAAACCCCCGCTTCATATGCAAAAACAACTACCATTCCTGTTACACTCAAAAAATTCCTAATTGATGACCAAATCCTTCTTCATATATTTTTTCTTCAGTTAATTTCATTATCCCTGCCTAACTTCAAAATTTCAAGCTGTCAGACGTATTCTCAGCAGACTCGAACTGCTCTCTAACTAAATAGCAAAAAAAGGAATGATAAGTTATACCAACTTACCATCCCTTCATCTAATGATCATCAATTTGAAAAAATTTCAAATTATTATGACTATTTAAGTGTAACTACCCCACCAACAGCTTCAAGTTTTGACTTAAGCTCTTCAGCTTCGTCCTTAGCAACGCCTTCCTTAATAACAGAAGGAACATTGTCAACTAAGCCTTTAGCATCCTTTAAGCCAAGTCCTGTAATTTCACGAACAGCCTTGATTGCTTTAATCTTTTGGTCGCCAGATTCAGTTAACTCAACGTCAAATGAATCCTTTTCTGCAGCAGCATCTCCACCAGCAGCACCGGCAGCAGCAACTGGAGCTGCTGCTGAAACACCAAATTCGTCTTCGATAGCTTTAACTAAATCATTTAATTCAAGAATACTTGCTTCTTTTAAATCAGCAATAATTTTTTCTGTATCTAATGCCATTTTTAAAATCCTCCATTTAAAAAAAATTTTTTTCAGTCTGTGATCGTTGTTTAAGCAGCGTCATCATCTTTACTGTCAGCAACAGCTTTAACAGCATACGCAACATTGCGAACTGGAGCTTGCAATACAGAAAGTAACATTGAAAGCAATCCTTCGCGACTTGGTAACTTCGCAAGTTCATTGATTTGTTCCAATGAGGCAACCTTGCCTTCGATCATACCACCCTTAATTTCCAAAGCCTCAGCATCTTTAGCAAACTTAGCTAAAATACGAGCAGGTGCTACTACATCTTCCTTAGAAAAGGCAACAGCAGTAGGACCACTGAAAGTATCATCTAAGCCCTCATATCCAGCTTTATCAGCTGCACGTTTCAAATAAGTGTTCTTGACAACACGAAGTTCAACGTTTTCCTCACGTAATTCTTTACGTAATTCAGTAACTTGTTCAACAGTTAATCCACGATAGTCAACAACTACACATGAAACAGCCTCGTTAAACTTTTCAAAAACCTCTTCAACAGCAGCAGCTTTTTTTGCAATAACTTCTTTACTCAATTGATTCACCTCCTAGTCATTGTGTCAGGGTTTTAATATTTTCCAATAAAAAAGCCCTACGTCCACCAAGACATAGAGAAAGTTTCTAAGTAAAAATCACTTATACTCCTCGGCAGGAATTATTAAGGCTTACGCCTCCTGAGTCTTAGGTAGAATCATCAATAAAAAATTGACCTTAACCAATTTAACATATAAATCAGTCAAAGTCAATGATCGTTTGGAAATTAAATTAAAGTGCAGCCGGAGCAAGAGTCACACTTGGTCCGAATGTTGAAGCAACTGAAACATGTGTTATATATTGTCCCTTAACTGATGCAGGACGAGCTTTCAAAATTACATCTTTAATTGTATTGAAATTTTCAACGAGTGCCTTATCTTCAAAAGAAACTTTACCGATTGGAACATGTACATTACCAGCCTTATCAGTCCGGTATGTCACTTTACCTGCTTTAGATTCTTCAACAGCCTTAGTAACATCCATTGTAACAGTTCCAGTCTTAGGGTTTGGCATCAAACCTTTAGGCCCTAAAACACGACCTAAACGACCAACCTGCGCCATCATATCTGGTGTTGCAATTGCAACATCAAAATCTAACCAGCCCGATTGAATGCGTTGTACTAAGTCATCGTCGCCAACAACATCAGCTCCAGCAGCCTCAGCATCCTTTGCTTTTTGACCTTTAGCAAAGACAACAACAGTTTGCTCTTTGCCAGTTCCATTTGGTAAAACAACAGCCCCACGTAATTGTTGATCTGCTTGTTTTGTATCCAAATTCAAATTGTATGCAACTTCAACAGTTGCATCAAACTTAGCAAAATCGATTTTTTTAACTAAAGCCAATGCTTCTTCAGCATTGTATGCTTTACCAGCTTCAATTTGTTTTGAAGCTTCAATATATTTTTTACCTTTTTTAGCCATTTGGTTTTTCCTCCTTGCAATATGTGGTGTAACGGATATACCTCCCACTTGACACATCTATTTTCATGGAGTGTCCGACTGAGAAGCATTGGTGTGCAGAAAAATTAGTCTTCTACAACAAAGCCCATGCTCCGTGCAGTTCCTTCAATCATGCGCATAGCAGCTTCAACGTCTGCAGCGTTTAGATCTTGCATTTTTGCTTCAGCGATTTCCTTAACTTGTGCTTTCTTTACAGTAGCAACTTTGTTAGTGTTAGGTTCGCCGGAACCATGTTCAACCCCAGCAGCCTTCTTCAATAAAACAGCAGCTGGTGGAGTCTTCGTTACAAATTCAAATGAACGATCTTCAAATACACTGATAACAACAGGGATGAGCATTCCAGCTTGATCAGCTGTACGTGCATTAAATTCTTTCGTAAATCCCATGATGTTGATACCTGCTTGTCCTAAAGCTGGTCCAACTGGTGGAGCTGGAGTTGCCTTACCTGCAGGAATTTGCAATTTAACAACATTAATTACTTTTTTAGCCACGGTACATACCTCCTTAAAGTCCGTGCGTGGTACGGATGGTCATTTATATTTGACCTCCCACAACTTGTATGTATAAAACATACGTTAAAAATATATCATGAACTCAGAAAAAGTGCAAGCCATTTAACGAGACAAAAATCGATTGATTTCGAAATCGATCTCACGATTCTCATGTAAATTGCGATGAGTTGCTTTTTTGCCTTTTATTACTAGCTCACTATAAACTTGTCCATCAAGGAGATAACGAAGCGAGCGTGCAGATGAAATAGAGACGGTTCCATCAGACTTTCCATTATCAATATCTCCAATAATATTCAAAAACAAGGTTTTCGGTGATATACTATGTCTCATTTTCTTCAATCTGCGATAAATGGCAGACGGTTGAAGCGGTCCCTTGGTTGACATTGGGCTTTGCTCAATCACCTTAGAGCTTTTTCCCGGTTCGATATCATTATAGGGAGCCCCTAATGTTACAAGTTTAGAGACAACAGGCAGCGTTAAATCACTTCCATATTTGGTCAGATAACTCAATACTGAAACAGCTCCCATAGAATGTGCAATGATGTCAATATCCGTCACTTTATAATTCTGCTTCAGACTTTTCAATATGTTTCTTAACCATTCAGCCTGATCATCTACTGGCGCACGATTGTTTTCGAATAAAACTTGGATCATCGCACCTGAAACAGAAGGGTCGCCAGTTACTCTGACTTTTCCATTCGCATTCACCTTTACAACAGCTGACTTAACACCCCAGCCTTTTTTCTCAAAACGTTTCAGCATTAGGCCAAATGAAAAGCGATTACCTGCATATCCATGAACAAACAGGATTGGTCTCATTAAAAAGTTTTTCTTTGAAATTCTTTTATGGGGTCGCGCTAATAATCTGAACCAGTGTGTCGCTCCTCCCCCCAAAACCATAAGAAACAAGAATAATACAGTGATGCAATGTTTATTTTTCATTGTCTAAATTAATTTGTCAACCTGATCGTAATTAAGTTCCGTAGCCGTTTCACGTCCAAACATATCAATATCCACACGCAGTTTCATCTTTTCAGAATCAATTTCTGTAATTTTACCTACCAAACCGGAAAAGGCTCCTTCGACAATCTTCACTGATTCTCCAACCTCAACATCGAAGTCTTCATGGCGCGAACTCATTCCTAATCGTCTCAAGATCAATTCAACTTCATCACCAAGTAATGGAGCTGGCTTGCTGCCTGCACCGTGAGATCCAACAAATCCAGTTACACCTGGTGTATTTCGAGCAACGTACCATGATTGGTCAGTCATTACCATCTCAACTAAAACGTACCCAGGAAAAGTCTTCTTACTTTCTACTTTATCCTTTCCAGTCTTAGTCGTCTCATGCTCTTCTTCCTCAGGTACAACAACCCGGAAAATATAATCTTCCATTCCCATTGATTGTGCCCTTGATTCAAGGTTTGCTTTTACTTTATTTTCATAGCCAGAATAAGTATGCAGAACATACCAATTTTTTTCAAAAGATTCAGCCACTTTATTTTTCCTCCTAATTTAAAAAAATTCAAAATAAAAAAACCTCGAATACTCGAAGTTTTCCCAACACAATTAGTATATCATAAAAAAGTGTGCTATGCCCACTAATAAAACTAGTTTAAACAATCCTCAAACTAGTAATTTAATGATAGCCTGTACACCGTAATCAACTATTGCAAAGAATACTGCAAAGAATACTGATGTCATAATAACCGTCGTTGTATCCTGAACAGCTTCCTTCTTCGTAGGCCATCTAGTCTCTTTCATCGTTTTAATAACGCTTCTAAAAAACTTCACCCGTAATTACCTCCGTTCACGAAAGTCAGATTAAATCGTTATCTAGTTTCACTATGCAAAGTATGTTTATTGCAATACTTGCAAAATTTTTTCACTGTTAAACGCTCAATTCTGTTTGGATTTGCAACGATTGTGTAATTTCGTGAACCACAAACAGTACAAGCTAAAGCGATTTTCTTTTGAGCCATTTTCAATACCCCTTAGTCTTTGTCAGAGATAACTCTATCATGCAACATCGAATTTTGTCAATCTTGGTCCTCATGTTCCAACATCTTACGCAGCTCAGATAGCCTTTTCAATTGCTGTTCATTCCACGGCAGTCTCCTAACAGAGGCTTCGTCTTGATATTTTTGCGTCTGTTGTTTTATCTCTTTTTTTACGCGTTTAATATCTTGATACAGTTCCCAAGCAGGTACACGCATTGCACCTTGCGAAAAAATAGTCCATTGTTCCGCTTGATCACTTGTTGCTACGGTCACTTGCGTCAATCTATTTTGTAGTTTGCCCGCTAACGATTCAATATAACTATCTGCTGTTTCATCTTCAGCAGTCCAAATAATTTTCAAACCATATTTATCATAACTTTGTGCCAAGCCTGGCACATACATCGCGTCGAAGACAACAATAATTTGATAGCTGCGCTGTTTTCGATAATTAGACAAAATATGCAACAGCGTATCACGTGCATCCTCTAGTCGACCTGCTTTCTTCAATTTATCCAATTGCGGCCAATTACCAATCATATTATATGCGTCAACTATCAGAATATTTTTTTTCATTCTAATTTCCTCTTGATGTGAATCCTTGATAAATTAGTAAGCTTGCTGCTACGCTAGCATTTAAACTTTGAACATGTCCAATCATTGGAATCGTCAGCATCTCATCACATTCTTTCTTCAGTAATGGTGAAATCCCCTTACCTTCATTCCCAATAACTAATGCCACAGCTCCTTGCGCATTCCATTTACGAAAATCAGTACCTTCCATATCTGTTCCGAAAATCCAGACACCTTGTTTTTTCAACAGTTTAACGGTCTGCACTAAATTAGTTACTCGCACGACTGGAACATGTTCGATCGCTCCCGTAGAGGTTTTCGCAACAGTTGATGTTAACTGTACCGCGCGCCGTTTAGGAATGATTATTCCCTGCACACCTGCTGCATCTGCAGTTCGCATAATTGAACCTAAATTATGTGGATCTTCAATCCCATCTAAAATTAAAAAGAAGGGGGTTTTATTTTCATTCTCAACATTGGTTAGCAATCCATCCAGTGTTTCATATTTATAAGCAGCAACAGCTACAACTACTCCTTGATGGTTTTGATTATCCGCAAGTAAATCCAACTTTCCCTTAGGAACCTTATTAACGATAATGCCTCTTTTTTTGGCAATAGAAGCAATATCAAACAGCGCATCAGCCTTAAGTTGATCCTGAATGAAAACTTTATTTATATTTTGATTATTTTTCAGCGTTTCAAGTGCTGGATGTCTTCCAATAACAAATTCAGCACTTTCTTCGTTGCTGTGATTATCATTATTAAAACTCATTTTTTCTCCTTTTCAACAGTTTCAATACACCACTTAACGAGTTGTTCTAATCTTTTTATTTGACCACTCAAGAAAAGATACCCAAAAAGTGCCTCAAACCCTGTTGAGATCCGATAAGTTAGGACTGAAGTATTTTTCGCGGATGTATGACTTTTAGCGTTACGACCTCGGCGATAATATTCTGCTTCCAACTCTGTCATAAGACTTTTTTCTTCCATTTTATCAATTAAAAAAGCTTGTGCTTTGGCTGAAACATAATGTGTTGCTCGATGATGTAGTTTTGTTGGTTTGGTGATTCCTGCTTGTAATAAATGTTTTCGAATATAAACTTCGTAAATAGCATCCCCCATGTATGCCAATGCAATCCCATTCATTTGTTCGTAAGCACGCTCATCCATTATTTTTTCCACCTAGTTCCTTGAGGCGTGTCTTCAAGTGTTATTCCTTGCGCCTTTAATTGATCCCTAATTTCATCACTTTTGGCAAAGTCCCGCCTTGCTCGTGCCTCGTCACGTTCTTTAATCATTGATTCGATCTTGTCGTCATGCAAAACATTCTTTTTCAACCTGATCCCAAAAACACCCATTAATTTTTCAAGCTCGGAATTCAATGCTGTTAAACTATCTTTGCCGACTTCCTTTTGACTACTGTAAACATTAATGTATTTTGCCAACTCATAGACAGCTGCAATCGCATTCTGGGCATTAAAATCGTCATCCATGGCCTTGACAAAAGCATCATGATATTTTTTTATTTTTTCACTTGTCCTTGACTCAATGATTGAATTATCCGCATCTTTTAAGCGGTAGCACGCGTTTTCAAAGGCAGTCTGTATTTTAGTAAGATTAGTCTGTGCCTCATCAATATTAGCCTGACTATACTGGATCGGACGTCGATACTGTGTGGTTGCCATAAAAAAGCGAATGACTTGCGGATCGACTTTTTTCAATAAATCGTGCACAGTAACAAAATTTCCTAGTGATTTACTCATTTTTTCATCTTTTTCACCAATCGTTACGAAACCATTATGCATCCAATAATTAGCAAATTTTTGCCCTGTTTTTGCTTCGCTTTGTGCAATTTCATTCTCATGGTGTGGAAATTCAAGGTCCTGTCCGCCAGCATGAATATCGATTGTGCTTCCCAAAATTTTAGTTGCCATTACAGAACATTCAATATGCCATCCAGGTCTCCCTTCCCCCCAAGGCGAATCCCATGAAATCTCACCTTTTTTAGCTTTTTTCCAAAGCGCGAAATCTAAGGGATCCTCCTTTTTTTCAAGTTCGGAAGAAGTGACTCGCTCACTGGCGCCTTGTTCTAATTCGTCAACTGACTGTCCTGAAAGCTTTCCATAGTTCTTAAATTTACGTGCACGATAATAAACATCACCTTGAGCTACATATGCATAATTTTTATCAATCAAAATCTTTATAAAACTAATAATATCATCCATCATATCCACTACACGCGGGTTATGGGTTGCTCGTTCAATATTTAGAGCATCCGTATCCTCATAAAAAGCTTTGATAAATTTATCCGCTACCTGTTTCGTGGACATATTCATTTCGTGACCGGCCCGGATAATCTTATCATCAACATCCGTAAAATTAGAAACATAATTAACTTTAAAACCTCGAAATTCGAAATAACGTCTTACCGTATCAAAAGCAATTGCACTACGCGCATTTCCAATATGGATATAGTTGTACACGGTAGGCCCACAAACATACATATTCAGAATATTGGGAGTAAGCGGCTTAAATTCTTCTTTCTTATTCGTTAATGTGTTATAAAGTTGAATCATTTTCCTGCCTCCTTTTTCTAATTATATATTATAAAAAGAGTCTAGGACCATTTTTAACTCATCCTAGACTCTTTTATTATCAGCATGAATACATAGTAAAATTAACTACTACTTGCCCATTTCATCCAAAGTCTTTTTTAGATGTTCTAATGCTTTTTTCCGTCCTAATAGTTCAATCGAAGCAGCTAATTCTGGCCCATGCATTTCTCTAGTCGTTGCAATTCTAATAGGCATATATAATTTACGCCCTCGAATCCCTGTATCCTTTTGAATACTGTAAATCGTATTCTGAATTTCTGTTGCATCAAAGATAGACAACTTATTAACTCTTTCAGCGAATTCTTTCAAAACAATTGGAGCACTTTCATCCGCCAACTCTTTAACAGCGTCTTCGTCAAGCACAGGCGGTTCATTAAAGAAAACATCTGCCAAGTCAACGATTTGACCCGTATAAGACATCTGCTGTTTATACATACTGATTAATTTACGTGCCCATTCAATTGTCTTAGAATCAGGATTTGCCGAAATATGTCCAGCCTTAATCAATTGTTTGAGTGAAGAATCAACGATACTATCTTCCTTCGCATTCTTCACGTACTGATTATTAACCCATTCGAGTTTCTTTCCATCAAAAGATGCTGGTGAGCGGCTCAAACGTTTAGGATCAAACATTTTAATAAGCTCTTTTTGGTTGAAAATTTCTTTTTCCCCAACTGGAGACCAGCCAAGCAAGGTAATAAAGTTGAACATTGCATCAGGTAAATAGCCTAGTTCTCTGTATTGTTCAATAAACTGCAGAACACTTTCATCACGTTTACTAAGCTTTTTGCCTGTCTCAGTATTAATGATCAGCGTCATATGCCCAAAAATTGGTGGTTTCCAACCGAATGCCTCATATACAACCAGTTGCTTTGGCGTATTGGCAATATGATCGTCCCCGCGCAAAACGTGTGTAATCTTCATCAGATGATCATCGACCACAACTGCAAAATTGTATGTTGGCATTCCATCACGTTTTTGAATAACAAAATCGCCACCGATAGTGTTAGATTCGAAACTGATAGGCCCTTTAACGATATCATCAAATTCGTACGTCTTATCCTTAGGTACTCTGATCCGAACAACTGGCTTTAAGCCCGCTGCTTCAGAAGCATCCTGCTTAGCCTTGATTTCTTCCACTGTCATACCTTCATATTCATAGACATAACGTGGAGCTTCCCCTCGGGCCTTTTGTTCTTCCCTTTGCTTTATCAATTCTTCTTCAGTCATATAGGATTTATATGCGAGTTTTTTGTCCAATAACTCCTGAATAAGTGGAAGATAAATATCTTTACGTTCTGATTGTCGATAAGGTCCGACATCTCCTGGCTTATCTGGACCTTCATCCCAATCCATCCCTAACCACTTAAGATTCTCTAACTGGCTTCGTTCACCATCAGCAATATTTCTTTTTAAATCGGTATCCTCAATTCTGATTACAAAAGTACCGTTGTTATGTCGTGCAAATAAATAATTAAATAATGCCGTCCGAGCATTTCCAATATGAAGGTGTCCAGTCGGACTCGGTGCATAGCGCACCCGAATTTTTTCTTCTGCCAAATTAGTGCCTCTTCTTTCTCTTCTGAGTTAATTTGCTGTCAAAAGCAGCAACCTATACTTTATTAATTTTACAATGAAAAAATAAAAAAATAAACTCTCTATAATAATATTCTTAACTAATTTTTTTCTTTAATCTCTCGCCCTGAATGAGCCGGCTTAGCAAATATCATTCTTCCTGCGTCTGTTTGAAGAGCACTTGTGACAATGACTTCTAACGGTTTATTAATATAATAACGCCCATCTTCTACTACTATCATAGTTCCATCATCAAGATACGCAACTCCTTGCTGACGTTCAGTTCCATTTTTTATAACCGTTACTGTCATCTTCTCGCCTGGGACAACACGAGGTTTCAAAGCTTTAGCTAATGCATTCACATTTAAAACTTGAACATTTTGAAATTCGCTGACTTTATTCAAGTTGTAATCGTTGGTCACAATGACTGCGTCAAGCAACTTAGCTAATTTAATTAATTTACTATCGACTTCCTGTATATCTTCAAAATCGCCTTCATACATCTCTACTGGAACTTTTTTTTCTTCCCGCAATTTATTCAAGATATCCAACCCACGCCGTCCGCGAACACGTTTGATACTATCAGCTGAATCTGCAATATATTGTAGTTCATATAATACAAAATTTGGAACCAACAGAGTGCCTTCTATAAACCCAGTTTTTACCAAATCATAAATTCTGCCATCTATCAAAATATTAGTATCAAGCAACTTTACTCTGTGGAAATTATCCCCAGCCTTTCGGTCGAGAACATTAGCATTAGTTTGCTGTTTTTCATTCTTACGTCGCGCAAATAAAATTTTTTTGAAATCACCAAGATGATTTTTGCCCACGATGAAACCTAAATAGCCTAAAATAACCATCAAAACTATCGGTATGATCGTATTTAAAATGAATAATTGCGAATGCGAGAATAATGTAGAGATCAATACCGCAATAATCAGCCCAACGATGACTGACATACTAGTAGAAATTATAATATCAGGACTTTGATGTACCAAACGATTTTCCATTCGCTGAATAAACTTCTCGAGTGGATCTGTAATAAACAGAGAAACTAAATACATTACTATTACCCCAATAATAATGTTAGTCACAAAATTATTTGCCCAAATATTTTCTTCTATCCCGACAGCAAGCCAGAAAAAAGGCATGAAGCTGTATCCAGCTCCAACCCCTAATATAGCTAGCACAATTTGTATCATTCTTTTTCGCATCGAATTTCTCCCTTCTTTGCTTACTTAAAAACGACCCGTAATGCTTCGCTTAAAGTAGCTACACCTACAACTTCTATCTGCTTAGGCGGTGTCCACCCTGTCAAATTATTTTTAGGCACAATCGCACGTTTAAAACCAAGTTTGGCGGCCTCTGCAACTCGCTGTTCCACACGATTGACGCGCCTTATCTCGCCAGTTAATCCCAATTCACCTATAAAACAATCAGATGGGTTCGTTTCAAGATCACGATAACTCGAGGCAATGCTAATTGCGACAGCAAGATCAATAGCAGGTTCATTTAACTTGACTCCACCAGCTGCTTTCAGATATGCATCCTGGTTTTGTAATAACAGCCCTGCTCTTTTTTCCAGCACAGCCATTATTAAGGAGACACGATTGTGATCTAAACCCGTTGTCGTTCTTTTGGCATTTCCGAATGCTGTTGGAGTTACTAAAGCTTGAACCTCAACTAAGATCGGACGAGTTCCTTCTAGTGAAACTACAATTGCAGATCCAGTTGCCCCACGTAAACGTTCTTCCAGAAAAATCTCAGATGGATTAGCAACCTCTGCTAGACCACCTTCCTTCATTTCAAAGATTCCTATCTCATTTGTGGAACCGAAACGATTCTTGACAGCACGTAAAATACGGTAAGTATGATGCAGATCACCTTCAAAATAAAGGACTGTATCAACCATATGCTCCAAGATTTTGGGACCAGCAATCGCTCCACCCTTAGTTACATGCCCAACTATAAAAATCGAAACACCATTTGTTTTTGCGATCTGTAATAATTCAGCTGTAACTTCTCTTATCTGTGAGACACTTCCAATTGCCGAAGCCATATCTGCCTCCTGCATAGTCTGGACGGAATCTATCACCACAAAATCAGGCTTCATCTTATCAATATATTGATGAATGCTTGCCATATCTGTCTCTGGATACAGATAAAACTGCTTGCCGCCAACCTTAAGTCGTTCAGCCCTTAACTTTATCTGCATCGCACTTTCTTCACCCGAAACATAAAGTACTTTGTTCCCAGTTGCTGCAAGTTGTCCCGATACTTGCAACAGCAATGTTGATTTCCCGATGCCGGGGTCGCCGCCAATCAGAACTAATGAACCGGGTACTACTCCTCCTCCCAGAACACGATTTAATTCATTAAGACGTGTCTTGACTCGTGGACTTTCTTCCGTGTTAACGTCATCTAATAACTGAGGCTTCACACGCGAGCCGTCGAAACTAACACGCGCAGCCTTTTTAGAAGTTTGTGGCTGTTCCAATTCTTCAGTCAAAGTATTCCAGGAACTACAATTTGGACAACGACCTAGATAACGTGGAGAAGAATAACCACAATTTTGACAAACATACTGTGTTTTTGCCTTTGCCAATCTCTGTCCTCCCTTCGATCACAACTTGCTTAAAAAAATAGTAGCACAAGTATTTACATAATTTAAAAGTAATGCGATTCTTTAAAAAATTTTATTTTCCAGATGACCCGAATCCACCTTCACGTTCCGCTAAGGGTTTGCTCTCAGCCTCTGCTAATAGAAATGGCATAAATATTCCTTGACCAATCCGTTCGCCTTTCTTAATAACAAGGTCTTTCACACCAAAATTTAAAAGCTGGAAAAAGATTTCCCCCTCGTTACTCTCATTATTATAATAATCAGCATCAACAATTCCTACACCGTTTGGTAAGATCAAGTTGCGTTTTAGTGGATTACTTGACCGGTTAGCCAGTAGAAGAAATTCATTAGGCTGCATATACGCTTTGACGCCTGTAGGAACCAAAAAAGGCTTTAATTCCCTTTGAGCTTTTATATAATCTTCAGAAGTTAAATCTTTTTGATGGAATCGATTCCAGATCACTTTAGCAAAGTTCATCTTCCAAATACTTGGCAGCGTGAAGTCCCTTGCCGCACAAAAATCGTATCCAGCAGCATTCCTCGTTGCCCTTCTTGGAAGAATAACCTCTTCTCCGACATATTTGCTAACTATTTCAAAGCCTCGTTTCACAATTATCACTCTCATTTCTCTGATTACTAACTTTAATTCTACCATCAAAACCGACCCAGATATACCGCAAACTATCGAATAATCAGGCGCTATGCTATAATTTAATAAAAAATGAGGTGATAGAAATGCGTTCTGAATGGACAAGCAATTCATTTAATTACTATATAGAAGAAATACCTGAACCATGTGCACACATTGGCTTCAAACTGATTAACAATGGACACACCTATGTAGTCGAACACACACTGGTTCCTCCTGAATATCAGGGACGCGGCTTGGCAGGCAAAATCACTAAGGACTTTCTACAGCAAATACGCCAGAAGAAAGCCAAAGTGTTACCACTTTGCCCCTTTACACGCAATTTTTTTGAGAAGCATTCCGAATATAACGATTTATTAGCTTCTCAAGATGGAGATGAGTCTAAATGAAAATGATGAGTCAAGATG
Organism: Liquorilactobacillus aquaticus DSM 21051; assembly: GCF_001436755.1. GTDB lineage: Bacteria > Bacillota > Bacilli > Lactobacillales > Lactobacillaceae > Liquorilactobacillus > Liquorilactobacillus aquaticus. The sequence continues at coordinate 179,988 of NZ_AYZD01000018.1, forward strand.
AATTAAAAAAAATAGTTGGTGAAAAAGCCGTTGATTGGATCAAAGATGGTATGACGGTTGGTTTAGGGACAGGTTCCACCGTAAAATACATGGTTGAGGCACTCGCAAAACGCATTCAAAGTGAACATTTGAATATTACTGGAGTCGTGACATCTGATGCAACTGCAAAACAAGCTAGAGCCCTAAACATTCCGCTTAAGTCCGTTGATGACGTTGATATGATCGACCTGACTATTGATGGTGCAGACGAAATCAGCTCTGATTTTCAAGGTATTAAGGGCGGCGGTGCAGCTCTTTTATTTGAAAAAATCGTTGCTTCGAATTCACGCAAAAATCTTTGGATAGTCGATCAAAGTAAAATGTCTGAAAAATTAGGTAAATTTCCTCTGCCTGTCGAAGTAATTCCTTATGGCAGCAAAAAGTTATTTTCGAAATTTTCGAAAAAGGGCTATGCACCGACTTTTCGACACGATGATACTGGTCAGCTAAAGTACACTGATTCTAATAACTTGATAATTGATCTGCATCTGAAAGAAATTACCCATCCACATGATTTAGCTGCTTATTTAGCTGAACAAGTCGGTGTTGTCGAGCACGGTCTCTTCTTAGATTTAGTTAACACAGTTATTGTTGGCTATCCTGACGGTCCCAAAGTTTTGGAAGCCCGCTAAGCTTACGCGTAGCATTAAAACAATTCGGTTTACGCATAATCTTATTTAGCATATAATAATACTATTATTGTTAAAAAGGAGAGTGACTCTGTTGACTAAAGCTATCGATACAACTCAGTTAACTAAATTTAAAAATTCATTAAAGAATCGTCCAAATCATGAAGTAATCGAGCGTGCTGTAACTAAAAATGGTATTTTGGCTACTTCTGCGGATTATCGTTCTGAAGTTAAAATGGATCCGGTTTTCTCAATTGATTTAGATACGGGAGATGTAGCTAATCAAAAACAATCAGGTCGTTGCTGGATGTTTGCCGCTCTAAATACAATGCGTCATGATATAAAAAACAAGTTCAAGGTTCCAAAAGATTTTGAACTTTCTCAAAATTATACGTATTTCTGGGATAAACTCGAAAAAGCAAATTATTTCTATGAAAATGTCCTTAAAACCGCAGACTTGCCGACTTCTGATCGTAAAGTCAGTTGGTTGATGACCACACCTCAACAAGATGGTGGGCAATGGGATATGATCGTAGCTATCATTCAAAAATATGGAGTTGTTCCACAATCAGCAATGCCTGAGACCTATAATTCTTCAAAATCAAACGAATTTAACAGCACTTTTAATTTAAAGCTACGTAAAGATGCTGTTAAACTTCGTCAGCTGGTTGCAAAACATGCTTCTGACGTACAGATTGAAGCGGAAAAAAATAAAATGCTTGATGATGCTTATCGGATGTTGGCTTATAGTTTTGGTGAACCACCAGTTAAATTTGATTTTGCTTATCGTGATGCAGAAAAAGCTTATCATCTTGATCGTAACTTAACTCCTCAGACCTTCTTTGAAAAATATGTTGGGTGGAATCTTGATGATTATGTTTCAATAATCAACGGACCAACTCAAGATAAGCCTTACAACCACATGTATACTGTTGATATGCTCGGAAATGTCGTCTCTGGTAGGCAGATACGTCATTTGAATGTCGATATGAAAACATTCCGACAGGTTGCTGTTGATCAGCTCAAAGCTGGTGAAAGTGTCTGGTTTGGTTGTGATGTCGGCCAAGAATCAGATCGTCAAAAAGGTATTATGGACACCAAGCTCTATCATAAAGATGAGTTGTTTGATGTTGATCTAGGTATGTCTAAAGCTGAACGACTTGACTATGGTGAAAGTTTAATGACACATGCGATGGTTCTCACTGGCGTTGACTTAGTTGACAATCAACCAACAAAATGGAAAGTTGAAAATTCATGGGGAAAGAAAGTTGGTACTAATGGTTTCTTCGTGATGAGCAATGATTGGATGAATGAATTCTGTTATCAAGTCGTTGTAAATAAAAAGTATCTTCCTACTGCCTTGCAGGATGTCTTGAAAGAAGAACCAAAAGTCCTTTCTCCATGGGATCCAATGGGATCATTAGCTTAAAAGTTTGACTTTAGACAATAAATTTGCTTGTAAAATAGGCTCAGCCGCTGGTTGGATTGAAAACAATCAGCGGCTGAGCCTTTTATATAGAGCGTTAATTATTTAAAACTCTTCAACTGCTTAATCATAAAAAAAAATCGAAACAAATCTACTGAACCTAGTTTTGATTTTGTTATAAATACTTCAATCATACACTTGCAGTTAAAAATATATGATCTGTGTTTCCCGATCATCATTCTGAACTATAAAGTTCTTTTACTCGTAACTCTCAGTTTATGATCTAGTTCATAAACTATTGGAACGGCATTCTCAACTTCTACTCCATCAATTTTTTCATCACTAATTTCTTCAATATACTTGATCAGTGCTCGCAATGTGCTACCGTGCGCAACAACTAGTTGATTTTCCCCATGAAGCAGCTGTGGAGCAATATTATCCAGCCAATAGGGTATAATCCGTTCAGAGGCCATTTTCAAACTTTCACCTAGCGGGAGTATATCATTTGAGTATCTATCATAACGGCGATCATAATCTGGATGATCCATTAATGGTGGGATCGCATCATAACTCCGGCGCCACAAAGCCACTTGATGTTTTCCATATATTTGACGCGATAAATCCTTGTTGATACCTCGCAAAGCTCCATAATGACGCTCATTCAAACGCCAATTTTTTCGAATTGGAACAGCTGTCTGACTTATCGTCGACAGCACTATGTTGGCTGTTTTAATTGCACGCACTAAAAATGATGTATGAACAGTTGAAAAAAATATTTTTTCTTTTTTAAGGAGTTCTCCAGCTTTCTTTGCCTCTTTCGCACCTTCTTCAGTCAGCAATGAATCTGTCCACCCAGTATAAGTATTAGTCTGATTAGCCTGACTTTGCCCATGACGCAGTAATACTAATTTAACCAATTCGCTCGCCCTTCCTTTTTATTAAGGTTTACCCCATATCATACCAAATTTTGAACCAGCATAAAAGCTACATCCATTTATACTAAGTTATTATAAAAAACAGCTCTCATAATTCGAAAGCTGTCCAAAATTATTATTTAATTAACATTATTTAACGCGCTACTTCAAACGTCCTGCAAAAGATGGTGTGAAAGTTGAGATGCTTCCAACTTTAACATTTTGCCCTGTCTGAGGAGCATGAACATACTGACCGCCACCAATATAGATAGCTACGTGATAGCTGCTTCCCTTTGAACCCCAGAAAAGCAAGTCCCCCGGCTGTGCCTGCGAAACAGATTCATAAGAGACATAGCCCTCTTGTGCAGCCGTATTATGAGGTAAAGATACTCCAAATTTGCCGTAGACATAAGCAGTTAATCCTGAACAATCCATTCCCGAGAGCGATGCACCACCCCAAACATATGGAATACCCATTCTTGTCAAGGACAAAGCAGCAGAAACTGCTGATCCTGTATCTACACTAGAAGAACTTGGTACACTAGAAGAGGTTGAACTGCTACTAGAAGCTGCGTTATTAGCCTCACTGTTGGTGCTATTGTTAACACTAGTCGTAGTTTTGTTATTATTATTGTTGTTCGATAAATTAGTTACATTTGCCGCTTTGTTACCACTGGAAGAAGCAGCCACAACATTCGTTAGATTTTCTGTTTTATTCGTAACATCGGTCGCAGCTTTATTAGCAGTTGCCAAAGCTTTAACAGCAACTGTTGAGTCTTTAGTTGTCTTAACAGTGGTGGCTGCCTTTTTAGCTGCTGCTAAAGCATTTTCTGCTTTTTTCTTATCGGCATCTTCTTTTGCTTTCTTAACTTGCAGCTCCGTTTTTTGAACTGCTAAGTCAGCCATATCTGACTGTAATTTTGTATTAACTTTCTTTTGCTGAGTTGCAGCAAGATCTATGCTTTCTTTATCGGCAGCAACTTTTAATTTATCTTTCTTTTGATCTGATAGTGTTTGATTGTTGGCATGAACCATGGTTGCGACTGTAGTGACACGATCTACAGCATCACTAAGGCTATTTGAATCAGTTACAAATTGGATAACAGAACTTGTGTCATTAAGTTGCGCTGAACGTGCTTGCTTAGCCAAGTGTGCTTTACGCGCATCGATATTTTTGTTCAAAGACTGGATTTCTTGAGCATCAACAGTCTGCTTTTCTTGAAGCTTCGATATTTTTTTTTGACCATCCGAGATCAAAGATTGTGTTTGATCAATCTTTTGATTCACATCACTTATTTTACTAGACGTATCTGAAGCTGAAACCCCCGTTTTTAAACCGAAAATAACTAACGCTGTTACCATTGCAGTTGTAACCCTTACCAAATTATTTTTCCCCATGAACTTCACACCTCTACCGATCATTAATATTATTAACATTTCCTTAAGTAACCACGCTTATAATATTATCATTAAGCGGGGAGTCACAGCATTACATTATATTTACAAAATACCCTTATAATTGCTTTTTTTACTCCTAATATTACATTTATGTTTCTAAAGTTACAAAGTCGATCTTTTACCGTCATTGCTGACTATATGTGACCCTCTTTTCTTATATTACTCGTTAATATTAATTAAATATTACTTATGTAACCTTAAAGTAAACTATAGTTATGTTGTGAGCATATATTTTATTCATTTTTCAAATTTAGACATAGCATGCCTCTTTTCGAAAAATAAGTTATCCACAAAATAAAAAAGCGCTCTTCATAAAAAGCTGAACAAAATAACAGTTCAGTATTATGGAGAGTGCTTCTGCAGTCTATAACTGCTCTAAAAAACAAAAAAGCCTAATTGACTAATTCTATTAAGACCTTGGCGCAGCATCAATGTTTTCTTCTTTAACTTTATTACCGATAAAGGTAACAACAGAGCCAATTAAAATAACAACGATTCCAATAATCGTTAATATTGATATTTTTTCCCCAATTAAAAGAGCAGCTAAAATTGGAGCAAGACCTGGTTTAATGAAAAACACAAGGGAAGCAGTTGAAACATTTGATCTTTCCATCGCCAGAAAATAAAACGCAAAACCACCGCCAGTGACACATACACCTAAATAAAAAAGCATTGGAAGAGATGAAAACGTAATATTTTGAATTATAGGCAGGTCTTTAAAACTCGATAATGAGCTGCTTTTCCCTAACCAACGTGCAATTGCAGGGATATGTGTCAGCCAAGAAATAATCAACAGTTCAGCTGTTCCTGCGATAAAAGTATAGCAAGTCATAACAATTCCATTTAAACCGCGCTTGGTAGATCCATAACGTGAAACAATTGAATAAAAGCCAAAGGTAACAGCAGATAAAAGTGCTAAAATAATTCCAACAGGCCGTGATAAGTGGGCAGGATCAATAATAATTAGTAAACCAATAATTGAAATGACTACGGCCAGCAGATTAGCTCGTCCAAGGCGTTCATGCAAAATCAAAAAAGCAAAGATCAATGCAAAAACTGGATTGCAACTAAATAGCACTGCAACAGTTGAAGCCTTGGTTGAAACTACAGCAAGCTGGAACAATGACATACTGACAATGACACATAAAAAGCCTGTGATTAAAAACAAAATCCAATCTTGTTTTGTTAATGCTCGTTTGCTTTGTTTAAGAGACTTATTAGCAATCGGCAGTAGAACTAGGCTTCCTATAAAAAAACGAATCAAATTCAATTGAATAGGATTAAAAGTTGCCCCCGCCACTTTTAATGCGATCTCCATTGAACTGAACATTAATGTTGATATCAAAACATAAATTATCGTCCTTTTCACAACTGATACTCCCTATCCTATATTTTGTGTTATAACCATTAAAATTGGCACTACAATCAATGAAATTAACGTAGTTTCAGTAACCATCACAGCAGCATAATCCGAATCGGCATTATATAGATTAGCAACAACGGGTGCGTTAGTCATCACTGGCATTGCTGATTGTAAAATAAAGACCTGCTTCATTATCAACGGCATATCCGCGGGAATGACCAATAGGGACATTAATAAAGGTGCACAGATAAAACGCCCCAACAAAATTAGTACATTATCCTTTCTCAAGGCCAATTTATTTAATCCTGCATGCGAAACTGAAATACCGATAAAAATCATTGATAATGGAATGGTTAAGCTACCAATATAATCCAAATCAGAATTAACGAAATCGGGTAATTCAATTCCTAACAACACAAAGATAACACCTACGATAAATCCTAATAATGGGGGGGAAAATATTTTTCCAAGTGTTTTCTTTAAATCAAACTTTATTTCCTGCCCGCCGTCACGTTGAATAAGATATGTGCCCAGCGTCCAAAAAATTGTCGTATTCGCCATATAATAAATCAATACATATGGAATACTTTCACTCCCGAAAAGAGCCTGATTAATCGGCAGGCCTACAAAAACTGTATTTGAATTAAAAAACATTGATGAAAATAGTCCAGCGTGACTATCCCGTATCTTACAAATACGCACAAGTGCAAAAGCAATTGCCATTAAAATCATCATGGATACGACAGGAAAACGCAAATCTGGTATCATTTTTGCTAAATCCTCTGCAGAAAACTTACTCATTATTGTTGAAACCATATAACAAGGCAATGAAATTTGGGTAACGATTCTTGCAATCAATTTAGTTGATTTTTCATCAAACCACTTTCGCTCTGCCAAAACATATCCAAGAATAATCATGACTAAAATAATTAAAACCCCAGATATACTATGTTCAAAAACTTGCATAGCTTCACTTCTCTTTCTCACTATTCATATATTAAACATTCATAAGTATATCACAATTTTGTAACACTAATTGAAAGACTATCCAAAAACAACGGTTTTTGATTGAGGTTAAAATGTTAATTATTTAATTTACTATTAAACATCTTTTTTACTATCCAAATTTTAACATTAAGTAGTATAATTCATACATAATGTCGAATTTAAGGAGTTTTTTATGAATAATAATGATAAAAGTTCTGAAGAACTGATTGACACTCCGCTACGCAGAAACAATGGTTCTTCACATCGAAAGAAAAGCCCGCGGGGAAAACGACGTCTCATATGTACTATCTTGCTAAGTTTAATTCTCATTCTCTTCTATGGGGCAGCTTTCTACACTTATAATATGTTGGGTGTTGCAAAAGAAACAATCAATAAAACTTTTAAACAAACAAATGTGAAAAAGTCACGTAATGTCTCTCAGGTTTTAAAAGATAAAAAACCATTTTCTGTTCTTCTACTGGGAACAGATACCGGAGATCTAGGTCGAAGTGATAAGGGACGTACCGATACGATTATAATCGCAACAGTAAATCCGCAAACAAAACGTGCTACCTTGACCAGTATCCCAAGAGATACGCAGGTCAAAATCAGTGGTAGTGAAAATGCATATGACAAAATAAATTCTGCATATACTATCGGTGGTACAGCTGCTGCTGTTAAGACTGTTCAGAACACACTACATGTCCCAATTGACTTTTATCTATTAGTCAATATGGGTGGTCTACGCAAAGTCGTTGATGCTTTAGGCGGAGTCACAGTTACACCACAACTGACCTTCAAGTACAGTTACGCTAATGTAGTCAAGGGAAAAACTGTTAAATTGAACGGACAAGAAGCACTAGCCTATTCACGCATGCGCTATAGTGATCCGGAAGGCGATTACGGAAGACAGAAGCGCCAAAAACAAATTATTACGGCCATAGCAAATAAGGCTGCTTCCACTGCTTCTCTTGCTAACTACAAAAAGATATTATCAACAATTGAAGATAATATGCAGACAGATATGACTTACGATGACATGCTTACGATCGAAACAAATTATAAATCTGCAGCAAATTCAATCAAATCTTATGTTCTACAAGGTACAGATGCAACACTTAATGGTCTTTCATACCAAGTTGTTTCAGCCAAAGAAAAGAAAAAGATTTCCAACAAAATTCGAAATGAGTTAAATTTAAAACCGTCCACCAAGACATTTTATGGACAAATAGGTGAAACCTATTCGAGTGAAAGTTCAGACTCAAACGATAGTTCGTATTCTTCTGGAAACACATATTCGACAAATGATTACAGCTCGTCTTATTCTAATAGTGGCACCTACGATTCTGATTCTACTTATTCGACCCCTACCTACTCGAACGGCTATTAGATCGGCAAAACTTTTTAAACTCTATCCATAGAAACTTAATTGATCTAACTTGAGAGACTATTTTAAATGCTGTCTCAAGTTAGATTTTTTATTTCAACAGAAAATAAATTCAAATTATCCCTAATTTATCAAGTCCAGCTTCAAAAGCACATGTTTAGAAAAATTTTCCTATGATTCGTGGTCTCATTCAATTATGCAAAGCAACTTTAAAACTACATTGATATATTAAAAAGCTCACAGCTGCATGATTTAATGTATAATATGCTTTGTGAATAATCGTTGTTTTTCCTAAAAACCACGATTAGATGCTTAATATCAAATTAAAAAGGGGCGTTCTTCTTGAAAATAGTTTTAGCAAGTGATCACGCAGGTGTTGAATTAAAAAAGGAAATCATTGATTCTTTAAAAGCGATGGGGCATGAAGTTAAAGATCTCGGGCCTTACTCTGCCGATCCAGTTGATTTATCCGATTATGTATATCCAGCAGCTTTGTCCGTAGCCAAAAAGGAAGCTGACAGAGGAATTTTTATCGATGGTGTTGGTTATGGCAGCGCAATGATTGCAAACCGAGTCTACGGAATTGATGCCGTTGTATGTCAAGATCCATTTTGTGCAAAACTTGCTCGTCAACATAATGACAGCAATGTTCTATGTTTAGGCGGCAAAATAATCGGCCCTGCAATCGCGTTAGAAATTGTTAAAGTCTGGATGACGACTGACTTTTTGGCTCAAGAAAAATATATTCGCCGCGTCAAAAAAGTTAAAGCAATCACCGACAAGCATCTTAAAAAATTAGATGAACTTAACTAGCAGACTGTTTGAAAAAATTTGATGGCATGAATTAGCTGTTTTTTTACATGAAAATATCGCATAAAAATAAGTGGGTGGATCAAAAGTTATATTTTGCTCCATCCGCTTATTTTAGCGTTGTATTAATATTTTAATAATCAAATTTGAGTAGGAACCGTGTAAAAAGCAATTTTTAATCTACCCTCAAATAACTAACGATTTTATTGTCCTGAGTTACTCTTACTTACAAGTATATTTAAACCTGGATATATCCAGCAAAATACTCCCATAAGCCAACCCCGCCCCAAATCCAGTAAGCAAAATAAGGCCTTGTTGTCTTTTTTGCCTGAGTACCTCATCCAAACTTATTGGAATTCCAGCTGACGATGTATTCCCATTCGTTTCAATATTGGTTGCAAACTTTTCCAACGGAAGTTCCAATTGCGCAGCAATTTTTTCAATCAAACGTAAATTTGCCTGATGTGGAATAATTAGATCCAAATCTTGGGGAATTAAGGAATTCTCTTCCAAGAGAGTTTCGATATGCTCGGGGATAACTGCATTAACAAAATCAAAAACAGCATGTCCATCCTGATAAAAGGCATCAATACTTGGATAATTTTCAGCCGCAATTTCTCTTAGTGGGGATATCCTGCCACTGTGAATCACTTCAGCATCGGCCTGTGTCTTCAATTTTTCAGCTACAAACATATCATCTTCAGGATTGTCAGCCCCTTCAATAATCACACCGCCTGCACCATCCCCAAAAAAAACAGCTGAAGTTCGATCTTTGAAATCCATCATTTTTGAATTAGTTTCAGCTGCAATCACCAAAGCTCTTTTGTAGCTGCCATTACGTATAAATTTTTCAGCTGTACTCAAGGCAAAAACAAAACCCGCGCATGCTGCGCTAATGTCAAATGAGAAGGCTTTGTCAGCACCAATTTTTTGTTGTACTCTAGCAGCAGTTGAAGGAGTTAATGAATCAGGTGTGATTGTCGCTACAATAATCAAATCAAGTTCTGATGAACTTAATCCAGCCTCTTTTAATGCTCGTTTAGCAACTTTAACACACATGTCAGATGTGTTTTCACCAAGTGCAAAATGCCGGGTTTTAATTCCTGTATGCGCCTGAATCCACTTGTCTGATGTTTCCATGACTTGACTCAAATCCTCGTTAGTAACAACGTGTTTTGGAACATAATGCGCACTTGCCATTATTTTTACTGCTTTACTCACTAGCTGACTCACCTCTTGCCCTTCATGAAAAATGAACTTCCTGTTAGTAATATTTTTAATTTTCAAGCAACTTTTTTTGTAAATATACAATAAAGGGATGGAACAAAACCAAAGTTTTGTCCCACCCCCTTATCATTTGCTCAATGCGGGTAAATGGATTCGAACCATCACGGGCTATAACGCCCACCAGATCCTTAGTCTGACGCGTCTGCCAATTCCGCCATACCCGCAACAACAGAATTTATTATAACAAAACATAATATAGCAAGCAAGACTTTATTTACTTTTTCTAATCAAAATCAAATTTCCTAAGCACTTAGAACATACATAACGCTTTGTATTGACTCTTCGACGGCGAAAGTACTGCTGGCCGCATTTTGAACAACAATAACACAAATTTCTCTCTTCTTCAGCTGAACGTGGAGCATACCGTGAACCACCAACTTGCCGCAATAATTTTTTGAATTCGCTGTCTCTGTGCAGATATCCTTTCCCAGTTAAATGCAAATGATAATGGCATAGCTCGTGCTTTATAACTCCAATAAGCGTATCAAGATCATGTTCCGACAACATCCTAGGATTAATTTCAATATTATGATCGGTCAACAAGTATCGTCCACCAGTTGTCCTTAGGCGCTGGTTAAAAAAAGCGTGATGTTTGAAATCTCGCTTGAATGCACTTCGCGAAACTTTTCTGACCAATTCTTGCAGCTGATCATCGGTCATTTTTCAAACCCTTCTTCAGGAGCAATCATTGTCAATTGAATACGATGGCGATCAAGTTCGACCTTCTCAATCCAAACCGTAACGATATCCCCGATAGAGACAACTTCATGCGGATTGCTTATAAACTTGTTTGTTAGTTTGGAAATATGAACTAAACCGTCTTGTTTAACACCGATATCTACAAATGCTCCAAAGTCGACCACATTACGGACAGTTCCTTGCAACTTCATGCCCTTATTTAAGTCTTCCATTTTCAAAACATCTTGTCGCAAAAGCGGTGCAGGAAGTTCTTCGCGTACGTCCCTGCCTGGTTTTTGCAGGCTCTTTAAAATGTCAGCGACAGTTTCTCGACCAGCCTGTAACTTTTCAGCCAAAACAACATTATCCTGCTCAGAAAATTTTTTGATACTCTCTTTTTTACCAATGTCCGTTATTTTTATTGCCAAGTAATCTAATATTTTATGCGTCAAAGTATAACTTTCGGGATGAATATCCGTATTATCCAAAATATTGCTGCCATTAACAATACGAAGAAAACCAGCAGCTTGTTTATAAGCTTTGGGACCTAAACGCTCAATTTTTTTCAATTCAGCTCTTTTTCTAAACATTCCATTTTCATTCCGATACTTTACAATGTTAGCAGCAGTCACAGCGTTCAAACCTGCAATATGCTGCAACAATTGGACACTTGCAGTATTTAAATCCACTCCTACCTGATTAACAGCCGTTTCAATAACATCAACTAGACGTTTTTTTAATTTATTTTGTGGCAAATCGTGTTGGTACTGGCCCACTCCAATTGCTTGCGGATCAATTTTTATTAACTCTGCTAGAGGGTCTTGCAACCGACGAGCTATACTGACAGCTGATCGCTCTTCAACATTAAAATCTGGAAATTCAGTGCGTGCTATTTTGCTTGCCGAATAGACAGAAGCACCCGCCTCACTTACAATTACATAATAGATTTGCCGCGAAAAGCACTTAATTATTTCTGAAACAAATTGTTCCGATTCGCGGCTGGCAGTTCCATTCCCGATTGCAATAACTTCAACTTGGTACTTTTCAAGCAGCTTTTTAAATTCAGAACCAGCTTTATTTTTCTGGACATTCGAAACATCTTCACCCTTTTTACGTGAATGGGGGTAGATCACCTGTTTTGCAATAAATTTACCAGTTTGATCAACGATCGCTAATTTGCATCCCGTACGGTATGCGGGATCGAAGCCTAGTGTAACTTTCCCTTTAAGTGGTGCTTGCATCAAAAGATGATATAAATTGTCTCCAAAAACTTCAATAGCATGCTCGTGCGCTTTTTCGGTTAAAGAATTACGCACTTCACGCTCAATAGCAGGTTTTAACAATCGCTTAAAGCCATCAGTATATGCTTCCACTATTAAATCAACTGCCGGTCCTTTGTGCTGCATGATCAACTGTGAATGCAGATATTGTAAAATGTATTCTTCGTTAACTTCAAGTTTATTCGATAAAACACCTATTTTTTCACCACGGTCAAGTGCCAAGACGCGATAGGTTGGTATTTTGCTTAACGGTTCCTTAAAATTATAATAATCTCGGAAAACCTTATCAGGATCCTTTTCGGCACTTTTGACTTTAGTCGACAAAGTACCGCTTCTTTTGAACACTCTTCGAATATATGCCCTGAAAATAGCATTCTCACTAATTGCCTCTGCGATGATATCTTGGGCTCCTGAAATGACATCCTTAACGTTTAAAACATTGTGTTCTGGGGCTACGAAAGTAAGTGCCTTTTTAGTTATTCCAGCCTGTGGAAAAGTTAAGATCCAGTCCGCAAAAGCTGTTAACCCAGCCTCCTTCGCGGCTGTTGCTCTTGTTTTGCGTTTCTTTTTAAAGGGAAGATATAAATCCTCGATAGTTTGCAAAATCGTCGCTCTTTTTATTTGTTGCTGCAATTCATCTGTCATCTTGCCTTGTTCAGAAATAGCAGCCATGACTTTCTTTTTGTAACTATCCAGTTTCTCATTAGCTTGATAAGCACTTTGTATATCACGAAGCACAACTTCATCCATACTTCCAGTTCGTTCTTTACGGTAACGTGCAATAAACGGAACTGTGTCACCTGCTTGTAAAAGTTCCAAAGCTGCATGAACGTATTTATAAGCCAAGTTTACCTTCTGAGCAACTCTTTTTTCAATCTCAATATTCATTGTGCCTTATCTCCTATTTGGGCTCAGCAAAACAATAGCGCTGATTAGTTAATGCTCATTATACTAAAAAATACCCGCCCATTATAACATATCACAGGCGAGTACAATCAAAAATGCATTGCTAGAAAACGAACTTATCATTTTATTTCCAAAAACTATCAAAAACAGTGATCGGCAAATGGCGCTTGTGCTGTGTACACAAATACCAAGATTCAATCTTGGCTGCTGCTTTATCCTCAATTTTCTGACCTTCAAGATAATTGTCGATATCATCGTAAGTTACACCCAAGGCAACTTCATCTGGCAGAGCGGGGCGATTATCTTCCAAGTCAGCAGTGGGTGTTTTCTCATACAAATGTTCTGGAGCATTGAGAACTTCCAGCATTGAACGCCCCTGCCGTTTATCTAAACGCCAAATAGGTGTGATATCAGCTCCACCATCGCCAAATTTTGTATAAAATCCCGTTAAGGCTTCAGCCGCATGATCAGTTCCAACAACTGCTCCCTTCACAGCGCTGGCAATCCCATACTGAGCAATCATTCTTTGGCGCGCTTTGATATTACCCTTATTGAAATCACTAACCTTAACGCCGTTCTCTTCAACACTGGCAACTGTTGCATCAGTTGCGGATTTGATGTTGACTCTTGCAGTCTCATCAGCCTGCATAAATTCAATCGCATCCATTGCATCTTGTTCATCTTCCTGATTACCATAAGGTAAGCGAACAGCAACAAACTTATATGCATCATCTTTTGTTTCATCCCGCAACTCACTAATAGCCATTTGACACAATTTCCCTGTAAGTGTTGAATCTTGTCCACCTGAAATTCCTAAAACAAGAGCTTTAAGAAAAGTATTCTTTTTTAAGTAGTTCTTCAAAAAATCAACACTACGCCTAATCTCTTGCTGTGGATCAATCGTTGGGCTTACTCTTAAATCTGCAATAATTCTCTGTTGTAACTGTCGCATCTTAATTCACTCCTCATTAAAAATGATGTAATATCATCTGTCATCAATATATTTTACGCTTTTTTGCCAATGTTTTCACGGATTTCTTTTATGATTTTCATTTTATTGTCAAAACATTCTTGCGACAGGTCAACTGGGTAATCCTGTGGGTTAAGATCACGTTTATATTCTTCCCATAAACTTTCCAACCGTTCATGTGCATATCGTTTAATTTTAGCCAAAGTCGGAGCTTGATATAGCAGCTTACCTTCCTTGAAAATATCCTGCAGCAGAGGACGAGCCTTAAAATCAGTTACATTTTTATTGATATAGACGTATTGCGGGTGGAACATATACAATGACTCCTCTTTGCGGGGATCTTCATTCCACAAAGCAATATAATCACCTTCTGATTTGCCATCTTCTTTCTTAGTAATGCGCCAAACCTGTTTTTTTCCAGGTGTCGAAACTTTCTCAGCATTGCTTGAAAGTTTGATGGTGTCCTCCAATTTGCCGTCTTTATTCTCAATTGCCACCATTTTATAGACAGCTCCCAAGGCCGGTTGATCAAATGCCGTAATAAGTTTAGTTCCTACGCCCCACACATCAATTTTGGCTCCTTGCATTTTCAAATTAGTAATTGTTTTCTCATCAAGATCATTCGATGCATAAATTTTTGCATCTGGGAATCCAGCCTCATCAAGCTGTTCACGTACCCTTTTAGAAATGTAGGCCATATCGCCAGAATCTATTCTTACACCCAAAAAATTGATTTGCTCTCCAAATTCACGAGCAATCTTAATTGCATTCGGAACTCCACTACGCAAAGTGTCATATGTATCAACAAGAAAAACACAGTCCTTATGTGTCGTTGCATATGCCTTAAAGGCTGCATAATCACTGCGGTAAGCTTGCACAAGCGCATGTGCATGTGTTCCACTAGTAGGAATGCCGAAGATCTTGCTTGCACGCACATTACTTGTCGCATCAAACCCACCAATGTATGCCGCCCTTGTCCCCCAGATTGCAGCATCAAATTCCTGTGCTCGCCTTGTACCAAATTCCATAATAGCATCATTGTGGACAACCGATCGAATCCTCGCAGCTTTCGTTGCAATTAAGGTTTGATAATTGATAATATTCAAAATTGCGGTTTCTACTAGTTGGCAGTCTGCCAAAGGTCCTTCAACTTGCAAAATCGGTTCATTATTGAAAACAACTTCTCCTTCAATCGCTGAGCGAATAGTTGCAGTAAAGCTAAAGTTGCGTAAATACTTAAGAAATTCTTTGGAAAAATTCCCTGTACTTTCCAGATAGTCTAGATCAGATTGAGAAAAATGCAATTTTGAAATATATTCAATTACTCGTTCAAGACCTGCAAAAATTGCGTAGCCGTTTTTGAAAGGAAGCTTTCTAAAATATACTTCAAAAACTGCCTTTTTTTGATCAATTCCCTGCAACCAATATGTTTGTATCATATTCAACTGATACTCATCCGTATGTAGTGCATAACTATCATCTGGGTAATTCGTTAACATTTTTATTCTCCTTCTCAGCGGTCAGCTGAGCTACTTATTATATGTGCACCATGCGTATTATCCGATTTTACACTATTGCACTATTTTATCACTTTTTCATAACTCCGTCATTTTTTCTGTTATACTGTATGTAATCTTTTGAAAGTGGGTTAGGTGGTTATGTCACAATTATTTTCGCATGTAGATGTTCTTGGCACTAGTTTTACAAAAATAACCAATCAGGAGCTGCTGGAACAACTTGAAAAAGACAGCAATGCACACAAAAATCGCTTTGTCGTGACCGCAAATCCAGAGATTGTCTTGTTTGCCCGTCAAAACAAAGAATATGCTTCCGTTTTAAATACTGCTGATTATACAACAGCAGACGGTATCGGAATAGTCAAAGGCGCCAGAATTTTAGGCCGACCTCTTCCAGAACGTGTAACTGGCTATGATACACTTCTTTCACTTCTAAAATTTGCAAATAAAAAAAGTAAACGAGTCTACTTTTTAGGAGCCAAACCATCCGTAATTACTAAAATAATTGTCAAAATTCGTCAAGACTATCCACAATTAATAATTGCAGGTTATCATGATGGATATTTCAAAAACGAGTCAACTATCGTTCAAGAGATTCAACAGTCTTCTCCAGATTTTGTCTTTGTTGCGTTAGGCTTCCCAAAACAAGAACTTTTCATCGCTCATCATCGTAACAGTTCACAAGCTATTTGGATGGGAGTTGGTGGCAGTTTTGATGTTTTAGCCGGCGTCGCAAAACGTGCACCGCTATTTTGGCAAAAGCACCATATAGAATGGCTCTACCGTCTTTTTCAAGAGCCTAGTCGCTTTGGCAGAATGCTTGCTTTACCAAAATATCTGCTGCTAATCTTTCATGCTAAATTTAAGCATAACAAATAAGAGCTTAAGAATCAGTGGTTTGGCGTATGCCTTTAAACCCTGTCTTAAGCTTTTTTAGTGATCGACCTTTTATTTTTCCAAATAAAATTCGAACCGTTCTCCAACATATTGTGTCCTGACATATTCGAACGGTTGCCCATTAGACAAATTTGTTATTTGACGTAATCGCAAAATAGCATCTCCGCGCCTAACCTCTAAATAATCTGCTATTTTTTCTGAAGCAAGCATTGCTGATACTGTCTGCTCTGCATGACCAATAGCATATCCATTCTCTTCAAGAACACGGTACAATGAGCTCGTCACTTGTTCTTTATTATATTTTTTTACCAAAGCTTGCGGAACAGTGGCAACTTCAAAACAAATAGGTGTCTCATCAGCATAACGAATCCTTTCCATTCGTAAAACTGGTTCTTTTTCGTTCAATTGCAATTTTTCCATCTCGCTCAATGATGGTGTAGCTATATGATAAGAAATTGTTTTGCTTGAAGGTATCTTCCCCTGCGCCTTTGTTAATTCAGTAAAACTTGTTACACCTGACATTTTTTCTTGAACTTTTTGCCGAGCGACATAGGTCCCTGATCCTACATGCCGCTCTAAAATTCCCTCCTCAACAAGTGTTTGAACAGCTTGACGCAAGGTCATTCGGCTTACACCGAAATTAACAGCTAGCTCGCGTTCAGAAGGTATTCGATCACCGATCTGCCATTTTCCGGACTCAATCGAGCGTTTAATATCATTATGAATTTGAATATATATAGGTGATGCCACTTTCTTTCCCCCATCTATAAAATTAATTTTGATAGCGTTTTCCTATGCTGTAAGTCGCAACTAGCTGCATATCATCACCTAACACATTTAAATCAGCATCTTTACCAATAGTAAGAGACCCCTTATTATTCAAAGAGAATTCACGTGCTTGATTAACTGAAGACATCATCACAGCTTCTTCTATTCCGCATCCAGTAAATTTCATAATATTTCTAAAAGCATCTTGGTACTTCAGCACAGATCCAGCTAAATTTCCTGTTTCCAAACGAGCCTGTTTATCTTTGACAATTACTTTTTGTCCACCTAACTCAGACACTCCTTCAGGCATCCCCTTAGCTCTCATTGAATCAGTCACAAGTTCCATCCTCTCAGGTCCCTTCAACTTATAAGCTAAGTGAAGCATATCTGGACTTACATGGAATCCGTCTGCAATCACCTCACAATAAATATTATCTTCTAGTAAGGCATGACCGGTTACTCCCGATTCACGATGTTTGAATTCCCGCTGTGCATTATACAAATGGGTTACATGACTTGCCTTAGAAAATCGCATTTCCTCATTTTTTGCATTACTGTGTCCAATGGATGGAATTATATTGTGTTCCAAGCAATAGTTTTCAAAAGCAGGAGCCGTTTTATATTCAGGCGCATAAGTTACCAATTTTATCAGATGTCCCGATAGCTCATTCCACTTATCAAACAATTCAATATTCGGAGCTTGAATATATTCCTCTGGCTGAGCTCCCTTAAAAACAGCTGAGATAAAAGGTCCCTCTAAATGGATTCCCTGAATGATTGGATTATGTTCTGCAGCCTTTTTTATTCCGCTCATTGCTTTAGCAATTGCGGCAGGAGATTGCGTCATAGTTGTCGCAAAGTAGCTTGTTATTCCTTCATGAATCATATTATTAACCATTTCGTCAATTTGAACAGGATCACCATCCATCGAGTCGAAGCCATATCCTCCATGACTATGGACGTCGATAAATCCCGGTATAATTATCTTATCCGTTGCATCAAAAACAATATCATCAGAAGTCGCCTTATATTCACTTAATGGCCCGATCGCTTCAATTTTTTTATCAAAGCGAATATATCCATCCACTATTTTTTCATTACCAGTATATATCGTTCCATGTTTTAAAACAGTTTTCATATTTGCCTGACCCCTAGTCATATAATTCTTATTTTCCTTGATCTTTTGCAATTGTCGCATCGACTGCTTTGACAATTGATGTCATAAAACCAGCTTCTTCCATAGCCAACAAACCAGCAACGGTTGTTCCACCTGGAGATGACACATCATCAACTAATTCCCATGGTGTCCGTGGATCAGTTAGTACCTTTTTAGCGCTCCCCATTACAGCCTGCGCAGCAATTTCAGTTGCTTGCTTTTTTGATAAACCGTACTTCACACCCGCTCTGGACAGGGCATCAATAAAGAAATAAACAAAAGCCGGCGAGCTTCCACTCAAGGCTACAAACGTACTGAAATCTTTTTCCGAAATATTACTTGTTTTTCCCAATGCGTTAAAAAGATTTTCGCAAAAATCATAATGTTCTTCCGTCATACACTCATTTTTAGCTAATGCAGTCATTCCTTCATTAATTTCAACGTTAACGTTTGGCATTATTCGGAGTAATTCTACATTATCGTTATCTAATTCTTGCTGTATTTCAGTAAGCGAAACACCGCTGACCATTGAAACAATTACTTTGTTCTGTTTCTTTAGTTTATCCCTTACCTCTGCAAGCACTTTGCCTAGAACCAATGGCTTAACCGCAAGAAAAATAATATCTGCCTTCTTAATTACTTCATTATTGCTATCAACTGGTACAAGATTCTTTTCTTGCGCATAAACAGCGTAACTTTCTCGACGTGCACTGTGAATAAAAATATCCGAACTGCTAACTTTATTGACCTTCAACCATCCATTAATAATTGCTTGTGCCATATGTCCAGCACCAATAAAACCTATTTTCACTAATATATCCTCCGCGTTATTCAATTTTTAAAATGATATATACCAATATATTGAATGTACCTTTTGCTTTACAAAAAGTCAATTTAAAACTTTTGTGCAAACAAAAAAGCGTCACCTAAAGTGACGTTTTGAAAATGACAATTATAAACTATTGGGCTAGCTGGGCTCGGTATTTTCTCTAAGATATAAAATAGAAACACTGATATACCAATTAATAGAGACTTTGTGATTTGATAAATAGCATTCCATGCAACATCTATGCAACATGAATATAATAGGCGGTAAGTAATCTTATCCTGCTATTGCAGGTTTTTTTATTGCAAAAAAATAAAGACTATTTCAATTGAGAAATAGTCTATACTTTGTACCATGCTCGTTAAGAAAGTTTACTACTTGAAATCCCCCAATGCAACACCGTTTTCACGTACCGCAATATAATGGTGGTATCCTGCATAATTTACGTAGCTAATATAGATATAGTTGCCACGTCTGTACCAGCCGTCATACTTCACAGATTCGCCAGGATAGTATGTTGCTCCGGTAGGTTTTACTCCTGGATAAGCAAACACTCTCAAGGCTGTTTTAGCTGTGAATGTGCCGTTCTCGCGGTTAATTGTATATCCGTCATCATTAAATGTTCCAGAAACTAGTGTAGTCGAAGTTTTAGGTACATCGTAATTTTGAACATCCTGAGCTAAGGCCCACCCAATTGCTGTATTGCCTTTATATAGTAAAACGGCTTGGTTGGAACGTGACAGCACAATCTTTTTAGTGTCTTTAATCGTATATGTCTGTCCTTTTGCACTTGGATTAATCCCAACTCTTGGTACATACCAATCTACGGCTGATTGTTTCAAGGTAACTGTTTGGCCTACAGTAAATCCATCGTGTCGATCATCATTGTTCAGCTTTTTATTGATAACCTTAGCTGTATTACCAAACCAATACGAAACCGGATGTTTATCAGTCATAACAAGCGAACTATCAAGACTTAAACCTAAAGCAAGACTAGGTTGATCATCTCTGTGTTGCCATAAGTCATAATTTTGAGGTTGAGGCAAATTAGACTGATACGCTGCTAGCCAGAAACCGTCAAATTGATTTAATACTGCTTGTCCTGCGTAAATATCAGAAAATTTGCGATAGCTATAAAATATTATTTTTTTGTTAGTGAGTGATCGCATTTCACTTAACCATGCTTTTACTGCATCTTGTGAAGATCCGTGTATCACACAAGGCTCTTCATAATCAAGCGCATAGAACTTAGCATTTTTGTCTGACCTATTATAGAAATCTTTAGCTTCCTGTCTCGCATCGGACGCTGAGACAAATCTAGCATATGCGTATTCTCCGTATGGAACACCAACTTTATCTGCAAGCTGTGTGTAGTTATTCACCTGCTTATCAATATAGTTAGAGCCATATTGCCTTCTGAATAGCAAGCCTGATACTTCGCTCTTAACGTTTTGAAACTGTTGTTCTGTCTTTGGGCCTTGCCATTCTGACATATCATAGACTGGCAAAGTATCAGCAGAAACTAATTTTATTGTAAACAAAAGAGTAGCCACGGTTGCAGCTACCCCAAGTAGTAACTTTTTAATTTTCAAAGGATTCCCTCCTATTTAGTTTGAGTACCGCCAGTGATTACATTGCCGTCATTATCAATTAATTCGCTGACTGGTTTAGCGTCCAACAAGGTTTGGTAATCTTTAGGATTGCTAGTTTTTATAATCTTAAGCGCTTTTGCGGCCTGCTCTTGAGCAGTATTTGCAGTTTCAGCTACCTGACTAACAACTTTTTGAGCACTGGTGGCGTTAACTGCTGCGCTAGTAGCAGTAGTGTTTGCTGAATTTGCCGTCTGCTCAATACTTTCAATTTGCTTAACAAGTTCTGAAAGATCAGTATTTGTTGACACCGGAGTAACTTCACTTATAACACCAATCAAGCCTAGAATAGTCAGTAATGTATTGATAATTGCCACAATCGAATTCCAGTCACCAGGGAACTTAATTCCAAAGGCAGCAAGTACCTGTTGTATCAAAACAATCGCTAAAGCAATTAAACCAGCCAAAACTTTACCATTCAAAGTTCCATCAGCTTGGACCAACTTTTCTTTGATTTTTTCCATTGATGAAATCCCCTATCTTTTTTCTTTTAAGTATTTAATTTGTTCATGGTGCCGATCTAAACGTCTGTCATGATCATCTAGTCTTTTTTCAAAAACAGTTAGCCTTTTATCGGAGTTTTTCATGCTGCTATTGAGATCATCCATGCTCTTAGTTAAACTATCCACTTTACCAGCAAACGGTGCGACAATGACGTACTTGAATACAAAACCGACTATCGCAGAAACTATTGTGATGAACGCTCCAACTATCCCCATCAAAGCAGCCCACTCAGTCCAATCAATCCCAAAAAATTCGTGCAACTCATCACTTCCTTTTTCCTACCCGCCCACCACTATTTTTGTGTAAAAAAACAAGTCTAGCTTTACACTTGACTTGTCTAAACTTGCTATTTTTTTAGATATTAATCAGCATCTAAAAATGCATCCATTTCATCTCCACGTTTGATTATAGATTGTTTAATTTGATTGAAATCGTTGGTAGTTGAACTTGGAATTGTAGGCCAGAGCTCCAAATTGCTTTCAAACTCGCTTTCTGGAATTTCAGAAATGAATTGTTTGAATACATCAATTGCTCTTTCATTATTCCATACTGAATTTCTAAGCATGGTCCATTGCTCCTTTACTTGATCAAACATCAAATTGTATATTCGTTTGAACAAGACATTGTAGTTAGCATTAGTAACAAACTTTCCAATATTTCCACTTAATGCAAATGATGTTTCATTACTTAATTTGCTTCCATTCCAATACAAGTACCATGTTGAATCTAAATCATATGGGATCATGTAGTACGTTTTCCCAGAATCCCACGTCAAAAGTATTAGCGATTTAGCAGTATTGTCCCATTCGTGTGCCCAAATTCCAAACAGATACGTGTTTATTACTGACTTAATATCAATATATTCTGCTAAATGTGCTTTAAAATCATTGTCTGTCGAAGTATTAATAAAATTCAAAAATGAACTGAAATTATTTATTAAATCAGGAGTCGGATCATCGTGAACTTCACAAGCGTAATTAGTTCCATCAATAGTGTCCGAGACGGTATTCAACAAACTATTAATTGTTTCAAATGATATTGCTTCATTAGTGTCAACATCTTCATCCATGCCAAATGAAACATCGTGTTTTGACAAATTCAGAGTATATAAACCTAAATCATTGCCATTTAGAAATACTTTAACTGGGAACCCATCCATCTGACCATAATTAGGTGCCTTAACTAAAGAGTCACGAACATCTGGATTTTTAATTTTAGTAACTTGAGTAGCTTTTGAAAAAATTCTAGCATTGCATATGTTTCTAGCTTCTGTAACATCTATAAAGTTTGCCTTTAAGACATAACTACTTTCATTAACCCATGTTGGCTTAAATCTAACCTTCAGCTTGTTCTTAACTTTATTATCTGAATAAAGTTTTAACTTATAGTTTTTCTTTGGATAAGCTTGAGAACTGTCGCCTTGCCATTCAATTTTAGCAAAGGCGTTGATTTTTCTCTCTTTATCAATGAAGCTAAAAGACGTGTTAGCATATTTACTGCCATTCATTGAAGAAACATCACCATTTAGTTGAATGACTGGCAAAGTATTTTGCTGAATGGAATTTCCTAAAACTTTCTTTACAGCATACTGTGCCAAATTGAATTCCAATACATCGAAATCAATGTTTTTAGTAATGTCAACTGCTTGGACATAGACAAAGATTGATTCCAAGCTACTTACATTAACATCAGGCAATGAACTTGGAGTTGGCAAAATTAAATCGTCAACACTTGCAACACTATTATTTTCCAAATTGAACTGTTTCAACGTAATGCGAGTTGATCCTGTTCCGTAGTTATATTGTGCATAAATTTTAAAACTATTGTTATCAGTGTTGTTTTTAATCCTTATTTTTGCTTTAATTTTATTGCCTGCAAAATCTTCGAAGTCAGATTGCATTTTGTTATAGTCAAGTTGCATATACATCTTTTTATCATTGACATCAATAGTTGAGGACTTAAAGTTAATTACTTTGTGTCCATTTACGACACCTTTGTATTCTTTGATGACATTGACAGGGACTACATTAGCAGTCGGATCATCATAAGATAATAATATGTTGTTGTTACCTACATGATTTAATTTGTTATCAGGCAAAAATTCAACTTTTGCATAATAAATATCCCAATTTATAGAATTGGCTGAACTATCAACGACTTGCACAGCTACTTTCTGGATGTTTGACTGTGTAGATCCAAGGCTTTTGATGCTAGGAATAGATAACGTATAATCATTGATTGCGTTTCTTAATCTCAATTTATCCACTTGATGTACTTGAATCGAACCATCGATATTATAAACAACAACCCTAACAGCAATATCATCTTTTCTGTCATTGTAATCTCTGATTTTAAGATTTAAGAGTATTGGGTAATAATAGTTGGACGATTTTTCAATCACATCAAACTCCATATTTATTCCACGATCGCCTTCAGTATTTGATGATGAGACATTCATAACCGGAGTTTGATCCCCACTATTATATTTATATTGCAGATTACTATTTACTGCTGAAAATCCACCATTATAACCCCATTTGCTTAAATTTCCATTGTCAATAGCGTTACTTTTTTCATTAGCATACCCAAAATCAACATTTTGTTCTTCCAAACGGGTGATTGCTAATCCACGAAGATAAAAATCAACACTAGTTTTATCTTTGGCAATCAAGCTAAAAACAATCTTTTCTAAATCGCTTATCGCAATTCCTTGCAAAGAAGGCAGTGGCATTACTGCATTTACTTTTGCTATTTTATTTGTTTTTAAGATGAACCCACTCAAACCTGTTATTTTTTTGACACTTCCATCTGTTCTTACCAAGCTCCAAATTAAGTCAAATTTTTGGTCTAAAGTTGAGTTATTTCTAATTTCAAATAAAACGTTGGCATTAAATCCAAAACGCCAATTATGACTTGCAATATCAATATCTGCGCAAACTCCCTTTCCAGCCGTCGTTGTATCCATTCCAGTAAAGTGTGCCCAGTTGCGATTAAAATCAGTTTTTATTTCCATTGATGTTGTGGAATTTGCTGGATAGTAAGGATTGACTAAAGTAGAATCAAGATCTGCATTTTGAATATAATTATTAACATCGCTTTCAGTTGCTACTAAATCACTCATAGAATTTCCTCCATATAAATAAATATTTTTATAAACATTGAAATCTAAACTAGATTGCCGTCTTCTAGTTTGTAATTTTTGAAATTAGAATAAAAATCGTCTGGAATATCTCCCTCATAATCTACTCCATCAGATATAGTTCCAATATCTGCATATCCAATCACATTATTATCACT
The DNA here is from genome assembly GCF_001436755.1 of Liquorilactobacillus aquaticus DSM 21051. GTDB lineage: Bacteria > Bacillota > Bacilli > Lactobacillales > Lactobacillaceae > Liquorilactobacillus > Liquorilactobacillus aquaticus. The sequence goes on from NZ_AYZD01000018.1 coordinate 204,736, forward strand.
GTCTAACTGTAATTGCATTTTGTTGCCCCCCTAGTGTATTGCATCTATACCAACAATTGTCCAATCATCAAAAGGAGAATTGTTTGCAGTAATTATGTTTCCTGTACTATCGTTTCCTATCAAGTATTTAAGGGCTGAAGCAAAGGTTATTGAAGCATTTGTTAAATTAATCCCAATTTGGCTTGATACTACTTGCAGTGAATCATCAGTTGGCTGAGTTGAGCTTAGTGTTTGTGTACTTCGGTAAGTTGGCACTAGAATTATGCTGAAAGCAACAAAACCTGGAGCATAGCCATAAATTCTCAGCCTAGTTCCACTCGAATTGTAGACTCCGCTTGGAATTGCCTCTTGAAATGTGATAGTTGAACCTTGTGAAGGTTTAAAGCTTCCTCTATATAGTTCCTGATATGTTGTTATCCTCTGCCAGGGTTGTTCTGTTCCATCATATTTTAGAGTCTTTATAAAGGAGACATTACTTGGAGTGTATGTCCAAATTAAAACCTTTGTTTTGTCCGCAAAAGATTTTATCTCTAAGGCTGCTGAAGTGTTCCAATTTTCTGGGGCCTCATTAATATTGTTAGGAACATGATATAAGCCATCTGCTAAAGTCTTAATGTCTGTAGAAGGGTTGGTTATCGCTGGTGATCCAAGATGTTTATCGGTCCAATTATACATTTCATACGGCATAAATCCTGAACGACCATTTCCGGCAAGGGGGTGCGCATCATTTATTCCATTGCCACCAGTCCATGATCCACTCCCATCAGCTCCGATGTGCTGTTCAACTTCCTTTTTTAAAAACTTCATGTCATTTTCCATCTTTTGGAACTGACTGTCAGTAACCATAGCTATAATCACTCCCTTGCCCAAAACGTTTGAATATTACTTGTCTATTAGTTGTATCAATTTCAATTATATCAAAAGCATATTGATCAATTGTTCCTAAGTCTGGATTAACTTTTGTTCCATTTATAACCCTACCGGATGGAATAAAGCAGCAACGCTCGGTCAACTTGACACCATCAATTTCTTGCATACTCATGTCAGAATGCTCATGACCAACCACCACTCCTGCTAGATCTCCATTGGACTTACTAAAATCAGCCTCAATTGTTGCTGGAAAGTTGTCATCACTACCTGTACCGGAATAAGTCGTCTTGCCAGCATATGCTTGCAAAACTCCATTTAATAAATCGTGATTTGTGTTATATGGATAGCTATCAATCGACGTAAAGGGTTTGTTGTTCCCATATCCTTGAAGAGGACAATGAGTTACTATCAAAACAGCATATCCATTAGGAACACTGGCAAGAGCATTGACTACAAATGTTAATTGTTTTTGTGTGATCACACTGTGATTGCCTCGCGAGTATATTAAATTACCATTATTATCATATTTTTCAGTTTGGTTATACGTGTTTAGACTAATCAAGCGTACCTTCTTATCGTTATAGTCCTTAAACGCATCAAAATCTGAACGTGTTTCTCCAAAGCTATGTGCATCATAGTTATAAAGCTTTAGTACGTCTGAGCGTGTTAAAAACTTTCCCGGAGTTGTGTTAAAAACCGTACCATCATCGTGGTTACCAAGCTGAACAAAAACATCTGTATGTGATAAAGCCAAGCGAATAATGCTTGCCACTTTTCTATTTTTTAGCAAAAGCTGATTCACGTTAGAATCTCCGCCATCAATATTATCTCCATTAACAACTACACTATCCAACAAACCATCAAACACAGCCATATTTGCAAGCATGTCATAGACTAAAGGACCAGCATTTTTAAAATTTTCATAAGCCTCCCAACTATATGCAGTTAAAAAATGTTCATCTTGTAAAAGTAAGCATTTAAAATTACTGCTAGTACTAATTTGTCCTGCAAAGGATTTTAAGCTATCAACAACCCCATCAACAGTATAATCACTGATAATAGAATCATCTAAGGAAACATAATCAATCATTGTGTCTATTTCATCTTTGGAATAGGTATCATTATTAAGACGCTCACCTAAACTATTAAAAGTTTTGCCTTTGGCATTGGTACGTGAATCAACCACCTCAGTGTTGTTTGTATTTTGTATCGCTTGTGAAGTCATTTTATTTTCCAGAGCTGAAATTTTTATATCCTGATCATCAAGTCTGCCCGTTAAGATATTCCAAAAGCTAGACCAGTACCCCATAAGGTGGTAATACCACCAACGCAATGTATTCCAATTTCCTTGCATGTGGTTTCTATAATTTCTATCTTGCAATCCGTTTGATTCATCAGTTAAATCTAATTTTGGTGGCCATTTAAATCCCATTTTTTAACCTCCTAAATAAATATTGGATAGTACCCATAACTTGCATCAACACCTAAATTGTTCCAATTTGAACTAAACTGCCATGCTGATGCACCTTGTGGTTTGTTTGTGGCACTATATGCAGCAATCCATCTATACTTCGCAATAGGCGTAAACCAATCATTGAATCTGCTCAAGCTTGCATAATCGCAAGTGTTCAAATATCCAGCATCCGTCAAGACCTTATAAAAAGCTGCTATCTGCTCATTCAATTTATCTTTTGTAATTGTAGCTTTATCAGCAGTCGGATCTAATGAAACATCCTCAACGTCAAGTGAAACAATAACGTTTGTCGGAATATTCTCAGCTTGTAATTGCGTTAAAAACGCTTGTCCTTCTGCCGTACCGTCACCCATAAAATAATGGTAACAACCTACCAAATCTAAACCAGCAGTTTTTCCATTATTTATCTGTGTAGTAGCGAGTTGATTAACATAATCTGTAGATTGTGTCAGTTTAACCATTAAGCCTTTGGCTCCGTAATTCACCAATTTGGTAAACCAAGCTACTGAAGTATCAGCATTATTGCTTGAGACATCCACAAATATGCCATTCGCCTGCAACTCATTAATTTTTTTAAGCATTTCCACAATTGCATCGTTTGTTGTTTGATAATCCTGACCAATTTTTGCATAATCACTCTTTAATTGATTAATTACGGCCTGTTGCTGCGCAAAACTTTCAGCTAGTTTCTTAGCTTGATTACGTTGATAATTCAGAATAGTCTTAGCGGTGTTGTTCAGTGTAATTGTTGTTGGCGTTCCAGGGTCCAACGGATAATATTGATACGATGCCACTTCAACATTTGTCACATATCTATCCTGACGATTTTCAAGTCTCATGTTTTCCATGAAAGTTGGTTCATCATTACCATCTTGAGTAACTTCGATGGTCAATGCTGGATCAGGTGCTAACTGTGAAATGCCATAGTTCTTCATTGAAGCAGCATCATGAAACCTATCATCAGAAATATCTCCACCATCACGCACGCCATAGCGAGCAATTGAAGCATCATCTGTTACATAAAACGGATCAAACCAATACGTTGGATTGTTACTATCACTGCTGTCTTTTTCAACACTCACACAACGCATCTTGTTGACTATTCCATTAGTCGAATCGTAGGTAAGTTTAAGCTCCCTAGTGTTATGGAGATAATCCAGCCTGTGTCCTAAATCTTTAACGAGTGCATCATGCTGATAAATTCTGATATTTTTGTTATCCGGCCAAAAAACAGCATCTGACCAGGTCGATATAATCTTACTCAACATATCTTTGCCAGAGCAATTACCTAAATCTGTAATCTGATCTTTGCTAAAGGATCCGATGACCTGCCAAGTAAACCCTTCTGAATTTCCACCCAAAATAAAAGACAGAACATCATCAACTGAATAAGTTAATGTTCCTGTCTTGACTGAGTGTTGCCATATTCTTGATACTTCATAGCTAACATGACTACATGTGACCTGAACTGTTGTAAATCCATTTGCATGATCTGGGACAAGCTGTTTAATGATATATTCCTGGTTATTCCAAAACACGCTTGCTTCGACACTAAGCATATTAAAGGCAATCGATTTATCATCATAGGCTGTAAACTGAAGTTGCCATGATTCATTTACTGATGGTTGAATATAGAGTGAGTTAAAAAACACACTCTTCAAAGGCTCTTTGTAGGCGCTGTTTAAGCCTTGAACTATTAACTTATCAGCCAATATAAATGAACGGAAAACTAAATGTAATATCAACTGTGGTTGCGCCAGTAGCCACAATATCATTCCAGCCTTTTTCTAATATCAGATTACCGTAATCTGTATTGGCACTTGCTGGGGTGCCATTCAATGTAGTATTGATTCCATCAAGAACAATGAGGTCACTACCATTTGAACTTTTGTTATATTTCCATGATGTCCCATTTGTCTTGTTTACCAGTTGCAAGCTATTGCCCTTAAATTTAACAATGATCTTTAAATCATGCCGCTGATAGTACGGGTCAATTGGAATATCACTCGCATTAAAAATCTTAAACTGCGGCACTGTATGGCGATAAATAAGATCTTCACCATTAGGCAAGTTCATCCCACGCTGCCAACCAGCTTCGTCACGTGTGTATAACGAATCAGACCGCAGCAAACTAAATTTATAGCCACTAGGATTTTCAAAGGGAATGGAAAATGTAGCATCATGAGCTCCGTCTTGAAAAGGCTTGATATCAAATGGAGTAGCTCTCGCAAAGCTGACTTTTGCCGGTTCTGCATCACTTCGTAACCTCATTAGTTTCTTTTGAATAAACAAACGGTATATATCATGTTTAGCTAGTTTCAAATCATACCAGTCAGAAAAATGTAAGCTGAAGTTAGCATTGAAAATATTTTTGTTAATTGAGGCAGTAGTAAATATACTACCATCAGAACCTGCGTTTTCTTGATAGTTATTCGTAATAGAAGGGGTGTCATCACTTCCTAAAAAGTCAAGTCCGTCAACTAGATCGGTTACATTTACTTCATCTTCATCAGCCACTTTTACCTTAAGCCATGGTTCTGAAATTGTAATCACCTTCTTTAAATTGCTTGCATATCACTCATACTTTGATCTAATCCTTGTTGACGATACTTAGCTTGTTGGTCAAACGTGCCTATACCTTTAGTAGCATCAATTTGCTGTTTCATTAACGAAAGTAATTGGTCAAATTTAACAGACACATCTTCAACTTTGTTTTTAAGTTTTTCGACTTGTTCATCTTTTTGATCAGACATTTTTGAAACAACATTTTGACTATTTAATTGTCCGTCAGCATAATTATCAATAACTTCTTTCAATAGCGACCAAGCTCTAGAGCTTTGGCCAACCATTGGAATGACCATTTCTTTCTTATTTCCTTCGGCAACCTCTATCATCTGGTTTGTTGACACAATTCCACCGTTAGCCATGCGCTTGTGACCGGTAGGACCCCAACCGCCTTTAACAGAAATATCTGAAAGCCAGTTTGAATCATTGAATAAAGCTGTTAATTGTGACCAGCCACTAGCAAGATTGGCTTTAACACCTTTAGGTACCCAAGATGATAATGTAGGCTGGATATACTGTAGAAGTCCTTTACTTGGTGTACCAGCTTTAGCATTACTATCCCAATTATTGGTTACTGTAGGGTTACCATTTGATTCTTGTGCTATACGGTGCAATACCGCATTCATCCCTGCACCAGATAAATCAACGTGCATTTTGGCTGCGGCTTTTTTAATTGTATCTTTCCAACGAGTTACACCACTGCCACCAGGATTACCACTATCCCCCATATCCTCAAACATTTTTTTTACCCATTTAACTGCACTTTTAGCAACTGTTCCAGGAAAATGAGTGATAATATCAGATGCCATTCCAGCCTTGCTAGATATGCCATTAGTAAATTTTTTAAATACGCCTTCCATGAAATCAATAGGGTGTGCAAGTATTTTATCAACATCGTCAAGAATATCCTTGCCTTTATTCCACATAGAACTAAAGAACGATCCAATACCACTCTTATACGCTGGAACGCCAAGCATCTTAGCTAAGCTAGCTGACCTGTCTCCATCTAAAACAGAAGTACCTTTAGGAAGTGGCACGATTATATTTCTATCTTTAGGAAACATTCCTATTTCACCCGTGGGTAAATGGAACATCTCACGATAGTTAGTACCTGGAGCATCATTGACCATGGCTAATCCACCTTGGTGTGTATCTTTAGTACCCGTAGCATAACTGGGCATTGGTACACTCCAACTAGCGCCAATCTTATCAGCACCAACTTTATCAAGCACCCAGTTAATGCCTTTTTTAAGGCCGCTTAGCATACTATTGAATGGTTTTAAAACTCCACGCACAATTCCAGTGAAAGCATGATGAACTTTATCGATAGCACCGCTCACAACATCATGAATTTTGCCAAATATAGATTTAAAGGTATTAAGTACATCGCCTAATCGGCCACCAGTCAAATCATTTAGTTTGTTATACATACCAGTGAAAACATCACGCATAAATTTATTAATACTATTTGCTACATTTTTAAGGTCAGATCCAACTTTGCCCCACTTACCTGTCATTACATCGTGCCAGGTTTGAGTGTAATTTTGCAGTACCGAGTAACCATCTTTAAATGTGCCTTTATGGCTACTCCACATATCTTTTGCATGCCCAATAGTCCACTTTTTCATGTTACTAAAGCCACTTGAAATTTTACTTGCTCCATCGGATGTCCAATTTTTTACATTATTCCAACCATCACTAAATGCAGATTTAGTATTTTTCCACGCTTCCGATGCATGCTTTTCCATGCCCTTTTTCATATTTCCCAACCAGCCAGTAACACCTTTATACATATTTTCAATGGCACCGATTGAATCTTTCCATAAAACCTTAAAGAATTTTGTTACATTTTTCCATGCATTTTGTGCAGCCTTAATTAAACTGTTAACAAAAGCTCTGAATTTGGCATTGTGCTTATAAAGTTCAACAAGGGCAGCTATCACAGCAGCAATAGCTGTAACAATCAAGATAAAAGGATTAGCTTTCAAAAAGTTGAATGCCAATTTAATCCCGGAACCCGTTATTTTTGCTGTTTTTAGTAAACCGGTCATAGCTAACTGTGCACCTTTTGTCACTATTGAAGCTGTCCATTTCAAGCCTTTGCCCACACCTAGTGCTATTCCCTTTACCCCCTTAGCAAACAAGGAAAGTTCTTTCTTACCTGTAGCTCCATCTATTTTAGGCTTGAATACGAGCCTTTTTGCTATGCCACCCAAAGTGCTAGCGGTTCCTTTCATCACATCTAAGCCTTTGAAAGCAATAGCTAAACCTGATATCGCTTTACTTGCAAGTAAACCATTAGCCGCAATGGCCGCAAACGTTTTAGGGTGATCAGAGGCTAGCTGACCAACAATCTGAAGAACAGGTTCAAGGTCCTTTAAAGTCTGTACTAAAACCGAAAAAGATGTTTTGGAAGCTGTTTTCATTGAAGAAAAAAGCTCCTTTATCTGATCTTTATGAGCTACTATCGTTGCACCCAATTTGTCAATTCCCGTTTGCAAGTTAAAAAGGCCCTTGGTTAAACCATCACCTAGATTAACTTTTTTTGAGTTTCCAGCAAATGCAGTAATTATATCGTTAATCTGCATTTGGAATGCATCACCAACAGCTTTAAATTCTTTTTTTGTATCAGAATCTTGTATCCAATGCGATATTTGACCAATAAAAGGATTTTTCATTTTTCTGATTGGTTCATAAAGAGCATCTAGTAATGCCGGCGATTGTGTTTTAATAGAACGTACCATGCCGGGCCCAGTCTTCATCAAATTTTCAGAAGCAGATTGGTACTTTTTGCCTAACTCATTCATTACTGTTTCAGCATCATCTGCTGATACTTTTCCAGCACTCATCTCGTCTCGCAACTGGGACATAGTTAGTTTGTGATTCTTCTGCTTTTCTCTCTCATATTCAAGAAGCTTTTCACCATACATCGGTAACTGATCTTGAATCATATTGAAATCACCTAATTGCATCTTAGAAGACGAGAGCATATGAGTGAAGTTAGTTCCTAAACGCTTAGTATTGTCAGCAGACAAGCCTAATGTATCAGACATAGTTAAAATTGATTTAGTCAATGTTTCAGTTCTTGGTGCATTATCAAATACGTGATAAAATTGTTGATCTAATTCGTCAACAACATTTATAGACTGATTGTAAGCAGCTGATAAGTGGTTAGAAATATCTACCATTTGCTGGCCTTTACCATGAGAACCTGTCAAAGTATCCCAAGTTGATGCCATAACTTGTTGCTTGTTATCATATTCAACTACCGCGTCCTTTAATTCTGAAAAGTGAGCTTGAACAGAAGCTAATACATTAGTAATTCCGTTTGCAACTAGATGTGCTCCTAAAATAGTTCCAAATAAGTGTGACGTTTTTTCGGCTTTTTCGTTAACGTCTGTTAAACGGCCTTTTATTCCATCCATGAAACTACTAGGCTTTTTATTCATAGACTCTCGCAACTCATTCATTTCAGTCTTAGTTTTAGCCATTGCCGTTCCAGTCTCATTTAATCGAACTTGCTGCCTTTTATAGGCATCACTAGTAGCACCAGACTCACTAGCGACCCGTTTTAGTTCCTCTTGTTGCTTAGAGTATTGTGATGAAAGATTAGACAAAGATTGTTTTAAGCCACTCATTTTAGCTCTGTTGGCTTCTTCGGCTTTCCCCTCAGCTTGTAAGCGCTCAACGAAACTTTTTGAAAGTTCATTGGACTGACGGTAGCCTTTTTGCAAATCAGCTAGCCCACTAGCATAGTACGTCATGCTAGACTTTGCACGTGTTTGTTGTGCTTCTAAGGAAGCAAGCTGTTTAGTTGATGAATCAATCTGTTTCTGCAACTTTAAATAAGATTCAGCGCCCTCTTGGGTAGTTTTGTCTAGTCCGTTTTGGCGACTTTTAAGCTCATTAATTTTGGCTTTCTGCCTATCAATAACGTCGCCTAATCCATTAAACCTTGTTTGTGCAGCTCCAATAGCATCTCCAGATGATTTCAATGCTGTTTCTTGTGCTTTCCATGCATTGGTAGCAGCACTAACAGCATCTTTTAATCCCTTTAAAGATCCAACAGCTGAAACAGTATTGATAGCAACACGAGTTGCCATTTCATATTGAACATTCGCTGTCATTTTTCAACCTCCTTTCATGTAAAATAAAAAGCAGATGATAGCCTTTGGTTAGCCCCTCATTCTTCTATGTGCTTCTGCCGCACTTAATGCTCGTTTATCACGAGGCTTAGAACTCATGACTTCCAATAACTCAAAATAGTCTTCTTGATCAATAGTACTGAGTGATATGCCAGATTCAAAAAGTAATCGTTTTTTGAAATACATATAGTCTTCAATTTCATTTTTAAAGTTATAATCTTGCTTTTTAAGATCTACTAATCTTTTTTTGGGTCCTTATCTCCATTAACAGGCTTGAAATTAATATCTGAATCATTTAATTGTGGGTTTTTAATCTTAGTGATGACATACGAGACGAACTCGCCAAGTTCTGCAAATCCAGGTAATGTTTTTTTGGCCTTCAAAATTTGTTTTTCATTTAAATTAAGTGATTGCTGAAGGAAAGCAAATAGCTCGTTGCCAACATCTTCCTCTTTATTTATATCTTTTTGGGCTTCTTCAGCATCCGCCAAGTTAGCTTTTAATTTTTCAAGTTCTGTCATTGCTTTTGTGTCTTTTTGATTTTCACTCTCTTTTGCTTTTTTACTTTCTTTGTCAGCAATAGACTGTTTTAGTGACTGAATGCTTAAACCATTTAATTCTTTAGCGACTCTCGTGGCCTCTGTTTGCAAATAAAACGAAGGCAAAACGCTTATCTCTTTTTTTATTCCAATTCTTTCAGCGTTAATTTTAATAATCAAAATAATTTCCTCCTAATTTCGTCTCACTTTTATCGTCTCTGTGTTTTGCTTAATTAAACAGCTGTTGACTCAAACGAACATGTAGCTAACTTACCGCCATCTTCTGTCTTGGCAGTGAATGTACCTGAACCCGATCCAACAAAGGCATAATTTCCATTTTCATCAATTGTTGCCAATGAAGCATCAGATGTTATAAATGTAGTATTTTTATTTGTTGCATTGTCTGGAGATATCATAGCCGTAATCTTACCATTATCGCCAACTTTGCCATTTACTGTCACTTTGTCCAGTGCAATTCCTGTAACTGGTACTGAAGATTCTGTATATCCACCGAAAACTTCTTTCCGCATAGCGACCTCATCAAAAGTGGCATCCGCACTGTAAAAATACTTATATGGGCGTTGCACACCTTGATCATCTACAAACACTGTTTCTCCAAGCGGGTCGAGTGCATCATATTCAAACGTACCATTATAATCAACTTCGGAATTTGTATTTGTTCCGTGACTATGACCAACTTCGATCATTTCACCATTAGCAAAACAATCATAGAATAAATGTCCTTCAAAATCGTAAGATGCCACAATAACTGCTACGTGTGGTTTCTTCGAGCTGGATAATACATAGCCACCCTTACCATCTGATACATAGCCTTTCATTTTAGCCATGACTGAACCATCCATATCCAACATAGTTAAAGCTAAGGATGGGGTTTGTGCCCCATGTGCCATTCTTTTGCTCTTGCCATTGGCATACTGAGCAGTCCCTTTTTCTTCCAACCCGGTAATGTTAGCTGTCGTAGCACCTTCACCATCACCATCTGCGTGATAAATTCCGCTAGCTGACAATCCTTTTGCGGCATCTGCAATAATTTTCCCTGTATCATCCAACTTAGCAAACTCAACCCATGCGATATCTTTAAAACTAACACCTACTGGCATTTAAATTCCTCCTTTAATGTTTTTGACAAAATAAAAGACCTTCGTCCATTGTTTTGAGACGGGGTCTTTTACTCGACTCTTAGATTGGTCAATACGCCAGCCATTCATCACAAAGAGCTCAGCAAGTGCAATCTCAGAATCTTGAAAATTTAATTTTGCTTTTAAAACATAGAATATTTGTACTTCTACGCCTATTTGCCAACTTTTAAACATCCCATTGGCATAATAAAAAGGCTCATTCACATATTCGGTAATCACCATAGTAGTTTGTTCTGTACTAGGTGTTACTCCGTCTGGAATTGAGCCTTGAAATAAATTATCGATCCAGCTTAAATTTGCAGATTTAACTACATTTTTAGCTTGGACTACTGGTAAATCCACTAACCATCACCGCCAGTCAGTTCCTCGTACTTCTTCTTTTCTGCTGCAAAGACTTCACTTCGTGATTCACGTCTTGCGTTGTCAACAAAGTGTGTAGCTTTCATATTTACCGTCCCATCATTCAAAAATCCTGCCACATAAGCTTTTTTCCCAAATCCAACTGTGCTATTGCCGTTTTTTTCTTTATCAATATCTGTTCCTTGACAAACAATATTGTCAGCCAAATGTCCATATTTAACATCATTATGGCTTGATCTGTGCTTTTCTGTTTCAGCTTTTAAATGTTTGACAAAGACTTTAGCACCTGCTTCTGTAATTTGTGCCTGTTGTTCAGTATTAATGGCTTTCTTTTCAACACTATTCAGCCAATCGTGCAGTTGATCATCAAGTCCCATTTAATCACCCCACTTTAGCGACCTTTTTTAACATGATTAGGTCATATCCGACTGGCAGTCCAGTTGAATCCATTGAGTTAGAGATGACTGTATAAATAATATCATCAGCGTCACTAGTGAAATGTGCTTTTGTGCCCTTTATAATTTGTGGATTTCTTCTGACAGCAATTGTGATCGTATCGTCAAATTCTGTTCCTAATAACTGATACTGTTGAAGCTGAGTTCGCTGGTAGAGTGCATAATGCAAGGTGTACTCAGGAAAAAAATTAGTGTCGTAGTCTCCAGCATTATTATTTTCAACATTTTTTACACTCCCAAACTCAATCGTTTTATTGAAACGACTAACCGCTATTTTCATTTTTAGCTCTCCTGATCTTCCAACGTATGCCGTTAATCATATAAAGATAACTTGGTGGATAAGCATCTTGAACAGTTGCAAGTTCTCCTCGATTGTAATAATTAAAATCAACAAAGACTTTTACAGCTTGGTTAAACAATTTATAACCTCGATATACTGAAACATCGACCGTTGGATCAATATTTCCCATAATATCCTCTTCAGCCATACTAATCAGGTCTTCCAAAACATCTGTATCAATTCCGTTATCTAGATTTAAATATTTTTGCATATCCGAAGTATTCACACCTGCCGCATCATCTGCCACAAAATCACTCCTTCAGAACCGCCAGAACTGCATGCTCTCACTGTTTATTTCATGGGCGATTATCTATCTTAATGCTGAAATAGTGCTTAGAACACGTTTATCAGCACTTAATTTTATCCTTGACCACCTGCTGATGCCGTAGTAGATGCAGTTACAAAATAGCCAGCTTTTTCATCTGCAACCGTGACACCAAAGCGTAGAACAGCGGCTAAATATTGACCATAAACTTGATCATATTCCCATGAAAGATTTACTTCTTTACGGTCAGCAAAGAATACAGCTCTCTTAATATCACCAATAAATGCTTTCATATCTCCTGCTTTTCCAAGTAATGTATCTCCGACTTTGTAAACAGGAACGCCAAGCAAAGTACCCTTAGATGAAGAAGAAATATCCTGGTGGAAAATATATTGACCATTCTTGTCTTTCAAAGTATCTAAAATATCATAGAAAGACTGTGATGCAATAATCACTGGCAAATAGGCAGGGTCAAGATCTACATTCAAAATATGTTTGATATCATCAACAGAGCTATCAGAATTAATAGTCACTGCTTTTGCAGTAAATGACTGAAGAATTGGTGCAATTTCATGGTTAAATGTATTTACACGTTTTTCACCAATATCTTGTCCAAGAATATCTAAAGTTGATGGTTGTGCATCATCAATTGATTCTTGGGAAACTGTCAAAGCACCACGATGCGTGATAACTTCCCAATCAATATCAGTAAAATCAGGTTTTGCGAGTTCAGAATTTTCTTTCAACTCATCAGTTGAAGGCAAGTAATCATCTGCACGTTTTTTAATAGGATAAGTTCCTTTTTTAGTAGCTACTGGTGTTTTAGTCAGCAGTGTTGAAAGGTCTACAACACTGTTAACCTCAGAAGACGGATTATAAATAATAGTTTCAGGAATGATTGGTGACATTTCAGTTGAACTAACTTGATTTTTTGCTGGGACTCTTTTCATAAAGTTCAAAATAGCTTTCTTTTGATTTTCCAACTTGTTTTTTGCTGAATTAGGTGTTAAATTTTTGCCTTTATCTTCCGAATTAACAAGATTATTGCTTTCAGCTTCTTCTTTATCGATTTCACCCTGTAAATCAGTGATTTGAGATTCTAAAGCATCCCGTCTCACTTTTTCATTACTTAACTGTTCTCTAACTGCCTTCATATCTTCTACAGACGAAGAATCATCTTGGAGTTTTGCATTCAAATCAGCATTCAAATCAGCACATTTAGCAGATACCTTGTTGAACTTTGCCTGTAATTGTGCCATTAATTTTTGCTTGTTCATTATTTTTCCCCCTTATTTTTGGTCAAGAAAAATAGCCAACTTCTTTTGGCGTAGATTTTGAAGTCGACTATTATTTTTTTTACTGTTCTTTTCATTTGATTCATCAGGACTCGAAAGTTCATCCTCTGTCACCCATCGATGATCTACTACTTCAGGCGTTCCATCAGTAGGTGTGTAATCAATCATGTAAACATTTGCGTTATATGCATGATCAACTACGCCTTTTGCTCCTTTCATACCTGACATATGATCAGCTAATACTGTAACTTCTGTTCCCTCCGGATAAAGAGGATTTATTGCAGGATTCAAATTGTCATCGGAGTCTCCACTGCCCATAGACATATTCAGCTGCTTAATTTTTTTATTTTCTGCAACCAAATTTTTCACTTTTTCAATTGCTTTGTGTGGAATCAATTTTCCAATAGTATTAGTGACAGGTTCTGGACTATAATCAATTTGCTCATCGGCAAGCCCTAAATTAATCGCATCTTCTGCGCTCAGCCATGTTTCTTTATCCATGAGTGCTAAAAAGTCATTTACGGGTTTGCCAGTCTTAACCGAGTACATATTTGCAATAGCTTGATTAGTTGTCTTTAACATTCCCGATGTCGTGTCCATTTCATGATAATCGCCTTGGGTACCACATGATGCATTATGAATCATCATCTTTGCCCCAGGAGACATTTGGACCTTGTTTGCACCCATTGCAATAATTGTTCCAGCAGAATAGGCATTAGAAACAATTTGTGCTGTTACATTACCAGGATAATTATGCAAAGCCGTATAAACCTCTGTAGCTGCATCAACTTCTCCGCCATCGCTTGCAATTTCCATTGACACATCCGACCCGTCATTTGGTAACTGCCCAATAATATCGGAAGGGGAAACTACCGTCATTCCGAACCAATCACGATAAATTGGAGCGTCATCATCATTTGTAATCATCCCATTAACCTTTATTAACATTAGTATCACCTCCTTTCATTGGTGATGTGTAGGCAGGCAAATTGTTGGGGCAAAATCTTGCGCGCTTTAACATAAATTCTGCTTGTGCTTGTCCTATTGCTCCAGCAGTGGTCAAATCTTTAATCTGGCTAACTAATAGCGAGTCGTCAACATCAAGCATGCTCTTAATATCTAATTCAAGATCAGGAGCATTTAGCTTTGTTCTTAGCTCATCAATAATCGGATTCACATACGTATTCAAATTTGCAAGGTAGAATGCTGTTACTTGTTCTTTATTACTATGTTGACTTTCAGTTGAAGACCCGCCACCCAAAATATCGCTAGGAATACCAAATGCCTGTGAAATTTGATCAGCAGAATAACTTGCGTTTTCCGCTAATGCTTTGAACACATCTGCTTTTATTTCAAATTGTTCATAATCCATGAAATCAGGCAGAGTCATTAATCTTCCAGAATTTTCTCCTGAATTGGCTTTTTCAAAAGCCTCTCTAGCATCTAAAAGATCTTCTGCATCATTTAAAGTCTTGCTTATTTTCAACTTTCCAGATGAATTTATCTGATTTTCCAATGCTTTTAGATTACTTTCATCACTCTTTTGCCCAACTGTGAGGGCTCCTTGAAGACTCTCCAATGGAGATTTTCCAATTAAAAACCTGTAATTTGGGTCCGGCATAAGCCTAAAATGAAGCATCTGATTCTGATTAAGTGTCATCTGTGGTCTTTCGTTGCTTTCATTGGCTGTATAAACGATACCTCTATTACCTGGAAGGTAGTTTATTTGCACATCTGATAGTGGAATATGTTCCAAATCAGTGCCAACAAGTGGAACGTAATCATTTCCACCCAGACAGAGCTGTATTAAAACACCTTGCCAAAAAGAAAAACGACTGATCAGTCTACTAGGCTGTTCAAGTCGTTTTAATGCTGCTTTATTTTCAGTTTTAAAATGTGCTGACGCAACGTCACTTGATATCCGATTAATAACGCTGAATACATTAACATTGCTTAAAGCCTCATTTGCACCTACAAAAGAAATAGGTAGCCCAGCTATGCTAGACATCATTGAGTGCATCCCACTGCCACTTGGATAAACAAAGTTTTTCGCTTTTCTTTTCTTGAAATTTCTAGGAGTCAGCAATCCCATTTATTACTCACCTCCTTCCCTATCAAGAATGTAAGCTGCTAAGCATAGTTCAGCACCACTTACAACATATCCTAAGGTAGTGTTGTAAGTAAAAACACCAATACCAATTAATACTAGGCCAGCCACAAAAATAAATACCGTTAACCAATTTTTTAGTAGTTCATTGATAGCTTTTGCCATTTACCCACCACCTTTCAAACCGAAAATTGTTGCCCACGTTTTTTTACGTTGCTCTCTGCTTAAATCATTCATAAAATTGTAACTTTCATCATGAAAGTTTTCAAAATAGTTCTGTGCTTGGGAATGTCCATTAATCAATGCATCAGTTGTATCAATATGATCATTGGTTCTATTAACACGATCAATTTTTACTGCCCCACCCTTGTCTTCTTTCAAAACTGCATTATTAAGACCATCTATCAATAATGGGTCGTTTAATATTTTGATATTTCCATTAATAAAGCTATTTTGGAAATCTTTGGTGGAATTCGATAAGTTGTATGAAGTAGGAGCTAATGTCAGTATTGTCCATTCAGGATTGTAGTTAGTAATTTTATTAACGAACCAACTAGCCAGGTTTGGATCAGCAATAATTGCTTTTACTTTGAGCCGATGGCTTACAACAAAATCAACCAGCCACTGATATATCTGATCCTTATTTATTACCCCACTAGGCAGATTTGTTATACTAACAAACCCCAGTCTTTCAAGTTCGCGATAATTGAGCCCATCTTGTTTAGACTTAGCCTCAATAGTTTTGGCTTGTGCGAATGGTATAAAGCTATGCTGCATAGCATAAAACATTCTTTTTTGACCATCAATATATGGAAATTCCATGCCTAAAGAAGAATTATCGTTTGTTTGGCTTCCATCAAAACCAATATATACATCTCTGCCTTCAATATCAAAACTGTCAATAATATTTTTACGAATGTTATCTAGTGATAAAAAACTGTTTTGAAATCTTCGACTCCATAAATTAAGTGATTTGTTAACAAATGTTTCGAGAGTACCCTCACGCTCATTTTTATCTCTGTCTTTTATTAAAGCATCCAAAAGTAGCTTTGCCTTTTCTTCTGGATATTCATTAAGTAAAGGATTTGACTTAGCCCATGTTTCAGGTTCATAAACCTCATTTTCTGAATCTTGATTATAAAGCACCTGAAAAGTATCATCGCCGTCTCGCTTGAAGTCCTGTTCAATCATGCTACGCATTACATCTTGATCGCTTTTGAATTTAACCTTAATATCTGGATAAGCCGTAGATATTTTTAAAAAAAGACGGTTGTTAATTCCGTTTTGCCCTGAAGTAATTTGTCTCAATGTCTCATTAAGCGCAGGCTTTAAATTGCCAATTTCATCATAAACAGCAATAGCATTATGAAATGAATCAAATCCTCCGCCTTGTGACGTTCCTTTTCTTACTGTATTTTTATTTTCTTTTCCAATTATCTGATAAGCTTGCACTTCAACATCATTTTCTTTTACCCAATCTGAAAAGTCATCAATTTTAACAAGTTTTTTTGCCTGAATTGCAACATCGTTAAAAAGCTTTGTTGCATGTTCACTATCATAACTTGCTATCAAAAAGTCTTGCGAAGATGCCCCTTGGCAAACAACAAAATAATAAAAATTGACTAGCATAGATGCTAGCCATGTTTTTCCTTGTTGTCTTGCAACTGATATATTAGCATCTGTGAATCTGGTACCATTAGTATCTGATCGCCAGCCTATCAAACTGTCCAAAATGAACGACTGCCAGAGTTGCGGTTCAATGTTCTCATCCAATTTATCTGGATTTGGCAATAGCCTAGTAAAATATTCAATAGCAGATACCGCATCCAAATCATAGTGATATGAGAAATCTTTATTTCCAATTCTCATAAGATCATTTAAGTGTCGAATACATGCTAGTTTTGTGTCTCTGCAAGTTATAAATTTATTAGCAAATATAACATCATAAGCATATTTAGTAGCTGAATCAGAATATTTTTTTAACAGTTCTTTAAACGTTTCTTTAAACGGCATTAATTTTTCTTTTATATCTGATACGCCAGTGAAATCAAACTTCTGCACCAAAGTTCACCTTCTTTAATGGATTATGTCTTTTGTTTTTGGAAGGTTCATTAATTTTTATTTGACGCATTCCCGCATCAAACGTTAGCCCCATATCAAATCCAAGTTTTTTTAAATTTCGTACACAATCATTAAGTTGTATGGCTTGTGGAGCTTTTTGAACTGGTACTCCATTTTTATCTGTTAAGTATGTTCCAAATTTTTTTAGTTTGTCCTCTGCTTCAATATATAAAGCATAGTATGTGCAATAAAGTTCAAGATTAGACTGATCAATTTTTTTAAGATAACCCATTTTTTTTATTTCTGGAATTAAGTCTCGCCAGATTCCTTGAGCGTCTTTCATTAAGTGCCGAGGAGGAGTGATTTGGATTTCATCCAAGCCGTTGTCATCCAGCTTTGTCACTTTTTCTTTCGATACCACTTGGAACTTACTTTTTTTAGAATCCATCTTCATTCGCACCTCCTAATTTATATATTTTTGTTATTTTTAATCATAATAAAACCAGCAAAATACTTTTATATCAGCACATCACTGGTTAAAAATTGCATATTTTTTTATTTTTAGCTCGTAAAAGATCGGGACGGCACTGTGTGAGCTCCTCATTTGAGCAGGTAGGGCGGCCCCCAATTTTTAATTTAAACATAAAAAAATACATTGACTCATTTATGCTCGTGCTTCAATATCCATTCAGTCATTTTGCCTCTATCCCACTTTTTGCTTGTGTCCATATTGACTACCAATGATTGTGATTGGTATATCCTATTCTCAAGTTCGCCTTTCCAATAATGGCATCTCTTGCAAAGCACCCAAAGATTATCTTCATCACTCTGCTTACGCTTGTCTACACGCCTTGGAATAATATGATCAACAACCAGATAACCAGTCTTATCATAAGTATGGCCACAGCATTGACAAGTGAAGTACGCCTCACGCTTTATGTGATTGCTTACTGTTCTCCACTGCTTTGAATGATAGAATGCATTAGCTTCTTTGTCTCGCTTGTATTTGTTATACATGCTGTAGTTTTGTTTACGTTGCTGTTTGGCAAAAGGATTTCGTTTATGATAAAGTCCTGCATGTTCACTGCAATATGGATTTGATTGTTCAAAAGATATAAGTTTATTGCAATTAGGTTTGCGGCAAACTCTGACTCTAGACATTATAAACCGCCAACTGTCCATCCATAAGAATGTTTATCACACGGTTTAACTTCTTTTTGTTGCCCGGAATAATTGCAGTCGAATCAATAGATATATTTCTGAATTGATATGTGTCAAGGCTTTTAGAGTTCAAAGAAATATACTTAATAACAATCTGGCCAGCACAATCTTTTACAATAATTTCATTGGTTGAAACAATCTTTTTTGCATCAAGGCAGCCTATAAATTTGCTATAGAAGTCTCTATCCATTGCCATACTTGCTTGCAGTGAAGAACCACATACCACTGCTTCGTAAATTGTTGGCATTTCATGTCGAGTTTTAACGTCGCCTTCAACAAATGTATTTAGTTTTCCAGACTTTATTTCTTCTGGAGATGGAGTATCTTTGGTCGCCTCACGTAGTGCTTCTCGCATCGCATCAATACCAGCTGACATATGAGTTGTATCTAAGGCAATAACGCACTCTATATCAGATGGTTTCCAGTCAGCTACTATCTTTCTTTTCTTCTTTGCAAGTATTCCTCTCATGATTACTCCTCCTTAAATTTATGTACAAAAAAAGCAGCTCAACGGCTGCAAATTGAATTGTGCAAATAACACATATACAATTATGTTTCGTAGACTCTTAATTTTTGTCACTTACTTTGATATTCAGTCTGTTGGTGAACCCACTCTTTTATATATTTTATATCCTCTTTTAATTGATCAGAATTACTTTGAGAATAACTATTTCCTAAGTCCTTCCCCAAAATTATTCCAAAAAATATTATGTTTTGTATAACTGATAAAACAAATGCTATAACTACAATGAAATTAAATCCATATATTAAACTATCCGCTTTTAAAAAAGCAATTAATACTTGAAATAAACTGTAAATTAAAGATGTTAGTAAGCCTACGGAAATTGTTATCAAAAGACATTTATAGTTTTTCCTATTTAATTTTTTTATTACGGAGAAGGATGGTATAGCAAGCAGTAATGTATACAAAGAAAAATATATACCGGCAAAAATACTTGTCAAAGTATTAATTGAATCGCTACTTTGATATACAATTTTTCCCCAAGAAACAATGAAAGATCTTTCTTGTTGAAAAATTAACAATATCATTAAACAAAATGTAGGAACAAAAACAAAATACTTTTTTAAATAATTATCCGCCATATTAAAAAAATTATGCTTCTTCTTCAATTTCCTCATTTTCTTCATCTTCCAGCCCCCCATATGGTATATCCTTATAAGCCACAGCATCATTACAGTCCGATATTTCACCTGCATAGTGTTCTAACGAGTAATTAATTGCATCATCTGAAAACTCATTGTTTGTCAAAGCATCTCTTAACACTATCATAAGCGCATCAAAACCAGTGATATCTCCAACGTTTTTATAAAAATTTATGAACTTTCTTTGCCGTAAATCTATCTGAGTTTTAGTTCCGTTACCTAATCTTACATCAATTAGTCCGCTCAAGAGACTTATATCCTCCGAATTAATAGCCTGCATAAGGTTAATTATAGTATTATCTAAATCACCTGCATAGCGTCCCTTTTTGAATTCTAATGTCAAAACGTTAGCTCCAAACTCATTTCCAAATTCAACATTCCGACCCAAAAGTGTGCCTATAAAATTTTGTTCTTCATCATCTTCATCTTGGTTTATAAAATTTTGAACATTATAATCATTAATTTTCACTTGAATTAAAATTCTTAATATTTCTGTATCATTATCTACTATTTCTAAGCCTTTTTCTGACCTTTGTTGTATTAATTTTACATGGTAGTAATTATCGTTTCCTTCGTTCTCTTTACAAATATAAGAGTTGAGGAAATTTTCTATTCCTTTCTTTTTGGGTCCTGCTATTGTTCCTTCAACTACCAACATTCTATGAACTTCATCATACAAGCAAATTACTGGCTGATACGCATCCCCAACAATTTCCTCGATGTTGTCCGAACCTATATGTCCATTGTATGGTTTGTTTTTCAAAAACTTACCTAACCAAAAGATTCTGCATTGATTATTAATCGCTATATACTGAGGTAGCGAGTAGTAGCAATCATCATCAAGTTTTACAGTTTTATTTCTTGGATTCTGCACGCTTATATGATCCAATAAATTATTTAAGGATAAATATGTAAGGTTACTGTTTTTTTCAATATAAACATTATAAAAACTAAAATTCAATTTGATTCCCCCATAATAAACAATTATTTTAACAATAACATTAAACCTCTAATGTATAAAAAAGTAAACAAAAATAGCGCTCATTTCTGAACGCCAACGTTAAAATAATTATTCTTGGGGTTTCGATTGATTACTCAACCGAACAAATGCTGTAGGACTCGAACCTGCACTGACGGTTTTGGAGACCGCCGTTCTACCATTAAACTAAGCACTTATAACGGTGGTTTTACCCACCCGAACACGAATCCCGACGGTACAAAATACCGCCAATGCAGTGAGTGAGTATTGCTCTCACGCCAGTTCTTTGCTGTCACTGCTCCGCTAGTATCACGACTAGCACGCATCAGTTGAAAGGAGAAAAGTTTCGTGAACATTTCATTGCGTCTCGGTTTTGAATGACGACCCCATGTCAAATCATTCAACGCTACCATTTTAGCAATATTACAACGGCAAAAACACGCATTTTTCACGCATATTCAAGCTAGTCCTCTTTCCTCTGCCACTAATTCAAAAAACTTATTTCGCTTGCGTCTAACTTGGCTTACAGAAATATGTGCTTTTTGAGCTACACCTTCCGTATTGTATATTCCATTTTCACGCAAATACAATTCATAAATAATATCTTGTGTAATCTCGCCTGAGTTTTTCAATGCTTGGCCTACAGCTTTTTGATTGCGTTTGATATTTTCTATGCGCCTATCTGTTGCAATTGTAATAGCCATTTGGGCTACACCTTCATCCTTTTTATTTTCAGCTCGTCCACCTCCAACATTTTCATCCTTGAATTCTTGGTACCTATACATCAGTTCTTGTTCTCGCCGGCGTATGTATTCTTCAGCTGACGGGTAATCTCGGATCATGTCTGCTATATAATTAAATGTCGACCTTTTCACTGTTACACCTCGTTATTTAAGTTTATGACTACTCTCCCTCTAATTTCTGCCCTTTCTCGGCTTTAACGCACATTGTTCTCAGCGTCATTTCGTCAAAGTTGCGTCTTCCCCATGTTTCTTTAGGCTTTAAACCTTCAACGGTTACTGAGAATCTGCCTTGAGAAAGAATAATATACAGTCCATTGCGATAAACAAATGAATCATACCTTTTCAGTATTTCGCCATTCTTATCAACAAACTTAGAAGCTCTTCCTGCCATTAACTATTCATCCCCTCACATTTTTTTAACCGGTTAACGCCTGTGCCCCATAACGAATGGGCGTGCATCCTCTGACACAGGCTATAAAGATAATTAAGCTATTACAGGGATGTCTTTCTCTGCTTTTGCCAATTGATCTTCAAGATATTCTTTAATTTTTTTAGCTGCTACTAATTTCCATAAGCCGCCATCTGCCTCAAAGAATCCTGATTGCATTCCTTCATGCATACGGAAAATGAATTTTCTTTCTGGCTGGTCAACTTCAAGAAATGTTGCATAAGGTTTGAGCGTAACTGGGTTAGGCACCTTCACATTTGCTACCGTTGCAACGCCACTGTTGATTTGAACTTTTTGTGAAACACCATCATCATTTGCTTGTGTCACCCCTTCTTCTCTCAGATTGCCAATGACTTTCAGTACAGTATCACGATCATCGTTCTGAACAAATTTTGATTGCAGTTCAATATTCATTTCTTCACTGTCATACCATTCACCATAATTGAATGCCGGAGCATCAAAAACAGCTTTTGCAATAATTGGTCGTCTACCAAATTTATCTAGTCCAGTTTCGTAATAGACTTTGGTTGGGCCATCAACTCTCAGCCTCAAACCATCAAATTTTGTCTCTTCATACTTGATAAATTCAATTAAGCCATCAAGTGTATGAACGGCAACTGTACGCTCTGGAACTCCAGGGTCCTTAACGAGTGTTGGCAATCCGTCTCCATCAACAAAATAAGTATTTTTCCCAACTTCAAATTTCTTACCATCTTGTGCCTCACGAGTTAATTCAACTAAATCTGCTAATTCTGGTGTCTTCATGTCCTATCACTTATCCTTTCTTTTTCTGTAAATCGATAACTTTGTCTTGCTTTTCAACTTGTTCAACTGTTTCTCCAGTATCTGTCTTAACTTCGCCATCATCTGGATCAATGTATGTTTGCCCTTTAGCTCCTGACTTTAATTCATTAACCACCGCCTTTCCTCTGCTATCTTTGCCAATCAACAACGTTGTGCCGACTGAAACTTCTGGAGCAAGTGTTGTTTTTACTTGAACATCTACATCGACCGCTTCGCCAGATTTTGCCGGTTCAAAAGTAACATTCATCTGCAGCTTTCTTTTTTTAGTCGGATCAGTATTTGGATCCATGATATTTTCTGCAATTTTTTCTAATGCCCTGTTCAATTTAACCTGCGCTCCACCGTCTGCAATTTGATCAATACTGAAATTAATTCTTTTTGTCATTTTATTTTCCACCTTTCAATCTCAACCAATTTTCCAAATATCTAACCTGCTGCCAAATGTGGGCTTCCTTCGATTGTTCATCGTTGTTGCCTAACGAATTGCTTTGCAGTCTTCCCAAAATATCTTTCAGTACAACTTCTGGGAATTCATGCTGATTGATAAGCCTATTTAATGCCATCCCTGCACTTTCGCCCATTTTTACTTTTACATCTCCCTGCCTATCAATTCATCAATGCTAACTTTGAAATAATCTGCCAACTTTATTAGCATCTCTCTGCCAGGAAAATTAATGCCGCGCTCATATGCTCCAATTGTTGCTTTGGAAACATTGAGCCTATCCGCTAACATTTGCTGTGTTAAACTGTGATTCTCACGTAGTTCTCTTAGATTACTCATGCGCCCACTCCTAATCTCTAAACATGTCTATTTCATAAATTCCAGAATTAAAAACTGCAGTAGATTTTTTATGGCATTTAGAACATATAAAATTAAAGTCATATTCTTGATCATGGTGATATCGTGGAATTGAATAGTTTCCAAACTTAAACTTATGAAGCTGCATATGACCGCAATTCTTGCATTTTACAAAAGCTTGATTATATTTCATTCAACTTCCGACCAATTAGCAAATTCTTTTTTGTATGGTTTCTTGTCACTACTTTTTAGTGGCACTATCGTGAACTGCATTTTGACTATGTCCCCCTTTTTCTTCTTGATTTTTCAAACGAAGCCATAATTTAAGTCTTCTAATTTTATTTTTATTAGTTAGATAAATAGCTGGTTTATAGCCTAATTTCCAATATTTATTTTGCCTAAACCACTCTTTCTTGTATTTATTATTCAAGGATAAAAAGTGTATATTAGAAACTCTTTCTCTCTTTTTTAACGAATCTTTGCTTATAAAGAAAATTTTTTCGTATTTATTTCGTATACGCCTGTTCATTCCCCCACCTCCAATAGTTCTGGGTTATTGTGAATGTCACCAATCACTTCGCAATACCTGTTAATGTGATTGAGAACATAAATACCAGCTTCCCATTCTCCGTTATGATATTTAACCTCGTAATTAACTGGATGCCCGTACAAATCTTCTGTTTTAACGATACTGCCCTCGAAAATCTTTTTCTTACCGCTTTTGTCTTTCAACCCTGTATACTGTTCAAGCACTAAGTTAGATGATGCTGTGCCTAAGTAAATACCGCCTAATTCATCTGGGTAACGCATAACTCTATTTGTGCTATCCCACACCCTAAACTCGATTTCTCTGCTCATTTATTTCACGTCCTTCTTCTTAAATCTTTGAAGCTTCTTTTTAAGCGCTGCACGTTCTTCATCACTCATTTGAGATTTAGCTTTTTGTGACCAATCAGGCACAGTTTCTTTTTGAACAACTGTTTTACCATACTTTTTCTGCTGTTTCTGTTGCTTGTATTCTTCTTCGTACTTCAATGCGGCCTCAACAGTTTTAATATCCCGTTTTGAGTAACTATCTAAAATCTGACGTAAATAATTAAAAGCCGTAGAGCCATGATCCATCATGTAATCAATAGCATGTATCACAACTTCATCCCCCAATTCAGATATGTAATCAAGAAATATAGGTTGTGATGTTCCACTGAGTGGGATGCGCTTTGTTTGCAAATAAAGAAAGGCATTAGGTCTTAATTCTTTTGTTTCAGTTTTTTGAGATTCTGTGCGCGTACTACTACTACTGTTAACCCTTGTAGTATTAAAAGACCTTGTAGTACTACCTTTATCATTTCTGCCTATAGGGGTATCCGCAGAACTGCCTATAGGGTCCCCCTCTGTTTTGCGCATAGGGGTATCATCAGAATTGATGATAGGGTCAGTTATTGGATACATTCTTCGTTGCTTAATTTGCTTATTTTCATCCCTGATTAATACGATTTTTAAGTACCCTAATTCCTTGAGATGATTAATTCTCCTTGAAATTGTTCCCTTCGTCACATTGGAAAATACATCTACAAAATATGAGTTAGTGGCGTAACAAAATCCTTGTTTAGTCGCTAAAGCTGTAATTTCACTAAACAAAACTTTTTCATCGCCTTTCAATCTGGAATCATATCTAACATTTGCAGTCAGAATTGAATAATAACTAGGCTGCTCTTTCATCTTGTTTCCCTCCGTTCAGCGCCACTGATTAACCGCTGTTCCATTTCTTCACGTTTATATTGCTCATCAAATTCTTGCATCTGTTTCCGTGACATTAATTTCATACTGATTAACATTTCATCGCTCAACTTAATTCCGTGAAAATGTTGTTCTTCGTAAAACGACTCAGCTCCGATATGATGAAATCTTGCATGACAATTCGCACACAATGCTTCGAGTCTATGTTGCCGATGATCAAGGTGATTGCGATTATTTCCGCTGCCTACAGTGTCCTCATGATTTATTTGAATATCTTTAGTTACCCCACATGCAGTACAACGCCTATGAAGCAAGCACAAGTAAACTCTTCGCTCGGTATCAAAAGTGTTTACCAAGTCTTTGAATTGGAATGGTACGTCATACTCAAAACAGTACTCAACCAGAAAAGAAATAAACTGTGTAGCAACATCTTTCTTGCAATCACTTAGGCTGAACATTTGATAGCCGCTATTCTCACAAAACTCTTCTTTTAGTTTCTTTTTCTGCTTTTCACGCTCAAAAACTTGAACATAACCTTGATACTCACAAATATCACGAATCATTGCGTAGGCTTTGCGCCTCTGTATTCCTGATATCAAATCTTTTGAATGAGGTATGATGTCAAAATCAATCTTTCCTTTACGAAAAAGATTAATTAAGCCATCAAAATCATCAATTTTCATCGTGACAAGATCTTTGTCAATCGTTACATTTGTCAAATGTCCTGAGAAACGTTCATTTTCCATAATTGCTCCTGTGTGCTAAAATTTAAGTGTGTTAGTTTTATTTGAGCCTACTTGCGATAGGCTCATTTTTTATGCAGCCAATCCCAAACACCCCAAATTAGATCACTCATGAAACCACTAACCCCAAACAGTACTAATCCCACTAAAGGAATAACTACTGCCGGCCACTGACCAAATATAAACGGCCATAAATTAAACATGTTTATTCCCCCTGTCTCGTATACATTCCTCAATCACTTGCCGCCAGACTTGTAATTATTTAAATTCAGAAAGGAACGTATCTAAGTCACTTTTTTTAATTCTTGTAAGCCCTCCAACTGAGATAGTTGGTAAACCACGTTTTTTTATCCAATTTTGTTCAAGTGTTGATCGACCTATATTTGCGTACTCACATGTTTGAATAATGGACATGTACTCAGGGTATGTTTTTACCCCCTGCGATTCGCTCTGAGCAGTTTTTACCGCCTTTACAACTATTTGGGTTATCTCTTTTTCAAAACCATCAGACAGTTTCAGATTGATCTCAGTCATACGCTCACCCCCTATGCTGATTCATCATCAATATCAAGTGACATTTGTCGCACAACAGTTTTAGTTGCTGTTGCTGGTTCCCAGTCGTTAATAAAATCAACAACCATTTGATAATGCTTAGTACGAAGCTGGGAACGTGATCCAACACCAGCAATCTTCTTAACACCACTGTTGATATCCTTAAAAAGTTCACCACGTTGTTGTGATGTTAATTTTCCAAAGCCACGGCCTACTTCAGTAACTCGTTGTCCGATACGGCGACTGATGTAACTATAATCGCCTTGAGGGATGACCTGATTTTCTTCAAGATTGCCAACTCGTTTCTCGACCTTCTCGACCTTCTTGTTTGAATCTTTTTGAGCTTCAAACATTAGTTCCAAGGTTTCCATCGGGGTTTTGGGTAATTTAGCATGTTCAAAATAACTACCAGTTTTTCTGATACTTGGTAATACTTCTTCGGTAACCCAATCCTGGAACCTTTCAGCAGTTTGGTTATTTGCTTTAATTGCCAACTTGTAAAATTGAGGTTCAGTGATGAAATCACCACGTTGCTTTAGCCGTTGTCCAGAATTGGACAATTTCAAATATTCGTTAACTCTTTCCCACCGCACATAAAGATTGCCCTTAACAATCTTGGTCAGCCCTAATCCAATTGCTGCTTGTTCGACATCAAAATTAATTTCTCCGTTTTCTTTTACCAAAATTGGTAAATCAATATCTCCGTTAGTAAAATGTTGTAATCTGTTCATTTGCGATAATCCTTTCTAAGTTACGTTGATTGAGTAGTATAATTTAATTGTTCAAGAAAGGTGGTGAAAATATGAGTAAACCTTACATTATTTCATATGACTTAAATGACCCTGGTCAAAGATATAACGATGTCAAAGAAACTATAGAAGATTTTTCAATAGCCAGCAGAGAGTTGCAGAGGTCTGTTTGGCTAATACGTAGTGAATCATCTCCAGATGATATAACCGATGCCTTACATAAGGTTATGGATGAAAATGACTCACTATTTGTTTGCGAACTGAAAAATAACCGACAAGGATTAGCTTCTAAAAAAGATTGGGAATTTATCAGAGAATCATTATTTACAGATTAACTTTTCGTATTCTTTCTCAGTCATCATGCGATATTCCCTGTGCTCCTCGCTACCGCCAATAGCCTGGAGCACATTTTTTATTTCTTCCGTGGATCCTTCAATTGTTAATTTCATCCCTCTATCCCCTTTCTTTTACCCTTTGTATCTCATAAAGATACAAAATTACTAAAAAAAATGTCGTTTATCTGTGTAGCAGTTAAATGATATTTTTCTTTAATCAAAGTCATTTCAGATTTTGAAAATTCAGCACCATTTTTTTCATTGATTTTTGCTGAAAAACGTTGCTGGCTAATACCTAAATAAGATGCTAGTTTTTTTTGATTGTCACCATGGAGAATCATTATTGATCTGAACTTCTTTACATCCATAAAATCGCCCTCCTTTTTGTATCTTTTTAGGATACTTTAATGATAAATTATCTACAACTATATGTCAATAAATCGTGTATCTTTTTTTTCAACAAATTAAAAAATGCTTGCACGCAATACCAAAAAATGTTAATTTTGAGATACAAAGAAAAGAGGTGGTTTTATGGAACAAATGGGTGAAAGATTAAAAAGGCTACGCACTTCATTAGGATTGACACAGGAAGAATTAGGAAACCGTATTGGTTTAAAAAGAGCAGCAATTAATAAGTACGAAAAAGGTAACGTTGAAAATATGAAAAGATCAACTATAGAAAAATTGTCCTCAATTTTTAATGTTACTCCAGCATATCTTATGGCTCTTGATGAAAATGAACCTGACATTCTTTCCATTTATAACAAACTACACCACTCTCGACAAGCCTATGTTTACGATGTAGCAAAGGCACAATTGAATGAACAAAGTAACATTGTTGAATTACCTAAGAAAAAAATGCATGGTGGTCGTTCAACGGCTGCTGGTGCTCCTATAGATGGCGATTACCAAGATAGCCAACATGAAATGGTTGTTATAAGAAATGAGGTACCCAGAGGAGCTGACGAGGTCGTTACAATAGCCGGCGATAGTATGGAGCCGCTGCTAAAAAAAGGATCACAAGCTTTCCTTCATTATCAACCAGTACCCGACACAGACGGACAGGTTGTGATTGTGCGAATAAAAGACGTAGGAGTTACATGTAAAAAGATTTATCGTGAAGACGGAAAGATACGCTTAAAATCAATCAATGATAAATATGAAGATATGGTTTATCCTGCACAAGATGTTGATGTGATAGGCAAAATCATGTTGGAAGAAAAGAAAAAGTCCTAACCCCCCATTCACAGTAGAAGGTTAAGACTTATCTTGTATCTGAGTAAAATATAACACATCTCAGATATTTTTACATAATGTTTTATTAGGGGGAAATCAATAATGACAACTTGCGAGATTTGTAATACCAAAATAGGCTTATTTTCTAAAAAATTTACTACTGATACTGGATCCAAGGTTTGCCAAAAATGTATTTCAAATGTAGATCCTGTAATATTAATTGACAGTATAACTTCTGCAAAAACTATAGCTTTTTCTATGGATAACGATATTGGGGATTCTTATTTAGCAAAAATTGGTGTTGAATCTCAATCTGATGTACGCAAACAAAGAAAAGAAGAAGAATTAGCAGAGTTAGCTAAAAAAGAACAAGAAAAAAAGGAACGAGAAAAACAATTAAAAATAGCAAGGGAGACTCTTGAAAGGGCTAAGCGACAAGAAATATATCACTTCAAAGTTCACGGAGTTACTCATTATGAATTGTCAAAAATGATAACTTATGCTCGTAGAAACGATTTTTTCGATCCTTATGATGGATGGACCGCTGGGGATATTAAAGAATTCTCTCCGTATGAGAAAGTTTTTGAAACTGACTTACAAGGTGCTGTTAGTGCCATTACTTTTGAAACCGAACCCGAAAATAAATACGATCCAAATGCTATTAAAGTAATCGCCACTCTTGATGAAAAAAAGTACATGCTAGGATATGTCCCAGCTAAACAGACAGGCAAGGTTTTAGATATACTGAAAAAGCAAAACAGAGGGGAAATCTCACCAAGAGTTGAGTACGAGCTAACTGGTGGTAAATATAAATTAGCAGATGATGACGAAAATGATTTTTCAGATGATCCAAAATTAAAAATTTATACTGGCAAAAGAGAATATGGATTCAACATAAAAATATGTGATAACAACATCGACTAACGGCAAAGAATGCTAGATATATAATTTTTAATGTTAGAATATACTACAGATGTGGTTAATCATGGAGGTGAAAACATGGATAAATATGTAACACACGAGGAACTTAATCATGCTTATGATAATCTTTCTAACAAAATCGATTTAATGAGCGAGCACATTGATAATAAATTTTAAAAAGTTAATACCAAGTTTGAATCTGTAAACACTAAGCTTGCTAATCAAAAAGTTTGGTTTATTTTAACAGCAATTTCTGTTACAACCGCTACCTGTACTATCGTAGGATTCCTAATTCATTTGCTATAGAGAGGTAATCAATGACATTTTTAATACTTGTACTAATATTTTTATTTCTTTGGAAAATACTCGGATTCATAGGTCGTATATTTTTACCAATCATTGCTGTGCTGGTTATCCTAAGTATGATCATTAGTTCTGCTACTATCGTTTCAATCATCTGGATTCCCATAGCGGTCTTATATTTCATAGGTTTGTTTATATCTGGTATAACAAAAAGAAACTAAAAAACACATCCCCCACTGACCAAAGTTAAGGATGTGCTACACGATTCATACAGAGACGCGATCAAACGCCCTATTTGTATTATAAAGGAGGTGTTGCCTAGTAACAAGCCCCTCTCTAAAAAATAAGGTCACTTGCCGCCAGCAAATTATTTAAAAGGAGAGATTAAAATGGCTTCATACACAAAATACGAAACACATAAGGGTGAATTTTGGCGCTTTCAAGTCTCATATACGGATCCCCTAACCGGTAAGCGAAAGCAAAAAGGAAAAGGCGGATTTGAAACGAAACGTGAGGCTAAACGTTTTGCACAGAAACTAGAAGATGAAATCAGTCGTGGCTTCTTAAGAAATGATAAATTAACCTTTGGGGATGTCTTTAAAATGTGGTTTGAAAATTATCAGCTAACTACAAAAGAATCGACTTGGACTACTACAAAACGTAACTTTGAAAATCATATATTGCCTGTCCTTGGTAACAGAAAAATAAATGAAATAACACCTACTATCTGCCAAAAAGTTGTTAACGACTGGTTTAATAGACCGCTTAAAAACTACAAACGTTTTTTTAACAATGTAAAAAATGTTTTTGAGTACGCTGTGCAATTAAAAATAATTGTTGATGATCCTACAAAAGCAGTGATACGTCCTAGTGCAAAACATCAAAAGGTTAAAAAGAAAGACGAAAAAAGTATGTACTATACACGCGAAGAACTAAAACAATTTTTAGAGTGTATGTATGACTCAGATAATTATCAAGGATATGCATTTTTTCGCCTACTAGCTTTTACCGGCATGCGTAAAGGTGAAGCCTTAGCATTAACTTGGAACGATGTAGATTTTGTCTCGAGACAAATTACTATTAATAAAACTCAGTCTAATGGCTATGATCGCTTAGTAGTTCAATCAACAAAAACCGCAGCGAGTGATAGAGTTATTTTTATTGATCAGAAAACTATGTCTATATTAAAAACTTGGCAAAAAAAGCAACGAGTAGAATTGTTTCATCTTGGCTTTAACTCTATGAACGAAAATCAACTCGTGTTTGCGTCTTATAAGAATACAATGCATAATCCTAACAAACCTCGTGTTTGGGCTGTTAGAGTGACTAAAAACTATGATTTAAAGCATATACCCGTTCACGGTTTTAGGCACACCTACGCAACATTAGCTATACAAGGTGGAATGCCACCAAAAGAACTACAAAAGCAACTCGGTCACAGTGATATTAAGACAACACTAGACATCTATACTGCTGTTACTGATCAACAATTAGAACAAACACCAGAAAAGTATACAGCTTTTGTAAACTTTTAATTCCATGCAACATCCATGCAACATGAGTATGCAAAAGCATACGAATATATACTAAAATACAAAAATAAAAACGCTGATAAATCAACGATTTACGAAGATTTACCAGCGTTTACGAAGTGTTAGTTGGGCTAGCTGGATTCGAACCAGCGCATCACGGGATCAAAACCCGATGCCTTACCGCTTGGCTATAGCCCAATCATGGTGGAAGGGAGTGGATTCGAACCACCGAACCCGAAGGAGCGGATTTACAGTCCGCCGCGTTTAGCCAGACTTCGCTACCCTTCCAGAAAATCAAGTCTATCAAATACCTGACTCAATAATAATACACGATTAGGTAACGATATGCAAGACTTTTTTCAAAACTATTTTTTTTGATACTAACCACCGTATAATTAACGGACACCTATCATTAATTTTTTGATTCTCGGTACCATCAGCAGCAATACAACTCCAAAAATAATTGTCACAATCCCTACAAGCCCATAATACATAACTTCTGTATCTTTTGAATAAAAGCGTACCAATTGTGAATTAAATGCCTGTGCCACTGCATCACTTAAAAACCACATACTCATCATCTGTGAACGAAAAGCCTTAGGCGCTAATTTAGTGGTCGCCGACAAACCAATTGGAGAGATCAGCATCTCGCCAATGATAACCAAAGCCCAGCTAATTATAAGCCAGAATGGGCTTACCCTCGTACTTGTCCCAGATAGAAAACCTGGAATCATCATCCAAATAAAAGAAAGCCCTGCAAAAAACAATCCATAGGCAAATTTAGCTGGAGAAGATGGTTGCTTATCACCCAATTTTGTCCAGAATATCGCAAAAAAAGGTACATAGATCATAATAAATAATGGATTCATGCTTTGAAAAACACTAGCCGGATAGTGCAACCAGCCTATGCTAAGTTTAGTTTGTTCCTGAGCAAAAAAAGCTAGGACGACTGAACCTTGTTCTTCGATCGACCAAAACAATATACTTGCAATGAACAAAGGAACATATGCCCACACGCGTGAGCGTTCTTTTTTAGTTAACTTAGAGCTAGATAACATTATAATGAAATAATAAATTGGGATCATAACAGCCAAAATCGTTATTACCAAAATTATATTTGTAAGATTCAAAAGATTGAACAAACTCATTATTATAAATATTAAGGACAAAGAGACAACAAAGATTAAAATTTTCTGTAAAAGTCCTTTTAACTCCTCTGGATCAATTGGATCACTAGGATATAGACTGTCTTTTGACAAATATTTTTTTCCATCTATGTAATATTGTAGTAATCCAAAAAACATACCAATCGCTGCCAGTGAAAAGCCTAGATGAAAATTAATATTCTGTCCCAAGTATCCGACTAAAATTGGTGAAATGACAGCACCCGTATTAATTCCAAAAACAAAAATAGTAAATCCAGTATCACGTCGCGGATCAGTCTCACCATATAAATCTCCTACCATTGTAGAGACATTCGGTTTTAATAGCCCTGTTCCAATGACTATCAAACCCATCGAAATGAATAGTGCTGTTCTTCCAAATGGAGTTGACAAGGCAATGTGCCCCAACATAATTAAAATTCCACCAACAAAAACCGTCCGGCGGCTTCCCCAGACACGATCACTAACAAAGCCTCCAATTGCACTTGATAAATAAACGAGTGCTCCATAGATCGACATAATAGAAGCTGCAGTGACCTTGTCAAAACCTAATCCGCCATCTACAACAGAATAGTACATATAAAAAAGTAAAATAGCCCGCATACCATAATAACTGAATCTTTCCCACATCTCAGTAAAAAAAAGTGTAGCAAGTCCACGTGGATGCCCTAGAAAAGCGACATCCATTGTTTTCTTATCCATAATAATTCCTCCACATTTACAACATATAATTAACTAAAATAATATATTATTTTTCCGAAAATACAACAGATTAATTATAGAAGCCTCTTTAGTTGTCGTCAATAGCTTTAAAAGTACCATCCTCTTTTGCTACAATTTATTAACATTTATAGATTAAATCGCTTACCTAAGGGCAATAAAAAAGGAATGCTCAAACACTAGCATTCCAATCATTCTTCTTATAAGCCTTCAGACTAAGCATGCCGGCTGCAGGATTTGAACCTGTGACCCTCGGTTTACGATACCGATGCTCTACCAACTGAGCTAAGCCGGCCTTTAATTTCCATGACCCGTACGGGATTTGAACCCATGTTACCGCCGTGAAAGGGCGGTGTCTTAACCACTTGACCAACGGGTCAAAAGTAAAAGTAGATTACTTTCACCTGAAATAAAACAAGCACCCAGAAAATCGTAAGCAAACTTACATGCCAAGATTATTTATTCTGAGTACAAGTCCTATCTCTATTTGCACGGCAACGACCTACCCTCGCAGGGGGCGATCCCCCAACTACTATCGGC
>NZ_AYZD01000001.1 GCF_001436755.1 Liquorilactobacillus aquaticus DSM 21051
AAAATTCGGTTTCTCGTCCTATTTACTTATACAGAGGCTAGTTATGTCACAGCCTCAATTTTGCGTATTCAATTACCAAATTAGGTTAGTGATAAATTTATTTGTTGGTTTTCTTTTTAATTCGTCTAGTTTGACCGGAATATTCGAATAATTGGACGAAACTTTTAATGGCGGTCTTTCTCAGCAATAAAACAAGTCCATATCCAATTATGACCCCTAAAGCATTTGTAATGACATCATTAATATCGATCCAACGCGAGATATTAAACAACAGATCGTAGATAAATTGGCTGAATTCGATCGATGCACCTACCCCAAAACCGAATAGGATCACCTGCTTAAAGTTCAATCGTTTAATCAGGAATAAGTATCCGCCTAAAGGAATCGTCATTAAAATGTTTAGAAAAAACCCAGTATCGATATATCTAAACGGGATAATATTGATTGGTATCGTTCCAAACCTAAACAAAGCTGCCGGTACCTCGCGATATGCATCAGGAGTCGGTGAAAAAACCAAATAACCGACAACAAGCAAGTACACGCCCAATGAAGTAACTGTAAAAAGTTTCCAGATATTTTTTTCGGTCAACCTGGAGATACCCATTTTAATGGCAACTACCAATCCGGTCATATTTAAAACAAACGGGACCCAACGTTCGATCTCTGCCATAAGAATCTCCCCCTTTTTATATCTTAGTAAAGACTGGAATTGACTTTCGACTTGAGATCATACTAGCACAACAACTTTAATTTCACCTTAAGGTCTTTCCTAAAAGCATAAGTGTAACCTTTTCTCAACGATATTTATGTTTCTTTAATAATTTGTGTATTCTATTTGTAACATGTCAGAAAAAGATTAACAAGTTATTGACAATTTATAAGTAAATCTGTAAATTTAATACTAGAAACTAATACACGTATAAAACGATGAAGAGAAGAGTAGATCATTACAAAGGCACTAAGCGAGCACTGATAGTGTGAGAGTGCAGCCTTAGGATGATTGAAGATGAACTCGGAGTTTTGGGCAGCGCTAAGAAGGCATGCCCCGTAGAGATGCGATAAAATCTGAAGCATATTTTTACTTGTATGCTGCTGAGTTACAGATAGTAATATCTGGATAAAGATGGGTGGTACCGCGAAAGCTTTCGTCCCTGTACGTTGTATTTTACGTACAAGGATGAGAGCTTTTTTGCTGCAAGCTTATTAAGCAAGGGATGTGAGGCCGACAAAAAAATCTTTTAGTTTAAGACGATTAAAAAAAGGAATTATAGGGGGAAGAGTTAATGCGCAAACTAAGAACTATACTATCTTTGCTGGCTATGAGTGTTTTGATTTTAACACTTTCGGCTTGCGGAAAATCAGCAGAAAGCAGTTCAAGTTCAAAAAAGCAAGTCTTAAATTTAAGCGCGACCGCTCCGCTTGATACGATCGACATCTCAAAAGCAAGCGGTTATGGTCAAACAGGCAATGTTTTTGAAAGCTTCTATCGCCTTGGCAAAAATGGCAAAGTTACGCCAGGATTAGCTAAAAGTGGAACGGTCTCTAAAGATGGCAAGACATGGACCTTTAAGCTGCGCAATGCTAAATGGAGCAATGGCGCTAAAATCACTGCTCAGGATTTCGTGTATTCGTGGCGTAGAACGCTGAATCCTAAAACTAAATCAACATATTCATACCTATTCGGTGGTGTTCAGAATGCGGACGCCGTCAGTTCCGGTAAAAAAGATCCGAGTTCAGTTGGAATTTCTGCTCCTGATAGTAAAACAGTCGTAATCAAGCTCAATAAACCAATCGCTTATTTTAAAGTCCTAATGGCTTATCCCCTATTTGGACCGCAAAATCAAAAAATTGTTGAAAAATATGGCAAAAAATATGCCACAAAAGCCCAATATATGGTTTACTCAGGTCCATTCAAAATCAAGAAATGGAACGGAACCGGCAATAAATGGCAATTCGTCAAAAATAATCAATATTGGGACAAAAAAGTTGTCAAACTTCAAAAGATTAACTACTTAGTCGTCGGAAGCCCAACAACTGGGCAGGAGCTTTATCAGCAAGGAAAACTTGATCTAACGCCCCTCGCTGGTCAGCAAGTTAAGAACTTTAAAACCAGTTCACAATTCAAGCAGTATCCATACTCATATGTCTCTTACTTGCAGTATAACTTCAAAGACGGTGATGCTGTCAAACGTACGGCAATGAATAATCGCAACATCAGATTAGCTCTATCTTTAGCTATTGATCGCAACGTTTTAACTAAGAAGATCCTAGGAAACGGCTCTCTGACACCTAAGGGTTTTGTGGCTTCAGAACTGGCAAATGACCCGAAGACCGGAACCGATTTTGCTGATCAGCAATACGTTAAAAATACGGTTGAACGTAATACCAAACTTGCAAAGCAGTATTGGGCAAAAGGCATGAAAGAAATTGGACAAAAAAAGCTTAAACTCACATTGCTGGCTTCAAATGATGACTCTAACAGTACCGTGATTGCGCAGTATCTGCAATCGGCATATGCCAAAGTTCTTTCTGGTTTAAGCATTGAAGTTAACAGTATTCCTAGTAATAATGCTCAGCAGAATGCCCTCCAAGGAAACTTTGATATTTACCTTTCTGGCTGGGGCGGCGATTTTAGTGATCCAATTACCTTTTTGCAAATTCCTGAAACAGATACAGCCTACAATTATGGTAAGTATTCAAGTGCAAAGTATGATGAATTGATCGCACGCGCTCAGAATGCGGATGCAAATGATCCAAGCAAGCGCTGGAGTGATCTGGTCCAAGCTGCACGCCTTCTCAACAGTGATCAAGGCATGACACCAGTCTATCAGCAAGTTACTGCTTATCTACAAAAAAACGATATCAAGGGTATTATTCACAATACAGCAGGAACACAGTGGAACTACAAGTATGCTTATAAAAAATAAAATTTAAAATACAACACATATCTATAAAATAAAAGCTCCCCCTCGCTTAAAAAATAATTAAGCGGTGGGAAGCTTTTATTTTTAGCAACAGGTCTGTTAGAAAATCAGGCACAATGAAACGTTGCTTACCATAACATAGAAACGTGATTTTTGGGTTTGCGTCATCCGCTTTATACCCTATTTAAAATCATTAATAATGGGGGTAAGATAATTAAAAGAAAATTCCAAACCTTTTTTTACCAATTCATTGCTTTTTGAAAAACGTCTGTCCTCATGCTCAATACTAAAATCGCCTTCGTAATTAATTTCCTGCATCACTTTATAAAATTCACTCCAGTTAATGTCACCTAAACCTGGAATCACCGGTGTCCAGAATCCTAGATCTTCAGCATGCTGTCGGTTTAATTTTTTGCCATAAATTCCATATTTATAAAATTGGCTTTTATCAACAAGCATGTCCTTAGCATCAATATGAAAAATACGATCTTTGTATTCACGCAAAGCTCTGAGATAATCAATCCCCAACCAGTCTAAATGTGATGGATCGAAGTTCAAACCGAATGCTGCGCTGGAAATACGGTGAAACATTTCATCCCACAGCTCCGGTGAATAGGAAATAGTCCCTGGAAGCCCATCTTCCTGCCAACCCGGCATGGGACAATTCTCTACCATCAGCTTAACGTTTTTCTTTTCAGCAAACAGTACAAGCTGTGAAAAAATTCGTTCAAATTCGTCGAAATTTTCCAATAGAGATTTTTTTTGATTTTTTCCGACAAAACATCCCACTAAAGGTGTCCCGAGCTCGCTAGCTGCTTCTATTACAGCTCTCAAGTGTTCATAGTAAAATTTTTGTTTACACTCATCTGAATCGAGCATATTATCATAATAAGCTAGACTTGAAAAAGAAATATGATATTTCTCCTGTATAGTTTTTATTTTAACTGTTTCAACCGCAGTTAAATGCTCAACATCAATATCGCTCCCCGAATAGTCGCGTGTATTGCTGCGTGGCCAGCAAGAAACATCTAACGCGGAGAAACCAACTTGATGCGCATATTTCATCTTCTCTTCTAAAGTCATATTCTGTAAACAACCTGTTAAAAACCCAAAATTCATTTTGATCACTCCTTTTTTAATAATCTACTAAATAATATTCGCAAAATAGTCCAAATTACTGATAATAACAGCTCCGATAACAGCCAGTACCGTCCCCAACGAAATAAGAATCATTTGATGAGAGGATTTCTTTTCGTGCAAAATAAAGATACCTCCAAATGCTCCAACAATAAATCCAAGTGAACTCAAAGTGGACGCTGCTGCCTGACCAAGATTTGGATTAGCAATCGAAACAAAAAGTGCAACATTCCCGACTGCCCAAACCACGCCAGTAATAGCATTTGTAAAAGTAATTTTACTAATCAACTGCTTTGTTTCATGCGTTATCATAAATACGAATAATATACCACCGATTACCATGCCAATAGATTGTGGAAAAATAATTGTAATCATATATTGGACTCCATGCTCAGCATTTATAATTTGAGCCGGGATATCCATCCATCTCTGTAAAAGTTTAGGCGCAATGAAATAACCCATAAAACCTAAAGTAGATAATAACAGTGGCAAAAAACCACCTACAGCATTTTTCTTTATATCATTATTGCTTTTCTTTCCCGTTTTGTCTTCAGTTTGAATCCAAACAGCTCCTAAAACAATCAATGCAATCGCAACAATTCCGGCAATCCATTGCGAAACCTTGGTCCATTCACCTAAAAGTGCAGCCCCTAACAAAGCATTCCCGACAATTTGGCTCGTCATAGATAAAGGCACGGCACGAGAAACACCCATTGACTTAATTGCAATAAATTGAAATCCTTGACCTACCGTCCACAAAACACCGGATACCAGCCCAATAATAACGATCTGCCAATTCATTGCGTATCCATGGGGCAATACCCAAAGGAAATAAGTTAGAAATCCAAAAAGCAATCCGCCAAGAGTAAGGCCTAATGTTTGCTGTGATGAATTCCCGCCAAACTTGGCTGATAGAAGTCCGATTGACCCCCAACACAAAGATGGAATAAGTGCGATTAAGATATGCATAATTTCCCCTCCCTAATTGATTTCGATCATCTGGCCTTTTTCATTAGACTCAATTCCCGCAAAGGTTGCTTTCATTGCATTGAGAACAGTCTCACCATCCGATATAGAAACACGCTTGCTTAATATAGAATCTACAAATTCATCGATCATTCCAGAACTGGTCTGCTGATCATTAGTCTGAATCTGATCAAGGCTGTAATCAATGTGTTCCTTATTTTTTAATATCACCCTAATTGCGTATTCAGGATCATCATATATTTTCATAATTCCTTTGGTTCCGTACAGAATAGTTGAGTTATCTTCTTCTCCGTAATAAGTCCAACTTGCTGCGACAGTCCCTAACACGCCTGAATTTAACTTATAGATGCTGAATGCATTATCATCGACACCGATCAATTCACCTGCGCTATCTCTCTTGTCCAGCGTAGCTAATATTGAAAAGGCGCTAGTGACATGGCTATCTAGCAAATACAGCATCAAATCCAACTTATGGACGCCTAGATCAAAAATCGCTCCAAATTTAGCTTTGTTTTTATCAAAAAACCAAGTATTAGCCCCTGGATCAACACTCCAAGTCTCTGGTCCTCCATGTCCAAAAGTGGTTTTAAAAGTTAAAACACTGCCAATTGTATTTTGCTGCAACAATTTTTTAGCTATTACATGTGCTCTTGCCAATCTTTGATTCTGATCAATCATTAACTTCCGTCCGGCTTTTTTGGCTTCATCGATCATTGCTTCGCAATCCTCCAAAGTTGTGGCCATTGGTTTTTCGCAAAGAACATGTTTGCCAGCCTTCAATGCTTGGATGGTGAGCTTAGCATGAGACTCATTAGCAACACAAATACTAACCGCATCGATTTTGTCATCCGCCAGAAGAGACTCAATTGAATCAAACGCCCGTCCCCCGTATTGTTTTGCCATTGTTGAAGCCCTTTCTTGTGAATAATCAAAATATCCCTCTAGCTGTACATGTGTATTATGTGCATACTCAGGAATATGCCGGGTTTGAGCAATCTTGCCACAGCCAATAATACCCACGTTCAATTTTTTGCCTGTCATATTTAAATTCCTCCTTTGATTAAGAACAATTATGTTTTATAATAAAACCGCTTACATTGCAATGCGAATTTCATAAACTGAAATATTGCAAAAAAGTGGATGAATTAAAATGCTTTAATTAAGCGTTCTTTGTTAGCTTTTGAAACTATCCATGGTCTATTTTGATTAAATTTAGAAATATTTCATTTTTATTTTGGAGGGAAATAATTTGAGTAAAAAGATTAACGCTTACGATATTGCTAAAGTCGCACATGTCTCACCTTCTACTGTATCCAGAGTCTTGAATCATAAAAATAACGTTAACCTAATCACTGCTCAAAAAGTTGAGGAGGTTATTAAAAAACTGGAATTCAAGCGTAACAAGGACAAAAACACAGCAAAAATAATTCTCTTGAATATTCCTGATCTCTCGAACACTTTCTACGCCGATATCATCGAAGGAATCAAAGCTGCTGCCAATGCTAATCAATACCATTTGCTAATTGATCAGACTGATTTAGGCAATACTGATATTCAACATTTTATGAACTTAGTACGCAGACTGCAAATTTCTGGTCTTATAACATTCAAACAATTATCACTGTCTATTTTGAACAGACTTTCCAGTATCATCAAAGTAGTACAATGCAACGAATTCAATCCAGCGTCCGATCTTCCATATGTCACAATTAATGATTACTCTGCTGCTAAAGACGCAACTATTCAACTTCTAAGAACTGGTAAAAGAAATATTGGTCTTATCAACGGTCCGAAATCATTCAGATACGCTTATGAACGTGAGCGTGGATTTAAAGATGCCTTAAAAGAATACAATATTTCGACTACCAAAGAATGGCTTATTTCTTTACCTGCTATAAAGTACGAAATTGCTTTACCTATTGTTTCACAATTATTAAGTGCCCAGCCTCATCCTGATGCGTTTTTTTGTGTTTCAGATACGCTTGGAGCTGCCGTAATAAATGCCGCACAAAAGTACCGTTTAAGGGTACCTGCGGATATTGCAGTTATCGGATTCGATAATACAATGATCTCTCAAATCATCACGCCCCCTTTAACAACCGTAAATCAACCTCGTTTTCAAATTGGCTACTCTTCCGTTGAATTATTTAAAAATTTTGACCACAAAAACCGCCACTTACAACTAGAAACAGAATTTATTGTCCGCAACTCAATCTAACTTCAAATGAATAAGAATTAGTGATCATTTCAAGCCGGATTAAATTCCAACTTTTTAAGAGATAAATAGCAAATTATGTAATTCAAATTTAAGGGAAAAATTTATTTTTGAACTTTAGCACCCAAAAGACAAACTCTTCAGAAACAGCGGAGCTAGGCCAAAGAATTGATTTGGTCTAGCTCCGCTTTAATTTTTTATAATATTCGTATCAATAATATGTCCCAGCGATCAGCTTAGGCTGATTTTACCAAAACTTTCTTATCTCTCTTGCTTACTTTTACCTGGAATCAGACGTGCCGAATTCAGAATGAAGATCGATTCGCTTCCGACATGGACTATTGCCGCAACAAGCGGTGTTAATATTCCAAAACCGGCAAGCAACATACCCGCAGCATCAACAACAATCGTCCCCACAAAGTTAAAGTTAACGATTCGGCGTGTTCGACGTGCAAGGCTGATCAACGACTGCACATCGCCCAGATTTGAACTGATAAGTACGACTTTTGAAGAATCACGTGCGATATCAGTCCCGCTGCCCATTGCAATGCCAACATCAGCTTGTGCAAGGGATGGTGCATCGTTTACACCATCCCCAACCATTGCAACTTTGTGTCCCGCTTGGCGTTGAGCATCAATCGCAGCCAGTTTTCCTTCCGGCATAAGTTCAGCACGAACCTCATCAATCTGCAGCTCAGCCGCAATCGACTCTGCGGTAGCTGTTCTATCACCAGTCAGCATGATGACGCGCAAACCCATTTTTTTAAGTTCAGCAATACTTTCAGCTGCATTCGCGCGAACTGAATCTGCTAATGAGATTTTACCGATAAAGCGACCATCATACGAGATATACACTATATTCTCCCCAGAGTCCGTACTTTGAGTATTCTTTTCTTCCATTCCTCTAAACGCATCTTGTCCAAGATGTCCCGCATTGCCAACCCTCAGGATGTGTCCATCGATTACAGTCGTCAGTCCTTGTCCCGGCTTATTCTCAAAAGAATCTGGCTGAATAAGTTTTTCACCATTTTCATTAGCAGCCGCAACAATTGCTTTTCCAAGCGGATGCTCAGAATGCCATTCGGCGCTGGCAGCAAGCTGTAACAATCGTTTGGTGGAAACCCCATCTACAGATACTACTGATGTTACTTTCGGAGATCCAAGGGTCAATGTACCTGTCTTATCAAAAATAATCGTGTCCAATTGTGCCAACGATTCCATGTAAGATCCACCCTTAACAAAAGCCCCTTTACGCGCCGCTCTTGCAATTGATGCTAGCATGGCTAAGGGAGTCCCAGCTGCTATCCCACACGCCCCGGCAACAATAATCACATCGATCGCGTTATGCAGATTTCGAGTAACGATCCATGTGAGGATAGCGCCTGCAATAGCTGTATATATCAAAAAAGCAGCGAACTTATCAGCTAATTTCTGAATTGGTGCTTGGTTAGACTGAGCTTCTTGAACTGCGGCAATCGTCTGACCATATGAGGACTCCTCGCCGACTCGTTCTGCACGCACTTCAAGCGCCCCATTTCTATTAACTGATCCTGCATAGACAAACACTCCAGCAGTAACTTCGACTGGCATTGATTCACCTGTAATTCGAGATTGATCGACACTAGAAAATCCATTTATGACCGTTCCGTCAACCGGAATCCGCTCTCCCGGTGAAATAATGACTATCTGATTTAGCCTTACTTCTTTAAGAGCAACTCGCTGTATCACTTCTTTTTTAGCACTGGACGTCTGTTTGATACGGACTGTTCCAGGTAAAAAGGACATTAAGTCCGTTAAGGCATTTTTACCTTGATCCATACATAAGTCTTCAAGGATATCGGCTGCCAGCACAAAAATTGTAATAATAAGTGAAGTTACCCACTGACCGATAGCAGCGGCCGCCACGATCGCAATAAACATCGAAAGGTCCATGCTCATTTTTCGCTGGCGAATATCATGCCATGATTCAATGATAATCGGCCAGCAGCCGTAAATCAGCCCAACTGCAGTAGTCCCCATTATCGCCCATAATTGTTGTGGCACAAATATTTCAAGCCCAATTACAATAAGTGCCAAAAATACCGTTATTAAAATACGATTAAGTGCATCTCGTTCTATTCGTGCCCAGATAGGGGCTGTTTGATTTTTTTCACCCAATTCGTTTTCCTCCTCACAAATCAATGACCTTCTTAAATTCGTAAACTTTGTCAACGGCATGTCCTACTTTAAACAAGCTCTAAAAAAGCTGCTAGTTTCTTGCCCATATATTGAGGTGTTTCTATTGCCCCACGTCTTAACCAGCTGAGCGATGTATTGACAACTGCCCCCGCGATAAAATCAGCCCAATATTCGTCATCAGCCCGCTTACTGTTCGAAACCTTAATTATCATCTTGTTTTGCAGCAGATATTGATAAGTAGTCACAAATGATTTTATTAGTATCTGTTCTTTACCAGATCGCAGCAATGTCAGTTGTGAATCACTATGGTTCAAGACCAACTGAAAGTAATGTTCCATCAATGTAGTAAATTGCAGCTTTGATTGATTAGGCAGCTTCCTAATATATTTTATGATGCTCAACATTTCAAATTCGCTGATTATATCATCCAAAGTCGTGAAATTTTTATAATAATAAGTTCTGGAAACACCGGCTTGCTTTGTAAGTTCGGTAATTGAGATATCCTCCGAGTTTTTCATCTGCAGTAATGCAATCAGTGCCTGAAAAATATCGACCAGCTTTTTGTTTTTGATCTCTTGCGGTGACATAGTTAACAAAAACACTCCTTTTGTAAACGATACGTATAAAACAAGAATACGCCATGCTATTGTTTGAAACAAGCCTATAAAATCAATAAAAAACAAGGAGTACTTATCACTATGGACAAAAAACAAAAAGCAATCACATTTTTAATGACTATCGGAATCTTCCTATGTATGCTCGACACAACGATCATGAATATTGCGTTACCGAAAATTCAAAAAGGGTTAAATGTCAGCTTCGAGAACCTTTCATGGGCCTTAAATATTTATACGATCATATTCGCTGTCTTCACAATTCCCTTTGCAAGAATCGCA
Organism: Liquorilactobacillus aquaticus DSM 21051; assembly: GCF_001436755.1. GTDB lineage: Bacteria > Bacillota > Bacilli > Lactobacillales > Lactobacillaceae > Liquorilactobacillus > Liquorilactobacillus aquaticus. The sequence continues at coordinate 10,338 of NZ_AYZD01000001.1, forward strand.
GATCTTTTAGGAAAAAACAAAGTTTATCTCATTGGATTAACTGCCTTTTTGCTAGGTTCGTTATTTTCCGGAATTTCAGTGAATGCAGCTTGGCTGATAGCAGCACGTGGCATTCAAAGCCTTGGTGCAGCAATCGTTTTTCCTGCCAGCATGACGATCGGAATCGCATCTGTGAATATCCAAAATAGAAAAACAATGCTGACCGTTTTGGGGATCACACAAGGCCTGGCGACAGCGCTTGGTCCGACTATCGGTGGGATCATCACACAATATCTTGGTTGGCGCTATATTTTCTTGGTCAACCTCCCCTTGATCATCCTAGCAGTCATTTTGACTTTTTGCCTTCTGCCTCTTAAAAATGAAAAAACAGTAAATGCCAAGATCGACTTCCCAGGGATGCTTCTGTCGATGATCATGCTGTTTTCATTAACTCTTGGACTGATCAAAGGAAATGATTGGGGTTGGCACAGCTTTTCGATTATCCTACTTGGAGCAGCAGTATTCCTCGCTTTCGGTCTGTTTATCATTGTAGAACATCACAGCAGTGCCCCCATGATCCCACTCGCTTTATTTAAAAATCGGCAATTCATCGGGGCTGTGCTCGCAACGATTTTAAGCAGCGTCTTCTTAGTTGCGGTCATGGTTATCATGCCGACATTCTTTACCACGCTTCTCGGCAAAAGTGAACTAACAGCTGCCTTCATGATCACTCCAACTTCATTAATGATTTTCTTTTTATCACCCGTTGGTGGACGGCTGGTCGAAACAACCGGTCCACGCTTAATGATGCTGCTCGGTTTTCTTTCAATGAGTATCGGTTATATAGTTCTTTCCCTTATCGATCCAGGGATTTACAGTCAACTAGTAATCAGCCTTGTCCTGATCGGAGGTGGTTTCGGAATAATAGCAGGACCAGTTGTTGTTCTCGGAGCTTCCAACTTCACCGGTGAACTTTTAACTGCATCTCAAAGCGTCCTAGGACTTTTTAGGCAAATTGGAACCTTGTTGGCGGTTGCTATCTTTGTCTCAGCCTTGACTGGCAATTTGAAGACAGCACGAGCACATTCAATTGATACCGCAACCGAAAGTATCAATTCATCTGCACTTCCGCGTACATCCCAAAAAATCTTCAAAGAAAATGTTCAGAAGTCTATTGAAAATGACGGTAATTCTAAACAGCATCCAGCAGAAACAATCTCAGCCGCCAAAATCAAAGCCCTCACTAAGGCTAAATACACCACCGTTTTGGCCCAGATGCCTAATAATACGTCTCTTTCCAGCACTGCCAAGCAAAAGATCTATGCTGAAATATCAGCTAAAGTCACCCAAGAGAGTTTCGAGCAAAAACAGATCGTCAAACAAATAACAACAGAGATCAAAAAAGAGCTTAGAAAAAATTTAAAAGCAGCCTTTATGAAACCATATCGCCAAGCGATACCTTTCGTCATATTAGCAGGATTTTCAAGTTTGTTATTTTATCGTAAAAAAGACTATCTCAACATATCTGCCTAAATTTATTTTTAGCATATGAGAAATACGAAAAATTATCAATTTTGCAAACTCTCATCACTGGGTTATAATCTTCGTAAACAACAATGGAGATTTTTAGCCTTAATCATTGGGCACCAAATATTAGTTGTGAAATGCGAATAAAATAAAACTAGAATTTGCCGCGAAATAACTTTACTGCTGAAACATATTAGTTCATATAAGACAAGGAGCCGGGTTAAAAGTTATATTTTAACCTAGCTCCTCTATTTATTTTGGATAAACCTGTTCCATAAGTCAAAATTCTCCATATAACTCGAATTACTCATAGCAAAACACTTGCTATGTGCGTAATTTCGCTTTAGTACTCAAATTTTACCGACTTGTGTCACACTCCCTATTATATTATTCTGACATATCCTTATTTAATACATTTCAGAAGCCAGCTACTTTGCCATACTAACAATCCCTCTGAAAAAAAATTTTAGCCTATTCTATACATCTTCAAAAAGTTCGTAAATCTTAGGTCGATATACTCTCATTTTTTTATTGATTAAACAAGTCACAGCACCAACCTTGTTTGCACGGTCAAGCCTAATTCAGTTTCCATACGTCAATCCCAGCGTCAGGATCAAACTGCCGCGGCAAATCTTCCTTAGTGGGCGTAAAGACTATCTCCCCAGTATATCCGATCGTTGCTTCGCGCAAGTCTCCTGCAATGACTGCAATATCACCTTTGTCATTCAAATATGAAAACCCAGCATGGGCGTGCACAACCGGCTGATTCTGGTCATCGAGAGAAACATTTCCAGTTAAAGTAAACATTTCTAACATTCCTTCCTTCGTATGATCTAGGAAGTCGTGTTTTTCTGGAATATAAGTCGAAATAATAACTTTATTAGCGGCACCGATTCCTGTAAAGTGACCACACACATGATACCTATCTGCAAATTTTCTAATTTCCGCCATTAAGTTCTCATTTTTAGCGATCCTAAGATAATATTCACCATTCATCATTTTGGACTCCATCGTACCCACCATGTCCTTTCAAAATATAGTTTAAACAATCAAAAAGCCGTTTAACCCCAGTTTATGTAACAGTTAAACAGCTCGCATCCAATTCCCCTTTGAGACCTAACGCACCATAGGAAGCTTGACATCAGCATTATATTTCCCTCAGCCAAAATAAAAAGCAATCTTTCGGTCTGCATTCGACCAGAAAATTGCTGCACATCCTTAGGCTTTATCTGGATAATAGTCTGTACCTAGCTGCTTTTTGATTTTATTTTTTGTCAGATCAATATCCTTTACTTTGTCTCTCAGATCAGCCGGTGTTTCAAGGTATTTCTCCCAAACATCTTCCATCGCTTCACTGACTCGTTTAAAGTCTGCTTTATCCGAAGATAAATCTTCCTCAATGAAGATAAAACTTGGTACAGTTCTCGATTGGATTTTTCCATTGTAAAGAAGCTGAACTTTTTGACAAGTGTAACCTGACTCATTTCCAATCCCAACTTTATATGCAGCATTAAGTTCTGGATCACGATGACTGGCTGGTATATATTTAAAAAAATACGGATTAAACAATCTCATGCCTGCACCCCCTTCACTCTATGTTTCAAGTATAGCGGTTTCACAAATTAAATGTCAATTTTATAGTTTCTTATGCCGAAACAGTAGAGCTAAAAAAAACCTTCAGTTAGTTTAAACTGAAGACAGTATACTTTCACCTAGTTAAATATTAAATATCAAATTTTCTGAGGTATCGTGTTAATAAAGACAATCCTTGTTTTAAAATCTCTTTATTGCAGCAATAGCCCAAACGTGCATGCTGGGGAACTCCAAAAGCACTCCCTGGAACCAATAAAACACCAGTATCTTTCAAAAGTGAAGCACAAAATGAATAATCATCTTCCGGAATAGTAAGCTTGATAAACGAAGTTGGAACATAATTAGGCAAGACCAGTTCGACACGTGGTTCTTTTTCAATCCAGTGCTTAACAATTTCCAAATTTTCACTCACAATCTCTCGATTACGTTGAAGAATCTTCTCCCTGTTTGATAACGCCAAGACTGCTAATTCATTATCCAGCACTCCACTACTAATTAAAGTGTAGTCGCGATACTTGCGAAAAAGATTGATAATTTCATCGTTTGGCGACGCAACCCAGCCAATTCTAAGTCCAGGAAGCGAATAAGTTTTTGACAAGGAATTAGTAGCAATTCCCTTTTCATAAATGTCTGCGATCGAGACAAAGTCACTGCTGCCCGCTAACGGGGAATAAACTTCATCGACAACGACATAAGCATCTACTGCACGGGCGACTGCAACAACTTGCTCAAGAGCTGTTCGCTCTAACAGCGTTCCTGTCGGATTGTTCGCATTATTCAGACAAATCATTTTAGTCTTTGGTGTGACGATCGCCGCCAGTCTATCCACATCAAGTTGCCAATTAGCATCTTCTTCCAAATGAATAAAATCAACATGTGCTCCAAGTGAACGTGGAATGTCGTAAAGCTGCTGATAAGTTGGAAAAGGTGCAACAACATGATCTCCAGGGTGCAAAAGCGCATAAAGAACCAGCATATTTGCCCCTGTTGAACCATTAGTTTGCAGAATATTTTCAGCAGTAACATTCTGGTATAATTCGGCAACAAGATTTTTAAAAGCCGGCGAGCCTTCAATCCAACCATAATCCATTTTCCTGCTATTTAGCTTTTCAAAAAAAGCAGCAGTTGTCGTCCCACCCAGGGCTGTCAATTCTCTTAATGTTAAAGCCGCGACTGAACTCTGCGATATGTCAAAACGCGCTTCTTTCTCCCATTTATTCAACCATTCTTCAACGCCGAACTTTGCTATTTCGATAATTATCGCTCCATTCCTAAAAAACGTTCCTTTCACCGCTACGCTATCTAACAATAATAGTTTACAAAGTTACTATTTTTCCCTAACCTTAACTCGAACTAATTTTTTGATTTCTATTACTAAGCGTCTATTTTCCTCTTCCTTACCAACGGTAATTCTAACATACTGCGGATAACCCCATGCACTGCATTCGCGAATAATAACACCGCAAGACATCAATTGTTCACAGAATACTTTTGACTGCAGGCCCTCCGGCAATCGAGCAAAAATAAAATTGGCTTGAGATGGCACAACTTCAAATTCCAACTGGTCTAACTCTACAGTAAGCTGTTCTCTTTGCAGCAGTAGCTCTTTTTTGATTGCCAGTGCTTCCTTCTGATCCAGCAATAGAGAAGCACGTGCCGCAAAAAGGCCAACACGATTAACACAGAAAGGTTCAGTAATCGTATCATATGCCGTAATCAGGTTTGGCCGCGCTAAGAGATAACCGACACGAATACCTGCTAGACCATAGTACTTGGAAAAGGTCCTGATAATCACTAGTTTTTTATGCTCCAACTTATCTGTCAGTTGTGCTCTTTTCCCCATTTGGATAAAGTCAGCATATGCTTCATCGAGAGCAATCCAGACGTCATCCCCGACTTCATCGACAAAATGTTCAATCTCTTCAGGGTTATTTATCGCTCCAGTAGGATTGTTAGGATTGCATAGCCAAACCAACTTTGTGTCTGGAGTAATGGCTGCTTTAAAAGCCTCGAAGTCGTAACTGAAATCCTCTTTCACAGGAATCTCCTTGACTGTTGCCCCCATCAAAGTGGAAACTTCTCGGTAGAGGCGATAGGTCGGTTTCGCAAGCAGTACCTCATCTCCTTCATCTAAAAATAAGCGTGCTACGGTTTCAATAACATTTCCCGCCCCACTGCCAAGAGCAACATTGCCTTTCGTCAGCCTATTTTGAGCGGCAATCGTTTCGATCAAGCCGACATAATCATCTTCTGGATAACGATTGAGGTACTTCAAGCTCTTCTTCATCGCAGCCTGAGCATTTGGATATGGTCCATAAGGATTCTCATTTGAACCCAATTTAACAACATCTGTCAACCCATATTTATCTAGAACAGCTGCTTCAGTCTCACCCGCAATATATGGCTGACAATCATCAACCTGTCTGCGTAATTTTAGTTCTGACATTTAGACACCTCAATCTTTATAATAATAATTCTCAAGCACAAAAAAAGGATTTAAAATATTCGCTTATTTGAATACGTTAAATTCTTTTTAATAAAACCAATCGCTATGAAAAGTTTTCTATTGAATAATAAAAGTGGCTCAAAAATAAGCTTTTGCCTCTCCCACTTATTTTAATTCTGCGTATCATGATGGATCACCCGAACGACTATTTAAACACGATGATCTTTTGGTTAGTAAACTCATATAAGCCCAGATCACTCATCTCACGTCCATAACCAGAATTCTTAACCCCACCAAATGGCAATTCAGGATAAGCTCCGGAAGGTCGATTAATAAAGACTTGCCCGGTCTCGATCTGTGACGCAACACGATGAGCACGTTCTTCATCTTCACCATAGACTGCACCCGCTAAACCAAAATCTGAATCATTTGCTAGAGCAACAACTTGTTCATCGTTCTCAGCGATAAAGACCTGTGCGACCGGTCCAAAAAATTCTTGGCGATAGGCTGGATTAGCAGGCGTAATATCAGTTAGAACAATCGGCTTGAAAAAGTTTCCTCGTCCTTCGACAATTCCGCCATCAACCAAAACCTTTGCTCCATGTTTAATCGCTGTATCAACCTGAGATTGCAGTTCAACAGCAGCACTATGAGATGAAAGAGGAGCTAGTGCTGTCGTTTCGTCAAGCGGATCGCCCATCTTGAGGTTAGCAAAAGTCTGTTTGATACCCGCAACAAACTCCGCCGCAACCGTCTTTTCAACAATAAAACGTTTGGCTGATGTACAAACCTGCCCCGAATTGCGCAGTCTGGCTGCAGTTGCATCTGCAATAGCAAGCTTCAGGTCCGCATCATCTAAAATAGCAAAAACATCACTTCCACCAAGCTCCATGGTCGATTTGATTAAACTCTTCCCGGCAGCACCAGCAATTATTCTTCCCGCTGCCTCTGAACCCGTCAACGCCACTCCTTGAACACGCTTATCCGCAATTATCCGTGAAACTTGTTCATGTGATATGAAGAGATTTTTAAAGGCTCCTTCTTCCCAACCAGCTTTCTCAACCAACCTTTCCAGAAGTTCTGCACAACCCGCAACGATCCCGGCATGCTTTAAAACAACCGGATTACCGATCAAATAATTGGGTGCTAAGACACGTACCACTTGTGAGTACGGAAAATTCCACGGCTCAATACTAGCAATTACCCCCAACGAATGATATTCCAAAAGTGCTTTCTTCCCTGCTCCGTAAGAATAAGGTTTAGGCTTCAACAATTCAGTGTGGTTCGCATAATATTCTGCCAATTTTGCACATAATTCAACTTCACCACGCCCTTCACTGAGACGTTTCCCCATATTAAGCGCGGCTTCATGGGCCAACTCTTCCTTATGTTCAAGCAGAACAGCTCCAAAGCGTTTTAGTTTCTTAGCTCTGAATGCTACGTCTACTTGTTTTTGTTCTTGATAAAACATTTCTGCTTTTTTCAAAGCTGCTTCAACTTCAGCATCACTTTGTACGGCAAATGTCTTAAGTGTCTTTCCATTATACGGATTAACTACGGTATACCCCATTAATTTTCACCCACTTTTTCCAAACTTAAACTGATACTCGTATTCAGAATCGCAATAGCTTTATTCACATCGCTCTTCTCAATAATCAATGGCGGCATAAATCTAATCACATTATGAAAAACACCACAATTCAGCAAGATCAAATGCTGTTGCAAAGCCTCCTTGCGAATTCTTGCAACTAACTCCGTTGCCGGTTCTCCATCTTTTTCACGAAACTCAATTGCGATCATCAATCCTAGTCCACGCACGCTGCTGATCGCTAGATATCTTTCCTGCAGTTTTTGAAGCTTGGTAACAAAATAAGCACCGACTGTTCTGACATGTTCCAAGAACTCAGCGTTCATGATGTCCAAAACAGCTGACCCGGCTGCACAAGCCAAGGGATTTCCTCCAAATGTTCCACCATGTGCCCCTGGTTCCCATTGATCCATATATTTCTTTTTGCCAATTACTGCACTCAACGGTATCCCATTCGCAATCCCTTTGGCTGATGTTAGGACATCAGGCTGTATTCCATAATGATCTTTGGCAAACAAATTACCTGTCCGACCATAACCACTTTGAACTTCATCGAAGATCAACAGGATACCAAAACGATCACAAATTTCTCGCAATTTAATCAGAAATTTTCTTGGAGCTGGAAGGTAGCCACCTTCGCCCTGTACGGGTTCAACAACGATGCATGCTGTTTGCGAAGGAGCCAGCACATTATGAAAGACCTGCTGCAACTGCCCTAAACAGCGGGCAATTTCTTCGTCCTCACTCAACTTAGTATTATAGATGTCAGGAAAATCAACATGATAAACCGGTGGCAGGACACCTTCATAATTTTTACGATATTGTGCGTTCGAAGCTGTCATCGCTGCAGTCAGAAGTGTCCGCCCATGGAATGAACGGTTGAAAGCGATGATCCCGCTTCGCTTGGTCACGCTCAATGCAAGTTTTACAGCACCTTCATTGGCTTCGGCACCGCTATTGGAAAAATAAACCTTGTAATCTTCTCCAACACGAGCAACTAATTTTTCTGCCAGTTCAATATAAGAAGGATAGTAAACAACATTGTGTCCTCCATGAACCAAATCATGCAGTTGCTTTTCAATTGCCTCAACTACAACTGGATGATTATGTCCGCAATTGACGACTCCGACTCCAGCTGCAAAATCAAGATACTTTTCGCCCTTTTCATCAGTCAAATAGGCTCCTTGACCCTTTACAATACCCAATTCTGTTGCACGTTTAGCGACTGGCGGCAAAACTTCCAGTGATCGTTCATATAATGATTTCAAATTTACTTCACTCCTTGCGGACAACTACATGACCTTGGATAAAAATGAACGTGTCCGCGTATTATTTGTTTCTTTAAAAATATGATCAGCTGTTCCACTATCAGCAATCATGCCCTCATCCATAAAAAGAACTTGATCTGCAATATTCTGTGCAAATGACATTTCATGTGTGACAATGATCATAGTCATTCCGTTCTTAGCCAATCCTTCCATTACACCCAAAACATCGCCAACCATTTCAGGATCAAGCGCTGAAGTCGGTTCATCAAATAGCATAACTTCAGGTTCCATGGCCAGAGCACGGGCAATCGCAACACGTTGCTGCTGCCCACCTGACAATGACTGCGGGTACGCGTCAGCTTTTTCTGATAAACCAACCTGTTCAAGCAGCTCATGCGCATGTTTATTGGCTTCTTGCGGCGTAGCAATTTTTAATTTTATTGGTGAGAAAGTGATGTTTTCTAGAACCGTCTTATGCGGAAAAAGATTAAATTGTTGAAACACCATCCCCATTTTCTGACGTAATAAGCGTAGTTTTTCTTTGCTGGCACCATTAACATTCTCGCCTTCAAACAAAACTTCTCCTTCATAATCATCTTCTAGACGATTCAAACATCGCAGCAGAGTACTCTTGCCACTGCCAGAAGGTCCGATCAAAACAACTTTTTCGGATTTCTTAACATCAAATGAAATGTCTTTCAAAACGACATTGTCACCAAAAGCTTTCTTAAGATTGTTGACTTCAATAATGCTTTTTTCAGCGCTCATTCTGTCATCCCTCCTCTAATTACTTCGCAGATATTTGCGCCCCATTCTCTTTTCCAAGAGCTGCATCAGCTGCGACAAAATAAAGGTTAGGACGAAATAAATCAAAGCAGCAACAATCAACGGTGGTACAAAGTCATACAGTGTTCCGCCAACCCCTAATGCTTGCGCGGTAACTTCTTGAACTCCAATATAAAACAGGACCGATGATTCCTTAACTAAAGAAATAAACTCATTTCCAAGTGCAGGCAGAATATTCCGAACAGCCTGCGGTAAAACGATTGAAAACATTGTTGTCCTATCACTTAAACCCAGAGACAGTCCAGCTTCAGTCTGCCCATTTGAAATCGAGATAATCCCTGAACGAAAGATCTCAGCGGTATACGCACCAGAATTGATCCCCAAAGCGATCGATCCTGGGATCACACGATCAAGCCCTGATCCCAAGAACTGGATCTGTGGTACTTCCAAAACCTTCGACAATGTATAGTAAATCAACATTACCTGAATCATGGCTGGAGTCCCTCTGACAATTGCAATATAAACACGTGCAATGTATGAGAGGAACTTTATTTTAGAAAGCCGCATCATAACAAAGATCAATCCGAGCAGGATGCCGATAATGATACCGATTATGGAAATAATAATTGTTTGCGCAGTTCCTTCGACAAAAACTGGATAGTACTGCTTTAAAAAATCAAACATTTTCTTCACCCTTTACTTGGCTCAATTAATCTGCATTCTTAGCTTGCAGATCCTCAGCTTTCTTAAACATCTTGTCTAACTCGCCGCTCTTTTTAAGTTTATTAATCTGCTTATTTACACGCTTTAACAAAGCTTTGTCTGATTTACGAGCTGCAATATTGACCGAACGTTGATCTTTTGGCGTCGTCAACTTGACCTTAGCAATCGCGTATTTATCGGGATATTGTCTAATATAATTATTGGCAATTTCATTTTCAACGACCACACCACTCAACTTACCCTGTGACAATTCTGTTGTTAAACTTGTCAAAACACCTTCGGTAACAACATTGCTTCCCTTCAACTGAGACTTAGCAATCGATTCTTGTGTCGTTGTCTGTTGCGCTCCAATTTGTTTGCCTTTAACATCAGATACATTATTAAAGTTATTTGCATCTTTCTTTTGAACCAGCAGTACATTCTCAACGGTGTAATATGAATTCGAAAAGGCAACAACTTTTTTACGTTCGTTGGTTGAAACCATTCCTGCCATAATCAAATCAATTTTGTTGTTTTTCAACTCAGAGATCAATGATGGAAATTCTGTATTTTCAATTTTGAGTTTAACTCCTAAATCGTCCGCAATTTTCTGCGCAATCATCATATCGTATCCAACAATTTTCTTCTTACCGTTTTGCATGATCGGGAATTCAAACGGTGCATAATCAGCTGACGTCCCGACAACTAAAGTTTTCTTATCTTGAATTTTTTTGACACTGTTATCTGTACTTTTGTTGCCGCAGCCTGCAAGAACAAGTCCTAAAGCCATTACTGTTCCAAGCATCCCCAAAGTTTTCTTGAATGTTAATTTCATGATTTCTCCCCCTGTTTTGTATTATCCGCGTTGTAACGGAAAGGTCATACAATGCGGGCCTCCGCCCGCTTTCAAAGTTTCAGTTATATCCAGTTCGATCACTTTCATTCCATGTGCACGCAATGCCTTGTTGACTTCCGTATTCTGCTTCAAAGACAAAACACGCTTAGCTCCTAAGCTTTCTAAATTGCATCCGTGCTTGAAAATAGCTTCTTCTGGCACCGGAATAATTTCAATTTCAAGTTTTTCCAGTAATTTCAAAAATGCTGCAGGCAGCCCCTCCTTATAGGCAACAGCCAGATGGTCATCGACAAGATTAAAACACATGTCAAGATGAAGATAGCGCGGATCTGCAGGAACCGGGTAAACTTCGTATCCAAAGTGAGCTAAACCCGCCTTCAGTTCCTCAAACCCTTTTTGATCTGTCCGGTCAATAATACCAACTGCAATCACTTTTTCAGTCAGAAAAGCAAAATCTCCTCCCTCAAAGTAGCCCTCTTTGATCTCTAATATTTTGGGAACACCCAATTTCTTCATCTTATTTTCGTAAGCTCTCCTTTCGGGAAAGCGTAATTCTTTTTTAAACCGTCCTAGAATATAACCTTCTTTGACACAACCACCGAAATCACGTGCAAAAACTGCATTTGTCATCTCTGGCGTTGCCGTTTGCTGCTCGACTTCGATCCCAGCTTGCTGGTAGGCCTCGACAAGCTGTTCAAACTCAGCAGTCAATTTTTTTCGATTCAGCGGCTGATCAGCATATTTTTTAGAAATCTCATTGATCGGTGCTGCTTCTTCCAGATAAGTCGGCGGACAAACCAAAACTCGCTTTAGTTCAGAAGTTCCATTAAGTACAAACATCGCTTCACTCCTCACTCTTCCACGCTTTTGCCGTAAAATTGCGAATCAATTTAGGTAAAACACCAAATGAATATGGCTTATAGACGCGCTCTTTCCAAGTGTGCGCTCCCTTACCAAAAACGCCGATATCAACAGCTGGAATATTCAGCGCACGCATCTTATCATAGGGCAGCGGGTAAATTCTTCCAGCAAACGGAAAATTCTCAGTCAGCTGGTTAATCTCTGCATCATTTTCATCGATTGCCAAGTAACTACTATCAGACAGATACGGAAAGAACTGTTTCATTTTAAAATCTTCCTCCTGTTCATAGTCGGCTAGAGTTGCCTTGAGCTTTTGATAAATATGTGAATCTGATGCGATACTGTTATGCGGACAGAATGGCGGTGCTAGAAACAAAATAACTTTCGCTGCACTATCGTTGATCTGCTTATCTAAATAATCAATCAATGCAAAACCTATTTCACGCTTATCAAGTTCATGATTTTCCTCCCAAAAAGCATGAATTAGTTCATCTACTTGAATCCCTTCTTGATGGAGATAGTCCAAATACTCGACAAACGTAAATACCTTAATCTTTCGTTCGTCTTTGACAGCTGGAAACGAGAGACTATTCAAATATGCAGCTTGCTTTGCAGCCAAGTCAGCAACTAAGTCACGGCAATCATGCTGGACAGCTTCTTTTAAATGCTGCAGAATCTCATACACAGGACGCTTATACGTGAACGTATTAAAATACATCTGCGTGACTTTGGCTGTTTGAACATTATAGAAATCTTTTTGATCACGCAGCATCAAACATGACGATGGTAGAACTTCCTCATCAGGAATGTGTTCAATAAACTCTGGGTTGTTATTAATCAATAAATTGATCCGGCTAGCAACCAAAGTAGAGTCGACCCCTGCATAAGTATTGCCAACATGCGTTTCGATTCCCTTAATATAAAAACACGTCAGTGCTTTACCTGCTGCTCCGTAATAAATGTATTTCTGTTGATCTCCTTCATACTTAGGACTTATAAAATCCGTATTCACTGCAACTTCGTAAGTGAGGTCGTATTTCTTCTTTAATCTTTCCAATTCATCTAATGAAGCAATTGCTCCACTGTGATCATTTTCCTCAACACAATTGCCCATAAATAGCAAGTTTCCGGTTAGCTCTTCTGGATGCTCGCTATAATAAAGCAAATTAGTCAGATTGACAGCATCTCCACTTTTCATATCCAATGCTCCCCGCCCAAAAAGCCAGTTACCTGAAAGAGCATCCTTTTGAATATCTGGATCTTCGCTATAATGCTTAAAGTATTCAGCCAGCTGGTCTGAATTCAGCGCCTCCTCTTTTAAGACTCCAAAATCATTTATCCCGACAGTGTCCATATGTGAATGATAAATAATCGTTTTTGTTGCGCCTTCCTTTTTTATTAAGGCAAATACATTTTTTCTCCCTAATGTGTCATTCGGAAGTTCCTGAGTCCATACAAAACGCGGATGTTCCTTAAAAAAGGGAAAGCTGCGTAAAACATCTTCGACTTCCTCAGCAATCGCAATCTCCCCAGCAGTACCATTAACACTTTTTACACTAACAAGTCTGCGTGTAATTGCTTCGATTCTTTGTGCTTCTGACATCTGTTTCAGTTTCTGGTACATCTCCACCACTTCCAAGGTTATAAAAAATATAATTAAAACTTAATGTGATTATAATTTACCTTCAATGTCATGTCAATAAATATAACAATGTCTAATAACGTAAACTCTTTGCTTTCAAAAGTCAGCTGCTCATTTGATAACAGGTATTATGCATAAAATTCGATTGTTACAGGTTACATGTTAATATATATTCTTGATTATGCTTCGAATATTCAAGGCTATTTCTTGAGCTTTATTATTCCAAGTAATAACTAGCCATTATATTAGTGGTAAAAGCGGCTCCATGTTATATTACTTAACATATAAAAATTGCTCAGAATCATCAACCTCGGTCATCACAATGTTCATGAGCAGTATTAGGTTGATTTAATCTTTTAATTAAAGGAGTCTTTCAAATGAAAATTATTATTTCAGATTATGCAACGTCAATGATGGCTGACCATAGCTATGAAATTAAGCTCTTAAAACAACAACATCCACAATGGATCGTTAAAGTACTAGTCTATGATCCTAATGATCTGACCGAATTCAATCATGAATTGGCTGATGCTGATGCTTTGATCACCGCGTTTATCCCCATAGACACAATGCTTCTTGCTGAAGCTCCATATTTGAAGTTAATTTCGGTTAATGCGATGGGCTTCAATAATGTAGATTTAAAAGCAGCATCCGCATACGGGGTCCGTGTCTGTGCAATTTCCGACTATTGCAGTGATGATGTTGCCGAATTCACATTCTCTTTAATTTTGAGCCTAACTAAACAGCTAAAAGCTTACGATGAACTCCTGCACACCAAACACGTCTGGAAGTATAATTCGTTACCACCGCAAAAGCGACTCGCTAAACAAACATTAGGCATTTTAGGACTAGGTAAAATAGGTCAAAAGGTTGCACATATTGCCAAAGCATTCGGTATGCAAGTACTCGCCTATGATCCTTTTCTTCCACAAGAAGTTGCTGCAAAACTCAGAATCCCTTTGATTTCTGTAAATCAACTTTACCAAAGGTCCGATATCATTACTAATCATATGCGTCTAACTAAAGACAATCGCTCCTTTTTTGATAAAAGTGCATTTGAAAAGATGTCGGCGCGACGTCCCACCTTCATTAACGTTGCCCGCGGTGAAAGCGTCAATGAAGAAGCGCTGTTGGATGCACTGGACAAAGGTTTGATCAAAGGAGCTGGTCTCGATGTCCTTTCATCTGAAAAGCCTGATTTGGAAGGCCATCCTTTATTAAATCGCCCAAATGTTATTCTGACTCCGCACGCAGCCTTTTACTCCGTCGATTCTGTAACAGATCTGCAACGTATTTCATGCCAAAATGTTGTCAGGTTTTTCGAAGGCGAGCACGATATGGTCAGCCATTTTGTGGATGAGCAACCTAAGATCCTGATTTAATCCTGCAGTCAGAAAATTGATTGCTGATGTGCATTAATTCATATAAAAATAAGGTTAAAAAAAGAACTAGACCAAAGTTGATTTTGATCTAGTTCCTTTTTTATTTCACTATAAACCTGTTCCATAAGTCAAGATTCTTCATCTTACTTTGAATTACTCATAGTAAAAGAACACGCTATATTCGTAATCTCAAGTTGATCTCTCGACTGCAATTTTCTTTGAATCTAATTTTATTCCGACTACAACTACAAAATCTTAGTTTAATTTATACAACGTACTGCTTTGCCCACCCATTGATCCACCTGACGGTTGAGATTGATTGTTAGACATGCCCTTTTGACTACTGCTGTTAGGCTTCTTCATTCCACTAGGCCTTTGACCTCTCCCTGCCATTTTTTTGAATGAACCTCTAGGCGTTTGACCCTTCCGTCCAGTTGCAGACGAAGCTGTATCGGTATATTCTTTCGCCTTCACTTTGGTCCCATATTTTTTAACCCATTTGATAATCGAACTGCTTGTGGTTTTACCAGAAAGATAAAAATACTTAACTTTACCTTCTTTGACCATCTTTTTGAACTGTTTAAGTGAGATCGCATTATCTGTACCATTGTACCCACCAATTGTCATCACAGCTCTTTTTGTTTTAATAATATACGGTGCTGCTGTATTAGAGTCCATGGTTGCGAACATATATTTAGTATTCTTGGTGTTTTTCTCAAGATACTTGATCATTTTTGTACTGGCACTCTCACTCCCAAGTCCTCCGCTGGACTGGCCAGAACTGCTTAGCAAATCTGGTCCCGCCGACGGAATCGCATCAGATGCACCTGCTAATGTAGGTGTCAAAGACCAGAATCCAGGTGCCAGTGCTAGAAATGCCACTGCTAAGGCTCCATAGATCAAACTCTTATGCTCATCTTGATAGAACATCGCCGAAAATGAAGCCACTGCTGTTCCGATAATAATTATCCAGCTAAGCCATGGATAATAACTATAAACATACCAAGCCTGCAAAGCAGCCGTAATCCAAAAACCGGTTGCCAGCAGATATAATTGCCAGCGATCACGTTTCTCCTTCAATGATTCAATGAATGTCGTTACCCCGATAGCCGCTAAGACGGCCAGCGGTGGCGCAAGCATGATCATATAATATGGATGGAAAAAACTAGCAATACTGAAAAAACCAGCAACTGGAACAAGCCATCCTGCCCAGTAAAGCAACTGTTGCTGTTTCTGAGTTGTTTTCCACCACTTTTTCTGTCTTTTAACTTCATATAGATACGCTGCAATCAATCCGACAAGCGCTAGAGGAAACAGCCAACTGACTTGCTGTCCCAGTGCTTTTTGCAAGAGTCTAAATGGTCCAGCAGTACCAATATTAAACGCTCCGCCACCACCGCCTTGAGCCCCAGTCCCCTGCTTGCCACCCATTTGCTGACCGCCTTTGTTAGCGCTAGCAGTGATGCCCTTACCTCCAGGGGATTGCATCTTTTGGCTACCAGTTGGCTGGCCTTTCATTTTGCCTTGCGTTTGCTGCTTTTTCTGCGAATTACCCATTCCACTGAATCTTCCGCCAGTTCCAGTTGATTGTCCCAACAAACGCTGACTGCCATTATAGCCGAAAGCCAAATTTAAGACAGAATTATTTGATGAACTTCCAATGTAAGGACGTTTGGTGGAATTAGTTGAGTCGACAGCCAGCGGCCATAAGAGCGTAAAGGCCGTTACGGCTGCTGTTGCAACAAATAAATGTGCAATTTTTTTCTTCCAACCGGCTGTTGAAGCGATCCAATAGAAAAAATACATTGCGGGTAAAACCATGAAAGCTTGCAGCATTTTAATATTAAAAGCAATCCCAATTAGTGCAAACGCAATTGCCACAAGCCATGTTTTATGCTTTTTCACAGCCAACTGCAGAAGATATCCAGCTAGCAGTAAGAAGAAAACCAATGTCGCATCCATATTATTTGTACGTGAATCAGCGACAACGATCGGTGTAATTGTCATGAAAAAAGCACCTAAATTAGCGGCAAGCCTCCCAAAATAAGGACGCACCATCTTGTAAATCAAAGCAACTGAGCCGATTCCGAATAAAACTGAAGATAAAACAATACTCCAGCTATGCAACCCAAAAATTTTGACACTTGCGACCATAAACCATAATGCGACTGGGGGCTTATCGACGGTAATAAAACCCGCTGGATCAAAACTGGCATACCAGAAATTTTTCCAGCTCTTGCTCATACTGATAATAGCAGATGTATAAAAATCATTTGATGACCCAGCTTTCCAAATACTCCATCCGTATAGGAAAGCGGCAAGAACCAAAATAACGATCAGCCACCCGTCGAATCGTTTTATCTTTTCTTTCATATAGTACTCACATCCCTCTCTCGTTCTGACTAAATACCTAATGGAAAACCGGCAGCTTGAATGTGATAAACATATAAAGCTACTTACATAAGATTAAGCTTGCTTTTTTTAACTACTCTATATAAATCAATATTTTTTCTTTAAGAGTTATTAATTTTTTATTTAGAGAGAAAGGCTGGGCTAATTTTCATTTCAAAAAAAACACAAAAAAACTTCCGCAAATCTCGATTGATTTGAACAAAAGCTTTTCTCTTAGCTTAGGTTCAAATCCGTCATAGTATGCAGAAGTTTACCTCTATGATAACTCTGGTAAAAAGCTTGATTAGGTTCGTACTGCTATTATGTGCGAATCTTTCATCGTTCTTTTCAATGGTGCATTCAACAGTAAAACTTTTACTGGAGCATTGCACTACACTAGCTTGCCATTTTTTTACCTGATTATATATATAACATGCTTAGTCCAGATAACTGCTGTGAAATAGTATAGAACCTCGGTTTGTTCCAATTGGCGCAATTTTATTCAGAATAGGTTCCAAGACATGATAAAAATCTGATGCTGCAGGAGTTAGACCATTCTTCATCGCTTCTAGCTGCAAACTAATAATTACTTTATTAACGACTGCAACAGTATATCTGTTCCGTTCTAAATCCGTCTTTGCCATGAGCCCTATTTTTCTTTCCCGTTCTGAAATTTGAGGATCAAGTACAAAATTATACATTTTAGCTAGTATTTCCTGATTTTCTTTTTTTTCTTCTTTAAACATTGTTATCACTCCTAGTTTTTAATATTTTCATCATTCAAAACGTACTGGTCATCTTCTTCAACTACCTAGATTACTACTCGTTTCAATACAATTCCAGTGTCTTTTCTTATACTGCAATCGTCTATGAATGACTCCTTTAAAAATTATTCTCTATTTTAGCTGATTAGTTAAAACACTCTTAAAATATAGTATGATAACGCCTAGTCGTTTCGACACAAACAAATAGGCTCCCAGCTAATGAAACTAGAAGCCTAAAAAGGTGTCTATTGATCGATTGGATTCTCTTTGGTATAAAAAAGTTGCATGCATCACTCATTGTTTTTGCCGCATTGCCTTTGATGGCAAAACATACTAACCAACTTTTTTTGCAAAAACACCATTGCTAATTTTCATATCCAAATTTGAGGAGCTAAATTTTGAATTATATTCGTAAATTACCAAAGATCATTTTTATATGATTGCCGGTTGCTCTCCCCCGAGCTAGAAACGATCCTTTTCATTCTTACGGTATCATTAAAGCAAGTTTTCAACTATTCATCTTAAGTCTGCAATCGTCGTACTACCATATAGCGACTCCCAGTCCTTTTTAAAATCTGCAACAGCTGCTGAAATCAAGGGAACATTCAGGCCGGACTGAATTACGTCTGTTCCAATTGTAACGGCGTGAGCACCATTCTTAATTGCGGCCGTGACCTGCTCAACATTATGAAAGCTTGCCGCCAATATTTTTGTCTGACTCTTGCTTGCTTTGATTGCTTGCGCAAGCTCGGCAATTACTTGATCAGCTGCAATGTTCATATTTTGCATTCGGTTATAATAAGGAGCAAGATAGTCAGCGTTCGCCGCCAATGCCAATTCCCCTTGAAAAACCGTATAGATTGCAGTCGCTGTAATATGCAGCCCTTCACTTTTTAAAACTTTGATTGCAGCCAGTCCTTTTTCATCTGTTGGAATTTTTATATACACATCTTGATCGATTTCCGTTGTGATCCGATGTGCATCAGCAACGATTTCATCTACCGTTGACCCAACTACTTGAACATGTAACGCTTTATTCTTACCGATGACTTTGCGAATTTCACGCAAATGTTCAAAGAAATCAATCTTTCCTTCTTTTTTTACAATTGTTGGATTCGAGGTCACCCCGTTTAATGGCAGTGTTTCATTGTATCTTCTTATTTGATCCAAATTGACGGTATCCACTAATATTTCCATCATACTTCCCTCTCTTTTAACATAGCATTTACGAATTTTGTTTTGTTATGATCGATTCGATATTACTAAATAGTTTGTTCCGTTCGTTCAATAATATCATCCTGCGTTTCTTTAGATAAGCCGACAAAAAATGCAGAATAACCGGCCACACGCACAATTAGATCTCGGTGTTTATCTGGATTTTTTTGTGCATCAATTAGCGTTTCTCGATCAACAACGTTATATTGAACATGATAACCATGAAGGCGATTGAAGAATGTACGCAACAGCATTACCAGTTTTTCACAGTTAACAACACTGCGCAAAATTTGTGGTGACATCTTTTGATTCAATAGAACTCCTCCGATAATAGCCTTCGTATCTAGCTTAGAGACCGACTTAAAAACCGCTGTTGGGCCTTCTGTATCCAGCGCATGCTCTGGTGAACATCCTTCAGCTAATGGTGTTCGTGCAAATCGTCCATCTGGTGTCGCCAGTGTGCTGTGACCTTGGCCCACGTTGGCTGAAATCGAAGAGGTTCCAGCATAGCGCCCCCCACCGATCGGACCCCTGCCATACCGAGTATTTTTATACTTCGAAATTTCATTGATATAAGGTTGATATGCGTCAACGATCAGTTGGTCTACCTCATCAATATCATTGCCATATTTTGGTGCATCATTGATCAGCATTTGCCGTATTTTTTCTTGTCCTTGCCCTTGATAATTTTCTTGTAACGCTTGCCATAATTGATTGGAGGTGATACATTGCTCTTCAAACACCAGTTTCTTAATGGCTGCCAATGAATCAGCTAAATTAGCAATTCCCACTTGCAAGCCACTGATGAAATCATAGATTGCTCCACCTTCCTTGAGCGTTTTTCCACGTCCAATACAATCTTCAGTCAGCACAGAACACAAAATATCTGGATAGTTTTGTTCTAGGGCCAAATCGCAGCTATTTTCAATGATGACGCTTTGACGTGTGATCTCTCTTAAAGACTTATCCCACGCCTTCATTAGATCTTCATAAGACTTCATTTCTGTAAAGTGACCATAATTTGGCAACAACTGTTTCCCAGATTCAGGATCCTTACCACCATTCATAACAATCAGCAATGTCCGTGGAAAATTAACAAAACTCATTCCGGTACACCGATATCCCCATTTTCCGGGTACAGCTGTCTCAACACATCCAATAGCACTATAGTTATAAGCGTCTTCTTTTTTTATCCCACGTGCAATAAATGATGGAATTATAACCTCATCATTATTAAAGGCTGGCATTCCCAAACCTTTTTTGATTACCTCAATGCACTGGCGCATGAAATGATCGCTAAGCCCGCGATGATATCGCACTGTTAAATTAGGTTGTGGCAGATGGGCTTGAACAATCGCATTCAAGATAAGGTATGAGGTTGGATTAACCGCATCATCTCCATTTTTAGTTTGTCCCCCAATCGTAATATTTTGGTACAAAGGACTGCCTGCGGAAAATTCAGTATGTGCCCATGATCGAACTTTGTTGATAGTTAAAGTCTTAAGGCATAGGTTTGTCAGCAACTCAACTGCCTCTTTCTTGTTAATTCTGCCAGCTGCCAAATCTCTTTCGTAAAATGGATTAAGGTACTGGTCTAAACGTCCGTAAGAAACTGAATGTCCATTGGATTCTATTTGAAGGACTAGATGAGTTAACCATATTGATTGGACCGCCTCTTGATAAGTATCCGCCGGATGATAAGGTACTTTGCGCAAAATTCGCGCCATCTCCACTAATTCAACTCTCCGTTTCTTTTCAGTCACTTTAGCCGCTTGCTTTTCAGCCAATTCTGCATATCTTTTCGCGAATCCTTTAACTGCTTTGATGACAATCAAACTCGCTTGGTAAAAATAAAGCTTTTTCTGCTGACTAATATCAGTAAGATCTAGCCTTGCCAGCAGTGTTTTAACTTTTTTTTCATATGAAATCAAGCCTTGATTGATAACAGTTTCGTAATTTACAGCAATGTGTCCATCACCAGAAGTAATATTTCCGTCAGCCCCGATCAATCCCAAATCATAAAAAACTCGGCTTTGTGGTGGAAAAGAAGCATATCCTCGATCCTCTAATGTATTGTGTTTCCAGAAAGGTGCGATTTCTCGTAATTGCTCTTTAGCCTGCTCCGTAATATAAAACACATCCCCGGAACGCTTTTCGAAGATATCCAACTCTTCGATGACCCAGTTCATCGAGTATTCTGGAAAAACCGGAGCCCAACGATTATGTGATGCCTGATTTCCTGCCAAGAGTGTATCCTTCTCAATATAAATCGTCATGTTTTTTAAAATATGTTCTAAAACACGTGCCCTAATAATATCAACTTGATGATCTTGATATTGTTTGTATGCTTCTGTTGTTAATATCGCTTTTTCTGGATCAATATATGGTTTAGCAGCAAGAATAGACTCACGATAGTTATGCATTTTAAGAGTTAGTTCGCCAAAATCTCCGACTTTTTGTCCGAATACTTCCTGATCTGCAGTAATTGTTGGACTCATTTTAGATAACCTCCTTGAATTTTATTAGGCGCAAATACAAAAACTTCATAGATTAATTCCACTATCAGTACTTCACCCGCAACCGCTCTAAACAAATTTTTTGACAGCTTGACTGTCCCAGCAGTATCTACCATCCATTTATTTTGGCTTTCACCCCTGCTTCTTGTAACGTTTTTTGATATTCCAATAAATCGTCTGTATGAAGTTGCGCCTTGTCTTTTAATGTATATATTCTTCCCAGTTCCGCATACTTTTTTAAGCCGAACTGATGAAAAGGCAGTAACTCAACTTCTTTGACACCAAGTTTCTTGAAAAGCTTGCCAAATTGAATTGCATCTTCATTGGTATAATTAAACCGCGGAATGACTGGTATCCTAATACAATAGTTTTTGCCGGAAGCAATCAAAGTTTTCATGTTTTTCAAGATCAATTTATTGCTTCCGCCAGTGCCTTTTTTATGCCGCAGTGAGTCCCATTGCTTACAGTCAAAATAAATCAGATCCATATAAGTATAAAACGCATTGAAAACATCCGCCTTGGCAAAACCAGTAGTTTCACATGCTAGATGAATCCCGCGTGCCTTGACTGCCTTAGCGAGTTCAATCGCAAAGGGGGCTTGAAACAAAACCTCTCCACCTGAAAATGTTACACCACCATTCGACTCATCATAGAAATCTTTATCCTGCATGATGATTTCCATCAGTTCAGCAACTGTTTTATATTCTCCAACGATTGTGTTGCAATTTTTTGCTTCATCAAACATCTTTTCAGGTCTTTTCTTCTGAGATTCTGGATTTGAACACCAGGCACAGCGTAGAGGACATCCTTTAAAAAAAATAACTGTTCTGATCCCTGGTCCATCATTTAGGCTGAACTTTTGCACATTAAATATTAAACCGGTTCTTGTCTCATTAATTTTTTGCTTTGTTGGCATAGTGTTCCTCCTTTTGATCAGAAAATTATATTTTTTGGCTTTAATAAACGAGCACTTTTTCTGACCTATAGTTTTTGCTCAGCCAAATATTTTTGTTTTATATACAAATAAGGTATAATTCAAATGCTGAAGCAATCCTGCTGCTTAAAGCTTTTAGATGTGCTCTGCGCGCATTAGAGTCCTTAAGCATCCTAGTTTAAAAGAATAAGAGATGAATATTATGAATGCGGCTAAGCGAGAATTATTAGCGCGGATTGCCTATCTTTACTACATAAAAAAATACAGCCAAAAACAGATCTCCCAAGAATTAGGCATTTATCGAACAACTGTCAGTCGTTTTTTACAACAAGCTCAACGTGAGAATATTGTTTCCGTTCAAATCAATGGTTTTGATACTAGCACTTTTGAATTGGAAGTAGAGCTTAAAAGATTGGGCCATTTAAAAAATGTATTAATTGCCGAAAGCGGCACACAAGATCACAATCTGCTTGCTGCTAAAGCAGCACAATACTTACGCCAGATTATTTTTCCAGAAGCAACTGTCGGTTTTGCATGGGGCAACACTTTGGCAGGAATGGTCGGACAACTGCATAATTTTAAAAAAACCAATGCCCTCTTTGTTCCGCTAGTGGGTGGCCCAAGTGTCACTAACAGTGGTTATCACGTTAATGGAATTATCTACGATTTTGCCCGTCAGCTCGGCGGCGAAAGTCTGTATATTGACAAACCAGTCATTCAAACGTCACGTTACGACTGTGCTCAATTTGTTTCTTCACCTCGTTTTGAACCAATTAGACGTTCTTGGAATAATTTAGATATTGCTTTTGTTGGAATCGGTGGTCCGTTAACAGGATATTCAAGCCGCTGGCGGAATTTATTGACCGCAAAAGACATCACATTTTTGAAAGAACGCAAGGCCATCGGTGATTGTTGTTGCACTTTTTTCGACAAAGATGGTAAAATTCTTCGAGGAGAGACACTTGAGCGAACAATTGGGATTCCACTGCAGACCCTTCAAAAGACAAAAACTGTGGTTGGAGTAGCACGTTCATTGACCAAAGTTCCTTCAATTGCCGCCCTACTGAAATTAAACGTTCTTGATGTTTTGATTACTGATAAAGAAACTGGACTCAAACTTCTGACAGTTTTAAGAGAACAAAAATCGTAGTGAAAAAAAGACGTTGTATACCACTAATCACACCTTTGATTTGCTTGAATATCAAACCAATATTTTTTTAAATTATCAACTAGCTTTAAGCAAACACTTGAGTCAGTCTCCTTTCCGCCTTTTTTCGGCCTTGAGAAAGCGATACCATTTGATTAAAGTATAATTTTTGTTGCTCTCCTTAGCAACTATAAACGGCGCTCAAAAAAGGCTAACTATCCCCTAACTTTAAAACAAACATTGTTATTTCAGTGGTTGAGCTCTCTTTAGCTGTTTTACGGATTACCATGAATGTGCACAAAAGTGCAAAATCAAAAAATATTTGAACATTAACAGATAAGACATTACCAAAATGCATTCTACAACGCACTAATTGATACTAAGTTTTTGACAAAAAAAAGACCCCCAAGACATTGAAGTCTGAGAGCCTCTAACCTAAAGATAATCGGATGCGGTGTTGTCATGTTCCATTTATATACTAAATAATTGGTTATACCTGTGCAGGTACTCTAAACACTTATCACACTTTCGAAGCATTAAAGAGGGCTTCACTCAATTCAATCTTAGCTTTTCCAGGTTCACTATTGAAGAATGTAACCTGTCCCTGATGGTTTTCAGCTCGAAGCAAAGATTTACTTATCAGTACGCGCTGCAATTCACGTGCTGCGCCTGGACCTCCATCAATAATAAAAGGAGCAGGTCCCATGACATCCCTAACAGCAGCTTCAATAAATGGAAAATGGGTACAGCCCAAAACAATTGCATCTGTTTTACCTTTATATTGTGCGAGAAGTTTTTCCAGATACGCATGCACTGCGTTTGAACTTAATTCCCCGTGTTCAACAAATTCCACTAGGTCTGGTGCTGGTACTGGAATCAAGGTCGCTTTTTTTTCATATTTTTTCATCAACTCGTTAAACTTTTCTTCGCGTAATGTCAACGGAGTAGCCATAACCAAAACACGCGAGTTTTTTTTGCGTTCAACTGCTGGTTTAACAGCTGGTTCTAAGCCAACAATCGGTAGTTCGGGGTAGCGAACTCTAATGTCATCAACTGCAGCACTGGTCGCCGTATTACAGGCGATTACAATCGCTTTGACATTTTTTTTCAAAAAGCGTTCCACGATCGCAAAGCTTAGTTTTTTAACTTCTTCAGTCGTTTTGATACCATAAGGTGCATTTTTAGAATCACCATAAAAGATAAAATCCTCTGCTGGCATTAACTGATGTAAATTGCGTAAAACACTAATTCCTCCAACACCTGAATCGAAAACTCCGACTGGAAGATTTTCTTTAGAGTTCTCCATAGTTTCAACTTCCTTTTTCAAAAATATTTGTAATAAGACAGCAAAACAGGTAAAAAGCCCAAGAATTGAATCCAAATTCTCAGGCCCTTTCAACTCGTAGCCTTAGAGCCTTATTGCTAACTAAAATTTTTTTTGCATTTATTTATGGGCGCGCAAATTGGACATCATGATGCTTGCGCAGCAACATAACTTTGAATGCGTTTAGCTGCTTCTTGCAAATTTTCCATGCTAGCTGCATAACTGATGCGAACATATCCTTCGCCTCCAGCACCAAATGATATACCGGGAATCAGTGCAACTTTGGCGTCACGTGCCAAACTACGCACAAACTTCCACGAGTCCTGCATACAATTTGCTGGAATCTTAGCAAAAATATAAAAAGCCCCATCTGGACTTGCCATTTTAAAGCCGACTTTCTTAAGTTCTTTAATTAGAAAGTCTCGCCGTTTAGCGTACTCTTTAAGCATGACCGCACTGTCTTTTTTACCATTTTTCATTGCCTCTAGCGCCGCATATTGCGCATTAGCTGTTGGCGCGGTGACCATATACTGATGGGACTTAACAACCTGCTCGATGAAATCCTGCGGTCCCATAATATAACCGATGCGCCAGCCTGTCATTGCATGTGATTTAGATAAGCCATTGATAACTATTGTGTTTTCAGGTGCAAATTCAGCAAGCGAAACATGTTTTTTACTATATGATAGTTCCGCATATATCTCGTCGCTAATCGCCCAGATATCCTGTTCCTTGATAACTTCTGCCAAGCCTTTTAGCTGCGCACGCGAATAAGTCACACCAGTCGGATTGCTTGGGTAGTTCAAGACAACTGCTTTGACGTGAGCCAGTGGATATTCTTCAAAAACCTTGCGCAAACGTTCAGGTGTCAAAACAAAGTTATCTTCACTAGTGTCCACTGTAATAACGCGACCACGATTAACTAAAGTATCTGGAATATAAATTGGAAAAATCGGTGTCGGAACAATGACCACATCTTCTGAATTCAAGATTGTCTGCAAGCTGGCAGCTATTCCTTCTGTTGCTCCAATTGTTGTTACAATCTGCTCAGGTTTGTAAGTAAAGCCAAATTTTTCATTGTAATAAGCCGCAGCAGCTTCCCTTAACTCTGGAATCCCTGCATTAGGTGTGTAGTGCGAATGATTTTCCTCAATCGCCTTGATTGCCGCCTTCTTAATGTGTTCAGGTGTATTAAAATCTGGTTCACCCAAGGTCAGCTTAATGACGCCGGGAATACTATTGACCTCAGTATCAAATTGTCGAATATCTGAAACTGCGATCTGTTCAATCCTATTATTAAATTTGTTTCTTTTCATTTTATATCTCCCCATAAAAACAAGATAAGAATCTGAGAAAACCATTTCCTCTAATTATATCACGATATCAATGGAAAAGAATGCAACAAAACTTGTTTTAACTTTAAACAGCCTCCAAAAGAAAATAATAACTTTCCTTTTAAAAGCTATCATCTTTCCTGTGTTCAAAAAATTATATCTAAGCTACACTAAAAGCCAGAGAAACGTGACAAAACGAATGTCTTATCACTATCCTCTGGCTTTAACGAAAAACTTCACATCAACATATTTAAAATAACATTTTTTCTACTTAAGCAACTGGTTTAAATTGGACAATTTTTTCCAAACGAACCGCGATTAGAACAACAAGCACAATTTTAACTACAGCGGGAATAACAAACGGAACCAACCCTGTCATGAGAGCTGTTTTAACAGTCATATCTAGCACAGGTACCATCCATAGCGAGCCGATAATAAGACTCAAAGCCGCCCCAAACACATTAGCTACAACTAAATCCATTGGTTTATGCCCCCGAAGCTTCAAATACAGCGACGTTATAAGTGCATATACCACAAAGGAATATAAGTACCCAGCCGTAGGACTGACAAAAACAGCTGCGCCGCCAGCAAAGCCCGCGAAAACAGGTAATCCAACTGCACCTAAGATCAGATATGCAATGATCACTTCAACTGCATAAAGTGGAGAAAGCATGGAAGCGATCAAACCTACTGCGAAAGTCTGCAAGGTTAAAGGAACGATTGGCAAGGGAATCGTAATCTGTGAACAAATAATTAGAACCGCCAGCAAAAGGCCAGACAATGTTAGTTTATGTATTTTTTCTTTTGTTAACATTTCAAAAACTCCTTCAAGCTAAATTGTTAATCTCATCATAGCTTATCCATTTTCGATAGTCAACCTAAATTTAAATATGGTTAACCAAGTTAACCTAACAATTAAGCCTTTTAATCTACTACCACATGACTGCACCATTTTGTTATCAAAACTTGTTAAAAAAAGCTGAGATCCAAGCCAAAACTCACGTTTTAGTTCAGACCTCATCCAGTATGTCGATTCTTCTGCGAAGCCGCTTGAGCTTTTTCAGAAATAAATTTTTTCTCATCAAACAGCCGCATATCTTTATATTCTTAACTAAGTACTATTTAATCATAATTTGGTTTTAAAACTCGCATCTTCACAGCAAGTACACCATGCTTTTTAATATCATTTTGGGGATAAACTTTTGCTAATTCATCCAAACTAAGCCCAACCGCTGCTTCTGAGTACACCTTATAAATTTCCGCAAGTTTTTTAAATTTCTTGATGCTCCAAGCACTCGCTAAAATCATCTCTTCCTTATTACTTTTGCGATGAACGGCAAGTGTGTCGCCTACACTAAAATGCTTCATTTCCTCATCATTTAAAAAAATTTCAACTGTTTTCGTACCATTTGAAATTTTTTCAAACAACCTATCATCCAATAGTATATCCACAATAATCGACCTCCTGCAAAACGTTAGTTAACTAGTTGCTTAGAAACTACTTGACATAAGGTACCTATCTTGGATAAATGTGCAATAAGGCATATTCAGAAGTAAGATTTGTTCAAAAACTGCCTAAAAAGCATCAGGAGTCCAGTGAGACACCCATTAAATATCCGCTGCCTTCTTCAATAAAAAAAACAAAGCAGCTACTATTCCAATGTCATCCAAATCATATAAGTAAGATGTTATTCTTTTTGTTAAAAGTTATCAAGTAAAAAGGCCTTTTATCTTTGTTTTCTTTATATAAAAAAATAGCAAATGCCCAATTGACTGGCTTTTGCTACTTTGAAGATGCTATTCTTTTTAAACGGATAACTTAGTTTTAATTTTGAAACAAAATTATTTTCAGCTTAATGTATCAGAATTGGCTATCCTGATCTCCGTATTTTCTGGAAAAATACTGCGCTCTTTCTCACTTAAAACCTTATCAGTGATGAACATTGATATCTTATCTGGTGAACAAATGCTGTAATAAGAGGTGTTAATAAACTTTTTATGTTCCGCAACTAATATGACCTTGCGCGCACGTTTAACAGCTGTCCCAACAACTTCAGCATCCCCTTGGTTCAACAAGTATATACCATTTTCATCGATCCCCGATGCGGCAATAAATGCCGTATCAAAAGCAACTTTGTTTAATTCCTCAATTGCAGAATTCGAATAGAAAAAACGATTCTGGTGATCAAGCGTTCCACTTAATGTTTTGACTGTGATTTTACTTTTCTCTGCTAATGCCATGCAATTGTCTAACGAATGTGTAAAAACCGTCATTGGTAAGTTCAAATTTTGACACGTTTTTAGCAAAATTGTCGAGGCATCGACAAAATAAACATGGTGTGCCTGAAAATAGTCAACAGCTGTTAGCGCAATCTGAGTTTTCTGCCGCGTAAAATGTGCCAGCCGACTTTGAAAATTTGGGACCTTGTTGCCGAAATCAAGCGGAAGAATCCCCCCGTGGGTACGTTTCACTTCACCGCGCTTATCAAGAAGTACAATATCCCTTCGAGCGGTATCTTGTGAAACACCGAATTCAGACATAATATCCTTAGTCGTTAATTCCTGACGTTCTTCTAGTAATTGTTTGATCAATTCGACTCTTTTCTCTTGGCTCATAAATCAACCTCAAATCTCTATGTATTTCAAAACAATCTCGGTTTTATTATACTTGTTTAAGCAGTAAATGCCAAGTAAGTGTAATGACTTACTTATTATAATAACTAAAAAAGAATTTACACAAAAAGAGCTGGAAACAATCTACTCGTCCCAACCCCTCTTGTTCTTAGCTATTCCCAGGATCAACTACTAAATACAGTTTAGAATGCTTTTTCTAATGGGGGAACAACTTGCTTTTTGCGTGAAACCACACCTGGAAGATCTAACTTATTATCAACAATCTTAACATTGAAGGCTTTAGCAACAGCTTCTTGCGGTTCGCCTATAACAAGCAAACGAGTATCACTGTTGAGAATGTTAGTTACCATTAATAAGAAAAGATCATACCCGTTTTCTTTGTTTTGTTTTTCAATTGCGGCACGCAGGGCATCTTCACGTGCAAACACTTCATCCAAATCAACTGTATTAACTTGATCGATTCGAACTGTCTTACCGCCCATTTCAAATGATTTAGCATCGGAAGTAATTAATTCTTCTTCCGTCTTGCTGCCCAAGTTAGTTCCTGCTTTAAGCATAGCCAAACCGTACGTTTCATAATCAACACCAGCGATTTCAGCTAATTCCTTAACTGCTTTTTCGTCTTGTGGTGTTGTTGTAGGTGACTTGAACAATAGTGTATCTGAAATAATAGCAGATAGCATCAAACCAGCTAACTTAGCAGGTACTTCAACTTCATTTTGCTTAAATAACTTATAGATAATCGTGCTGCAGCAGCCAAGTGGTTCTGCATGGTAAAATAATGGAGCTGCTGTCTCAAAGTTAGCAATCCGATGATGATCTACAACATGTGTTACTTGAAGTTGAGCAATATCATCAACACTCTGCTGAGCTTCATTGTGATCAACCAACATAACAGCTTCAACTTCATCCTTAGCCGAAGTAATAACACGCGGCGTTGCTTCATCAAAATGATCTAGAACAAACTTTGTTTCCTCATTAGGTGCTCCCAAAGCTACAGCTTCAGTCTCAGCTCCCAATTTGTTTTCCAAATATGAAAATGCTTTTGCAGCAACAATTGCATCTGTATCTGGATTTTTGTGTCCAAAAACTAATTCTTTCATTAAACTAATCTCCATTCTTTTTTATTACTATCTTGATTTAACCTTCATTGTTCATTTCTGTCAAGCGGGAAATATAATCTTTTTCAGTCAGGTAGTTTTCAAATGCGCGCAAAAAATGTTGAATACGCGGAATTTGATCCTTATCTTTTCTAAATACAAAGGACAGGTCAAAGGAGATCTCAGGTTCAAATAAAGCTGTCCACAGTTTTTCCTTTTTTCCATTATTATGTGCCAAAACAAACGACTGTGGCAAGGTAGTGTAAACTCCTGTTGCAAGTGCAAAACGATAAATTTGTGCAGGAGTTGCGAAATGGGCAGCACTAGTGGGTTTATCTACCAATTCATTTTTGTAGGACTCGCGGATAATACTGTTCAAATAATATAATGGTGGATAAGTTACCCATTCATTATCCAGCGTGTCTTTGAGTTTAATTCGTCTTTTTTTAGAAAGCCTTTCATCATGATGCAGGAAAAGCAGATCTTCTGTAATTATTTTCTTTGCAGCATACGGTTTCCAATTCTTAATGTTATCGTCTGGAAGATACATCACAGCTAAATCAATTGTATTTTTTTCAAGCCTTTCCCAGATTTCTTTTCGGGTCAGCATATGAAAAATGATTTTTACGTCAGGATTTTCTTTATAGTAATTAATCGCAAAATTACTGAAAACGCGATCCTCGATCGAAGCCAAGATGCCAATACTTATTTCGCCTTGCGTCGCACTCGTAGATTGCTGAATTTCATCAGTTGCTCTATTAAGCGCCTCATAAATTTGGTGAGTAGCATCAAGCATCGTATAGCCAGCATCCGACAAATGCAATTTCTTACCGACTGAATAAAATAAAGGAGCACCTACATTGCGCTCTAATTTTTTAATTTGTTGCGTCAAGGCAGGTTGTGTTATTCCCAATATTTGAGCCGCTTGGGTATAACTCATTGTGTCAGCAAGCTGCAGAAAATAACTTAAAGTTTTTGAAGAAAAAATGTTTTCCTGTTTCGTTTTCATAATATCCTTCCCACTTCTATTAATTTTTATTAATGGTAAGTGCTACTTCAAACTTATTGAATACCTTTATAATAAAACAAATCGCCCCGTCTTGACAACCAAAAAATTAAATTTTAATATTTAAATATTGATAGCAATCACTTGCTTTTCAGCCACCCTTTTTTAAAATCCAAATTCGCGATATTCCTGCATCTTACTAGCAAATAAGCTTCCAGTTGTTGGTGGTGTATAGGTAATCGCGTTTGCTCCTGCCTCAAGTACTGCTGTAATTGTTTCATCAGAACGGCCACCAGTTGCAATAATCGGAACTTTAGGATATCTTTTGCGAATCTCGGCAACTATTTGCGGCGTATCGCGTCCACCACTCACATTTAAAACATCAATTCCACTTGCAAATTTTTCATCAAAATCAACCTCACTAGAAACAACTGTCATTACAATTGGAATATCGACCACATCTTCAATCATCTTGATTGTCTCAGAAGATGTCGGTGCGTTGACCACTACACCAATACTTCCTAAACTTTCCGCAAATAGACTCATATCAGCAGATCTTTTCCCACGGGTCAATCCACCACCGACACCCGCAAAAACTGGTTTATCCGCTGCAATATTAATAGCCTGCATAATTGCAGGGTCGGGTGTGAAGGGATAAACTGCCAAAATTGCATCCGCATTCGTATTTCGAATAATAGCAATATCAGTCGTATATACCAATGAGCGGACCTTGCGACCCATAAAGTAAATACCACTCGCTTGTTTGATAATTGATGGCATCGGGATGATTTGTTTCCTCAAATTGGTTGAAACGTTAAACTTAAATGAATTTATTTTAATCACCTCACCAAAAAATAGTAAAATAAATATTTCCGTAACCTTTGAGCGTTAATTGGGCAAAATAAAGAGGCCCATCAGTCGCTCACAGCAATGCATATCTTATACTCACATTTGACCCATAAGTTAAAGTTTCTAACTAACGATGTCATCTCGACTCACCTAAACAAAAGCATAATTTAAAATAATAGCGAGGAGGTAGCTATTAGGAGAAGAAACATTAGATAATTGCTAAACCATCGTTAAGTAATATCGAATTTAAAAATAACACAAAAAGCTCCACTTGCAAACAAAACAAACCATTTTTTTCTTGAAAATAATTTATTATCTTCAGCTATAATATTGTTTTCCTAGGTCTGGCATCTTCGAAAAAAGCTACCCTAGTTTTACCGTAGAGAGCTCAAAAATGATAACTCAAAAAAAGGCTGAGACAAATTAATTATTGTCTCAGTCTCTTGCACTTAGCATGCTTACTTGTCACTACTCAGCTTCAATTTTTTTAGGAATAACTACACTAAGAGGGCCAATCAAGGTACCCTTTGTAATCCTCAATATGCAGCAATTTTTCCGCATTTGCTACTCTGTCACTAGTCGGGGGCTCTATCCCCTCCAACTTGTACTTGATTCCCATCTCATGGTATTTATGAACACCCATTGTATGATATGGAAGCACTTCGACTTTCTTAACATTTTTTAGTGTCTTGATGTAATCTCCAAGCTCAGTAAGATAATTATCAAAATCTGTTCGTTCAGGAATCAGCACGTGTCTAATCCAAACTGGTTTCCCAATGTCAGACAAGTATTGACACATATCTAAAATGTTCTCATTGCGGTAACCAGTCAATTTGCGATGCTCGTCAGAATTAATATGTTTAATATCAACTAATAATATATCAGTCACATCCATTAAACGTTGAAACTTATCAAACCAAGGTTGCCTACGCGTAAAAGGTTGACCGCAAGTATCTAAACATGTGTTTATTCCTAATTTCTTGCATTTAGTGAAAAGTTCCGTTGCAAACTCGATTTGTAAAAGAATTTCACCTCCGCTTAGGGTAATTCCACCTTTATCTCCCCAAAACTGGCGAAAAGGCAAGGCTTTTTCTAAAAGTTCATCAGTTGTCATTTCGGTACCTACATTCTTTTTCCAGGTATCGGGGTTATGACAAAACTGACATCGCATGTTGCATCCTTGCATGAACGCAACAAATCTAATGCCCGGTCCGTCGACTGCCCCAAAGCTTTCAGTGGAATGAACAAATCCCAAAATTTCACCATTTCGTTTAGGAACTTTTCTTTCACGTAAAGGTGACTTCACCATTGTTCCTCATCCTCTCATTGAACTTGCTTAACAAATACATAAGGAGCGACTGGGACAAAATTTTTTTGCCTTAGCCCCTCCTTATTATAAAAATCAGCTAACTTATCAAATCAACAAGCATTACTACATTGTTTCATGGAATGTACGTGAAATAACGTCGTCTTGTTGCTCCTTAGTCAAGTCTGCAAAGTAGACACAGTACCCTGAAACACGAATTGTTAAAGTCGGGTACTTCTCTGGATGCTTTTGTGCATCAAGTAAAGTATCACGTTTGAAGACATTGATATTCAAATGATGCCCGTTATTCTTCATGTAACCGTTGATCATATTGACCAACGTATCTTCTTGTAGTTTAGGATCGTGTCCTAATGTTGTCGGTGTTACAGCAAATGTGTTTGAAATTCCATCAGTGGCATACTTGTAAGGAATTTTAGCGACAGACAAGAGCGATGCTAATGCTCCGTTCTGTTCTGCACCATAAGCAGGGTTAGCTCCAGGTGCAAAAGGTTCACCTTTCTTACGTCCATCCGGGGTTGTTCCTGTGTTTTTACCATAAACAACATTGGAAGTAATTGTCAGAACAGACGTCGACAATTTTGATCCACGATACAGGTGATGTCTATTCATCTTGGTAAACAGCGATTTGACTAACCAAACAGCAATCTCATCAGCACGTTCATCATTATTTCCATATTTTGGAAAATCATTATCAGCTTTGAAATCGACTGCAATGCCGTTCTCATCACGAATAGCCTTCACATGTCCGTACTTAATAGCTGAAATTGAATCTGCTGCAACGGAGAGACCTGAAATACCTGTTGCAAATGTTCGATCAAGCCGTGTATCTTTTAATGCTAATTGTGCTGACTCATAGTAATATTTATCATGCATGTAATGAATCGTATTTAATGCATTGACATAGACATCTGCCAACCAATCAAGCATTGCATCAAATTTTTGCATGAACTCGTCATAGTCAATGTACTCACTAGTGATCGGTGCATACGCAGGTCCAACCTGAGCTGCTCCAATTTCATCTTTACCACCGTTAATCGCATATAGAACGGTTTTGGCAAGATTAGCACGTGCTCCAAAATATTGAATGCCATCTGCAACAGGTTGCGCAGATACACAACAAGCAATTGCATAGTAATCTGTTCCCCACTGTTTAAGCATTAAATCATCATTTTCATATTGAATCGTTGAACTCTCAACGGAAACACTTGCTGCATAACGCTTGAAAGTCTCAGGAAGTTTTTGTGACCATAATAAAGTAATATTTGGTTCTGGAGCAGCTCCCATATTACTTAAAGTATTCAAGAAACGATATGCCGTCTTAGTGACATGATGCTCACCATCCAGCCCCATCCCAGCTAGCGATAGAGTTGCCCAAATCGGATTACCGGAGAATAAAGAATTATATTCAGGTGTCCGGATAAAGGATACCATCCGTAATTTCATTGTAAACTGATCAACAAGCTCTTGTGCTTCTGTCTCAGTCAACAGGCCGCGTTTTAAATCACGCTCAAGGTAAATATCAATAAAAGTATCAATACGTCCGATTGACATTGCAGCACCGTTTTGCTGTTTAATAGCAGCTAAGTAACCGAAATACAACCATTGAATTGCCTCTTCAGCATTTGTTGCAGGTTTAGAAATATCAAAGCCATATGAAGCAGCCATTTCCTTGATTTGATTCAAAGCCCTAATCTGTTCAGAAATTTCTTCCCGCATTTGGATAACTTCATCCGTCATTTCTTGATCACCATAATTATCCAAATCATTCAATTTAGCTTGAACTAAGCGATCGATGCCATACAAGGCAACACGTGGGAAATCACCAACAAGCCGACCACGCCCATAAGCATCTGGAAGACCTGTTACAATTTTATAATGACGTGCACGTCTAACTTCTGGCGTATAAGCATCGAATACTCCTTGATTATGGCTCTTAGTAATATCCGTAAAAATATGCGTTGTCTCTGGATCGATCTCAAAACCATACGATTTGAGTGCTTCAGCAGCCATTCGAATACCTCCAAATGGCATCAAAGCTTTTTTCATTGGTTTATCTGTCTGTAAACCAACAATTTTCTCACGATCTTTATCTAAATATCCAGGCCCATGCGATGTGATAGTTGAAACAACTTTTGTGTCAGCATCAAGCACCCCACCGGCAGCACGTTCTTCAAGCTTAAGTTTAGTTAACTCATCATTAAGAACCTTTGTATTCTCAGTTGGGCCTTCGAGAAATGATTCATCGCCATTATACTGATGATAATTTTGCTGAATGAAATCACGAATGTCAATTTCCGATTGCCACTGTCCGCCCTTAAATTCGTCCCATGCTTTCTGACTAGTTTCTCTTTCCATCTGTTTCATCTTAAAAGCCTCCTTGTTGATATGTTAAACGCTTTCTACACACTGATAATAGCACTTGCACAATTCTTTAGCAAGCGTTTTCACTAATTAATTAAAACTTTTCAAGGTAAATTAAAGTACTAAACCTTATACTAAGGAATTTGACGTTAATCGTCAACGTGAATATGTGAGCGAAGTGTTGCACAAAATATAAAATATTTTAAAATGATATTTTTTTTAAATAATCGTAAAAAACAGACCGTCTCCCTAATATGGTTACGGTCTCTTAAATTCAATACATAGTCTTTGCAGCCTATTTCGCAAAAATTGGCCTTACTTGCTGACAAATTTTATTGTTAAAAGTTAAGGTCAATAATCCTCTGTTCCGCTATTCCACTCAGAAAATACTGTTTTCTATCATTCTTGATCAAAAACCACATTTAATTCATTTTATACCTGCTATTGATAGCATCTTATGCAAACCATTTGTTTTTTGATTGTCATCAGCGAGCAGCATTTTGACAGTAAATTGGATGAGCGGCTGTTAAGTTTTCAACTTCTTTTTTTATTGTTTGCAATTTTTCTGTGTTATTTGCATTTTTCAAAGCTTCGACAATCAATGCTGCAACTAAGCTTGCTTCTTTTGTTGAAAAACCACGGCTCGTGATAGCCGGGGTCCCTAATCTGATTCCACTCGTTTTAAAGGGGCTGAGTGTTTCAAAGGGAATCGAGTTTTTGTTAACGGTAATATTAAGTTTGTCCAAAAGCTGTTCTGCTTCTTTACCATTAAGACCAAAACCGCGCACATCAACCAGCAACAAATGATTATCGGTTCCACCAGAAACCAAGCGAGCTTCGTCATCTTTGTCAAAAACTGCTGCCATCGCCTGAGCATTGGCAATGACTTGTTTTGAATACTGCACAAAA
The DNA here is from genome assembly GCF_001436755.1 of Liquorilactobacillus aquaticus DSM 21051. Taxonomy (GTDB): domain Bacteria; phylum Bacillota; class Bacilli; order Lactobacillales; family Lactobacillaceae; genus Liquorilactobacillus; species Liquorilactobacillus aquaticus. The sequence continues at coordinate 46,779 of NZ_AYZD01000001.1, forward strand.
CTAGGATCCAATGCCTCTTTAAATGCAGCTGCCTTCGCTGCGACCACATGTTCAAGCGGACCGCCCTGAGTTCCTGGGAAAATACTGCTGTTTATTTTTTTAGCTAACTCACTATCGTTGGTTAGAATCATCCCGCCGCGGGGACCTCGTAGTGTTTTATGTGTTGTAGTCGTTGTAATATCAGCATATGGAACTGGACTTGGATGTAATCCAGCTGCAACCAAACCTGCGATATGTGCCATATCCACCATCAGTTTTGCATCTACCTTGTCAGCGATCTCTCTGAACTTTGCAAAATCGATTTTACGCGAATAAGCACTAGCTCCAGCAACGATCAACTTAGGATGGTGCTTTTCGGCCAACTTTAAGATAGCAGCATAATCAAGTTGCTCAGTTTCTTGATCAACACCATAGCCGATAAAATTATATGTTTTACCACTAAAGTTCACAGGTGACCCATGTGTTAAATGTCCCCCTGCAGCCAGATCCATGCCTAAAACAGTGTCTCCAGGTTTGATAAGAGATAGGTATGCAGCTGCGTTCGACTGCGAACCAGAATGCGGCTGCACATTGGCAAACTTTGCACCAAAAATTTTTTTAGCGCGTTCAATCGCTAAATCTTCTACAACATCAACATACTGGCATCCTCCATAATAACGTTTACCTGGATAACCTTCAGCATATTTATTGGTTAAAACACTTCCTTGGGCAGCCATAACTGCCTTAGAAACGATGTTTTCAGAGGCAATCAGCTCAATATTGTTCTGTTGTCTTTCTTCCTCTTTTTCAATGGCATTCCACAATTCCGAATCAAATTCTTTATAATTCATTTAGCCACCTCCATATTATTTTTTTATTGTACCATATACAAAATAAGAACACATTCAAACGCAGAATGCATTCTTATTCTTAATCGTAATAGTAAAAATTAAAGAAGTGCCACTGATCTACTAAAACATTTTCTTAGCTTGCGCCTAGTTTTCTAGCCAGTTTTCTGGATCCTTACGCCATTTTTTAAGCAGCTCTTTTTCAGGAGCTGTGATTTGTTCTTCAGCTTCAGCAACGTCGATCAATTCTCCATAATTGGTCAGAGTTGCAAAAGGTATCTTAGCTTGCGCAAAATTCTTATCTGCTGCGTCTAACTGATAACTGAAAATTCCGCAGACCCCGATCACATCAGCACCCTCTTTTTGAGCAGCTGCGACGGCTTGAAGCACGCTTCCGCCAGTCGAGATCAAATCATCAATCAAAAGTGTTTTTTGGCCCGCCGTTAAATATCCCTCTATCTGTTTTCCACGTCCATGATCTTTAGGCTTAGAGCGGACATAAGTCATAGGCAGATTCAATTCCTGTGCAATCCAAGCGGCGTGAGGAATTCCGGCCGTTGCAGTTCCGGCAATCATTTCAACTTCCGGAAAAGATTTTCTGATTAGGTCTGCAATACCTTTCGCTATTCTCGTTCTAATTTCAGGATAGCTAATCGTCAAGCGATTATCACAGTAAATAGGGCTCTTAATCCCACTAGCCCATGTAAAAGGTTCGTTTGGCGATAGGGTTACTGCGTTAATTTCTAAAAGATCTTTAGCGACTTGCTTCATTACATGTTTTCCTCCCACATCTTTTTTATGTATCGATATGCAGCCACGCAGTCATCTGACTGTGTGATTGCACGTCCTACTACAATTGCACTGCTTTTTCGAGCCGCTGCTTGAGCAGGAGTCATTACGCGCTTTTGATCGTCTGTATCACTGTCAGCCAGCCTAATTCCCGGCGTTACACGCAAAAAGTCCATATTCGTCGTGGACAAAATTGAATTTGCCTCATAAGCAGAACAGACTACACCATCCATCCCAGCTGCCTGCGCTAAACGCGCATAATGCAGTACACTTTGTTCAAGCGAGATAGCTACCTTTTGCTGTTCAGTGACCATCTTCTGGTCTGTCGAAGTTAGCTGAGTAATCGCGAGCAGTTTAGCATTTTTTCTACCACCACTGCCATCGAGAAGACCTTCCTTGGCTGCACGCATCATCTCGCTGCCACCACTTGCATGCAGCGTTGTCATACTGACACCCAGCTTTCCAATCACCCGCATCGCACTTTCAACTGTATGTGGGATATCATGACACTTTAAATCTAGAAAAACATCATGGCCCTTAGCTAGGACTGCTTTAACCATCTCTTGACCTTCGCTATAAAAAAGTTCCATTCCAATCTTGACGAAAAGCTTTTCTTCATCGGGAAATTTATTTAAAAAAAATTCAGTTTCTTGCCGATTAGGAAAATCTAATGCGATAATTGGTCGCTTAATTGTCATCTTATTGTGCACTCCTTACTTCTGCAATTAATTGTCCTAAACTCTTAATCTTTAATTCATCCAGCTTTTGCGGCAAAGCTTTGATTAAGTCTGGACACGCAGTTGGATTATTGAAGTGAGCCGTTCCAATTGCAACTGCACTTGCACCCGCCAGATACATTTCAATCACATCATCTGCTGTTTCAATTCCTCCCATTGCGATAATTGGAAGGTTGACCGCACGACTAACCTGATAGATCATTCGAACAGCAATTGGTTTTATTCCAGGACCAGAAAGACCACCAGTCTTATTAGCCAAAATCGGTTTACGCGTTTTCAGATCGATTCTCATCCCCAGCAAGGTATTAATCATACTTAAACCATCTGCGCCACCTGCCGCCACTGCTTGAGCAATCTCTACAATATCGGTGACGTTCGGCGAAAGCTTAACATACACCGGAACCTTTGAGACCTCCTTTACAGCCTTGGTCAAGCGTTGCGCCGTTGCAGGATCAGTTCCAAAAAGCATTCCACCCTCATGCACATTCGGACAAGAAATATTTAATTCAAGAGCAGAAACCATGCTAGACGCCGACATCCGCTTAGCAACTTCAACGTATTCTGCTTGTGTCGCACCTGCAATGTTAGCAATAACTGGCAATTCTGGATACTTTTTATGCAAGATTGGTAGTTTTTCCTTGAGAATTACATCAACTCCTGGATTTTGAAGACCGACGGCATTTAAGACACCACTTTTAGTTTCAGCAATTCGTGGAACTGGATTGCCAATTCGTGGTTTCAATGTCGCCGCTTTGATAATAATTGCACCCAACTCATTCAAATCAAACATTTCAGCATAACGATTATCACCGAAACCGAAACAACCGCTAGCCGGCATCACCGGGTTCTTTAATTTAAGTCCTGGCAGTTCGACTGCAAGACGTTCCTCAGCCATCATAAAGTAACCTCCCGTCCGTCAAAAACAGGGCCTTCAACGCACACTCTCTTATTTAAAATGCCATCCTTGGTTGAAACGACACAGGCTTCACAAGCTCCCATACCGCAGGCCATCCTGCTTTCCAGCGAAAGATAAATCGCTGCTTCTGTTGCAGAGAAGTGACGTTGAACCATTTTCAAGAGGCCTTCTGGGCCACAAGCATAAACACTAGTATATTGCGATGTAGAATTCTGTTCTGTCAGCAATTCACCGACATTACCCTTAAAACCTTTTGAACCATCATCCGTTGCCAGTAGCAAACGACCTGTGCATTCGAATTCCTCTTCGCCAAAAATCATGGCAGCAGTTCTAAAACCTATAGCCGTTGAAACCTTGCAGCCCTTCTCTTTCAGTGCTTGTGCAAGCAGCATTAATGGCGGCAAACCCGTTCCACCGCCAACAAGGAGAACTTCCGCACCAGGTTCCACTTTCTCTAATGGAAATCCATTTCCCAAGGGTCCTAAGACATTCAGTTGCGTTCCGACTGCAAGTTCGCTTAATAAACGTGTTCCATCTCCAACGATACGATAAATCAGCGTTATTGTTTTTCGAACTGCATCACAAGCAGCAATCGCTAACGGCCGCCTCAACTGATACGCTTCATCTGGGAGCTTGAGCATTACGAAGCATCCCGGTTTGACTTTTGCATAATCAAATTCTCCCTGCAAAACAATGCGATAAATGTTAGGTGCTGATTTTTGATGTGCAATGATTTGAAAATCGTTTTTAGTAAGCATTATAGTTCCTCTCCGCGCGAATTCAGTCACTGTTATCTTATTTCATTACATCAGTCGCAAAAGTACGATTCTCAAGTGCTTTTGCAAGTGCTTCAGCTGTATTGAGCGACGTAATCAACGGCACATTGTGTTCGATCGCCGTTTGTCTGATTGTGAAACCATCTGAAGTCACTTCTTGATCGTGTCCCATCGTATTAATCACAAGCTGTGCTTTGCCAGCTCTTATCAACTGCAGGATATCAATTCGATTTCCGCCTTCTTCACCGATCTTATTGACCTGTTTGACATGCAAACCATTGTCATTTAGAAAGCTGGCAGTTCCTGCTGTTGCAAAAAGCCTATAGCCGATTTGACTGAACTTCTTAGCAAGCGGTAAAACAACATTCTTATCGCGGCTATCAATAGTCAGCAAAACACTGCCACTGAGTGGTAGTTCCATCTTTGCACCTGCGAATGCTTTAAGAAGAGCTTTTTCGAAGGTGTGATCACTCCCCATGACCTCGCCAGTCGACTTCATCTCTGGTCCAAGGTAGCTATCAACATCCTCCAATTTACTGAATGAGAAGACTGGAGCTTTGACATGAATTGATTTGCTTTCAGGATATAAACCAGATTCATAACCTAAATCAGCTAAAGATTTTCCTAAGATGACCTTCGTTGCCACCTGTGCCATCTCAATCCCAGTAATCTTGCTTAAGAAAGGCACTGTCCGGCTAGCACGCGGATTTACCTCAAGAACATAAACATCATCATTATGGATAATAAACTGAATATTCATAATTCCGACACATTTTAATGTCACTGCTAACTTCTTAGTTGCATCGACGATTTGCTGCTTGATCGCGTCCGAGAACGACTGCGGTGGATAAACAGCCATCGAGTCGCCAGAATGAACACCGGCATGCTCAATATGTTCCATAATTCCGGGCAATAATACATCCTTACCATCACAGATCGCATCAACTTCACATTCACGACCTTCAAGGTAAGCATCGACTAAAATCGGGTGATCAATCGCTGCTTTGACGTTCTGTTCAAGATAATCATTCAATTCATTTTCATTGTTGACAATTTCCATTGCACGCCCACCCAAAACATAGCTTGGACGTACCAGTACTGGATAGCCGATTTCCTCAGCTGTCTCTATAACTTTCTCTTGCGTTGTTGCTGTTTTGCCAATTGGTTGTTTCAAGCCTAGGTTATTAATAACCTGATCGAAAAGTTCACGATCTTCTGCTCTGTCAACGTCTTCGACTTTTGTGCCCAGCACCTTAACACCATTGGCTTGCAAATCAGCCGCCAAGTTGATAGCTGTTTGACCGCCAAACTGTACTATCACGCCAGTTGGTTTCTCAAGCTCAATCACATTTAAAACATCCTCAAGTGTCAATGGCTCAAAGTAAAGTTTATCTGAAATAGAAAAGTCAGTTGACACTGTTTCTGGATTACTATTCATCACGATGGCTTCGTAACCAAGTTTCTGAATAGCTTTAACACTGTGGACTGTTGCATAGTCAAACTCCACGCCCTGTCCAATTCGGATCGGACCTGAACCAATAACCAAGACTGATTCTTTAGAGGTTCGAATACTTTCATTTTCAGAATCATAAGTGCTGTAAAAATAAGGCGTTTGTGACTCAAATTCGGCCGCGCAAGTATCAACCATCTTATATGTGGGCAATACTGCAGCCTCCTTTCGGAAAGTACGTACATTCTCAGCTGAAGTATTCCATAACTTGGCAATTGTTGCATCACTGAAACCATATCTTTTAACTTTTCTCAAAATATCTTTATCATTTGGATGCTTGCAGATCTCAATTTCCAATTCAGTAATATGTTTTATTAAATCAAGGAAATAATGATTTATTTTTGTCAGTTCATTAACTTCATCTAAGGTGTAGCCACGCCGAAAGGCTTCAGCAATGTAGAAGAGCCGATCATCCTGTGCGTGTACTAATTTTTCTTCTAATTTTTCATCCGTTGCTTTTTGAGCCTCAGGAGATATCAGATCATTTTCATCAATTTCCAATGAACGAACGGCCTTTTGAATCGCTTCTTCAGCAGTTCGACCGATTGACATAACCTCTCCAGTCGCCTTCATCTGCGTTCCCAGCTTGCGGTTAGCGCGTGGAAACTTGTCAAAAGGCCAACGCGGAATCTTTGCTACCACATAATCTAGTGCTGGCTCAAATTCAGCAAAAGTTGTCCCTGTAACTGGATTCTTGATTTCATCAAGCGTTAAACCAACTGCGATCTTAGCTGCCATTTTGGCAATTGGGTACCCTGTTGCTTTGGAAGCAAGTGCAGAAGAGCGGCTGACACGTGGGTTTACCTCAATGACATCATAGTTAAAACTATGCGGATCAAGTGCCAGCTGAACATTACATCCGCCTTCAATCTTCAAAGCACTGATTAAACGCAAGGAAACATCACGCAGCATTTGGTACTCTCGATCTGACAATGTCTGAGTCGGTGCTAAAACAATCGAGTCTCCAGTGTGGATCCCTACAGGGTCAAAATTTTCCATTGAACAAACTACCATGGTATTATCAGCACTATCACGCATTACCTCAAATTCAACTTCTTTGTATCCCATAATACTTTTTTCGATCAAGCACTGCGTCACCGGTGACAAATCCAAACCATTTGCGGCGATTTCGGCTAACTGTTCTTTGTTATCACACAAACCACCGCCAGTTCCACCCATTGTAAAGGCCGGACGAACAATCACGGGATATCCGATTTCCTCAGCGAAGGCAAGTGCTTCTTCAGTTGTGCTGACGGTTTTTGACTCTGGAATAGGTTCATCAAGCTTAGTCATCAGTTCCTTAAATAATTCCCGATCTTCTGCCTGGTTGATAGCTTCTAGCTTAGTTCCTAAAAGTTCGATCTCAAACTCTTCTAAAATGCCGGTTTGAGAAAGCGACATTGCCAAGTTTAAACCCGTTTGACCACCTAGAGTTGGTAGAATAGCATCTGGATATTCTTGCCGAATAATCCTCGAAACTGACTCAGTTGTCAATGGTTCGATATATACCCGATCGGCAATTTCAGTATCTGTCATAATTGTGGCCGGATTTGAATTGACCAAAACTACTTCATATCCTTCTTCGCGAAGTGCCATACATGCTTGTGTTCCTGAATAGTCAAATTCTGCCGCTTGTCCAATGATGATCGGACCGGAACCAATTACCATTATTTTATGAATATCCGTTCTTTTAGGCATTCTTTTCATCCTTCCTTACATCAATCATATGCATAAAGTCATCAAAAAGATCATCCGCATCGTGCGGGCCCGGAGCAGCGTCCGGATGAAATTGAACACTAAAGGCAGAGTAATCTTTGTGCCGTAAACCCTCGATAGTTTCATCATTAAGCTCACGATAAGTGACATTAAGTTTCTGACTATCAATTGAATCAGCTCGAACTGCAAAACCGTGATTTTGTGATGTAAAACATATCCGTCCTGTTGCAACTTCTTTAACAGGATGATTAAAACCACGATGTCCGAATTTCATCTTAAAAGTATCTGCTCCATTGGCGAGCGCAAACAGCTGATGCCCCAAGCAAATTCCGAAAAGCGGTAATTTTTTTTCAACTTCACGAATCATCTCAATAGCATGCGTCAATGATTTAGGATCTCCAGGTCCGTTTGATAAAAGGACACCGTCTGGATGTAATTTAAAAATATCCGCAGCTGTAGCCGTGTACGGCAGTACGATTGTATTACAGCCACGTTTCGCTAATTCACGCAAAATGCTGTGTTTCAAGCCATAGTCAACAACAACCACATTCCTCTTGTCCCCAGGGTTGGGATATGCTTTGCTAGTTGAAACCTGCTGAACCAGATCATGATTGATAACTGTTGCATTCAACTGATCAAAAGCATGATCTAAATCAGCTTTTGCGTCGACAATGCTCCCCTTCATCGTTCCATGCGAACGTAATTTTTTAGTCAATTCACGTGTATCAATCCCCGTGATTCCAGGAATATCCATTTGTTCCAAAAATTCGGCAAAAGTTGACTGTTGCCGCCAACTACTCGAGACACGTGCAACCTCATGGCAGATAACACCCTTGCAAGTTGGTTCAATAGATTCATAATCATCAAAGTTAACCCCATAATTTCCAATCAATGGATTGGTAAAAACCAAGATCTGATTAGAATATGATTGATCAGTAACAGCCTCTTGGTAGCCGGTCATTCCTGTCGTAAAAACAACCTCACCATTCGAAGTACTTGGCGCTCCGAACCCCTCTCCCTTGAAGATGGTTCCGTCTTCTAAAAGTAAATAACGTTCCACTGTCAGTCCTCCTTTTGATAAACAATTTCCCCATCAACAAAGGTCATTTCTGTTTCGCCATAGGCTTTGGTTCCTGTAAAAGGCGTGTTAGTTCCCTTAGATAGGTAATCTTCATTCTTTAATTCAAATTCGTCTTTTAAATTAAATACAGCAATATCAGCATTTTTACCGGGTAAAAGTGCTCCTGCATTCTCTAAGCGAAATTTTTGAGCTGGAACGGCGCTCATCCATTCAAGCAATTGTTCCAATTTAAAGATTCCTTTTTTAACAAAGTGTGTATACAGCAACGCAAACGCTGTTTCACTTCCCGTAATGCCGAATGCGGCGTGGCACATACTGCCTTTTTTCTCATCCTCGCTATGTGGAGCGTGGTCCGTTGCAATCATGTCAATTGTTCCGTCCAATAAGCCATCAATAAGCGCTTTTTGGTCTTCTTTTGACCGCAATGGCGGATTCATTTTATAAAAAGAATCGTCGCATGGTATGTCAGCGTCTGCAAGCAGAAGATGATGCGGTGCAACTTCGCATGTAACATTGATCTTCTTGGATTTAGCCCAGCGAACCAACTCAACACTCTCCTTTGTTGAAAGATGACAAGCATGATAATGAACACCTGTCTGCTGTGCAAGGATCAAATCACGGGCAAGCTGTGAAGATTCGCTAAGCCCCAGCATCCCAGGCAAGTTCAGCTCTTTAGCACGCCGTCCAGCGTTCATAACGCCTCCAAAAAGCAATGAATTATCCTCAATATGCTCAACAAGCGGCATGTCGTATTCCGCTGCTTTCTTCATTGCCAAATACATCGTTCCGGCTTCTTGAATACCACTACCATCGTCACTGAAGGCAAAGGCTCCAGCATGCTTAAGTGCTTCAAAATCTGTTAGCTTTTCCCCTTGACGTTTCTGTGTGATGGAGGCATATTGCTTAATGTGGACCGCACCATCCTTAGCATTACGTTTTTGAACATCTTGCAAACGCGCAACATTATCTGGCACAGGATCCAAGTTAGGCATGGCACAAACTGTTGTAAATCCGCCATGAGCAGCAGCTTGGCTTCCTGTTTTAATTGTTTCCTTATAGGTAAATCCCGGTTCACGGTAATGCACATGAACATCAACTAAACCTGGCGCAACCAATTTTCCGGTGAGATCAAATTTCTTTTGAACATCAATTCCTAATTGAGATAAGTTCTTTCCTAATGCAATAATTTTGCCTTCACTGATCAGAATATCAACCTTTTGCAACCGACCGGCTTGATAAACCAAACCGTTTTCTAGTAAAATCCTCATTTCTCTCCTCCTAAACCACGACCATTAATAACTGCTTCAATCATTGCCATTCTCATAAAAACACCATTTTTCATTTGCATTGAGAAACGTGATTTAGGTGCCTCGACCAAGTCCGATGCTAATTCAACACCACGATTGATAGGACCAGGATGCATGATGATCGCTCGTTCCTTCATTCGTGCATATCTTTCAATTGTTAGCCCATACTCGCTATGATATGCCGTCGGGGAAAAGGAAACTTCTTTTTGATGCCGTTCATGCTGAACACGTAATAAAATAACCACATCCATCTGATCGATTAATTCATCAACTTTACCATATTTGCCGAATTCTTCAAACTCGCTTGAATACCAGTACTCTGGACCAGAAAAATAAATTTCCGCCCCAAGCTGCTGCAACAAACGCATATCGCTGCGCGCTACCCGTGAGTTTGTCAAATCACCGATAATTGCAACTTTTAGACCCTTAAAATGACCAAATTGTTCATGAATAGTCATCATGTCTAAAAGACACTGTGAGGGATGCTGCCCACTACCATCACCAGCATTGATAATGCCCATATTCAATTTTTGAGTATTATTTAAATTTATTAGATCATTATAATATTCATTTTTCGAATGCCTGATGACTGCCAGATTGACACCAATCGAATTCAGTGAAAGTAAAGTATCATAAAGTGTTTCACCCTTATTAACCGAACTTGTAGCAGGGTCAAATGGGATTGTTTGAATTCCAAGCTTTCTCTCAGCCATTTCAAAGCTGCAATGTGTTCTTGTACTATTTTCGAAAAACATGTTAACAGCATAGATCGGTTGGGAATACTCTGCAACCGCTCCACCTGCTTTGAAATATTCTGCTCGCTCAATCAATCCTTTAACTTGATCATTTTCCAATTTTTTTATTGTTAAAAAATGTTGCAACTTTAAACGTTCTTGCATGTTCAGCATCATTATATCTCCTCACTATTTTTCGCTATTGGCCTTTTCAGGCAGGACAAGATTTGCAATAATCCCAAAAATGGTTGCTAACGCAATACTAGTTAACTGGAACTTTCCAATCTGCAGATATGTTCCTCCGATTCCAATGACTAAAATTACAGCAGTAATAATCAAATTGCGTTTCAATTCATAGTTAACTTTATTATCAACTAAAATTCTAAGTCCGTTCGATGCGATCATTCCGAAAAGCAAGAAACTTATGCCGCCGATAACAGGAGTAGGAATTGATTGGATCAAAGCGCTGACCTTACCTACAAAGCTGAAAAGAACCGCAAAGATAGCCGCTCCGCCCAAGACCCAAACACTATGAACCTTTGTCATTGCCAAAACACCGATATTTTCACCATATGAAGTCGTAGGCGGCCCACCAACAAAACCAGCGATAACAGAAGACAAACCATCGCCGAACAAAGTCCGATGCAAGCCAGGGTTTTTGAAGAAGTTTCGTTTAGTTAACTTATTCAAAACCATCACATGGCCCATATGTTCCGTCATCGTTACAAAAGCGATCGGTGCCATCGCGATGATAGCGCCAGGGTACAATTTGAAATCATAATTAACAAACATCACTTTGAACGCTGGCAGCGAAAACCACTTTGCAGCTGCAACACTTTGAAAGTCAACAATTCCAGCAACAATAGCACCGATATACCCGCATACAATTCCAAGCAACACAGGTATCATGCTCGCAAATCCCTTTAAAAACATGTTGAAAATAATTGTAATAACCAGTGTGAAAATTGCTACCGCAAAATATTTTAAATCATAATGAGAATTATTCATCATCGCGTCATTTGCAGCCGTTGTCGCAAGCGATAGTCCGATAACAATAATAATTGGCCCAACAACAACTGGCGGCAAGAGACTGTCAACCCAGTTTGAACCGAAACGGCTGATGAAAAGCGATACAATCACATAAACTAAACCAGCTGAAATTGCTCCTTGCCCAACTGCAGGATATCCATAAGTTTTCATTAACACCTGCATCGTCCCTACAAATGCAAAGCTCGAACCTAAATATGCCGGGATTTTAGCTTTTGTACAGAAGATATAGACAAGCGTTCCTACTCCCGAACTGAATAAAGCAATACTTGGGTTAATTCCTACTAGCAGCGGGACCAAAACCGTTGCTCCGAACATTGTGAATAGATGTTGGATCGATAAGACCAGCCAGTGTCCAAATGCTGGCTTATCCTGAATGTCCAAGATTGCTTCTTCATTTCTAAATTCTTCTTTTTTCTTCTTGCTCACAAAAAATCTTCCCTTCTATACAAAAAAACCTGAATCTTTTTGATCCAGGTCAGCATAAGGTTTGCCTTGAAGTTTTTTGTCTCTTCAAAGTATTTCATCAACCTTTTTGCCCTCTCTGGAGTCAATTAAAATGGTTGTACCAATTAAATTTCTTTGATCTCAATTGCATCTTTATTGTCGATTTCTTCGACAGAGACTGAGATCTGTTCGTCAAGCGATGTTGGAATGTTCTTGCCGACAAAGTCTGCTCTGATCGGTAATTCACGATGCCCACGATCAACTAAAACAGCGACATTGATTTTTTGGGGTCTCCCATGATCCATCAAAGCATCCAGTGCTGCACGGATTGTTCTTCCTGTAAACAAGACATCATCAACTAAAATAACTTGTTTATCCGTGATATCAACATCTAATTTAGAAGAATTAACCACTGGTTCGCTCTTTTGTGATAAATCATGGCGATCATCGCGATAAAGTGAAATATCTAATTCAGCTACTGGAACATCAGCTGCTTCTAATTGTTTCAATCGATCTGCAATCCGATGCGCTAAATAGATTCCACGTGTTTTGATTCCAACTAAGACTAAATCATCAATACCTTTGTTCTTTTCAATAATTTCATAAGTCATTCTTGTCAAGGCCCGTTTCATTGCCATTGAATCAATAACTTCTTTTGCCATTTTTTTCTCCCCTTTTGTCCAATAAAAAACCACTTAGCCGTAGACTAAGTGGGTAGACTAATGTCTTCATTCCGAACTCAAACGAGACGCTGCCTTCTTAGCCTCACTGGACTATCTTTAAAGGACCTTAATTGTCTTAAATTTACTAGACCATATTGTTTTTGTCAAGTACATTCAGTGTTTTTATAAAAATACTTGGTAATGGAACTTCAAAGATCATTTTTTCATGTGTTGTCGGGTGTTCAAACCCCAACTTCCCTGCATGCAAGAATTGTCCCTTGCCCTTGATTGTTTTATTAGGACCATAGATCGGATCTCCTACCAACGGGTGACCAATATATTTCATATGCACTCGAATCTGGTGAGTGCGGCCCGTTTCTAAAATACATCTCACAAACGTATAATCACGATAGCGTTTTAGAACCTCAAAACGAGTTACAGCGTGCCGCCCACCCGCAACGACCGCCTGTTTCTTACGATCTTTAGGAGAACGTCCTAAAGGCGCATCTATCTTTCCTTTATCTGGCTTAATCTTGCCATGAACAAGCGCCACGTACTCGCGCACATTCGTTTTGTTTTTTAACTGTGCCGCCAAACTGCGGTGGGCCAGATCATTCTTAGCAATCATCAACAGTCCTGATGTATCCTTATCAATTCGATGAACGATACCGGGGCGATACTCGCCATTTATCGTAGACAGCGGGCAATGATACAACAGTGCGTTCACCAATGTATGCGCAGGATGTCCAGGAGCAGGATGAACAACCATTCCTTGCGGTTTGTTGACAACAAGCACATCGTCATCTTCATACACAATGTCCAATGGAATATTTTCCGGCTCAACTGAAATACTCTGAACAGCTGGTCGCTCAAGTTCCAACAGATCACCAAACTTCACTTGATACTTTGGTTTGGCAATCTTACCATTTACCAATATATTTCCTGCTAAAAGCCATTGTTTGATTTGCGAACGCGAATGATCAGGAAAAAGTTCTGCAGCAACTTTGTCTAATCTTCCTTTTTGCGAGGTAATTCTGGTCGTCTCAGTCATTATTATCATCTCGTAGCAATGCGATTATGAAAATCACTACACCAATATTCAATGCAATATCAGCAACATTAAAAATAGGAAAATTAATAAACAATAGCTGAAACATGTCGACAACATACCCTAGGCGAATCCGGTCGATAAAATTACCGATTGTTCCCCCGATAATAAAACTTATCCCTAATGCATACATCCAATTTGTCCACATTTTTTTAAAAAGATAGCCCAAAACTCCAAGCGCAATAATTGTTATGATGTATAATAGCCATCTTTGACCTGTAAAAATATTCCAAGCTGCTCCATAATTTCGAATATGTGCGATCCCAAGAACATGATGAATGAAATCATAACTTGTATCAAGCGGAACATTATGCACAACATAGAATTTTACTAACTGATCGAGTAAAATGATTGCTCCTATCAGTAGAAAGTAAATCACCATTACTGGAGGGCACCTCTTTTCTTTTTTATCCAGTTATCTGGACTTGAATACTTATTATACAACAATTAATTAGAAGTCTCCAAAATTTTTTTTTCAAACTATCGCAGCCTTTTTAGCTAAGTAAAAAGGTTCTTTCCCCCACCTGATTTGATGGTCTACTACCCTATGCTATTAAAAACATAACATCAAGGTTTTCAAATCTGTCTTTCAGATCACTTTCGATTTCTTTTTTAAATTTTGTAAGTCCTTCGACTTGCACCGATGCAGATATTTTATGCAAAACAATCTTAACATCCCACCTCATACCTATCTTGACAACCTCAAAATTAAAATCCTGTAATACGCCTGCTAATCTCTTCTTTAAAATCCTGCTTATGTCATCGTTAATTTTTTCATCTGTTACAGTTCCATGTGAAAATTCGATAAAACTTCGATACAAAAGCTTAATCGGTTCTTTTATTGTCAAAGCCACCAGAAGAAGTGTAAGCAACGAATCACCGATTATCGTTATAAAATGAAATCCTGGCATTGTTCCTAAAAAATAGGCCAGCACAATTCCCAAGCCTACACCAACGGATAAGATACCATCCATGAATGCTATCTTGCTCTCAGCTAGCAACATTGTACTGGCATTCATCATTTTTTGATTGTTTCTACGACAGTAGTAAGACAAGGCAAAACTCATCGCAATCATGACTAGCGTATAGGGCAGCACGGGCCCCAATTCGAGATGTCTGCCAATCTTCAGTGTCACATAAACGATAATAGCCTGGATACTCCCGAGCATTGCGATTACCGTTATGACAAGAGAAAACAATGCCTTAAATATTCCATACAGGGGTTCAAGTATATATAGTCCATGCGGAAAACGAGCGGTTTTTTTGCCGCTAAAATGTGAAATAAAAATAGCTGCAACACTGGACAACATCGCAATTACTGAAAAGTACGCATCAAGAAAAATAGCCTGAATATGTGTACTGTGAAAAGCAACTACACCCGAAACAGCCATTATTAGATTTGTAAGAGCACTGAATATTAATGCATTTTGTTCGACTTTCTTCAAACGATCAGTCATAAGGATTCCTCCATTTTTCCAAACAATTTCAGCAGCAGCAAGACCTCTTCGGGTTGCAGCTTTGATTCCAGTTTTTGAAATATATCATCAAAAATCTGATAACTCTTTTGATAGTAAGTAAGAAGTTTCTCATTTAGTTCCAAATAATAAACACGTTTATCAGAAGTTGAATGATTTTTATACACTGCGCCTAATTTCTCAAATTTTCCGACAATATGGGTCGCACCTGGTTTTGTGACCTTTGCCAGCCTAGCAAATTCAGATAAAGTTATACCTTTATGGCGATACAAAATATCCAAATAAAATTCCTCATTTGGTGTGATATTCTCAAAAGGCAGAGTCAAAACTTTTTCCCGTCGGAGCTGCTCGGCCACTATTTTGTCATACAGTTTATAATAAGCTTCTTTCAACTGGGGCATAAGGATCCCTCCATCTTTATAAATTATTTTAGTTAACTTACTAAACTATATTACTTGAATCGTTGTCATCTGTCAAATTTCTGTTCCTAAATAATTGGTTATATATCAAAAAGATCAGCCAAACAAAAAACTGGTCCCAAAATTTGGGCCCAGCCTCTGCAGTATTATCTTGTGCTATCCATCCTTTAAAATGTGGCGCTTCAGCAGCGAATTTTTTCAACTGCCAGCACCGTGCTTCATTGACATTATTACAATCTCGGCAAAAAATTTTAGCCTAGCCGTAAAGTTTTAACCTTGCTCAACTAATCGTTGTAAAACATCAATGAATCCAGCATCATCATTCAATGCAGGCAGCATTCTAAATTCACCTCCGCCATTATTCAAGAAATAATCACGGTTCTCAATGTCTAATTCATGGAGTGTCTCTAAACAATCAGAAACAAAACTCGGTGATACCACTAGAACTCTTTTAACGCCTAACGCCGGTAATTCTTTTAACGTTGTGTCTGTAGAAGGAGTTAACCATTCGTCTGGTCCAAAACGAGATTGGAAGGTTTGCAAGTAAGGAACACCTTCTAAGCGCTGAGTAAGGAGTTTGGTTGTCAGATCACAACGTGCTCGATAAGGATCACCCTTAGCAACATAACTGACAGGAATGCCATGATATGAAAAGAGTACTTTGTCAGGTTTAAATTTGTTATATTCCCTTTTTATTTTTTCTGACAGCACACGAATATATGCCTCAGAATCACAAAAGTCAGTGATAATATGTAATGCAGGTATGCGCGCCCGTTTATAATAGAATTGATTGATATCATCAACAACTGACCCGACAGTCGTTGTCGAATATTGAGGATAAAGTGGGATAATTGTTAAAGAATCTATTCCAGCGACTTCAAATAACTCCAGTACGTCTGCAATAAATGGCGCGCTATAACTCATAGCGTATTTTACAATATAGTCAGGCAATCGTTCTTGGAGCAGTTTTGTCTGTCGTTCAGTGTAATACTGGAGGGGCGATCCATGCTCATCCGACCAAATCTGCTGGTATAATTTGGCTGACTTAGCTGGGCGATGTGGTAAAATCATTAAATTCAGAATCGGTTTCCACTTCCATCTGGGCATATCTATAACCCGAGGATCACTCAAAAATTTTTTTAGATAAGCACGTACATCCTTCTCTGTTGGTGTTTTGGGAGTTCCCAAATTAATTAATAAAACCCCTTTTTTCACATCCATCACCTCTTCTAACATTAATCAATGTTCAACTAAAAATACACGCAACATCTTATGCGGTGTTGCCTGTCTTCAAGCAATAATATTTTTTAAAAAGATCTTTTAGCCCAGCGAATACATCGTCAGACGAAATGGCACAAGTTTTTTATTGGTCATTTTTATTAATTAATGCCGCGTGCATGCAACACTTCTTGACCACGATCAGTTTCTTCGAACTTTGCTAGTAAATCCTTTAACTCATTTTCGTTAACATTGGCTCCAAATACCGCACTTCCTGGCTCCATTCGAATTCCTTCAGCTAAAGAACCAACATGAACCGGATCAAAACCAAGCTTGTCGATGACCTCTGCTGCTTTCTTAACGTATTCACGCTCATTGCCAGCGATCGCAATCGCCTTTCTCCCAGCTTGACCATGCGAACGGGTCTCATCAAACAAATCATGATAACCCATATGATTAAAAGCTTTGACAACATGACTTTCTTTGAGGAAGCTTTGAACCAGTTCACTTGAAGAGTAACGCGGATCTGTTAAATCAGGTCTTGGTCCATCGACTTCCCACCAATAATTCATGGCATCAATAACCAATTTTTTAGCCAAGGCTGAAGGTGATAAAGTCTGATACTTACCTAACGGAATCGCTAAAATGACAATATCAGCTTGCTGGCAAACCTCGATCGCAGTTGCCGGAACCGCGTCTGGCACAAGTGTTTCAATTGTTAATTCAATTTTTGTCGGGCTTCCTGAACCTGCTATCAAAACACGATATCCCGCAGCTGTCGCTAACTGCCCCAAAACCGTTCCCAATTTCCCAGCACCCAAGATTCCAAGCATTTCCTTCATTCCTTCACTCCTCAGCTATAATTTCACGCACACGTGGAATTACTTTATTTGCATATAACTCAATCATGTGCAGACGAGCTTGGGCTGATAATTCTCCAGCCCCGTATGCTAATTCGAAACGTCCTGCACCTAGTAATTTAATCGTTGCTGCCAGTCTTTGTGCGACTGTCTCCGGTGAACCTGCATAAATAGAGCCCTGCTTAACCTCACGTTCGAACTGTTCACGCGACATTGGAACCCACCCACGTTCGTTTCCAATGCGCACAAGACTTTTGCGCGTGTGCTTCCAAGCAAGCTCGACAGCCTCACCATCACTATCCGCAATCACTCCATGTGAATGAATTCCAACAGGGTAAGCATGTGTTTTAAACTTTTTGGACGCCTTCTGATAAAGCTTGACATAAGGTACGAAACGTCTAGGTGAACCGCCGATTATAGCCAGAATCATCGGAAAACCATAGCGAGCTGCGCGCACAACTGAATCAGGTGAACCACCAACAGCAACGTGCGTATCTAAGCTCCCCTTCTCGGTTTTTGGGAAAATTTCAACCTTCTTGAGCGCCGCGCGCGTTTTGCCTGACCAAGTGACTGGCTTTTCATCTAACAATTTCGAAAAAAGCTCAATTTTTTCTTCAAAAAGCAAGTCATAGTCACTCAAATCATAGCCATATAAAGGAAATGATTCTGTAAATGATCCACGTCCAATCACAACCTGCGCACGACCATTAGAAAGTGCATCGAGTGTTGCAAAACGTTCATAAACTCTTACTGGGTCATCAGAGCTAAGCACTGTCACGCCTGAAGCTAACGTAATATGCTTTGTTCGTGTTGCAATTCCTGCAAGCACAGTTTCAGGGCTGGAAATTGCATATTCTGGACGATGATGTTCCCCTAACGCAATTACGTCAACACCCAGACGATCGGCTAATTCAGCTTCTGTAACAACTTGTCGAATGGCTTGCGCTTGGTTCATCAGTTTCCCGGTCTCATCGGTTGGAAGATCACCAAATGAATCAAGGCCAAAAACTATTTTTTGCGGATCAATCACTATAAATCACCCTCAATTCTACTCAATTACTTTTTGTAAGTATAATTACTTTATTATTTTCCTTTGCAGATGTCAATTTATCGCGCTTATCATCTGAGCGGATGATCAATAGATTAAAAGTAATCTAATACCAAAAAAGGACTGCAGCCAAAAAATTGCTGCAATCCTTTAATTAACTTGCTCTGGGCATATCAGCAAGTCCGACAAATCAGTTTTCTCCGACCAAATACTAATTGCATAATATCAGAACTGGACTATTCGCATACCAGTCCGTAGAATTCAAAAATTCATGGTTTTGTGCCATCTACCTTTTAATATAATCCCGCGATCGTTCCATCATCACTAAGTTCCATACCATTTGCAGCAGGAACTTTAGGCAACCCAGGCATTGTCAACACATTACCCGTCAATGCTACAATAAATTGCGCACCAAGTTTGGGCATGAACTCACGAACATGAATCGTAAAGTCTTTAGGTGCCCCCAACGCTTTAGGATTGTCCGAAAGCGAATACTGTGTTTTGGCCATACATACCGGCAAATGCTCCCAACCAAGCTCTTTGAAACGTTTTAATTGACGTTTTGCCTTGACCCCATATTCAACCTTGGCACCACCATAAATTTCGGTGACAATTTTTTCGATCTTGACTTCAATTGCATCTTCTGGATTGTACAGTGGCTGAAACTTGCTTTCATGTTCACAATTTTCAAGTACCTTTTCAGCTAGCTCAAGCGCACCTTTTCCACCTTGTCCCCAAACGTTAGCAACAACTGCTGTTGTTCCATCATTTTTACATAGTCTTTTGAGCTCCATAAGCTCTGCTTCCGTATCTGAGACAAACTGGTTGATCGCGACAACAACTGGAACGTTGTATCGTTTCATACTTGCAATATGTTTTTGCAAGTTGACATAGCCCTTCTGCAACGCATCAATATTTTCTTCTTCAAGTTCATTTTTGCTGACACCACCATGCATCTTAAGCGCGCGGACAGTTGCAACAATCACGACCGTATCCGGTGTTTTGCCAAGAACTGGTGTTTTAATATCCATGAATTTTTCAGCACCTAGGTCAGCTCCAAAACCAGATTCAGTCAATGTGTAATCAGCCAATTTTAATGCGGTCTGAGTTGCAAGAACACTATTGCAACCATGCGCAATATTTGCAAAGGGACCGCCATGAATAATTGCAGGAGTATGTGCTAACGTTTGAACAAGATTTGGTTTAATTGCATCTTTCAGTAAAAGTGCGATGGCACCTGTTACACCTAATTGATCAACCGTCACAGGCTCTTTAGCACTTGTATAGCCAACAACAATCTGGCCAATACGTTTTTTTAGATCAGCGATATCTTTCGCCAGACAAAGGATTGCCATTAATTCACTTGCGACAGTTATATCGAAACCATCTTCGCGCGGAATTCCTTGGGTTACACCACCTATACCTATCACAACGTGGCGTAATGCACGATCATTGATGTCCAAAACACGTTTCCAAATAACCCGGCGCTGGTCAATATGTAACTTGTTGCCTTGATAAATGTGATTATCAATCAGTGCAGCCAGGGTGTTGTTAGCTGTGGTCAATGCATGCATATCACCTGTAAAATGTAAATTGATGTCTTCCATTGGAACAACCTGCGAATATCCACCGCCTGTTGCGCCGCCCTTCATTCCCATCACTGGTCCTAGAGAAGGCTCACGCAATGCGATCATGACCTTCTTTTTCAAAAGACTGAAAGCATCTCCAAGTCCGACCGTGACGGTTGATTTTCCTTCACCAGCTGGAGTCGGATTAATTGCTGTAACTAAAATCAGTTTTCCTTTTGTCTTTTGTTTAGCTGTCACCGGTAATTTAATTTTTGCCTTGTATGTACCATATTGCTCGATATCATCTGGACCTAACCCGATTTTCTCTGCAACATCGGTTATTTTATTCATTTTATTTTGTTGTGCAATTTCAATATCTTTCACTTTTTAGTGGCCTCCTGAGAAGAAAATTAGTAAAAGCACGATTCACAACTAACAGTATAGACTAAACATATCTCAAAGTCATCATTCTAGCCTGTTTTTGTTTATATTTTTAGTTAATAAGACCGTTATTCAGTTAAAAAGCGAACATTAAATCAATTTCATTATGCTATCGTACAGTTTTTTAGCTGACTTAGAGCGCAAAAAAAAGCTGTATTTCTGATATTTTGTCTGAATTGTTAATTTAGATTTTTTTATTGAAACACTTTTGATATCATTAAATTTAAGCCTTTTTGCATTTTGTGGGATAACCGTATGAAAAAGCAAGCCATCCTGACTCAACTCGACCCTTCTTAATAGGCACTGCAAACCAGCTGTGATTAAAAAAAGCGTCAATGCAATCAATGTCCAGATTTGAAATACTGTTATCTCAAGCCACAAAATAAAACCAAAAAGTAGTATTATGAAAGTGTGTGACCAGCAAATAACACTTGTTGGAAAATCAGGTTGGTAAAAAAACTTTTCTTTCATTATTATTGAGAAACCTCCCAAGGATGTGATTTTAACGATTAAACTATATACAGATGCTGCCACACGAGGAAATCCAGGTCCAAGTTCCGCAGGCGTGCTTATCGTGACAGAAGTCGGTCAACAGCAACTTTTTTATAAATTACCACCAACTTCAAACCACCATGCGGAATTTCTGGCAGCCATCAAGGGGTTTGAGGCTATTATCAACCTTTACGGAACCACTGAAACAATTCTTTTTCACTCTGACAGCAAAATTGTAATTTCGAGTATTGAAAAAAACTACAGCAAATCATATCCAGAAGCACTTGCTACGCTGGTATCGCTCCAAGAACAGTGTGAACTTGTGATTAATCGCTGGATTTCTGAAAAAAATAACAAAGGTGCACATGCCTTAGCCCTTCAAGGGTTGCACAAATTCTATTCCGCATGAAGCCTATTATATACTATATAATAAAAAAACAGGTATTCTCTTTACGAGATCTTCTGTTTTTTTAGTTTAGCTTAATGTTTATTTCGTTGTCCCCAATATTGGAATAGATCCGTCCGCAAGGATCCATTGTACAGCTTGCGACGTTTGCTAGCACGTTGTCCATAAAAAGTCTCAAACTGAAGATCACTTGTCAGTATATACTTACTCCATGTCTTTAATGGGCGGTAGGTATCTCCCATCTGGCGATAAAGTTTCCGCACTTCCTCTTGATCACTTAGACGCTCTCCGTAAGGCGGATTAGCAACGATAATACCATTTTCTTTAGTTGTTTTGAAATCCTTTAAGGCCATCTGTTTAAATTTTATACTGTGCAACAGCCCCGCTTCTTGCGCGTTCAGCTTGGCAATGTCAACCATTCGTTCATTGATATCATACCCACAAATATCGAGCTCGATATCGTAATCGGCTTGAGCATCGGCCTCAGCCCGTACACTTTTTGAAATATCGGCCGGTATCCATTCCCAGTTTTCACATACAAAGCTGCGATTAAACCCTGGCGCAATCTTGTGTCCAATCATTGCGGCTTCAATCGGAATTGTCCCTGAACCACATACAGGATCGACAAAGGGCTTTTCTGGATACCAATGAGCTAGCAGCACTAATGCTGCAGCCATATTCTCTTTAAGCGGCGCCGGGCCTTTTTCAATTCGATAACCGCGCTTAAAAAGGCTTGAGCCCGTAGTATCCAAGGTCAAAAGCACACGGTTCTTATTGATCGCTACTTCTAATGGAAACTTTGCGCCGGTTTCTGGCAAACGTGTCCGTCTATGATAGACTTCACTCATCTTATCAACAATCGCCTTTTTGACGATCGCTTGAACATCTGGCACACTGTGCAGAACTGACTTCTGTGATTTACCCGCAACTGGAAATGCTGCATCCAAAGCCAGATATTCATCCCAAGGCAAAGCTTTCGTCTGTTCAAAAAGCTCATCAAATGTCAGCGCTGTAAATTCAGCAACAACAATTTTGACACGATCCGCCGTACGAAGCCACAGATTGGTCTTAATAATATCCTCAACTGTTCCTTGATAGCGAACGCGGCTATTCTCAACTTGAACATCATCGTAGCCTAAATGCCGTAATTCATTTCCAACTAATCCTTCAATTCCAGCAGCAGCTGTCGCTATTAAATTAAATTTTTTCATAATTGATCCATTCTTTCACTTTTATTTACGAAAATAAAAATACATTTTCGCCTTAATTTTTGTCTTAATATCTCTCTAACAATCAAAAAAAGAGGTTAAGGCAAAACAATGTTTTGTCCTAACCCCCCTGATATGTAGGCCTCTATAAGCCACGTTCCGTACGTCATCCAACTCAGGAGTTGGAATCGGTGGTAATCATCTATCTCCGAATCTAAAAGATTCGCCCCCATGATTTGTTCATTTCCGTCATGAAGCGCCCCTACCAAAGTTTGGGTTACCTGCTCGTGGGGTTTACCGCGTTCCACCAATGCCGTTTCCAACATTGCTTCGTCACTGTGGCACTTTCAAGACTACTCGGACATAACCTAAGCCTTAGCCCTTTTATCTGCCGTTATCCCAATTAGAATACCTTGCCTTATTTTTTCAGCAAGCACGATCACTACAAGCATCTCAGCCTGTGCAAGCTTGGACTTTCCTCAGCCTACTAAAATGTAGACCGCGATTACCAGAAACCTACATAAAAATCAAATCATTTTACTAAAAACGATTATCTTGATTCATATCATCATTCAACTGTGCGCCAAAAACATGACGTTCGAGATTGGATAAACGTTTCAAGATATCCATATTAGTGACACTAGCACTCGGTCTTGCCGCCTGCCCGCTCTTACCAACAGCAAGCTGTTTTGTCAGTTCATCAACTTTGCTGACAAGGCGATCATTTTCCATTTCCAAGCGTTGCGTTTCTTTAGAATACGTTTCATAATCCTTGATAACGTCATCAAGAAATTCATCCACATCTGCTGGATCATAGCCACGCATCTTTGGTTTAAAATGCTTATTAACAATGTCTTTTGGCGTAAAATTTATCTTCTCCACAGAAATGCACCTCATATCCTATTCGAAACTTTCTCAATAACCTTCCTTATTATATCAAATATCATTTCTAATGCAAATCATTTTCACTTTTTCTTTCAAAATAATCATTTGCACTGGTTTGTAACTGATCCATATCAATCATATCAATTGCGTAATCATGGGATTCTTGGTATTTTTTTGCCATTCCATAATCATATTTTGTCTTTCCTTCAAATTCAGGATCATAAATCAATGCCATCTGATCAGTATGTTTCAACATAAACTGCTGCCAGTTTTTCAACTGACGCGGCGTTTTATACTGCTCAGAACTTGTATTTGCAGAAAAATCCACTTTCTCTTTCAATAAATTGAAAGCCAATTGTTTTTCTTCCTGCCAATTTTTTTCAAAATCGCTATAAGGAAGTATCATTGCTATTTTCAGTTCTGGATACTCTTTTTTCAATTCAAGCGCGACTTCAATACTCCATTGTTCAATTCCTAACTGTCCACCGGAAAGGACCCACTCTAGCCCTTCTTCTAGTTTTTGGGTCAGCACGCCTTTCAATACATTTTTCAAAACCTCTATCTTAGGATCATCTTTTTTGAAAACATTCAATTCATAACTGCGATATCCAGTAATCCACAAACGCATGTTCAGACCTCTTTTTTATTTATAATAAAAAGTTTAAACCACTTGATTATCCTACCACTTAGCATATAATAACAAGATTAATATATAGTAGCATATCTGTTTTTTTAGTATGTTCTTTATTTTTTTATACAATTCCTAAACTTGCAAAGAACCTTATACAAAGCATTTTTGCCAAGTTTCTTTGTTGTTGGTATAATAAGTCGAATGGGAGTGTGATGCAAGTATGGTCCTCCATTATCCGAATGGTCAAACGTACCATCAGTCTTCCTCTTCTAATATGTTGCCTCGCCGCAAGCATCCTGATGTCATTTTTGGGAATCGCGGCATGTCATTAGAAGAGGAAATAAATCAAAGCAATACCTATTATCTTCAAAATGAAATTGCAGTAATCCACAAAAAACCTGTGCCGATTCAAATTGTTCAAGTGAGCTATCCTAAAAGAAGTGCCGCCGTAATTAAAGAGGCTTACTTCAAACAATCATCGACAACTGATTATAATGGAGTCTACAAAGGATGTTACCTTGATTTTGAAGCAAAGGAAACTAAAAATAAGAATTCCTTTCCTTTAAGCAACTTTCACGAACATCAAGTTGAGCACATGAAAGCATGTACACGACAAGGTGGGATTTGTTTCGCAATTATTAAATTTTCGGTTACACAACAGCTTTTTTTATTGCCAGCAGCTATTTTATTTGACTACTGGGACAATCAAACCAAAGGACGAAAATCAATTGAAAAGAAAGTTATTGCAAGCTCTGGCTATGCAATCAATTACCATGTCCAACCGCTTATCCCGTACTTAAAATATGTTGACAAGCTGATCAATAAATAATATTCGTTCTGTAAAAGGAGAAAATCATGAGCAATCAAGATCCTAAATATTCACGTGTTGCACAAAAAAATAAAAAAACAAAGAAACGTCGTTCGGTTAAGCAAGAAGATGGCAAGTTTAAAAAGTTTTTTAAGCGTTCGATCATCGCTTTGATTCTTTTTTTGGAGGTTGCTATTGCCGTGGGCGCTACTGCATTCTTTTTGTATGCTAAAAATGCTCCAACACTTTCTGAGTCTAAATTATCGAGCACTGGTTCGACAGTGATCTATGATGCTAATGGCAAAAAAATCACTTCTTTAGGAACACAGAATCGCTTAAAGGTCGAAAGCCAAAATGTTCCACAACAATTAAAAGATGCCATCGTTTCAATCGAAGATCGGCGTTTTTACAAACATCATGGTGTTGATCCCGTTCGTATCCTTGGAGCAGCTCTATCCAATATTAAGAGCCCTTCTGAAGGCCTTCAAGGTGGTAGTACCTTAGATCAGCAGCTGATTAAATTATCGTTCTATTCAACGAAACGTTCCGATCAAACGTTTAAACGAAAAGCCCAAGAAGCATGGCTTGCACTTAAAATGGACAATACTTACAGCAAAGATCAAATTCTCAATTTTTATATCAACAAAGTATTTATGGGCTATGGAACTTTTGGGATGCAAACCGCTGCACATTACTACTACGGTAAATCTTTAAAAAATCTCACGTTGGCACAAACAGCTCTGATAGCCGGCATTCCAAATGCACCTTCCGATTATAATCCCTACTCTAATCCTCAGCTTGCAACAAAACGAAGAAATGAAGTTCTTTCAGCGATGGTCGCGAATAAAAAGATTACTTCTGCGCAAGCTGAACAGGCTGAAAATGAAAACATCAAAAATGGTTTAGTTACAACACATCAAACTCAGAAGACATCGCAAAAGGCTAAAATTGCTGACGCATATATTAAGGAAGTTATCACTGACGCTAAGAATAAGGGTTACGATCCATATAAAGACTCATTGAAGATCTACACAAACCTTGATATGAATGCGCAAAAGAATTTATATAATTTAGCTAATTCCAATAGCGAGATTTCTTATCCTGATGATAAGCTTCAAGTAGCATCGACAATTGTTAATCCTAATAATGGTAAAGTAGTCGCAATGATTGGTGGGCGAAAAACCGGAGATGTAACATATGGTCTAAATCGAGCGGTTCAAACGGATAGAACAAACGGTTCAACTGCTAAGCCTTTAATGGATTATGGTCCCGCAATTGAATATCTCAGTTGGGCAACATACCACCATTTAAAAGATACTGCATATATATATCCTGGTTCGAATATTTCTCTTTATGATTTTGACCGCAGCTACAAAGGCTCAATGACAATGCGAAATGCGATTATCCAATCACGGAATATCCCTGCTATTCGTGCACTAGAAGCCGTTGGTATTACCAAAGCACAAAACTTCCTTAGCAAGTTAGGGCTTAAATATTCTAAGACACTTGAGTTTCAGAATGGAATTGGCTTGCCTTCTTCAACATTGCAGAATGCGGCTGCCTACGCAGCATTCGCAAATGGCGGGACTTACTACAAGCCTAGCTATATCAACAGCATCGAAACTAATGACGGCGAAGTTAAAAACTACTCCAGCAGTGGTAAGCAAGTTATGCAGTCATCAACTGCTTATATGCTGACCGATATGATGAAAGATGTCATCACAAACAGCTCTGGAACTGGACGCTATGCTAATATTAGTGGGCTCTATCAAGCTGGAAAAACAGGAACTAACAGCTATCCTTCAGATGTAGCAAGCAAGTTTCCGAGCTCTGCTGATATGGATTCTTGGTTCAACGGTTATACAAAGCATTACTCAATCTCAGTCTGGGTCGGTTATGATCATCCATATGAGGCTAATAATTACTTAGATACTGCCTCTGCACGAATTGCTTCTTACTTCTATAAGTACGCAATGGAAAACATATCTCAAGGCAAAACCAATACTGATTGGGAACGCCCAAGTAATGTTCTTGTTAAAACGGTCAATGGCGTGCGTGAATTGTATCTTGCAGGTTCTTCCGAATCAACTGTGGCTGACAGCTCATCTGAAAAGAAAAGCTCCAGTTCATCCTCGGACAGTATCAGCTCAATAACATCAAGTTCGTCATTCTTTAGTGATAGTTCGTCTGAAGAAAGCTCATCCAGTGAAGACAGCAGCAGTTCAAGTTCTTCATCAAGCAGTAGTTCGAGTTCTTCATCTTCTTCATCTGAACCTTCTACAACTACTTCTTCATCTTCGACGACTTCTGAACAGCAGTCATCATCAAGCAATAGTTCAAATCCTTCGTCAAGCAGCAGTAGTTCAAGCAGCAACAATAATAACAACGGTCAGTAATTAGTAATTAAAGGCTGATTACACGCTAGCTACAAATATTGTAAAAATCTTAAAAGTGGCTGGGTCAAAATGAAGTGCTCCATAATAGTTAGACAAAAATCTAATTATTATGGAGCGCTTTTTTATGACCAAATACACATATGAATTCAAAGTTAAATTAATTCAAGAGTACTGGAATGGAGATATTTCTTATTCTGATTTAATGCGTAAATATAATATTTCAAGTATGACAACTATTCGAAGATGGGTTATGCAAAGTTGTGGCAAAATACACTCATTGGTATAACAATGAACGAATCTCCATGAACAAAAATGGTCTGACACCTGTTGAATACAAGAATCAGACCATCGTTGCATAACACAATTCAAATTTGTCTAACTTTTTTATGGCACTTCAAAACATATGTTTTGATCCAGCCACTTTTTATTTTTAAAAAGAAAATAGTTTAAAAATTGTATTTTTTAAAACAAACTTCTTTGCCCAAAAATCTAAGCACCAAGTTCCCAGAGTGAATTTTTACAGTACCCGTTTCTGCCCTTCCGCACACATTAAAAGTAGCGGGCACTCCTCACAAAGAGGCTTACGAGCCATACATTGATAACGGCCCCAGAAAATCATGCAATGATGTGCTTTTATCCATAAATCTTCAGGTAACTTTTTCATTAGTATTTTTTCAATCGTAAGCACATCTGCTTTTTGAGGAACAATATGCAAGCGTTTAGAAACACGGGTTACATGCGTATCGACAGCTATCGTCGGGATATTAAAACATTCTGCTAAAACAACATCCGCGGTTTTACGTCCAACGCCCGAAAGCTGCATTAATTCTCTTCTTGTTTGGGGAACCTGACCATTAAACTTGGCAACAATATCTGCCGCACAAGCAATAATATACTTACCTTTGTTTCGATACAGACCAATCGATCTAAGAAATGGAATAACTTCTTCAAGGTTAGCAGCAGCTAGGTCTTCCGGCAAGGGGTAGCGTGCAAACAAGCGTGGAGTAAGTAGATTGACTGCCTTGTCAGTTGTCTGCGCACTTAAAATAACTGCTAAAAGAAAATGAAAATCAGTGTCAGCTTTAAGCGATGTTCGTGCGTCAGGAAACTTTTCACCCATAACTTCAATTGCTTTAACAGTATCCTTGTTACTCAACATCAATTTTCATCTCCATCCTTTGGATCATCTGACCAATGATAAAGGGGAATATCAGGTTTATCTTTTTCTTGTTTGCTTTGGTTATTCTTAAAACCTTCATTCTCTTTGCGTTGTCGCATCTTTTGCTTCTCACGCTGGACATCTTGCGCGGTTTTGATATGCTGTCTTTCCCAGTTCAGCAACACCCGATCAATATACTTCAAACTATATGCTTGATTCAAAACCGCTTCGCGTAAAGCAAGTAAAATCAGTGCTGGATCATAATGGTCTTCGTTAAGCCACAGATTGATCGTCTCCAATTCAATTGGGGATAATGATCTGCCAAACTCGACCTCAATGCTGCTGAAAACTTTATCTCGATTAACTTCACTTTTGCTATTAAGTTGAATCTCTTCTTCTTGATGTTTTTTTGTTAGCAGCTTTTCAAATAAAAGATCGAATTGGTAGACATCTTGTTTTTTCCCAGCATCATCTGAAACTGTTTTAATTTCCATTAGTTTTTTCTCAATTAGGCGATGCAACATCTGATAAACAGCTGCTGGACTCTTTCCCATTTTCTCGGCTATTTTTTCAATAGCTGGAAACGGCTCACCCTTTTGGATAAAACTATCTATTTGGAGGTATAAAACAAATTCACTGTCATCCATTCCCAAAGAATGGTAATTATGAAGAATTAAATTTGAAACAGTCATTTGCCCTTCGTGCAAATATGCTTGAAATATTTTATCCATCTTTGTTTCCATCCTTTTTGTTAGAAAAATTATGACTATAAAAAAAGCAGCCAGGATATTTTTTATCATAGCCACTTTTTGTCCCTTATTATGGATAAATACGGTTCAACAAACGTGGGAACGGAATCGCTTCACGAATATGTTCCTCGCCTGTAATCCACGTAACGGCACGCTCCAAGCCGAGGCCAAAGCCAGAATGAGGAACACTACCATAACGCCGCAAATCCAAATACCATTGATAATCTTCTTTATTAAGCCCTGCTTTTTTTATTTGTTCTTCTAAATAAACAAGATCTGTTGCTCTTTCAGAACCGCCTATAATCTCTCCATAACCTTCTGGCGCTAGAAGATCAGCGCAAATAACAACGTCATCCCGAGTTGGGTGCGGCTTCATATAAAATGGTTTAATAGCTTTAGGGTAATTCAAAACAAACACCGGCTTGCTAAAATGCTCTGCCAAATATGTTTCCTCCGGTGAACCAAAATCTTTTCCCCATTCAACATCTGGAAAATCACCAGATTTTTGCAATAACTTCACTGCCTCATCGTATGAAATCCGTGGATAGGGAAGTTCTGTATACCGCTGCAAGACCTGAGGATCGCGCCCCAGAAGTTTCAATTCGTACTGACAATTATCAAGAACAGTCTGCACAAGGTTGGCAATATAACGTTCTTGCAGCTCTAAGCTTTCTTCTTGATGCATAAAGGCCATCTCTGGTTCGATCATCCAGAATTCAATTAAGTGTCTTCTTGTTTTTGATTTCTCAGCCCTAAAAGTCGGTCCAAATGAGAAAACCTTACCATAGGCCATTGCTCCGGCTTCTTCATACAGTTGGCCAGACTGAGACAGATAAGCGTCCTTATCAAAATATTCTGTATGGAACAATTCTGTTGTCCCTTCTGGTGCTGATCCAGTCAATATCGGTGCATCAAATTTAACAAAACCTTCTTTATGGAAGAATTCATATGTCGCTCTGATTAGTTCACTGCGAATCTTCATAACGGCAAATTGACGCTTCGAGCGCAACCACAGATGGCGATGATCCATCAAGAAATCGGTCCCATGTTCCTTAGGTGAGATTGGATAGTCCTTGCTTGTTCCAACCAGCTCAATTTCATCAATCTCTATCTCATATCCAAAATGCGAACGCGAATCTTCATGAATCGTTCCGATTACGTACATGCTTTCTTCTTGTCTAACTTCTTTTGCCAATGTGAAAATTTCTTCACTGACATTATTCTTCACAACAACTCCTTGAAAGAATGCTGTCCCATCCCTCAACTGCAGAAATGCAATCTTTCCACTGGAACGTTTATTCGTCAGCCAAACACCAATTTTGACTTTTTTATCAACATAATTTTTAGCATCAACAATACTAATTGTTTCCAAAAGAAACAGCCCCCTACAGATGTTTTTCAATAAATGTTTTCATTCGTTTTAAAGCTTCATTCAAGCTATTCATATCTGTTGCATAGCTTAGTCGGATATGCTCAGGCATTCCAAAAGCCGCACCAGCTACGACTGCAACATGTGCTTCTTCAAGCAGAGCAGAAGCAAAATCTTCCGTTGAGGAGAAACCAGTCATTTTAACTGTTTCTGCAATATTCGGGAAGAGATAAAAAGCTCCTTCAGGTTTATTGGCGAGCTTTACGCCCGGAAGAGCTATAAGCTGCGGATAAACTGTGTTCAATCGTTTCTCAAATTGAACACGCATTTTTTCTACGACGTTCTGATCTCCTGTCAGTGCCTCCAAGGCAGCATACTGACTTACGGCTGCTAGATTACTGGTCGCATGACTGATGACAACATTCATTTTCTGGATAATTTCTTTTGGTGCAACTGTATATCCAACACGCCAACCTGTCATCGCATATGCCTTAGATAAACCGCTCACTAAAATAGTCTGGTCCTTGATCTCTTGGCTAAACCCAATCAAAGAAACAAATTTATGCCCATTATAGACAAGCTTGCCATACATATCATCCGCAATCAGAATAATATCATTTTTGACTGCCCATTCACCGATTTGAAGTAGTTCATCCTGACCATAAATCAAACCTGAAGGATTCTGAGGTGAATTAATGATCACAGCGCGCGTCTTAGATGTACGAGCTTTTTCCAATTCATCAACTGTTACTTTAGCTCCATCAGCTGGCATAACAAAAACAGGCTTCCCTCCAGCCAATTTAACCTGTTCACCATAACTAACCCAATATGGTAAGGGAATCAGGACCTCGTCATTATTATCAAGAAGTGTCTGTGCCAGAACATATAGAGAAAATTTGCCACCGACAGTAACCGCAACTTGATCAACGGTATATTCAGTGTCGAAGTCTGCTTTTAAACGATCACAGATTGCTTGTTTTAATTCTGGAATTCCTGTCGCAGGAGTATAGAAATCGGATTTTCCCGTTTTTATCGCATCAATAGCAGCTTCTTTGATTTTTTGCGGTGTGTTAAAGTCTGGTTCACCGACACCGAGATTAATAACATCTATTCCTTTAGCCATCATCTTTTTTGCTTTTGCTGAAAGAGCTAACGTTGCTGATGGTTGGACCTGCATAACTCTGCTTGCTATTTTCATTTTCTACACCTTCATTATTCTAGATATTTTGAATCGTTTTAAGCATTGAACCATTCTTAAATGAAACCAAGTCATAACACAAACGGTTACTCTTGTTAAGATATGTTATTTCCCAGACTGGTTTATTCTTCCACATTCCCATCGCGATTTTAGTTATTTTTTTTGGTTGATGCTCTTTTCGCACAATTGATCGCGCCTGTGAATCGCTGATTCCCTTATCATGAGAATAAATATTTATCTGACCGCCTTTTTGGGCAATAACTACATAAATATTCTGCCCACTGTTATTTTGGCCGTCGACTGTAAAATAAGTCTTTTGACGGTTATACCAGTAAAAGTTCTTCACCGTTTTCAGCTTCGCATATTTTTGTGCCAGCTTAGTAGCCTCTGCTCTAGCCTCTCTCCTGGGTGACGTTAACTGCGAATAAATAACAAAGGCCCCAAATGCAACAATAATCACTGTTGCGAGGACTATTATTCTTTTCAAATTATTTCGATAATACTTTGTTCTTCTCATAGACCCCTCTCATCTCTTTTGCGATTATTGCTAAGAAACTATATGCCCGTTTCATTATAGCAATAATCAATTTTTTTTTGAAGTCACGGTCGTTGATTTTCCCAAAAATTCAATAAATGTTTTTTTATCTCATCCGTTTTAATTATTTTGAGCGGCATCGTTGTTGGAAAGACTTTCCGCATCTGTTCACCATAATTTTTTGTAACTACCCGACTATCAAGTAAAATTATGATCCCGCGGTCAGTTGGTGTTCGTATCAGACGTCCTAATCCTTGTTTCAAGCGCATCATTGCTTCTGGTAAAGCAATGTTTTGGAATGGATCCTGTCCTTCAAGTGTCAGATTACGATATTTAACACGATTAATCAGAGTATCCGGCGCTTGAAACGGGAGACGCGTAATCACTAGCAGCTCCAACCGATCTTTAGGCAGATCTATCCCTTCCCAAAAAGTCCCTGCCCCTAATAGAATTGCCTTTTTAGACAATTTGAAACGTTTCATGATCTTTTCGTTACTACCGGTCACTCCTTGAGCCAAAATTTCACGCTGCAGTGTAATCCCACTCTCACTTAGAAGGTGGTACACCTTCTCGATCATCGCTAAAGAATTAAACAAAACTAACGTCTGGCGTTCACTATCCATAATTATTTTTTTTAAGGTTTCTGCCAAATATTCAATGTAATTATCCAGTTCGTGTGTGACATCAGGCGCATCCGCTGTCACCAACGCCAATGCTTGCTTATGGTAATCAAATGCTCCAGGAAGTTGCAAAATTTGCGTTTCATGCGGAAGATCTAGTTGGTCAAGCGTATAATCTGCTGCATTCGGAAGTAATAGACTTGCACCCACAAAAAGAACGTGCCGAAATTTATCATAAATATAGGGACGCAAGAAATTCCTAGCTTCCAGCAAGCCAAATTGCAGTCTTAGATGTGCATTGGGATTACCCCGAGGAATTGAAATCCAAACGATAGTTTCCTCTTCTTGTCTTTCAAGCCGAGCCAATTCCATTCGCATCCAGTACTTTCGATAATCGGCTAATTTTCGTGAAAGCTCAAAAAAATCGTTCAAAAATCGAACCGCTTTTTTGTCTAAGCGATCTTCATTTCTAAACTGTTCGAAGCGTCGCACTAATTCTTGCTGCGTGTGTTCAAAATTTCTAAAAGCATTACTGACATGTTTAATGCTTGCATAGTTCTCTTTAATAAAACCTTTGAGACGATTTATTGGAATAATATTCTCAAAAAAATCCTGTTTCTTTGAACTTTTTGGAACAAAACGATACATCATATTATCCCTTATTTCAGGGACACACTGATCGATAACACGAATATTCGTAGCTATTTCATGATTTTCAGCATGTGTAATAAATTTTTGTTCTTCAAGTTGTTCAAAAGCAAACGAAATGTGTGATTCAATCTTCACTAGTAGCGAGTCACAAAGAATCTTTAGCTCATCAAAATCGATTTCATCACGATTACTTGCAAGTGCCATGCTAGAAAGATGCTGAGCTTCATCAATAATCAGACTGTTCTTTGTACTACCTAAAAGGTCCACATGATTTAGCAAATATGAATGGTTTGTGATCAGTAGATCGGCATTCTCTTGATACGCACGCTGCCGGCGAACAAAATCATAAGTATAAAAAGCACTCCCAGTCTCAAGGCTATCTATCCCATGATGCCTTATTTCACTGAATAAGGGGTTTTGATATTTTGTCAAGTGTAGTTCAGAAAGATCCCCTGTTTTTGTAATAGTTAACCACACAAGCAAGCGCAGCTGCAATAATCGCGTCTGCTTGCCTTGAGGCTGATGCAGCGATTGGCTAAATTTCTCTAAATCAAGGTAGTGCTGACTTCCCTTAAGAACTGCCGCTTCGATCTCAAACGGTAAAATTTGCTGCAGAAGAGGTAAAACCTGTTCTCTCATCTGGGTTTGCAAGGCTGTGGTCGCAGTACTGATTACTACTTTTTTCCCTTTGCCAACAGAATAAGATGACGGTATTAAATAGCCGAGTGTTTTACCTAAACCTGTTGGCGCTTCGAGCACCAAGCGTGCTTGCTCTTTGCTTTTAAGTAGTTTATGCACATGATCCATCATTTCTATCTGTGCTGGACGCCATTCAAGTACGTCCGCAAAAAGCTTTTTTTTCGCAGCAGTCGATTGAGGATAAGGTTTCTCTTCCTGCGGTCTCGTTGACAGTTCAAAACGACGCAGTATGATCCCACCGACTTCCTGGAGATGCGTTGGTAAAATATTATTTTCATGTTGCTTTTTCTCAAACACTTC
Organism: Liquorilactobacillus aquaticus DSM 21051; assembly: GCF_001436755.1. GTDB lineage: Bacteria > Bacillota > Bacilli > Lactobacillales > Lactobacillaceae > Liquorilactobacillus > Liquorilactobacillus aquaticus. The sequence goes on from NZ_AYZD01000001.1 coordinate 81,571, forward strand.
CTTAAAACATAGTCCCGTTTGCATTAATAAGCTATTTTGATATGATGCAATCAATTCAAGGCAGCGAAGCGGCAGATTTTCAATCGCCTTCAATAAGAAAATCAGCAGCTGTGCTGTTGCTTCGGCATCACTGTCAGCATGATGCGGATGGCGATGGCTCAAATTAAGGTATTCACTCAAATAACTCAACTTAAAACTCGGTAGTGTCGGCAACAATATTTGACTCAGTTGAACTGTATCAATTCCCTGAAGTTCACATGCGGGATAACCTACACGTTCAAATTCAGCGTTTAAAAAACGATAGTCGAAGTTTATGTTATGTGCTACGAATGTTGTTCCCTGCAAAAGAGCAAAAAGCGTTCCCGCCACATCCTCAAACAAAGGGGCTTTTTGAACATCTTTATTTGTAATCCCGGTTAAATGCTGAACCTCTTTTGGAATCGGCATTAAAGGATTGATCATCGTGCTGAAATCATTGATTATTTTTCCGCCCTTAACAAAAACACAGCTAAACTGGATCATCCGATTAGTCCCGTCTATACTGGTTCCGGTTGTTTCGATATCAACAACTGCATACATGCCTGCCAAGCTCATTGTTCCACCGACTTTCTTAGCATAATCTACTCGCCATTTTAGCACATATCCAACCTCTTAAGCGTTCTAAATTAAAATCTATTAATCAATTAAGAAAACGAAAAGTCATTAAAATTGATCAGCTCCAAAAAACACTAATATAAAAAATCAAGTTAAAGCTATTCTATAAGCTTCTACTTTAGCCAATATTTAACACCTTTAGAGATTGTTATATTGTCAGAATGTTAATAAATATGTATAATCTTATTTGTTTGCAGCAAAGCAATATTTAGAATAATTTAAGGATCTTTGTAGTATGATATTAATGTTAGCAACCATTCATAGTAGAAAGGAAGCATTGATTTGACCCAAGTTATGCGTTCCGGAAATGGAGAAAGCCACGCTAAAATTATCCTGATCGGAGAGCATTCGGTTGTTTACGAGCAACCGGCAATTGCTCTGCCTCTGTCAAAAGTAAAAACCAAAGTACATATAAAAGAATCCAATGAAGGTCGCCAAATTTTGCATAGTCGCTACTTTGATGGTGAGCTTTTGCGTTCCCCAGCTTCTCTATCTGGGATAAAACATCTGATCAATTATATCCTAGATGCCCACTCTGTGGCTAATAGTTCTTTCGTCATGACAATTACAAGTGATCTTCCTGCTGAAAGGGGGATGGGTTCCTCAGCTGCAGCCGCTATTGCTGTAGTTAGAGCCCTCTATGCTTACTTTGGATGGCATCTCACACATTCTAAGCTTTTACAACTTGCCAATATAGCTGAAAAAGATATTCACGGCAATCCAAGCGGTCTTGATGCAGCTACTTCTGCAAGCTCACAACCAGTTTGGATGATTAAAAATAAAGAACTTTTTACACTGCCGCTTAAACTAAACGCCTGCCTTTTAATTTGCGACAGCGGCATAAAGGGGCGCACGGGTGAAGCAGTTGCTAGTGTAAAAAAACGGATGGAGATCGATCCCGAAACTACACAAACTTTGATCGATAGACTTGGAAAGCTGGCTTTCGCGGCACGCACTCAAATTGCCAACGATGATTCACTTGGACTAGGTAAAACCTTTAATCTCGCTCAAGCACAGCTTGCCACACTTGGCGTCAGTAATAAACAACTAGACGAGCTTATCAAAACAAGTCTTGCTCTTGGTGCATTAGGCAGCAAACTGACCGGTGGAGGACGTGGAGGTTGTTTCATTTCGTTGGTTAAAAATCAAAAAACAGCGAATAAAATAGCCCAACAGTTACGAAAAAAAGGCGTCACCGAAACATGGATCCAGCCATTAGGAAACCACTGAGGAAGGAAAAAAGTTAATGATTTCAAAAGCATTCACAGCTCGCGCCCATACTAATATTGCTTTAATAAAATACTGGGGCAAAAAAGATCAACAACTGATAATTCCAATGAACAATAGCCTCTCACTGACGCTGGACCATTTTTATACGGATACCACGGTATATTTTGATTCATCTTTAAAGCATGATGTTTTTTATTTGAATGATGAAGAACAAGATGCTTCAAAAATTTCACGTTTTATGGATCTTGTTCGTGCACAGGCTGAACTAAAAACATTTGCGCATATCGAGTCAGTCAATCATGTACCAACGACAGCTGGCTTAGCCTCCTCCGCTTCAGCATATGCCGCATTGGCACTGGCAGCCAGCAAAGCGGCGGGGATGCAATTAGCTCGCCAAGATCTCTCGCGTCTTGCACGCAGAGGTTCTGGTTCTGCTAGCCGTTCAGTATATGGTGGTTTTGTCGAATGGAAGCGTGGAAATGATGATTTAAGTTCATTTGCCGTTCCAATTGAAGAGAATACTGATTGGAACATTTGTATGATTGCAGTCGTAATTGATAAGAACAGAAAGAAAATTTCAAGCCGCGTTGGAATGCAGCGAGTTGTTGAAACCTCGCCTTTTTATCCTGCTTGGATCAAGAGTTCCGAACATGACCTTGCAACTATTAAAAAAGCAATTAAAGAGCGCAACTTAAAAAAAGTTGGCGCAATTGCTGAAGAAAATGCAATGAAGATGCATGCACTAAATATGAGCGCCAGCCCTCACTTCAGCTACTTTGAACCCGCAACTATCGAAGTACTGCATCTAGTGGAATTGTTGCGTTCAGAGGGTATTTGTTGTTATTATACATTGGATGCAGGTCCAAACGTTAAAATACTCTGTTCTGCTGAAGACAGCGAGCAAATTTTAAAAAGACTTGCAGTTAAATTCGATAAAAAACAATTATTGGTTGCACATCCGGGACCGGGTGTTGAACTAATCAGTAAAAAATAAAATTATATTTAATTCGTTGAAGGGGCATGATTTTTTGATTACGGTCAAAGCACCAGGAAAACTTTATATTGCAGGTGAATATGCAGTCGTTGAGACAGGATTCCCTGCAATTCTTGTGGCTCTTAATCAGTTTGTAACTGTTACGGTCACAGAAAGTAATGACTACGGGTCAATTTACTCACAACAATACCAAGAGAATTCACTTCTTTGGAAACGCGAAGGAAATCACATGGTTTTCGATAATCGTGACAATCCGTTCCATTATATTCTTTCTGCCATTAAACTGACAGAAGCATATGCGCAAGAATTGGGCAAAAAAATGAAATGTTATCACTTGAGAATCGACAGTGATTTAGACAGTCCGGATGGCAAAAAATACGGTCTAGGAAGTTCAGCCGCAGTTACAGTTGCCACCGTCAAGGCCTTATGCCGCTTTTATAATCTTACCATGACTAAAAGCAGGCTCTTCAAGCTATCTGCAATTGCACATTTAGACATTCAAGGAAATGGATCACTTGGTGATATTGCAGCAAGCGTTTATGGAGGATGGATCGCATATAACTCCTTTGATCGTGCTTGGCTAAAAAAAGCCCGGTATCGTTATTCACTGACTGAGTTAATTGATTTAAAATGGCCACAATTAAAAGTTGAATTATTAACCCCGCCTAAAGAACTTTCTTTGTTGATCGGCTGGACTGGTTCGCCAGCATCAACATCACATTTAGTTGATGCCGTCGGACTCAAAAAAGCTGAACGCATTAAGAGCTATCAAAGCTTTTTGAATGAAAGCAAGCAATGTTTAAAGCGAATGATCAAAGGTTTTCGAACCAAAAGTTTTGATGTTATAAAGAAAGAAATCCGCTACAATCGTAAATTACTTCAATCCTTAGGTGAGCTGAGCGATGTTCAGATTGAAACACCGCTCCTGCACCTATTGTGTGAAACTGCAGAGAAATTGAACGGTGCTTCCAAAACCTCGGGTGCTGGCGGCGGTGACTGCGGTATCGTTTTGATCGATAACTCCGTCAATATTCAACAGCTTTTGAATAATTGGAAAAAAATTGGAATTGAACCTCTTAATCTTCATGTCCATCGCGTTAATGATTGATAAATTGAATTGAAAGGAAGGTCAAATCAGTGAATTCACACTCTCATCGAAAAGACGAACATGTTTTTATTGCGGAAAAGCTCTATCAGCCTGAATGTGCAAATGGTTTAGAACAAATCAAACTTTTTCCGAATAACCTTCCTGAAATTGCGTGGGACGAGGTTGATATGACAACTACGTTAGCTGGAATACCAATTCCAGCTCCTTTTTTTATCAATGCTATGTCTGGTGGGAGTCCAGCAACGGCTAAATTAAATGAAAAATTAGCTGTTGCTGCTGCAGCGACCGGCATTCCAATGGCAACTGGTTCTGAGAGCATTGCGCTTAAGCTTCCAGAAGTTGAAAAAAGTTTCAGTATTGTTAGAGAAAAAATACCCAATGGGATCGTTTTGGGTAATTTAGGAGCTGACCACGATCTTCAAGATGCTAAAAAAGCTGTCTCGCTTTTAAAAGCCAATGTACTTGAAATTCATCTGAATGCTGCGCAAGAAATTGTTATGCCCGAAGGTGAACGTGATCTTAAATGGCGTGAAAATATAACGAAAATCATAGAAGAGCTTGAGGTCCCAGTCTTAGTTAAAGAAGTCGGCTTCGGGATCAGCCCACGTTCACTGCAGCAATTGGCAAATATAGGGATTAAATATGTTGATCTCTCAGGGCGAGGTGGCACAAATTTCGCTAAAATTGAAAATCAGCGCCGACATGCTAAAGAATTCCCGCTGCTTGACAGCTTTGGCCTTTCAACTGCTGAGACACTGATAGCTAGTAAGCCATTCCAAAAAGAATTCTCCTTCACGGCCTCTGGAGGCATTAGAGATGCACTTGATATTATTAAGTGCTTAGTTCTTGGAGCTGACAATGTCGGCATATCGGGCTTGTTTCTCCACACTGTTCTTAAACAGAACAGTGCTGGCTTGATTGAACTAATCGAAAAGCTTAAAGATCAAGTAAAGGCTCTGATGGTCCTCCTTGGCTGCCACAATATTGCAGAGCTTCGTCATGTTGACTTTAGTTTGTCTTCCGAATTATATGCTTTTCAAAAACAATTGAAAAAATAAAACAAGAGAAAATAACATATTTTAGATCGAATATGTCATTTTCTCTTGTTTTATTTTTTTAAAATCGGATGAAGTCGAAGTCCCTTTGGAAAGAAGTTTTTAACTGTTCCATTCACAAGTTTTCCAAAACAAAAGCTTTTATTTTCACAACAAAGTAAATACCAACCATTCGCGTGTTTTTCGCTGCTATAAGCAATAGTGTTTCCTTGGACATAGCTCGCCCACTGTTCATGACTAAAGGTCAGCACACGCTCAACACATTGTGGACTTAAATAAAGAGCTAATGCATAACTCGGTTCAAACCTTTTCTTCTTAAAGGTCCCCAGTTCTAGACCAGGCCTCATAAAACGCAAACCACTTAAATCAGGACTATTTTCAGGAACCCAGTACAAGTGCTCATTCCAACAACGTAAATCGACTTCTGGGAAAAAATCATTTTTGGCGAACATTTTTTGCAAGAAATCATTCCATAAAACGCGCTCGCTACTCGTTATCTTTCTAAGAATACGAGCGCTATTCTTTTTTTTCTTGTTATTTTTAACCGGTTCTTGTGAACGACGGTCCTGCAATTTAGCAATAAAGTGGCCTTCTCCATTAAAATGGTGTGGAAACAGACGGACAGTTCCCAATAAACGCTGATCATTGTCTGCAAAAACAGGCATCCCAGCATCCATGCCCTTCCATTTTTTTAATGGTACAACGTCAAAATACTCATACTGTTCCAGCAACCATGCAATAATTTGCTCATCCTCTTCAGGAGCAAAAGTACATGTCGAGTAAATCAACTGTCCTCCTGGGCGCAGCATTTTAACCGCATCTTCTAGGATTTTGCGTTGCCTTTGCGCGCATTCATCCGCATACTCCGGATGCCAATAATTCTTTGCTTGCGGATTCTTGCGAAACATTCCTTCTCCCGAGCAAGGAGCATCAACCAATATCTTATCGAAAAAACCTGGTAATTTTTTAACGAGATTTCGTGGATCCTCATTTAGTACAACTACATTCGATGCCCCTACACGTTCAATATTTTCAGACAAAATACCTGCTCGTTTGCGATCTATTTCATTTGCGACTAAAAGCCCCTTTCCGCCAAGCTTAGCAGCAACTTGAGTTGATTTTCCTCCTGGAGCTGCACAGAGGTCAAGAATACGCTCGCCAGGAACAACAGCAGCAACTTCCCCTACATACATTGCACTTGGTTCCTGACTGTAAACATAGCCTGCCTGATGTTCTAAGGAGCGTCCTGAAACTTCGCCATAATAACCCGTTGGCACATATTTAATCGGATTAGTGAGGTCAAGTGCAACATCATCAGGATTGTCCTTTAATGTGTTAAGTCTGAATCCCTTCTTAACTTCGCCGGCCAAACTCAAGAAAAAAGCCGGTGCTTCATCTCCCAATATCTTTTGATATTTAGAGACAAAACCTTCTGGTAAATCCATTTAATTAATCCCCTTTGTTCAACTTTTTGATTTGTCTTTTCAATAAGACAATATACAAGCAGTTGGTCAATAGATATACTGCAAAATTATAAACAAAAATAGCAATATATTCGGTAATATCAAAAGCCAATAAACCAATTATGATTCCAAAAATAGTTCCTAATCCATTAAAAAGTGCGAAAAACTGCCAGTCATCAAAAATAAATTTTTTGATATCCCGCTTTAAGAAAATAGCCTCTAAATACCTCCTGCGCGCAAAAAGTATACAAAGTAGTGCTCCACTCAAAAAAGCAAGTGTAACAACGGCAAGCCCCAAAAATTCACTTAAATGCGATACAACCCATGAATCTTGCTGGATCAAGAAATGTTTGCGATTAATATGACGAACGCTCGATGCACTCAAAACCTTTTTGACGCTTTTTTTGTCTAAAGCGCGCTTACCATCAATCACAATTCGAAAATTATTAGCTAGTACTTTGGCACGCTGCTGTTCGCTTATCGAAATAAAAATCTGATTATCCAGATCTGATCCTTGATGGTTACCCATCACGCCTAACACTGGAATGTATTTATTATCAATTTTTAAATAACTTTGATCCTTAGGTGTATATAATTTATTTTCAAGATTTTTTCCAACAACTGCAACGTTAACTTCCGACTTAAAATCAGCGAGTGCAAAAAAACTGCCACTAATCATTGGCGGTACTGCAAAATTACCTACACCGTAAAAATATGTGATGTTCTTGCTTTTTTTATCCTGATAGTGTACCTGAACATCCTCCAGCTTGGAGGAATTTTGTAACTTATTATCAAGCTGCGCGATTGTCATTCTATCTTTCAATTTGATTAAATAGGCATCTGCAGAGAGATTATGGTTGTTCAGCTTAATCGTCAGATTTCGTTCCTGAATCTTCAAAAATAGCGAAACGCTGAGGAAAGCCAGCAGGGTTGCATAGAGCACCAACCAAACATTTTTCTTTATCACAGCATTCTCTCCTTACTAACCAACTTAATGAATGCCAAGTGCCATCTTAGCATACCTTGTCATTTTATCAATTGACCATGCCGGTTCCCATACAAATTTAACATCAACCTTCTCTATTTCGGGAACTGAAACAAGTGCTCGATCCACCATATCTGCTAAAACATCCGTCAGCGGGCAGCCCATTGTTGTCAAAGTCATTTTTATTTCACACAGGCCGGCTTCATTCAAATTTATTTCATACACAAGCCCTAAATTAACAATATCGACGCCTAGTTCAGGGTCGATCACGTCTTCTAGTTTTTCAAGTATTTCATTTTTTATTGTCTCTTGATCTCTTTGATTCTCCATAAGAAATCCTCCTAAGATATATCACTTATATTTATGCCAGATAATCTGCAAATTTATCTGCCATTTCAACTGTTGTTTCATATGATACCTTATGTGCCGCACCTTGGGTAGTGGTAAACGTCACATTTTCTGCATACGAATGATTTTTTATTTGGTCAAAAAAAGCTTTTGTCGGCTGATAGGGTACCATTTCATCTGCAGTTCCATGCCAGAAATGAACTGGACGCGAAGCAATTTTTTGAGGATTCAAGGAAAGATCCACAACTTCCAAAGCCTTGACCTGCTCTTCTACGTAATTCGGATCGATATCTTCCATCCCTGGTATCGCATGCAGAAGCTGCCGCGCAAATGAACATGGCGCTGGAGAACCCATTAAACATACGCCTGCTGTTATCTGTGGATAGGTCCGCAGTAACGCACATGTGGTGATTCCTCCCATTGAAAGTCCACTGACACCAACTTTCTCATCCTTAATTCCGAAGTTTTCTCGATAATAAGCAAGCAAGTCTGGAAATTCTTTAATCGAATTTACAATTATTTTCCAAAACTCAAGCTTATGCTCTGAAGCTTTGCCTGAAACCAGCCGATCCCCATGATAAAGGGCATCTGGCAAGACAACCCTAAAACCTCTTTTAGCTATCTCATAACCTTGCGTTAGCACTTTCTCCTTGCATCCTGTCCAACCGTGATAGAAAAACACCAGCGGCAACACATCCTCTTTCTTATCAGACTGGACAAGTTCCAGTACAGGAATTTTTTTAATTTCTTTTGATGTAATTGTAATCATGCTGTCGCCCCCATAGTAGTATGCTCATATTATACAACGACAGTAAAGGCAAACTCTAGTAAATAAGTTGCTTTTATGGTATCTTAAATCCTATGAATCTTCCTAATATGAGGTGAATGACGTGCAACAGAAATTAATAGCATTAGATTTAGACGGAACAACTTTAAATGGACAGTCGATGATTAGTCCGAAAACAAAAGCAGTTTTACAAAAAGCCAGCCGTGCCGGACACATTGTCTCAATTGTTACGGGACGCCCTTACCGCATATCAAAACAAATCTATGATGATCTAAACATAAAGACTCCTATGATTAATTTTAATGGTGGACTCGGGCACATTCCACATCAAAATTGGGATAAAGAATATCAAAAAACTTTTTCGCGTGAGATCGCTTTTGACTTATTGAAAAATATGGATACTTTCGGGATCAAGCTAATGGCTGCTGAAAAGAAGTCGATGATTTTGGCCAGCAATCCGCATGCTATCGTAGACGACTTCTTTCCAGTGCCTCTCAACTCAGAACAGATTTTAAACCAGCAAAACTTAAAATCTGATCCAACTTCATTGACGATCTTAATTGACGATAAAAAGAAAGATAAAATTATTCAGCATTTAGAGCAAGTTTACGGTTCAAATGTTGAAGTAGGTGTTTGGGGAGGCGTTAACCCTGTTCTGGAGCTCGAACCGAAAGGTGTGAATAAAGCTGTTGGGATCAAACATTTGGCTGATAACTTCAAAATTGACCGCAGTAACATCATCGCTTTTGGGGATGAACATAATGATCGTGAAATGATCGATTATGCTGGCTGGGGAGTTGTAATGAGCAATGGGACAGACGAGCTGAAAAAGTTAGCAAACGATATCACAGCTAAAGATAATACTCAAGATGGTTTAGCAACTTATCTTGAAAATTACCTCAAATTAGCTGAATAGCAATAAACTGCCTGTTGTTCTCAGTATCCATATCATAAAAAGCAGTTTAAGAACGAGATTGTTTCTGCCCCGTTCTTAAGCTGCTTTTTTTGTTTTCCTGCCATCTAAGCTTTAAAGTTGATCCAAGCTACATGCCCAAGTCGCATTCCAACATATCCTCATAGGTCTCACGTCGTATGATCAGTTTATCCTTGCCATCTTCACAGAACACAACAGCTGGCCGCGGGTTACGATTATAGTTGCTGGCCATTGTGTAACCGTACGCTCCAGTTGACGGAATTGCTAAGATATCTCCCGGATGAGTAATTGGCAATTGTGCATCTCGTACAAGAATGTCTCCAGATTCACAATACTTACCAACTACTGTTACAATCTGTTCCTGCAAAGCTTGAGGTTTATTAGCCAGCCATGCTTCATATTTTGCCTGATATAATGCAGGGCGAATGTTATCGCCCATCCCACCATCCACAGAAACAAAATGACACACACCTTCAACATCCTTGCGTGAACCGACCGTGTAAAGGGTAGCTGCAGATTCACCAGCTAAAGAACGTCCTGGTTCAATCCAAATTTCTGGCATTTTTAGGCTAAATTCAGCTATCCTTTTCTTAACAGCTGCAATGATTTTTTCAGCAAAAATCTCTGGCGGAAGTGGTTGGTCTTGTTCCGTGTATCGAGTTCCAAAACCGCCTCCTAGATTAAGTACCTCAGCCACAAAAGCATATTTTTCGTGCCAATCGTTCAATAGTGAGACCATCTTTTCAACAGCCATGACAAAACCTTTGGCAGAAAAAATCTGTGAACCGATATGACAGTGAACCCCTTTAACCTTCATTCGCGGATTTTCAATAAGCTTCTTAAGAGCTTTCTCTGCTTGCCCACTATGCACATCAAAACCAAACTTAGAATTTTCTTGTCCTGTTGAAATATATTTGTGCGTTTCCGCCTCAATTCCAGGTGCAACACGCAACACAACTGAAATTGAAGTTTTCTTTTTCCGCAAAATAGCGTCCAGAAATTCTATTTCCTGGAAATTGTCAACAACAATACATCCTATCTTGGCATCAACCGCCATTTCCAATTCGGCTGGTAATTTATTATTACCATGAAACTCGATGCGCTCGGGGGGCATTCCACCTTTTAATGCGGTAAAAAGCTCACCACCAGAAACCACATCACATCCAAGGCCTTCTTGCGCAACCAACTGATACATTGCCATCGCTGAAAAAGCTTTACTTGCATAAACTACGCGATAAGGGACCCCGGCATCAACAAAGGCCTGTTTGAAGTGTTTTATCTTGGACTTTATCTTGGCAACATCATATGCGATCAGAGGGGTTCCGTATTTTTGCGCTAATTTAAGCGTATCAACCCCGCCAATCGCTAAATGTCCAGCTTGATTAACTTCGAATGAATCTGATAAATTTGCCAACTTCAAACATCCTCTCTCATCTTATAAGTAGTCTTAAATAATAAAAAAAGCCAGGTATATCGCCCAGCTTAAAATCAAAACAATTACTTCTCGTCACTCTTAAGAACTCCGCCCACACTATAGCGGTTCTTTTGCATCTCACTTAGAATAACGTGGACATGTTCAGCCGGTGCCCCTGTATTTTTAGAAACAGCTTTTGTAACATCCTCCACTAAGTGTTTAAGTTGTTCTTGCGAGCGCCCCGCAATTAAGTCAATATGCACAATTGGCATTTCTTACTCCTCTTTCCAAGTCAACACTACTATTAAACATACTCTTTAAGTATACTTCGACTCTAATTACTCTATGTATATTAAACCAGATATGCGATTAGAAAGCAATTAAATTTCCAACAAATAATTCGACTATACAGAGACTCGTATTTTGCTCCGAAATTCAAATTTTCATAGGCTCCTCTGTTCTTTTATTCAATTTTTTTGCTTGTTTAACTGTGCGGCACGTGCACTAAGTTTTGCCTGCTGATCTTCATCGAAAAAGTTCCCCGCAATATCAGATGTGTTTACAAAATTAACAAAAGCAGTTGGATCTTCTTGGATGATGATCTGCTTGAATCGGTAGAGCTCGTAACGAGTAATGACAATCATTAAAACTTGACTGTCCTTCCCCGAATATCCCCCTTTAGATGGCATAATTGTCACACCTCTAACTAATGACTGACGTAAAACTGGGATAATGTTCTTGGCCCTATTCGTCACAACGAATGCTGTCAGCTTTTGGTGTGAGGTGTGAATCCCATCAATCACCCGCGTCATAGCATAATTGGAAATAATCGTATAGAGTGCACTTTGCCAACCAAATAAAAACCCGGCTGTTAAAATGATCAGCATATTAATCACTAACATGACAAAACCGACGGATTTGCCTGTCGTCTTATTCAAAATGACCGCGATAATATCCATACCACCCGTCGAAAAACCATAACGCAAGGCAGCACCGACCCCAAAACCAGTCATCACACCACCAAACAATCCACTCATTAAAGGATCTGGAGTGAAACGCTGCACTGGAATTATAATAGCAAAAAATGTTGTTGAGATAATCGTAACCACACTATAGTACGTAAAGTTTCGCCCGACTTTCAGCCAGCCTAAGATACCTACAGGAATATTCAGCAGCAGAATGAAGTAGCCAGTATCAATTCGAATGTGGAACATTTTGTTAAGAACTGACGACAAAAGTTGCGCAATCCCATTGAAACCTGAAGCAAAAATATTACCAGGTATTAAGAAAAAGTTTAAGCTAGCAGCCAAGACAACCCCAGCAAAAATCGCAATAGCAACTCGTTTTAATTCATCGGAAATTTTAAAATTCATATTTAACACCTTATTCCTACTTCCCATCAAACATGGGCAGATTTTATTCAAAGTATTTCAACATAAATAAGTATAAACCAATCTGTTAAAATACAACATTAGAAAAAAATTAAACGCATTGTTATGATAAAATCATTTTAACGAACAAAAATCAAAAAAGAAAGAGGTTTTACTTTGACTTTCAAACAAAAAAAATTATCCGCATGCACAAGTATTTTAGTCGGCAAAAAAGCAACAGCAGATGGTTCAACTCTCATTGCTCGCAACGAAGATTTCAATGCAACATGTCCAAAACATTTCATTGTTCACCCACACAAAGAATTTGAACAGCAACAAACTTTTGTATCGCCGGATAACGGTTTTACCATTGGGCTTCCCAAAACTAGAGGAAAATACACTGCAACACCTGAGTGGACTCCAAAATTTGGTATTTTTGAAGAAGACGGGATCAACGAGTATGGCGTTGCCATGAGTGCGACTGAAAGTGCGTATGCGAATGAACGTGTTCTCGGTGCAGATCCGCTAGTTGAAAATGGTATTGGCGAAGAAGCTATGGTAACCGTTACACTCCCTTATATCCATTCTGCGCGCGAAGGTGTAGCCCGTTTGGGAGCTATCGTTGAAAAGTACGGCGCCAGTGAAACTAACGGCATTTTATTCTCTGACAAAGATGATGTCTGGTACATGGAAATTGCTACTGGACATCATTGGGTTGCTCAGCGAATCCCTGAGGATGCATATGCGGTTGTCGCTAATCAACTGGCTATTCAGAATATTGATTTTGATGATTCCAAAAACTTTATGTATGCACCCAGAATAGCCACTTTCGTCCAAGAAAACAAACTAAATGTTTCTCGCACCGAATTCAACTTCAGAAAAATTTTTGGAACTCAGGAATTAAGTGATGAGATTTACAGCACACCACGTGTCTGGTATGGTCAAAAATATTTAACTCCATCGCTAAAACAAGATCCTATGAGCGAGGAGCTCCCTTTCATACAGCGAGCAGATCGTCTGCTGCATAATGACGATCTTGAATACATTTTAGGTTCACATTTTCAAGGAACAGCTTATGATCCTCTGGGAAATGCAGATTCTAGCACCTCAAAGAAGTTCAGGCCAATCAGCCTTGCTAAGACCCAAGAATCACATATTCTGCAAATACGCCCAGATCTTCCACTTGAAATCAGTGGTTTGCACTGGCTTGCGTTGGGGGTTACAGCTCAAAGTGTCTTCATTCCTTTCTACGCCTCCATAACAGATACACATCCAGCCTATCAAAAGGGCAACGGAACTTATAGCTTTGATTCCGCTTACTGGCGCTATAAACTGCTTGGTATTCTCGTTGACGCACATTACAAAAAATTCGGTGAGAAACTTCATTCCTTACAAAAGGAGTTGCGCGCCCATCTTAAAACACGTGTGCATCAGACTGACAACAAGGCTCAAAAACTCACCCATCAAAAACAGATAACCTTTTTGACGGAAGCAAGTTATGCTAATGCACAACTCGGACTCGATAAAATAGACAAACTAACAGCCCAGCTAATAACCGAATCAGCTGATCTTTCTCCACTTAATTTCCAAATTGATGAAAATCTTTAAGCAGTTCGAATAGCCTGCAAATTAAGACTATGTTCTGCTTTTAATTACCGATAATTCACAAAAAAGTGATCATGCTTTTGGACCGCTATATATTAATAAAAGTGGGCTTCATGACAGAAAGTTCTTCTTGTCATGAAGCCCGCTTTTATTAAAAAATTATAGTAAATTCCTTCATACCAGTCCCTGTGTCAAGTTTTTATGCCTTTTCTTTCTCAATTCGTTCAATGCGGACAGCGGCGGTCAACTCACCTGAATTAGCACCTGTCAATCGTAACATCTGATTAGTTTCGTTAACATCTAATTTCATTTCTTCGTCCATATACATCTCGCTATAACCCTTAATTCTAAATGGTCCGATATCAGAATCAACTTTCTTATCATAATCGTGCGAATCAATATCATCAGAAACAATTAAAATACGGAAAACGGAATCAAGTGAACAAACACCCACACGTGAGAGCGAGCCCACACCATCGTCAAAGTCCAATAAAAGTTCATCATTAGAATCTTCGAGATAAGACATGATCTTTTTCCGCGCTTCCTGCGTAATTGTTAAATACATGCGAATCCCTCCATTTCTAAGCATATTGTACACGATGTAAGTCTGTATGCCAAAATATATGTTTGAGTCCATTCGCAAATAATAGGCAGCTAGTTTATAATTTAGCACAGAGATACCTATAAGAAATGAGGAATAACAAGTGACTGATACTGACAAAAAAATCAATAATTCATTTTCTCTGAATAAAAGCTTAGTTGCACAAAAAGACAATACTTGCATTTTATTTGATCCTGCTGTTTCGACTTTTAAAAAGTTTTCTGTCTTCCAGGATGACTTCGTTCTTCAAGTAGTGATCCTTACCCAGCTATCTGAAAACAATTTGCAGCTTCTGTATTCTGCTCCGTCCAAAGTTTTATTCTACATGTCACAAGAACTCTTTTTACTGCTTCAGAAAATGCAGCGCTTTGGCTTGGTCCCTAAAATTACGAACATGGGGAAAATTATTCCATATGACTTTCCCCAGAAAATCGGTCCTTTTAAAGTGACAGCATATAAAAATGATGACTCACTATACGGTTCGCTAGCACTTGTTATTCGTGATACACAAACTGCCATTGGTTACGTTAACGCCTTCGTACTTTATGGTGGGCATAAAAAAAGAACGAAAAAATGGCTCAAAAAAATGGCTGGCTCAAACTTAACAGCATTTATTACAAGCAGTACCATGTTCACTGACAAGTCCGCGCAACTTCCAAAAAGTGAAAATGGTATTCAAAAATACTTCAGCAAACAACTCAAAAGTATTCAGCCAACTGAACCGTTTAAAGTTTTACTTTCACCTTGGAACCCAGAACGTTTACACCGTTTTAATGAGACCTGTACGGAACTCAATAAAAAATTAGTTCTGCCAGTTTCGATTGCCGAGTTTCTTCATTTCTTCTTTCCTGATGATACGATCTATTGCTACTCTACATCGGAAACCGTACAAGAACAAGAAGTTCAAAATAAGATGCACTATATCAGTGAACGTCAATTAAAAGAAAGACCGAGTGACTTCGTTTTACAAGATGATGCCAACCCACTTTTCGTTGACCCTAGTATTCAAAATAGCCAGGCCTGTCAAAAAAAATCTTGGTTAAACAAAAGTAATTTTAACCGTACGATTGAACCGCTAGACGAAAAAATGCTTGCTGATTTAGAAAACAGATTAAACACCACTAACATTCTGCAATGTTAGCTCTCTCACCTTACTTAAGCCATTGCTTAAAAAAGTTTCCAACCTTCTGCCGATATACTTTAGGATACTCGTAATAAGCCATTGCATGCCCTGTCTTAGGCGCAACCCAAAGCTCTTTATATGCTGTAGTCGCACGATAATTCTGATAAACCATCTTGGTCGGTACAAATTTATCAGCTCCCCCATGGATAAAAAAAATGGGGAGCTTATTTTTTTTCAACTGTTTAACTGAGCTGCCTTTTTTAAAGTCAAACCCGGCCTTCATTTGCGTAAACCAACTTGCGGTGGTGATTAACGGCTGCTTGGGTATTCCAAAACGCTGTTTTAGTTCATAAGTCAGTTCTTCCTCAATACTAGAATAGCCACTGTCTTCAACAATCGCTTTGACTTGATGGGGCAGTTGCTCACCACTAGTCATCATAACTGTGGCACCACCCATGCTGACACCGAATAAACCGATCTGCGAATCAGACCCACCTTTTTTAACAACCTGTTTAATCCACTTAACATAGTCAAGTCGGTCAGGCCAACCAAAACCAATATATTTGCCCTGACTCTTTCCTGCCCCACGGTCGTCTGGTGCTAAAACATTGTAACCCATTTGATGAAACATGTGCAGATAACTCGCCATCTGAGTATGTTCCTCCTGATAACCATGCGCCACAATGATCGTTTTATTTGTTTTGTGTGCTGCTGGAATATATACTGCTTTCAGCCTTAAGTTTTGACCAGCAGAATTTTCCTGCCATCGCTGCTTGTCAACCTCAGCAAGCCATTTTTTGTCATGTTTCAGCGGGGTCTTCTTTTTGGAACTCATTCCACTATTCAAAGGCTTTTGCGGTTCGAAGGCAAAATAGTATAAATAAGCACTTGCACCTGTAAGCCCAAGTATTATGGCAATTATCAACGTAAGTAAACTGTAAGCAAAAATTTTTTTCTTTCTTTTAAACAAACTACATTCTCCTATACTATTACTTAAAAGAGGGATTGCGACAAAATAATATTTGCCACAATCCCATAACTGCTACTAAAATATTTCTTTGCGTAAGAATATATCCGTTTCCTATTTTTTGCCTTACTCAATTTTAAGCAAGTGAAGTATTTATAATTTACATTTTATAGAATTGGAGATAGCAAACGTGAAAAGTATTGCTTAAATTTAAGCCAGAGCGATTGATCTTTGAAATATTCAGGTGTAAGTTTTGTAGATTCTTTTTTATCTTTTTCAAAAATCTCCGTTAACTGTTCACTAACTTCTGTATCATATATAAATGCATTCGATTCAAAATTCAATTTAAAACTACGGTAATCCATATTGGCGGAACCTACTGCGGCTATTTTTCCATCAACAACCAGTGTTTTTGAATGCAAGAAGCCTTTATTGTATTTATAAATTTCCACTCCAGCTTCAATTAATGATTTTGCATAAAACTGAGTAGCACGGTACACGAAAGCATGATCCGGCATTGAAGGAATCATCACCTTAACCTTAATCCCAGAAAAAGCTGCAATACTGAGCGCCTCTAGTAAAGAATCATCAGGTATCAGATATGGTGTTTGAATCAGCACATAATCTGTTGCATTGTTGATCATTTTAATGTAACCGAGTTTAATATTCTCGACCTCACTGTCAGGTCCACTCGAAACAATCTGAATACTTGCTTTTCCTTGCTTAGATGCAAGCGGAAAATAATTCTCCTTATAACCAATATGCTCTTCCTTGACAGTTGCATTCCAATCCATGAAGAAACGTGACTGAAGAGCAATTACCGCATTGCCAGTGATCTTGATATGTGTATCTCTCCAATAACCAAACTTCGGACTGCGTCCGAGGTACTGGTCTCCAACATTGAACCCTCCGATATAACCTATTCGACCATCAATTATCACCAACTTGCGGTGATCACGGTAATTCAGACGAAAGTTAGGAAAAGATCTACGTGATCCAAAGAAAGGCTCTGCGTGGCCTCCGAGGGCTTCTAGTCGTGCAAAAAAGCGGTGTGTTGTCCCGCGCGAACCAAAACTATCGTAAATAACCCGGACTTCAACACCCTCAGCAGCTTTTTTTTCTAATATAGTCCGCAATTCGTTACCAATCCGATCATTGTAAAATGTATAATATTCAACATGGACGTGATTTTTAGCTGCCCTAATATCATCGAAAAGTGCTTTGAACTTCGCATGGCCATCATCAAATATTTCAATATGATTATGCTTCGTCAAAATCGCATTGTCCGTCTCCAGAAAAAGATGCACCATTTCCCTGGCAGTATCAGTTATTTGATCTGCCGGCAGCAGCTCCTTTTCACGCCACTGCTCTTTCTGGAGAGAAACCAACTGTTCAATCCCCATACGTTCTTGCGTTTTAATATCATAGATTTTATCCCGCGATATTTTTTTACCCACGAAAAGATATAGGATAAAACCAATAATTGGAAGAAAGGTAAGCACTAACAACCATGCCCATGTTGCAGAAATATCCCTTTTTTCCTTAAAAACTGTAAAAACAGCCGCGATAATATTGATCAACCAAATTACCCTGATTATCCAACCTACTACATCCAAAAACGACACCACCTTCTTGTTAATTACTGTGATCTAATGCTTAATTGAACACTCAACAAGAAGTGTACACTTTCTTTTATCATTTGTCATCGACTGAATTATCAACTCCAAACCATTTTTCACTTATTCTTCTCATAGTTTTATCTTGATAAAGTTCGTGTAAAGCACTATTGACCTTTTTTTGCAGAGTTTTATCACCTTTACGCATTCCCACTGCAAAATCTTCTTTTGGGAACCCAATTGGCATCTTGCGATAGTCTGAAGCATCCGCTTGATGTTTAATGTAATAATTGGCATAGACACTGTCAATCAGCAATCCCTGTATCCGTCCAGCGTTCAAATCTAAAAAGGCATTATTGAAAGTATCGTATTGGACCGAACTCTTCACATACTGTTTTAAAAGCTTAGGCGTGTCCATATAGGACTGGTAACCCGATGACCCACTTTGTAGCCCCAGTGTCTTCCCCTGCATATTTGCAGCTTGCTGAATATTATCGGCTTTTCTCGTTACCAGTATTTGCTCATTTTTGAGGTATGTGTTACTGAAAGCAACCGTTTTAGCTCGTGCTGGTGATTTCGTATAACCATTCCAAATCAAATCAATTGTTCCATTGCGCAATTCCGTTTCCTTCATTGACCAGTCAATAGTCTGAAAATCGACACTGATTCCATATTTTTTAAAAACTGCACGTGCCAGATCTATATCGTAACCGACAAGTTTCCCATTTTTTTCACGGAAACCCATTGGAACAAAACTATCATCCAATCCCACAATAACTTTATTGCGTTTTTTTATCGTCGACCAAGTATCAGTAGTATTAGCTCTCTTTTTAACATTCGTACAGCCAGATAGTATTATAGTGGTTGTCAATAGAAACATTATACTGAGCAAAGTTAACCTAACCATGTTTTTTTTCACAGTAACCTCTCCTTGTATATGGCTTTCTTTAACCGCGCGAAGGCTTAACCTTCAAAATACTATCAGCAATTTGTTTAGCAAAATCCATATCGTGTGTTACAACAATTTGTGTCATCCCACTCTTTTTAAGATCCAAGATTATGTTTTTGACCGTATCGCGTAAACCCGGATCTAGAGCTGAGGTCGGTTCATCATAACAAAGAATTCGAGGTTTCATTGCCATCGCGCGTGCAATAGCGACCCGTTGCTTTTGACCACCTGATAATTGATATGGATACAACTTGGCTTTGTCTGCTAATGATAATCCTTCTAGCAGTTGCATTGCCTCTTGCCTTGCCTCAGCTTCTTTCTTTTTTAAAACCATGATGGGAGCCAAAGTAATGTTTTCAAGTACTTTTAAGTGCGGGAAAAGCTGATATTCCTGAAAAACAACTCCAATAACCGAATCATTATTTTGATTACTGTATGGGTCAAATTCTTTACCATCAATCAAGATCTGCCCACCATCAATTCTCTCAAGCCCGCTAATGCATCTCAATAACGTTGTTTTCCCGGCACCTGATTCACCCACGATGCACATGATTTCTCCGTCCTCGACAGTCATATTAACATGGTCCAAAATCACACGTTTATTATATTCTTTCGAAATGTTTTTTAATTCTAACATATGATCCCCCTCTTATTTCCAGTAACTGTAATGCTGTTCAAGTTTGCGCAAAATAAATGTTAAAACAGCTGTCATTAGAAGATAAATTACTCCGACCAAAATCAATGGAACCAATGTAACGTCACGACTTGTTGCAACATTCCCAGCGCGAAGAAGATCGCCTAATCCGATAACGTATACTAAACTCGAATCTTTAACTAAATTAATAACTTCATTCCCGATCGATGGGAGGACAATTTTCAAAACTTGAGGTGTTATTACCTTCCGAACGGTTTGCAAGTAAGATAAACGCAAAACTTTAGCACTTTCATACTGTCCATGATCGATCGATTGAAGACCGCCGCGAAAAATTTCAGCAAAATACGCGGTATAGTTGAGAATAAAAGCAAACAAAGCTGCATCGTAACGCTGCAGAGTCAAAGCCCCACTTCCTATTAGAGGAAGTCCATAAAATACAAAAATCAATTGCAATAATAGCGGTGTTCCACGCATCAACCAAACATAAAACTTCAAAATAGCTTTTAATGGAACAAAATGCGATGTTAGACCTAATCCCACGATCAGGCCTAATGGGATCGAGCCAACAACAGTCCATAAAAATATTTTTAAGGTCAACTGAGCTCCTTCGAGCAGCGAAGGAAGTATTTCTAAAATATATGACATTTCATTACCACTCCTTTTTCAAAATGTGACACAAAAACGCCCTCTTAGACTTTATCTTGTCTAAGAGGGCGTATATTACGCGGTTCCACCTCATATGTGCCAGTTCTTCACAAAACTGACCTTATTGAGTTCTTTTCAGAACTCGGAAGACAACGGCTTCCTCCGAACAAACCTAATAATCAATTCAGTTTGCCAACTCACAGATGTGATTCACATATAGCTGCCTTACCTTCTCACCAACCAGGTAATCTCTTATATCAGACTATAAGTTACTCTTCTGTTCCTCGTTATTATGCTATAACTAACCATTTTAAAAAATAACATCAAACTCTAATTCTGTCAATATGGTTACTTTTTCTTAAACCACGAACTAATTCGTTGAATAAAGCCTTTCTTTTCTTCCGCATCAAGATTCATCAGCGGAACTGTTTCTCCTTGAAGACGCCGCGCAATATTTCGATATCCTTGCGCTGCTAAATTCTTTTCATTGAGAACTATCGGCTCACCTTTATTTGAAGTGCTAATAACTTGATCATCATCAAAAACGATTCCAAGAAGTTTTATCGAAAGATGACGAGTTATCTCATCAACATCCATTACCTGTCCGTCATTCATCATATGCGTCCTTATACGGTTAATAATCAACATGGGTGGTTCATCAAGTCCTTCTTTTTCTAAGAGACCGATTACACGATCTGCATCGCGCACTGCCGATATTTCAGGAGTTGAAACGACAATCGCAATATCTGCACCGGCAACTGCATTGATAAATCCTTGTTCAATTCCAGCTGGGCAATCGATCAAAACGTAATCAAAATCAGGCTTCAACTCATCCACGATGTCCTTCACCTCTTCAGGTTTCAAGACAGATTTATCTGCATTCTGCGCCGCGGGGAGCAGGAAAAGTTTTTCATCAAAACGCTTGTCTTTAATCAACGCTTGATGTAATTTCGCTCTTCCTTGAACCACATCCACAATATCGTAAATAATACGATTATCAAGCCCCAGGATGACATCCAAGTTTCGCAAACCAATATCCAGATCCAACAAACATACTTTTTTGTCAGACAATGCTAACGCTGTGCCCAAATTAGCTGAAGTCGTTGTTTTACCAACTCCGCCTTTTCCTGAAGTAATAACAATTGCTTTACCCATCTTAGTATCCCCCCATTCGTGTAAATAATTTTGGCCTGATCATCTTTACTTTCTCACGTTCGGTATATTCTAAGACGTGGAGGTCATTTACAAAAACGACTGTTTCAGAACTATCTTCAAGCTGATCTTCTTCAAGAATATCAACTACATCAGCTATCCGAACTTGTTGTGTTGCATGAATATTGCCTACAATGATCGCTTCCGCATCATTTGGATAGCCCGCATGGATAATGCCTTCATTTTTTCCAAAGGTAAACACATTCCCGCTTGCCCTTAAAATTCCTCCTTGATGCAATTCACCGACAAACAACACGTCTCCCTTCACATTCTCAACCTGACCATTTCTGATCGTGCTGGCATTCAAATGCACCGTGCGACTTTCAATCATATCTAACGCATCCTGGATCTGCATCACACTGGACGTAAATCTATGTATTGAAAACAGAGGATACCGACTCACAATTTTTTCAACTTGTTGTTTTTGTTCCGCATCCAGCAAACGTGTGCCAGTACTGATATCGAAAGAGATTGATTTAGCTTCAACCTTTTCTTTTTCTAGCTGCAACTCTGCAAATAACTTAGTCAGGTCAGTCAAGATAACCTTAAAATCAGCCTCAGCATTTAAAGTTATTTCATAGCCGTCTTTATATCCCTTCAACACAACATTCTGCATTAGTCAGACTCCCCTTATCTTGAGAAGGATTCAAAAAAACGCTGTAAAGGAAAATACAACAACACGAACACTGCAAGATTGTAAGCAAGCGTCGAGCCTAATGATAGTCCAATAAATCCAGCCATTGAAACATTAGTGAATCCTATCAACAAATTAATCCAGTAAGATATAACAGTCGCAACTGTTATATCTATTAGATATATTAATAGTACCACAATAAATGACGGTGTAAAAAATCTATACATCAGTTTTGTCAAATACACGATCAATGGCAGTATTACGACAAAAGCACCAATAATTCCCGTATAATACAGGTCAAAAACCAAGCCTGCAAGAGTCGTCCATAACAAAATATGGTCAATTTTACCGAAACAGGCAGCCATAACGACCCATAGTAAAACCAGTCTGCTTTCGATTGCCAAGGTCGAGGTGAACATCACTCCAGCAAACACTTGACTAAGTGCACCATCAAGAAAAAGGGCAATAAACAAACCTAATGGAAAAAAATACCGCATTCTTGAAATCCGCATTTACATCATCCTCTAATCAACTCTTTTTGCAACAGTAACGACATCTAAATCTGTAAAATCAGCAGCTGGTTTCACGTAAACCTTGGAAGCCAAACCATAATCGTCTTCTTCTACTTTAGCAACAGTTCCAACATACAAGCCCTTCGGTGAATTTCCACCGAGACCAGATGTAATGACTTTATCGCCCTTTTCCATCCCTGTTTTAACAGTTATCTGTCCCATGACCAAATAGTTTGAGGTCGCATTATATCCAGTAATCAACCCGTTAACCACTTTGTTGTTTTTGGTCATCACCTGTGTCGCAAAACGATTAGCAGAATCGTTGGTCGTACTCAGTAACTCAACCTTACTATTAGTCTTGTTGACCTCAGTAATGCGTCCTACCAATCCTTTTTTTGACATGACAGCTGCATTTTTCTTGACTCCTGAAAGAGAGCCTTTACTGATAACGACCTGGTTTTGCCATGCTGAAGGGCTTCGCGTCAAAACAGAAGCTGAAATTTTTTCGTAATCAGTCAACGTTTTGTTGAGTTTAAGTTGTTCTTTCAACTTCTTGTTTTCTCTTTTCAGAGTCTGATCTTTGACTTTTTCAGTTGCTAGGCTATCAACTTGACCTTTCAATCGCTGGTTTTCACTGTAGGTGTTCATGAGATCTGAAAATGAACCCATCGCACCTTTTAATCCGTTCACTGGGTAAGCCACCACCCGATCAACCATTCCGGCTGCATCGTTTCCCATCTGCTGAACCAATGGAGGTGTCGCTTTATTATTACGCACAGTAATTGAGAAAGCTACCAAGACAAAACTAATTATCAATACAACCAATACAATAATAAGTCTTTTGTTAAAAAAGAATCTTTGCATAATTTCCTCCATAAAAACGAAAGCCGCATCATAACCAAAAGGCTGGACGACTAAATCCCAACCTCTCAATACGATACGCCTTTAATCGTCTGTATTATCTTTTCTTCATTACATCAATACTTTTCAATGATTCGCCAGTACCGATAGCAACACAATCTAACGGTTCAGACGCGATGAATACAGGTACCTTTGTTGCTTCTGAAATCACTTCAGTTAAATGACGCAGCTGTGCGCCACCACCTGTAAGAACAATCCCGTGATCAATGACATCAGCAGCAATTTCGGGTGAGGTTTCTTCTAACGTTTCTTTAATCGCTGAAATAATTTCATCTACGACTTCTTGAATTGCTTTTGCGACATCCGTTGCCTTAATATCAATTGTTTTAGGTAATCCTGTTACCAAATCACGTCCTCGGATTGTTTGATCATCCAATTCTTGTGCAAGTTCAATTGAAGCTGACGCAACATCGATTTTCAACTGTTCAGCCGTTCTCTCCCCAATTAACAGGTTATGATGCTGGCGAACATAATAGATGATTGATTCGTCGATTTTGTCTCCAGCCATCCTTATCGAGCGGCTCGATACAATACCACCTAAAGAAATCGTAGCGACATCTGTCGTTCCGCCACCAATATCAACCACCATGCTACCTGTAGGATCCATCACCGGCAAACCTGCACCAATTGCAGCAGCAAAAGGCTCTTCGATCACATAAGCATCCTTCGCTCCAGCGACGCGTGTAGCGTCAATCACTGCTCTTTTTTCAACTTCTGTGACACCACTTGGAACACATACCATAACGTACGGTTTCCCTGTCTTGTGACCTAACGCTTTGTCAATGTAATACTTCATCATTGCGACAGTAGTATCATAATCCGCAATAACACCGTCTTTCATTGGTCGAATAGCAACAATGCTCGCGGGTGTACGCCCGATCATAGCACGCGCCTCTGAACCAACAGAAACGATTTCTCCAGTTTTTGTGTTTTTAGCTACGACTGATGGTTCACGTAATACGATTCCTTTGCCGTCAGCATAGACAATCGTATTTGCAGTTCCCAAGTCGATTCCAATATTTTTCGTCCCGATTCCGAACACTTTTTTTCATCCCTTCACTTTTGCCTCAGTAAAATGACGCTTTAATCCGCAATACCCGTATTATATCATAATTATGCAGTGCCGTTTAGACAAATTGCAATACGTCTTTTAGGATACAAGACTAGCTCCAAAAAAACTCGCATATTTGTAATTCTTAATTAATTATTAATTAAGAGCTAACTTACAGGAACAACATTGACCGCTTGCGGTCCACGTTTTCCTTGCGCAACCATAAAACTTACCTTTTGACCAACTTCTAAAGCCTTGTAACCGCTGATCTTAATCGCAGTATAATGGACAAAAATATCCTCTTTTCCTGTTTCAGGTGTAATAAATCCATAACCATTTTTACTATCAAAAAAATGGACTTTCCCCATGAGCATAGCGGTACATCTCCTATAAATTTCAACTAAAATGAGTGTATCATAAAATTTAAAGCAACGAAAGGAACTAAAAAGCTGTTCGGCTTTTTAACGAATGATTTTTTCTTCGCGCATACTGTAATACGATGTAGAACCAACAATAATATGATCTAAAAATCCGATTCCAAGAAGTGTACTGCCGTGCTCTATTCGCCTTGTCAACTTTAAATCATTCTCCGAAGGCGTCGTTACACCACTGGGATGATTGTGGGCAATCATCAAGCATGCAGCTGAATAACGTAACGCAAATTTAAAAATCTCGCGGGGATGAACTGTCGCTGCATCAAGCGTGCCTTTAAAAATAATCTTCCGCGCCAATACCTGATTCTTCGTATCCAACAAAATCACCACTAAGACCTCTTGTTCAAACATTCCGATCTCGTCAATCATCTCTTCGCCAATACCTTGACTCGAATAAATTTTTCCCAGAATCAATTTAGGCCTGCGCTCCAAACGTTGCGCAAATTCACACAACACTTTAGCAAGGGGGATACTGTCTTTATTTTTCAATAGGCAGCCCCACTCTTCGTCCGAAAAGTATTTTAGCTGACGCAGATCGGAATACTTCTCCAATCCTGCAGCCTTAAAGTTTATATTTTCGTTTCCGTTTACTTTTCCAAAAATTATCGTCAGCAATTCATGATCACTCAACGATTCCGCTCCAAATTTTTTTGCTCTCTTCAGTAGTTCCTGTCCTGTAATTCTGTTCGTTAACTTCATCCATATCCCTCCTGTCATAAAATACGCCAGTTAGAGATCAGGATACTCATTACTGGATAAAGGTTCGAACTTTTGCAAGATCATCTAAGACCGCAAGCGGCTTCTTTCTGAACTTTTTCGGTGGATCTATCAAATCAGGAATCATGATTGCAGGAATGTCAGCACTGGCAGCTGCATTGATCCCATTGATCGAGTCTTCCAAAACCAGTGTCTTTTTCTTATCTGGCTCATCTGCAACCGACCAAGCTTTATTAAAAATATCAGGTGCAGGTTTCGCGTGTGCAACATCATCTGTCGAAACTATGAAATCGAATTGGCTTTGCAAATTAGATTTACTCAAAAAATAATCAATAGCACTTTTATTGTTACTGGAAGCTAGCGCCTTATTGATGTGACTATCATGCAAATATCGGCTGAGTTCCATAAATCCCCTCTTCAATGGCAATCCATTTTGTTCAACTAAACTGTATACATTTTCACGACTTAATTTAATAAATTCATCAACAAGTTCCTGACTTCCATAGTCATGACTCATTTTTTTTAGCATTTCTTCAGTTCCAGCCCCAATATACTGCCGATAATATTCAAAGGAATATGGCATTTTAAGAGCCTCAGCCGCAAGCTTATTAGCTTTAAAATAAACTTTTTCTGAATCAAAAACCAAACCATCCATATCAAAAATAACTAAATCTAAATTCATATCATTTTCTCCTCATCAAAGATTGACTTACGTTGTGAAATATCCACGTACTTCCGAAATAAAATAAAGAGATCCTGTAATTAGCAAAATATCTGTTGCTGACATCTGATGCAGTGTCTTAACGAGCGCACGCTGCCACTGCTCTTCATAATCAAGCTGTCTGGTAGTTCTCACAAGCGAAGTGACTTGAGCCACTTTGCGAGGAGCATTGAAAGTTGTTACAACAATTTGAATATCTGGAATCTCAGCTAATGTTTTGATCATTGTCTGTGGCTGCTTGTCCGCTAAAATCGCGATGATCACAAAAATTTTTTGGCTTTTGAAATGTGTCTGCAATGTCTTCTTGATCTCTTCAATTGCCGCTTCATTATGTGCCCCATCAAGGATAATCATCGGTTCGTGATTAATCAACTCAAATCTACCAGGCCAACTTGTTTGCCCCAAAGCACTACAAATCTCCGCCTCTCTAACTGGCCATCCCTGTTTTTGAGCCACCAGCAAAAAAGCAGTGAGTGCGGTCGCCGCGTTATCTATCTGGTACCCTCCTAAAAGTGATTCATGTAATTTAGAGAAGTGTCTGCCCATCCCAGTATAATCAAAATTTTCTCCCCAACGGTTCGATCTGCCGACAGGAGTTGCTTGATACTCGTCACCTAGAGCATAGAGTGGCGCTTTCTTCACGACTGCTGTTTCAGCAACAACCTTTTTTGTTTCTGGTGTCAATCTGCCAATCACAATTGGACGATTAGCTTTGATAATACCTGCTTTGTGCGCAGCAATTGAGGTCAAAGTATTACCAAGCAACTTAGCATGATCCAAAGCGACTGTAGTTATGACCGAAACCATTGGCATTATAACATTTGTCGAGTCGTATGTTCCACCGATACCAACCTCTATAACTGCAATATCAACTTTTTGTTCCAAAAAATAGATAAACATTAATGCTGTAATCAGTTCAAATTCTGTTGGTCCACCTTCTTGACCCCTTAATTCTACATCCATTTTCTCGACTGTTGGAAGAATGTCGTTTACAAGTCTTACCAGCTCATCATCTGGGATCATTTGTCCATTAATTGCGATTCTTTCATTAAATTTGACGATAAACGGTGATGTGAACGTCCCCACGCGCAGACCCTGCGACATAAATAAATTCCGCAAAAAAGCTGTTGTTGATCCCTTTCCGTTTGTTCCTGTCACATGTACTGATTTAAACTTTTTTTCAGGATGCCCCAAGTAAGCAACAAATTTCCGCATCCTATTCAGTGAAGGGCTTTTTTTAAATTTAGTCCGCCCGTGGATAAAGGCAAGTGCTTCCGCATAATCTTTAACACTCATTTCAACCAACCTTTCATTGGATAAACTGCTATAAGATTTAACTCAAAATAAACGAGGTCAGGACAAATATTATTTGGCCCAGCCCCGTTTTTTTTAAAACTATCAGTAATTATTTTCTACTAAGGTGCTTAATATCCTTACTACAAACCAGATATAGATTTCTATTTATGAAATGTAAAACTTCTCGATTTGTCTAGAGCTCTTTTTCCAACTCTTTGATTCTTTCATTTGTTGCTGTCAGTTTTTCCTTATATCCACTCAGCTTTTCACGTTCCTGCTCAACTATTTCAGTCGGAGCATTTGTAACAAAGCGTTGATTAGACAGCTTAGATTCAGCTCGTTTAACTTCAGATGTCAATTTCTTCACATCTTTTTGAAGCCGTTTAATTTCTTCATTGAGATCGACTAAATCAGCAAGTGGCAGATAAACTTCAGCCCCCGTAATTACAGATGTCATCGCAAGTGCAGGAGCATCGATCGTCGCTGCAATTTCAAGTTTTTTAGAATGACAGAATCGTTCAATATAATCTTTGTTGGCTTCAAAAACTTGTTTTGTCTGATCATCTTTAGTTTTGATTAAAATATCAACAGCGCTTGAAAGTGGCGCATTAACCTCAGCACGGCTGTTTCGAACGGCTTTAATCAACTCAATTAAATTGTCCATCTCACGTTCTGCCTGCGGATCGTCGTAATCAGCAACAACAGTTGGGTAACTTGCAGTTACTAATGAAGTACCCGTATGCGGCATTGACAGCCATATTTTTTCAGTGACAAATGGCATAATTGGATGTAACAAACGCACAGTCTGGTCGAGAACAAAGCATAAAATATTTTGAGTGTTCTTTTTGGCTGCCTGATCATCACCATTAAGATCCTCTTTAGCCATTTCAATATACCAATCACAGAAATCATTCCAAATAAAGTTGTACAACGCTCTCCCTGCTTCACCGAATTCAAAACCATCAAACAAGCGAGTAACTTCAGCAATCGTATGGTTCAAACGACTAATAATCCACTTATCGGATAACTTCCATACCGCCTTTTCAGGAAGCTCTGCACGCGTATCATCATCCAGATTCATAATAACAAAACGACTTGCATTCCAAATTTTGTTGATAAAGTTCCAAGCAGCATCCATCTTTGTGTAACTGAAACGAACATCTTGACCAGGAGCAGAACCATTGGATAGGAACCATCTCAGTGCATCAGCACCATACTTGTCGATTACATCCATCGGATCGATTCCGTTCCCTAGTGATTTACTCATTTTCCGTCCTTGCTCATCACGAATCAACCCGTGGATCAAAACGTGCTCAAAGGGACGTCTTTCAGTAAACTCAACACTCTGGAAGATCATTCTTGATACCCAGAAGAAAATAATGTCATACCCTGTAACCAAAGTATCTGTTGGGAAATAGCGCTTGAAATCTGCAGCATTTTCGTCAGGCCAGCCCATTGTTGAGAATGGCCATAAAGCACTTGAGAACCAGGTATCCAAAACATCAGGGTCTTGTTCCCAGTTTTCAATATCCTTTGGTGCTTCCTCGCCAACATAAACTTCACCAGTTTCCTTATGATACCAAGCTGGAATTTGATGTCCCCACCACAACTGACGTGAAATAACCCAGTCATGAATATTATTCATCCATTGTTCAAAAGTATTTTCGAAACGTTCTGGAACAAACTTAACAGGATCATCTGTCTTTTGGTTAGCTAAAGCAGCTTTGGCTAGTGGTTCCATCTTGACAAACCATTGCGTTGATAAGCGTGCCTCAACCTGCACACCCGTTCTTTCTGAATGCCCAACGCTGTGAACAATTGGTTCAATCCGTAACATATAATCCTGGTCTTCAAGATCTTTAACAATCGCCTTGCGTGCTTCAAAGCGATCCATTCCTTCATACTTGCCAGCGTTGGCGTTCATGCTGGCATCTTCATTCATCGTATTAATACGCTTCAAATCGTGGCGATTTCCCACACCAAAGTCATTAGGGTCATGAGCTGGGGTAATCTTAACCATCCCTGTTCCGAATTGAGGATCAACATATTCATCAGCTATGATTGGAATATGGCGACCTTGTAATGGAAGAATCAGTGTCTTGCCAACGATATCCTTGTATCGTTCA
The DNA here is from genome assembly GCF_001436755.1 of Liquorilactobacillus aquaticus DSM 21051. Classification (GTDB taxonomy): domain Bacteria; phylum Bacillota; class Bacilli; order Lactobacillales; family Lactobacillaceae; genus Liquorilactobacillus; species Liquorilactobacillus aquaticus. Next base: position 111,698 of record NZ_AYZD01000001.1, read on the forward strand.
TCACTTGGATGAACAGCCACAGCTACATCACCCATCATTGTCTCAGGACGCGTCGTCGCAATCTCAATGTAGTTTTTACCATTAAATGTTGTCCCGTCAGCAAAAGGATATTTAACATGATAAAATGCACCCTTAACATCTTTATGAATAACTTCAATATCCGAAAGCGCTGTTCGTGCTTTTGGATCCCAATTAATGATGTATTCGCCACGATAGATCAGGCCCTTTTGATAAAGCTTAACAAAAACCTTGCGGACAGCTTGAGACAAACCTTCGTCGAGAGTGAAACGTTCACGATCGTAATCAAGTGATAAGCCTAATTTTGCCCACTGTTTATGGATAATATCAGCATATTCATCCTTCCATTTCCACACTGTGTCAATAAACTTTTCACGCCCTAAATCATAGCGCGAGACACCTTGTTCAGCAAGACGAGCCTCAACTTTAGACTGAGTTGCAATTCCTGCATGGTCCATTCCCGGCAGCCACAAAGTATCAAAGCCTTGCATTCTCTTTTGCCGAATGATCATGTCCTGCAGCGTTGTATCCCATGCATGACCTAAATGCAGTTTTCCTGTGACATTTGGAGGTGGGATAACAATCGAATACGGTTTAGCTTTCTTATCCCCACTTGGTTTAAACAATCCTTGATCCAGCCATTCTTGATAGCGGCCGGGTTCAACTTGTTTTGGATCATACTTAGTTGACATTGCTACATCCTTTGTCATTAAAATCATCCTCTCAAAATTTTTTGAACAAAAAAAGCCCTAGTAATTAAACTAGGACGACATTGCCGTGGTACCACCTAAATTGGGTTTCAACCCCACTCAATTCCATGTTAACGAACAGGTTCCGGTTGGCCCTACTGAAAAAGATTTCAAACCAACAGCTCACAAGCTACTATCTAAATCAGGGCCGCGAGATATCTCAACTTACTATCTCTTCTCTGTCGTACTCTTTCGTTTAGATCCTCTTGCTCATTGCTTATAAAGCTTATAATATCGTTGTTCAAACTGCTAGTCAACCCTAAAATTACAACAATTCCGCAAAATTATCTTCCTGTTGATTTAAGAAGATTTCACCATTCTTGATTTCCGAAATCTTTATCCCAGCCATTGCTCGTTCAATCAGTTCATCAATATCTAAACGGGCTTCATACTCGCGTGCTTTGTCAAGACGTGGCTTGGTTTTAGGAGATGGTGGTGCAAAAATTGTGCAGCAGTCCTCAAATGGCTTAATTGACAAGTCAAAAGTATCAATTTGTTGTGCAATTTTGATAATCTCGTTTTTATCCATTGAAACAACTGGTCGTAAAACAGGCAGTGTGGTCACATCATTGATAGCCACCATACTCTCCAATGTTTGCGAAGCAACTTGGCCTAAGGATTCACCATTAAAAATTGCAAGTCCCTCTCTTCTCTTAGCTAAAAGAGCAGCAATACGCAGCATGAAGCGGCGCTGAACCGTCATCAAATATCCAGATGGCACATCGTGCTTGACCGTTTCTTGAATCTCGGTAAAGGGGACTTCAATAAACTTGATATGTCCTCCATAAGGTGTTAGTTTTGCGGTTAATTCCTTAGCTTTTTTCAAAGCTTGCTCACTCGTATATGGTGGACTGAAGAAGTGAACCATTTCAATTTCGACTCCGCGTTTCATTGCAAGATACGCTGCAACTGGAGAGTCTATTCCGCCAGAGAGCATCATCATACCCTTTCCCGCAGTTCCAACTGGCATTCCACCTGCACCATCGATCGTCTGACTAGACAAGAAGATCCCATTTTTACGTACCTCGACTCTTAATATGAGATCTGGGTTCTTCATCTTGACGCTAATCCCTGGAAGATTTTTTAAGATGCACCCTCCCAGCATATCATTTATTTCGTTAGTGTCGAATTCAAAATCATGATCTGAACGACGGGTATTTATTTTAAATGTCATTCCCTCATGAAATTGTTCTTTCACAATTGCTAATGCACTCTCTTTGACTGCTTCAATCTCTCGCTCAACTTTTATTGATGGAGAAAAGTTTTGAATTCCAAAAACTTTTTTCAAGCTAGACATTACAGCCTCGCTGTCTTCACCATGAAGCTGAAGATGCATCCGATCTCGATGCGCCTTAACTACTAAATTTGGAAATTGGTGCAAGCTGTTACGCACATTATGCGCCAAGCGGTCAATAAAACTCCGTCGATTTTTACCTTTTGTTGATAGTTCACCGTAACGAACCATTATTTCAGAATATTGCACGTTTTTTTTCCTTTCTAAACAAAATCACGAATTAATTTTTTCAAAGCGACTGTACAAATTATCAAATACCTTTATAAATTCTTCAGCTTCCGCAAGTGTGTTGTTCTCATCAAGACTTACTCGAATTGCAGATGTCGCAATTTTAGCAGGAATAGCCATTGAACTCAGTGTTCCAGAAATCTCATGTTTCTTCGACGAACAAGCACTGGTCGTTGAAAGATAAATATCATGTCCCTCAAAAGCATGTACGATGGTCTCTCCTCTGACACCATTGATCGTAAAACAGAGAATGTGCGGTGCAAATTCAGCAGTCATTTCCGAAAAAATCGTCACCTTAGGAAATTGACTGATATGATCGTAGATAAATTGTTTAATTTTTAACTGATTTTGCACTTTTTTATTTTCAGACTCAAGCAGCAAACGCAACGCCTTTGCCATCGCAACAATTGCAGGCAGATTTTCAGTCCCACTTCTTAGATTTTTTTCCTGACCACCACCGCTCATTAATGGTGCAATCTTGCGTCCATGCCTTTTAAACATAAAACCGATGCCACGAGGCGCATGGAACTTATGTCCAGAAAAAGTTACAAAGTCAACACGGTCATTCATAATTAGTGATTGAAGTCCCTTGCCAATTCCCTGAACCGCATCCACATGGAAATGAATTTTGGGGTATGCACGTAAAACATCTGCGATTTTATTAAGGGGTTGAATGGCCCCGATCTCGTTATTGACCGCCATAATCGAGACCAAGATCGTATCAGGCCTAATCGCATTTTTGAGATCATCCACTGAAACATGCCCATGTTCATCTACCGGCAAATAAGTAACTTCAAATCCAAGTTTTTCTAGTTGCGCCATCGCATTTAAAACAGCTGGATGCTCGATACTTGATGTAATCAAGTGTTTCCCGTAGCCCATTTTTTCAATTGCAGTCCCCTTAAGGACCCAATTATCGCCCTCGGTTCCACCGCTAGTAAAAAAAATCTCCTCAGATTCAACACCAAGCAGGCCTGCAATTTGTTTTCGAGCTTGCTCAAGCAGACTATAAGCGGTCTCACCTAAAGCATGCAGTGATGAAGGATTGCCCCAAATCTTTTGGCTCACTTTCATATAAGTTTCCAACACTTCTGGAGCAACCTTTGTAGTCGCACTATTATCTAAATATATCATTATTAATTCTTCTGCCCCTTAAGAAAAAGTCTTCTATATCAATTCTCAATTCTTACCAAAGATTACTACACGCAAACTTTATTCTACAACACCAAAAACAAAAAACAAACCTCAGTTTACTAATAAAGTATTCTACCAAAATTCTTAGTCTGGTTACAATAGTTTTACTTATTTATTCAGTCTTAAAAAAGTTAAAATTTGATAAATCAACTATTTTAACTTGCTTGTAAAATGAAAGAACGAGGCCAGGGCATCAATAAATCACGCCCTAGCCTGCTTTCTTTTTCAATTAAATTTTCTAATTAGAGGTGTACACTTTACTCCCACTCATCTGATCACTAAAGCTATGTTCACAAAAAATGAATAATTCTAACTTTTTGCTGGGTTAGTCGCATAATATTCGTCTTCAATTCGTTTATATGCACCCGGTTCAACTTTATTGACCGCCGTTGCAATTTTTTCTAAACTGGCAGCATAGTCGAATTTATGATTAAACAATTCATATGCTTCAGCACTTGCATGTGCCACTTCTGGATAACGTACACGATAACGGTTAGCGTACTGCAATAGAAGTTCCGCAAGCGAGGAACTGGCAACAATATCATTTGTTTTCTCACTTAGAACATCCATATCTGCTTGAATGTTTATCATCGATTTAGTTATCTCGTCCATATTGATCTGAATTTTATTAATATCTCGATCAAGTTTCTCTATTTCGTCGCTGACTTTATAAAAATAATCTAAATATTCCTTGGTTAGACCGGGCAAATTAAGTTTTTCAATTTCTCGTTTCAGACGGTGAATCTCTGAATCGAACTCTAAGAGTGCTTCTTTTGCCTCTTGCTCTTCACGCCATAGGCCTTGAACACTATTACTTATATCGGTTTGCTTTTCTTCAATATCTTTCAAGTCAGATGCCTGTTTGTTTTGCTGCTTTAAGATTTCCGAATAAACAACCTCACCCTTTTTAGCATTTTCCTGATATTGTTTGAACTGACTGATTATACCTTTAAGTTGTCCATCTAGTTTATGCCCATTTTCCAACTCATTGTGATTAAAAGTATAGTTTTGATTGAGCCTATCTAACTCAATCAATAGATCACGCTGCTGTTTTTCAGCATGATCGATAAATTTTTTCAAATTTGGGGTATCCTTCTCAACAGTTACGCGTGCTTTCAGCTCTCGCTCAAGTTCGTCATAAAGTTCATTTATTCCAGAATCCAGCTGCTCATCACATTTAATCGCTTCTGGCAGCTGAAGTTTTTTCAAATTGATAACATTTTCACCTAATGCAGCCCGCAGCTCAGACACATGCTTGTCAATGTCTGATTTAAAAGCATATTTCTGCTCACGCAACTGTTTATAACCTTCACTGATCTCATCAAGCTGTTCAGGGAAAATATTCTTCAAATTACGATATAGAGGTGGAATCTGTTCCAGATTTTTTTCTAAAGCTGCCGTCTTATTTTCAAGGCCAACCAATAGTTCACTAGCTTTAACGTAATCTCCTTGGTTGGCAATCTCAGAATAATGGTCAAAGTCAGTTTCGATTTGCGCTAAATTTTCCTCCAACTGGTCAACACTCGGACCATAAGAAAAGTTTTTAGCTAACAAAGTCTTGCGAAGTTCCTGATATTTTCCTTCTAATTCTTTTAACTTTTTCTGATGTTCTTCATTATCTTTTTTTACATCGTTGATCTCAAGTTTGGTTTTCTCTTCTAACTTTCTTGCTTCCTGCATCTTCAATCTGATATTTTTGAGTTCGCTGCCAACTTGAAAAAAGTTATAATGCATATTAGCTTCTGCGATTTCATCCAAATGCTCAGAGATTTCTGGCAATTGATGATTGACCATATAAAGGTAACCTTGCTTTGTTTCTTCAAACAACGACAGACTCTCCCCTGCCAACTTTATCTGTTCAGCACTTGCAATGCCGGCATGTAACGGAGAATTCACAAGCTCGCTTATCTGTTTTTGAATATTTGCTATTTCTCTGCTATTCTTGCGCTGTATGTAAAAAAAAGAAAAATATGCTATTATTGCAACTATAACGATTATGCTCAAAACTAGTGTCATACGATCCCACACTCCTAATTATCACCATTGATTCTCTCTAGTTATTAATGCTTCAATTTGTATCCGACCCCTATACTATGGTAACTCAATTTTGATTATAGCATAGTCATCTCATTGATACACATGATAATACAACAATAATCACATTTCTCGGAGGTTTTTAGCGGTGAAAAATTCATTATTAAGTCAACAACTGAATGCTTTATTAGAAAATGAAAAAAATCTGACAGCCAATCTTGCCAACGCTTCTGCTTTGCTGGCCGAATCTTTAGATGAAATCAACTGGGTCGGCTTCTATCTATACGATGAAAAGCAAAATGAACTGGTCCTTGGACCTTTCCAAGGAAAAGTCGCTTGTATGCATATTGAGATCGGCAAAGGAGTTTGCGGTACAGCATTTGCCTTGCAGAAGACGCAACGTATCAAAAATGTCCACGACTTTCCTGGACATATTGCCTGTGACTCGGCCAGTATGTCCGAACTTGTAATCCCCCTATCAAGTAGCACCCAAAAATGGGGAGTGCTCGATATCGACTCACCTATTGTTGGCCGTTTTACAAATGATGATGCAATTCTCATTAACGATTTTGCAGAAATTTTAATCAAACATCTGCCATCTTAAGCTTTGTGTTACTTGACTAATTAATATAAATCGGCTATAATCACCTTTGTGTAAAATAATGCAGCAGTATGCGGTAAGCTCGTCAACAGTTCGTTGCCAATATTATTGGTCAATCAGTACCTCTTCGGCTGCAAGAGTGAACATTGCAGAACGAAATGCACGAATACAAAGTATATATCGGATTATTTTACTCCAAAATAAATTATTGGAGGATTTCTTATGTCTCGTTATACAGGTTCAAGTTGGAAAGTTTCTCGTCGCTTGGGTATTTCACTCAGCGGTACAGGTAAAGAATTGGCTCGTCGTCCATATGCACCAGGTGAACATGGACAAAACAATCGTCGTAAATTATCTGAATACGGTTTGCAATTACGTGAAAAACAAAAGCTGCGTATGATTTACGGCCTTTCAGAACGTCAATTCTCAAACTTATTCCAAAAAGCTGGTAAGATCCGCGAAGGTCGTCATGGTGATAACTTCATGATCTTACTTGAACGTCGTCTTGATAATGTTGTTTATCGTTTAGGTTTGGCAACAACGCGTCGCCAAGCTCGCCAATTGGTAAACCATGGTCACATTACCGTTGATGGAAAACGTGTTGACATTCCTTCTTACGAAGTTAAAGTTGGACAAGTCATTTCATTACGTGAAAAATCAAAAAATCTTCAAATCGTAAAAGACGCTATGGAAGCTATCGTTGGTCGCCCACAATTTGTTTCATTTGATGAAGACAAATTGGAAGGTTCATTAGTTCGTTTACCTGAACGTGAAGAACTTGAAGGCGAAGTTGATGAAGCTCTTATCGTTGAATACTATAACAAACTGTAATTAAACATTTTGTTGTTAGAAGTCAGGTCCTTTTGGATCTGGCTTTTTTGAATTCTTGAACATTTTATCAGTCAAAACGCTTTAACTTCAATATCGCAAAAAAATCTAGTTAGAAATTGATTTTCGGTCCATTTCTAACTAGATTTTTTTTAGACTATTTATAAATTTAACTTTTTTATGCTGCTGCTGTGCACCTCACCCAAGGTTCCCTACTTACCTGCGAAATAACCGTATCCAAACCGAACTAGCTTGACAGCCATGAATATTGGACACGTCCAAATTTACTTAAAAAATTAGCTTGTCGTTCTAACACTTCAGCTTGTTTGTTCGCTCAAATTTACAGCGTTTCTTACGATACTATCCGCAATGTGCTGTGTTCTATTCAACAATGTAATTTCGTGCGCACTCAAGCACGGAAATGCATGTGCATTTAAAAAGACAAATTGATTTTCTTCGCCTGCTCCAACCAATGGCTGATAAATATTTGAAATGATGACATCTATCCCTCCATCACTCATTTTCAATATTTTAGCAAGTTCTTCAATCTTTTTCAGATAAGAATTATCCACTTCATCTAAAACTTCAAGGTGATCCGCTCCGGTTCCTCGGCTTGCATCATAACGAAGATACAATTGAACACCTCTTGGTAAGATATCACTGCTAGTCCGCCCCTGTTCTTTCAACGTTTCCTCTTGGAGTTTTCCAAGATCAAAGCTACTTTGCAAATTCTCACGCTTAGCTTTTTTATTTTTGACTAATTGTTCTATGCTTGAATGCCCATCCCCAACAATATTTTGCGGAATACGCTCTACCAGACTGACAACTCTTCCCCCAACAAGTAACGCCGTATAATTCGAGCCCACTATCGCTTGTTCAACCAGACAAGGAAATTTTGGAGTAAGGTATTTTTTAACTGCATGAATAAACATACTGCGAGTTGGAGGAATCCTGAAAACACGAGTTCCCTCGAAATGAGTATTCTTCATTGCAATAATCAGCCCCTGAACCTCCTGATATACAGCTTCTGTTTCAGCTATATTTGTTATCGTCCACCCTGTCGGAACATTGAAACCAGCTGCCGCGGCTAATTTCTTAGTTAATTCCCGATCTGCCCATAATTTTTGCATAATTGCACTACTAGCTTCAGTCTGAATTCCTGCATCCAGTATCGTGTTCCCAACTTTAATCAAGTTATCAGACAGAGAAATAATCTCAAACGGAACTCCCAGTTTGAAAGCAGAATCCAATACTAAACGGCTATTGAGATCTACTGTGTTTAAAGCAGTCTTAGAGAGAATGTTCGTATTGCTTATTTTGTTGTTCAGTGCCAACTGTCGCGCATTTTCAGCTAAGTCGCTGCCTTGCGCTCTAAGTAATTTAGTACTCGAAGTTTCAGCTGACGAATTACATAGTATAGCTAACTTATTCAAAGACGGTTCTAATCCACCAAGACTGACGACTTCCTTTACAAAACGCTTCAGTTTATTAATAAGTTTCTGTGCTTGCAACTGACATACGCTGGTTGCAAATGGGTTTTCGCGTGCAACTTGTTGATTCAACTGTCGACTTTCTTTCAAAACATCCTGCAAATTTTCGTTTTTAATCCCTGGTGATGCGATAAAAAATGCTGTCAGCGCTTCTAATAAATCCATGATTTCATCACTGACCCCCAACGTACTAAACGGATCTAAATCAAAATGGCTGATTTCCAGATAATGAATCCCCTTTTCAAGCATTTCACTTTCTGTTTTCAGCGAAGATCCCACTTTTATCCCATCAACTAATCCTGCTTGTTCGTGCTGAACATTTTTTAGATAATCTTTCAGAGAACCGTACGCGACTTGATCTGCTAGATTCATAGTTTCTGACATATGGCATTCACTTTGTGAACGGGTCGGTCTTGTCTTTGCTCCATCGACAAAGGGAGTTGCTCCTGTTAAATAAGTCAGCAACCAACGATGACTGGCAAACTGCTGCAACAGTTTCATATATACTTGATTACGAAAGACAATATAATCAATTTTTAACTGTTTAAATTTGTTTTTATATAACCCTATCAACAGATCTTCGGGCAATTGAATGCGTATCTTTAAGCCACCCAAGCAATTCAAATTAGATTCTTTTTTCACAATGCTCAAGGGCCACAACGCATCCTCAGGAGCCATATTCTCTTGTAGCAGGTATTGATTTAAAATCATTTTTTCGCGAAGGCTTTTTTTACTATACCATTTTTCTGAAGACAAACTAACACTACTATTTATAGCATTAAATTCAAAGTACTCACTTGATTTAATATTTTCAAGTCTTTTTTTATCTATTCCATTACTACCCGCGAGCATAGATGAAACTTTCCATGTTCTGTCAATCTGCCATCCCACTGCCTTAAAAGCGGCACTAAAATTATTTTTTACTATTTGCTTTCCAATCTCATCAAGTTCTACCATATAATATCATTCACCTTTTCATTATTAACTCTCGACAGCCATTATAACAAATATAAAAAAAACATTCATTTGAATCTAACAACTACATCCTAAAATTTTCTTTAGATAATGTTATAATAAACGCAGCAAAGGAGAAAAAATATGATACAACCATTAGCCTTTCGTATGCGGCCGCAACATATAAATGAAGTTGTCGGTCAACAACATCTTGTTGGGCCTGGAAAAATCATTCGAAGAATGGTAGATGCTCGCTTACTCTCGTCAATGATTCTCTATGGCCCGCCTGGAACAGGTAAAACCAGCATTGCAAGTGCTATTGCTGGTTCTACCAAGTATGCATTCCGCACATTAAACGCTGCGACAGATTCGAAACATGATCTAGAAATTGTTGCTGAAGAAGCTAAAATGAGTGGAACTGTTATCTTAATGTTGGATGAAATCCATCGTTTAACCAAGCCCAAACAAGATTTTCTTTTACCTCATTTGGAGAATGGGCATATTATTTTAATCGGCGCAACAACTGAAAATCCATATATTGCGATTAATCCTGCTATTAGAAGCCGCACACAAATTTTTGAAGTAAAACCATTGAGTGAATCGGATATTGCTCATGCTGTTCAACGCGCTCTAACAGATAAGCAAAACGGTCTCGGAAAAATGCAGATCAAATTAACTGATGAGGCCTTAAAACATCTTTGTAGTGCAACCAGCGGTGATTTACGCAGTGCACTTAATGGCCTTGAACTTGCTGCAAAATCAACGGTTCCCAATAAAAAAGGAACGATCTTGATTGATCTGCAAGTGATTGAGGAATGTATCCAACGCAAATCACTAGTTCAAGATAAAGATGGTGATGCACATTATGATGTCATCTCAGCTTTTCAAAAATCAATTCGCGGCTCAGATGTTGATGCTGCCTTACATTACATGGGACGACTTATCGAATCTGGCGATTTGATAAGCATCAATCGTCGACTGCTAACGATTGCTTATGAAGATATCGGACTAGCTAATCCACGTGCCGCAGCACAAACAGTTCAAGCTGTTACTGCTGCTGAAAAAATTGGTCTGCCGGAAGCACGTATTCCATTAGCGGTCGCTGTTATCGATCTTTGTCTGTCTCCTAAATCTAATTCAGCCATAACAGCTATCGATAACGTTCTCACTGATATCCGCAAGGGCGGTTACGGAGAGGTTCCTCTACATTTGAAAGATGCACACTATGCTGGTGCTGCTAAATTAGGCAGGGGTGCCGATTATAAATATCCGCACAATTATCCGCATGATTGGACACAACAGCAATATTTGCCAAACAGACTTGTCGGAAAGCAATATTATCATCCAAAAACCAATGGACGCTATGAGCAAGCTTTGAAAGATCAATATAATCGGCTCAAAAAAGCTCAGCAAAAAAAACAAACGGCTAAAAACGATAATTCTAAGAATTGATAATCATTTTGCCCTATGCTAAAATGAAGTTGGATCTGAGATGTACGCGTTGTCTCATAATGTAAGGTTGACCGAACACCTATAACTACGGCTTTTGGGATAATCAGCGGCTAACATGCCAAGATCTTGTTTGGACGTTAAAAGCTGGTTGATCGAAAACCACCTGCTTGAGAGCGGGTTCAACTACAGAGACGATTAACGGCATCAAGCGGATTTTCAAAGTATCTTTACTTTGTTTAGGGGCTGCGACAAAACTAACGTTTTGTCGCAGCCTCGTATTGTTTTCACAAAAGCTTTCCGTTTGATTACACCGTCATTGACAAAATACCAGTACGTTCTCAAACCAATGCTTAAAAATCTTTACTTGTGGAATTGTTTCTTAATGCAACAACTAATTATCTCTACCTAAATGAAATACTTAAAGGAGTTCTACATATGACTATCATCAAAATCTTAACGCTGCTTCTTGCAGGTATAATTTTTTTCTTGGGTTATTATCTGTGGGCACATCGTCAAAAAGCTTTTCTAATATTTCATCCAGAAAAAAATCATGCTTTATCAACCATCGTAAAAATATACAGCTTGATATTAATTATCTCATCTCTTATTACACTTTTCGCAGGCTTCTTTTTTGCACCTTGGATTCTTGCGCTCACCTTAATTTGCAATGTCACAATTATAGCCACACTTCCAATCATGATGCTAATTTTTCTTCAATAATATTTATTATGTAATTGTTTTCACTTTTTTTTTAGTCAAAAATAACGTAGAATGAAGATATGGTAAACAGAAAGGGTGATTCCAATGTTACAACAATACAAAAACATTCTTGTACCTGTCGATGGATCTAAAGAAGCTGAACTTGCTTTCAAAAAAGCTGTTCAGGTTGCAAAACGAAATGGTCCTGAAACCAAATTACATTTGATTCACGTGGTAGACACACGTGCTTTTCAGAATATTTCGAGTTTTGACACTGCAATGGTCGAGCAGATTACTGATACTGCACGCAAAACAATCGAAGGCTATGTTGCAGAAGCAAAAGAAGCAGGCTTGGAAAACACCGACTATTCAATCGAATATGGAGCACCAAAAGTGATCATTGCGAAAGAAGTTCCTGAAGAAGAAAACGTTGATCTTATTATGATCGGTGCGACTGGTTTAAATGCAGTTGAACGTTTACTGATCGGTTCAGTGACTGAATACGTAACACGAACAGCTGCATGCGATGTTTTAGTTGTTAGAACTGACTTGGAAAATAACCCTGTTCTTGGAAAAGACAAAGATAGAAAAAAGAAATAGATAATAATAAGCACTCATCGCTGATACAAACATCTGATGGGTGTTTTTTTGTTACTCTTTAGTTTTTAAACTCACAGTAAGAAAGGTGATCATTAATAATTCCAATCGCTTGCAAGAAAGAATAAGTAATCGTTGGACCAACAAATTTGAAACCCTTTTTTTGTAATTCAGAAGCTATTTTTTTAGAAAATGAAGTTTCAGATGGCACCTGTTCAGGATGATCCCAATTATTCATAACTGTCTTATTATCCGAAAATTTCCAGACAAATTCAGCCAATCCGATTCCTTCGGATCTTAACCGAATTACTGCTTGGGCATTGTTGATTGTAGCCGTTATCTTGCGTTTATTTCGAATAATTGCAACATTATGGCAAAGCTCATCCATTTTAGCCGTATCGTATGCAGCTACTTTATCAACCTCAAAATTATCAAAAGCCTTTCTGAAATTTTGACGTTTTTTTAAAACCAGATCCCAATTCAAACCAGCTTGCATAATTTCAAGACTCAGCATTTCAAAAACCTCTTGCTCATCGGTAGTCTTCTTTCCCCACTCATTATCGTGGTAATCACGCAAAAAATTGCTTCCAGTCAGTGCCCAATCACATCTTTGTTCCATCTTTGCTCCTCCTGAATATTAAAATATTTACCTACTATTTTCTTTAATAATACGCTACTCACACATTTCTAATATAAAAAAGAGAGGCTGGGTCAAAAGTTAAACCTTAACCTAGCTCCTCTATTTATTTCGTATAAACATGCTGCAGAACCTGCTAGTAATTCGTCATCATTGAGTAGAGTAAAATCGATTCTGTTAAATTTTATCCTTTAAAAATTCTAATCTATTTTGAAAGCTTTTCTTCACCAAGTTCAACAAAATCATAATGCAACTTAGCATTGTCATCAAATTCATCGATAGCTAATTGAACCAACTGATCAATCAGATCACTGTAGCTGATACCTGAAACTTGCCATAGCTGGGGATATAGTGAAATATTGGTAAATCCTGGCAAGGTATTAGCTTCTCCGAAATAAGGAACATTATTTTTGTCGACAAGGAAATCCATTCTTGCCAAACCGCGATTCCCCAAAACACGGAACGCGTCTAGCGACATTTGTGTAATCTCTTTTGCTAATTTTTCAGGCAGTTCAACCGGTAAGTCAAAAACAACACCCGAAGCATCAACAAATTTATTATTGTAATCATAAAAAGTATCTGTTTCAGGAATTCTGATAGCCCCTAACTTTGAAGCTTTTATATCACGATTACCCAGAACTGAACATTCAACTTCACGCGGGCCTTCAATTGATTCCTCAACTAAAAGTTTAAAGTCATAATGAAAACCATCTTTAACTGCACGATCAAATTCATCCTTATTTTCAACTTTAAAAATACCGACAGATGAACCTTGACGAGCAGGTTTGACAAAAAGCGTTTTACCTAATTCTGCACTACATTTTTCGTATGAAAATTGGTTTTGATTCTGTTTTGTAACTACCAAGTACTTCGTATTACGTACACCGTTATGTGTCAATAGCTGCTTAGTCCAATCTTTGTCAAAGGAAACAGCTGATGACCCTACTCCACTTCCGACCCAAGGTTTATTTAATAATCTAAACAGTCCTTGGATAGTTCCGTCTTCTCCCATGTTACCATGGATAACCGGGTAAAAGACATCAATGTCCTTTACCTCAGAGATATTCTGAATGTTGGCTAACGGATTGGAGAAATCAACTTTTGGTAAAATTTCCGCAACAACTTTGTCCTCTTCTTCGCCATTAAAGATGCGCATCGAATCCTTATTTCCTAGCAGATATCCATCTTTAGTAAACATAAAAACAGAAACATCATACTTGTTCTTATCCATAGCATCATAGATGTTATGTGCCGAACGTTTTGAAACATCATGTTCCGATGAATTTCCTCCGAAAAACAGTGCAACGTGCAATTTCTTTTTATCCATAAATATATCTCATTCCTATTCCCTAATCTTATTATACGGTTTTACCTATTATACGATAATTTTTAACTTAATGTGCAAAAAAAGCATCGGGCATATTTTCATATATATCCTCTAGAATGATAACACGTAGAATAGATATTGTCAGTTAAAATATATTAATTGGCTTCTGGCGGCCTTTTAATAACCTTTTTTGTTCTTCAAAAACAAAGAAGGTCAAAATTTACATAATCTTTTCTTTATAAATTTTAATATGGTTGTTAAAATTAAGTACAGAAGAAAGAGTGGGGTGATTCTTGTGCCAATGAAACTTTTCGGTATTATATACATGACACCTAGACGTATTCAACTATCAATCATTGATTTAAAAAAGCTAACGAAAATCGAAGATGTTTTTTCAAATAATTTTTCTAATAAAAATTTTCAATATGATCAGAATGTTGAAGAAATTGCCAGTGCCATCAATGGTTATCTTCAAATAGCAAAAGATTACGGTGTTAAAAATGTTAAGCTGTGGGGTAATCAGCAACAACTTAACACTATTAGTGCGCGTTACTTGGGTGAACAAATTTATATTCGAACTGGTCTGCACATCGAATGGTTGAGTACAAGCCAATTGACCTATTATAAAGCTACGGCTGTGACCGTACACCTAGACAACTTTGAGAAACTCAGTTTGATGTCGACGTATCTGTTGAGCCTAGGGATTGAGCGTGCCTCTTTATCCCATTTCAACGAACAGAAATTCATCTCCACATGGAACATTGATCTTGGTTCTTCGCATGTTGGTGAAATTTCAAAAGCTTTGAAGTTAAGTACAAATGATCCTGTTGAGGTTATCGAAGATTATATTGGCAGCAAACTAGAACATTTGCATCATGTTTTTCCGTATAATAAAGAAGGCTCGAATCTTGTTCTTCAAGACGCTTATGCACTTGCCCAAAAATTCATTCCCGCCAATCGTTCTTCATACACGATGAACATTGATGAATTTGAAGGAATTTATGCAACTGTCATCAAATCATCCGATCAATATCTCATGGACTTCTTTGATGTTGGTGAAAATGATATTGGGCGCATCATTCCCTACTTTATACTCATCAACAAAATCATAAAAATGATCAATGCTCAAAAAATAATAATCACAAATATTGCAGTCTCAGATGGACTTGCAATTGAACGAGCTGCCAAGATCGGGCTCATGCACCTAGATTTAGATGGAATGATTCTGACCTCAGCCGAAAATCTAGCCTCACGCTATCTAACAAGCCATACGCATCGGCAAACAGTTTCCAAGCTGGCGTTACACTTGTTCGATCAACTTAAACGAATTCATCATCTCGGAAAACGTGAACGTTTGCTGCTTAATGTTGCCTGTATCGTTGATGATATCGGGAATTATATCAATCAACAACAGCATTATCGACATTCTGCATACATTCTTGAAGCGACAAGGCTGATTGGCCTCTCAAATGATGAAAACCAGATTATCGCCGAAGTTTCACGTTATCATAGCAATGAATCGCCTGAAACAGATCAACCCCATTTTCAGAAACTTGAACCGACAATTCAGATGAATGTCGCAAAACTTTCAGCTATCCTGCGCTTAGCTGATGCTTTGGATGATTCGCGCGAACAAAAAATTAAAAGAATCTCAGTTTCTCTGCGCGGTTCAACTATGTTTATCTATGCTTACTCAAATCAAAATATTGCTTTAGAAGCGTGGTCATTCGAAAATAAATCAGCTTTATTCAAAGAAGTCTTCGGTATCCACCCAATTTTAAAGCAAAGGAGACGTCAAAAATGACAAAATCAGAATTCAATAAACATAAGTATTTCAAAAATCGTGAATTGAGTTGGCTCGACTTTAATGGACGTGTCCTAGAAGAAGCGCGTGATCTGGATAACCCTCTATTGGAAAGAGTGAATTTTCTCGGCATTACACAAAGCAATGTGGATGAATTCTTCATGGTACGCGTTGCATCCCTTAATAAAATGTATTCTGTTAATATTCAATCAACAGACGCTTCTGGAATGACCCCTAAACAGCAAATCGATGCTATTAATGAGCAGGAACAGGAAATGGTCACAAAACGCTATACGACCTATAATCGTTCCATTCTTCCACAGCTCGAAAAGAATAATATTAAAATCATCATACCGCAAGAAGCTAATGAGGAACAATACAAGTTCATTAAACGTTATTTTAATGATGAGTTGTACCCTGTTCTCACACCATTAGCCGACGATTCATCACGACCTTTTCCTTTTATCAGCAATAATTCGCTGAATCTTGCAGTCCGAATACATGAAAAAGATAACAAAAATAATAAAAGATTTGCGACAATTAGAATCCCTGAAGTTTTCGGAAGAATCATCAAATTGCCTAACAGTGACAACACTTTTATTCTCATTGAGGAAATTGTCAAAGAATTTATTGAAAATTTGTTTGCTGGTTATAAAGTTAGTGAAGTTGCAGCCTTCCGCGTTATTCGAGACATGGATCTTGATGTTGCCGAGGAAGATACTTCCGACTTACTTCGAGAAGTTCAAAAACAGCTAAAAAAGCGAGAACACGGCGGAATCATGCGGCTTGAAATTGAAAACAATATGAGCAAGCACCTCGGAGAGCGTTTAATCAAGACGCTTGATGCAGACAAAAAAGCCGTTTATCGCATTAACGGGCCTGTAGATTTATCTTTTTTGAAAAAACTCCCTGGATTGGTCACTGGACATCAGGAATTACGTTATTCACCGTATACAGCATATATTGATCCTAAATTGGCACCAGAAAAAAATATCTTCACAGCCATCCGACAACAAGACTATTTTATGCAACATCCCTATGACTCTTTTAACTCTGTTGTCCAATTCATTGCTCAAGCCGCCTCAGACCCGAATACTTTGGCAATCAAGATGACCTTGTATCGTGTTTCTGGCAATTCTCCTATTATCAAGTATCTTGGTTTAGCTGCACAGCACGGAAAACAGGTAACTGTGTTGGTTGAAGTTAAAGCACGCTTCGACGAAGAAAACAATGTTCGCTGGGCCAAACAGCTTGAAAAAATGGGATGCCATGTTATTTACGGCTTAGTTGGATTGAAAACACATTGTAAGCTCACACTTGTTATCCGGCGGGATGAAGATGGTGTTAGACGCTATATGCATCTAGGTACTGGCAACTATAATGACGTAACTGCAAACTTTTATACAGATATGGGAATTTTAACTGCTAATCCAGATATGGGTGTTGATGCATCAAACATTTTCAACATGCTATCTGGATATGCTAAGCCGCCCTATTTCCATAAACTGCATATTTCGCCTAAAAAAATTCGTTCATTTATCAATAAAAAAATTGATGATGAAATCACAGCAGCTAAAAATGGACAACCAGCAATAATAAAGATGAAGATGAATTCGCTCTCTGACCAGAAAATCATTGAGAAGCTTTACGAAGCTTCCGCTGCAGGCGTTAAGATAGATTTGATCATTCGCGGCATTTGCTGCTTAAAAACCCTGATTCCTGGCATCAGCGAAAACATCCATGTTCATTCAATCATTGGTCGTTTCCTAGAACACAGTCGTATTTATTATTTTTATAACGGAGGCAACGAAGATGTTTACCTTTCAAGTGCGGACATGATGACACGTAATTTAAATCGCCGAGTTGAACTTTTATTCCCGATCCTCCAAGATAATATTCGCCAAAAAGTTATTTCAATTTTCTCAACAATGTGGCAGGACAACATTAAAACTCGTGTTTTGCGCGGCGAAACATTCAAAAAATTGGATCGACGCGGCTTGACACCATTAAATTCACAAGAATACTTCATCAAGGAAGCTCAACACAAAAACAAAGTTCTGCTAAGACAAGAACATGCTGCAAAAAAGGATGCGTCTGTTTTCCATCCCATGACACATCACGAAAGTATGGTACACTTATCTAATAACGAGGAGGAAGAGTAGAAATGGAAAATTTTGTAGTCATCGATCTCGGTTCAAACTCAATCCGAATGACTATTTCTCAGATAAAAGACGGAAATAAAATCAATGTTACCCATCAATTAAAGGAAATGGTTCGTTTATCCGAGAACATGGGTTCCAAAAAAGTTCTCCAAAAAGAGCCGATTGAACGTACA
Organism: Liquorilactobacillus aquaticus DSM 21051; assembly: GCF_001436755.1. Taxonomy (GTDB): domain Bacteria; phylum Bacillota; class Bacilli; order Lactobacillales; family Lactobacillaceae; genus Liquorilactobacillus; species Liquorilactobacillus aquaticus. Next base: position 129,939 of record NZ_AYZD01000001.1, read on the forward strand.
CTCCATGCCCTAACCTCATTCAAAGATATTTATTCAAAACTTGAAAATGTTAAAATAGAAGCTCTGGCAACAGCAGCCGTCCGACAGGCAAAAAATCAAGCAGAATTTTTGAAACTTGTCAAAAAACGGATCGGCATTGACTTTGAAGTTATTACCGGTGACCGAGAAGCATATCTCGATTTCTTGGCAGTTTCTCGAACACTGCCGATTGAAGATAATTGCATCATTATGGATACTGGCGGAGCTAGTACAGAATTGATATTAGTAAAAGAAAAAAAAGTCAGCGACCTAATCAGTCTTCCTATCGGTTCAGTAAATATCTCGCAGGATTTTTCCTTAAGTGATGATATTGCTGCTTCTGATTTATTCAAAGCTATGACCTTCGTTGAGAAAAAAATAACTGACATCAATTGGCTCTTCGATGCACATAAGGCTCAACTTGTCGTGCTTGGTGGGAGCAATCGAACTTTAGCTAAGATCGCCAGAAGAAAACAAACTTCCACTAAATTACCAAGTTTGCATGGTTATAAGCTTAAAAGTGAAAATGCCTTTGATATTTTTGCAGATCTAGTTGATTTGAATCAAAATCAGCGTGAAAAAGTTCCAGGGCTTGCTAAAGCACGTGCAGATGTCATCATAGGTGGCTTAATTCCTCTTTCATTGATTCTGAGGACACTGCATATTCCTGAAATTTTATTTTCAAATAATGGATTACGCGAAGGCGCTCTGCTCGACTATATTGACTCGCTTCGCTAGTTTCGTATTCTTATCTTGAAGCAAGCAACCGAGCTTCAAAGATTTCAAATGGTTGTAAAACAACTCGAATTAATCACCTTTTGATTTTTTTGCCTACAAATCAAGAATCATCATGTTTTCCTGCTCATGGATAACCAACAACTCTTTGAAGAATTCTGTGCTGGATCGTAAATTACTCTGTAGAGGTGTTGCTACACAAAGATATTTCCAACTAAAAAGCACTACCAGAAAACAAATACTTTTCTGGTAGTGCTTTTTAGTTGGAAACTGATTTAATCTCAACAGCCAACAGCTGCTTTCATAACAGTAACGAGGCTGGGGCTTTGATACCTTTCACCACAAGTCTTCTTTTAGCACGGTAAACTATTTAAATTTTATTGGATCCTTACTCACTAATATCAAAGCGCTAAAACTGCATCGTTCTTCTTAATAGTTTCAAGCATAGCATTCGGCATTTCACCGAATTTGCGTTTAGGATGTGTGGCATTATATTCACATATATCCAATGCACATAAAAAGAGGAGGCAACGCTGCACCGCTTTTCTAGGAATCTCAAAATCATACATCGTTTCATATCCCTTAATAAACTCGTTGCGCAATGCTGGCTCTCTTACTTCATTGTAAAAGAACTTGATAAAATCTTGATATGGCGTTCCCATATGTGAACGTTCAAAATCAATCAGGATATCTTTTCCCCGGTAATCCATAATGTTACGAATACTAAAATCACCATGCAGCACCACTTTTGGCAGTTGCGCATACTCCATATCAGCATGTTCAAAATCAGATTTCAACATTTGCTGAACATTGGTGACCGTTGCCTCATATTCTGTTTCCTGCAGTCTTTTGACGTGAAACTGAATTTGCTCTGAGAGCTGTTTATTACTTTGATGAACAGTGGCTTTCCCCGTTAATTTTTTATGGAAATCACCTAGTAGTTGCCCAAATGCGTATGCTCTTTCTGGACTAATTTTCTTAACTGAAACATCCTTTAATTTTCTATCTTTAAGAGTTACAACATAATTGTCCCCAAAAATTACACTATCCAGATAGACTTCCGGATAATAAACTTGATTAACATGTTGCTCCGCATAAAACATATCACGTTCCTTGAAAATTTTAACGAACAATGGGCTTTTGAAAACTTTACTGTAGCCAATTAAATGTTGATTACCAGCTACGTCATGAATGCTTTTTAAATTGGCCTGATAATAATCATTTAAGAACTCGACTAGCATGTGTCTTCCTCCCCTATCATATACTTGTTTTAATTGTACTTAACAATATTATAAATAGCAAGAAGGCTCGCTATTTATAATAAAAAGATTTAAAAGTTTTGGTCAATCATCAAATTTTTATTATTAGTAAAACTATCAAAAATATTTTTTTGTTACTAGTCATCTTGGCAACTTCATCCTAGCAAGCTTTAACAAGGAATATTTTCTTTACCAATGTTATAGTTTAATTGAAGATGTTCTTGGAATGGAGGGAATGGAATGGGGCTCTTTAATAACGATAAAATCAAAGGTATTTTAACCGACCGTGGTCTTGCTGAAGTATCAAATGAAACTTCAGAACAAGTTGAGGCAATTCTGGGCGAACTTGATAAAAAAAATCTCTTACGTAATGACAAACGTCTTCTGATTAAAGATCGCAATGACGACTCCAAAATTTCCTACTTACGTGCAATAGTAGAACAAAACTGGATTTTAATTGCTCAAAACGATAAAATGATTAAACTTCTTAGCCAACAAGATGAAGTTTCTCGACATCGAGAAAAAGAACTTTGAACTTCTTATTTTTTTACCCAAACCATACGGTGAGTCTCCTTGTACTTTTTCAATTTAAATTGTTCAAAATTTCACCCATAAAAAAGCCATTAGACTCTGAAAAGGCATCTTAAGAAACTACGGACCTTTGAACTTTCTAATGGCTTTTTTATTCATTTACATTCCTACATCTCATTTATTAAAGTGCTAATTATCTTTTGAATGACGTTCTCCCACTTGAAATTCGTTCTGATGTTCGAACATATACCTCACCGTCATTGCACTTTCCCCGGTCAATTCTGTAAAATCATTTGTAAATTGATCCATCTTGCCCTCTCGAATAGCCTGGCCAAATGTTACCATTCCATCGGATGAAAAAGGTGCTTCAGAATTTTTTTTAAACCTACCCTCGGTTGTACGCGGGACACCCATTGTATCAAAAAGCTGATAGTTCTCTTCATCACTAATTTGCTGATACCTAACAGTCTTTCCGGTCACATCGTTACCTATTTTAATGAATTCTTCAATTGTTAAAAGCTCTGGACCATTAACATTAAATATTTTTTTCCCATATTTTTCTGAGACTAAAGCATAAGCAGCTGCTTTAGCGCAGTCTTTACGCGAAATATAGGCCATTTTTCCTTTTCCTTGGTTGTTTTTTAAGATGCTATCCCCCTTGACGTAAGTGAAATAGTTTGTAATCATCGCTTCTGCATACTGGGAATTTCTTAAAAAAATGTAATCTAAACCTGATTCCTTCAAATATTCTTCAGTATATGCATGATCCTTTTTTTCAACACTCGGATTTTTAGGATCGGCGGCATTTACCAATGACGTATAAACGATCTGTCTAACTCCCGCTTTTTTAGCTGCATCAATGACATTCTTATGCGCTGTTTGTCTCTTTTCTCCAACAAATGGCATCGAAATAAGTAAAAGCTTTTTACCAGCAGCAAAAGCTTCATCAAGCCCGACGCTGCTATTAAAATTTGTAACGTGTGTTTCTATTCCTTGCATGCTATATTGTTCAAGTACAGCGGGATCAAAACTACAAAAAATTAATTTTTCTTTAGGTACAAGTTTTTGAATTACCTTTGCTGTTTCCCTGCCAAAGTTGCCATCAACACCTGTTACAATCAATTTATCCATAATAAATATAAACCACCTTTTTAACTACAAAACCCTTCTGAAAGCATTGTATGCTCTGGTGCAGTTCTGTATTTGTTTTTTATTTTTGAATAGATCTTTGTTAATTTGCAGCTTTACATTCGAAATAATCCTTGTTACGCTTTTACATGTTGAAAGGATGTGCTCATTATTAATCAAACAGAACTAAAACTCAGTTCAAAAAGACTGCTTAATCAAAACTATCCATATTTTTTTAAGTTATTTCTTTTGGTTTTTGTTGTATACTTTATCAATACTTTTACCAGCCGTAATTTTGTGAAGGTGGAACAAAGTATTAATATCGATCAATTAGACTACTCTGTCATTTGGAATGTCTGGTCTATTGCTAACATCGCATTTTCACTCATTTTATCTATTTTGACTATTAGCGTTATGTTTTCTTGTATCGATATCTATCGCCTAACACAAAAATTGGATGATCCCTTCGTTGATTGCTTAAAACTATTTCAACGACGTGAATACGTGATCGGAACGATCATCATTTCGCTCTTACAGACACTATTAATTTTTCTGTGGACATTACTCTTGATCATACCTGGAATAATCAAATCAATTTCCTATTCACAGGCAATCTATATCTATCGTGATCAACTTGATGCAGGGAACAAAATTAAATATCGTGATGCAATTACTCAAAGTCGGATGTTAATGACCAATCACAAAATGGAATATTTCCTCCTTCAATTAAGTTTTATTGGTTATTGGTTCCTAACTTTTATCACGGGTGGTCTTGCCGGTCTTTGGACAATGCCCTACTACCAACTAACAATGGCAAATTACTACGTGAACCTAACAAAGTAAAATTTACCTTTTTTCTAAACCTGCCCCCTTTAAAATAGGTGCAGGTTTTTTGAACACAATATTTGCAACACTGCCACGTAAAACAAACCCAATCATTTTTCAGTCGGATGTCTTTCGCCCAATTGAAAGTCATTAATATGGCTAAACATATATTCGACCGAAAGCGGCAAATGTCCCGTCAATTTAGAAAAATCACTAACTGGTACGTCAAGATAGCCTTCTCTAACAGTTGTTCCAAAAGAAACCATGCCCTCAGAAGTAGCCTTTATTGGACTTTTAGAAAAATCACCGTCAGTTGTGCGTGGAACTCCAAGATTATCAAAATATTCATAAAGTTCTTCATCTGTTTGAGTCCGATATTCGATTTTATTTCCAGTAATGTTGTTCCCAATATTCAAGAAAGCAGCAAAAGTCAGAGCATCACGTCCATTGATGTTTAGAATTTCCCGATGCAATAAGTCATTGTTTAATGCGGCTGCGGCTGCCAAAGCTGCATCGCGACGCGAAATAAAAGCCACTCGACCATTCCCCATATTTTTCACGGCCAGATGCTCCCCAGCGGCAACAATTCGGAGGTAATCAGTAATGAAAGCTTCGGCAAATAAAGAATTTCTTAAAATAATATAGTCTAGCGGTGAATTTTGAATCAGTGCTTCTGTATATCCGTGATCAATGTTTTCAATACTCGGATTCAGAGGATTAGAAGCCGATAGGACCGAGGTATAAATAATTTGCTTTACATTGGCAGCCACACAAGCTTCGACTACATTTCTATGTGCTGCCCTCCTTTCCTCCCCAACAAAGGGCATTGAAATCAATAACACCTTATCAGCATTTTTAAAAACTGTCGTTAAATTTTCTTTCGAATTAAAGTCCGCGAGTTCTATCCGAACATCGCTCTGCGAAAATTTTTTCATTTTTTCCATTGATGGTACAGTAAAAACAAGGTGCTCCTTTGCAACTAATTTCTGAATATATTTTGCAACAAGCATTCCGAAGTTACCATCTATACCATTAACAATAATTTTTTGCATGAGATCCCCCTTTTGTGAAATCGCTAACATCTAAATTGTAAGCTATTCAACACAAAAACACAAAAGAACTCCTCATAAAAATTCTTCGAATCCATTACAATCAATAAACAAAATGAACTCCTTCTTTTAGAATAATTTGTATAACAAAAACATTTAATTTCAATTTAATATTATTTAGTATTCTGCATAAAATAATGCGTATATTGCTAACTTTTTAAAAAATTCAATAATTTATTCCCTATATAACAAGCATCATTTGACCTTAAATAGTGTATGCTTGTTATTAAAGTGCTAATTATTCGCATACCTTGAATAAATAACGATTAATGAAAAAAAACATAATTCATGATTCTTGACCTGTATAACAGGATGGTTGTAGAATACCCTTGTGTTGTATAATGAGAAAAAGGCCTTACCTCAGCTTCGCTAAACTGGGATAAAGCCTTCAAGAAGTAGTAAGGCAGCCAAACGTTTGCGACATCGTTTATTAGAAACGCTACCTTAATTATTATGATAATACAATGCGCATTTTATTACAACACTTTAATATACAGGGATCCGCTCCGTAAATTGAACAGATCCCTGTATTAGTGTCTGCCCCTTTCTGAATTTAGCAGCAGAATTAGCTATCTTTTTAAGTCGACAAAAAAAGCTTAATTCTAAAAGAATTAAGCTTCATAAGATCAATTAGCAGTATTGCTGGTAATTGATCTTTAATAATCAAGCATTATTGTGAAACAACATTGACAGCTTGAGGACCACGGTCACCGTTTTCTTCGTCAAAAGTAACTTTTTCGCCATCATCTAATGTCTTGAAACCATCTTTTTGGATAGCTGAGAAATGAACAAAAACATCATTTCCGTCTTCACCAGTGATGAAACCAAAACCTTTATCTGCATTGAACCATTTTACTGTACCATTTTTCATATATCTAAATCCTCCTAGGATTAAAACTAAAGCGACTATCGACTATCAACACCTGAAAGAATTTTAGAAATAACATAAAAATGATACTTTTAATCTCCGAGCAAATGCTAACTTGATTTCTAGTATAACACAGATATAAGAAAATGCAAATATTATCTTTTAAAAAATACTTATATAAAAGCCAAAAGGCAATTAATCTGAAACTTAATTCTATTTTTTTAATTTTAAGTTTAAATCATACTCTAGGATCATCTTTATTAAGTTCAGTTACGCTTCACTAAGAGGCTTGTTTTGAGATTGTAAATATAAAGAGCTATCAGAAAAATTAAAATTTCTGACAGCCCTTTTATAAAAAAGCATCGCTCTGCGAAACATCAGCATTTATCGAATATTAATTGGAATTTACACTCTATATTGAATATGGGAAAAGATTACCTTTACCCCCTCCATATCTTACAAAGGCAAGTCACCTACTTGCTAGGAGATATGTGGATCACTTCCTTTCAGTAATTTCTACCAAACTTATTAGGAAATGCATTCAATATTTTCACCTCCTTAAAATTAAAGAAGTTTAACTCCAATGCTATTGTAACACCTACATACTAATTTTATCTAACTTCAACCCCTCATCATCCTGTAAATTCTTTTGATTTTACTTAGCTGTTACACAGAGATATACTGGACCGTAGGGGGTAATAATATGATCGGTTGCAGTAGCCTTACTTTAGGTTCCAAAGATAACAAACATTTTTTAGCACGTACGATGGACTTTACGATAGAGATGGCTGAAAATGTAATTTTTGTACCTCATAATAAGGAGTTCCAAGCTAATTATTCAGACACCAATCCAATTGTTCCAAAATACGCATTTGCGGGTATTGGTCAGCTTGATGAACACGGTCCTATTTTATATGATGGTATTAATGAAAAGGGATTGATGGGCGCTACACTTTACTTTCCACGCTATGCTTTTTACCAAAATAGTATTGAAAAGAATAAACTTAATGTTTCACCTGATAGAGTAATTTCGACAATATTAGCAAATGCTCAAAACCTAGCAGAAGTAATTACTTTATTCAAGACAAAGATTAATATTATTAATCAGTCAAATCCGACAATTAATACCGTTCCGCCTTTGCATTTTATTTTCAGTGACAGGAGTGGACAAAGCTTAATCATTGAGCCTAAAAAAGATGGTATTGATATTATAGAAGACTCTATCGGAGTTATGACAAACAGCCCTGATTATTCTTGGCATGAAACAAATTTACGAAATTACATTACACTTACTCCTAAACAACACGAGAATATCACTTTTATAAATAAGAAACTTGCTCCTTTCAGTCAAGGCTCTGGAACATTTGGACTTCCTGGGGACTACACTCCACCTTCTCGCTTTGTTCGAACAGCATTTTTAAAAAATGCAACTGAACAAGCTGAAGATGAAACATCTGCTGTTTCACTGCTTCATCACGTTTTAGAATCCGTAAGTATCCCTAAGGGCGCTGTAATAAATGAACTAGGTGCGCAAGACTATACTTGTTATACAGCATATATGTGCTCAGAATCACTTGCATTTTATTATTCTACTTACTATAATCAGCGAATTAACAAACTATCTCTAAAATCTTTGTTAACTTCTGATGATTATAAAATTTTTAAGATCAACAATAACGAAGATATCAATCAATTAAATTAGTGAAAACCAAAGTGCTTTTTCAGGGACTTTTTTTGCTGCTTTAATATAGAGCATTTTTGTTTACAATTGAATTTAAAAGAATTAGCATTGTTTTTAGTAGCAATTAGCTATTTCTCCATTCTCTATAATGATGTACAACCCACAGGGAACTAGATCAAAAGTTAACTTTTGATCTAGTTCCCTTGTTGATTTCACATAGATGTATTACACAAGTTGACCCAAAAATTCGCCAATTATATTAAAAATTAATATTTCGCGGTCATTTCGTGGGTAAACTCAAATGTTCATGTAAACAAACAGCCTACAAATACCGTTTTGTCAACGTTTGTAGGCTGCAAATTTAGTTTAACCGACAGAACCTTCCATTTGATATTCAATCAGGCGGTTAAGTTCAACCGCATATTCCATTGGCAACTCTTTAGTAAAGGGTTCCACAAATCCCATGATAATCATTTCTGTAGCTTTTTCTTCCGTGATACCTCGGCTCATTAAATAATAGAGCTGTTCCTCAGAAATTTTGGAAACTTTAGCCTCATGCTCCATCGAAACATTTCCATTTTTAATCTCATTAAATGGAATTGTATCGCTAGCACTCTTCTCATCCAAAATAATCGTGTCACACTCAACATGTGAAAATGAGCCATCGCTATTACGGCCGAAGCGAACCTTCCCGCGATAGTCAACTCGACCGCCATCCTTGCATAAGGATTTCGAAACAATTGAACTTGAAGTATCTTTAGCGTTATGGATCATCCGTGCTCCTGTATCAGAAACAATATTCTTCCCCGCAAAAGCTATTGAGAGCATTGTTCCTCGAGCTCCTCGGCCGTTTAGGTAAACACTTGGGTACTTCATCGTCACTTTAGATCCCAAGTTACCATCAACCCATTCCATTGTCCCATTTTCTAATGCTTGGGCGCGTTTAGTTTCAAGACTATACACATTATCTGACCAGTTTTGAATCGTCGTATAGCGGCAATATGCGTCCTTCAAGACATTAACTTCAACAACAGCGGCATGTAAACTATCTTCAGAATAGTTTGGAGCTGTACAACCCTCAACGTAGTTCACGCTTGCACCTTCGTCAACGATTATCAGCGTCCTTTCAAATTGTCCGCTATTACCAGCATTGATCCGGAAATAACTTTGAATAGGAACTTCTGTCTTAACACCTTTTGGAACATAGATAAACGTACCTCCCGACCAAACAGCAGAATTAAGGGCTGCAAATTTATTATCAGAAGGTGGAATAAGCTTTCCAAAGTATTTGCGCACCAGTTCTGGATATTTTTGAACCGCTGAGTCTGTATCCATAAAGACAATGCCCAATTTTTCAAAATCTTCACGCATATTATGATAAACAACTTCAGATTCATATTGTGCAGATGATCCTGCTAAATATTTTCGTTCCGCTTCAGGAACTCCTAAGCGATCGAACGTATTCTTGATATCATCAGGAACATCTTCCCACTTACGCGCCACCCGGTCGCTGTCACGTCTGAAATAATTGATTCGATCCAGATCAATTCCCGACAAATCTGGTCCAAAATCCGGCATTTTCATTTCTTTATAACGTTTAAAAGACTTTAAGCGAAAATCGAGCATCCATTCTGGTTCTTTTTTTGCTTTTGAAATTTGACGAACAATATCTTCGTTCAGACCTTCACCGGTTGTCAAAATGGGTTTGATATCATCTTTAAAACCATATTTATATTCTCCGCCCAAACCGAGCATATCTGTATCTGACATTCAGAGAACCTCCTTCATTTCTATTCATCGTGACGTAAAAAACCGACCGTTGATTTTTTGTCATCTGCTTTAACAGCTTGATAGATTGCCTTCCATGCTAAAGTTGCACATTTAATTCGTGCTGGGAATTGTGCAACTCCAGCTAAAATAGCTGCATCTCCCAAAAGTTCGTCAACATCATCCGATTCATTTCCAGTTACCATTTCTGAAAAAGCAACTACCATCTTGCCAATTTGCTCTGGTGTTTTACCTACCACTTCATCAGTCATCATACTTGCAGAAGCTTGACTGATCGTACAACCAGAACCTGAAAAAGCAATATCAGCTACCTTCCCATCTTTCAATTCAACTTGAAGTGTCAAAACATCTCCACAGGTCGGATTCCGTAATTCAATGTCTTGGTCAGCCTTTTTTAACGATCCATGATGATGAGGATGAGTTGCATGTTCCAAAATCATTTGCCGATACAAATTTTCCAATTTAGATAGTGCCATTCTTGAAAAACTCCTTTGTGGCCTTAATTGCCTCAACTAAACGCTGACCATCTTCTATCGTGTTGTACAAGTAAAAACTAGCCCTAGCAGTCGCTGGAACATTTAAATACTCCATCAACGGTTGCGCACAATGATGCCCTGCACGAATTGCAACACCTTCCATATCAAGGGCAGTTGCAACATCATGCGGATGAAGATTATCAAGATTAAAAGATATAACCCCTGTCCGTTTCTGCGCATCTTGCGGTCCATAAATAGTTAAACCTTCAATTTGCTGCAATTCAGGGAGAACCGCTTGGACAACGGCACGCTCTTGTTTTTGAACATTATCCATCCCAATTTTTTCTAAATAATCAATTGCAGCACCTAGGCCGACTACTCCAGCAATATTTTGCGTGCCGCCCTCAAATTTCCAAGGTGCCTTTTTAAAGGTCGTTTCCTGCAGCTGAACCCAATCAATCATTTCACCACCGAATTCCAGGGGCGGCATTTCATCTAAAAGCTCACTTTTGCCCCAGAGAATACCGATCCCTGTTGGTGCCATTAATTTATGACCTGAAAACGCGAAAAAATCGACTCCCAACTCCTGAACATCAATTTTCATATGTGGTGTTGATTGTGCACCATCAGCAACCATTATCGCACCGTGTTCATGTGCTATTCTTGAAATCTCAGCCAGCGGGTTAACTACACCTAAAACATTTGAAGCATGTGCCAATGCAACAATTGCAGTTTTATCAGTAATCTCTTGTCGTACACTACTCATATCAAGCTGACCATCAGGCTGAAGACTAATGTACTTAAGTTTAGCCCCTGTCCGATGTGCCAGCTGCTGCCACGGAACTAAATTACTATGATGTTCCATGTATGATATAACAATTTCATCTCCAGCTTTAACATGAGTCTGTCCATAACTGGCAGCCACCCAGTTCAATCCTTCAGTTGTGCCTTTGGTATAAATAACTTCATCTTTACTTGGAGCATTAATGAAGTGTGCAACTTTGGAGCGTACATCTTCAAAGTCTTTTGTTGCACGTTCAGCTAATGTGTGCACTCCACGGTGGACATTAGCATTATCATGATAATAATAATCTGTAATTGCCTCAATCACTGCACGTGGCTTTTGTGCTGTTGCCGCATTGTCTAGGTAGACTAACTGTTCATCGTTCACTTTTTGCTTTAATATAGGAAAATCTTCAGCATAACTATTCATCTTTTTGCCCATCGATAAGCTTCCTTTCAATGGTTGTTTTTAGTTGTTCACGAATCAGCTTCGATGGAATGGCTGCTAAAACAGGTCCCAAGAATCCTATAATAACCAAACGTTCAGCTATTTTTTTAGGTAACCCCCGGCTCATCAGGTAGTATAACTGTTCTTGATTAACACGTCCGATACTTGCTGCATGACCAGCGGTAACATCATTATCATCTATCAGCAAAATAGGATTAGCATCACCCTTTGCCTTGTTCGAAAGCATTAATACACGGCTTTCTTGTTGTGCATCCGAACCTTTAGCACCTTTAATGATATGACCGATTCCATTAAATACCAGAGAAGAACGTGAAAGAATGACTCCATGCTGTAAGATATGTCCAATTGTGTGTTTGCCAATATTGGTAACACGTGTATCGATTCCTTGAATCTGTCTTCCAGTTGAGATCGCAACAATTTTAACTTCAGAGTGAGAACCATCTCCAACTAAATCAGAATCGAAATCACCAACAATGTTACCATCGTTCATCATCCCCATTGACCAGTCAATCTTAGCATTCTTTTCTAAATAACCTCTTCGATTGAGGTATGCAGTCGTTTTAGCACCTAGACGGTCAACACTTGCAAACTTAATATGACTGTTTTCTTGTGCAATAACCTCAACGATAATGTTAGCTGTTGTCGCTTGTTCACCAACTGTTTTCAGATTTTCAAGATATGAGAACTCACTATTTTCGCCTACCACAAGAATCACATGGTGAACGTAATCATTTTCCACAGTTGCATCTTGAACAAAATAACTTGTCAGTGCTTTTTTCAGAACTACGTTTTTTGGAACATAAATAAATAATCCGCTCGTTAAATATGCAACATGCTGTGCTGTAAGCAAATCCTCATCCGTTTTAACAGCTTTTTGCATAAAATACTTCTGCACTAAATCACTGTGTTCCTGCAAAGCAGTTTGCCAATCGCAAACAATTACTCCTTTTTCTCGCATTTCATCACTAATTTTTAATTCGAGTGTCTCCTGACCCAATTGAACAACCATGTTATCTGTTTGTTCTACATCAATCTTTTCAATCAAATTTTTTTGAGAGTTCTTTTCCCCTAATGGCTGCTTCAATTGAATCGGCCAACGTTGGTAACGAATTTTCTCAAAAGACGGAAGCGCAAGTGAAACTGCTTTTTCTAACGACTTGGTCCTTAACTCAGTAAACCAAGCTGGTTCCGCTGTTTTCTCCGCATATGCAGCAATAGTTGGATATTTTTTCAAATCAACCGTCATAAACTCACATCTCCCCTTACGCTTCTTCGTCTACTAATTTGATATCTAAGCCAAGCTCATCCCGCAAACCAGCGTATCCCTCGTCCTCAAGGCGTTTAGCTAATTCCGGTCCACCTTGTTTTACGATTCGTCCGCCCATCATAACATGTACAACATCTGGAACGATATAGTTTAATAAACGCTGATAGTGCGTAATAATCAAAGAACCGAATTCTGGTCCACGCATTTGATTAACACCACGTGAAACAACTTTCAATGCGTCAATGTCTAGCCCAGAATCAATTTCATCCAAAATAGCAAACTTAGGTTTAATCATCATTAACTGCAAAATTTCATTCCGTTTCTTTTCGCCACCAGAGAATCCTTCATTCAAGTAGCGATCCGCCATTTCTTCAGTCATATCCAAAACGTTCATCGTTTTATCTAATCTCTTCAAGAAATCGCGAACTGAAAGAGGCTTATCTTCTGGAAGACGTGCATTAATTGCCCCTCGGATAAATTCAGCATTGGTTACACCGGGAATTTCTGCCGGGTATTGCATAGCTAAAAACAAACCTGCACGAGCACGTTCATCGACTGGAAGCTCAAGAATATTTTCACCATTCAGCAAAACTTCTCCTTGAGTAACTTTATATGCAGGGTGACCCATGATGGCTTCCGAAAGAGTTGATTTACCAGTTCCGTTTGGCCCCATAATAGCATGGATCTCACCTGTTTTCATTTTCAAATTAACGCCTTTTAAAATATTTTTTCCATCGATCGATACATGTAAATCTTTTACTTCAAGTGTTGACATTGACGATTCCCCCAATTAATGTATGCTAACATTCTATCCTAGTTGCGAATCATTTTCAATTGATAAAGTTTATCATAACGCTTGTATATCCGCCCGTCCAAGCGATTTTTAGATATTTTATGAAACTTATTTTTTTAATTAAAAAACAAGCTCGTTATTTCCATTCGTTCTCATAAGTATCGACTTTAAATCCACAAGTCACATGGTCTCCTTCAACCATGAGAGGACGTTTAATCAATTTCCCATCACTAGCAAGAATTTTACTTGCTTCAGTAATATTCATTGTAGGAACCTTATCCTTGAGTTTCAATTCGCGATACTTTATACCACTAGTATTAAAAAAATACTTAAGCGGTTGCTTGCTTTTCTTTATCCATTCAGCTAACCGCTCAGCCGTAGGGGGGTCTTTCACAATATCAATTTTTTCATATTCAACAGAATTTTCATCTAACCACTTCTTTGTTTTGTGACATGTACTGCACTTGCTGTAACAATAAAACTGTTTCATTTAAAACACCCCTTTTATTAGCCTTTCACTTCACTCCATTATACAAAAAAAGATCAACTATAAAAATAGCTAATCTTAATCTAACTTTATTTTAATGGAATTCCTTACTACTACTGAACATATAACTCTTATTATGGAAGCGCATCGACATAATCAATCCAATTCCAATCATATTCCCAATCAACGCTGAACCCCCTTGACTTATGAATGGTAATGGAATACCAGTCAGAGGTAAAAGTCCAATGCTCATCCCAACGTTTTCAAAAACATGGAACAAAATCATCATAATAACGCCAGTTGAAATGTAAGCATAAAATTCGTTCTTTGTATCAAAAGTTACTTGAATCATCTGGAAAATCAATAGTAAATAGATAAAGATCAAAAGGCAACCGCCAATAAAACCAAAGTTTTCTCCAATAACTGAAAAAATCATATCCGACTCACGAACTGGAACATAAACTTTCGAGACATCAAAGCCTCTTCCAAGTAACTTACCTGAACCAATCGCTTTCATGCTCTGCCACAATTGGTAACTACTACCCGAAGTGCTCGCTGACGGATCCAACCACGCCTCAATACGTTGAAACTGATACGACTTAAATCCCAAACCCATCAAAATATTTCGTCCGTAAATAACCAAAATGATAGCTGTTCCACCAACAAGCGTCGCAACTGTTGCAACCGGTAAGATAATTTTCCAGGTAATACCTGAAACTAAAATAACTCCGCCAAGTATTGCAAAGAAAACCAGCATTGTTCCCAAATCATTTTGCAATTTTAACAAAACTGCAATTGGGAGCGTCCACGCAAACATCTTCCCCAGCAAACGCCAGTCTGAATTAGCGTTATGTACAGGATACTCACTATTGTGCTGTGAAACGACCCGCCCCAGTATTAATATATATGCGGGCTTCATTATTTCTGATGGCTGAAAAGTTAATCCTGCTATTGAAAACCAACTTTTAGCCCCTGTGCTTGCAAAATAAGAACGACTATAAAAGACTAGCACAAGCAGAAGAAGTGTGATCCCGACTCCGTATGCAACGGGAGCCAGCTTCCATAACTGTTCAGCGTCGAACTGCATAATTACGACTACAGCAGTCGTTCCAAGACCATACCATACAACTTGCATAAGTAATGCCTTTGTGATGCTTGTTGTACTGGTATCATGTTTAGCAGCAACGTAAATTGATGCCATTCCGATTACGGCCAGAATCAGCACTGAAAAAACAATACCGTAATCGATCCTTGAATCGTCATTATCTGCCCTTGTCAGCTGTTTTTCTGCCAAAGCTGATCCTCCTTTATAAAAAATTTACTTTTTTTGTTTATAAACAAATTGTCGACTAATATACAAATTTAGCCGACAAAAAACTACTTAATTGACTCGATGCAGATGGTAGTCCCGAATCAAAATATTGACTGCTTCTTTTTGAGAACTTGCCTTAAATGTCTCGCCATTTGGCAATAACACTACAAACCTGTTCCCATCTTGTTCAACAGCCCCAATCTTATCTTGCTCCGTTTTCAATTCCAGAACAACATTGCCATTGACCATCTTCTCTTCCTCAAAGATCTCAATATTTTTCTCTTTTCTTGCCACAGTGCTCCTCCTAATAATACTTTACTTTTTACCTTTTCGATTTCGTTTTAAACTGAAGTACCCTGGAACCGGGTCATATCCGCCGCGCACAAATGGATGACACCTCAAAAGACGTGCGATCCCCATCAAAGTTCCCTTCAACGCTCCATGTTTTTTGAGAGCTTGCAGCATATACTGCGAACATGTAGGGTAATAACGACAACTTGGAGGAAAAAAAGGCGAAATGAATTTCTGATAAGCACGAACTAACATTATTAATAGAAACCTCATGCTATACCCTTCTTTCAAATTCACCTTTTATCCAATTATTTTACTTTTTTGTCTTCTTACTCTTTGCAATGTGATTCAACAAATTGCCCGTTCCTAAAGCAACATCGTCTAAAGGTGTAGAAGCCACTGTCACAGGAACTTTCAAGTGATCCGAAAATAATTGATCAATTCCATCTAATAATGCACCGCCACCAGTTAAGATCAATCCACGATCAATAATATCTGCAGCCAGCTCAGGTGGAGTCTGTTCTAAAACTTCTTTAGCAGCGGCAATTACTGAGAGCATTGTATCACGCAGAGCTTGCTCAATCTCATCTGAAGATAACTGTATCGTCCGTGGCAACCCGTTCACAATGTCACGTCCCCTGATCTCCATTTCCTTCTTTCGATGTCCTGCAACAACCGTTCCAATTTCAATTTTCGCTTTT
This sequence comes from Liquorilactobacillus aquaticus DSM 21051, assembly GCF_001436755.1. Lineage (GTDB taxonomy): Bacteria > Bacillota > Bacilli > Lactobacillales > Lactobacillaceae > Liquorilactobacillus > Liquorilactobacillus aquaticus. Next base: position 146,460 of record NZ_AYZD01000001.1, read on the forward strand.
TCAGCAGTACGTTCCCCAATCTGAAGAGAATGCCTCTTTTTAACGTAAGATGAAATGTCATTGCTCAAACGATCACCCGCAATGCGTAAAGAACGACTGACCACAATATCGCCTAAAGAAATGACCGCAATATCGCTTGTTCCACCCCCAATATCAATAACCATACTACCGTGAGGTTGAAAAATATCTAATCCTGCGCCAATAGCGGCAACTTTAGGCTCTTCTTCAAGGTAAACTGCACCCCCGCCAGATTTTTCAGCAGCCTGACGAATCGCTTTACGTTCAATTGAAGTTGTATTGGTCGGACAACAAATCAAAATGTTTGGCTTAGACATAAAACCCTTAACATTTAATTTCTTTATGAAATAAGACAGCATCTGTTCTGTTATGTCAAAATCAGCAATCACACCATCTTTAAGTGGTCGAATTGCGCGAATGTTGCTAGGTGTACGACCAACCATCTTGTATGCTTCTGATCCGACCGCTAAGACGCGTCCTGTATGTGTATCGATCGCGACCACTGAAGGCTCGTTTAAAACAATGCCTTTGCCCTGCACATTGATTAAAACGTTAGCAGTGCCTAAATCAATACCAATATCTTTAGCCATAATTACTCTCCTTCAACAAATTAGATGTATTGCTGCACAATTAATTAATACCAGCATAGTTCATATGCAAAAAATCATTACCATTATAGCACAAATAAGCTTGCACAAAAATACACAATCACCTCTGCCGATAAACAATATAAAAATTTAAGATTAGCCGTTTCTTATAAACAATAACTAATAGAGCTTATTGCCCTTCATCATAACTTAGTAATTTGTTGTAACGGATGAGTTTCGAGAACTTCGTCATCAATACGTTTTATTTCAGCACCCAAATTTGCAAGCTTTTTATGAAAATTGTAGTATCCACGATCTAAGTATTTAAGTTGTGATACCTGTGTATACCCTTTTGCAACAAGGCCAGCTAAAATCAAAGCAGCGGCGGCACGCAAATCAGTTGCCTCAACTTCAGCCCCATGAAATTCTGTTGGACCTTCTAAAGCAACCGACTTGCCCTCAATATTGAACTTAGCATTCATTCGGCGTAGCTCTTCAAGGTGCATAAACCGATTCTCAAAAACTGTCTCTGTCAACATGCTTGTTCCAGCAGCCAATAATTGCAATACCGATAGTTGTGGCTGCATATCAGTTGGAAAGCCTGGATGCGGCAGAGTTTTTACAGAAACTGGTTTTAAATTTGACGTTCCAATGATTCTGATACCATCATCACCTTCAATGACAGTTACACCCATTTCTTCTAATTTTGAAATTAGTGGCTTGTTATGTTCTGCAATAGCATTTTTGACTAAAACATTACCATTTGTAATCGCAGCAGCAACCATGAAGGTTCCAGCTTCAATTCGATCCTGGATAACAGTATGCTGCACACCATGCAGATGGTTGACTCCCGTAATTTTAATCGTTTCTGTTCCCGCTCCCGAGACTTTTGCTCCCATTTGATTGAGATAATTTGCTAAATCAACAATTTCAGGTTCACGTGCAACATTCTCAATAATAGTTGTCCCTTTGGCCAACGTTGCAGCCATCATGATGTTCTGTGTTGCGCCAACGCTTGGAAAATCAAGATAAATATTAGCACCCACTAAACCGCTTGTAAAAGCTTCAATATACCCGTCATGCTGTTCAACTTTCGCGCCCATCGCAGCCAGACCTTTCAGATGTAAATCAATTGGACGCGAGCCAATGGCACAACCACCTGGCATTGCGACCTTCGCATGCTTTAATCTAGCTAACAAAGGACCAAACACAACGATCGAAGCGCGCATTTTAGAAACATACTTGAATGGAGCTTCATACGAAGGCTGATCAGTTGCATCAAGCAAGACCGTTTTCTTTTCTTCATCCATATCGACCTTAACGTTCAAGAATCTTAACATGTTATTCATCATATGAACATCCGACAAGACCGGAACATTGTCTAAGTAGCTTTTACCTTCACTTGCTAATAAACTAGCAGCTAAAATAGGTAAAACAGCATTTTTTGCTCCTTCAATTCCAACTTCACCTTTTAGTGGATTTCCACCATGAACAATAATCTTTTCCAATACAATTCCTCCAAAACGTCTCATTATTCAACAAATAATTAAGCTACAGCCAAAAAACACTATCAAATAACATATGCTCGATCAGAATGACAGCAAGTATGTAAGATTGCGAACATTATCAATAAAACTAAGAAAGAAGGAGCTACAAGTATAGCCAATTGCAATCGACACCATCACTAACAAAATATTGAAATACCTTTGCCTTGTGGGAGTTATCCATCGATCAAAACGCAAAGATTGAAGACTAACAAAAGCAAGTGTGATGAAAGCAAAGTGACTTACCAATGTTAACAAAGCTAGAAAACCATAATACTTCATTAAAAACAACCCCTTAATTGTTTCAGATTAATAATAGCATAAAAAAAAACGTCCGTCTTCAAAAATGTAACTAATTTGTAATATTTTAATTATTTATCCATATTAAAAACGTTTTAAACTCACATTTAACAAAAAATACCTTTTCTATTAAATAAGGGATAAAAAACACACAAAAAGGCTGAAACATTGAGTAAAATCCTCTGTCTCAGCCTTTTTTCAAAATATTAATTTGATATGCTGTATGAAGTGTCTAAAAACTGTTACTTTTCACACACATAAATACTAATTACACTATCTAATGTTTTGAGATATTCAAACGATTAACTGCCCGTCGTAACGAAACTTCTGCCCGACGAAGTGTATCAACATCATGTTCTTGTTTTGCACGTGCCAGTTTCTCTTCTGCACGTTTTCGAGCTCGCTCAGCACGTTCTAAATCAATATTCTCTTTGAGCTCAGCGCTATTAGCTACAACAGTCGCAATGTTGTTAGAAAATTCAACAAAACCGCCACTAACAGCAATTTCCTCAAATTTATCATCAGTTCCATCGATCTTTACGCGAACCTCGTCAATTTGAAGTGAGGCAAGAACTGGAACATGATTCGGCAAAACACCAATTTCACCAACAGTCGTTTTAAAGATAGCCATTGTAGTTTGTTCTTCATAGACACTACCATCAGGAGTAACAATATTAACTGTCAAAACAGATTGCTCAGCCATTAAACGTTACCTCCTTATTATTTGCTAGCCATTTTCTTTGCCTTTTCAACGACTTCTTCAATACGCCCAACTGAACGGAAAGCATCTTCTGGAAGATCATCATACTTACCTTCTAAAATTTCTCTAAATCCTTTAACTGTCTCTTCAACTGGGACGTATGATCCTGGAACACCCGTAAACTGTTCAGCAACTGAAAAGTTTTGGGATAAGAAGAATTGAATACGGCGTGCACGTGAAACAATTACTTTTTCTTCATCGGAAAGTTCATCCATTCCCAAAATAGAAATGATATCTTGCAATTCACGATATCTTTGCAACACATGCTGCACTTCCACCGCAACCTTATAATGTTCTTCTCCAACAATCTCAGGTTCCAAGGCACTAGATGTTGACGCTAACGGATCAACAGCTGGATAGATTCCTTGCTGTGTCAAACTACGCTCCAAATTAGTCGTAGCATCCAAATGGGCAAAGGTTGTTGCTGGAGCCGGATCAGTATAATCATCCGCTGGAACATAAACAGCTTGGATAGATGTAACCGATCCCTTCTTAGTTGATGTAATACGTTCTTGCAGTTGTCCCATTTCAGTAGCCAAAGTTGGTTGGTACCCAACGGCTGATGGAATACGGCCAAGCAAAGCTGATACTTCAGAACCCGCTTGTGTAAAGCGGAAAATGTTATCGATAAACAACAGCACATCCTGGCCCTCAACATCACGGAAGTACTCAGCAATTGTTAACCCGGTCAAGGCAACACGCATACGTGCACCAGGCGGCTCATTCATTTGACCAAACACCATGGCCGTCTTTTCAAGAACACCGGAATCTTTCATTTCAAAGTAAAGGTCATTACCTTCACGTGTTCGTTCTCCAACGCCAGTGAAAACCGAAATACCATTATGTTCTTGAGCAATATTATGGATCAACTCTTGAATCAAAACAGTCTTACCAACACCGGCACCACCAAAGAGTCCGATTTTTCCACCTCTGACGTAAGGTGCAAGAAGGTCAATAACCTTGATACCTGTTTCAAGGATTTCAACCCCAGTATTCAGTTGATCATAGGCTGGAACATCACGATGGATTGGATCGCGACGCGCATCCTTATCAAATTTCGGACCATTATCAATGGTATCTCCTAAAACGTTAAATACTCTTCCTAATGTATCTTTACCAACGGGAACACTAATTGAAGAACCTGTGTCTTCAACATTCGCTCCACGCTTTACACCATCCGTTGAATCCATAGCGATTGTACGCATAACACCATCGCCTAATTCAAGCGCAACTTCGATGACTAATTTTGAGCCATCTTCACGCTCCACATGAAGTGCATTATTAATGTCAGGTAAAGATTCACTAAGAGGAAATTGAACATCAATAACAGGTCCGATAACTTGGACTACTTTACCAGAACTCATCTTGTTAATTCCTCCTGTCATCCTAATCTAGGGCAGCTTGTGCACCCGTGATCTCTGTAATTTCTGTTGTAATTGCACTTTGACGCGCACGGTTGAATTGTAATTCCAATGAGGAAATAATATCCTTCGCATTATCCGTTGCAGACTTCATTGCAGTTGAACTAGAAGCATGTTCTGAGGTTTTGGCATCCAAAATAGCTCCATAAACCAAGCTCTCTGCATATTGCGGTAGCACAACTTCTAATATTGCATCTTGTGAAGGTTCCATTTCATACACTGGGGCATACCCTTCCTCTGGTTTCTGTGCTAAATTGTCACTTCCAATATTGATTGCCGAGATCGGAAGCATCTGTTCAGCACGGAACTCTGAAGTCAACGAATTGACAAAATGGTTATAACAAACAAACAATTCATCATATGTTTCATCATCATACATTCCAACAATTTTTTTGACTAATTGTTGAGTATCTCTAAATTTAGGTATGTCATCAATGCCGCGATATTCAAAAGCAACATTATAACCGCGCTTTTTAAAGAAATCGGCACCAGTTCCACCTAAAGCAATAATTACCGTGTCGTCAGCAGTATGACCTGCATTCTTTATTAATTCCATCGTCTGTTTGATCACGTTGCTGTTGTAACTTCCAACAAGACCTCGATCAGATGTTATAACGACAATCCCAGTGTGTTTGACATTTCTTTTAGTTAACATATCAAGCCCACTGACTTGATTTTTATCTTTTTTAGGTGTGCTGGCCGAGTCGCTGACTACTTTTCCATCCAGAAGATGCGATTGTGCCAAATGTGTAATCACGCTACGAATTTTATTCGCATAGACTTGATAGCTAGTCGTATGACGTTGTATCTGACTCAACTTGGCAGTTGAGACCATCTGCATTGCACCAGTAATCTGTTCTGTCTTTTTAGTTGAAGAGATACGCCGCTTAACTTCTTGTAAAGAAGCCCCCATTAACTCTCACCAACCTTTCTTATTTTGCGGTTGCTTGAAAAGAATCTGCAAAATCCTTAAGGGCAGAATCAAGTTTAGCCGTATCAGGTAAATTACCAGTTTCTTTAATAGAATCCAATAAATCTTTATTGTTATTATCAAAGAAATCAAACAATTCATCCTGATAACGCATGATGTCATCCACAGGAACTGAATCTAAGAAACCATGTGTTAATGCATAAAGGATTAAGACTTGCTTTTCAACAGCCAATGGCTTATGCAATGGTTGCTTCAAGACCTCAACTGTTCTACGCCCACGGTTAAGTTTAGATTGTGTTGCTTCATCCAAGTCAGAACCAAATTGTGCAAATGATTCAAGTTCGCGATAAGAAGCAAGATCCAAACGTAAAGTCCCAGAAACTTTCTTCATAGCCTTGATTTGTGCAGAACCACCCACACGGGAAACAGAAGTTCCGGCATCAATCGCAGGACGAACCCCAGAATAGAAATTATCACTATCAAGGAAGATCTGTCCATCAGTAATTGAAATTACGTTAGTTGGGATGTAAGCAGAAACATCACCAGCTTTAGTTTCGATAAATGGCAGAGCAGTCATAGAACCGCCGCCTAGTTCATCACTCAATTTAGCTGCACGTTCCAATAAACGTGAATGCAAATAGAAAACATCACCGGGATATGCTTCACGACCAGGTGGACGTCTCAAAATCAAAGAAAGTTCACGATAAGCGTCAGCTTGTTTTGACAGATCATCATACACGATCAAAACATGCTTGCCATTATACATGAACTCCTCACCCATTGCTGCACCGGCATAAGGAGCTAACCACAGTAAAGGCGCAGGTGACGAAGGACCAGCAGAAACAACGATTGTGTAATCCATTGCACCATACTTGCGTAACGTTTCAACCTGTGCGCGAACTGTCGATTCCTTTTGACCAATCGCAACATAAATACAAATCATATCTTCATTTTTTTGGTTAATAATAGTATCGATCGCAACTGAAGTTTTACCAGTTTTACGATCACCAATAACCAATTCACGTTGTCCACGTCCAATTGGAACTAAAGCATCAATAGCTTTAAGTCCTGTTTGAAGAGGTTCCTTAACTGACTGACGTTCCATAACGCCAGGGGCCTTCTTCTCAACAGGTCGTGTCTTCGTGGTTTTCATTTCGCCTAAACCATCAATGGCTTGTCCCAAGGGATTAACAACTCTTCCTATTAGAGCTTCTCCAACTGGAACTTCCATAATACGTCCTGTACGTTTAACATTATCGCCTTCACGAATTCCCTTGAATGAACCCAGAATAACGATACCAACATCATTTGACTCCAAGTTTTGAGCCATTCCATATGTGCCATCATCAAATTCTAATAATTCACCAGCTAAGGCGTTATCGAGTCCATTGGCACGAGCAATACCATCACCAACATAAGTAACGGTACCGACCTCATCCACACTGAGCTCATCTTGATAATTCGCTAATTGTTGCTTAATCAGAGCACTGATTTCCTCAGCCTTAATGCTCATAGAAGTTTCACCTCTTTATAATTCATTTCAATAACAGACGCTTGATGCGTGCAATTTTTGTCTTGATCGAACCATCATAAATATAACTATTCGACTTAAGAATGACCCCACCGATAATCTCGGGATCAACCTTTTCATCAAGATAAACCTTTTTAGCACCAACTACGCCTGCAAATGAAGATGCAAGTCTTTCTTTTTGAGCATCTTCTAATTTGATGGCAGTAACAACAGATGCCCGAACTGTCTTTTCAAATTCATCATTTAATCTAATATATTCATCAATGATCGCATCTAAATTACAGATACGCCCATAGTCAAAAGTCATATTTAATAAATTAGTAACTATTTGTGATGCTGTCTTCGTTAGAAACTTGACCATTTTTACCTTATCTAAATATGAAATTTGTTTACTAGTTAAAAATACGTTCAACTCCGGTTGTTCTTCGAAAACTTTCTTCAATTCTGTCAATTCTTCTAACAAAGATTGACGGCTATCTTGTTCTTCGGCTAAATCGAACAAAGCCTTTCCATAACGATGGGCAACCATTTCTCTATTTAGCTTCATTTTGCTTCCCCAACCCTTCGATATAAGAATCAATTAAGGCCTTCTGATCATTTGCATTTAAATCTTTGCGAATGATTTTCGAAGCAATTTCAATAGATAATTCTGCAACATCATTTTTTACACTGTCTAAAGCATCTTGACGTTCACGTGAAATATCTTCCTTAGCATTCACCTTTAACGTCTGCGCTTTTTCTTGTGCATCGCTAACGATTGTAGCCTTTTGTTGTTCACCATTCTTTTTTGCTCGCTCAATTATTTTAGAAGCTTCAAAATGGGAATCCTTTAAAGCATCCTGGCGCTGTTCAGCTAGATCCTCTGCCTTCTTGCGGGCTGATTCCGCAGAATCAAGATCACCAGAAATTTTATCGGCACGCTTGTCCATCATTTCGCTTACTGGTCCCCAAGCAAAATGTTTCAGTAAAGCCATTAAAACTATGAAAAGGACAAGATAAAAAATCGTGTCACCCCATTGAACCCCATTTGCAGCTCCTAACAAAAATGTTGAACTCATCTATTGACACCTCCTCCATACTCAACTAAATATTGACAAAAGAATTTGTTAGCCCTGAGCCAATAATAAGAATGAAATAACGATTGAGATGATAGGAACAGCTTCAACTAAACCAACACCGATAAACATGTTTGTACGAAGTTGACCTGATAATTCTGGCTGACGAGCCATACCTTCCAACATTTTAGAAATAACAAGACCGTTACCTATAGCACCACCAATAGCAGCACCAGCTGCAGCTAAACCTGCACCAATTAAAGCTAATGAACTCATAATTAGAAATCCTCCTTGTTTACTCTTTTTCAACTTTTTGAGAAATATAAACCATTGTCAATGTAACAAAGACGTAGGCTTGGATGCTTCCAATAAAGACAGAGAACCCCTGCCAGATCAATTCTAACGGTATTGCCGGAATAAATGATGCGATACCAAAAGAAGTTGCAAGCTTGTAAATCAATTTCAACAAAACTTCACCGGAATAAATATTCCCGTACAAACGAAGAGCTAACGTCAAAAAATTCGTAAATTCTTCGAGTACGCTTAGTGGGAATAAAAATGGAATGGGGCTTAAATAAGTATTCTTAAAATACCCCTTAAAACCAAATTTCTTCACACCGAGAAAATGCGCAAGCATAAGAACCATAAACGCAAACGACAGCGTAGTCATGGCATTGGACGTCGGACTGGAAATATAACTTGTCCCGTTTGCAGTCAACTGAAGCATTAGTCCCAATTGGTTGGATACAAATATGAATACAAACAACGTAAATGCCAATAGTCCGAATTTCTTGCCTTCTTCATCCGGCATTATGCCCTTAATGATTCCATTAGTAAAATCGATTATCCATTCAATAAAGTTTTGTCTTTTATTAGGTCTTAATTGAATGTTTCTTGACAACCAAAACAATAAAAAAAAGACGATTACTGCCGCTATTAGTCCTGGAATATCGTTACTAAGGTTAAAGGGAATACCAAAAAGCTTCTGAACATAAGCTCCTTCATTCACCAAGTCTCACCTCTTTTCACAGTTGGATGTACGACCCAACAATTATGGGAAAAAGCATGGTACAAAAGGTTCCAAAGAAATTGAATCTTTGAATACACAAGAAATCATACCACCATTTTACAAAAAACACAAAACGTCTTTGAAAACTAAAGAAAGCGTATTCTATGCTAGTTTAATCATGCTTTCAGCTTTATAATAATATTTTGGCAAAAAACAAATTTTCAGGATTTTCCATGTTTTTGTGTAAATGTTCTCAATCATCGAAGAAAAAATTTAATATATAAAAACAGGAAGCTAAACCAAAATGCAATTTTGGCTCAACTCCCTGTTACTATTTTACAATCTCTATACCAAGCCGTCTCAAGCGTTGGCTATTTTCGTCCAACAGCAAATTACTCATAATCGATTCAGATTATGTTCATATCTTAACTGCTACTTCGTTCCAAAAAGACGATCACCAGCATCGCCAAGTCCTGGAACAATATAACCATTTTCGTCTAAATGGTCATCTAACGCAGCAGCAAAAACATCAATATCAGGATGAGCATCGCGCAGAGCTTTTACACCTTCAGGAGCAGCTACCAAACAAACAAACTTAATGTTCACAGCTCCACGTTTTTTCAGCGCATCAACAGCCATGATAGCTGAACCGCCTGTCGCTAGCATAGGATCGACAACAAAGATATCTCGACTTGCTAAATTATCTGGCATTTTAACAAAGTATTCTGTAGGTTTCAAAGTTTTCTCGTCCCGATACATTCCAACATGACCAACTTTGGCTGCCGGAATCAGTTCAAGAATTCCATCAACCATCCCTAAACCAGCGCGGAGAATAGGTACAATAACGACCTTCTTGCCCGCAAGCTGTTTCTGGATCGTTTTAATAATAGGTGTCTTAACTTCACAGTCCTCTAAAGGCATATCACGTGAAACTTCGTATGCCATTAGTTCTGCAATTTCATTTACGACCTGCCTAAACTCTCTCGTTCCACAGTTTTCATTCCGAATAATTGTCAACTTATGCTGTATCAGTGGGTGATTCAATACTTCAAACTTTCCCAATTTAGCCACTCCTTTTTCTTCCTAATATATTTTAGCTGATAACATTGTTTTTTACTAGCTCAATTTTTATTTTTCGAAAAATCGATCTCCAGCTGATTTTCTTAAACGATTCATATAAGCTGCTCCCAAACCTTTTTCAGCAAAACCCGCTGCTAAAATCCACTTCACTGGCTGCTCATTGTCAAAATATCTTAAACCAGCAAAAAGGCGTTGACTTGCAGTGTGAATATCTGACCCCAAGTCATAGGGAATACAATTATCTGGAAGATTCTTTTCAAGATCGGTATTTAAAGCCATAATTCCAATCTTCTTATTACTTTTTTTAGCCCAATCATATGCTACATTCCATTCTTTTTGCTTAACAATCAGGACTTGAGCATCTGGGGCATAGTGCTTGTACTTCATTCCTGGAGCTTTAGGTGTTTCTTTTTCTCCAACCTTATGCCGATCAAAAATAATTTTTTCACCAAGAAGTTGTTCAATCTCTTCACCTAAAACAGCACCTGGACGTAAAATAGTGGGAACTTCAGATGACATGTCTAAAATAGTAGACTCAACTCCGACAGTTGTCGCACCATCATCAACAATACCAGCAATTCTGCCCTCCAGATCATGAAAAACATGTTGCGCCGTCGTCGGACTTGGCTTACCAGATGAGTTGGCTGAGGGGCCTACTATTGGCACCCCTGCAAGATTAATAAGTTTACGTGTTACAGCATTATCTGGCATTCGGAACGCTGCTGTTTCCAGTCCTCCTGTTACAGCCCTTGATAAAGAACCTGGTTTGATTTTAAATATCAAGGTCAAAGATCCTGGCCAAAAATGTTCAATTAGCTTTTGTGCATTCTGGCTAATATTATCGACATATTTTTCCATCATTTCAAATGATGCAACTGTAACGATCAAGGGATTGTCAGATGGACGACCCTTAGCCATATAAACTCTTTTAACGGCTTGCTCATTTGTTGCATCAGCGCCCAAACCATATACAGTTTCAGTTGGAAAAGCTATCAGTTCGCCCTTTTTCAGCTCATCGGCTGCTTCAGTAATTTCATCAGTTTTATATATTTTCGTGATTAACATTCTTTCACCTTCTCATTGTTTGTTATTAAAAACAACTTTAACCATCCTATCATGTCCTGTAATATCACTTTTTAAAATAACATCTGCATCGGGGAACTCTTGCTGGAAGATTTGTTTGACTGCTTTTCCTTGCTGAAAACCGATTTCTAAATACAAAACTGCTTCATTTTCAAGATAAGCATTGATTTCAGCTGCAATTCTCCGATAAATAAACAAACCTTCAGCCGGAGCAAAGAGCGCCATGTGAGGCTCGTGTTCGATAACACTCTGATCCATCAAACTCTTTTCTGTCTCGGCAATGTAAGGTGGGTTGGACACAATAACGTTATACTTTTCTTTCAATGACGAAAATAAGTCACTACAGGAATTTTTAATTTTGAGTCCGTATCTCTGAGCATTTATCTCTGCCACTGAAAGTGCTGCCTGCGAAATATCCGTCAATGTTACATCCCATGATGGTCTCTCAATTTTAAGTGAAATTCCGATAATACCAGTACCCGTGCCAATGTCAGCTATTTTTAAATCAGTTTTATCATTTTTAAAATCCTGCAGCACCCATTCAACTAATTCCTCCGTCTCTTGTCTAGGAATCAGAGTGTCTTCTGTAACTTTGAATTCACGTCCAAAAAATGACGCTTCACCGAGCAGATACTGTGGAGGCCATCCCTGACAGACTTTATTTAACATCTCTTTGAACTTTGTAAGCTCAGCTTGAGGCATCTGCTGTTGATAATTCACTAACAGGTCTGTCAAGTTCCAATCCTTCATCCCTAGCAAGAGTAAATCGACCACACTCTTATCAATTTTATGTTCGGACACAAAAGAAGAAGCCCATTTTTGGGCTTCAAAATACGTTAAGCTACTCATTTTGCAAGTTCTCCAAAGCCCTTGTTTGATCATACAAAATCAAAGCATCGATCACTTGCTCAAGATCGCCGTTCATAATTCGATCTAACTTATTCAACGTAAGGCCAATACGATGATCCGTTACACGGTTTTGCGGATAATTATAGGTTCTAATCCGCTCTGAACGGTCACCTGTTCCAATAGCAGATTTACGATTCTTATCATATTCACTTTGCTCTTTGGATGAATAGTAATCATAAACACGTGCTTTCAGGATTTTCATTGCTTTTTCACGATTTTGTTGCTGTGAACGCTGGTCCTGCATTGCAACAACAATTCCAGTTGGCAGATGCGTCATTCGAACAGCTGACGATGTCTTATTAATATGTTGCCCACCAGCACCGGATGAACGATAAACATCAACTCGAATATCTTTCGGATCGATTTCAATCTCAACATCTTCTTCCTCGGGCATGACCACTACGGTTGCTGTCGAGGTGTGAACCCGCCCAGCGGATTCCGTAACAGGCACACGCTGAACACGATGAGCACCACTTTCGTACTTCAATTTTGAATAAACACTGTCACCATTGATAAGCAACGCAATTTCCTTAAAGCCTCCGACTTCGGTAACATTCTTGTCCAATACCTCTATCGACCACTTTTGCTTCTCAGCATATTTAGCGTACATATCGAAAAGATCACTAGCAAAGAGACTGGCTTCATCGCCCCCAGCAGCTCCACGAATTTCCATGATAATATTCTTATCATCATTAGGATCCTTGGGAAGCAATAGAACTTTGATCTCTTCTTCCAGTTTTTCACGCTCGTGTTTGGCATCTGCCAACTCTTCCTTAGCCATTGCGGCCATTTCGTCATCGAGCTTTTCACGCAGCAGTTCTTCGTCTTCCTTGATTAAATTAGTGACTTTTTTATATTGGTCATATTTTTCGACCGTCTCGCGCAAGTCAGCCATTTCTTTTGACAAACTAGTAAAACGTTTGGTATCAGAAATAACATCTGGATCAGACAATAAACCGCCGAGTTCTTCATAGCGATCTTTAAGTGTCTGCAATCTATCAAACAAATCGTTCATTAACAATTTCCTCCATCAAAAAATTAATTCTTCTATATAATAATAAATAATAATAAAAAGCAAAAAACAGATAACAAAATATGTATCTTTCTAATATTTCTATTGTGCTGAAAAAGGTGGTTTTAAATAATGACGACGACACACTGGATAGTATGACTCATTTCCACCGAACATTATCTGTTTTCCAGTATAAACAGGTTTTCCATTATTTATGCGCAAGTTCATAATAGCTTTTTTCTGGCAAAACCAACAAATTGTTTTCATCTCTTCTATCTTGTCTGCGTACAGTAAAAGATATTTCGAGCCCTCAAATAATTCATTGCGAAAATCGTTTTTTAAACCAAAAGCCATCACTGGTATGTTTAGCTTATCAACGATCATTGCTAATTCGATTATATGATGCTTGCTTAAAAACTGTGCTTCATCTACGAGTACACAAGCCGTTTGCGAATCCTGCTCGCTAAGTGTCTGGAAAATATTTGTCTTTTCATAAATTGGAACAGCCTTTCGCTCTAGGCCGATCCGACTTGAAATATACCCGACCTGTTCCCGCTTATCAACTGCACTGGTCATCAGAACAACACTTTTATGCTGTTCCTCATAGTTATGCGCAACCTTCAATATTTCAATACTCTTCCCACTATTCATTGCACCGTAACGAAAAAACAATTGCGCCAAAATGATTCACTCCAAATCAAGACTCTCCAGATAAGTATATATGATTTTCAGCAAAATTTCACTACACATGATTGAAAATAAAAATATTCTAGTTGTAAATAATAATTTTCATAGGAAAAAACAGCAAAAAACATACACACACTGGTATTTATGATATGATACAAAATGATATTATCAAACAAAGCGATTTTTTAACATCTCAATATATCGCTTTGAAACGGAGGAAAAAGCATGTCGTTTAAAAGCTCAGTCGCAATTGCAGCTGGTCGTGCATCGTACTGGTTCTTGCATAATTTTCTACATGGAGGAACAGCATTACCTGGTAAAGTAACCCTTGCACTTGATCCTGAGGTTTTACAGACTTTATCCAAGAACTATGATGTAGTTATTATCACTGGCACGAATGGCAAAACACTAACAACAGCCCTAACTGTCAAAGTGCTGCGGACCAAGTATGCTAATGTTCTAACTAATCCAAGTGGTTCAAACATGAAACAAGGCATCGTAACAGCTTTTTTGACTGCACAACGAACAAAATCTGGCAAACCTTTAGCAGTTTTAGAAACAGATGAGGCAAATGTCGCTCTGATTACGCGTTATGTTAGTCCAAGTGCTTTCGTGCTAACCAATATTTTTAGAGACCAAATGGATCGTTATGGTGAAATATATACAACTTATGACAAAATACTCGCTGGAATACGCTTAGCTCCTAAGGCAACGATCATTGCTAATGGGGATGCTCCGATCTTCAACAGCAAAAAGTTGCCTAATCCTATTGTTTATTATGGTTTCAATGCTGGAAAAGATCGCGAACAGATGGCTGCACCAAACACCGACGGTCTCTTATGTCCAAATTGTCAGAATATTTTACATTACTATCAACTCACTTACAGCAACTTAGGAAAGTATTATTGTCCAAATTGTGATTTCAAGCGACCACAACTGACACATCAAGTAAACACGATCAAAAAACAAACTCCAACTTCATCAACTTTTGAAATTGATGGGCATCCGACAACTCTCCATATCGGTGGTACCTATAATATTTACAACGCTTTAGCAGCTTACAGCGTCGGATATCATTTTGACATTGAACCTGAATTGATTACTCAAGCATTGAACAGTAAAGATGAAAAAATATTCGGTCGGCAAGAAGTTATCTCCATCGACGATAAAGAAGTTACCTTGATTCTGGTTAAAAACCCGGTTGGCCTTGATCAAGTACTAAGTATGATCAAAACAGATCAAGCCCCTTTTTCATTAGCTGTTTTACTAAACGCAAATTATGCTGATGGTATTGATACAAGTTGGATTTGGGATGGGCGTTTCGAGGAGCTGCCGTTTGAAAGAATTCCGAGTGTACTTGTAGGCGGCGAAAGATATCGCGATATTGCATTTCGACTTAAAGTTGCTGGTGTCCCAGCAGAGCATTTTGAAGAACATGAAAATCTGAATGCAGTTCTCGAATCTATCAAAAAAATGCCAACAAAACATGTTTATGTTTTAGCTACTTACACGGCTGTTCTACAATTGCGTAAAGCCATGGCTTCACAAGACTATATTAAGGAAGGAATGGAGTAATGATGCCTTATACATTAAATATTGCTCATTTATATGGCGATCTGATGAATACTTATGGTGACATTGGAAACATTCTTGTGCTTAACTACTATGCAAAGCAAATGAATGTCACCTTAACATCTGAAATCGTTAGTTTAAATCAGCCATTTGATCCTGAAAAATTTGACCTCGCTTTTTTCGGCGGGGGTCAGGACTATGAGCAGGTTATTGTTTCTAAGGACATCCAAGGCAAGAAAAAAGCTTTGACTGACTTCATTGAAGACAATGGCCCTGTGCTTGCTATCTGCGGCGGCTATCAATTGCTCGGCCAATATTACATCGGAGCCCAGGGTGAACGAATAGAAGGAATCAATGCCTTGCCACATTATACAAAAAGTCAAGACAATAATCGGTTCATTGGTGACATTATCATTAAAAATGCTGAAACCAACCAAACTTATCACGGTTTTGAAAACCACAATGGTGTTACCTTTCTAGGTGAAGGCGAGCGCCCCTTAGGAACCGTTGTCAGTGGTCATGGTAATAACGGTCAAGACAAATCAGAAGGCGCTATTTATAAAAATGTTTTCTGTTCCTATTTCCACGGTCCTATTCTTGCGCGCAATGGTGAGCTTGCCAAAAGATTGCTGTTAATTGCCTTAAAACGAAAATACCCTGATGCTGATCTAAGTGCACAAGAAAAGTTGCGTATTAAACCAACCTACTGATAGATTGCGGAACCTGATAAAAAATCTGTTCTTGCTTAAACTTCTCCTACAAGAACATAAAGTAATTTTTTTGAATATTAAGTGTGATTGTACTGTTTTCCAATACAGAAGGCTGAGTCAAAGATTCTCTTGACCCAGCCTTTTATTTTTATCTTTTATTATTCGAACTAAATTGTTTCAATAGTCATTTTTTTGAACACTAAAATTTTACTGAAGCAAACCTTCTCTTCCTCAGGCAAGTCATTAGAAAATATTAGGCTTCCGTTAATACCCAAAATCATGCCTTAGCACCTGGTTCAGAGGCAATAATGGATAAACTGCCTTCGATTGTCCACTCTTTAACATCAAAAGGAAGTATAAAATGCTGACCTTTAGCCAAAGTATAGCTTTCACCCGCAACTTCTATTTTTCCTTGACCATCAAGTACAGAAACCAATGTATATGGAGCTTCACGTCTTTTAAAAGAAGCTTTGCCAAGAGGAAGCTCCCACTTATAGACACTGAAAAAATCTGTAGCAATATAGTTTGTAATCGTGGCATCACCTTGCTTATGGGTAGTAATATCAAGTTTTGGATCGTTGTGCGGAACATTCGTCACATCTATAGATTGTTTAATGTGTAATTTGCGTTTTTCGCCAGTTTTCTTATCTACACGGTCAAAGTCATAAACACGGTAGGTCGTGTCGCTGCTTTGCTGAGTTTCCAGAACCATCACACCCTTACCGATCGCATGAATGGTTCCACTCGGTACATAAAGGAAATCACCCGGTTTAACTGGTATACGGCGTAAAAGCTTATCCCATTGACCTGCTTCAATCATTTCAGCCAATTCTGCCTTCGTTCTAGCATGGTGTCCGTAAATCATTTCTGAATCTTTGTCTGCAGCAATTACATACCAGCACTCTGTTTTACCAAGCTCGTGTTCATGTTTCATTGCATAAACATCATCCGGATGAACTTGAACAGATAGCTCTTCTCGCGCATCAAGAATTTTAGTTAATAATGGAAAAACTTCACCAGTTACATTGCCGAACACTTCGCGGTGATCATGCCAAAGTTCATCCAGAGTCTGCCCCTTATACTGTCCATTCAAAATTGTCGCTGGCCCGTGTGCATGTGCCGAAATGGCCCAGCATTCACCAGTCTTACTACTTGGTATTGAATAACCAAACTTTATTTTTAGGCGTTGTCCACCCCAAATCTTTTCTTGAAAAAACGGTTTCAAAAAAATTGGTTGTTTCAATGTCATTCCTCCTAAATGTTTTTAAATACCTTAATCTTTTTCATCGAGATATTGTGCAATTATTTTATCGCGTTTCTCTAAAAAAAGCTCGTTTGTCGCATGCGGATGAACTCTATTCGTCAAAACAATTAAAGCATCTTGTTTCTTCTTATCCAAAAGAATGAATGTCCCTGTAAACCCAGTATGATAGAGACACGCTTCTTTTTGTTTGTTATACCGCAGATCCCAACCTAATGATCTTCCTAAATTTTCATTAGGCGTTTGGTCTCTAAATAAGTCATTGATCGTCTGCTCTTGCAAGACTTTTTTTCTGGGTTTATTCTCTAATACCCAAGCTGAAAATTTAATCAAATCATGAAGAGAGGTAAAAAGACCAGCCGACCCACAACGTTCACCAATAATATTAGCCTTAGGATCGTGGACCTGTCCACAAATAAGCCCACGTTTTTTCGACAATTCAGTTGGCACACATTCAGTGGGATTCGGTTCAAATGTACTCTCATTCATCCCCAAAGGCCGCAACACCTCTGAAACTATTACCCTTTGCACCGGTTTTTGATATAGCTTTTCAATAATCAAACCCAGAAAAATCATTCCAATATCTGTATATACAACCTTTTGTTCAAAACATTCTCCTATATGCAGCGTATAAAGTGCTTCTATTAAGTCATTTGCGTCCAAAGAATCACGGTTTTTTATATAACCTGTGATTGCCGAAGTATGTGTCAAAAAATGTCTAATCGTAACACGCTGATCAGAAAATTTCGGCAAAAACTTTTTGACTGGGTCTTCAAGCTTAACCTTGCCGTTTTCGATTAATTTTAAAATAACTGTTGTTGTTCCAATAACCTTCGTCAAAGATGCAACATCGTATAACAAATCAGGGCTCATCTCTTTTTCAGCTGGAACAATCTGACGCCTTCCAAAAACTTCAGCTTGAAGACTACCACAGTGCAGCATTGCATACGAAACCCCAGGTACAACGTTCTCGTCTACAAGTTCATGGAGCATCTTCACTGTTCGCTTATTCATCATCATTTTCACTTCGTTTACTGTTTAATTTTTTTTGATTAATACTAACAATATTAAAATTGCCGTTCTCAAAATCAACCTTGCTCACACGCGCATTCTTTAACAGAAGCAGTGGGACATCTCCTTTTAATCCCTCAATAAAGACCGAAAGTACGATTGCATGTGCAACAACCAAAATATTAACCTCACTTTGCTCATCATTGTATTTATGTGCAATTTCCAATAAAGTGCGGGTGATGCGCTGATTAAGTTGCTGAGCGGTTTCAATTTGAGTTGCTGTATCCATGATCTTAAACAAATTGGTTACTGCCATAACATGTTGCTGTTCCCGAAAGGCTGCAATAATTTTGCGCAAACCTATTTTTCTTAAAACTGTTGGAACAAGCTTTCTGTTTTTCATTTCTTCATAATTTCCAAAATTAAGTTCACGCAAACCTGGAGCTATTTCTATTGGCGGCTTTTTTTTAGTGTTTTGTGCCAAAATATACTGGGCTGTTTTCTGCGTACGTTTAAGATCACTTGTATAAACTGCCGTAAATTCTACATCATACAGATCATCACCTAGTCTTTTCGCCATAGCTATCCCCTTCTTAGTCAGTGGCGAATCGGTAATACCTTGAAGTCGACGACGTCGATTAACTTCCGTTTGACCATGTCTTACTAAATAAAAATGAACAATCATTCGTTCCACTTCCTTACAAGCAGCTGTTTTCTTTGTCTAATTTTACATATCGGCGATCAGATAGTACAATTATACCAAATAAACTCTAATTGAGTTAAATATAAGGGATTGATCAACGTGGCAAGCAACTCAGATTCTATTTTTAATTTACTGTCCTTTTTAAAACGTCATCCAGATCATTATACAGAACTAGGGACCTCATACAATAATGTCCTTCGTTTAGCCATTCCTGATAGTGTTCAAGTTTCGGATCAAGAAATATACTTTCCCGATAATAAGCTGATGGTGAATAGAATGCAGACTAATTTCATTGCACAACACGGAGAATTACTCAATCACTATCAGACAAAAACTAAGCAGCCTGACTCATATTTTAAAGAGGTTTGGATCACAACCACACATATCACACATGCAAAAAGCTATTTGCTTGAAATATCTTATGAATAATTAATTCCAATAAACTAGTTAAGAAAATAACAAAAAGGCTGAAGTGAAAAACTAGACTTGCTCTAGATTCTTATCTTCAGTCTTTTTTCAGCTATACGTTGAATAAATACAACACTAGTTTTTTCTAGCAACACGAATGACTATCAACAAATCAATTGCAATGAACATCGCTGTTACGAGAAAGACTGCTTCATAACTAAATAAACTCGAAACAAGTGATCCGACCATTGGACCCACCACTCCACCAGCAGCTTGAAACGACTGATTATAACTAAAAATACGTCCAAATGCTTCACTAGGAACATCAAGGGTCAAAATTGTCTGAACTGCAGGTAGCATTGCTGCACTGGAGAGACCTAGTAAGAAGCGAAGTAGTCCCAGCTGCCACGGCGCCGTCACAAAAAACATTGGCACAAAAATAATTGCAGTAGCTAATAATCCTGTTAGCAAGATTCTTTCCGGTCCAATTTTATCCATCAGATGTCCAACTTTTGAAGCAAGAAGCAATGTTCCAAAGCCTGGCATAGCCGCAACAAAACCACTAACTAGGGAAACATTACCGTGACCGTTCATTAATTGACGTACTAACAAACTGATAATTGGTGAAATTGACATCAATGAAGATTGCACAAATAGAGTTGTTAAAAACATTACGATAATAAGCTTCGGTTGCCTTAGCTCATGAAAAATCCTGCCCATTGGTTTGATTTTTTTAGCAGAAATTGGGGTGAAATGTTCTGTAACATACAAGAAAGTCAGTGCAAAGACTAATCCCATTAAAATGCCTGTGATGAAAAAGGTCATTCGGTAACCAACAGCCCCAGCAATAAATCCACCAAAAAGAGGACCTAGTAGCGTTCCTGTCACATTAGCAGTCATCAAATTTCCCATTACTTGACCGCTTTTCTTATGTGGTGTTTCACCTGCCATTAATGCAGTCGCGTTATTAATGTATCCTGAGAATGCTCCTTGAAGCAAACGTAAAACAATAACCATTAAAACGCTCTGTGCCATTCCTACAAAAAAAATGGTGAATGCCATAACTCCAGACGCTCGCAAACACATCAACTTTCTACCTTTGCGATCTGCCAAGTTCCCCCAAAAGGGAGAGACAATTGCTTGTGACAAATATGTAATAGAAAATGCAATTCCGGAGTAAAGATTAAGTTCCCATTTGTTAAAATGGCCCAAAGTGTCCAAGTACAGCGAGATAAACGGCATTGTCATTGAATATCCTAATGCCGTGATGAAACACCCGATCCACAGGATCAGAAAACTCTTCTTCCAGACAGCCTGTCGCTTTTCTTCTACCTCTTTAGTCACACGAAAACAATCCTTTCTTTTAAGCAATATTCTAATAATAACATTACCGATGTCTAATAGTATAGTCTTCTTTTTATTTTTTCCTTGTATCACATTTTGATTATCCTAGAAAAAAGGTTGCCCGTCCATAAAAAAAACCCGATCTAGGCATCGCGTAATCTTGCTGAGCACACTGCGACCGCACAAAGTTCGGGTTTTTTAACACTATTCATTTTTATACTTCAAATTAAATACAAACTTAATTAATCATCTAAGTCGCGCTCGATATCCAAACCATACAAATTGCTCACGGGCTCATTCTTATCGACCGGATGCACAACTAAAATCGTTGTCGCTCCCTTGCTGCTGACGTACCCTGCAAACTCCGCAACCTCTTCGACTCGATAAGCTAATCCGTCAGAATTATAAATATATTGACCAGCGATTGGCATACTTTCGAAATATGTTTTATTCATTCGATAGTAGTCATTTGAAGAAGGTTCATGCATAACCAAAACAACTTTAAACATGTAAAATCACCCCTGTAATCCCAATAGATAAGAAAGCAACTCGACGTAGTAAGTATTAAATCACAACAACAGAAGAGACCAAGGTATCACACACATATCTTAAACATTGATAACCTTCTCCAAGAAAGTTTTAGTACGTTCATTTTGAGGATTATCAAAGACATCTTCAGGCTTTCCTTCTTCCATTACTTTACCATCAGCCATGAAGACTACGCGATCAGCAACTTCTTTAGCAAAACCCATTTCATGTGTAACAACAACCATTGTCATTCCCTTCTTAGCAAGATCCTTCATTACGGCAAGAACATCTCCAACCATTTCAGGATCAAGTGCAGAAGTTGGTTCGTCAAACAGCATGATATCTGGATTCATTGCAAGTGCACGTGCAATTGCAACACGCTGTTTCTGTCCACCAGACAAAGACTGTGGCATCGCATCGTACTTATCATCCAAACCAACTGTATTCAAAAGTTTCTTTGCTGCTACAACCGCTTCTTCTTTAGACATTTTACCAAGTTCAACTGGAGCAAGTTCAACATTTTGTCCCACTGTTAAATTATTGAAAAGATTGAAATGCTGGAACACCATACCAATATTTTCGCGTGCTTGGTCAATATTTGTTTTCGGGTCACTAATGTTGTTGCCATCAATAACAACTTTACCAGACGTTGGCTCTTCTAACCTGTTTAAACACCTGAGCAAAGTACTCTTTCCAGAACCAGAAGGGCCGATCAGGACAACTACTTCGTTTGTAGCGACCTTAAAATCAATTCCCTTTAGAACATGATTATCGCCAAAATTCTTTTTTAAATCTGTTACATCAACTTTTAAATTCTTCATTAATCATTGATCCTCCGTTCTACCCATTTGGACAACAGTGTCAAAACTGTAATAATTATTAAATAAATTAAAGCTATAATTGTCCAAATTTTAAAGCCCTCTAAATTACGTGCAATAATAATTTTACCAGTTTGTGTCAATTCGAGTATCCCGATAATTGACAAAATCGAAGTATCTTTCAGAGTGATAATAAACTGATTAATAAACGATGGGATCATGATCTTGATTCCTTGAGGCAAGATAATTTTGCGCATTGACCTTCCAAATGGTAGTCCTAAACTTCGAGCAGCTTCCATCTGTCCGGGATCAACAGCCTGTATTCCACCTTTTACAAAGGCAGCTGTATACGCCCCCTCATTCAAAGTCAATGTAATAATACCTGCGATAAAGGCTGGCACTTTAGATCCAGTCAGACTTGGTACACCATTATAGATAAACAGAGCTAAAACAAGCAATGGTAAACCACGGAATATATAAATAATTGTTGTTGATGCTCCACGGGCAAATTTACTTGGCAGCACCCCGAGCAACCCTATCAAAACACCAAAAACTGTAGCACAAATTATTGATACGACCGTTAACTTAATCGTTTCAAAGATACCACTGAGAATAGCGGACTTGTTTTGCTTTATTAAACCTATAAAAGTATGCCCTTCGCTATCAGCCTTATCATTCGCTTTTTTCTGAGATGCGGTTGCTGACTCACCAGTGTACTTTTTAATGATTTTATCATATTGACCATTAGCCTTTAACTTTTTCAGGCCAGAATTAAACTTGGATAACAATTCTTTGTTCTTGCCTTTTTCAACAGCAAAGCCATAACTGCCAATATCAGTCGGTTTGGTAACAACTTTAAGTCCTAAACCAGTTTTAACACCATAATTCAAGACCGCACTATCATCAAAACATGCAGCCGAGTTTCCATTTTTAACGTCATTGTACACGTTATCCGAATCATCAAAAGTTACAGTTTTAAAACCATAGCGATCTTTGATGGAGTTAGCATATGTAGCACCAGCTGTTCCTGTTTTAACAGCAACTTTTTTTCCTTTAAGGTCCTTAAGGCTTTTAACATCACCTTTGGGAGCAACTGCCATAACAATTCCAGACTTATAATAAGGAGTCGAAAAATCAAATTTTTGACGGCGCTCATCGGTAATTGTCATTCCTGCAATCACACCATCAATCTGTCCAGAACTCAAGGATTGAACTGCAGCATTGAAACCAATCGGCTTAATGTCTACCTTGAATCCTTCTTTCTTAGCAATCGAACGTATTAATTCCATATCAATTCCAACATACTTATTGTTGGAGTTAGCATACACAAACGGGGGAAACGTTACATCAGTTCCAATTGTATATGTCTTCTCTGCAGCATTTACCTGCGGTTCATGATAATTCATAAATACAAATAAGCCAAACATACAACTTATCAGAGCAATAATTTTTTTCATTCTATCTTCCCCTATACCTTTTGATTTTAATAAGTATATCATACTTCTGTTATAAAATGGCACATCACTAATTTGATAGCGTTTTACAAGGAGAAATACTTTATTTTTCAAAGTGGAATCGACTTTTAGCTTTGTTTTGCAAAACGTTTTGAAAGATCACACGTTACGTTTGTTTGTTTGTTTGTTTGTTTGTTTTTCTTTCAATCGTCTTCAGTGATGATCTCAAAACCATAATTTCGAATATGCCGCTTTAAGATTTTCAGATATTGAACTGCAGTCAAGCTCAAATCGATTTGTTTGTGTTTCACTAACCCAAGTATCATTGAATCCTCAACTTCAAGTGGGATAGCAACAATTTTGTCATCGTTTAAATCACTGCTGATAATTCCAGAACTAATCGTATAACCGTTGACTCCTGCCATAAGATTAAAAATCGTAGCACGATCACTAACTTTAATATTCTTTTTATGCACGATCGTACTCAAGATCTCCTCAGCGAAAAAGAATGAATTTGCATCTCCTTGTTCATATGAAAGATAAGGATATTCTTCAAGATCCTTCAATTTAACACTTTTTTTTTGAGTCAAAGGATTGCAATAACCGACAAAAATGTGCGGTTTAGCGACAAATAGAGGCTGAAATTCCAAATTATTTTCCTTCATAATTTTTTGCATAACTTTTTTATTAAAATCATTTAAATACAATATTCCAATTTCGCTCTTAAATTCGTTTAAGTCATCAAAAATATTCTGTGTCTCTGTTTCACGTAAGGTAAAATTGTACTCGTCAACATCCAAGCCCTTTAATAGTTCAACAAATGCATTCACTACAAACGCATAATGCTGAGCGGAAACAGAAAATGACTTTTTACGTGGTTCATGTTTTTTATATCGCTCCTTCAGTAAACTGACTTGATCAGTTACTTGACGAGAATAACTCATGAATTCTCTACCATCATCTGTTAGCGAAACACCAGTTTTTGTTCGCAGCAAAAGCTTAACTTTTAATTCTTCCTCTAAATTTTTAATTGCATTAGAAAGACTGGGTTGCGTCAAAAAAAGTCTTTTAGCAGCCTCATTAAAAGAACCAGTTTTAACGATCATTTCTAAATATTCAAGCTGTTCTAAACGCATCCCTTGCCTCCTGTTGAAAATTATATTTTAATTTTACCACAACCTTATAGTTTTAAACTATAACAAATAATCAATTCTATCACTTATCCAATAAGCAAATATAATGTTACCTTATTCGTAACAGTATAAGGAGGAGAATTCTATGGTCACATCTGTCATTGGATTCCCGCGTATCGGCGAGAATCGCGAACTAAAGTTTAATACCGAAAAGTACTTTCGTAACGAAATCACTCAAAAAGAACTATTTGCTAAAGCAGCTCAACTACGTCTAAAACATTGGAAACTTCTGCAAAAAGCTGGTATCAATTATATCCCTAGCAATGATTTTTCATTCTACGATACGATACTTGACACAGCATTTTTATTTAATATTCTTCCACAAGAAGCCGAAAACTTAGGATTAGATACTCTTGACGAATATTTTGCCCTTGCTCGCGGCTATCAAGGGAAGCAAGGTGACATCAAGGCTTTACCGATGAAAAAATGGTTTAACACTAACTATCACTATCTCGTGCCTCAATTCGATAAAAAAACACGGATTAAATTAGTGGGTAACAAAATTTTTTCTGAATTCATGGAAGCAAAAACTGCTGGAATCAATACTCACCCCACGCTGGTTGGTCCTTACACGCTGCTTAAACTGAGTGACTTTGCTGAAGACGTCAAAGCCGAAGATTTTGTCACACAAATTACTGTTGCTTATGCAGAAGTAACCTCAAAGTTTAATGAACTAGGCGCAACTTGGTTGCAATTTGATGAACCATCTCTCGTAAAGGATATGTCTACAGAGGATCGAACTTTATTCAACAAAATATACGAGAAGTTACTAACTAAAAAGGGTAATTTAAAAATTTTGCTTCAAACCTATTTCGGTGATGTACGTGATAACTATTCCGATTTAGTCAACCTTGATTTCGATGGCCTTGGTCTTGATTTTATCGAAGGTCGAAAAAACCTGGAACTTGTAAAAAATGGTTTCCCTGATGAAAAGATTTTGTTTGCAGGAGTTGTCAATGGCAAGAATATCTGGCGTAATAATTATCAGCAAACACTGAAAATTATTCGTCAAATACCTGCAAAAAATACTGTTCTTTCAACTTCATGTTCATTACTGCATGTTCCGTTCAGTGTAGCCAATGAAGATTTCAAGCCTGAAATAAAAAAACATTTTGCATTCGCAAAAGAAAAGCTTGGTGAACTTGGCGAACTTTCTTCTATCTTGGAAGGCCAATCTAGTGGAGCACTCGTCAAAAATCAACAACTGTTTACTGGAAATCGTATTAAGAGCCATCTAGCGCTAAAAGAAAAAATTGCAAATTTAACTGAAGATTCATTTGTTCGTACCCCAGAATTTTCAAAACGAGAAGCTATCCAGAAAAAAGAATTCAAACTGCCAATTCTGCCGACCACTACGATCGGCTCGTTTCCACAAACCCGTGAAGTTAAAAAAATGCGTGCACAGTTTAAACGTCATGAACTAGAACAAAAAGAATATGACACGTTCATTGCTGCAAAAATCAACGAGTGGCTTAAATGGCAAGAAGAGATTGGACTTAACATCCTAGTACACGGTGAATTCGAACGTAATGATATGGTCGAATATTTTGGGCAAAATTTGAGCGGTTACCTTTTCAGTAAAAATGGCTGGGTTCAATCCTATGGGACACGAGGCGTTAAACCACCTATCATTTGGGGAGATGTTACACGCCAAAAACCGATCACAGTTAAATGGTCTAAGTACGCCCAAGAACAAACTGATAAAATTGTCAAAGGCATGCTGACTGGACCAGTAACAATTTTGAACTGGTCATTTCCACGAGAAGACATCTCAGTACGTGAATCAACACTTCAAATTGCGCTCGCAATTCAAGAAGAAGTGCTTGATCTTGAAGCCAACGGTATTCGTATCATTCAAATCGACGAAGCTGCTTTGCGTGAAAAACTTCCGTTGCGCAAAAGTGATTGGTACAGTGAATATCTAGATTGGGCAATTCCGGCTTTCCGGTTAGTGCATAGCAAAGTTAGGCCTGAAACTCAGATACATACGCATATGTGCTACAGTGAATTTACCGATATCATCCCTGCAATCGATAATATGGATGCAGATGTTATCTCTTTTGAAGCCTCACGTTCTAACCTTGAAATTTTGGATGAACTACAAGCAAAGCATTTTCAAACCGAAGTCGGTCCGGGTGTGTATGATATTCATTCACCGCGTGTACCTTCAGTCAATGAGATTAAGAATGCGATCCATAAAATTCTACAGAAAGTTCCAGAACAGAAAATCTGGATTAATCCTGATTGTGGACTTAAAACACGGGGTGAGCAAGAAACAAAAGCAAGTCTAAAAAATTTGACGAGCGCAACACGCGAAATTCGAAAGGAGCTGGGGAAATGTGAACGATAACCATCCTTCTTTATCCTTCGAAGTCTTCCCACCAAATACTCAAATCGGTACGGATAATATTGTGACGACCCTTGATCAATTGCAGAACCTCAAACCCCACTTTATCAGCGTTACCTGCAGTAATAACAAAAGTGACTTTGAAAAAACGACACTCAAGCTGGCCGACTATATCAATAATACATTAGATATTCCTGCAATTGCCCACTTGCCAGCTGCTTATCTCAGTGCGAATCAGGTTAAAAGAATATTAACAGAATTAGATTCCCTAAATATTCATCAAGTGCTTGCCCTTCGTGGCGACATTATACCCCGGATTCCACGCAAAAACGACTTCAATTACGCTAGTGATTTAATTAAGTTTGTTCGTGCCCAAGAACCTTCTTTTGAAATCTCAGGAGCATGTTATCCTGAAATTCATCCAGAATCACCCAATTTAGTTTCAGATATCCATTACTTGAAACAGAAAGTCGATGTTGGATGCAACCAGTTGATCACCCAGTTGTTTTTTGACAATGATAAGTTTTTTGCTTTTAAGGAAAATTGCGCTTTAGCTGGAATTAACATACCTATCATAGCAGGTATTATGCCTATAACTAATCGAAAACAGGCTTTACGCTTAATCAAGACGACTTCAGCTCATCTTCCTAAAAAATTTATGGCAATTTTTGACAAGTATGAGAATGATCCTGAATCACTCCGAACAGCTGGTCTAGCATATGCAGTCGATCAGATTGCCGATTTAATTACACGTGGTGCTGCAGGTATCCATTTATACACGATGAATCATGCCGAAACGGCCCTTAGCATTCAAAAAACAATTGGTTCTTTATTCAAAACAAACAATAAACAACTAAATAATCAGTAAAAACACAAGTTAAACTCAGAGGGATTGCGATAGAAACTTATCACGATTCTTTTTTATAACCAAAATGTATAATCTGTTTTGCAATATTTTATTGGTATAAAAAATCAAATAAAGCATCGGTCTTCAGAATACCAACACACAAGAAACTTATTTTCCATTATTCACTATCTTTTTTTAACAGTAAGCATTACCTAACCGTTATGACCACAAAAAAGCGGCCTTATTCTCAATTGAAATAAGGTCGCTTTTTAAACTTATCCAATAAACAATTTTACTGTGTTTACCTAAAACACTCGTTAGTCTATTTATCTTAAAGTTGCTCTTATAACGTTTTAAAAATCATTTTCAACTTCTGCTTGAGGGCAATCAATTTGAATCACAGTATGTGTAACCTTGTTTATTTTTTTTAAATTATTCGTAAGCAACTCCAAAATAACAGCAGGTTCAACATTCTTTTTAAGTTCTATATGAACCGATACAGCCACATCATTTGTACCTATTCCCCAAACATGTAGATCATGGTAATCCTTCACCTCAGCAAAACTTTTAATAACTTGTGTAATCTTCTCTACGTCCACATCATCTGGGACTGCAGACATTAGCAACTGCAAGGATTGTCTTAACAGTCCCCATGAAGAATAGATGACCAAAGCAGCAACTATTATACTGGTTAGTGAATCGATAAAGCCCCACCCAGTTACACTAACTAGGAGACCTGAACATACAACTCCCAATGAAACCATCCCATCGGCTGCCATATGCAAAAAGGCTCCTTTGATATTTAAGTCTTTTTTACTATCTTTCTGAAAAAGAAAAGCAGTAGCAAAGTTGATGAAAACACCCAATAATGCAACCCCAGCGATTCCAAGCCCTTGATTTGTTTTTTCCGCACCAAAATTTGCAATTGCTTCAATAATGATCCAGACCATTGCAGCTAGAACAAAAACCGCGTTAGCAAAAGCTCCTAAAACGGTAGCTTGCTTGTAACCATAGGTCATTTTGGGAGTTCTCTTTTTAAAACTAATAATGCCGGCAAACCATGACACAAAAAGCCCCAAAACATCACTTAAATTATGCATAGCATCCGTCATCAATGCGACCGAGCCAAATAGTACACCAAAAGTCAGTTCAAAAATGATATATATGGTATTCAAACCAATTCCCAGTTTGAAAGGCAACCCATATTGTTTTCTATATTTACTCACCGAATCACCCCTTATAATTACAACTGATAACTTATTTTAACCCAAAACGGAGGACGGGTCTATCAAAATAAAAATGCTTTCAATGGTGGCAAGCCAGCATTGAAAGCTGGTCAAATAAGCTAAGGAAGAACCCTCGAGCAGTAATTGTAGAATAAGAATATCGTTTGTTTTCTATCGGGCTCAAGCCGTAACCTCTAAACTTCTTAAAGAAATCTCTTAAAGACTGTTTCTCATATTTTGAATACCATTCTAACTAGTGTAATTTTAGATTTTTTTCTATTATATGATCATATAAACTACGCATAATAAAAATGAAAAATGCAGTCAAAAAATAAGAAAAAACAATATCTGACAAAAAGTGCGCACCAATAATTAACCGTGACAATCCTAAAACAGCACCATAGACAACTCCGAATATCCAGAGTCGCCTACGTCTTATTCCCGTGGCAAACCATGAAAAAACAATGCAAAGCGTTCCGGACATCGTGTGTCCTGAAGGAAACGATTTGTGACCGTTAACGCCATTAGGATGTAGCCATGAGGTAAAATCGTGCTGCGATGCACTTAATTCGTACGGACGAACCCGTCCCCAAAAGTCCTTGAGTGCCCCGTTTACTTCGAGAGAAAACCATACAGTCAACGAAGCAAAAATACCAATTAGTAAGTATTTTTTTATCTGTTCGTCGCTTTTGTTCTTCAACCAAAAAGCGATAAGTAAAGTAATACAGATATATACGACAAGCCAAAGAATGAGTGCTTCCTTTGTTGATAGACTAGCCGTAGCAGCGTCACTATTAGCTAACCCTATTGATTTATTGTTATGTATATTGGTTAAAGCAGCAATCGAATAACTTGAGACTTCATTTAAATATTGCTTGATCTGCCACGCCGACAGTGAAAATCCACCTAGAAATAACGGAACCGCAAATAACTTATCTTCTTTACATCGAATTGCATAAACTATCGCGACCTCACCACTCAAGACAAAAATAAAATAAACGGGAAATTCTCCAAAGGTTTGAAAAATAGTTCCGAAAACACTGTTATAATTGATCATGGTATTACTAATTGCTAGATCTCCAAAAGATGCAACAGTTAGCAAAAGCCCACAGGTTATTACCGCAATTACAAATAATTTTCTTTTTGAAACATCAGACATAATTCCACTCTCCTTCCCAATACTTGAATCGCTTTAATAATATCGTTTGTTTGTAAAAAATTGCTCATAAATTGTCTCTAAACATGTAAATAAAGTGTAAAAATTTTAATTATCGAAAAATCACCATAATATTTGCTATTAGACGTTTTTATTTTTATAATTTATCTCAGTAAGGAAACAATTTATACTTGATTTAAAAACTATCTTATAAACCACTAAAAAATCGAGGTCAAATTATGTTAGAACCCAAAAAAGCCGTACCAAACTTAACTTCAAAATTACGATCAGATATCGTTGAAACACCAGCTGTCATTAGAGATGCATCTGGCATCAACCTCTTCGGTAAACGGATTAAGAGTATTATCTATACAATGGATGTCGCAGTGATCGCTAATTGCAATGCAGATGCTGTTTTAGCTGTTTATCCCTGGACACCTAATACCAAGATACTTCAAGCTATCTCGACAGTATCTAATGTTCCAATCCTTGCCGGAATTGGTGGTGGCCTTACAAAGGGTCTTCGTTCAGCCACAATTGGTTTCTTTGCAGAAGAAAACGGAGCACAGGCTGTCGTTCTGAATGCGCCTACTCCGCTTGAGACCGTCATTAGTGTCGGTAAAGCTGTCGATGTCCCAATTATCTACACTGTAGTAAACAAAAATATAAATATCAGAGAAAGAATTGACGCCGGTGTTAAAGCTTTCAATGTTGCTGGTGGAAAAGAGACGGCTGAACTAGTTCGTTGGCTGCGAGAAGAATTAGCAGATATCGCACCCAATTTCCCAATAATTGCGTCTGGTGGAAAATCTGATGAACAAATAAAGAAAACGATCAATGCAGGCGCCAATGCAATTACTTTTACTGCATATGGTGTGACAGAAGCCACCTTCCAAAAGAAAATGGAGAAGTATCGACAAGAAAGCTAATATTCATCTTCAATTATTACAAAAAGATCTTCACTCTTGCTGAAGATCTTTTTATTTACCTTGTTTCAAAACTACAAAACAGCAAGGCACAATGAACTATCCCCTATTATTTCACATCCATAATCTGAACTGGAACTAGAGGTTGACGATTTTATATTCTTTTCAAATAAATTTGCTGCAGATCGCTCAAGTCCTTATCGGACAGCTGCATAGCAGTATGCATATACTCACGGACGCTCCCATAATTAATTATAAGTGCTTGACGTGCTTTATCCAGTGAGCTTCCTTGAACATAAAATGAAGAATTCATTTCATTAATAAAGTCCATTAAATCATCATTCTGGAGTTTTTTTCGCAGATCACTTTGATCTACTGATTCATATACAAGATTAGTCAATAAATAGTCTCGTCTAATAATCTGATAATCAATTCCAAGTGCAGATAGAACCAAAAAACAAGCAACTCCAGTGCGATCTTTCCCTGCTGCACAATGAAACAGCAAAGACTTCGCTCTTTCCGCATTGTCCAGCAATTTAGCAAACATCATGCGAAATGCAAGTTGGGAATGTCTACTGAGAATCATTGTTGCATATGGTTCTGAAAAGTCATTCCCATATAGTTCATCCTCATTATCTACAATAGGAAGATCAGAAGAACCTGTATCACCCATAGGATAGACAGGATAAGAACGATAAATCACGTGCTTGGGAAGATGATCTGGGGACATTTCGCATTCAAATGGTGATCGCAGATCTATCACATAATTGAGACCATACTTGAATAACTGTTTAGCTGCTTTATTCGACAGTCGACTCATGTCCCCCGATCGAAGCAATTTTTTCCATTGAATCATTCGACCATCGTGCGTTTTATATCCTCCGAGCTCTCTTAGATTTACACTGTTAGTAACGTTTAAGATTCTCTCCGGTTTCAACTTTGATCACCTCATATATTAACTTCAAATCAATAAAAACATTACCCACTTTGCTATTCATAGTCCTACTGATCTTCAACAATTCAAGGCGACTGCCTGCTTAATTAAATAGTGATATATTATCACAAAAATTTATTGTCAAAACGTAATCGTAACAATTCGATCTCCATCTTGATAAAGTTCCACTCTTTTTGAGTAGTACTATCATGCAATTGCATTAGCTTTGCTAATATATATTTTGCTTTCCTAATCAAAAATTCCAAATCTGCTCTGTTTTTTACACCAGTTTTATAATATTTCAGCAATTCTTGACAAGAATTACACGCATTGTCAATGACAAACACATGCTTTTTAGTCTCATGGACAGAATTATCGTAATTAGCATCTATGAGATAAACTGCTTGGATCTCATTAAAATTTCGTATAATAATTCTCACCTGATCTCTAATGTCGTCATTCGGCTCGTACTCATGCAGCATGATTTCACCACCTGTCAAATTCATAAATCAATCTAATTATACAATGAAAGCGGTATAAAACACTCATCATTTGCCTAACTTGTTTTTGCTTTACAACAGCTTTCCATCTCATCATAGCTGTACAGCCCAATCAACCTATTCATCGAGGATCTTAGAACTTAAATCATCATTACTAACATCCTCTTGTAGAACCTACTTCATACTCTCCTTTCCTAGAACCTACAACTAAATTTTCAAAGCAGCTTTCTTAATACATTTTGATGCTTTTTAAAGATCAGCAATGAAATTAAGAGATTAAGTTTAAATATAGTGTAACATAGTAAACAAAAACTACACTATTTAACAAAAAGTATGCTATTATAAAAAACGTTAAGAAAATTATAAGATTTTATTAAAATGTGACAACGGTCCAAAAATCGATGACCTTAAAAGCTGTTTTACTATAATAGGGGGATTTAAAATGCATCATTCAGCAAAGATTATACATAATTTGTCTAAGGCTAGTATATTCATACTTTCATTTTTTTCATTCTCGCTTGCAATTATACCTTCCATGGACACAGGGTCTACCGAGAAGATAAACGCAGCACAGGTCAGTCAGAAAAAGCTTATTCATTTCACTTCGAAAAAGAATTCTCTTTCATCCAGATACGAAACAAATGAACACGGTGTGTTTTTTATCAAGGGAAAAGCCGTTAAAAATGTTAAACTTTCTGTCAAAGGTAAACATTTTAAAACAGCAAAAAAGAGTATTAAAAAAGGTAAACATTTTAAAATACGAGTTCAACTTGATGATTCCAAGAAAAAGCTAAATCTCAAAGTAATTGCAACTGCTGGAAATAAACACAGCAACCAAAGGATCAACATCTATAATCAATCAGATTCGTATTTATCAGCAATTGCCAGTTCAAAAGCAGCTGTATCATCAAGCGTTGCGGCAGAAGAATCTGCCAGCAGCGTTGCTAAAGAATCGTCTAAAGCTGCGGCATCAAGTTCCGCAGCTGAGGAATCATCCAGAGAAGCGCAATCTTCGAGTGCTGCTAAGGCCCAAAGTGAAGCTGCTGAACAATCGTCTAAAAATGCCGCAGCATCAAGTTCCGCCGCAGCATCATCTGAAGCCGCTGCCAGTTCATCTGCTGCAGCACAGGCCAACACCAATAATAGTAACAGTACTGGAGGAGACGATTTATACACAGGCACTCAAGGCCAAATAATTGGGAACTCCAAATCACACATTTATCATGTTCCGGGACAAGCAGGATACCATATGAATTCTGGTAATGCTGTTTACTTTGATAATGAACAAGAAGCGCAAGCACAAGGATACAGAAAAGCCTTGCGTTAAATTTTATCAAACATCCAGATCAATTATTGAACTCTTAAAACTCTTTCTTAAAAAAACATAAATGTACTAAAAGATCCCTAAAGATCGGTCGTTAAATACCAAGTTTTGGAGGATTAATCATCAGTTAACTACAAAGAATTAAAAAGTTAATAAATATTAGAATTTGGTTTCTTATCGATCCAAGCTACGTATGTATAGCATCAAAATTTTTGTACTAATGTTTATTTTAGTATACAATTTACGCTGATAGGGGGAGATAAATTGATAACTGCTTACAAAGAATTCTGGAGAAATATATTAACATGGAATGCTACTGCCACACGTTCGCAATATTGGTGGCCAATAATTATTAATTATATCTTAGGCAGTATAATAGCCGGTATACTCGAAAATCTTATGGGACATCCAGTCGAGGAAATATACAGTGTCGGTGATCTTAGCACTAATTTAGTTGCCAAATTTATTATATTTTTAGTTTGGTTAGCGACACTAACACTGAAAGCACGTCGTTTGCATGATACAGATCGAAGTGCAGGCTGGATTTTCATAACCTTGGTTCCAATAATCGGTCAAATTTGGCTTCTCGTGCTTTTTTTGTTACCTAGTGCTAACAATTCACGTTGGACGACAAATCAAAGTGAAATTCAATAAATAAAAAAGGCTGGGTTTGAGACATACCCCTGAAGTTTTTACTTTAACTTTGGGGGTATGTCTCAGTTGAACTCAGCTTTTTTAACCATCTATTATATGAATTGACACATTTCATAAACCGTTTTTCTCGAACTAAGCGACTTCACGCTTCAGTCTTAGTCGCTTTTTCATTTATTTTTCTCTTCACTGCCACTAATCGAGCTCATTTATTTTGTCTTACTTTTGCTTTAAAAGATTTCTATTTCTCTAATATTAAATTCTCTTACTAAAGTGCTACAATATTCCTAAAGAAATTATAGAAAGGTTGATAAAAAATGTCATTATTTAACAACAACAAAAAAGCTGAAGGCCTCTTGGAAGATAGAGGTCTGGCCGATTTAGATAAAGATGCTTTTTGGCAGGTCAGAGCTATCTTGAGTGAACTTGAAGAGGAACAGCTCCTTAAAAATAGTAAAAAAGTGATTTCTAGTGACTATGTTGCGGAAAAAGCTATTGCAAGTTACTTGCGAGCTATCGTTGAACAGAATTGGGTACTAATAGCTCAAAATGATCAGATCATTAAAAGCCTTGGTTCAAAAAACAATACTTCTGTTTCTAAAAAATAGCTTACCATTTTCTACCACTCCTCCACTTTGTATTTCATTTTTAATTCTAACTGCAAAAAAACTTCTTACCTGTTTCAGATGCTTAGACTTAAAAGTTTTACCACACACACTACTCCTCTAAAGATGAAGAACTAGTTAAGATACGCCAGAAAACGAAGAAACGTGTTTACAAATATAATCAAACGACGCCTCAAGCAGCTGCAACGCGAGACCAGCTGCTTAATAAGATGGTCGACTTGCCCGAATTGAGTTCCCTACACACATGGACTGCGGTGTCATTGTTTGTCCTGGCATCACAATTGATAATACTGCAGTGATTGGTGCCGGAACAATTGTAACAAAAAGCATTCCTGCTAATACAATTGCTGCAGGGGTCCTGGCTCATTCTATTCGAACAACAACAGCTAACGACGAAAAATTCTGGCAAACTGAAAGAACCAATTATTTAAAAGGAAAATTTAAGTAATTTTTTCTAAGCAGTTTAATCTTGACCAAGTGCGGAGGAATAACTGTCAAGACAAGTCTTTTATGGAATTAACAAGGGAGCTGAATCAAAAGTTAACTTTTGATTCAGCTCCTTTAAAATTCAGCATTTAACTACTTATTGGGCTTTGAACACTATTCATTAATTATATAAATTACCTTTAATTCACTTATCACTATCAGCCTAATTTATCGGCTCAATCAGTGCTGCTCTCCTTTTTCTGACTTAAAGTGAAAATTCCAATTATAATTGCTATCAACACTGCTACAGTAACAACTAAAAATGTGCCATGCACTCCAGATATGATTGCCGCTGGAGTAATAGAGCTAGTGGACCCATGTACCTCTCCAGAATGAGCTTTCTGTGCTGCCATAGTAAAATAAGCATAGATAGCACCCATCAAAGATGCTCCAGTTGTCTGTCCTAAGGTACGAGCAAGGTTTAAGAGACCAGAAATTACCCCGCGTTGTTCAGGTTGAGCTGATGTTATGACAGCCGCATTATTAGGAGTCTGGAAAAATGCAAAACTTCCATTTGAAATAGCTATTCGTAGTGCAAAGTCAAATGGACTAGAGTTTTTGGTCAAGGTCGTCATCAGACAACAACCAATACCAAAACCAATCATACCCGCAATCATAACTGCTTGATTTCCAAAGCGGCTCGCTGCTTTTCCAGCTATCGGGCCTAATATTGTTGTTGCCAAAGGTCCAACAGCTATCAGAAGTCCAACCTCAACAGTTGACAGCCTTTGAGCATCTGTAAGAAAAAATGGGAGAACAATGCTAATCGTCATTATCATCGCATATACAATCATACTGATTGCTAAACTACCACTGATAACCTTGTTTTGAAATATCGTAAGATCTATTAATGGTGAAGAAACTTTCTTTTCAACGAGCAGTAATACAATTGTACTTATAGCTGCAAAAGTCAACAATGAGACTACTGTCACACTTGCTCCTTGCGCTTCACTAAAGGTAATACCCAGATTATAGCAAATAAGCGCAACAGCCAGTACCATTACTCCTAACCAATCAAATCCCTGTTTCGCATGTGTAACTTTCATTTTAGGAAATTGAAATGCAATAACAAAAGCTCCAATTCCAATTGGAATATTAACAAGAAAAATAATATGCCATCCGAACATACTGATCAAGACGCCCCCTAACGAGGGCCCCAAAGCAATTCCCAATGTCAGCATCGAGGTTAAAAAACCCATGGCCTGTGAAATTTTCTCTTTAGAAAATAAATCTCCTACCAACGCAAAAGACATTGCCATTAGAATCGCACCACCCACTCCCTGAAGAATACGGGCCGTTATAAGCATATAGACAGATGAGGAAAAACCACAAACCAATGAAGCAAATGTAAAAATTGCAATCCCGGTTAAATACAAGTTTCTTTTTCCAAACATATCTCCTATCCGACCTACACCTACAATTAGAACAGTTATTGAAAGCAAGTAACTAAGTATAATCCATTGTGCGCTCGAAAAATTTGTATTCAATGATTTTGTTATTATTGGCAGTCCAATAGACACAATATTTGTATCTATTGAAGTCATAAGTGTAGCCAACGAAAGCCCCAACAAAATCAGTCCCGAGTTTATTTTTCGAGGAGTACCAATTTCAACCTTTTCCATATAAGACAATCACCTTTCCCGTTTGAAATATTAGCATTATTTTGATATGCTATTTAAAACTTCACTATAATTATATTTTTAAAAAAGTGTATTTTCATGCACTATATTGATAGTTTATAGCATTATTTTGATATATGAGGTGAAAAAATGAAAAAAAAAGAACTTCATTATGATGATATGTCCGAAAATAACCTTTTTGTTAAGATCAAAAAAGCCGAATATACTACTCGTGGCCTGATTCTTGATAAACATTGGCACGAGCAGATTCAGCTCTTCTATTTCACTCAAGGAAATGCCATTGTCCGCTGTAATTCCAAAAAGTTTGAAGTAAGCAGCAATGATCTTGTTATTATAAATAGCAAAGAATTACATTATATCGAAAATAACTGTGATGATTTGGAGCTTTATGTAATCAAAATTGACCTGACCTTTCTTTATAGCAACAAACTCGATGCAATACAGACTCAGTTCCTTACATCTTTATCCCAAAATCTAATTTTATTTAAAAATATGATAAAAAACGATGCCGCAGTCTTGAAGTGTGTTGACCTAATTGTTGCCGAGTATTTAAATAAAAAGATAGGTTTCGAAATGGCTATTAAAGGACAAGTTTACATTCTTATTGCTTTGCTTCTAAGAAAGCATATTGAAAAGAATTGCGCCAAAAATGAATTTCAGAATCGTCGTGAAGTACTTCAGCGTTTTAGAGAGGTAATTGATTATATAGATCGTAATTTCACGGAACAAATAGATCTTCGTAAGCTTTCTGGTATCGCTCAAATCAGTACAGGATATTTTTGCAGATTGTTTAAGGAGATTGCTGGTATATCAGCAGTTGACTATATCAGTGCACTTAGAATTAATAAAGCTGTTGAACTTATAAAAGACAGCAATCAGAATATGACTGAAATAGCAATGAATTGCGGTTTTAACGACTCTAACTATTTCAGCAGAGTCTTTAAAAAATATCAGAAAGTATCTCCCACGGAATTACGGAGACAGTCGCAAAAAAAAAACAAGAAATTATATGACATGATTACCATTGATAAGACACTTTGCACATTCAAAATTTGAATCGTTATTTTTATAGGTATTTCAGCTTAGTCAGGCTAAATCAGCTATAAAATTAACTAATACCGAAATTATAACTGTGTTGAATAAAAAAGAAATCAAAGCATGCCCTAATGCTGCCTTGCGGAAACTTGTAGTAGAGAAATTCGTATCAGAGACTTGATAAGTCATCCCTATTGTGTATGACAAATAAGCAAAGTCCCAAAAACTTGGCAGACTATCATTGTTGAAATCAACTCCACCTTCGATTTTATCATAACTTTTTTTGTAATACAGTTCAGCGTAATGAAATGTATATACTGCATGAACTAGGCTCCAAGAAATAGGGACACTTATCAAACCAACACCAAGTTCTACAGGATCTCCTTTACCAATAGTCACCAAAAATACAACAACAACCAGACTAACGCAACTTGCCAAAATAATGAATATATCCAAAAATGAGTAACGTATACTCTCAGTTAAAACAATTTTTTTAGTGTGCTCTCCCGTTAATGGCTGGAAATTAAACCACATTAATGTCATCACTGTTATAGCCCCAGCATTCCAGCTCATCAATAATGAAATTTCCCAATTAAAATAGATCTTCAACACAAAACCACTGATTGAGCCTAAGATAACAGCTATTAAAAAATGCACCCACTTTTGCCTTAAAAAAATTTTTCTTTGTTCTTTTTTCATAAAATGACTCCTCCATTTTCAATTACAGATCATTACTATCATTGTAGGGTGTTCCCCGCAGAAATTCGATCAATTAGCTTTGAAATTTGTTGCTGATCAATTATTTTGTTAGATTGGAGATACTTTTTTGCTGAAAATTTAGAAAACAAGCCTTGGTTCAAACAGCAATCTAATTATCATCATCCAGCTCTATTGGAGACCGATATTATGAATATGGGAAATACATTTGATCGAACCTCTTAAGAACTAACTAGACGTTTAACCGTTAGCTTCCCTTCTTTAACTACCAATCTAATAAATATAATTATTTAAATATTGCGAATCATATTTTGTGTACGCTTAATATGGTAGAATTAGGAAGTTATCAAATATAAATGATTGGTGGATTTACAAATGTTGATTTTAGGCTTTGCACTATCTCTAGCTCCTCCTAATTCTTTTCATTTCACGTTGTCGTAACTGTCACAGTTAGTAAAAAAGGAAGAGTGTGTTATAAATGGTAGAAGCGATTAATTTAAAATCAGGCATGATCTTTGAAAAAGGCGACAAATTGATTAAGGTACTTGAAACTAATCATCACAAACCTGGTAAGGGTAATACAGTAATGCAAATGAAGTTACAGGATATTCGTTCTAATTCTATTGTCCAAACAACTATGAGACCAACTGAAAAAGTTGACTTAGCTGTTGTTGACAAGAAGCAGGCACAATATCTGTACGAGCAAGGTGAAACCTTTTATTTCATGGATTTAGATACGTATGATCAATACGAATTATCAGCTGAACAAATTGCGGACGAAGTAAAGTATCTAATTCCAGAATTAAAGGTTCAATTAGATTTCTGCAATGAAGAACTAATTGGTGTAGAGTTACCAACGACAGTTACTCTGCGTGTAACAGAAACTTCACCTAATATCAAGGGTGCTGCTGCAGCTAATGGCGGCAAACCGGCGACTTTAGAAACTGGATTAGTAGTTACTGTTCCAGATTTTATTCAAGAAGACGATACATTGGTTATTAACACTACAAATGGAACTTACAAGCAAAGAGCGTAGGGCTGAGCTAAACTCATTATTGTGGTTTACTCTCATACTATAATCACAAGAGATTTTGTTTAATAACTGCATATCAAGATGAAGCTTAATTGAAAGAACAATAAAAAATATGCAAGTTCCCTTGCGATCAATTTTGGCTGTGTATGAGCCATTATGCTGCATCGCAGGGAACTTTTATTTTGTCTCAAAACCACCATCTTATGCTTAAAACTTAATAAGAAATACATAAACTATCAAATTCAAAAAATATTTTACATTCTAAATTGGAGGAACTATTGATGAATAATCAAGAACTGCAAGAATACATTGCTAATAACAGCCGTGCTGTTGAAATGTTTTGGGATAAAGCACTAGTATACCAGCAGGTAAAAAACAAGAAGAGACAGCCAGCTAGAAGATGGAACGAAACAATGTTAGAACGAGCAGCCGACAAAATGCTTAACACCTTCATCACAGGTATACATGATAAAATAAAAATGTATGTTAAAGAAGATCAACTTGAACCTCAAAAAAGCTGGGCTAAGTTTATAGAGGACAATGAAGTTTTAGATGAATTAGAAGAAGCTGTAGTAGAAATGGAATTCGCATAAAAATTCACTTTTAAAAAAAGCACTGTTGTGCCTGCATGGGTAAAATACTTTTCTAAAAAAGTCAAAAGCTGGTATTGATTGGGATTGATAAACATTAAGAAAACCTATGATGTAATAATAGCAATTCTAACCGTAATAATCGTGATGGTACTTATGAATTATATGAACACTATAACTAGTG
Source organism: Liquorilactobacillus aquaticus DSM 21051 (assembly GCF_001436755.1). Lineage (GTDB taxonomy): Bacteria > Bacillota > Bacilli > Lactobacillales > Lactobacillaceae > Liquorilactobacillus > Liquorilactobacillus aquaticus. Next base: position 187,611 of record NZ_AYZD01000001.1, read on the forward strand.
CATCATATACTTACATAGGTAATAGTATTGTAACGATTTTTACGCTTGCTCATTTTGGACGTTTCGTCTTATCTGAAAATAAAAGTCGTTTCTTTAAAAACAGTATTTGGTATTTACTTGCTATTTTCCCTGTCAACTTAGTCTTTTCATTTTTCAGAAACGCAAGAATTGCAAGTATTGCTAGGGCTGTGCGCGTAATGAAAGTATTGCGGCTAACAAGGCCTGTTGGTTTGAGTGGAAAATTACAAAAAAATACCAAAATTTTTTGAAAACAAACGATCTAATATACCTGATTATTGTAAGTTTGTTCATACTAGCGACATCAGCCGTTTTATATTCATTGGTCGAAAATGTACCGCTTAGCGAATCATTTTGGTGGGCTATCGCAACTGCAACCACTGTCGGTTATGGAGATGTCTCACCGCATACCGCCATCGGAAAACTTACAGCTGTCATGTTAATGTTTGTGGGTATTGGATTTTATCGGGATGCTGACAAGCTCCCTCACCGCTTTTTTTACGCATGAAGAAGACAGCAATAAAAAATTGCTTGAAAAATTAAAACATATTGAAAAAGATACTCTGGAACTAAAAGAAGCCATCAAAAGATTAAAACACTAAAAAAATATTCTCTCTCTTTTTCGCATAGAGTGAAAGCTCTCTGTAAGTAGACAAAACAAAATGCTTTTTTCGAAGATAATAATAAACAAACCTAGATTGACAACAACCATTTTTTGAGTGTAAAGCCTTGAATTAGTTCAATTGAAAGCCAGTAGTATTAAAATGTAGAAATATTGAATCGATTTAACCACGCCTAACAGTTGAACTAAAAACAAAATCAATTTTATATAAGCAGAAATAGTTGGTCCTAAAGGATACCTTTTCTCCACGAATTCCGGCTTAAATATATAACTAACAAGCGTCATTAGGCACGGAACAAATAATACCAACCACTTTTCTTTATCATAGGCGTCTGCAGAACTTAATCCAATATGCACTGGTATAACATCAGGTAAATAAAAATACAGACTACATGCTAAAAGAAGCTCCACAACATAAACTGAAATGAAGTAGTAAAAGGAATGCGTGTAAAATTTATCAAACTTTATCACTAATATCATCTCTTTGATTTTATTTGTTATAATTATACATCATCTCTTTTTTTCAAATGTAATTCTGTTAGTTCGCCCATTTGTGTCACCTTTATAAGTTCAAGACGTTGTTCATACTTTCCATTTTCAAACAAGCGTTTCCCCTTACCTAATAAAACCGGAGCGATCTGAATCCAAAACTCATCAACCATATTTCCCTCAACTAGTTGCGTAAATAGGTGTCCACCACCCACTATCCAAATTGCCTTTTTGTTTTTTTCTTTTAATATTTTTATTATGGGCACTGGATCTCCTGTAACATAGCACCCTCCTTCTATCTCACCGGTTTCTTTGCGTGAAAAAACCACTTTTTCCTTTCCCGGATATAAAGGTTTATTCCCTAGTATTTTTTTTGTTTCCTTGTATGTGTTATTCCCCATGATAACAGTATCAATTTGGCTTTCAAATGCTTCATAAGTGGAATGTCCACTCAAGTCAGTGTCAAAAAGCCATTGTAAACTGTCATTTTCTTTTGCCAAAAATCCATCTAGGCTAATCGCCCCGTAAAAAAATACCTTTCTCATCTTAATCCTCCATATTGTTAGTTCTATATTAACAAAGATTAGTATTTATCATCTTTTTACTTGTCATAACTCTTCTTTCTCTGTTTGTTTAATTTCTGAAATTGTATGCTACTCTTACCGAAAATAATACTAACACTAGATAGCAAAGACCTTGACATTGTAAAAAGCACTTTAAAAAACCACAAGAAAAATTTGTTTACGCTTTATTAAAAATACCACAAATTTTAATCATTGATGAAACCCTTACCAAGGCTGATGAAACAAAACTTCTTCATTGTCATTGAACATTCCTGCGAAAAAAATTGATGAAGTTAGATGAAAGAAATTATTAAAATTAAAAAGTGGCATAACTTTTAAGCTATGTAATTTTTATTAGAAATATATTTGACAAAAACAATTAGTTACACAAAGGACTACGACAAATTCCCATAGAAATTCCTTCCTTTTCAGATATTTTCTGCTTAAGAAAAGGTAAAAAAAGCTTTTTCCTTCTACCAATTTAATTATATTGGAAACTTTTTCGGTCAGTCTATTGTCTTTAAAAATAGTAATATCATGATACTAATTCAAAATTTTTAGATAATTTGCCGTGTGTTCAAGTGCATTAATTAGTTTAAACTTTTCACTATTGGACAGGCTATGCTGTTCTCACATAGTTACTGTTAATAATACATAGTTTACTCTATGCTGATTTAAATATTTTATATGTTGAAATGTCCTGTCAACATTAAAACGCTCAACTTGATTGAATGAAGGAGGAACAGCTACATGGAATTTTTCTTTTGAGCGTCATAAATCAATCACTTTCGTTTAATTATTATCAATGTTTTGAATCTCTATACAAATAATAAAGTTTTATTTGAAATAATACACACAAACTCATTATTTTATACATATTCTTATGAGGCTGTGACATAACTAGCCTCTGAGAAAGGAGATTAACTTTGTTTAATAAACTAGAGGAGTTGCGAAAAGAAAGAAATATAAGTCAACAAGACTTTGCACAACATTTAGGTGTTACCAGACAAACAATTAGCTCACTTGAAAACGGACGTTACAACCCATCCATTTTATTGGCAATAAAAGTAGCAAGGTATTTTAACAAAAATGTAGAGGATATTTTTTTATACGGAGGAAGACAAAAATTACCCCGATTTAAAATTATTATGGCCTTAAAAAATATAGCCCTAAGGCAATAGTAATTCTTGCCAGAATAAACTCATATTTTAGTTTCCTTTTCATCACTAACTTCAGACAAGCTTTTATTAATTAAGTTAGTAAAGTTGGAAAGCTAACAATTTTCACATTTTTTATTAAAAACAGACACGTTTTTGTTTACTAATTGTGAAGTCTTTGAGTTTTTAAGAAGTATAACAGATGTTAATATGTACACAAGTTCAAGAACTACACTACTAAGAAAAGCCTGTTTTGTAGGGCTTGTTGTGATGAATCCTTTTATCAATATAGTTGAAAAATCAAGGATAAAATGAAAAATTGCTGGGTAGATCAGACTGCCAGTTCTTAAATAAACGGATGCTAATAACATTCCCAATGCAAAAGCACTAAACATCTGAAATAAAGTTCCGGACAAGGACTGAACATGAAGGTTGACTATATGTGAGAATCCAAACATTAAACTTGTAAACAAAGAGACAGCAAGCAAGTCGACCCTAGTAATTTTTTCAATTCTGATAAGAAACATATTAAGTAATAATCCTCTAAAAAAGAATTCCTCAAAAATGGCAGCGCTTCCTGCGATGGTGATAGCATCTACAACCTTTGAGTTTCGCTCGCTTATTAGAAAAAATGCATCAAGAACTAAAACCGTACTGAGTATGATCGGAACTATGTTGACTTTAAATATGCTGAAAAAATTTTGATGTACTATCTCAATGAATGAAACGTGAAGAAATTTTTTATTAAATATATAAAAAAGTAGTAGTAGAAAAAGATCCTGAAAAAAAACCTGATGACTAGTTTGAAAGTGTAGTATTAAAAAAATCTTGTCAAATAAAAACATTCCTAGAAGCATTGCAAGCCATATTAAAAAAGGATTATACAATTTTTTTTTCATCATTTTCTCCTTGATAAAGTTTTATAAAAGTTTTTATAGAATTAATTCTATTACTTAAACTTAAAAAAACAAGCTTCATATTGAAGATATGTGGGGTCTTCAATATGAAGCTTGTTTTTTTAAACAAAGAATTTTACTATCTATACGTGTAATAGCCCTTTAGGGAAATATTATTGAGGTAATAATGAATGGAGGAAAAAATTATGGAAATGGAGTCTACTGTACAAAAAAGCATGGTTATAAAGTAGACTGGGGACAGGCTTGGTCAATTATTGGGAACAATTCGGCAGCGAATTCGACAACTCGTGGAGCTGCAGGATGGAAAAGCAAGTAATTAGAAGAAATCAGATTGTTAGCATGTGACGCAAACTTTAATTACTCGTCTGGGCGGCAGTCTAAACGAGTAATTTTGACAAAAAATGTCAGCTAATCAAAGCTGGTGACAATTATAAACTAACATGTGACAGGTAAAATATAGTATATTTAATAAAAGACTTATCACCACATAATATGAGGAGGAGATATTATGAAATGGTATTCAGGTGGAAAAGATAGGGGAGACGAAGCGATTAAAATAATTGATGAATTGTTGACGGAATTACAAAGTAATGTGAATAATAGGCCCTTAGAAGATCTTCTGACAAGTTATAAAAAGGAAATAATAGTCAAGAATTCTTCAATTCCCTTACTTTTTAACAGAATGAATTTAGAAATATCTAAAACAATTAGAAGTTATGGAATAAAATTATCAGATGTAGAAACCAAAAATATAAAAGAGTTAATGAGCTTATCTAATATTAGATATGGATATCAAATATAAACCTTCAGCTATTATGCTAAGAGTTAAGCTAGAATTCTTAGCAATATTTTAGCTTCTATAGTAAGTATCTACAAAAATCCGAAAAAGTGAGCCCTTTTCCCTTTTCGGATTTTTTGTTAAATTCTATAAGAACATGGAGAGTTGAAAGTAATAAAATAATTATACTAGCTAAATAAATTTTTTAGGAGGTTGATAAAATGGGAAAATTTGAAAAGCTAACCTTAAGAGAATTAAAAGACATAAGTGGAGGACGAAAGATGAACCGTTCACATTTTAGGAAGATTATAGGAGGAATTTTCTCAAGCCTATCGATTTCAAAATAACTGACTATTTACGGTAGTTGGATAATAGAATTACTTCTGAACTAAGCGTAACTCCTAAGATCAAGAGCAATCGGCCAAATGAGAATCCAAAGATAAAATAAGGATCAGCATGTATTAAAAAGTTGGAAGTTCCTATTAAAAGAATATTCAAAAAAGTATAGAGTGCAAATAAAAAAATGAATAAAAATAAAAAAACAATTACTCGCCCTTTCAATATATTCCAACTAAAAACACGACTAAAGTAATATATATATATAAGCAAATTACCAAGTAATAAAAAATAAATAATTGGGACATGAGGAGATTGGAAATTAAAGAACTCAAGAAATGATAATATGCACAATATAACATTTAAATTATAACTTATTTTAATGACTCTATAATTTAAATGCTTTTTTTTCGTATCACAATCAGTAATTACATGATTATCTTGTAATAAGTCGTCAAGAGATATGTCGTATATACGACTTAGCTGAGTTAAACTTGATATATCTGGGTAACTATGTGAGTTTTCCCACCCGGATATTGTTTTTCGGGAAACATGTAATAATTTAGCAACTTCTGCTTGTGTTAGTTTTTTTGAGATTCGGCAATTTTTTAACTTTTCAGACAAATTCATTTATTAATTCCTTCTTCTCTAACACAAAAATTCATATTATGTAACGTAAGCTATATCAGTAGTTAATTATGCTAGCTCTATAGTTCAATTATATTGTATGTATTATTGAAACAACGTTTTATATATTTAAAGCTTTTTAGAGATTAGATAATTAAGTAATAGAAACATCGCATTAATTATATAGGAAATATATTTTTTTTACAATATTTTATTATAATAGACTTTTGAATTATAAATTATATCTTAGAGATATATGAACGATCTTGAATAGAATGAAGATAGTATTTTGAAAATATGTCTGTTTTTTCATAACGTGCAGACTGCTCCTAAGTCAATATTTGGCACATGTTTTTCTAGACACTTGTTCTGATTCTTTCAGTGTTGAACCAATTAATATAATTTGAGATTCTGAGAATTAAGTCCTCAAAGCTTGAGAAGTGCGTTTGAAAAACGAATTCTCGTTTTAATAATGAATGAAAAGCTTCTATTTGGCTATTATCGTAAGGATATCCTTGCTTAGAATACGAATGGAAGATTTGATGTCGTCTAAGCAAGTTTTCAACATCACAGCTCGTATATTGTGAACCCATATCTGAATGAAAATATGCTGGCCTTTTATGATGTTCAAGTGCTTGGTTAACTGTATCTACTACTAGTTTGGCATTCATCTGTCGTCCTATCTTATATGCGAGTATCTTATGAACTTTTGGCTCATATACTGAACTAAGATATACTCAAGTTCCAGGTCGTAGCTCAAGATAAGTAATATCAGCTCGCCAAGTACTAGCTTT
>NZ_AYZD01000019.1 GCF_001436755.1 Liquorilactobacillus aquaticus DSM 21051
CGCAATTGATCTTGAGATTGTTCCAATATGAACTGTTGAAATATTAACTGGCTCTCCCTTAATATTAAGAGTTGCTACCATTAACTGTTCATTAGCCTTGTTCTCAATGAAATTTGAAAACAATTCATACGCTGTCTTTGGTGTTGTACATTTACATCTTTCATATAGAAAACTGCCCTTTTTAACTAATTGAATACTAACAATGGAAACTTTTTTCTTACTGCTCTTGTTCATTTGAAACTTCCTTCCTACATTTGGGTACAAAAAAAGACTTGGTTTTTCTCCAAGTCTCGTACTTTTCATTTACTTTTTAAATAATCATTAACCACATTCGCATAACTCATCATTCTAAAAAAACTTGGTCCAACAGTTGCGATCTTTAAGCCAGATGTTAGCGTTAAAATTGGAAAGTTAAAAATGCCAACAAGGAAAGCTGCTGTTTCCAAGCGATCTGTCATCTTTGTAAGACCACCTTTTGCAATTCTAGTTGAAAACTCCCATTTCTGATTCGCTCTGTTTTTAATAAACGTAAAACAATAAATACGGTTCTTATTGTTCGGCCTGATAGCTTTAAACACAACTATCCGTGAATTATTTGATGCAATTTTCCGAACTTCTTCCTTTAACTCCTTATCTTGAACACCTTTAAGAAATTCTTTATCAGGAAATTCTGGCAATTTAAAATCTATGTGTTCAAATTTTGTCTGGTAGCAATCTGTCCTAATCTTTAATTGCAATAAATTTTCAATTTTCTCTAAGTCTTTATCACTGATATCGTAGTACATCTTCCACCTCCACATTTCACCTAGTAATGAATATTATTTTTTGCTTTTATTTTGCTGCATAATGTCGTTGATTTTCTTCTCAAGGTCTATATGAAAAAATTGTGCTGCTCCGCTTATAAGAGACAATATGTTTCCTAACACAAATAACCATGCTCCCAAAGCAAATGATGCGGAGCCTCCATAATTACCAGTATCTCCAAGTTGCCCTTTTAGAACGAATAAAAAGATCAAACTTACAATTGGCAAACCAAATTTAAGCAAACTCTCATACTGTTGTAAAGATTTTATACGTCCAACAACTAAAATCAAAGCGGGTACTACAATAAACAAAGTTCCTAACATATATTCACTATTGAAAATCAGCTTGTAACCTGGATAAGACAAGCTGTAGACTAATCCCCCACCTGGATCTCCTGCATAAAAGTTTCCTGCGAATAAAGATACAATCATGATGATTGCCCCAATTGCGTCCAGATTTTGAATGGCTTTCTTTATATTACTATCCATTTCGACTACCTCTTCTTAAAAAATTATTTTTTAGTTGTCTCTGTCTCACTCTTTTCTTCAACAAATCCATTGACAAGCAATTGGTTTTTAAACCAAGTATCATACATTGAACCAAACCACACCAACTCAGCTATATTAAAAATCAAATAGATAACTGATCCCATTGCACTTGAAACAACAATATTTGCAACTAACGCAATCACGAATGGAATTGCTATCTTTGCCACAAAACCTGCTGTTTTATATTTCTGACTAAACAATGCATAAAAGATTGTAAAAATCCCTCCCATCCAATTAAAAGATGCTTTAACTTGTTTTCTTATTATTTTTCCATCGACTGTCTTGATCATGACCATGTCATCTTTTACCCGATTATTAAAATCAAATAATTCTGCAAAATTCATTCTTTGCTATCTCCCTTTTTTTGTGTATTGGCTTGATGAATTACCTTCATAACCCATTTCTGTGAATATCCATACTTTCTTGCTAAAAATTGAGAATTAGTGCCGTCATATTTACTCATTACTTGCTTTGCAGCCAATTTTCTATCATACAGATGAGTCGGAATTGTTA
>NZ_AYZD01000020.1 GCF_001436755.1 Liquorilactobacillus aquaticus DSM 21051
TGTTCTCGGTTTGTTAATTTAAGAAAAAATATTATCTAGTTTTCAAAGAACAAATTATTCAGCAACCTTAAAGGTTGCTAATGGAGCCTAACGGGATCGAACCGATGACCTCCTGCGTGCAAAGCAGGCGCTCTCCCAGCTGAGCTAAGGCCCCAAAAAAATTATAAAAAAGGATGGGCCTAAATGGACTTGAACCATCGACCTCACGCTTATCAGGCGTGCGCTCTAAACCAGCTGAGCTATAGGCCCATAACATCCTTCATGAGAGAGTAGACCTCTCAAAACTAAACAAAGTTTCGACAATG
>NZ_AYZD01000002.1 GCF_001436755.1 Liquorilactobacillus aquaticus DSM 21051
GGAGACCCTACACATTTGATTCGTCGAAACTTTGTTCAGTTTTCAAAGGTCTACATAAGTTAACAACGAGTACTGATTATAAACTACAATTCAAAGTGTGTCAAGATAATTTTGATTTATAATTATTAAGTATTCACACACGTAAATGTATAAATAACCATTTATCCTTCCTCTAGTTAACCCTGTCAAACAACCAACAATAATTTAAAAATATCCTTACAGGAATTATTTCTAACCTCATGCATGTCACTGACAACAATGAATATAATACCAACTATTCAACTTTACGTCAACAACTTTTTTATTTTTTTGCATATAATCTGAATTGATTCAATTTATCTGAATTTTATTTTTTATGAATATTCACTTTTAGGCAATAATAATTTGTTTACTCGCCTTATTCAGCCATTTTAGTGTCCAATTTAATAATTTTTGATTCGTTATTAATTTTATTGTTCGTCTTCTTATAAAAGAAGCACATGCAAAAATAATTGCGTGTGCTTCTTAACGAGATTATTAATCTTACTTGATTACTTCAACTCCGTGCATATAAGGCTGCAGAGCTTGGGGTACATTCACAGTTCCATCCTCATTCTGATAATTTTCCAAAATAGCCGCAACCGTTCTGCCTACAGCGAGGCCTGACCCATTCAATGTATGGACAAACTGTAACTTGCCATTTTCATCACGATATTGAATATGTGCGCGACGAGCTTGGAAATCTTCACAGTTTGAGCAGCTCGATATTTCACGATACATATTTTGCGCAGGAATCCATACTTCAAGATCATGCGTCATCGCAGCAGAAAAACCCATGTCTCCCGTTGAAAGAGTAATTATATGGTATGGAAGACCTAGTTTTTCTAAAATACTTCCCGCATTTTTGGTCATTTTTTCTAATTCGTCATATGAATTTTCCGGTTTGCAATACTTAACCATTTCAACCTTGTTGAATTGATGCAGCCTAATCAATCCACGCGTATCTCGACCAGCGCTTCCCGCTTCAGATCTAAATGCCGGCGATAGTGCTGTAAAGTAAACTGGCAATTTTTCGTCTGGAATAATTTCATCACGATAATAATTTGTCAGAGGTACTTCAGCAGTAGGTATCAAAGTCAGATCCTGTCCTTGAATTTGAAAAACATCCTCTTTAAATTTAGGAAATTGACTAGTCCCAAACATCGAAGCTCCATTAACTAAGTACGGAGGTAATATTTCTGTATATCCCTCTTTTTCATGCTCATCCAACATAAAATTATAAACTGCTCTTTCAAGTTTAGCTCCTAGACCCTTATAAAAAAGGAAGCGACTTCCAGAAACTTTTGCGCCGCGTTCAAAATCCAAAATATCAAGATTCTCACCTATTTCCCAGTGAGGTTTTGGTTCAAAATCAAATTTCCGCGGTTCGCCTACAACCTTTATCTCCACGTTAGAATCTTCATCCGGTCCAACAGGGATAGTCGGGTTAGGAAGATTAGGAAGACGCGCAGCCATGTCTTTCACACTTGCTTCAATGGCTTTCAATTCCTCTTCTAAAGCCTTTATCTTAGCTCCGACTTCTTTCATATCAGTAATCTGTTGACTAGCATCTTGTTTGTTTCTTTTTGCAGCTGCAATGGCTTCAGATACTTCGTTTCGTTTCTGACGCAAAGTTTCGCTATCAACAACCAATTCGCGCCGCTTTTGATCTTCTGCGATCAATTTATCAATCGTTTCTGCTTTTACGCCACGTGTTGCCAACCGTTGCTTTATCTCCGCAGCATTTTGACGGATCATTTTAATATCTAACATCTTGTTTCCTCCTTAATTTACAAACTAAAAAAGTCTTCTCATCCCTAATTGGGACGAAAAGACTAGATTCGCGGTACCACCCAAGTTCGACAAAAAGCATCGCACTCAAAATAATAACGGTCTCCCGTGCAGCATTACCTGCCCATACAACTGAACGCTGGAATTTCGACGTCATGGTTTGCAGCGACCACCATGTCTCTTCGTGTCTACTTATGGCGAACTTAGATGTTTTCACTATTACTTTTAAATACATCATAATATCAATTGTCTAAAAATTCAAGTACTAAAAACACCTTCCAAAAGCGGCTTATTCCTTTTTGATGTCTGTTCGTTTCAAATCAATTGACTCTAGGGGTATCAATTTAGTGTGGTATTTAATTTTATAGTACAGATAAAGAACCAAGAACAGCGGCACACTCATATAACTGACCCCTATTGCTTGCCAGTCCCAATTAGCGAAAGATTTCAAGTCCTGGCCCACAATTACCAAAATACAGAGTATCAATGACAAAACAGGCCCTAAGGGAAATAATTTAGCTCGATAACGCAATTCGTCCAAGGATTTCCCTTGTTTCTTAAAAGCCCTCCGAAACCGATAATGTGAAATTGCGATTCCCAGCCATGCAATAAAGCCGGTCAATCCGCTGGCACTAACCAGAAAAGTATATATTCTTGTCCCATACACACTGGCTAAAAATGTGAATAACCCTACAACCGTAGTTCCTAAAAGTGCAGGAAATGGAATCCCCCGAATATTTAACATTCCGAAAACTCTAGGTGCATCTCCACTGCGTGCCAGTGAATACAACATTCGCGTTGAAGCATACATTCCAGAATTGGCAGACGACAATACAGATGTCAGAATAACAGCATTCATGACGCTCGCGGCTGAAGCCAGCCCTGCTCTGCGAAAAACAAGTGTAAATGGACTAATTGTAATATCGTTTGTGCTGGAACCTAGTAAATTAGAGCTTGTATACGGAATTAAGCAGGCTATAACAAAAATCGATAAGATGTAGAATAGCAAAATTCGCCAAAAAACTTGTTTAATTGCTTTGGGAATACTTTTTTCCGGTGTTTTTGATTCACCAGCAGTTATTCCAATCAATTCTGTACCTTGAAATGAAAAACCAGCAACGACAAAAACACTTAGAATCGTTGGAATACCACCAACGAACGGAGCTTTTTTATAGAAAAAATTCTCCAATCCAACAGCATGTCCGCCCATAATACCGACTATCGTCAACATACCAACGATTAAAAAAATAATAACGGTTATCACTTTAATCAGTGCTAACCAATATTCTGTCTCACCAAACGACAGAACCGAAAATGCATTGATGCAAAAAATAATAGCCAGTGCAGCCAAACTAAAAATCCAGCTTGGCACATTTGGCAGCCAAAACTTCATTACAAGCGCCACCGTACTGATATCAACAGCTAATGTTATTGCCCAATTAAACCAATAATTCCATCCCATTGCAAAACCAAGAGCAGGATCAACGAAACGTTTAGAATACGTCGCAAAAGAGCCCGTTACAGGTAGGTACGTTGCCATTTCACCTAAACTTGTCATCAAGAAAAAAACCATTAATCCTATTCCAATATACGCAACAAGTGCTCCCCCAGGGCCGGCCGTACTAATTGCCGAACCGCTGGCAACAAAAAGCCCAGTTCCTATGCTTCCGCCTAATGCAATCATTGATAAGTGCCGTGTTTTAAGCGCTCTTCTAATATGCGATTGCTGCGGATGTTTATTAACTCCCATCTTTAAACAAACCTCCCTAATTTTGAGGCCCCTATACATATGCTTCAATCACCGCACTCAAAAAGCCTTGCCGCTGATACTGTATCGACAAGGCTTTTTATAATAGTCAGTTTAATAAACCAAAACTCAAAGTCATATTCGATAGCGCTCCGCAATTAATTGCGACAGTTCCCAGCCTATTAAGCTGAACCCCAGCCGTACACCGTTAAAGCGGCATCAGCTTCGGCAGATTCTCCTTTCATTATTTTTCAACGGTGCTTTACCACCTCAAAATAACTACTGATATCATCTGCGACCTCTCTTCGACAAAATATTTTACCCTTTTATGGCTCTAAAGACAACACTAAACTATACGACTGTTAAAACTTACTGAGACGTACCAAAATTAATGTATTTGATCCTCCAAAATTTGTTTGCCAAGCTCTTGATTGAAACTATAATCAACAGGAATATCAACTACCACTGGCCCCTTGGTAGCAAATGCTTGATCCAAAACTTTGCCGAGTTCACTTGCTTGTGTTACACGCAAACCTGTAGCGCCAAAGCTTTCAGCATATTTAACAAAATCAACAGGTCCAAACTTTACACCCGCAGCACGTCCGTATTTCAACTCTTCTTGAAATTTGACCATGTCGTAATTTCCATCATTCCAAATAATATGAACGATATTCAGTCCTAAGCGCACAGCTGTTTCCAAATCTTGACTTGAGAAAAGAAATCCCCCATCACCCGAAACAGAAACGACTTGTGTTTCAGGGCGAACCAGCGCAGCAGCTATCGCCCATGGCAAAGCTACTCCCAGTGTCTGCATACCATTGCTGAACAACAAATGACGCGGTGAATAACTTCTAAAATGACGTGCCATCCAAATATAAAAGCTTCCTACATCGACCGCAACGGTCATGTCATCAGTAACTCTTTTTTGAAGTTCACGAATAACACTTAACGGGTGGTTCAAAATTTGTCCCTCTTTGACCGCGGGTGCTTCATCCCGTTCTTCGAATTTAATATGCAATTCACTTAAATACTTCTTTGAGACATCTGAAACTTTGTAACCTTTCATATATGGCAAAAGAAAATCAAGTGTTTGCGCAATATCTCCAACCAATTCACGCTCAGGCTGGAAGTTTTTATCAATTTCCGCCCGCATTGTATCAATTACAACAATATTCGCTTTCCCATCTGCATTCCAGTTTCGTGGTTCATATTCAATCGGATCATATCCAATCGCTACAACCAAATCACTGCGTTTCAATAGCTGATCACCAGGCTGATTGCGGAACAAACCTACACGCCCAAAGAAATCTTCTTCCATTTCATGCGGAATAATACCTGCACCCTGAAACGTTTCTACAACCGGTAGATGAGTTTCCGCGATCAAATTGCGAATGGCTTTAGTCGTTTCTGGCGAGGAGGCACGCATCCCCAGAAGCAATACCGGCAATTTAGCCGCCTTGATCCGCTGTGCTAACAAAGTTGATTCAATCGGACTAGCAGGCCCCAGCTTAGGCGCTGTCAATGGTTTGATAACACGGGTTTTCACTTCCGAATCAGTTACATCCTGAGGCACTGATACAAACCCGGCTCCTTGTTTGCCAGCTTCTGCTTCCTGATATGCATTAGCAATTACTTCAGAGATATTTTCAGGGTCCTGAACTTCTGCACTATATTTAGTAATAGCAGCAAACAAAGCTGAATTATCCATACTTTGATGGGTCAAACGAAGTAGATCCGTTCTTTGGACTTGACCAGAAATCGCTAATACAGGATCACCCTCGGCCGTTGCCGTAACCAATCCTGTTGCCAGATTACTTGCTCCTGGGCCTGATGTAGTTAACACAACTCCCGGTTTGCCTGTGATACGGCCAATTCCCGCTGCCATGAAAGCCGCATTTTGCTCATGCCGCGTCAGAATCAATTTTGGTGTCTTGGGTGAAGCTGGATTTTCCAAACTTTCAAAAACACGATCTATTTTCGCTCCTGGAATCCCGAAAACGTATTCAACACCGTGGTTAATCAAACTATCAACAATCGCATCGGCTCCATAATACTTTTCATCATCTTTCATCTTACTAACTCCCTTTTGACTAAAAAGATTTCTTACATTAAAAAATTACAGCATAAGTACACCTTTTGATAACCATTTCAAAATTCATCATAGCATTGCACTTAGGCAAATACTAGTATCTTTTATGCTTGTGATTTTATTAATAAAAAAATAAACCAAACAATTATCATACCAACTATTTCGAGTGTTAAAAGTTTGTGAACTTGTCTCAAAGTAAGCTGTTACATTGTCGGTAAAAAGAAGTCTTTTACAGCGCTATTTAAGATAATTCCATCTAAGCTTTACCGTAATTTGGCATAGTCATCAGGCTCTAGCTTGTGAAAGGGCAAACTACAGTTAACTGTTTTACATATTTTTAGTAATTTACCTTAGTTTGGGAATGACATCACTTTTGGTCACAGCTGGATTATTCCAATCTACAAGAGGGATTTCTTCCTTCCCCAGTGTTTTTGAAATAACATGATAAACGGTCTGTTCATCCAGAAACTGGCACCAGCGTTTGTCGGCTTGCTGAAAAATATCATTCATGACTTGCTTTGCTTCATGCGGAATAGGACGAAAGTCTTTAAAAACAAGATCAATAAAGCCCAAATCGGGATAAGACTGAATTTCACCTTCAGTCGCATCGACAATCTGCAATATCGTAATTTCTTTGGGATCTTTGGCTAAAGAAAACCCCCCACTATTACCCGAAACAGATGTTATCAAACCTGCAACAACTAATTTTCGCAGCAGTTTTTGCAAGTATGTCTGTGAACCGCTTATTCTTTGATGAATCATCTGTGAAGAGAGCGGTACTTTTCGATCTTGTGTTGCAAGTAAAGCAATAATACATGCCGCTTGCTCAAATCCTTTTGTTAATTGCATTTTAAAATCCTCACCTTTGAGTTACATAATTAATTAAAAATTCTACGATATGTATAAACCTGTTTCATAGATGCATTTCTCAGAAACGGATTAGGCTTGTTTTTAGCAACTAATTCAAACCCATTTTTCTCAAGAACACGTTGCGATGCATGGTTCGTATCTGAGACGATTCCAATAATTTCTTTTATATCATTTTGCTGTGCCCATATGCATATGCCACCTAAAGACTCAGTCATAAAGCCCTGTCCCCAGTAATTTGCGTTGAGCGCATAACCGGCGATCCGCTTAGCAGGCTGTGGTTCATTATATTCGCCAATTTGCTCATACAGACAAATATTGCCAATTACCTTATTTTCAGCAACATATTCAAGAACCCAAGTATGATCGTTATCCAAAATGTCATAAAAGGCGTGTACATCATTCATTGTTTTGCATACAGTGAACTCTGCTTCTTGGGCAACCTCTTCTTGTGACGCATATTCCTGTAGGTCATGTAGATCACTCTTTCTTATCCGCCTAATTCTCAATCTCTTTGTTGAAAGCATAGACTCACATCTTTCCATGTTGTCTCTGAAAATCACACCGTAAAGCTGTTCAGAAAATACAAAACTTGTGTTTCATGAACCGCTTCATAAATTTATTTTTAGATAGGAACTGCTGACTTTATTTTAGCATTTTTTTTAAGCAATATACTACTAGTTTGTAAGAGCGTAAGCTTTTACCTTTAGCATAATAAATTATCTTTCCTCTAACGATTTATATATGCTGATTGGTCATCGTTAAAATAATTTGTTAAAATATAAATAGGTTAATAATAGAGCGTTAGGGAGATGTTTGTCGGTGGCTAAGAACAGAGAAGAATCTAAAGAGGGGGATTCTAGGCGCAGTTCGAAGAAAACCCGTTCTACTCAATCTTCAAAAAAGCGGCGAAAAATAATTTTTTTCTGGATCTTATTTGGAATGGTATGCTGTCTTAATTTAGGCCTGTTTTATTTTTCACGTGTCTATAAGAATGCACGCGAGGCTACCAACACAATGTATAGCCCAAACAATGTGAAAAAAAAGCGCGACACAACCTCCTTGCTGAAAAACGGCGAACCTATTTCAATCCTTTTGATGGGAACTGACACTGGTGCACTAGGGAGAAACTTTAAAGGTCGAACAGATACGCTGATTCTTTTGACCCTAAATCCAGACAAAAAACACATGACATTGGTTAGTCTCCCGCGTGATGCCAAAGTTGCTATCACTAATTACGAAAGTTATTATCCAAGCAAATTAAATTCTGCTTATGATTATGGTGGTTCTACAACAGCTGTTAAGACAGTTCAAAAGTACCTTAATGTTCCAATCGACTTTTATGCTACGATCAATATGGGTGGCTTAGAAAATATGGTCAACGCTGTCAATGGTGTTGATGTCAAGCCAACGCTTTCCTTTTCTTATGGTGGCTACTCATTCACTAAAAACAAAATGGTTCATATGTCCGGGCCTGAGGCCTTGGCCTATGTTCGGATGCGCCACGATGACCCCCAGGGAGATTATGGGCGCCAATTGCGCCAGCGACAGGTTCTTACTAAGATTGCGGCCAACGGTAGCAGTTTAAAAAATCTGCTGAGCGAAAAATTTTTCAATGAGATTTCAAAACAGTTAAAAACGGACCTTTCATTCAACGATATTATGTTGTTGGCTTTAAAATATCGAACAGCCACACACCACATGACTTCTGACCATGCTCAAGGGGATCCAGAATTAATCAATGGCGTTTCTTTTGAATCAGTCCCAGAAGATGAGAAGCAGCGCGTTACTGATTTACTCCGCTCCTCACTTAACATTCCAAAAGCAGATACAGGGAATACGCTTTTGAATTCAGACGACACTAGCGCGACAGACAGCCAGAATTAAATATCCTGCAAAAAGCAAATAAACTGAGAAATCGTAATATTGACTTTACGCTTTCCCAGCTTATTTTTATACAATTATTCAGGATTTAAAAATTTAAGACTTTTTTTGCAAACAAGGCGTTTAAATATTCAGAAATCGCCCATGTTCACAGTCAGTTCTTAGCGTTCAATTGCCGATCTCCACCATATATACACTACTTTTCAGTGCTTTCCTATCCCCGTTTTTATATAGCTGATTAATTTTTTAAAAAGCCTATTGACAATTGTCTGGTTGAAGTAGTATATTATCCATTAGTTAAAGAAAGCGTTTACACCAAAGGAGGATTATCTATGAATGAAGAAAGTTATCTTGCTTGGGCCGAAGCAACACCACATATTTATGAAATAAATTTCAGTAATAGTGTCCTAGTCCCACAAATCGATGATTTTCCCGAAATCAACGAGCTAGGTGTTGTTACACAGCTCAAACATAAGAAATGGCGTATCGAATCTATCGTTCCGGAACTTGATGTCTTCAGTCAATGTTTCATCGCTATCATGAAAAAACATCACGTTCCAACTGAAAACTATACTATCGTTCAGCTTGAAGAAGAAAACGTCTAATTCAAGATTCTTTCTAACTAACTGTAAATATCGATTAAAGAAGAGCTATGTGCGTCTGCACATAGCTTTTTTGTTTTCGCTAAAGACATGGTACTTTGTATAACGCAAGGTTAAAATAAAAAGCTGAGCGAGGAACATAGATGAGGAAAATTGAATACTAACGTGCAATTGCGAACATAGGGTGTGTTTTTCTATGAGTGATTCAAAATCAGACGATAAATTTTGAATTACGGAACACACTTATAGGGAGTCAATGAGCTAACTAGATCAAGCTTTACGACCCCACTCCCCTTTTCACCTGCTCCTGTCTTTCTAACTTACCTAAATCATATTTGTAAAGATCAATTCTTCTGCCTTTTCCCTCGGACTCCCGTCAATACAACGCATGCACTCCCACTAAAAACCACTAAAATGACCATGCAGGAAAAGAGCATTTCGTAGGAACCCATCTCAATGATCACGCCTCCAAGCAGTGGTCCGACAGCATGACCTAAGGAAGCAGCCATGCTGACAAAACCTTGAAATCTGCCTTTTTCAGCAACACTGCTCAATTTATTAACCAGTGAAGAAATCGTTGGAAAAGTAATAACTTCTCCGATCGTCACAACAACCATAGATAAAATGAAATGAGCGTAATCCTTAGCAAAAATCAGTGACGCAAAAGCGAGTCCAAATAAAAGAAAACCTACGTATATTTTTGTATACTCATTAACATTAAAATGTTCATCAACATAATTCACTAACGGTTGGCCCAAAACAATCAATAAACCATTAAGTGTCCATAACAAACTATAGTTTCTGACAGCAATTCCCAAACTCTGCATGTAAACAGATAAATTACTTTGCCATTGAGAATAACCAATTTGAATTGCCAAATAAGTTAATAAAATTAATGCAATAATTATAATGTTTCTCGTTCCAGTTTTTACAGTTGCTTTGTTGTTTTTCTTCTGGTTCTGCTCGCGTGCCTCTTTAGTAGGATTGCTATAATACTTCTTAGCAATTATAAAAAAAAGCAAAAACAAGATAAAGGTTACCAAAAAGACATAATGAATGCTGATGTCGATAATAAAGCCCACTAAAAGTGTGCCTAAGACCACACCAACATTAGCGGTGAAATACAGCATATTAAAAACATAGCGCGAATCATATTTCTTTATTGAAGTAGCCAAAGAATTAATCAACGTATTTGCAACCGCCCCGCCAAAACCGTTGATGATCAAAAGTATTGGGTAAGCCGGCCATCCATTAAAAAAAATTAAAACAAACATTGAACTCATTGATAACCCAATTGATGCCAGCAGCCATTGGTGACTGTTTGAACGATCATAAATATACCCACCTAAATAACTTCCGATAATCATGACTACTGATTCTATACATAAAACAATTCCTGCTGTCGTCAAACTTTGCTGCAAGTAGTCATGCACATATATCGTTGTTAGTGGCCATACAAAACTCGTTCCCGTACTGGCTATCAAACTTCCTACTAGTAACCAGCTTAGTTGAATTTCCCCTTTTCTCATGCATTCTCCTGAAATACAAAAAACCGGAGTAAGACAGCTAGCTGTCTTACTCCGGTTAAATTGTTTTATAATTTAATTAATCTTTAACAACATTAACAGCTTGTGGGCCACGGTCGCTTTCTTCAACATCGAAAGTTACATGTTGGCCTTCGTCTAAAGTTTTGAACCCGTCACCTTGGATAGCTGAGAAATGTACGAATACATCGCTACCATCTTCGCGAGTAATAAAACCAAAACCTTTGTCTGCATTGAACCACTTTACTGTACCTTGTTCCATAAATAAAATCCTCCTTGTGCCTCATGGCACTAAAATAGTTGTAATTCTTGATCGGCACAAATGGGGAAAGTTATTTGAAACAATCTAACCACGGTAACCCATACAAAAATACAACCATAGTATAACATGACATTACCAAAAAAGATAGCCCAAATAGCAATTATTTTACAAATATATAATGGGCAGCTTTAAAGCTAACATTAGTTTCCTGACCCGTTTCTTCAATCAATATTTTAATGGGGCCCTCAAAAGGAGCATGATTTATTATAGTTAATTTATCACCTATGTTCAATTCAATATCATCTAAATAAGTAAGCAGATCATGATTATCAATAAAACGGTCAACGACAACACTTTGACCATCCGCTGCGTCTGCTAGGACTTGATGACTATCTTCTGTATAATCGCCATTCTTATTAGGAATAACACCGCCGTGTGGACAGTGGGATGGATGACCCAAAAAATCATCCAAGTGATCCATTAAACGTTCACTTGTTACATGTTCCAGTACCTCAGCATCAGTGTGCACATCTTGTAACTTATAGCCTAATTTAAAAACTAAGAAACTCTCCCACAACCGATGTCTTCTAACCAAATTTTCTGCAATTTTAATTCCTTCAGAGGTAAGCGAAATGCCTGCATAAGGCGTATGTTCAGCTAAACCATCTTTAACCAGCTTACCGACCATTTCTGTAACCGAGCCCGCAGCAACATTCAAGCTCAACGAAATCTGTTTATTTGAAACCTTAGTTTGTGTTCCACCTAACTCAAAAATAATCTTCAAGTAATCTTCCTTCATGGGTGTCATGCCATTCACCTCACTTAATTTATCACTGACAATAGACCTAAAAAATGAAAATTCTAATAGCCATTATACCAGAATTTTTCCCTATCTGTTTGACTAAATAAATTTAACAGTTTTCTATTCAAGATTAATTCGACTGTTCTGAAACAGGAAATTCTAATCCAAGTGTGCGACAAAGTTCTAAAAAATCAGTTGGTGGAATCACAGAAACCTCGCGCGCAGTCCCGTCAAAAGGATCTGTATACTCTACCAAATTCGCATGTAGCGCCTGCCTTGATATTTTTCTTCCCATCTCACCACCATAAAGCTTATCTCCAAACAAAGGATGCCCGCAGTACTCAAAATGCACTCTAATCTGATGCGTTCTACCCGTATGTAGTTTCACTCTGATCAATGACGCGTCTTTATTTTCTGAGACTACCCAATATTCAGTTTTAGCGTACTGTCCATTTGCCAAAACAGCTCTCCTTATTTGATTGTCTTCACGCCCAATTGGTTGCTCAATCACCCCATGTTTACTCGGTAATTTACCTTCAACAACTGCTAAATAAAGCTTATTGATCTTTTTTTCCTCAACCTGCTTATTGATCAAGCCCTGCGCCAATCGATTTTTGGCAATCAGAACTACCCCACTTGTAAACCGGTCAAGTCGAGTTATTACGTGCGGAACTAGATCCTCAGCATGATTGTCGATCAAATAGCCCTTTACCCGATTGACTAATGTTTTCGCTCGATCACTCGGACCTGGAACACTGGTCAACCCAGCAGGTTTGTTAACTACAAGCCAATTCTTATCCTCGAACAATATCTCTATTTTTTCATAGTCAGCACTAACGTCTTGATTATTTTCCGGCGGTAAACAGAGTGTCACTTCTTCGACCCCCAAAACACGATCCGTCAATAACACTCTCTTTCCGTTAACTAAAACTCTTCCGTTCCCCTTTTTTACTTGGCTTAAAAGTCGGTGGCTTACTCCACGATTTGCCAAAAAACGTTTAACAGTTACGTTCTCTTTACTGTTGTTCCATGTATACTGCATAAAACTCTCTCTTCCAATTAAAATTCTAGGATTTCCTCCTGAAAATTCCAATAATCACTCCAAACACACCGCCTAGCATCAGTAACAACCCAGCATTTTGAAAACTTGCAGCGCTAAGTTCCAGCAAATTCTCTACTAATCCGCTTGCTTGATCAGCGCGTTCGGCTATTTGAGCAAAAAAGCCACTGTTGCTGGCAATAAAAGCCAATGCCGCCATTAGTGCTCCGCTCCAAAGAGCCGATAATCCCATATAATGCATCCAACGCAATAAGGAACGATCATGAAAAATCAGAATAATTGCTAAAATGAAGGCTGTGATAATACTAATCCAAAAAACAAGTTTGTTCACGCTGTCAGCTTTATTTATCGCAGCTGTTGCCTTATCCAAGTATCTGTCTTGAATCGTCTGATCAATATAACTGTCCACACTCCCTAGTAAAGCTGTCTGAACTGCTGTAAATTCCTCATTGCTCGTTGAAATGCCTGCATTTTGGGCCTTAACTGCAATGTTTTGGCTAATCTGCTGCTTTATTTTTTGATTGTCAATTGCATTTGCTTTGCCTGCATAGACATTCTCCACAATTTCAGCCAAATCTTCTTTGACTTGCTTGGTAGTCACTAAGTTGGTCGTCATAGTCGTTGGAACACCGTTTGAAGACGCCAAATCAGCCACAACATTATTTACAGTCGTTGTAGCTTCATTGACATAATCTGATTTGGTAGCTTGTGCAATTACAAATTGCGAATTCAAAATCGTTTTCTGCAAAACATGCGTGCTTACTGCCAGAAAAAGTGTAATTCCAATCAAAACAACCAGCCAGCGGCTGATTGCATATCCTGGAATTTTCACTGTTTGGCGGCCGCGTCTGCTTAGTTGCTCCACATCCTTTTTCATTATTTCACTCCTCATCCTTCATCATCTACCTCTTTAAGTATAAACTACTATACATCAGGGACAAATAAATTAGGTTGAAATTTTGAAAATAACTACTCATTTCTGATTTTAAAGTGCTTCATAACCTTTAAACTGCATATGCCGCTGAAGATTCCAAATATTATCAAATCAATAAACGGCATCGTTGGATTTAAACCTTTTCCAGCAGTGCTTTTGTCGTATCCTGCTAAAAAATTCAGCACATTGATAACCTTCGATGATACCGTAAAACCATATCTATTATATCCATCTGCTGTCGTCATAATTCCAACAACAAACAATGTTATCAGAGCCAAAAATATCAATCGCCGTTGTTTTTTAGTGAAAAGGCTAAAAATACTTCCAATCAAAATACAAAAGAGCGAGAATACAAAAGACGATAGTATGGCAAAAAGAAAGCTCATTAGATATGCAACCGTGGTGTTTTTGAAGAATCCCCCATATATCTGCATAAACAGTGAGTATTTTTCCCAACCAGTGCCACTCAATGTCTGTCTAATCAGAAAAACATACAAGATGCCTATTACTTGGCTCAAGCCACTAATCCCTAAAAAAGCAATGACTTTGGCTTTCCAGTATGTACGCCGTGAAATCCCATTTTGGATCAATATTTTAAAATCACTGTAACTCAACAGTGCAAGACATCCTATAATAATATAAAGCATTGGCCCGAGAGTTATATTTCTAATTGCTTCAACTAAATTATAGTTGGTTCCCGTTATAAAGGATAATACCATTGGGAAAACAATTCCACCAAGCAACAGCCACATCAATACATATAGTAGCTGACGAAAGACACGTTTGGATAGGAAAAAAACAACATTTTTCTCTTTTACTGTCATCACTTTTTTTCCCCCCTTGCGTTCGTTAAATTAATAAATAGTTTCTGCAGATCCATCTTTTCGACTGTAACTGTATCAGGCAGGATCCGTTCGCTGTCTAACTCACCGAAAACATAACTTCCTTGAATATTGCCTAAAGTCTCTTGACCGATAACATTTAATCCAGCCGTGTACTGCTCAACTTCTTTTACAGGACCGGCAATCAAGTAAGCTTTCTCAAGCACATCGTCAACGTCACCATCGACAATAATTTGTCCATCTCTTATTACAAAAACATGTTCCAAGCTATTTGCAACTTCTTCAATCAAATGTGTCGAAATCACAAATGTCTTCCCCGTTTTAACATAATTATCGACTAATTCGCGGTAAAATAGTTCACGATGATTCGCATCCAGTCCCAAAACTGGTTCATCCAAGAAAACATATTTGGCTGGTACACAAAGCGAAACAATCAATTTAAAAATCGTACGATATCCTGTCGATAATTTTCCAAATTTTTGATTTAAATCAAGTTCAAACATATTTGCCAATTTTTGTGCATAATTGTAATCAAAATTTCCGTACAGTAGCTCTGTAGTATTGAATAATTGCCTTAACTTGCTGCTGTTAGAATAAAGGTTTCGTTCACTCATCAAATATAGTTGTCCAAGCGCCTCATCATTCTCAAAAACAGTGTTGCCATCCAACATTACAGTCCCCTCATCTGAAAATATACGATTGGTAATAATGCTTAGCAATGTACTCTTTCCCGCGCCATTACGTCCTAATAGACCGTATATTTTCCCGGGTTTGATCTGAAGATCGATATTTTTTAAGATCGTTGCTTTATTGAAAGATTTTTTGATTTCCTTAACAATTATTCCATCCATACTTAAAACCCCCTTTTTATCAATTCAACCAACTCTTTTTGAGAGATCTGTAATTTTTTGGCCTCGCTAATCAGCTTAACTACCTCATCCTGATAAAAAAATTCTCTTCTTTTTTCAACAATCCTTCTTTGTGCGCCTTCCGCAACAAACATCCCGATTCCCCGTTTCTTTTCAATTAACCCGTCTGCAACAAGTAAATTCATGCCTTTTAAGACCGTTGCCGGATTAATATGGAAATCGCGTGAGATTTCCGTGGTCGAAGGTATTTGTTCGCCTTCTAAGTATGTCTTTGTAAAAATAGCCTCTCGAATTTGCTGAGCTACCTGCAAATAAATCGGTTCTGAACTGTTGAAATTAAAACGCATCTTTTTCACCTCGTCATCCGTAGGACAGAATTATTTCAATCACTTTGTCCGTTTTTCTTTTTTAGTACGATACGTCCATACATCAAAACCATGACTACATAATAACCAAAATATAATAATGCAAATATAGTAAACGGCACCCAGATAGCATAATATGGATTTTCCAACAATCCTTCAAAGAGCTTCAATCCAAAGAGCACATGCATTACACCGAGTACTCCAGGTATAGCAAAAAGGATTGCAATCTCTTTTTTTATTGCATTTTTAAGTTTCGATCGTCTTACGCCTAATTTTGCAAGCATTTGATAGCGTCTAACATCCGCAAAAGCCCCAGAGAGAATTTTAAACATTAGACAACTTGCTAGCATAGCCAGAAAAGCAATCCCTAAAAAGGCCCCCATAAATTCAAAGCCTCCATAAATTGCCTTCAGCTGTTTGAAACTACCAAAGCTTCCATTGACAAGATTATCCTTAGGCCTCTGCCCTGTAATTGACATCCCATTTTTATTTTTTGCATTCTCAACTTTTTGCAGCAAACCATAATCGTTCGTTATGTTTTTAACTCTAAACAGAAACAAAGTCTCCGTTTTTGTATTAATTCCTGCAAATATATTTTTGTCAGCAATTTTCACAGAATGCTTGCTGTTGGCAGTTGGCAAAAACGTCATGATTTCATCGCTGTTTTTTTCAAGTGCTGCAACTTTTTGATCAACGTATTTAATATTATACAAGCTACTACCAAATTTGACTATTTGAAACGGGGCGTGCCTTAATTGATTTTTGTCGAAATAGACAGTGCTCTCATCAATTTTCAGCTTATAAGTACTTCTTTTCGTGATATCCATCTCAGATAGCCATTTTTTCTGCTTTTTGCTTGGATTCACAATTCCAAGTGTATATGCTGACTGAGCACGAGCTGTGTTCTCAATAGAATTTCTAAAACCGATCCCCGTCGTTATGGCTCCCAAAGCTAACGCAAAAAGCATCGAAACAACTGTCAATATCTTGGTATAATCATGTATTCTATATTTTAATTGTCCCAGTGTAAAAGCATTCAGCTCCTTTTTGGACATCTGAGTCTTCTTCAAAAAATCGATGATTACAATTATACTAGCATTAAACAGGAAATATGAACCCAACGATAAAGAGAGTAATGCTGCTGGGATTGTTTTTTGTTTTAGAATAGACGGCTCGGACATTACCCAGTACCCAGCGATCAAGAACAACATCCCCATAAAGGCCTGTAGAAGCTGTATATACCAGGACATGAAATTTTTGCTGACTACCTGTTCACTTTTGAGAAGATGCAATGCTGGTTTACGCACCATAACAATTGTGTTAACAAAGGCTCCCAGCAAAAACAAAGCCAAATACAAAAACACAGTCCATAAAACAGCTTTCATCCAGAAGGGTTCATAATACTTAGGTGTTATTCCCAACATTTTCGTTAAAAGTTGAGGAACAAATGAACTAGCTAAAACACCCCCTGCAATTCCCATAGTTGTTGACAAGATTCCTATCAATATCGTTTCCAACCACACAAGTTGGCCGATCTTTTTCTTTTTTGCGCCTAACATCATAAAGAGCCCATAATCACGTTTTCGCATATTCAGCAGAAAACTATTAGCATAATTGAGATAGACAAATGTTATCAGCACTAACAACGTCGAACCAAAGTTAAAAATATAACCGGTAAAA
Organism: Liquorilactobacillus aquaticus DSM 21051; assembly: GCF_001436755.1. Classification (GTDB taxonomy): domain Bacteria; phylum Bacillota; class Bacilli; order Lactobacillales; family Lactobacillaceae; genus Liquorilactobacillus; species Liquorilactobacillus aquaticus. The sequence continues at coordinate 17,357 of NZ_AYZD01000002.1, forward strand.
CTAACAGCTTCCCCGTTAGCATGCAAATACCGGTCATTTGTTGCCAATGTCTCAAAAAGATAAAAAATCGCACTGGAAACAACGAGCCCGGAAAGTAAAATCAAATAATCTTTCCACCTGTTTCTTAAACCGCCAATTGCCAATTTTCGTAACATCTAATCCCCCCTTATTGTTCAAATGTTCCTAAAACATCAAGAATTTCTTGGTAAAAAGCACTTCTCGTCTGTTCATTTTCTTTAATCAATTCACGGCCAATACATCCATCTTTAATAAAAAGAATTCTATTGCAAAAACTTGCTGAAAAAGCATCATGTGTCACCATCAGAATAGAGGTTGCATGTTCTATATTGATTTTAGTCAAAAGCTTTAACATTTCACGTGCTGACTTTGAATCAAGTGCTCCTGTCGGTTCATCGCCAAATAAAATTGCCGGATTATGGACTAAAGCTCTGGCACAAGCTACTCGTTGTTTTTGTCCACCTGATAGTTCATAAGGGTACTTCTTCAATAAAGCAGAAATTCCTAAGATTTGTGTAACTTTTGTTACCTTTTTATCTATTTCACTTGCAGAGCAATTTTGCAGGGATAAAGGTAAAGCAATGTTTTCAGCTGCCGTCAGGCTTTCGATCAAATTAAAATCTTGAAAAATAAATCCGATTTTTTGAGCTCTGAAATCAGCTAAATGGTTACCTTTTAATGAGCTGACTTCATCTCCAGCTATTTTTACTGAACCCGCTGTCGGCTTGTCAAAAGTTGACAGCATATTCAGTAATGTTGTTTTCCCTGAACCTGAGGCACCCATTATGCCTACAAATTCGCCTTTCTGCATCTCAAAGTCAATTTGCTTAAGTGCCATGTATTTTTTTTCGTTTCTTTTACCATAGATTTTTTGCAAATTTACAACTTTAACAACTGGTGTCTTCAACATTAATTTTCCTCCATTGCTCCTTTGGTTAGTTACTTATGCAGTTAACCATATCACTAGTTATTTAAAAAATCAACTTTTATCTAATAAATACAAAAACAGATGTACTAACAATTATTATGCTTCGAATATTAACTACGAATTACAAATATATGCTCATAATTCATAAGTACACAGAAAATATAACTATTGAAAAAATTAATTTACAATCCAAAATTAAAATAAGGAGATAGATCAAAAATTAGATTTTTGATCTATCTCCTCTGCAATATACGTATTAATTTGTTCCAGTGGTTAACTTTTCTTGTGCTCTATCAATTATTTTAATTTGCTAAAAACATAAAAGAAACATCTACAACAACTAAAAAAATTTCTCTAACAGCTAGATTCCAGCCCAGAAATCACTTGATGCTGATACCTCTTCTGAAGCTTTTTAAAAGCCCGATGTCATCTGTCTGCAAAATCAAACCTGAATATATTTTCCCAACATAGAATGTCAGTCCGAATGTGCTGGCCAATAAAATCAACAGTGAAATAATGACTTGCACCGTCCCTGCACTTCCATCGATTATTCTGATAGGCATAAAAAATGAAGACAAAAATGGGACAAATGACAGTACTTCAACAATAATATTAGTTGGATTTTGTCCCAGCATCAAGGCCCCAAAGAACCCCACCATCACTATATACAAAGCCGGCTGTGTTGCTTTAGTTGCATCTTCAGGGCGAACAACTAGCGCCCCACAAAGTGCAGCTAAAACAGTGAATAAAACAACACCTGCAATGACATATATCAAGTTCAAGGATCCTAAATTAGCAATAATTTTGTCAATAAAAGTTTTATTATCATTGAAAATCTGTTTAGAAAATTCAAATCGAGGCGCAAGACTGTATAGTATGCTTCCTCCCAAAATATATATCAAAATTTGAGTTGCAATCACACAAAAAATGCCCCCGATTTTACCATAAAAATACTTTTGTGCTGTCATGCTCGAAAAGATCATTTCCATAATCTTAGTGCCTTTTTCAGCAGCAATTTCCTGTGCTGTTGCCGAAGTATAAGTTATTAGTATGAAATACATTATAAAAAGCAATAACATGAAAGAAGCCGTCTTTATTGTTTCTTGATTATCGTTGTTATCGGTCTTAACAACCTGCTCAAACTGCGGTTGCATTCCCAGTGCCTTAGCTTGGGCTTGGCTTAAATCTGCACTCTGCACATTAATTTCTTGCTGCTTTTGACCAATCACTTCTAAAAAACTTCTTTTTTCATTTTGAGTTAAGTGCTTCGTGCCATGATAGACCGCAGCTATTTTATTTTTACTTTGTTCTATCTTCAAGTAGCCTTTGATCTTATCATTCTTGACAGCTTGTTTGGCTCGCGTCGTCGTTCCGTATTTTGCAGTCACAGTTTTGCTGTTTTGCAATTCGTGCCGTAACGATGCGTCAGTTGTCACAACCGCAACTTGATTATTATTCTGCCCAGTATTGGAAGATACATACCCTACACCAAAGGAAATTAGAATAAAGACAAAAGGCGAGATTACAAGTATCAAAAAGCTCCATGCCTTAACTTGGCGTCGATAAGTTTCTCTTATCACGACTCCGATTTGACTCATTTATTTTCACCCGCTTTTATTTTGAATATTTCGTTCAAGGTCGGTGGTTGCTGATCAAAGGTTTGAACATATTCGCCCTTAGTAATCGTCTCAAAAAGCTCTGTCCCATACTTTTCATCATCTAATTCCAAACGGTAGCTTCCAGATTTAGTCTGTGAAACCCTTCTTACGTGCGGCAAACCCGCTAGTTGTTCTTTTGTCCAATCTGATCTGACGAAGATCCGTGTTAGTCCAAAACTGTTTCTAACAGCTTGAATATCACCATTCAAGACAACCTTTCCATTACTGATCATTATCAAATCATCACATACTTCTTCGACATTTGTCATATCATGATCAGAAAAGATAATTGTTGCTCCTCTTTTTTTCTCATCAAGAATAACTTGTTTTAACAAATCAGTGTTGATCGGGTCCAATCCGCTGAACGGCTCATCTAAAATAATCAGCTTGGGATTGTGCAACAAAGTACAGATCAACTGAATCTTTTGCTGATTTCCTTTTGAAAGACTTTTGATCTTGTCCTCTGGTTTTCCTTTGACTTGCAAACGCTCAAGCCATTCTCCAAGACGCTTTTGAACTTCCTTAGTTGAGACACCTTTAAGATTAGCTAAAAAACGTACTTGTTCAAAAACTGTCAGTTTAGGCATTAAACTGCGTTCCTCCGGCAAATAGCCAATTTGTGAATAGTGTTTTTCTGTCAATTTTTTCCCATCAAAAGTTATTTCACCCTCGAAACCAACAAAGTTCAAAATACTATGAAAAATGGTCGTCTTACCAGCCCCATTTTTACCCACCAAACCTGCAATTTGTCCGCTTGGGACAGTGAAATTGATTCCTCTCAAAACTTTCTTATCTGAAAAGTTTTTATAAAGAGCGTCAACTTTAAGCATTAATTTCCTCCTAATCAACCATCAGCACTAAAATCAGAATGCTCAATGGCATGATGTTTAATCATCATATTATAGCATAAGCTCTTGAGTTTCCTCAGTTACTATTATTTTTTAAATAAAGTTTTCCTAATATTTTTTAAAATATCACGTTGAAGATCATTAAAAAAATATGCATGTCGATATGCAATACTTGTTACAAATTGCGGCATATCTTTATCTAGTAAATTAATTTTAACAATATCGTTCCTCATTGGTGTGATAACAGATGTTAAAAAACCGATACCAACTCCATCTGCAATCAGGTTCATAAGACTGTGTGTTCCATTCGAACGGAAAACGACATGTGGTCTAAAATGATTTCTCTGCGCTAAAGTATTAATAGCTTGATTATGCACAAATCCATTTTTAAACAGCACAAAATCTTCCTTTTTTAAATCCGCGAAGTAGACACTTGTTCTCCCTGCAAGTTCATGCTTTCGTGAAACAAAAATACTGAAATTCTGTCGATCAAATTCCTCCGTAATAATATCTTCATCACTTAATGAATCGATCGACCCGAGAAGTGCTAAATCTATCTCACCCTTTCGTAACGCTTCAAGTGTACGCATTGAACCATACTCCATTGTCTTAATTTTATTTAGCAACTTCTTTTCCTTGAGCACGCGTGCTACCGCTGGAAAATAATTGTTCTCAATAATCGGTGGGAGTCCTAGGGACAATTTCTTTTGTTTAATATCAGTTATTTCCATCTTGATCAACTGATAATGCCGGAGCATTCGTCTAGCATGTCGCAGCAGTTGCTGGCCGCTATCAGTAATAATCAGCTGGCTATGTGCACGATGTCTGATGATCAGCTTTGCATCTAATTCTTTTTCCAGTCTCTGAAGTGCAAAGGTAATACTCGGCTGACTAACCTTGAATTCCTGTGCAACTTTTGAAAAGTTTTTCACTTCCGTTAATCTTATAAAGTACTCAATATCCCGCGTGTTCATTTAGCCCCTCCATATACACTGATATAGCAACATTTTAAATTTCATTATAATAAATACTTATTATAATACAACATTTTGACTATAAAAATAATCTTCGCTTATCATAAGGGCAACTTTAAAAAAGGGAGTAATACTATTGGGACTAAATATTATTAATGATCCATTCAAAAACAAAGGTACTGCTTTTACCGCTCAAGAACGTAAAGATCTAGGCTTAGAGGGCTTGCTCCCTCCTTACGTTCAAACCTTAGATGAACAAGTAAAACGCGTTTATGCTCAATTTCAGGCCAAAAGTTCAAATCTCGAAAAAAGATTATTTTTAATGGAGATTTTCAATGAAAATCGCGTGTTATTCTTCAAAATGTTCAGTCAGCATGTTGTTGAGTTCATGCCGATCGTTTATGATCCAACGATTGCTGATACGATTGAAAACTACAGCGAACTTTTTGTAGATCCGCAAAATGCAACTTTTCTGTCAATCGATGATCCAGATGCTATTAAGAATTCACTACGCAATGCCGCAAACGACCGTAAAATTCGCCTGATTGTTGTTACTGATGCGGAAGGAATTTTAGGCATCGGTGACTGGGGGACAAACGGGGTTGACATCGCTGTCGGCAAACTAATGGTTTATACCGTAGCTGCTGGCATTGATCCTAGTCAGGTCTTGCCTGTCGTTTTGGATACAGGTACAAACAACGAAAAACTTTTAAAAGATCCATTATACTTCGGCAATCACCACAAACGCGTTACCGGACCAAAATATTATGATTTCGTTGATCGCTTTGTCGATGCAGCCGAGAGCCTATTCCCTAATCTCTACCTTCACTTCGAAGATTTTGGGCGTGGGAATGCCGCCAACTTGCTCAACAAATACAAGGATAAAATCACGACCTTTAATGATGATATTCAAGGTACGGGAATTATCGTTTTAGCAGGTATTTTAGGCGCTATGAACATCTCTAAACAGAAGATGACTGATCAAACCTACTTATGTTTTGGTGCTGGCACAGCGGGTGCAGGTATCACAAAACGTATTTATGATGAATTCTTACAACAAGGATTGACACCGGATGAAGCACGAAAACATTTCTATATGGTTGATAAACAAGGCTTATTGTTTGACGATGACCCGACTCTGACACCGGAACAAAAGCCATTTGCAAGGTCACGCAGCGAATTTCAAAATGCGGACAATTTAACTACTTTAGAAATGGCTGTTAAAGCAATCCATCCAACTATTTTAGTCGGTACTTCAACACAACCTGGTGCTTTTACAGAAAACGTTGTTAAGGAAATGGCAGCACACACTGAACGTCCGATTATTTTTCCATTGTCCAATCCAACTAAATTAGCAGAAGCCCAAGCTGCTGACTTGTTAAAATGGTCAAATGGCCGAGCTTTAGTTGCTACAGGAATTCCTGTTGAAGATGTCGAATTCAATGGCGTAACCTATCAAATAGGGCAAGCTAACAATGCTCTTGTTTATCCTGGGCTAGGACTTGGCGTGATTGCTTCAACGGCTACCCTATTGAACGATGAAATGATTTCAGCCGCAGCTCACTCATTGGGTGGAATAGTTGATCCGAATAAACCTGGTGCTGCTGTTTTACCTCCTGTCTCCAAGTTGAATATCTTCTCAACAACCGTTGCCAAGGCCGTCGCAAACAGTGCTGTTAAGCAAGGTCTGACCCGCACACCAATCACCGACGTTGACAGAGCTATTGAAGATACCAAGTGGATACCGCATTATTAGGAGAGCGTGACAAAATTGAATATTGAAAAAATAAATTATAAAAAGTTTCTCTTACCTCTTGTCGTAGGCTTGGTAATTTGGTTTTTAACACCTTTTAAGCCTGTTGGTGTTTCAATAGTTGCCTGGCACATGCTGGCAATCTTTGTTGCCACGATCATTGGCTGCATCACACAACCTCTACCGATCGGAGCAGTTGCCATTCTAGGATTCACGGTCACTGTTATTACTGGAGAAGTCAAAATCGATACCGCTGTTGCTGGTTTTGGAAATGATAGTATTTGGCTGATCGCCATGGCCTTTTTCATCTCGCGCGGTTTCATTAAAACTGGGCTCGGGAAAAGAATTGCCCTCGTCTTCGTTAGACTGTTCGGCAAAAAAACACTTGGCCTCGCTTATTCACTGATCGGGGTTGACTTGATCTTGTCACCAGCAACTCCAAGTAATACTGCTAGAGCCGGTGGGATTATGTATCCAATTATTGACTCACTGTCACGGTCATTTGGTTCTAATCCTGAAGATAAAACCGAAAGAAAAATTGGTTCTTTCCTAACATTTGCTGAATTTCACGGAAATACGATTACTTCGGCAATGTTTCTAACAGCTATGGCTGGGAATCCCTTAGCACAGTCTCTAGCTAAGGCAGCTCATGTTAACATTTCATGGATGGGCTGGTTTTTAGCCGCACTTGTTCCGGGAGTTATCTCATTAATTTTAGTTCCATTTTTGATCTATAAGCTTTACCCGCCCGAAGTCAAAGAAACACCTAATGCTAAAAAGTGGGCTGAAGATCAGTTAACTGAAATGGGGCATATGTCCTTAGCAGAGCGTTTCATGTCTGTTATCTTCATCATTGCACTTGTCCTTTGGGTTTTAGGTGGAACCTTTAAAATTGATGCGACTTTGACTGCATTCATTGCGTTATCACTTCTGCTGTTGACTGGAGTTCTATCTTGGTCCGATATTTTGCAAGAAAAAGGCGCTTGGAATACTTTAACCTGGTTTTCTATCCTTGTAATGATGGCCAATCAGTTAAACATTTTAGGCTTTATTCCTTGGTTAAGTAAAACGATCTCAAACAGCTTGCATGGGCTTAGCTGGCCGATTGTCTTAGTTGTTCTGATTTTATTCTATTTCTATTCACATTACCTCTTTGCGAGCGCAACCGCACATGTCAGTGCAATGTATACTGCTTTGCTGGGGGTAGCGATTGCAGCTGGAGTGCCGCCCTTGCTTGGCGCCTTGATGCTTGGTTTCTTCGGCAATCTATTTGCTTCAACAACACACTACAGTGATGGACCCGCACCAATTTTATTTTCTTCCGGTTATGTCCTTCAAAAAGACTGGTGGACCTTAAATGCTATTCTCGGAATCTTCTACTTGATTGTCTGGTTAGGTGTAGGAACCTTATGGATGAAAGTTATAGGTATCTTCTAAAAAATTTAAGATACTCGAAGACAGCATTAAGAGAATTGAAAAAAATAAAACATTAAGTTAATATTTTTTATACACCAAGAGGCTGGAACAAAAATGTTCCAGCCTCTTGTACTATCTTGTAATATTAGTTTTAGCAGCCTACCGCACTTCGTTATTGGATATAAGACAATTAAAGTGAGAGTTCCTTGTCACTACTATGTGCTGAACTTAAACTAAAAACATCCCGTGCAATCATCAATTCTTCATTTGTTGGAATCATTAATAACTTAGCAGCGCTTCCTTTGCCTGTAAAATCAAGTTCATGGTCAGGTGTTCGCTGTCCATCCGATGCTGCGAAGACATTCAAAGGTGCCAATTTTGCAGCAATACGTGCACGCATCGCTGCATCTTTTTCCCCAATGCCACCTGTAAATATCAGAGCATCAGCTCCGCCTAATTCCAACCAATAAGCGCCGATATAATCAACGATCTTCTTTACAAACATATCAATCGCCAATTTGGCTTGCTGCTTAGAATCTGCTTGTTTCTCTAAGATACGCATATCATTGCTTATCTCTGAAACTCCCAGCAGACCTGATTTTTTATTTAAAATAGTGAGACAATCGTCAATATTTTTGATTGCTCCTTTATGCATTAAGTAAAAGAGCGCCGAAGGATCAATATCACCTGTACGAGTTCCCATCATTAAACCAGAAACTGGCGAAAATCCCATTGATGTATCAATACTTTTTCCGTTTTTAATAGCCGTCACGGATGCTCCCGCACCAAGGTGCAAAGAAATTAACTTCAAGGAATTGAGCGGTTTTTTAATAAGTTTCGCCGCCTGCATCGCCACATAACGATGACTGGTCCCATGAGCTCCGTACTTACGAACCCCAAGAGTCCGGTAATAATCGTATGGAAGAGCATATAAATAATTCTTTTTTTCCATTGAAGAGTGAAAAGAAGTATCGAAAACAGCAACTTGCCGCGCATGGGGCAGGAGTCGTTCTGTCGCGCGAATTCCCTTAGCATTAGCTGGATTATGTAAAGGTGCAAATTCAGCTAAATCTTCAATATCTTGTAAAACATCATCTGTAATCACGGTTGACGAAGTAAACTTTTCACCTCCAGCCACAATCCGATGACCGATACCATGAATTTCAGAAAAATCAGTAATTACATGATATTTTTTCAATAACTTGAGTGCAAGTTCAATTGCTTCAGTATAATCGATAGCGGTATCTAGATGAAGTTTGTTTTGAAAATTATCTTGTTTAAAAGTTATGTTGCAATAAGCAGTATTGATAGGGTCAAATAAAATGCTGACCAAGCTTTTTTCTGAAGGCATCTCGAAAAGCCGGATCTTAAGAGTAGAGCTTCCTGAATTGACAGCGAGTATTTTCTCCATGATCATTCCTCCAATAATTGTGGAATTATTACCGGTAAATGTGATTCATTTCACAATTACAATGATAAACACTTTTGATATAATGTCAACCGTATAGAAGCAATAATAATAAATAAGGTGTATTAATTATTAATTGTCTTAATACATGGGTATTAACTCGTATGTTCTGGAAATAATCGATTGATAAACTCAATTTAAGCAAAATAAAACGTTTGAAAACAATTTCACTTGCTTAGTTAAAATACACATTGTCTATAACAAAAAGTTTTCTTCTCTCCTGCTTTTTGATTATATTCCAAATATAATGCCAAATAGAGCCTCCAGAATTGACCATACTCAACTCTGTAAGCTCTATTCTATATCAACTTTATTTTTGAATTATCCGCTGCATCTCTACTGCGCTATTATCTTCATCACCAATTATGGAAGTATTATAAAGAGACCTGCTCCTAAAATGCCGCCAACAACTGGACCTAACACTGGTACCCAACTATACTCCCAATCCGATGTACCTTTATTTTTAATCGGTAGAAATGCATGAGCAAGCCGCGGTCCTAAGTCTCGTGCAGGATTAATTGCATATCCTGTTGTTCCTCCTAGCGAAAGGCCAATTGCAATAATTAAAATACCTACAATAACTGGATTTAACCCTGCGGTAAACTGTCCCCGCGTAAAAGCCAAAAGGGAAAATACCAGGACAAAGGTTCCAATAACTTCGCTTATAAAATTTGCAAAATAACTGCGGATCGCCGGACCAGTGGCAAAAGTGCCTAAAATCATTTCTTTGTCCTGTGTTGCTTTCCAGTGCGGCAGATAATGGATCCAGACCAGCACAGCTCCCAAAAATGCTCCCAACATTTGTGCAACAATAAATATTAAAACGCCTGACCAGGGGAATTTGCCTGCAATTGCCATTCCAATAGTAACTGCTGGATTAAGATGCGCTGGTCCTAAGAATGCCGACGTATAGATTCCCATTGTGACAGCAAAACCCCAACCTAACGAGATCGCTATCCAACCGGCATTATTGGCCTTCGATTTGGCCAGATTGACTCCAGCACAAACTCCATCTCCTAATAAAACTAAAACAAAGGTTCCGATAAACTCGCCTAGTGCTTGAATTATAATGCTATTCATTTCTTTCACCTACCCTATCAATTGTTTTTGTTTGCTTTCCTTAAGATAATTCAACTCCGTTTCTGAAATTACCTGATCCAACTGTTCAGACATTTTTTCCTTTTGCTCATCTGACCACTCCAAAATTTTTGCCATTTCTCCAACAATTGCTTCACTTATGTTGTTAATCTTATCGGCATGAAACAAAATGTGATTAGTACGGCGTAGAAGATAGTCAACAGGTGTAAGTGTCATTTCTTCTTGGATCGAATAGTACAGACTAAGTCGCTCGGCAAGATCAAGCGTTGAATTTCCCGCTTTTAGCTTCTTAGCATATGAAATGACACGCGGCGTATTTGAACCAAAACGATTAGCAAGATCAAGAGCTCGCTTTTCAGGAATTCCCTTTTCCATCGTTATTGTTTTGTAAAATTCGATTGTATCTTCAACATTCGTAGCGTCAAAGTGACCACCTGAGACTTGCAATTTTTTGGAATCAATTTGTTTGGAATCAACGTTAAAATAGTCCTTAAGCATTTTCCTGATCAGCTTCAACGCCCCAGCAGCCATTTTTCGATAATCTGTTATTTTCCCCCCAGACAACGTCAGCAAACGGTCTGCTCCTACATCAAGGGACGATCCGCGTGAAACTTGGGATGGTTTCAGGTTCGTTTCCATTCGTGCTGTCTTCAATTGGCTGATCGCCTGTTCAACATCTTCCCGTGTTGCCTTATTCTCATTGAACGAGTCTACCGTTTCGATTAAGTACGTAAAACTTTCTTCAGAGACTTTACCTGTATTGGCTCCTCCACCATTATAATCAGAACTGCTGTTGCCAGCTATCAAAGGCCTCAAACCAGCCCAGCTGGCTTCAATATCATTCAAACTAAGCCCAGCTTTAGGGAAGTGTTTATTGAGCGCTTTCAATAAATAGTCAACATCTTCACGTTCTACCCTAGGATGTCTATAATCTCCATGATAATCAGTATCCGTAGTTCCAAAATAAGTTTTCCCTTCACGCGGAACAACAAAGATCATTCTTCCATCACCCATTCCAGAATCGAAATAGGTGGGCTGTGGAATTGACAGGCGCTTCTCGTCTACTACCAAATGGATCCCCTTAGTTGGGCGCATAACTGGAATCTTACTTTTATTCTCATCAAGTTCAAAAGCCTTATCTACCCATGGACCTGTAGTATTTATAACCAATTTAGCCCTTATTTCAAATTTTTCTTTCGTCAATCCATCTTCAGCTATCACACCATTGATAATTCCATCAGAATCATAAATTGCGGAAACAGCTTTAACTCGGTTAGCGATTATTCCTCCTAAATCATTTGCCTCTTTTATATTCTCAATAACCAGTCTTGAATCATTATTCACATAATCAAGATAGACACCTGCTCCTAATAGATTTTCTTGGTTGATATTTGGCTCCCGTTGAACTACTTCTTCTCTATCAATCGTATAGTTAGCATACTTAGTCCCATCAACACCGGCCAACCGATCGTACAAATCCATAGCGACTTTTAAACTGAACATATTAAAAGTCGACGATGGATCATCGTAAATCGGCAACAGCATTGGAAATGGTCTTGGAATATGCGGCGCGATCCCTTGAACAACGGCTCGTTCTTTAACCGTATCAGAGACAACCTCAACGTCAAATGTCTTCAAATAACGTAGTCCACCATGGACTAATTTAGTTGAACGTGAGCTTGTTCCTTCAGCAAAATCTTGCATCTCGATCAATCCAGTCTTGATCCCGGATGCCACAGCCTGAACGGCAACACCTGCACCAGTTATTCCCCCACCGATCACTAATAAATCGAGTCCTTCATCTTTCAGACGTTTGATATTTTCCTGACGTGTCATATAAGAAAATTCCATTTGTTCTTCCTTCCTTTCCTAATCATCTTCATCTTCCGGTCTAAACTTAAACATTTGTGTTGCTTTGACTGCATTTTTCCAACCCTTATATAAATTCTCACGTTTTTTTTCGCCCATTTTAGGTTCAAAACTCCGACCAACTTCAAAGATTTGCTGAAGTTCATCCGTGTTTTTCCAAAAACCAACAGCAAGCCCAGCTAAGAATGCGGCTCCTAATGCTGTCGTTTCAAGATTCTTAGCTCTTTCTATTGGAATGTTTAACAAATCCGCTTGAAATTGCATCAAATAATTATTGTTGGCCGCACCGCCATCAACTCTAAGCGCTGGAATATTAAGTCCAGTATCCTTATTCATTGTGTCAACAACATCTCGTGTCTGATAGGATAACGCTTGCAAAGTAGCCTTGATAAAATCCTCGCGTGTTGTTCCCCGAGTTAATCCAAAAACTGCACCGCGTGCTTCACTGTCCCAATAAGGCGCACCTAATCCGGTAAAAGCCGGAACAACGTAAACTTCATCACGACTTGTAGAGGAAAGAGCGGCCTCTTCTGATTCTGGTGCAGAATGCAGCATTTTCATACTATCACGCAGCCACTGCATGGCAGATCCAGATACGAAAACCGAACCTTCTAGTGCGTACGTAACCTTCCCATTGATAGAATATCCAATCGTTGTCAGCAAATCATTTTGAGAGAGAGTCAAGTCGGAGCCTGTATTCATCACTATAAACGAACCTGTGCCATAGGTGTTTTTTACCATTCCTTTTTTTAATGCCAATTGACCAAACAAAGCGGCCTGCTGATCACCAGCCATTCCAGCAATTGGGATTGAACTTCCATAAAAATGGTATTCCTTGGTTTTACCGTATACCTCTGAATTCTCTCTTACTTCCGGCAGCATTACTCGTGGAATATTCAAGAGGTCCAAAATTTCCTGATCCCAATCCAACTCATGAATATTAAACAACATCGTTCTGCATGCATTCGTGTAATCTGTAACGTGTACATCCCCACCCGTTAGTTTCCAAACGAGCCATGTATCAATCGTTCCAAATAACAATTCTCCCTTTTCGGCCCTTTCTTGTGCTCCTGGTACTTGATCCAGTATCCATCTTACTTTAGTTGCCGAAAAATAAGCATCAACGACCAGTCCCGTTTTTTGATGAATCATCTCTGCCTGTCCTTCACTCTTTAACTTGTCAGCTAAGGGACTAGTCTGGCGCGACTGCCAAACTACCGCATTGTAAATTGGGAGCCCAGTCTTTTTTTCCCACACAACAGTCGTTTCCCGCTGATTGGTGATCCCGATCCCCTCTATTTGATTCGGATGTATTCCAGAATCAATAAATGCTGAAGCAACAGTTGACAACACTGCATTCCAAATTTCATTCGCATTATGTTCTACCCAACCCGGATGCGGGAAAAACTGTGTAAATTCTTTTTGTGAATCGGCAACCTTCTTACCATCGTGATCAAAAATAATTGCTCGTGTGCTTGTTGTCCCCTCGTCAATTGCCATTACGTATGATTTATCCATAATAATCCCCCCTATAGTGTTCAAAAACATCTTTTAAAATTAATTCGGCCTTTTATTATGTATGCGCTATCATAATAATTTAAGTTTTACACAATATTTATTTTTTGGCAATCTATTTGTCTCCTGCCTGTTTGATTAGAAAATTATGTAACTTTTTAACCATTTTGTTTAAGTATACTATATCAATTTTTTAAAAAGAATTAATTTGGCTCAATCAACAGAAGATGCTATTATTTTCACTGTGTAATCTTAAATATAAAATGATGCTTAAATGTGAGCATTTCTTACAAAGTCGCAAGCATGATATGCTAGAATAAATGAATATATAATTTAAATTAACCATAAGTTAGGGAGTGCTTGACTTAATGCTGAAACTCGTTCGATCCTACAAAAATATGATGCCGTTTACAATCACAATCTTATTCATTATCTACCAACTCTTATCATCTGCAGTAACACCGCCGCTTATTGGAGAACAGCCTTATCGCTACCTCTTGTATTGGTCTCTTTTTGTTTTCAGCAGTACCGCGGTTAACTTGATTCCACTCTATATGGGGGCGCTCGCTCGGAGAAATCCTCACCCCATCAGAAATTTAGGCAAGATCGTTTTCTTTTTCTTCTCGATCGGAATAAGCGGTATTCTACTAGCACTTTTATTATTCAAGAGTTTCGCCGCGCGCGATATATGGCTTCTTTTTTTCCCGCTTAGTCATAATGATTTCCCCTTTGCGGCTTCTTTATTGGTTTGGTACATTCTTGGATACAGGATTTCCACTTATCTTGACTCGCTCTCCGCTAATAATAAGCACTCAATTATGCTGTTTTTAATGTGGCTCTTTGTTGCCATGCCTTTTATATTTAACAAACCACTTTGGGGGATTAATTCCGCCAGCAGTCTCGTCTGGACAGGTTTTTTATTCATATTGGGAAACTATTTCTCAGATAGTCGTTCTTATTCAAAAAAATATTATTTAAAATATGCTGGACTGTTCCTATTATCACTTCTTGCGCTGGTTTTATTCTTAAAAATCGCACCGATCAGCCAGACACCTGGAAATCTTGACAGCCGTTTTTTTTCAAGCTATGCAGTCATTCCTTTTATACTCAGCCTCTGCCTTTTCAACATCTTCAAAAAAAGTTTCACAATCACAACTTCTGCCATTAAGCACCACGCATATTCTTCGTGGATGATTTTTACTGCGGTCATTTTTACTTCACTTCCCATTTTTAATTATCGCTTGAAAACAAATTATATGATCGCTAATAAGCTCAGCTTAGTTTCATGGCTTAAAGAATTAATAGTTTGCAGCGGTATCATTTTATTGATCGTTATCTGTCTCACACTGCTGTTCAATCGTCTCGCCCGCCTCTCTTTGATCAGCAGACGATTAGAAAAAATTTCACCGAAACAGCTCAGTGATGTTTATAATTTCACTCCATTCGTTAAAAAAATGATCAAAAACAACAAGCGTCTCATCTTTTCATTTATTTGGGGTGCCGTCTTAACTATTATTCAATTTTGGAGCGTTCAACTCGCTACGAACCGACTTACAATCAATCTTCTCAAACAAACCTTGCTCACTTCGCAAAATCAAATACTTTTGAATGTACTCATTTTCTTAACATTATTTATCGCACTGTATGCCTTGATTAACCGCTACACTTATTCCTTGTTCATCGCTACTGGAATTTCGATCTTTATCTCTATTTCAGAATATTTAAAAATAAAAATGCGTAACGAGCCAATACTTCCAGCCGATCTTTCAATGATCACATCTATTGATGAACTTGCAAAAATGATCGGCAATTTCGCGCTCTATGGTATTATCGCCCTACTCATAGTCCTGACAGTCTCCAGCATTTTAATTACGCTCAAGTTTGAGCGTAATTATCATAACCGATTCCACAGTTGGCGTAAAAGATTATTAACACTTCTTTTTTCAGGAATCATTTTGTTTTTCTCACTGGGCATCAGTGATAAAAGTTCTGTCTCATCCATCATTCAAGGAGCCTTTTCAGTCCAAAATATAGCATGGGATGCTACACGCAATGCACAGCTTAACGGACCTGTTCTTCAGTTTTTCAGCGGTTTAAGCCCTTCGATCATGCCTGAACCATCTGGGTATTCTAAAAGTAAAATTGCACAAATCACCAAAAAGTACAGTGCTGAAGCTCATAAAATCAACAAAACCCGCAAAAATAGTTTAAACAATCAAACAGTTATTTTCGTTTTAAGCGAGAGTTACAGTGACCCCAATCGTGTTCCTAATTTGAAGGTCACTCCGAATCCCATTCCTTATCTGACAAGTTTAAAAAAACAAACAACATCAGGTCTGATGCTAAGTACCGGCTATGGTGGAGGAACTGCCAACCTAGAATGGCAATCTCTGACAGGACTATCATACAGTAATCTTTCATCTACTCTAAGCCTGCCTTACTACCAAATCGTTCCCCAACAGAAAAGTGCGCCAGCTTTCACTGATCTTTTTAAGAATAAAGTTGCGATTCACCCGTTTACTGCAACTTTTTATAACCGGATCAATGTTTTTAAAAAATTTGGTTTTCAAAAATTCTATTATGTCGGCAGCAAAGACAAATTAACTTACACCCAAAAACTAGACAATAGCACAATGATCTCAGATCGCTCTGCATACAATGAAACTATCAAACAAGCTCGAAAATATCGTAAAGGTTCAACTTTTATTCAATTAACAACCATGCAGAACCATCAACCATATAATGATTTTTATACTTCCAGCAAATACAAAATATCAGGTTCAGCTGTGAATGATGCAGATAAGCAAAAATTGCAGACATATTCGCAAGGCCTCAACTATACTGACTGGGCTTTGAGATCATTTATTCGTAAGATCAATAAAATCAATCGACCGGTCACGCTCGTATGGTATGGTGATCATTTACCCGGTTTATATTCCGGTGACAGCATGAGCAAATATGGCTTGCAACTGCACCAAACAGATTACTTCATTTACAGCAATCAAGAAGCTTCAAAGTTAAAGCAAAACATCGCCAGTCCGTATCAGTTTCCTGCCTTGTCTTTAGCAGCTGGCAATAATAAGGTTTCACCATATTATGCTTTGCTAACTAAAGTTTCCGCTGACTTACCTGCAATGAATACTAATCCTTCTTTCGATGGTGAAAAAAACAATAGTTACAATATTTTTGTTTCCCAAGCAAATAAAATCGTTCAAAAGAAATCTCTCTCAAAGAAACAAAAGGAGCTGCTACATGACTATCTGCTGATTCAGTATGATCTAACTGCTGGCAAACAGTATTCTGCCACTTGGGCTCAGCAGAAGGTTAAATAAACTGTATAAATAAGGGCTCTGTTTCATCACTTTATGTATAGATATAAAAAGCAACGATCCTTCGAAAATATGACATTTTTCGAAGGATCGTTGCTTTTTTGAAATCAATTTTTGGTTTGATCTGTGTCCACTATCATGCGTGGCGGTATACGTAATAATAAGGCTTATCGTCGTACAGCCAGTAGGTATAATATGACAAATCTTGAATAGCCGTATTGCGCTGCCCATTAGTCCAATAACAGGTCGAAATAAATTTAGCTGTCGTATTTGCCGAACCCATATATCCTGGTGAAGAAATGATTCCGGTATGCCCAGCGCCGCCACTGCTCGACCCTTTCTTACCCCATATGATCACATCACCACGCTGAACATTTATAGGGTGATTCTCAGCCACTAGTTTAAACCCATTGCTTGTAAGATAACTATGCAGACTGTCAGTATTGTAACCACCCCATCTTCGTGCTGAAGCCGCTGGCGTTCCTAATCCGGCAGTCCACAAAGCCTGTGTAACAGAGCCTGAACAGTCGGCGGTTCCGTCATTACCGTTACGCGAGCCCATCATTGAATAAGTAATGCGCCCCTCGCGCTCATAAAACCATTTAATCGCTCGCTCTGCCAACGACTTTCCACTTGTTACCTCACCAGTTCCAAGCTTGAAGTAATAATGGACCCCGTCAATCACCTGCGAACCATAAAGCATCTGACCACTGGTATTATAGTAAACGACTTTACGCTGATTAATTATATAACAGAAACCAAGCTGCATTGCACCTGTGCTGCTGTCGAATAAATACCAATGACCGTTAAGACGCTGCTGGCCATATTGCATCTGACCGCTGCCGCTATAATAAACTGTCTTATTTTGATTAGCAATACGCTGAAAACTCGTTTTCATTGCACCGGTATTACTGTCAAATAAGTACCAATGTTTATTAAGGTACTGCTGACCATACTGCATTTGACCGTTATCAGTGTAATGCACTGTCTTATGTTGATTGCCGATATACTGGAACCCGGTCTTCATTGCCCCTGTATTGTCATCAAACAAGTACCAATGTTTATTAAGATACTGTTGTCCGTACTGCATTTGACCGCTGCCATTGTAATAAACTGTCTTATTCTGATTAGCGATCCGTTGAAAGTTTGTTCTCATTGAACCAGTGTTAGTATCAAATAAGTACCAATGTTTATTAAGGTGCTGCTGACCGTATTGCATCTGACCATTTTCGTTATAGTAAACCGTTTTGTGCTGATTATTGATATACTGAAAACCGGTCTTCATTGCGCCGGTCCTATTGTCAAACAAGTACCAGTAGCTACTGATGTACTGCTGGCCATATTGCATCTGACCATTGTTGCTATAATAGACTGTTTTATTCTGATCTTTAATCTTCTGAAAACCAGTTAAATACTTATTTGTTGCTACGTCAGTCAAATACCAATGACCATTTACATAAACTTGTTTATATACATTTGCCGTGTCCTTTTTATCACTATTGTTATTAACAATTTTATCTGCATTCTTCTGTTCCTGAGTATCCGTTGCCGCCTTTTGTGTCGATTGCCCTGCAACCGCAGCTTTTACTGTTTTAGCAACTGAAGCAGATTGCGAAACCGCCGTCTCAGAAGAAGCATTTTGAGCTGCAGAACTCTTCTCACTGCTGTCTTTTTGAGAACTACTTGTTTTGACCGTATTGGTCTGATCGGCCTTTTGAACAGTGTTCATACTGCTATCAACTGTATTTGGAACTGAAGTTGTCGCAGCGTCACGACTTGCACTATCACTAGTTTTTGATGCCTTAGCAGGTGCATCTGTGCTGCTTGTTGTACTTGCAGCATCTGTTGTATTATTCTTAACACCTGCAGTTTTTTCCGCCGCATCTGCAGATATATCTTCTCTTTGCGATGTACTTTGAGCATCACTTCTACTAGTTGAAACTGTCACGGAATTTCTTGAGGACACATCATCCGCTGAAATATACGTGTTGCTTGCTGCTATCCCAGCAGCTGCCACGAATGCCATTATTGAGGCAAAAATCCAAGTTTTCCCAGCTTTATACATCTTATAGTGTTTTCTTCTAACCAACATCATTTATTCCCTTTCTTTACTCACCTTGAATCTAAGATCAACAAATTACTTCCCCTACCTAGAATTATCGCCGAAATTTGTTCTTTTTAAAGGGGATATCTCAAAAAAGTTCAAAAAATGATATAAAATTATGTTTGCGAGCAATTTAACGAACTTTCCGAAGACTATTTCATTATTTTTTAGAAATAAACGCCTACATTTACTCATTCACAAGCAGATTTTTTAAATTTTTAGTCAAGCTATCTTATAATTGGGGATGAAACTTTTTTATAAAAGGAAATCTTATTACTGACTAAAAATATGGAAGAAGGTACTGTTCTATGCCTGAAAAAATAAAACATTTTAATTATCTTTTTATTGGTGGCGGGATGGCGGCAGACCAAGCTGCCGCTGGAATTCGTTCTATCGATTCAAAGGGCTCGCTTGGTATTGTCTCTGCTGATTCTGACGAGCCGTATGCCCGTCCTGCTCTGAGCAAGAAACTTTGGGTAGATCCTGAATTTACAGAAGACGATACAAACTTTCATACGAAGGAAAAAAATAATGCTGTTCTTTTTTTAAAAACACAAGTGACCCAAATTGATCCAACTAAACACTTAGTCACTACTGCCGATGGAATACAGTTCAGTTATGATAAGTTGCTGCTTGCGACCGGCAGTACCCCTCAAACGCTTGCTGGTCCTGACAGTGATCTGGTTGTTGCGTTACGTTCTAAAGATGATTACCGTAAAATTCGTGCTTTTAGCAGTGCACATAAACACATTATCGTTGTCGGCAATGGTTATATTGGCAATGAAATCGCAGCAGGCCTTGTCCAAAATGATGTCCAAGTTTCTCTTGTTATCAGTGGTGAGCGTCTCTACGATAAGAAGTTTCCAATTTACTTAAGTAAAAAATACCAGCAAAAGTATATCGATGCCGGTGTTAAAATATATTCAAACAAACGCGCTGAAAAATATGAGACACAAGGTGACCAAGTTAAAGTTTTCCTAAATGACGGCACAGTTCTCAAAGGTGATGGATTAGTCCTTGGTTTAGGAGCCAAAATTGAACTCGAACTGGCTGAAAAAGCGCATCTAAAAACTGATAAACTCGGTGTTATTGTCGACAAAAATTTGAAAACCTCTGCTTCCGATATCTGGGCTGCCGGTGACATTATCTCATATTCAGATGCCATTCTTGGTCGTCAAAATGCTGGTCACGTTAACCATGCGGTCAAATCCGGGTATACTGCTGGCCAAAATATGGCCGGGAAAGAAACTTCCTATAACCACACACCTTATTTCTACAGCTGGGTCTTTGATGTTTCATGGGAAGCGCTCGGGGCAGTCAGTTCTAGCCTAAGAATGTATGCGGAGCGTCTCCAGCACTCAGATGGCAGTGTGATTTACTACTTCGATGATAATGATGTCCTTCAAGGTGTTTTGCTATGGAATGCCCGCATAAACTTGGATCATTATCGTAATATCTTGAAAAAGAAGCCACACTTGACTGATTTAGAAAAGATACTATCTTTAGAAAAAGTTGATTGATAAATATCTATCACTTCAGCAACTTTTGCTTATCTCCTAAACAGCAAAAAAGGCAACTCAAAATTTGAGCTGCCTTTTTATTATACTTGCATTTCTAATTGCATAAACATATTTATTTTATCCAACTAAAATGCCTTAAATATTTACGGTAAACGTTATTCAACGATTGAAGCGATGGCCGCATCCACAGCATTCTTCTCACGCTCGATGAGTTCAACACGGCTTTCGATTACGTTGATATCCATCTTGATTTCACGCGTTAAACCGGGAGTTTCCAACTTAGGTTCGAAGAAGGTTTTAAACTCTGCCAAGCGCTCCGGTGTTCGGAAAATGCTGGCAATAACTGTAATATACGTTGTAAATTCCATGTCGCCACCAACAGTCTTTTCCAGCCACTTCCAGTCAGCACGAATCCAGTCCCATGCTGCCTGTTGACCATCCTTGTTGGCCAAAACGCTGCGGAACCAAGCACGCAGATCCTGCGGTTTGATTGTATCAGCATCTTCAAATTTCTCAATTAACCGTGCAATCAAACTTGTATCGGGCGTACCTGACAGTGCTGAACTTATATCTGCTTTATAGCTGGCATCTGAGGACTGACGATATGCCTCCAACAATTTATTGAACAGCGTGCCACTGCCGAAATGTTTGACTTCATTGCTCAAAACAAAAACTCGAATATCAGCTGGCAAAGCTACAAGATGTTCTACGTTAGATTCAAATAAACTGTGTGCTGCTGCAATTGCGTCGGCATTTTCGGCATACAAAGCCGCACCTAATACATATGGTCGGGTCAACTGATCATCATTGGATTCACCCTTTTTTGCCTTCCAACCCAAACGCGCAACTTGTGCAGCGCTTAACTTGTTGAAAAACGCTTTTAAATTTCTCTCTTCATCTGAATCAGGTGTCACAAATTTCTTTAAATTGCCCGCAACCTGATAAAGTACTGTGTTGACAACTGCTGAATGACTATCTGCAAAACTCAAAAGCAGTGGTGCAACAGTTACGTAAGATACGTACTTTCCTTCTGCTAACAAGCGTAAGTCTTGTAAAAGCTGTAATTTTGAAATAGGATCCAATGCAGCAGAATTATCCAGAATATCAGTTAACAAAGTCTCGTCATATTTAACAATGAAGTGTGAATTATTACCAATGTTCACTCTAAAAGGTACGCCATTTTTTTCGCGCAGAGCCGCATAATTTCCAAGTACAATCTTCTTATCAGCCATAATTGCTGGTGCCGTTTCATAATTACTATTCAAAGGAATCTGCCATTGACGCCCAGCTGCTTGAGCTTTACCGATAAAGAATTGCTGCTGCTCTAATACTAATTGTCCATCAGTCACGCTGGCAGTTACCACTGGATATCCGGGTTGTTCTAGCCATGAATTCATGATGGCACCCACATCAATACCAGATGAGTCACCTAAAGCAGCCCATAGATCGGCCCCAGTTGCGTTTCCGAATTGATGTGCGGCAAAATAATTTTTCAATCCAGCTCGCAAAGCATCATCGCCAATTAAGGCCCGGACCATCACCAACATGCGTGAGCCTTTTGCATAAACGATCGCACCATCAAACAAAGCATCGATCTCTGCTGGGTTTTCAACATTAACATGCACAGATTGCACACCGTCAGTAGCATCACGCTGCAGTGCAGCCGGAACTTCTGAGATTTGGAAGGTTTCCCAGATACGCCAATCCGGTTCAAGCGCATCAACTGCAACATATTCCATCATATTGGCAAAACTTTCGTTCAACCATAAATCATCCCACCACTTCATCGTGACTAAATCACCAAACCATTGATGAGCTAGTTCGTGCGCAATCACAGTTGCAACAAGCTGCTTCATATCAAGTGCTGTATTCTCTGGGTCAAGCAACAGATACGCTTCACGGTAGGTTACAAGGCCCCAGTTCTCCATTGCACCTGCGGAAAAATCAGGCAGAGCTAGCTGCCAAGAATGGGGCAGCGGATATGGTGTTTGATAAAAATCTTCATAAAACTCAATCGAACGCTTGGCAATATCAAGTCCAAAATCAAGTTCATTTGCTTGATGAGCCTTTGTTGCAAAAACCCCGATTTTTACACCGCTTTTAGTTGTTGTCTGTTTACTTTGCAATTCGCCAAAAGCAAACGCAATCAAGTAAGTTGACATCCGAACAGTTGTGTCAAAGTAGTGTACTCCATCTTCAACTCGCAGCTCGGGCATGTTACTTAACGTCACCTCACCGGGATGCTCGTCAAATTTAAGTGCAATATCAAAAGTTGCTTTAGCTTCAGGCTCATCAATACATGGGAAGGCCTGCCGTGCAAAGTTGGTTTCAAATTGTGTCCCGATTATCTGCTTTTTAACACCATCAACAGTGTAGTAGGATGGATAGATTCCCATCATTGTATCAGTCAGTTCCGCCTTATAGGTGATCGTTATCTTGACATCACCCGCTTTTGCCAAGTTGATTTGAAGTGCATCGGTTTCAGTATCAGTAGTAAAGGCCCTGTCCTCCCCATCTACCTGAACAGACAAAATCTTCAAATCCTTTTGGTGGATAGATATCGACTGTTCTTTAGCAGCACCCGTGATCGTTGTCTTACCGGTAAACTGCTTTTCTTCGCGATTAATATTCAAAAAAATGTCATAATGTGTTGGTTGGAACATATTATAAAAACGTGTCAATTCAGCCATGATTTCTCCTCTGTTTTGTTAGAATAAAGATATTATACGACTTTCAGTCTCAAGACGCTACTATTCCGAAATGTAAATGTAAGAAAAAGTAACATTCCTTCAAGTGATAAGTTCAAAGAACAAGACCCCTTCTCTTAACTTTATCATAAATGTCACTATTTGAAAGCCAGCTCAGTTTTCTGTCTCCACATATTTTTTATATTTTTTATAGTCAATTTTCACTTGCCGAGCATATTTCAATGTCCAATCGGCCATTAGCTCATCAAAGTTTTCTGCCTCTTCAAGGTACCCCTGAATCATCGGTGCAGTTGGACTATGAAAATGGCTAAAAGCCAGAAGCAGTGCACAAACTTCCGCATAAAGTTTATATCCTTGCCAACTCATCTTTTCAAGATTAAATGAGCCCTTCATATCCCTAAATTGACGCACATAATAGCTGCGCTGATCAATATTCATGCTGCCCAAAAAAGGATCTGAGGCAGATTGCATTATTTTTTGTGCCTTGATAATTCGGTTTCCCTCACCGATCTCACGATGAAGATCAATATCCAACTTTATCGGAATAAAGGAGTCTCTTGTGGGTAAAGCCTCTTTAACTTGAAGAACTAAATGACTACCATCATTTGCGGTCAAAAGCACCAGATAACAACGGGACCCAAAACTACCGACTCCCACACTATGACGAATCACATCCGTAATTCGGTAATGCATCAGCAAAACTTTGATCCTTTCAGGAACTGTTGCACGGTAGTCTTTAAATGCGGCTGCAAATTTCTGGATCTGCTTCTTAGAAACATGGACAGACCGTGGTGCATCTTCAATAAAAACTCGTTCTCCATTAGAATTGAGCAGTGTAAATTTCTTGAGTACCTTACCTAGATCATTTTTGGTTGCCTTTGCAATAATATCTGCCAACGATTTTTCAAAATCACCATCATTTTGTTCATGAACTATTTCAGCTAACAATCGAACTTTAGGTGAAAGGTAAAAACGTTCCATCATTTTCATTGATCCTACATGTGCAATAGCAGACCGATAGGCTGTTGTTGCTTTTTGAGTTAGCTTTCGCAGTTTTTTATTTTTAAACCCATTTTCTTTTCCAGCTAAATAAATGCTGACCAGTAAACGACGTAAATCACTATCCCAATTACCAATTCGAGCTTCATCAAAATCATTGAGATCAAATAATAGCTGCCGTTCCGGCGATGCATAAAAACCATAGTTTTCAATATGAGCATCCCCACACAGCAGAACTGGAATGTTGCTGTGGACCTGTTCAGCTAAATCAAAATCCATCAATCCAGCTGTCCCACGATAAAATGAGAACGTATTTTTCAACATTCGCTCTCGACGCATCGGAAGCAGGTCCGAAATCATTCCTATTTCAACTGCCTTAATGCTCTTAACAGCGTCTCTTTTGAGCTCTCGGTAAGTCGTTAATTTGTCGCTCGGTGTCTCCTGATACTTTTTTCTACCAATCTCAATTAATTCCTCTGCTGTTTTTGAAACATTTATCTGATCGACGTCAAAGATCATTTTCTTAGTCATTTCTATTACTCCCATCTTGCTAAGCAATATTCCCTATCATTTAAAAAAAGAGAAAAAATCATTATTAGTCATTGGAAGACCCTTTCCTAGAGTGTAACGCATTTTTTGCATTCTACGGTAAATTTTAACTGATACATTAAATTTAGGTGCTGAATATTTTTTCTTCGGCCACTCAATATTTGAACCCTTTTTAGCAAAAAATGAACTCTCAGATGATTTCTGTGAGAGTTCATTTTTATGAAGTGATTACTTCTAGATTATGTTTTTGAATAAGGTCAAGAGTTTTATATCAAAACACATTAATGCTGTTCCTTATTTCTGTGCTCCAGTGGCAGTGTTAAAATAGTACATTTTGCCATTAATTTTTTGAGACCCGTACTGCATTTGACCATTGGCATTATAGTAAACCGTCTTATATTGGTTGGCTATATACTGCAAGCCGGTCTTCATTGCTCCAGTATTATTATCGAACAAGTACCAGTGCCCATTAATGTGTTGTTGCCCATATTGCATTTGACCGTTAGCGTTATAGTAAACTGTCTTATGTTGATTAGCTATATACTGCAAGCCGGTCTTCATTGCTCCAGTGTTGTTGTCGAACAGGTACCAGTGTCCATTAATGTGTTGTTGACCATACTGCATTTGACCGTTGGCATTATAGTAAACTGTTTTATGTTGATTAGCTAT
>NZ_AYZD01000021.1 GCF_001436755.1 Liquorilactobacillus aquaticus DSM 21051
TCATTGTCGAACAGTGCGTCAACTTCATCAAGCTTGAGCACAAGTGGCTCGTTATCAAATAGTGCCTCGACTTCTGCAAGCTTAAGCACGAGTGGCTCCTTATCAGATAGTACCTCAACTTCATCAAGCTTGAGCACAAGCGGCTCATTATCAAATAGTGGTTCAACTTCATCAAGTTTAAGTACAAGCGGTTCGTTATCAAATAGTGCCTCGACTTCATCAAGTTTGAGCACAAGTGGCTCCTTATCAGATAGCGGTTCGACTTCATCAAGCTTGAGCACAAGTGGCTCGTTATCAAATAGTGCTTCAACCTCATCAAGTTTGAGCACAAGTGGTTCATTATCAGATAGTGGTTCAACCTCTACAAG
>NZ_AYZD01000022.1 GCF_001436755.1 Liquorilactobacillus aquaticus DSM 21051
ACTACCAACCGCTACCGCATTATTCTAATCTCGTTTTGACTTTTTAAATGGATCAATATATTCCCGTTTACTAATGCTATCATTGACCTGATCTTCCGCTTCTTGTTCTCGAATGTATTTCTGGATAATTCTTTGATTTAACCCAACCGTGCTAACATAATATCCACGCGCCCAAAAACTTCTATTGCCGTAATTATATTTTAAATTGGCATGTCTTTCATGAATTATAACGGCGCTCCTCCCTTTCAAATATCCCATAAATCTAGAAATACTCATCTTCGGCGGTATTTTTACTAGCATATGTATATGATCTGGCATTGCATGTGCCTCAATAATTTCAACATCCTTCAATTCACACAACCGTCGAAGAATATGTCCAACATCTTTTCTTAATTGTCCATAAATTACTTTTCTCCTGTATTTGGGCGTGAAAACAATGTGATACTTACAATTCCATCT
>NZ_AYZD01000023.1:0-73444 GCF_001436755.1 Liquorilactobacillus aquaticus DSM 21051
TAGGAGACCCTACACATTTGATTCGTCGAAACTTTGTTCAGTTTTCAAAGATCTACTTAATTTAACACAACTTCTAAATGATACCTTAATATTTATGAGATGTCAACAATTTCTTTCATGTATAAAATTAATGACCATCAATAAAAATATAATTGTGTAATTAGTTGACTACTAAACCGCATAAAACTAACAAAAATTCTGTCGCGCCGTTCGTACCAACAAGAAATATATTACCAACATATTCATTAATGGTCAAGCTTTTTTTTATTCTATTTGTCTATATCTGATAATGTTTCCGCAATCCATGCATCTAACCGCTCTTCAATAGGTGTAAAACCAGTATCGACATGCCTACTAGTCCAATAATGCTTATGCTCACACCTAACCTTTATTCCAACCTTGCTTAAGTTATTATCGAGGGATCTCTCCAAACATCGCAATGATAAACTTATTTTTTGAGTATACTCATCAATATCAATGATTCTAACTTTAACCTTTTGATTAACCTTAAGATATTTATGAATGTCCTCCACAAAACCATGTCTGCATTCAGAAATATGAATCAAGCCTTGCGTATTATCTTTCAAAGTAACAAAAGCACCATACGGCTGAATACCCGTGACTCTGCCTTCAACGACCATTCCTATTCTGTATTCCATTTTTTCTCCTCAAAACATAAAGCTAAACTTATTCAATCACAATTTTTTCAACAATAACATCATTGACTGGCTTATCACTTGAATCGGTTTTTACCTCTGCAATCTTGTCAATTGTCACCAAGCCCTTTATTACTTGTCCAAAAACTGTATGGTGATGATCTAACCATGGAGTACCACCTTTTTTATACATTTCAACGACTTCTTCTGGATAACCAGCTTTCCTCATTTGTTCCACCATTTGTGCAGGAAGATTCTTGTTTTGAACAATAAAAAATTGGCTTCCATTTGTATTAGGTCCAGCATTAGCCATTGAAAGGGCTCCTCTAAAATTGAAAAGATCATTAGAGAACTCATCCTCAAATGCTTCTCCCCAGATACTTTGTCCACCCATCCCTGTTCCAGTAGGGTCCCCTCCTTGGATCATAAAGTCTGAAATAATTCGATGAAAGATTCCGGAGTCATAGTATCCTTTTTTTGCCAACGCACAGAAATTTTCAACTGTTTTAGGCGCTTTTTCAGGAAACAACACCACTGTGATGTCACCAAGATTTGTTTTAAAAGTTGCCTTTGGGTTGCTTGTATCCTCTAAATTCATTTGTGGAAATGTCAAATTAATTCCTCCTATTTTATATTTCTTATATTTATTCTTTATTCTATCTAAAAAGTAAATATTTTGCCAATTTAATTTATTTTGTCACTCAATTATGCTAATGTAGCCTAGTGTAAACAATTGAAAGGAGTATTTTGATGTCAAGCCAGAACGATTACGATATAACAATCATCGGTGGTGGTCCTGTTGGGCTTTTTACCGCTACATACGCTAGAATGCATAAAGCAAAAGTCCAAGTTATTGAGAGTCTTGATCAATTGGGAGGGCAAGCCAATGCCCTATTCCCCACCAAAAACATTTATGATATTCCAGGGTTCAGTTCAATAAAAGCATCTGCTCTTATTGATAATCTTATTGAGCAAATTAAAGTTTTTTCACCAGACATTTTTCTAAACGAAACAGTGAATTCATTTGAAAAAACAGATACCGGTTTTTGTATTAAAACTTCTAAGAAAACTACGCATTCACGCTCTATAATAATTACTACTGGTATAGGCTCATTTCAACCCCGCCGCCTTGCAGTTGATGGGGCCTGCGGCTTTGAAGGAAAACAACTTCGCTATTTTGTACAGGATCCCAATGAGTTTACGGATAAAAATGTTGTCGTTGCGGGCGGGGGAGACTCAGCTATCGATTGGGCCTTAGAACTCGAAAAAAAGACTGCTGGACTACATATTGTTCATCGTAGAAATAAATTTCGAGCACTTGAGGCAAATGTTGACAAACTACTGCAGACAAAAACTATTTTCGACACCCCTTACTTGATTGACGGTATCGAAGAGCGCAAGGATGATAAAATTGCCATCACTCTGAAAAAGGTAAAGAGTGACGAACGACAGCAAATAATTGCAGACTATTTGCTAGTAAACTATGGTTTTATTTCAGATAATAAAATCCTCCATTCTTGGAATTTGGAAACTGAACACAATCTAGTGAAGGTTTCACGTGATATGCAAACTTCAATACCAGGGGTCTACGCAGCAGGAGACATTATAACTTATCCCGGACGCGCAAATTTAATTGCAACAGGTTTTGGTGAAGCTCCTGTCGCCGTTAACAGTGCTATGCAATATATTTACCCAAATATGCGACAAGCAGTGCATAGCACTCAGCTAATGAAACACTTTCTTAAGTAAAGAAAAAATAAAAATTGATGCGCATATTGAAAAAAGATGCGTATATTAATAAGGAGTACCCTATGAGTTTTCTAATTGATTTTATTTTGCACATTGATGCCCATCTGGTTACAATCGTAAACACTTTTGGAAACTGGACCTACCTGATCTTGTTTCTTATTATCTTTATCGAGACTGGTGCTGTTATTCTACCGTTTCTACCAGGTGATTCATTACTTTTTGCAGCATGCGCCCTTGCAGCGAATCCCGAATATCATTTGAACATCTGGATTTTTGTAATCTTGTTCTGGGCAGCTCCACTTCTAGGTGATTCCTTGAATTTTTTCATCGGCCAAAAAATAGGTTCAACGATTAATGACCAATCCTTTCTAGGTCGTTTCATCAAAAAAGAAGATTTAAACAAAACAGAAGCTTTCTTCGAAAAACATGGTGGAATGGCAATTTCATTAGCTCGTTTTATGCCTATAATTCGAACCATGTCACCTTTTGTTGCAGGTGGAAGCGGTATACAGTACCGCAAGTTCATTCGCTACAGTTTCATAGGAGCAACATCATGGATGATTCTTTGTTGTAGTGCAGGCTATTATTTTGGTAATTTCCCAATTGTCAAAAAACACTTTTCCTTGATAATCATTGGTATTATTATCGTTTCATTGATACCTGCTATTGTCGCTGGTTTAAAGAAACACTTTGCCAAAAAGTAAATTACTGATTAATAAATGTCCTTATTGATATTTTGGTCTTAAATAAATTATGTTTTTGACTCCACTTAATATAACAAAAAGATTCAGGTACGTTGAGTTTGTTCACTCACTGCCTGAATCTTTTTATCTGAAAATGTTTTAACCACATTATAGATCTTTACGACCACAGATGATCCCGATTCCCATAAGGATTTCCAATAATAAAAAGAACACACCAAAGCAAGCCATAAAAAAAGTATCTGGTAATGCGTTGATAATTGGATCTAAATTAGGGTCAAAAAGCCAGTCATTATTTCTGAATAAAATCCGATGAAAGTCCACAAAAAACGTATTAAACTGTAATACCATCATAAGTGCCACGACAGCAAAGAGAGACATTCCCATCTTGAAGGGAAAAATCAGACGCCATAGCTGCTTTACGTTCTTCATTCTTACCAAAAATAAAATACTTATTGGCAAAGTACCAAAAAATACGAGATGATTGACCAGAAAAAGCCTTTTTACGTCCCAAAAATGATGCAGTCCATTATATGACATATCCAATGAGAGATTAAGCCTATTAACCCACGGAAAATTCAGAAACGCCAACAAACGATAATACTCCCTCATTAACTGGTTATTAGTTAATCCGACATTTCTAGCTAAATCATCATGTATAACAAAGAATTGGTACAAGGGAGTAAAGCTAATTGTCAAAACTATGCTCAATGAAATTAAACACAAGAAAAGACACATCCATTCAAACGTTGATAAAAAACGATTCTTAATCATTTCCTAGCGTCCACTCATCCAAAGAGTCAACTACATGAGTCGGCTTAGTCTCTTTTTCTTTAACCTGTTCAGGCGTTGAAACACCAGTATAGACCAACAACGTATCAATTCCGAAATTGATTCCAGCTGCAATGTCAGTCATATAGTTATCACCAACCATAATTACATCGCCTTTTTCTAATCCTAATTTATTTAGGGCCTTTTTCATAATAATAGATTCGGGTTTTCCAATATAAGTCGCCTTTTGCTGTGTTGCACATTCTACTAAGGCAATTATTGAACCAGCTCCTGGAACTAAGCCCCTTTCATTAGGCAAATTAGTATCCGCATTTGTTCCGATAAACTTGGCCCCCTCTTTGATTGCTAGGGTTGCAAGCTCAAATTTATGATATGTTACATCATAATCTAGACCAACGACAACATAGTCTGGTTTTTTTTCTGCAAAGTAAAAGCCATTATCAAACAATGCTTTCTTCAAACCAAATTCACCTATTGCATAGACGGAGCGTTTAGTTTTATCTAAACTTGCCAAGTAATCGGCGGTTGCAAGAGCCGTTGTATAGACATTATCCGTTGTGACATGAATATCAAAGTTATGCGCTAAATTATTGACCACAGCCTGTGGTTCTTGTGTACTATTGTTAGTCACAAACAAGAATGGAATGTTTTTTTCTTGTAGTCTTTCAATAAAGCGCTTAGCTGCAGGGATTTTTTCCTTTCCCCTATACATCGTACCATCCAAATCAATTAAATATCCCTTATAACTTTTCATTATTTTCCCTCATCTATTCATTTTTACTTTTTTGTCTGATCGTAAAGTGCCTTTTTTTTAAACTTTTAGCATATACTGGTTTGCTTTTCAGATCCTGTTTTTTTTCTTTCTTTTTATGAATTTCAAATCTTTTTTCTTCTGTAAATGCATGTCTTTTCTTAATAGCCTTTTTGAAATTTTTCTTAGTGGGGTTTTTACTATTTTCATTACGTTTTGCTGAGCTCCGTCTGCGGCTACGTTTCTTATTATTTCCAGAGACCTTCACCTTCTGAACATCCAAATTATGCAATATAAAATATGCACAACCAAAATTGCAATATTCGTACAGATAATCATCCAAATGTGCAATATTTTGTGACGGAAATCCCTTGTCACTATCGTCCGCGTAAAAGCCATGCAATCTAAGCTGATCATATCCCCAATCTCCAACAATATAATCGTACTTAGTCAGGATTTGACTAAAACGTTCCTTTAACTTTTCTACTTGAAAACCCTCGCGGACGTTTTTTACAAGTAAATACGGATGTCCATCAATAGTTAGCTCCGTTGAATTTTTCATCTGAATATCACTCGCATAAGCTTTTAACGTTTCAGCTTTTTTCGCGAGCTGGGCCTCTCGGCGTTCTTTTTTTTCACTATTCATGGATACTCTCCTTCAAAAAATGTTGATACCTAATTATACAGGATATTTAGCACCAAAGTAATCCCCAACGACATCCCTTAAAAAACGATCGCCTATATACTTAGGATGCCCTACAATTTCCAATGTCGGAAAAAATGGACAATAAATGAAGTTATCAACAGTTGCAATTTCATAATCTGCACCAGGATCCAATACTTGTCCATGCCAACTAACACTTTTACTTAGTGGATCAAATTCTATACCATCATACACAAGTTCCCCAAATACCTTACCGCGAAAGCCATTTCCCTTGACAACTGAATTACGTAGGTGATTACGATTTTTTTCCATTTCTCTAATCAAACGCCACAAATTATAACCATTCAACCTTACTTTGACTATTCGCATAGGGTGTGGAAGAATATGGTGCAAGTCGTAACGTGTTAAGACTCCTTGATGCAGATCATCCAAAAACAAACCGCCATTTAGAATCGAGGCCTCTGTTTGAGTAACAAATTGAATTGCTTTTAGGCTAACATTCATTAAGGGAGATCTTTTTACCCAAGAACCTGGATAGTCCTTTGGTAAAACCGCAACTTTCTTTTTTCTCAATAATGCCTCACCTTTTTTTTGATATTGCTCTATTTCGATGGCATCACCTGAGCTTTCAGGCAATAAAGCCGTTTCTACAACCTCCGCTTTTTTTTCAAGCAATTTATGGTTAGCTACATTTAAGGTTACTTGTCCGATATACCTCCCCCATTTACCCGCTGCGCAAAGAAGTGTCTGATCAACTTCTTCGCCGTGTTCTAATAAATGGTGTGTGTGACTTCCCAAAATAACGTCAAATTCAGGATATTTTCTCGCAATCGCGCGATCTACATCTATTCCTAAATGGGACATCAATACTAGCACATCAACTTGTGGGCGTACTTTCTTTAGTAAACTCGGTAATACTTCATCAACTTCCATAGGGGCCCAATCATTCATCCGATAAGTTGCACTAAAAGGCGCCGTACAAGCTAGAAGTCCAATTTTAGTCCCTTTATCTGTCGTAATAACTCTGCTCAGATGTGCCCATCGTGGTGGCCTTCGCGTACGTCCATTAACAAGGTTATCTAAAATAATAGGAAAATCAGCTCGTTCATACATTGCATTTAATTGCTCATGTGAATTACCAATTCCTTCATTATTTCCAACTGTGGCTGCGTCATATCCAACAGTATTCATAAGTTCGATATTTATTTTACCGTTAGTTGCCTCACTCAATGGATGAACTCTGTCCATAGCATCACCTAGATCAACTGTTATAACCGCTTCACCTTTTTTGATCAACCGTTTACGTGTTCCGATAAGATACCGTCTTATTTTCGGCCAATTTTCAAAATGTGAATGTATATCATTAGTATGCAGAATTGTAATTCTTTCACTCATCGTCAAAACTGCCTCTTTCTTTTATTTGTTTTCGAAAACACTCTTCTTTTTTTCCACCATTTTAAGAATGTCAACACTGCTAAAGGGCTCACCAAAATAAACCTTTCTGTTCAAATACCCGCTTTCTGGTGTGTCAACTCCAACATTGATATTATAAGAACTATTAAGACTATAATGGTGCACATGTCCATGAAGATTGATGCTATTCTTAGAAATTCCTAGCATTAGCGGATAATGCGTCAAGAAGAATTGATAATGATCGAACTTTATGATACATCCTACGTCATGTAAAACAAATTTACTTTTCCCATTGCTAAGTTGGTAGTTATTTTTCTGTAAAAATTTAAAAAAATCTCTTGTATCATGATTTCCCTTAACAATATTTATTTGTCCATTCAATTCGTTTAGTATGGATGAAAGTTTAATAAAGCCTGCACGATTAGAATCCACCATCCCCACATCCCCTAAAAGATAGACAACATCATTTGAAGAAACAACATTATTCCAGTGATCAATAATCTCCCGGTTCATCTCTGCTGCGTTCAAAAAGTCTCTCTGTGCAAAATGCATATTATGTGCTAGTTTTTCATCAAAAAAATGTGTATCCGCTGTAAAAAAAAGCATTTTTAAACATCTCCATTTTTTTATGGAACACAAACTCCAGTTTAATCTTACAACTAAATATTCTACAAAAAAAGATGCTAAGTTTAAATAAATCAACTCACCATCTGTTTAGAACTACTATATTCGCCGTGCAACAAACTTTATTAAGAACAAAAAACCTAACCATACTATTGATGCAATCAATGCTGCTAACGTTGTCTTATCCAAACACATCACACCTGCAACAAAAAATAAAAAGCCCAAGACCAAGTAGTCTCCCCAAGGAAAGAATGGCATCCTAAACTTACTTTGACGAATCTCATTCTGAATTTTTTGCTGCTGTTTTCTAAACTTTAAATGCGCAATTATAATCATTCCCCAGATAAACAAAAAGCATGTCGTTGCCACACTGGAGATGAAAGAAAACAATGCTGCATTTGGAATGACAAAATTAGCTAAAACAGCAAGTGTAATTACAATTGCTGAGAAGATTATCCCATTAGCTGGCACTTGACGCCGGGATAGTTTACTAAGCCACTTAGCAAAATGATTTTTATTCTTGTAATTTAAAGAAAATAGCATTCTACCCGTGCTAAAAAGAGAACTGTTACATGCAGAAGCCGCCGCCGTCAAGACAACAAAATTAATAATCCCAGCTGCAGCCGTGATCCCAATATTTTCGAAGACCTGTACAAAAGGGCTTTGTGTCGCAGAGATATTCTTCCAAGGATAAATACTCATTAATGCCAGTAAGGAACCGACATAAAAAATAATGACACGCGTCGGGATCTCATTTATTGCTTTCGGAATAACCTTTGTCGGATTTTCCGCTTCAGAAGCCGTCACACCTATCAACTCAATCCCAATAAAACCAAATGTAACCATTTGAAACGATAACAAGAAACCCTTCAATCCTTTTGGAAAAATTCCTCCGTAATTAAACAGGTTTCCTAAACTTGCTTCGCCTAGTGGTGTTTTAAATCCTATTATAACAAGTAAAATCCCAACAAAAATCAATGCTACGATAGCAACAATCTTAATCAGGGCAAACCAGAACTCGGTTTCACCAAATAATCCAACTGTAATCAAATTCAATACCAATAAAATGGCCACGACAATCAGACCAGGAAGCCATTGTGGGACATTAGGGAACCAATATCGTACGTACAATCCAGTTGCTGTCACGTCCGCCATTGCAATGGTGATCCAACAGATCCAGTATGTCCACCCTGTCACAAAGCCTATATTTTCCCCCATATATGTACGAATAAAATCAATAAAAGAATTTTTCTTAAGATCAGAAAGCAGCAGTTCTCCCATCGCTCGCATCAACAAAAAACAAATAGTTCCTGTAATAAGATATGCTAACACAATTGAGGGCCCCGCTAGGTGAATAGATTTACCAGCTCCTAGGAAAAGCCCTGTTCCAATAGTCCCACCTAAAGCGATCAATTGAACATGCCGACTTTTTAACTCTCTTGAAAATTCTTGCTTTGCAGCCATAAAAAAACTCCTAACTAATATCTAATGAATATCTCTAACAATTTGTCCATTAATTTATAAACACAATTAATAGTGTAAACTAATTATTAATTGAAGTAAAATTCAACAAGTTCATTGTACAATGATTTATATTCATCTTAATCAAAAAAGCAATTCGGTTTTCTTACTCGCTTTTTCAAAAAAGACTCCTATTCCATTTTCTGATCACAACAAAAAAGCCGAGACATTCCTGCCTTCGACTTTCAACGTAATTTCGATAATTCAGCTAGTATTGAACTTTGATTTTGATGCTAATTCAAATGAAACATTCAATTTTTTCAATGGTATAACTAATGTAACGCTTTAGTTGCTCTTATTTCACTGTATAATTTTTCAACATCTTCGGCAATCATCAGCTCTTCATTTGTTGGAATTGTCCAAATATCCGACTTTGAATCAGGTGCGCTTATTCTAGTTTCCTTGGCCTTAACCTCATTCAAATTGTCGTCGATTTTTATACCGAAAATTTTTAGCTTATCACAGATAAGCTTTCTAACATACGGAATATTTTCTCCAATTCCTCCTGTAAAGACCAATGCATCGACTTTTTCTAGCTCAGCAGCATATGCGCCAATATATTTTACGATACGATTAACAAAAATTCTAAGTGCAAGATCAGCACGCTCGTTATCCTTGCGAATCTCCATGATTTCTCGCATATCTGAAGACACACCTGAAATGCCTAAAATACCTGACTTATTGTTTAGCATCTTAAGTACTTCTTTAGAGTCAACACCCAACTTGTTTTCAAGATAAATTAACATTGATGGGTCAACATCGCCTGACCGTGTTTGCATAGCTATTCCGGAGACAGGTGAAAAACCCATACTTGTGTCAAAAGACTTGCCACTACGAATAGCACATATAGAAGCACCAGAACCAAGATGCAAAATAATAATATTTGTTTTCGCGCGTTTGTAACCAGCAACTTTTAAGAAACGTTGCAGTACATAACGGTAGCTTATTCCATGTGCACCGAACTTCTGTACATGAAACTTTTGATAATATTCATATGGTATGGCATATACTGTGTTTTCTTCTGGAATCGTTTGGTGGAATCCCGTATCGAAAACCGCTACACTTAGAGCTTGCGGTAATTCTCTCCTGAAAGCTTTGATTGCCATAATATTGGCTGGATTATGCAGTGGGGCAAATTCAATCAGACTCTCCATCTTCTCTAGAACATCATCATCAATAATTACCGAACTCGCAAAGCAGTCCGCCCCGTTAACAAATCTATGCCCTACTCCTTTTATTTCATCTAACCTATCAACTACTTGATATTCTGTCAGGATTACTAAAAGTTTGTCAACTGCCTGCTGATGATTTTTTATTACTAATTCTTCACAAAATTTATTTGTTTTCGTCACAATTGACAAGCGTGCATTTTGAAAACCAATGCGCTCAATTTGCCCTTTTGCAATAACATCTGCTCCAGGCATTTCAAATAACTTCCATTTTAGTGTAGAACTACCTGCATTCACTGCTAAAACTTTAATCATTCTCTTCTCTCTCCAATAACTAATCTAAATTTTCCTTGGCCCAATCATCAATATTTTTAAGAAAATGAGCAAACTCCTTTTTGTCTTTCAATGGTGGAAAGTCACCAATAAGAACTTGTTTTACTTGGTTTCCCTCGCCACCATGCTTTTGAAGCAATAAAAGTGCCTTTTCATTCTTTTTATTCAAGAAAAGATCTTCTGGTAAATTCAACATTCCTTGAAAATAAGCCTGATTCTTAATCACACGCAACAGCCCTTGTGTTTCTTTCGTTTCAAATAAACCGCGTGGGACTAAAAATAGTCCATAACCACCTGGAACAAGCTGCAACAATGCTTGCTCAATGAGTAAATGATGAACATATGAATGTCCCTTATCAGAATGAGTCTTGAAATTAACAACCTTTTTATCTACTGGATAGTACCCAACAGGCAAATCACTTACGACAACATCAACTTTAGGTGTTATCAAGTTGTCTATTGCATCCTGATGAAAAAGTTCAGCTGGAATTTTTTGTAAACGTGCACTCATACTCGCAATCGATAGCAATGTATCATCATTATCTACACCATAAAGTTTTATATCTTTATATCCGTTTACTTTCATCCTTTGATACACCGTACTCAATAAATTCCCAGTTCCCACGGTAATATCAAGAATTTTATAACTCGCATTTTTAGTAAGAAACTTTTCCAAGATATAACCTACCAGAAAGCCAATCGTATCAGGTGTCATTTGATGATTGGCTTGTATTTTATCAAATTGGTTAGCTTTTACAAGAGCAAACTGAATAACTTGTCGCAACTCTTCAGATGTCATAGAAAGAGCCACCATCTGTTTATACAGCTCTGCTAACTGATCTCTGACCTTTAACGAGGGTTTCCCATCTTCTATTAATAGTTCCCCACCTTCTGCAAGATTATCTCCTGTTTCGATTATTGCGTCTAAATAGGAAACAGCCAAATCTTTTTGAAGGAGCTCAACCGCTTGTTCAAATTTTTTATAAAATTGTTCTATCTTTTCCAATGTCAATTAGCACACCCCAAGTATTAAATTACTTGTCTTAGTTTAACGATTCTTCTGCGTTATTTCAAGTCTTGTTACTTGTGCTTTCCCTCTTCAAAATCATATTTTGGCAGCGTCTTTAACTCGATTGCTTTTCTGTTATTCATTTTTATTATGAAACGCCCAGCTTTTTTTGTGACACTTCCTTGATTAAACCACATAACTTCATTGTTGCTGATTCTATTAGCTAAAGCTAAATTTCGCATTGTTCGAGCTATATTATAATCTTTCAAGTTCTGATAACCTAGCAACTGTTCATGATAATATAGAGTTTGTGCACCAAAGATGATCCCCATCAAAAATATTCCCATTATTCCAGAATATAATAAATGTCCTTTCGTTTTCTTCAATTGTCCATCTTCCTTTTTGGCATAACAATATGGCAAATATAGTCCCGACCCTTCATCTTAACCATAATTGTTAGAGTTGAATTTTCATATTTTGTCGTAAAGCTGTGAACATCATACAGCAGAGGAATATATCCTAATTCGACCCCTGTCATTCTGATTAGATTATCCTTATAAAACAAGCGATAAATTTTATTTTTGGTTGGACTATAAAATCTGATTAAATTTTTCCCAGTCACGTATTCTAACGATAAATTATCTGAACTTATCAGATCAACAA
The DNA here is from genome assembly GCF_001436755.1 of Liquorilactobacillus aquaticus DSM 21051. Lineage (GTDB taxonomy): Bacteria > Bacillota > Bacilli > Lactobacillales > Lactobacillaceae > Liquorilactobacillus > Liquorilactobacillus aquaticus. Next base: position 12,046 of record NZ_AYZD01000023.1, read on the forward strand.
ACTGAACCCATTCAAAATCATCACTAGTCCTTGTTTGCTTCACCACAGTATTTGAACTTTTTATTGCTACTGCCAAAACACTAAATGCCAATGCACTTATTAAAAGAGCACTTATGCTCTCAATCAACGTAAATCCTGAAACTTTTTTTACTTTATTTAACTTTAACTTCAAATGTTCCATACCGACTTTTAACAGATATTTTATCTTGAAAAGGTCTTGTCTCATTTTTTGAAAACACCTGCTCTTCACTAGTAATCAATATTTTTTTACTCATATTGACTAACTCCTCTGTTGCTTTATATTGTTCTACTGCCTTATTCCTATTTTGAGCAAGATAGCGTTCATTTTCACAGAATAAGATAATTGCAGTGCTGATAAGCACTAATCCTATTGTTGCTTCGGCCAATAAAAAGCCTTCTACTTGTTTAATGTGTAACATGGTATTTCCCCCAGCCAAGCTGAATCATAATATAATATGGCTTATCCTGCAGTGTTGAATCAACAATAATAGTTCTTCCACTTATACTGCCAGTATCATTAACACTTATCGACTCATATCTCCTAATAGACATTGTTTTAGGTAGCCTAACCATAACTTTTCTATTATTTTTTTCACTAAAAACAATTTTATTGTTTTTAAATGCAATTGTGTGCACTTTTTTAAACTTTGATGAAGAAATTATCTCGTTTGTCCAAGTTTGTTTAAAAGACTGCCAAAATATTTTCTCTTGCAATCCGTTAATAGAATTTTCTAATGGGCTTACTGTCAGCAATAACGTGAAGGCACTTAAAGCCAACACGACTAATATTTCAGCTAATGAAAAAGCGGACTGCTTATTCCTCATTTTCTGCCTGAACTTCTATTTTTGCTTTTTTTGCTTCACTATATTGTTTCTCATTTAAATATCCGCTGTTTTTTAAATCCTCAAGTGAAATATTTTCTTTATCTGTTTCGTTTCGATAAAGATCTGCTTGTGTTTGTACAACATCACCCAAAGCTTGATTACCAATGCCACGTGCATTATCACGTTGTTTACCGATGTTAGGAAGAATTATCAAAATAAGCAGACTTATTATAAACATTACCACCGCCATTTCAATTAGAGTAAATCCTGCACATCTTTCCTTTAACGCAAACCGATCATCCTTCATTTATATATTCCCCCTAAATTGTTATACATCGGCATTAACATGCTCAAATATATCGAAATGATGACGATAGCTATGACCAAAAATAATATTGGCTGAACACAGTTGATCATCCTATCAATTTGTCTTATCAGCTTTTCGTATGCTAATTCCGAAAAAAGTAGTAACTCAGAACTTAATTCATCAATAGTGTTCCCCTTGCCTAAGAAGAGATTCAATTCTGGCGGAATAAAAGTATATTTTGAAACAAAATAAGTTAATTCATTGCCGCCTAGTAAGTTTTTTTTCAATTCCTTTCCAAAGTTTGCAAGCAATGACTTTTCATCAAATTCTTCGAGAAAAAGACAGATTTCACGTATTTCAAGACCGCTTTTTAAAAGTAATCCAAAATTAAATGTAATATAGTAATAACAATACTGACGATAAGCAGCGCCTAGAAAAGGAATATGACAATACCATTCTTGGCGAGATAATATCGGTTGTTTAGTTAGACGATATACTAGCTTGAAGCCAAAAACACCTGTTATTAACAGGACGCTACCCACAATGAATGGATATAGCTGCGCTTGCCATAAAGCGGTGTTTAAAACCTGGATTTCCTGAAATTTATCTAGCTCAGGTCTCAACCAAAACTTGATTGCAACCATCAACCCTCCAAGCATTATTAACAATATTATTGGATACAGTAAAACAGCTTTTAATTTATCCATCTGCCTAGCTTTTTGTTCAAGATTCTTACCAAGCTGCTTTATGCTATCACTTAATTTCCCATGCTTTTCAGCAATATAAATTTGATTAAAAACATTTTGTCTAACATATGGCTTAAAGGCAGTGCTCAACATTTTCCCCTCTGCCAATTCAACATGAACGTAGTCCAAAAGATCTTTATTTTCTGGAAAAAAGATCATAATATCTTCAAAAGCTTGTCGAAGAGAAAAACCAGCATTTAATAAATCAGCTAAGGACTGAAAAAATAAAGCTTGTTTCCGTTCACTTAATCGATTTTTTCTAACCTTCACTATATTTTTTATATGTTTCTTCTGAAATCCAATTTTTTTGAACACATTTTTCAAGAGATTCCCTCCATCCTACTGACATTCCAGTCATGCCACCGTTTTCTAATTTTTCCCAAGGCAATTTCTCAACACTCAACTGCTCAAACAATGCCTTAACATTTCCTACGGTAGTTGGAATTAATCGTTGATACATTATTAATTGCAATGTTTGTTCCAAATCTGCTTTTGAAACACCAAAATCCAGTAAACGTCTGACAACTCCAAGTGTACTTTGAGCATGTACCGTACTCAAAACCAAATGACCGCTTAAGGCTGCAGTTACAACTATTTGAGCTGTTTCCGCATCACGTATCTCGCCAATTATGAAAACATCTGGACGGTGACGCAAAGAGGCTTTAACAAGTTCTGCGTATGACATATTAGCTTTTTCATTCACCTGAATTTGCAAAAAATTGGGTTCATATATTTCAACAGGATCTTCAATACACATTACTTGGACATCTGTTAAAGAACGAACCAAATGATACATTGTCGAAGTTTTGCCTGAACCAACTGGTCCGGAAAAAAGTATTAATCCCTTTTTTTGGCTTAGGTTTTCTAACTTTTTGAGTTGACTAGGAAAAAAGAATTTTTCATTTGCATCCTTTTCTTGATAAATCAAGCGCACAACCAGTGATTCACGCCCTAAAAAGTCACCAAGACTGGAGAAGCGACCAAAAACCTTTTTTGTTTGACTATCTTTTAATAAAAATGCACCAATTTGAGGCCTTCGATGCTCACTCAAGGCCATGTCTGCTTTGAATTTCAAGTAATTTATTATCTGTAAGCCATACGAACTCGGAATACAAGAGATTGTTTCAACTGTTCCAACAACATTCATCTTAATACTGTAATGGTCTTCTCGCGGCAAAAAATAAATATCACTCGCTCTTTTTCTTATCGCAGTTTGCAATACTTTATTCACTTGATCTTTAAACATATCTTAATTCCCCCTTTGTCAAATAAATACGCAAATTATTTAACAAGGTTATCTCCATAAAAAATCAACTATCCTTAAAATTATGTTCCGCATTAACAGGAGTACATAATCTGTCTCAAACTTAATTTTCTGTACACAAAAACCAGTTAGAAAATAATTTTAGTCATTTTCTAACTGGTTTTGGTTTTAATTTTTTGAGAACAAAAATATTTTGAAATTGCTAACTAAGTGTTATATTCTTACAAAAGAATAATTAATCTTCAATATTTAATATATAAAAATGAACAAGCTACCTTTTAAGAACTTCTTTTTCTGCTGGAATTGAAGGAATTGCTCCTATTTTTTGAACAGTTAATGATGAAGCTTTATTTGCATAATGTACAGCTTGAGCTATATTATCAAAATTTGGACTAAGTTTTGCCGCTAAACACCCAATAAAAGTATCTCCCGCACCGGTTGTGTCAATTGCTTTAACTTTAAGAGCTGAAACAGCTTCTTCTTGATTATCTTCAGTTAAATAGTAGGCTCCTTCACTTCCCAAAGTAAGAATAACGTTCCTAGCCCCCTTTGATTGCAGTTTATTGGCTGACTTGCGCTGGGCTTTCAAACTATCTACGTGGATGCCTGTTAACATCTCTGCTTCAACTTCATTCGGGGTTATTAAATCTGTCAATTCTAAAAGTTTATCCGATACCTTTGTTGCTGGCGCAGGATTTAGAATTGTTGAAACGCCTGCTGCTTGTGCAATTTTAAAAGCCTCAATTATTCTGTTAATAGGAACTTCAAACTGTGCCACAACAACATCTGCACTTTCAATCAAATGACGTGCATTTTCAACATCTTCTTCTTGAATAGAGGCATTCGCGCCACTGTTAACTAATATACTATTTTCCCCCGAATCTTGAAGTAGGATATATGCTTGTCCCGTAGGATTATCTTTATCTGCCTTTATATGCTCAATATCAATTCCATTCTTCTGCATTAATTCACACATCATTTTCCCATATTGATCATCACCAACGCGTCCAATAAAATGCACATTAGCATTGCTGCGCGCAGCTGCAATTGCCTGATTAGCTCCTTTACCGCCACCTGCTGTTTCGAGCCCTTGTATTTTCATAGTCTCTCCAGGTTTTGGAAGACGTGTAAGTTTTAATATAATATCAACATTAATACTTCCCAAAATAACAACATTCTTTCTTACTTGCATATGCCTTCTTTCCTTCTTTCTCTTTTTTCTAACCGTATCACAAAAATAATATATGCTCAATTATTTTAGCGTTTATTAAAAAAACCAAAAAATAAGAGCTCGAACAAACTTAATTGTCCTGCTCTTTTATTCATTGCAAATCTAAAAATAACATCTTGGTTTAAAAACTATTCCTCTGGAAGCTCACCTGCGTGATAAACAGCTGAAACATCATCTTCATCTTCCAAACGATCAATCATCTTTTCAAATTGCTCCACCTTATTTTCAGGAACAGTCACATAATTTTGGGGAATCATGGTCAGTTCTGCTGTATCAAGGTCATATTTTTTTTGTAGTTGATCACGGACTGCTGCAAAATCCTTAGGATCCGTATAGATTTCAAAAACATCATCCGAAGTCTGCAAATCCTCTGCACCAGCATTTATAACATCTTCAAACATCTGATCCTCATCTACATCAAGGCCCTCACGTGCGATCGCAATATATCCCTGGCGATCAAACATAAAACTAACCGAACCAGATTCGCCTAAATTGCCACCATTACGCGTGAAATCTGCCCGAACTGCTGACGCAGTACGATTACGGTTGTCTGTCAACGCATGGACCATCACTGCAACGCCACCTGGGCCATAGCCTTCGTATGTGATTTCTTCATAGTTTGCACCATCAGCTCCAGTAGACTTATCAACAGCACGCTTAATGTTATCTTTTGGCATATTTGCCGCACGTGCTTTATCAATCATTAAACGAAGTTGTGGGTTAGAATCCGGATCAGGACCACCACTTTTTGCAGCCATATAGATCTCTCGTGATAATTTTTGGAAAACTTTTCCACGTTTTGCATCTTGGGCATTTTTGCGGCCTTGGATGTTATTCCATTTAGAATGTCCTGACATTTCTAATACCTCTTTCCGATAATTTCTTGAAAATTGACGTTACAGTCAACTTTCATAGTATCAAATCATTATAGTTAACGCAACAACTTATAAAAACTAACGTCCTTTTTTGCCCTTTAAAGAAAAAAGAACTACACAACACACCCCGAACAGTGCACCGACCCCATCTAAAACAACATCTTGAAATAGCGGAGTTCTACCGCCAGTGAGCATTTGATGGAACTCATCAAGAGCCGCATATCCGATCGCAGAAAGCGAGCTGATGATAATCGTTAAAAAAATACTTTTGAGCCTTGGTTTCAACCCAGCTGCTAAAAAGGCTCCTAGTCCCATGTAAATCGTAAAATGAGCACCCTTTCTAATAAAAAACTCAACAAACTTGAAATAACCTATTTTGTTGATGCTTATTATCTCGTTAGCATATTTAAAAGAAAAGCGACTCAAAAATTGATCAAATGGTTTATTTGCAAAATACTTTTCCAAAAAAGGCACCGATGTCTGCTGCTGATATGTCATTGAAGAACTAACAAACAAAATAATCATAATCAACAGTGCAAGCAAAAGATAGGTATTTGCACTTGGTTTATTAATCCGCATCAAGAAACACCTCAAAATCATTCTTCTTAATAAAAGGCTATGCAGAAAAGGCATAATATAATTTTAATTACCTAACAAAAATGTACTGTCTCTTTTTGAAAAAGGCGACAGTAACATTGTCCAATATTGAATGTTCTAAGCTGAAGAGATTTTTAAAATCTAAACAAATTAAAAAATAGTCTATTTTGTTGAAGAACGCTTAATATACCCATATGGTAATTCAACTGTCTTTTCCGTTACGTCTTCTTTGTTCATTAACTTAGTTAAAAAGCGCATTGACACTGCCCCAATATCATACAGAGGTTGCGTTATTGACGAAAGCTTAGGGCGAACGATTTCCGTTATCTTAGAATTATTGCTTGTAATAACCTCAAAATCATTTGGAACTTCCACACCTGCATCTTGTGCACCATTCAAGACACCAGCTGCTAATTCATCATCCCCCACAAACGCGGCGGTTGCACCAGCTGATACAATAGCAGGCCATAGGATTTCCCCAGCATGATAACTATAATCCGTTTCAAAAACCAAATCGGGGCTAAATTCAATTCCGTTCTTTGCAAGTATATTTTTGTATCCTTTTAAACGATATTCACTATTAATAGGTTCATTTAACGGACCAGAAATAAAGGCTATCTTTTTATTTCCATGATTGATTAAATCGGAAATTGCTTCCTCAACAGCAGCAACATAGTCAATATGAACACTGCCCATCTTTTCCTGATCATCGACCGAGCCAGCTAGAATAATTGGTGTCTTGCTGCGTTCAAATTGTGTTCGAAGCTCATCGCTGATTTTATTTCCCATGTAGATGATACCATCTACTTGTTTTGCCAAAAGTGTATTTAAAACCTGTATTTCTTTTTGTGCATTTCCATCTGAATTAGCAAGAATGATATTATACTTGTACATTGTTGCAACATCATCAATTCCACGTGCAAGCGATGAAAAATATACATTTGTAACATCAGGAATAATAACCCCTACAGTAGTAGTTTTCTTGCTTGCAAGTCCACGTGCAACAGCATTAGGCCGGTAATCCAATCGGTCTATCACCTCAAGAACTTTTTTGCGCGTTGCTGGTTTAACATTTGGGTTGCCATTTACAACCCTTGAAACAGTAGCCATTGAAACTGCTGCCTCGCGTGCAACATCATAAATCGTAATTGTTTGTTTTTCCATGATTGACCCTTTCTGATTTTCATTCATTTTCATTGACGTTACCTAATTTAGCAAAAAAAGAGACTAAATGCAAGCGTTTCATAGGTTGAAGTCCTTCTTTTCACACTCTTTTCATTTTATGTAAGTCCGATACTTCGCCGCTATGCTATAATTTAGGTATTAAATTAAGGGAGCGATTATATGTCACACATTGAATCTGTACAAAAATGGTTGGCTGATAATAATTATCAAGTTGGCTATATCAGCAATCCTAAGAACATTCAATATTTTACTGGGTTCTCAAGTGATCCTGTAGAGCGTGTCTTAGCACTTTTAGTTTTTCCAGACAAAGATCCATTCTTATTTGCACCAGCTCTAGAAGTTGAAGCAATTAAAGACACCGGTTGGATTTATCCAGTTTATGGTTATTTAGATCATGAAGATCCCTTTGCAATTATTGCGGATAAAATCCGCGCAAGAATTGATGACCCCCAGAAGTGGGCAATTGAAAAGGGAAACTTAAATGTTATTCGCTATGAAATACTAAGAAAACTATTTCCTCAAGCTACATTTGGTGGAGATCTTACACCTTTTATCCAGAATGAACAGCTGATCAAAACGCCAGCTGAAATTAAAAAACTTGAAATAGCAGGTAAATGGGCGGACTTTGCTTTTAAAATTGGATTTGATGCCCTCCAGAAAAGTCGTACAGAACAAGATGTAGTTGCTGAAATCGAGTATGCTCTGAAAAGAAAAGGTATTACACATACCAGTTTTGATACAATAGTCCAAAGTGGCACAAATGCGGCCGAACCTCATGGATTTCCAAAACCAGATAAAATTAAATCAAACGCACTCGTTCTGTTTGATCTAGGTGTCATCTACCAAGGATACATCTCAGATGCTAGTCGGACTGTTGCTTTTGGCAAAGTTAGTACGAAAATCCAAGATATCTATAAAGTCTGTCTTGAGGCGCAATTAACAGCCCAAGCCGCTGCCAAACCCGGCATAGTGGCTGAGGATCTAGATAAAATAGCACGCGATATTATTGTCAAAGCTGGTTATGGTGACTACTTTATCCATCGCTTAGGACATGGCATGGGACAAAGTGAGCATGAATTTCCCTCAATTATGGAGGGTAACAAAATGGAATTACAACCAGGGATGTGTTTTTCCATTGAACCTGGAATTTATATTCCAGGTGTTGCAGGGGTCAGAATAGAAGATTGTGTCCACATTACCGATAACAGTTGTGCACCATTCACACATACCTCTAAAGAACTCAACATTATTCCTATTCGTTAAATTCAAGATATTAAATTAAAAACTTAAGGGACTTTGACAAAAAAATTGTCAAAGTCCCTTAAATTTAATTTTGAATTTTATACTAAGAAGTTCTAAAACTTAATTTTCTACATCTGATCACATCTCGACCATCATTAAATCATCAGATCAGGCTTGTAATCCGCCATCGATAATCACACATCCGAATTTATATGCACCTCTGGCTCTTACCTTACTAACAAAGAAACTGGGCATAAATATTTATTGTCCTTCTTTGGGATAGAAAACCTCAGTCTGTTTCTCTTCAGATTCTGCAGCTCGTTTTGCCTGTCCGAAAGCAGAACGTCCATCAATGACAATGTCTGTTTCAGGAGCCAAGTCATCATACTCAACTTTCTCCTTCTCAAACTGCTGCTTCAAATCTGACGTAGCTTCCTTTAAAGAATCAAATGCTTTATTTACATTCTCATTACTTTTCAAATCTTTGGCTTTTTCAGAAACTTTTTGTTTTAAGCTCTCTAAATCATCACGAAATTCATTTTCATTTTCAAAATATTCTTTAGCGTAATGATAATATCTTAATGCTGCTTCACGTCCATTGTCAGTTAAATCGTTGAATTTATCCAAAGCCTTTTCTCGATGTTCACTTTTAAGCAAATACCTAGTCGCTACGTATGCCGCAGCCCCTGTTGCCAAAGTAACAGCTAATGCTGTCTTCTTTCCCATCAGACCATCCCCTTAAACTCATTTTTATTTTTTGCTTTTTTTGTGTCTCATGTTATAAATACGTTTTAGAAACCCAACAGCGAGTGTTGCTTTGCCAACATTTTTCGACGAATATGAAAAGTTTCCCACTAAATTTCGACTTGCACTATTCAGATCGGAGACACTTTCGCTGAGATCTGCTACCGTTTGGAAAAGCGGGTCTATTTTTTTCGACTTCCCGTTAACATCATCCAATAACACATTTGATTTAGCAAGGATGGCCTCAACTTCCTTCGAAATCGCATCAGCATCGTCACGTAACGTCTTAACGCTTTGATTTACCTCTCCCATTGTTTTCGCAACTTTGATCAAAACAACACACATAAAAACGACAAGTAACAAGAATGCTAATGCAGCTATCAAACCCGCTAGTTGTCCCAAAGATAGTGTCATATAAAAGCCTCCTCTTTTCGACTACTTATCCTTAGAATAGCATTGACACTCTAAAACTTCAATTAAAAGACAAATTAGCTCTCAGCATATTATTTTTTTACCCTTTTCTGTCTTAATCCTTTTTTTTTGATATTATAGAGATAGTTAAAGGAGAGCTGTCATATGCGATATTTTTTTCTAGACGCAAATAATTCATCACTGACTGCTGATGTTTCCCATCAAGTCAGCCGTCAAACAAACTTTTTAGCCAGTTATTTTTCTAGTATTAATTGGAATCAGATAATTAGTAAAATCGTAACTCTTTTTCTCTCACTGATTCTACTTTCAATTTTTTTTATTGTGGTTAATTGGATCGGAAAAAGGATCATTTATCGAAGCTTCAAGACCACTCTCAAAAATGAACATTTAACAGTGAATCGTATAAATACAATCTATACTTTATCTCTGAATATTTTTCATTACTCTGTTTTGTTTTTCTATTTCTATGCCATCCTGTCTGTTTTAGGAATTCCAGTTGGTACGCTAATTGCTGGTGCCGGTATTATGAGTGTTGCATTGGGCTTAGGTGCTCAAGGATTTGTAACTGATGTCGTTACTGGCTTCTTTATTCTTCTGGAACAACAATTTGATGTTGGTGATGATGTCAAAATTGGCCAAATAGAAGGAACTATCCACGCAATCGGATTGCGTACTACGCAAATTATCGGTTACGATGGTACATTGCATTTTGTGCCTAATCGCAACATTACAATTGTCAGTAATTTATCACGCAACGATATGCGAGCAATGATTGATATTTATTTCGATCCAACGGAAGATATTAAGGCGATGTCACTGATTATAAAAAAGGTTAATGCACGTTTAACGCCTCATTTTCCAGACATAACGAAAAAACCTGCATTACTTGGAACTGTGGACAATGGCAACGGTTCACTGTCTTTACGAATCATTATTTACACCAAAAACGGTGCTCAATATGAAATTCAGCGAACTTTTCTGGCTGCTTATCTGGAAGAACTTACAAAAGCCGGTTTCAAAATCAATAGTTCTCCCATCAATCTTACCAGTAGTTGATTATAGAAAAAAAACTTAATTATTAAAAATTGCACCGAACTTTAAAAAGTTCCGTGCAATTTTTAGATTTAACCATTTTTATTTACTTTAAAAAAATTAGATTCTCAATCTGCCATTTACGTTATTTAAATCTTCCAAAGTCAATTTTCTCAATCTAATTCAGAATTGGTCCTATTGGAAAGTAAAAAAAGAAGTGTAAGTGCGCGTGAGCATGGCATTCTTTTTTAATAAGCCTACTCTTAAAACTGCCCTTATTTACTTTTTTGTTCCACTTCATTTTGTCTGATCTGCAAAAAACCAGTCATTGCTTCAACGCCCTTGATAATTGCACCTTCCCTTGGAGCGAAAAATTCAGAATGAAGTGAATATTTACTTTCAACGCCAAGCCAGAACATTGTTCCCGGAATCTTCGACAACAAAAAACCAAAGTCTTCCCCTGTCATCGCAGGCTTTGTTTCAATAAAGTTAACATTTTCAGAGTTTTTCATGTACTTTATGAAAGCAGCCGTTGTTTGTGGATTGTTTTCAACAGGATAATAACCTCCCTGATGCAAATCAAGCTCCAACTGACACTCGTAGGTTGCTGCAACACCCTCAGCTATTTTGCGAACACGTTTCTGTATCATGGCATTCATATCTTGTGTTAATGCCCGAATCGTTCCATCAATTTGTGCACTGCCTGCAATAACATTTCCAGTCTTTCCTGCCTCGAAATGTCCTAATGTGACCACGCCTGCTTGAATTGGATCAACATTTCGACTAACAATCGTCTGAACTTGATTTACAAACTGCGATCCAGCAACGACCATATCATTAGCAAATTGTGGAAAAGCAGCATGACCACTCTCGCCAATAAAACGCGCATGAATTTCACAAGTTCCGGCAAATAAGGTGCCCTGACGGCAACCTATTGCCCCCATTGGAAGTTGTGGATTATCATGGAAAGCATATATTTCATCTGGCATCCAATCATTTAAAACTCCGCTTTCATACAATTGTTTACCGCCGCTTGCATTTTCTTCAGCTGGTTGAAAAATAAACGTCATATCAACCAACGGCTGATTATCAGCAAAAAAACTTAAAATACCAAGCGCGACAGTCATATGAATATCATGTCCGCAAGCATGCATTCTTCCAGAATTTTCAGATGAAAAAGGCAATCTTGTCTGCTCATCCACTGGTAAACCGTCGATATCAGTCCGATACCCAATAGTATAGCCTGCATGTTTTCCTGAAACTTTTACTAAAATAGCGGTTTCCCAGGTTTTTATTTTCAGATATGTCTGTGGTAATTCTTTTATAATTTCAAGTAATTTGGCTTGGGTTTTAAATTCTTGCATGCCAATTTCTGGAATTTTATGTAATTCTCTTCTAATTTCGATTAATTTTTTTTCATTAAGCACCATGTCATCAAATCCCATTCTAAAATATTTTCATTCTTTATATTAAACCACATCCTAAAAAAAAAATACTCGAAAACATAATTATTTTCGAGTACTTATACAAAACCTATCGTTTATATTCTACGTAATTCATCAACAATTTCTGTTTTTCCAGCAGCAACATCGGAAACATTCTTAATTTTTTTAGCTGGCATTCCGACAACGACCGTATTCGGTGCTACATCTTTTGTGACAACTGATCCAGCTCCGACAACTGCCCCTTTTCCAATACGCACTCCCTCTAAAACAACTGCATTGGCACCTATCAAAACGCCATCTTCAACCACAACTGGTTGAGCAGAAGGCGGTTCAACAACACCTGCCAAAACAGTACCAGCACCAATATGACAATTTTCCCCAACGATTGCACGTCCACCTAAAACAGCACCCATATCGATCATTGAATTGGCACCTATTTCAGCTCCGATATTGATAACTGCGCCCATCATGATGACCGCATTATCACCAATTTCAACTTGATCGCGAATAATAGCACCAGGTTCGATACGTGCATTGAAACTTTTCTTGTCCAATAATGGAACACCCGTATTACGCCCATCATTTTCAATATGATAACCAGTAATTTTAGAATTGTTTTTCAAGATTGGCTCAATTACTTTCCAATCACCAAATATAACACCAGATTTTTTTTCTAGATACGCATCAACAGCATCAGGAACTACTATACTATCTAACTCTCCCTTAATATAAACCTTAACCGGTGTTTCTTTTTGTGATTCTGCAATAGTCCGTATAATATCATTTGCATCCAATTTTGCCACAAAAATCCCTCCTATAATTAATCAATTTTTGGTGTACTTCCACCATCAATTATTTTATTTTCGTCTTTTTCTGAAATATTATAATCCTTGTCAAGATCATGTGCAACATAATTAAAGCTCTTCATTACCTCACGTCTGGTCACAATTCCTGTGAAAATACCTTCTTCATTAACCACAATCAAAAACGGCTGGTTAACCAGCATATGCAATATTTCCTCAAAATTGTAAGGCAAAGTAATAGTTGGCGCATCCTTTTCCATGACGTCACGAACAGTTTTTCGGCTTAATTTGGTTGCATCAATTCCATTCATACCTAACATTGTTTCAGTGATCATCGGCAAAGACAGCAATCCCTTGAAATGCTGTTCATTATCTAAAACTGGGATCTTCGAATAACGGACCTTCGTCAAAACTAAGAATGCATGATCCAAGTGATTAGTTTCCTGAACATTTGCGACAATTTCTGCTGGAATCAGAAAATGATCTTGGCGTTCATTTAACATATGCTCAACTGGTTTTGCTATCACATTATTAACCTCCTTCGGCCACTATTTACATTTTATGGTATTTTTTATCAAAAACCAACTATAACATCTAAAATTAAGCGTTTACTAATATTTACTTTGGATTAATTTATGATAAGATTAGAAAGTATTATTTTTAAGGAGGTTATCATGGAGTATTCACTGGCAACACGATTAGCGGCTGAATTTTTTGGAACAGCAATCATGATCATTTTAGGTAATGGTTCAGTCGCAACCGTCGATTTAGAACGTACCAAGGGTAGTAATAGCGGTTGGATTGTCATTTCTGTCGGTTATGGATTTGCTGTTATGATTCCAGCATTAATGTTTGGAAGTATCTCAGGGAATCATATCAATCCAGCTTTTACAGTCGGCTTGGCTGTCTCTGGGCTTTTTCCTTGGAAAGAAGTTATTCCATACATAGTTGTACAGTTATTAGGAGCTATCATAGGTCAATTAGTCGTTTTCGCATGTTTTAAACCGCATTATGACTTAACGGCTGATACGAATCGTGTCTTAGGAACATTCTCTACCACAGATGCTACTAAAGGGAAACTCAACGGATTCATTAATGAATTTTTTGGAACCTTCACATTGGTCTTTGGTGCTCTGGGTATTACCAATTCACCAACTTTTGCCAAAGGAAACCAACTATCCGGTTTCATTGGCATCGGCTTACTTGTAATGGTTATTGTTGCGTCCTTTGGTGGTCCGACGGGTCCTGCTTTGAATCCGGCTCGAGATCTTGGCCCACGCCTGCTGCATCAGATTTTGCCATTAAAGCACAAGGGGTCATCCCAATGGGACTATAGCTGGGTCCCTGTGGTCGCCCCACTCTTGGCCGGCATTTGCGCTGTAGCATTGTTTAAAGCTATTTTTCTATAAATATTTATTTTTTACAGGAAGCTACGTCAAAACCTATTCTTTTGACATAGCTTCTTTTTTATGTGGATTAATATATTTCCAATAGTCAAGCTTCTTCTCATATTCGCGAATTGATCATAATTAAATCCAGAACATATCTGCTATGTATTCAACACAAAAAATATTTTGCCAACTAAAATTAAAAAACAGATCCTAGAATAGCTGCACCTAACTTAGCTTAAAACACAAAAAGCCAACTTAGAAGTTAAAGTGGCTTACTTTCTAATTTGGCTAAATTTATTGCACTCTTTTTTATTTGAGCAAAAAATGTTTTATTAATTCAGTGGGTCTCCATACCATTTTTGGTACAAACTTTGAATTATGTTCATTGTTTGCATAGTCAGCTCAGGTGTGGCAATTGGACTAACCATGACCCCCGATGTCAAGCATTTTGCAACATGATCAATTTCATATATTAGCTCATTTTCCTGATTCTCAAGAACAAATCTTTTTGTACCTAATTTGTTCTCTAAAACTGCAGCAGATCCTTCCCAGTAATTGGGTATTTTTATTTTGCCTTTTGTTCCGTAAATAACCAACTTACTTTCTATGTCAAAGTCAGTCGTTATTAAACTATTGACCAAAACATCTCCGCACTTTAAAGATATGGCACATCTTGTGTCGGCCTCCCCGACTTGATTATATTCAAAACCGGACCATTCTTTTATTGAATCATTTAGTAAGAATTGAATAACACCTAACAGATTTGATCCTCCATTGAAGAAGGCCCCACCACCGGCCGCAAGCTTAGAGAACCACTCACTTCTATCATCAATCGCATGTTTTTCTTTAACATCAACAAATTTTACTTCACCAATGACACCATCTTCGAGCATTTTCTTAACCTTTTGCATAATCGGTAAAAACAAAGCACTCTGAGCTTCCATTATAAATAATTTCTTTTTAGCCGCTAAATGGAAAAGTTCGCTTGCTCCCACTTTGTGCCGTGTAAACGGCCGCTCTAAAAGAACATTTTTTCCATTTTCTAAAGCCATTTTGGCACAATCATAGCGTTCCTTATTTTTAACCGGAATATAAACGATATCAATTCCAACTGACCGGCACAATTGACTGTAGTCCTCATAAGCCTTTGGAACAACCATCTCAGTTGCAAACTTTTTACTCAACGTCTGATCAGCATCAGCAATTCCAACGAGCTCACTACTAGAACTTAAACTTAGCGCTCTAGCAAATTTTGCTGCCTGTGACGTCGCTCCTATAATACCATAACGGATCTTATCTGCCATACCTCTCACCCCATCTGAAATAGAAACTGAAACTCCATCTCCATTGTATCAAATAAACTGAGATAAGCGCATTAATAATATCCAGTTCACTTACTTTTTTCTAACAGCATAATTTTTTGAATGTTCAAATTATCTTCCGCCTCACCAATTGTCACTCTTAACCAATCAGGCCGCAAACCACGCCGCACTTGATAACCATTCGTCAATAATTTGTCAGCTAGCGCTGTCGCATTCGGACACCTAAAGAAAACAAAATTAGCTTGACTATGGTAGAACTTAATTTTATTGTCAATTAGAAAACTTTCCCATTTAATTCGTTCCCTTTTATTTTTCTCAATTGATTCAGCAATAAAATGTTGGTCTTTTAGCCCTGCAAGCGCAGCTATTTGCGCAATCGAACTTAAATTATAAGGTAACCGTGCTGCTTCCATGTAAGAAGCAACTTTTTCTGAAACAAAAGCATAGCCTACACGATAATTTGCAAGCCCATATACTTTAGAAAAAGTCCTTAAAACAGCAACATTTTCAAACTCTTCAACTAATTTTAAAGCACTTGACTCTTCACTATCAGTAGCATAGTCAATATAAGCTTCATCAATCAGAACGAGAACTGACCGCGGAACTTTCTCAACAAAATTTTTTATATCGCTAACTTCTTCATAAGTTCCAGTTGGATTATTAGGATTACATATCCAGATGATTTTTGTTTTTGAAGTAATTTTTTTCAGAAAGCCATTAAAATCATATTTCCCGTTTTGCTCATTGCAGTCAATTTGTATGACTTTGGCATCTTCGATCTCAGCATGAAGTGCATATTCAGAGAATGTCGGGTTAGTCACTAAAACTTCATCCTCCGCCTCAAGAAAAATTCGAGAAAACATAGCAATTATTTCATCGAGACCGACGCCAAAAACGAGCCTCTTAGCATCGACTTTTAACTTTTGCGCCACTGCTGTTCTTAATTCTAGTGCATAGCCGTCGGGATAACGGTTTTCTTCTTCAAAATTCCATTTCAAAATTGCTTCTTTTACCTGCTTAGATGTACCATAAGGATTCTCATTTGCCGACAACCTAACTAGTTTCTTTATCCCATATCTTTTTTTTACTTCACTAAGCGGTTCTTCTGGAGTATAACTTTGAATTGCCTGAATTTGCTTTTTCATGCAGAAAACCTCTTTCTGAATTATAAATCTTTAATTTCGGGACGATCTTTTGTCTTACTCATTAAGCCTTCTCTTTCGGCAAGTTCCTTTTTTATCTCATCATATGAAACTCCTTGTTCAACAAGTAATACCATCAAATGATACAATAAGTCAGCTGTTTCGTAGATTAATTCATTCCTATCTGGATTTTTTGAAGCTACTACAACTTCTGTTGACTCTTCACCGACCTTTTTTAGTATTTTATCCAAACCTTTCGTAAACAGGTAATCTGTATATGAACCTTTTTTGGGATTGTTTTTTCTTTCCAAAACTAATTTGTATAACCCTTCTAAATCTTGCATCTCAATTCCTCCTATTTTTTAATCAACCCGATTAAAGAAACAACTAACATGGCCTGTATGACAGGCGGGGCCGTTAGGTATTACTTCAACCAACAATGTATCAGCATCACAATCTAAAGTCATTTTTTTGACCACTTGGGTATTTCCACTTTCTTCGCCCTTATGCCAAAGTTTCTGGCGTGAACGTGACCAAAACCATGTCTGTTTGGTTGTAAGCGTCTTGTGATAACTTTCTTCATTCATCCATGCCACCATTAAAACTTCTCGTGTAGTTGCATCGACCACAACAGTCGTCAAAAGCCCCTTTTCGAAGTTGGGATAATTCATCTAACATTCACCCCCGCTAACTTAAGCTGCTTTTTAACTTGCGCTATTGTCAGTTCTCCAAAATGAAAAACCGAAGCCGCTAGTGCTCCATCGACGGGAGCTTCTTTAAAGACATGAACAAAATCTTCAATTTTTCCTGCCCCACCAGAAGCAATTATTGGAACATCAACAGCAGCACCTATTTCCTGATACAATTCAATATCAAAACCCGATTTTGTTCCATCTTTGTTCATACTTGTGATCAAGAGTTCCCCTGCTCCCAGAGCTACAACTTTTTTAGCCCACTCAATTGCATTTATGTTTGTCGCTTTTTTTCCACCATGCGTATATACTAATTTTTGTCCTGTTTTTTGATCCTTCTTCACATCAATTGCGACCACGATACATTGATTGCCAAATTTTTTTGCCCCTGCTTGAATTAAATCAGGATCAGCAACAGCCGCTGAGTTTAGTGATATTTTATCCGCTCCAGCTTTAAGCAACTTTTGCATATCATTCAAATTCCGAATTCCGCCACCTACAGTCAAGGGCATAAAAACCTGTCGTGAAACATTTTCAACAACATCTGTCATAGTTGATCTCTTTTGATTAGTTGCAGTGATATCTAGGAAGACTAATTCATCAGCGCCCTGTCGTTCATATTCAGCAGCAATTTCAGCAGGATCACCTACATCTTCCAAGTTAACAAAGTTTACTCCCTTTTTAACTCTGTTATCATCAATATCTAGACATGGAATAATTCTCTTAGCTAACATTTCTCTCCACCTCGGCAATCTCTTCCAACGTCAATCTACCCTCGTACAAAGCTTTCCCAACAATTATGTCATTTATTCCCTTCTTCGTTAGATCCTTAATGTCATTAATGTCGCGAATGCCCCCTGAAGCAATAATATTACATGCTGGAAAAGTCTTTTTCAAATCTACGAGAAGCTCAGTATTAGCTCCTTGCATTGCCCCATCACGGGCAACGTCGGTAACTACAAAATGGCGTGCTCCGGCAATTTGCATTTCAGTTATCAAGTTTTTCATAGTCGTTTCTGACTGTTCCAGCCATCCGTTAGTAGCGACCTTCCCGTCCGCACCATCCACTCCGATAACTATCTTTTCATTCCCATATTGAGCAAGTGCCTTTTTTACAAATACTGGATTTTTCAAAGCCGCAGACCCAATAATTAAACGATTTAAGCCCAATTCGAAATAACGTTCAAGTTGTGCAAAGTTTCGAACCCCACCACCCAATTCAATTAGTCCTTCGAAGTGAGCGCGAATATTTTTAATTGTAGTTAAATTTTGCGGTTTTCCCACTTTAGCGCCGTCTAAATCAACTAAGTGAAGTTGGTGAATCCCCCTTTGATTAATATCTTGAGCCTGATCCAAAGGATCCTTATTTACCAATGTTTTTTTTGAAAAATCGCCTTGAAATAAACGTACGCTCTTGCCTTCTTGCAGATCAATGGCCGGAAAAATCATTTAAACACTATCCTTTCCTTAAATGTTTTCAACACTTCAAGTCCAATATGTCCGCTTTTTTCTGGATGAAATTGCATTCCAAAAACATTTTTATTTTGTACAACAGCTGGAACATTAGCTGAATATTCAACTTCCGAAACAACATATTCAGGTTCGCACTTCGCATAATATGAATGAACAAAATATGTGTATTCATTTTCTAACAATGCAAATTCAGAACTTGGTTTAAGCAGTTTATTTTGATTCCATCCCATTTGTGGAATCTTAAATCCCTTTTTATTTGGCAATTCGATTACCTTTCCAGGAATTAAATGAAGCCCTTCTGTTATTCCATATTCGCTTGAACTATCAAATAATAATTGCATCCCCAAACAAATACCTAACAGTGGAATTCCATCATTAGCAGCCTTTTGAAGCGTCGTATCCAATTTCTTTGCCTTTAAAATCTTCATTGCACTTTGAAATGCTCCAACTCCAGGCAAGACAATCGCTTCACTTGCCAAAATTTCCTTTGGGTCGTCTGTAAGATTTGTTTTCACTCCTAAATAGGCAAATGCCTTTTGGAGATTATAAGTGTTCCCCGCATCATAATCAACTAGCGTTATCATTAAATCACACCCTTTGTCGAGTTAACTCCTTGAATCTCCGGATTGATTGTAACAGCTTGGCGCATAGCCCTTCCAAATGCTTTAAACAAACTTTCTATTTTGTGATGTGTATTACGTCCATATAATATTTCAGCATGCAAATTCATTTCTGTACTAAACGCCACAGCCTGAAAAAAGTCTTCAACAATTTCCGTTTCAAAGCTTCCAAGTCGAGGATTAGTCAATTCAGCATTAAAAACAAGGTAGGAGCGTCCACTTAAATCAACACAAACACGACCAAGTGTCTCATCCATTGGAACTAACGCTGCTCCATATCTTTCAATCTGTTCTTTCTTCCCAAGAGCCTTCTTAAAGCATTCACCTAAAACAATCCCAGTATCTTCAACAGTATGGTGCGAATCCACATTTAAATCACCATTTGCAACAACCTTTAGTCCAAAACGACCATGTTTTGCGAATAATGTTAACATATGATCAAAAAAGCCAACGCCAGTTTCAATTTCAATTCCCGTCTGTTGATCAAGGTTCAAACTAACGTTAATTTGCGTTTCCTTTGTGTTACGTGTTATTTGAGCATTTCTCATTTATTTTACATCTCCTTTAAATCTTGATTCAACAGCTCGTGCATGTGCTTCTAGTCCTTCTGTTCGAGCTAAAGTAGTAATTGCTTTAAGATCTTTTTGCAAGGCTTCCTTCGAAAACTGAATAAACGATGTTTTTTTGACAAAATCATATACACCTAATGGTGAAGAAAATTTTGCTGTTCCACCTGTTGGTAAAACGTGATTAGGACCCGCAACATAATCTCCCAATGGTTCAGAAGCATACTTGCCTAAGAAAACCGAACCAGCATTTCGAATAGAACTTAAATATTGCATAGGATCTGCCAATTGAACTTCTAAATGTTCAGGCGCAACTTCGTTCATCAATGTAAACATGTCTGGAATAGAGTCCATAATAGCGATAAAACCACGGTCTTTGATTGCTACCTCAGCAATTTCCCTTCTAGGAAGGTTTGCAAGCTGCTTTTCAACTTCTTCGCTGACAGCTGTTGCTAATTTTTCACTATCGGTAATCAAAATAGCACGAGCACGTTTGTCATGTTCTGCTTGTGACAATAAATCCGCTGCTAATTGATAAGCATCCGCTGTCTCATCAGCTAAAATTCCAATTTCTGAAGGACCCGCAACCATATCGATCGCAACTTGACCAAACACCTGCTTTTTAGCTGTCGCTACAAAAATATTCCCAGGCCCAACTATCTTATTGACTCTTGGAACTGATTCAGTTCCATAAGCCAAGGCTGCAATTGCTTGAGCTCCCCCGACTTGATAAACTGCCGTCACACCTGCTATTTTTGCAGCAGCTAAAACAGCTGCTGAAATACCATCTTTTTGCGGTGGTGTTACCATAATGATTTCATCAACACCTGCTATTTTTGCAGGGAGAGCATTCATCAAAATAGTTGAAGGATATGCCGCTGTTCCTCCAGGAACGTACAATCCTACGCGCTCCAAAGGGGTGACTTTCTGCCCGCGAATAATGCCTGGTTGAATAGCATCGACAAAACCGTGCTGTAATTCCATCTCATGGTAGTTTCTAATATTCTTTTCTGCCAACTCCAAAGCATCTTTTAATTCCGGTGAGATTGCTTGATATGCATCCTCTAATTGTTTATTAGATATGCGTAATTTATCTAAAGCTACGCCATCGAATTTTTTTTCATAAGCTTTAAGAGCAACATCTCCCTTTACCCTCACACTATCAATAATCTCTGCAACTTGTTTCTCAATCTGTAAATCGGTTGTTTGAGTAGTATAACGGACAACTATTTTTTTCATTTCAGTTAATGACTTTTGATAAATTTTCATCTTATTTTCTCTCCCTGCAGTTTAATTTTTTCTGAAACAACTTTTTTCAGATTATCTACCAAATTGAATACTTCTGTAGAATGTTGCTTAAGTGACATTCTGTTAACCACCAACCGCGTTGAAACCTTATCGAGATAATCAAATACATATAGATTATTTTCTCTTAAAGTGGTCCCAGTTTCCGTAATATCGACAATCGCATCTGCTAGGCCTATCAACGGTGCTAATTCAACAGAGCCTTCAATTCTGACAATTTCAACATCCTGTCCCAATGACTCAAAATATTTTTTTGTTATAACCGGATATTTTGTACCAATTATTTTTCTTTCAGGACTACCTACATTGAAATCAGCAGTTGAAGCTAAAACAAATTGGCATTTTCCTACTTCCAAATCAAGCAGTTCATATTGATCATTTTGCTGTTCATTCAAAATGTCGCTGCCAACAATACCAATATCAACTACTCCCGCATTTAAATATGTTGTAACATCTGGCCCTTTTGCTAAAATAAATTCGAATTTGTTATCCTCAGTTTGAACAATCAGTTTTCTTTTTTTATTTTTCAAAGGTGTACAATCAATGCCTGCCTGCTCTAATAATGGAATAACTTTTCTTTCGACACGACCTTTAGTAAGAGCTATTTTCAACGACATTCTCAATTTCTCCTTGTTTGTTTATTTTTAATAATCTGATATTTTCTAAGCGTGCTTTTTCTTTAGCTGTTTCAAGATTATCTTCCAAAGATAGCTCATAATTTACATTTTGCAAAAGTAATTTGGCAGCATATTCTATTTGGTCCGGTTCAAAGAAGAGATACTCTTTTTTTTCTTTTTTCTCTTTGATTTCAGCAATTTCTGTAAGCAGATCAATATCTATTCCCATTCCAACTGCTGGTTCCGGCTGTGCTTGAAAACTTTCTAGCAGCTGATCATAACGCCCCCCACTGAAAAGGTATTCGGGGATATCATTGACAAATCCCTTAAAAGTAATACCAGTATAGTAACGTTGTGGCGGTGCTGTACTTAAATCAATAATTACTTTTTGACTAGGTATTTTGGATACCCATTTTGCAACTTTAATTGTTTCCTGTAAGGAAGATTGTGCCAACGAAGGCAGCTTTATACCTTTCAACATCTTCGTAATATCATCAACTTTACCGAAAAGACGCGGCCACATTTGAAGAAATACATAATTATCAGTATTTTCAAACTGTTTGATCGCCTTTTGATATTCTGGAATTCTCTTGCGATAAAGTTCATGCTTTATTTTGCTTTTCAGCTTACTATTTGAAGTTATACTAGCTAACAAACTATCTGCAAAGCAGGCGTGACTTATTTCTATTTTGACATTGTTATTCAGCCATTTTTGACTTATTCGATTAATCAAGAGTAAACACTCAAGCTCAGCTTTTAAAGATGAATATCCAACAAGCTCTATTCCAGCTTGAGTCATTTGATTGTTCCGACCAGAAAGCTCTTTTGCTATTTTGAATAAATCACCGACATAATAAAATTTTTGGGGTAGCTTGATATTTGTTGTCGTTAACAAACGTGCAATTGGTAAAGTCAAATCCGGTCGTAAAACGACTGTATTATTATTTCTATCAAGAAGTTGGTACGTTCTCATCTGCTTTAGATCAAAATTTGCAAAAACCTCTTGATACTCTAACAAAGGAGTATTGACTTTCATAAAATTTCTTTTTTGCAAACTCTTTTGGAGCTCAGTAACTAAAAATTGTTTCCTACCGGCACGTTCACCAAATTCGGCGCGCGTTCCCAAGGGTAAGTTTATTTTATGCATATCATTACCTCCTTAAAATAAAAAACGTCCCCTTAGCAAAATGCTAAGAGGACGAATTACCGTGGTTCCACCTCAATTTATTTATTTCTCACAAAATAAATCTCATGTTGAATATATCAACAGGATAACGATCTTCGTCGAATAAGCTTAATTAAGCAATTGTAACCCTTTCAGCCTATTAATTCACAGATGTGTTTCACCACCAACATCAATTCTCTTCCCAGCGCCGAGAACTCTCTCAATGAGCGGTCAATAGCTACTCTTCTATTCATAATATTTTAATTATATTAAATTAAAAATTGATTAACCAATTTGAATTTAACTAATTTTAACTTCATTTTTTAGGGTTGTCAAGACTTAGAAAAAATATTTTTCAAATGATAGCCATGACCTACCTCTTCAATACTGTGTGCATCCGATCCAAAAACCAGTGGCACCTTATTTTGTATTGCGAGGCGGCTAATTTGTTCACCTGGATAAAATTCATTACAATATGTTTTATACATGCCTGCAGTATTAAAGTCCAGCTCTCTTTTCTGAATTGATAAAACTTCAAGTATTTTCCTAATCAAATCCATATTATCAGCATCAAATAGTTCTGGAAGTTTGAAATAATCCTGATATTTTTTAATTAAACTCATATGTCCGATACGTTGTGGACGATATTTGCCTAAATCCGAAGTTACAGACTGATATACTAATTCCAAATACATTTGATACAATTCTTGCGGTTTTTCGAGGAAATGCGCAAAACCATTTGCAAAGTCAGCAGTCGTATAATCCAAACACCAAAAACCGTCCTTTTTTCCTTGCATAAAATGGACAGAGAGAATGTTTTGTTGCGTTCGTGAACCGTACTCATCCAAAAAATTTTTTATCTCATCTTCAAATCCTGGTAAGTAATCAACTTCAAATCCAATAGATATCTTAATTTTGCTCGCATATTTTTTTTTCAACTTCTCCATCATTGAAAAATATGCCTGCAAGTCATTCCAAGCAAGCGAGGCTGTCGTCAACCCCTCCTTGCTCCCCTTATATCTTTTTTCGAATTCTTGTGGTAGTGGTGCATGTTCAGTAACACAATAATGATCAAATCCCAAAACAAGTGCTCTTTGAATCATTTTTTCAACCGGTTCTCCACTTCCATGAGGGCATAATTCTGTATGTGTATGTCCATCTATCTTCATTTGCTCATACCCCTTCTTAAAAATTTGTCAATTCAGATATTTATCTAAAAATAATTGGACATGTTTTTTGTACACTGCGGGATCCATCCAATAACTTTCAGCATGTGTTGCTTTGGGAACAATCCATAATTCTTTTGGAGCATCGGTAGCTCGATAATTTTCTAAAGCCATGTAACTTGGTACATAATCATCTTCTTCACCGTGAATAAAAAAAATAGGAAGTTTATTCTTTTTTAGCTGCGTCACCGTTGAAACATCTCCTAGGTAGTACCCTAGCCGATGATGATTGATTGTATTTATCAATGGATAAAAAGGATACTTAGGTAGATGAAATTGGCGCTTAAGCAAAAACATTAACTCATCTTCGATACTAGAATAACCGCAATCAGCAATAACACACTTTACTTGCACAGGTACATTTTCCCCACTTAACATTGCAACGGTCGAAGCGCCCATACTGACTCCAAATAAGACAATTTGAATATCCTTACCCATTTTTTCAATAATTTTTTTTAACCACTCTAAATAATCTAAACGATCTAACCATCCGAAACTAATGTACTTTCCTGCACTTTCCCCATGGCCACGGTCATCGGGAAGTAGAACACCAAAGCCCATTTCATAGTACATCTTGGCAAAGTTGGCCATTGTTTCACCATTTCCTTTATAACCGTGTGAAATAACAACTACTTTTTTTGAAGCAGCATCGCGAGCTGGAATAAACCAAGCCGACATTTTTTCCGTTTCACTTTTAGTCTTTAGAAACCAATGTTCTTTTCTGCTTTTTTGAAACCAGTCTACATATTCCCAATAACTTTCAGCATATTTTTTCTTTTCTTCAGAGGTCTCTGGAACATACTCAACTCTTTTAAAAGCCATTTTAAATAAATATTCACTTGCTAAAAATGAAGCCGCAGTTGCTCCCATGGTCGCTTTGATCAGCATATTCTTGGTTTTCATAACTCCTCCTAAATAAAAATATACTACAAGAAACTTTCCACCAGCACACAATTCATATTACTAAACTCCCGTACTAAGTAAATTCGTTGCGGTTTCAGGTTATTATAATACAAAATCCTTGTCAGTAAAAACATATAGGGGAGCTGTACCAAAAAATTAATTTTTGGTACAGCTCCCCTAGTTGCTTTGGAAACTATTTAATTAATATGTTTCAAAAAACATCATTCACCCGAATATTGAAACGAAACAATTACTTTAATCTATCATTCAACTTTTTGCTTAATTCCTCAAAACCTGGACGATCCAAAAGAGCAAACATATTATGCTTGTAAGCTTCTACACCTGGTTGATTGAACGGATTGATACCATTTAAATACCCAGAAATAGCAACAGCAATTTCAAAGAAATAAATAGTATACCCCAAGGTATATGCAGTCTGATCGGGAATATTGACAATCATATTAGGAACATTCCCGTCAGTATGTGCTAAAACTACCCCTTGGAATGCTTTGGCGTTTACAAAATCCATTGATTTACCTTCCAAGTAGCCTAATCCATCAAGATTTTCTTTTTCTTTTGGAATTTCAACATCGTGATTAGGCTTACCAACTTTAATTACCGTCTCCATAAGGTTGCGGCGACCTTCTTGAATGTACTGACCTAATGAATGCAAGTCAGTTGAAAAATTAGCCGATGAAGGATAAATTCCCTTCTGATCTTTACCTTCAGATTCACCCATTAACTGTTTCCACCATTCAGAGAAATACTGCAGTGATGGTTCATAATTTTCAAGAATTTCTGTAGTGTACCCCTTACGATATAAAATATTTCTCAAAGCCGCGTACTGATATGCCTCATTCTCATTTAAATCAGCTTTATTATACTCAGAACGCGCATCAGCAGCTCCTTGCATTAACGCATCAATATCTGCCCCTGAAGCTGCAATCGGCAACAAACCAACTGGAGATAAGACTGAGAACCTTCCACCTACATCATCTGGGATTACAAAAGTCTCATAACCTTCAGCGTTTGACTCTTTCTTTAAAGCTCCCTTTGCACGATCTGTTGTAGCATAAATACGCTCTTTAGCGCCTTGTTTGCCGTATTTTTCAATTAATTTCTTTTTAAAGACACGAAAAGCGATAGATGGTTCAGTTGTTGTCCCTGATTTAGAAATAACATTAACTGAAAAGTCACGATCACCAATCAAATCAATTAAATCATGTACATATGACGAACTAATTGAGTTGCCTGCAAAGAACACCTGAGGTGCGTTTCTCTTTTCGGCAGGCAATAAATTGAAAAAGCCATGATGTAAGAATTCAATTGCTGCCCGAGCTCCTAAATATGATCCTCCAATTCCAATTACTACAAGAACATCAGAATCAGATTGAATCTTTTTTGCAGCATCTTTAATACGTGCAAATTCTTCCTTATCGTAATCGACTGGTAAGTTTAGGAAACCACGAAAATCATTACCAGCACCTGTTCCCTCACGCACCTCAGCGTCCGCTGCAGTGACAAGCGCCTGCATTTCACCCAACTCGTTATCTTGGACAAACTTATTCAAATTTGAACTATCAAATGTTATATGTGCCATTAGTATCTCTCCTTTTAGAGTTTTATCTAACCGCTATCATTATACAATAATTTAACTGTCTTGTAAGTAGCTTTCGACGATAAATTATGATTTATACTTAAAACCACTTACTATAACAGTATAAGAACTTGAAAAAGAGTTAAAAAAACTTAGTTAAGCGTATCTCTTAAATGTATTTTACAAATTCACGGATGAAAGTGTTCGCTATTATTAAAATCTACACTTCAGAATCAAATTTTTGATAATAGAATTCCACCTGCTATTATCATTACAGAACCGATGGTAATATATATAAGTTCTTTTTTTGTCTTTTTCTCCCCTAACAGCAGTATACTACCAAAAGTCGAAATAATGATTCCCATTTGGGAAAAAGAGTAACTAATCGCCAGACCAACTGCAGGAATTGCTAAGAACATAAAAATGTTACCAGTCCCCCAAACCATTCCGGTAATAACGTTTTTAAAAGTCTCTTTTTGAAACGCATCTTTTCCATAAGCAAAAAAGCTCGCTCCAATGACCATCCCGATTGCTTGGGGCAGTACCATTGCTTTAGCATCCACTCCTGCAAAATTTACGATTACTGTATACCCAACATATCCGACTGTAGACAAAGTCAAAGCTCTGACCCCAGCCCCGATGTTTTCAGCATGTCTTTTGCTTGAGCTAACTCTATTGTCCCGCAACGATGTCAAAGTAGCTCCAGCAATTAAAATAACTAAAGCAATCGTCCCTAATGCGATTTGATGTCCCGTCTGCCATTCATGAAAAAGAATGACCCCAGCCAGTGCATTGAATAACAATTGTAATCCAGTTGACAATGGTACCGTTTTTGATATTCCAATCGCTTTCATTGAATGAAATTGTTGATTTTGACCCAGACTCCAAAACAAACCTGAAACAACTCCGACAAGACATACTTTAAGAGATATATAGTCCTGAATATGGCTCCAAAAGACAATTGTTGTAAGGGCACTAAAAAGCAGAGCACCCAAAGTCATT
Source organism: Liquorilactobacillus aquaticus DSM 21051 (assembly GCF_001436755.1). Lineage (GTDB taxonomy): Bacteria > Bacillota > Bacilli > Lactobacillales > Lactobacillaceae > Liquorilactobacillus > Liquorilactobacillus aquaticus. The sequence continues at coordinate 39,816 of NZ_AYZD01000023.1, forward strand.
CCTAGAGTTTGTTGATTTGCGTTACCGCCTAATTTACCACTGACCAATCCGATACTTCCCCATGCAATAGCAGGGATAAGTGCGATTAACATAATATAATAACCTCATTTCTCTTTTTCTCTCTGTGACTAGATATTATATCAGTTCATCGCTACTCTAAACAAGTCCGTAAAAAATCAGCGCTGGACTTTCAAAATCAATGCCTTGAAATAGTCGCTCTGTCGATATTGTTTTAGTGTAGCGAAGTCTTGCGGTGAATGATAAGTTTGAACAATTTCAAAACTGCTGTTATTCTCCGCAAATACTTCATTAAGCTGTTCCTTTAATTTTCTTAGGGATAAACTTGCTGAATTGACTGTCAAAATCAACAGGCCGCCATCCTTAGTTGCCTTTACCGCTGCTTCGATTAAAGCTGGATAGTCCTTACTCAAATTAAAAGTTCGTTTTTTAGAACGTACAAACACTGGTGGGTCTAGAAAAGTTACATCAAATTCAATATGATGATTGAACGCATAATCAAGGTAGCCTTGAACATCCATAGTTCGAATTTCTTGCTTTTCTGGGTCAATATTATTCGCAAGAAACTGTTTTTTTAAGCGCTCGCTGGCCTTGACCGTCAAATCAACATTTGTCGTCTTAAAAGCACCGCCTACCATCGCACTTGCTCCAACAGCTCCGTTACGGCTAAAACCTGAAAAAACAATTTTTTCTGCGGAATATTTCGATTTTAAATCTGCCAATAATTCACGTTTATCAAGATCAAAATTACCGATCTCACTATTTAAGTAAACAAGAAATTTGACACCATTTTGTTTAACTTCTAATGTGTTAGGAGCCGTTTCTCCTTTTACCTGCCGATTTTTTAATGCATCCTTTTGAACATTGAACTGCAGTTTTTCGTATATTCCCTTACAATCCTTGATAGCTGTTTCAAATGCATCATAGAGGGTCTTCCGATGCTGATATAATCCCTTATTATCAAAAGTAAAGACATAATAGCCAGCATAATAATCGATTGTCAAACCACCTAATCCATCACCAACACCGTTGAAAAAGCGGAACACATTTGTTTCTTCAGAATAGTAAAATGATGATCTCTTGATCTGTGCCATTGTAAATAATTTTCGGAAGAAATTATCATCGATAAATTTATCTTCTGTCGTAAGTATCCAACCATCACTGTTACGCTGTTTGGCTAAATAGGCATATGCTACAAACTGATTTCTGACAACTAATTTGATCAGTTCTCCATCATTTCCTTGGTAAGGTGCAACGAAATCCTTAACACCTAATTTAGGATATCCGTCTTTATATTTGCGAGCTGCTTCATTTGTTATTTCAATTGATTTCACGTTTTTGTTCTCCTATTCGCGTACGAAAAATTCTAGACTACCCTTTATAATAACAGACTTGCCTGCCAATTATCTCTAAATCCGATCATTTTAACTATATTATTAGTTGCCTCAGCAAATTACTTTGTAAAACTTTTATAATATGCTGTAGGTAAATTGACTTCATTTTAATTTATGGTTTAGAATGAAACATTAGTTGAATTCACTCGGAAAGGACGGTTCATGCCGTGTTCCTATCAAAAACAAGAAATTTTCTAAGTACACGTTGGGGGTTTTTTTCTTTATTAGTCTTTCTTTTTTGGTTAAAGACAATTCTAGTGTACCTCATCGACTTTCGTCTAGGAGTCGAAGGATTTTATCAATATGCTGTTTTGTTGTTTAACCCCATAGCTACAACTTTGCTTTTTTTCAGTGCTTCCTTATATATAAAAAGACCTATACCTTCATACTTGGTTTTATTTATGATTTATATCGCTAACTCAGCCTTGCTTCTCTTCAATGTTATTTATTATCGTGAATTTACCGATTTTATGACAATCAATGTTATCTTTGGTTATTCATCTGTTTCAGAAGGACTTAGCTCTAGTTCATTCGCATTGTTAAAACCACAAGACCTTATTATGTTAATCGATATTATTTTTATTATAGTCGCTTTTGCAACACGCTTCATAAAATTCGACAAAAAACCATTACCACAAAGACAAGCTGTTGCGGTATCATCTTTTGCTCTACTTTTAATTTTTTTCAACCTTACCCTTGGAGAAATCAATCGTCCACAACTGCTTTCACGCACCTTTGATCGCAACTATTTAGTAAAATATTTGGGGATAGATGCATTTACTTTCTATGATGGTATTAAGACTGCGAAAAACAACCGTGTTCGCAGCGAGGCAAGCAGCTCTGACTTGAACAAAGTTTTAAATTTCACGCAGAAACATTATGCCAAGCCGAATTCGCAAATGTATGGCATCGCAAAGGGCAAAAATATTATTGTCATTCATTTGGAAAGCTTTCAGCAATTTTTGATCAACTATCGTCTTAACGGAAAAGAAGTTACACCTTTTTTAAATAGTCTCTACAATGACAAGTCAACCTACAGTTTTGCTAATTTCTTTAATCAAGTAGGGCAAGGTAAAACATCTGATGCAGAAAACATGCTTGAGACAAGTGTTTATGGATTACAGCAAGGCTCTTTATTCTCAGCTTTAGGAACGGATAATACCTTCCAAGGTGCTCCTGCTATTTTAAATCAAACACAGGGCTACTCCAGTGCTGTTTTTCACGGTAATAAAGGGTCATTCTGGAATCGAAACAGCGTCTACAAAAACTTAGGCTATCAGTATTTCTTTGACTCCAGCTATTTTAATACAGATTCTAATAATTTGACCGAATATGGACTTAAAGATAAACTGTTATTCCATGATTCAGTCAAATATTTGGAACGTCTACAACAACCATTTTATGCGAAATTCATTACTGTTTCAAATCATTTTCCATATACAATAGATCAAAAAAACACCGATTTTAAAGCAGCTGATACTGGTGATAGTTCCGTAGATAATTACTTTGTAACAGCACATTATCTCGATCAGTCAGTCAAAGAATTTTTCGATTATTTAAAAAAGAGTGGTTTATATAACAACTCTATGATCGTTCTTTATGGAGACCATTATGGTATTTCAAATTCACGTAATTTGAAATTAGCCTCACTGTTGGGAAAATCATCTTCTACTTGGACTGATTTTGATAATACCCAATTACAACGTGTTCCTTTTATGATTCATATTCCCGGCCAAAAAAATGGCGGAATCCAGCAACAATATGGCGGCGAGATAGATGTTCTCCCCACTCTGCTCCATTTAGCAGGAATAGACACAAGTTCTTATATTCAATTCGGGACAGATTTATTCTCAAAACAACATGATCAAGTTGTTGCGTTTCGAAATGAAAATTTTGTCACTCCAAATTACACTGTAGTTGATGGCAATATTTATGACAATAAAACTGGTGTTCAGATAACACATCCTTCAACCGCTTTAGCTAATAAAATCAAATCTGAAAGCAACAAAGTTAATACTGAACTGTCACTATCAGATTCATTGAACAATAAAAACTTACTGCGTTTCTACATTCCAAATGGCTTCACACCTGTGGACCCTAAGAATTACAATTACAAAAATGATTTTGGTCAAATTACCAAGTTGCAACAACAACTTGGAACAAGTTCAACTAGCCTTTGGTCGCGTAATGGTAATAAAACAACAATTGATGATTACACATCTGATGCACCTGAGTTAAATACCACCGATTCAAATGAAAAAAATGAATCTAGTGCATCATCATCAATCAGCACAAACAGCAGCTCGTCGTCTTCAGTCGACAAACGTTAACACGTAACCAGTAACTCTACTGTACCCTAACTGAATTGAATCAAAGATTAGTATTATGCCGCGTATGTTAAACACATAAAAGGACCCCACTTTTCAGTGAGGTCCTTTTGATTACTCTATAAATGGAGATGGCGGGACTCGAACCCGCGTCCAAGCATATCGGCACTTAAATTTCTACGCCCATAGTCATTCTATTTAAAATTCATTGTCAACTACGCCGAATGGCATGGCCAGCATTGACAACTAACCTGATTGATCTCTTCCAGCAACTTCAGGTGGGAGCCTTTGGCGTAAGTCCACTTAATTTAAGACCCGTGACCAACACATGGACGATGCTAGGCGGATCTACGCTAAACTGTTATTAAGCAGCTAAAGCGTAAGAATTGTTATTATTTTTTGCAGTTATATTTAACTGAGCGTCTTTACGTCGCGCAACTACGAGGCGCAATCCAAGCTCGACCTATACCTGTCGAATCCAAAACATCCCCATGGCATGATTTTAACATAAATCAAGTTGCCATGGAAGCTTTTTAGCCTCCATCAGTTAAAAACCCCATCCTAGTAAACGACTACTGCCTCAGCTTGAGATAAGTTGTCATAGACACTCTTCATTTGGGAAACGGGTGTATTCACACAACCACCCGATCCATCATTCAGATAAGCATTACTTGCCCAGTTTGTGCGCCAGCTTGCATCATGAAACCCACAACCGCTGTTTGTGAACTGTGCCCAATAATTTACCTTGACTGAATAATTCTCACTTCCGGATTCACTTCCCTTTAAAACAGAAGGAGATTCTTTGTACATCACATACCATAATCCCTTAGGGGTGTCTTCATTTGTACTGCTTTTTCCAGTAACAACGTTCGTTGAAACAACTTCTTTACCATCTTTATAGATCCACAAATGTTGATCTGAAATCGAAACTTCTGCATAAGTGTTTCCTATACCATCATTAGTCGTATTGTCATATCCTGTGCCATATGTTAAGTAACCTGTTCCATAGATATCTGACTTTGCATCAAGTTGTGATGTTCCTTCATTTTTCTTGAAAGAATTAATAATCCGTCCGACAGCATCACTACTCTTTATTGCCCAACCATAAGTTCCTCCACTGGCAACTGTTACAGTTTTTCCAGCATGTGTTTTAAAACTAATTGACTTACCTAAAGTAGCTTGATTTTTGTTTATTTCATCAATCTTCTTACTAATTCCTGCTTGATTGATTTGATAGTTACTATTCTGATAGGTAACTTCATTTAGCACTTGCTTTGCTTCAAGATCATACTTAGTGTTCTGAACAGTATATTCAACTTTCCTAGCAGCCAGTTTTTCAAGCATCTTTTTCTCATGTTTAACAGTTTTACTTGTTTCACTCAGTGGTTGAACTATTTTGTTTTTTAAATAAACATTTTGTTCATATTTCTGCTTGTCAAATGTCTTTAAAATCAGTGCTACATTGTATTGATCTCCCTTTTGGGCTTTATCGATCCCAACTTTCCCATATCTGAGAACAGCCTTTGCATCAACCGCTTTTTTTCTTTTCTGATTTTCACTTTTCAGTTTTGCTGCAACTGCATTGCGAATCTCTATTTGACGATAGTTCCCCATCTTACTTGGTATAGCTCTATAACTATACTTTTTCTTAGATGGCAAAAAGCTCCATTGCTTTTTCAACAATTTCTGAATTTTTCTCTGATCTTGACTTGAAAATCCTGAAACAGTTTTTTTACCACGATAAAAAAGTTTGTTGTTTAAATAAACATTGTTACTAACAGTTTTAGTCTTTAATTTTTTCGTCGCTTGTGCCTTATTTAAGCCTCCAACATTGATACCATTTATTTCAACGTTTTGGTTGAAATGTGTCATTCGATAATATGTGTAACTACTTCCCAAAATAATACATAAAATACCTATTACTCCTGCAACTAACATCTTTTTGCGTTTAATTTTAATCACCTCATCAAAAGTCGAACCTTCGAACATAGGTCTTAGCATATCACATTTCGAAATAAAGTTTAATTGTTCTAAACTAAAAAGGCCTAATATGTTTATGAAATTAAAATAATTTTAATAAACAAAATTATATTTCACTCCATAAAATAAGCCTACTCACAAAAAAATTCAAGGTCTGAAAGCAGCCCTTGAATTAAAAATGTTAAATTTTTATGTCTATTCAATTATCGCTAATACAACAAAGTTCAAAACAAACAATATTGTACAAACAATCATCATAGGATGAATTTCTTTAAATTTATTTTTTGCAATTTTGACAGCAATGTAAAATATAAACCCAGCTGCAATCCCATAAGAGATACTATAACATATTGCCATGAAGACCGAAGCAAAAAAAGCAGGTATTGCATCTTCCAAATTATTCCAATTTATGTTCTTAAACGATGCCATCATCATAATACCGACCACAATCAAAGCAGGTGCAGTGGCTGAATCTGGAATAATTGCAATAAATGGAGCTAATAAGCTGCTAAGCAAAAACATAATTGCTGCAACCAAGCTAGTTAATCCCGTACGTCCGCCTACTCCAATTCCCGAAGCACTCTCAACAAACGTAGTTACATTAGATGCACCAAAAATAGCAGATATTACTGAACCGATCGCATCAGAAAACAACGAGCGATCCATTTTAGACTTAAAGCCGTGTCCATTAAAAAACTCGGCCTCATCTTTTGCTGAAAAAATACCAGTTCTTTTACCGGTTCCGATAAAGGTTCCGATTGTATCAAAAATATCAGTCAAACTGAAAGCAAAAATAGTCATTATTGCGAGCAAAATTCGCCCTGGGTCAGTAAAAAGTGACCCCATTCCCTTGGACCCAAAAGCAGCCCCTACCGTTGTTCCCAATTGTTGAAAGGATTCGCCTAAGGAATTTCCACCTGCCAATTCAGTATGTGTAACGCCCATTGGTATACCAATGATAGTTGTCAAAATAATCCCGATCAAAATTGCACCACGGACATTTTTAACCACTAAAAATATCATAATGATTAAACCTATCAGTGCCAATAAAGGAGCCGCTTGATTAAAGTTTATCAGAGCAGGAGTTACACTGCTATTCGAAACGATCGACGAAACACCATCTTTAAAATGTGTCGTTCCTGCATTATAAGATGAGCCATTGATAGAAAGTATTCCACCCTTATCAGTAATGAATTTAAGAAAACCAGCATTCTTAACACCTATGTATGCAACAAAAATTCCTATTCCTCCACCAATAGCATGTTGAAGTACGTCGGGAATTGATTTGATTATCAAACGTCTTATTTTGGTTACAGTAACAATGACATTGATTATCCCACATAAAAAAACAAGTGCTAATGCCTGCTGCCATGAAAAACCTAGTTGTAGAACAACAGTATATGTGAAGAAAGTCGCTAATCCTAGCCCAGGTGCTTGAACATAAGGAACGTTTGCAAATAAGGCCATGATGAGTGTACTAACAGCTGAAGAAATAATAGTTGCTAAGAAAATTGCTTGCGTTGGCATTCCTGTCAACCCTAATATGTTTGGTGCTACAAATAATATGTACGACATCGCGAAAAAGGTCGTTAACCCCGCTAAAATCTCCGTCGTAACATTAGTATTGTTCTCCTCAAGCTTGAAGAACTTCTTCATAATCAACAAACTCCCCTTCTTTTTTAAACATTTCAATTATAGCAAAAATAATTCGTCTTTCAATCAATTTCCCTTATAAATGATGAACTTTTAATTTGTTTTCAAATAAAAAAGCGAATTATTTGCATCTAATTAAAAATAAACGTTTAAATTGGAAGAACTGAAGTTATCATTATTTTTAATGAATATACTTCTATAACCGTACCTTGTTCTTAATGGACACCGCCCTTGTAATCTTCAGATTGTTAATCTTTACCATCGACTAGGATTCCACAATCTGCCATCCAGCTCATTTTGTGCTTGTTCAATCCGTTTGTGCTGCTGAAGTGCACTCAAAGACATACTTCTAAAAAAGGCACGTTTTTCATAATCTGTACTGCTGACTGACAACTCTTCCAACCGGTTTACTAGCCAGTCGTTATTGCTCTCCATGCTGGTCATCCTCCTGTCGTAGCAAACTTACCTCTCTTGTTAATTCCTGTAGTTGTTCATGCCGCTCTTTATATCCTTCAAGTATTAATTCTAATTTTTTTTTGTCTTCTACGTCAATTTCTTTCATCATTTCTTTTAGCTTATTCTCAAACCAGCTTTGGCTCTGATCAAAATTAAAATCAATCGGTAGCTCAAGAAACTGTTGATATTTAGTCAACAGTTCTTGATGCTTTCTATCATTTTGATACACAAATTGTTCAATAATGAAGAGTGGCATTAGTCGCATTTGTAAGCGCTTGGCGAAAGCCTGAAAAGGGCTTAGTAAGCTCGATAAAGCTATGCCTTCACGTCCGCCGAGTCGATATTCTTTTAAAGGCTGACCTAACGAAACCGCTAAGCCTAATTCTTTATTTTGCAGCCATGCCACATCTGCTATATCAAAAATCTCATCCATCCATTGTTTTAAAATGGCAGGTGCGCTATACCAATATAATGGAAACTGAAAAATTATTCTTTTCTTATCCTTTAAAAACTTCTTTTCAGCTACTGCATCAAAATGTCCACTGGAATTTACCTTTAATTCATGCCAGTCAATTCTTCTTAGAGAAGTTGTGGCTTCTTTCAAAAAACGCTGTGTACCTGAATCTTCAAGTTGAGGATGTGCAACAATGACTGCTGTTCTCATTAGCCTATTCCTCCTGCTTAATCCATTCTATCCATAGTTTGGTTTAAAAGTTGATCTACAAAAACATTTCCTTCATTTTTTTGGTGACCTTTTGTCCACTGAAAAGCTAAATGAGGAAAATGCGGAAGAATAGTCACCAGTTCCATCCACAGTTCCTTGTTTGCCACATCCGCTCCATTAGAGGTTTTCCAACCTCGTTTTTTCCAAGAATATATCCATTTCTTTTGAATTGCATCTAGTACATACTTTGAATCTAAAGTTGCCAAGATTGAACCACTCTGAAGGTCATGCTCTAACAAGTAAGCTAACGCACGTAAAAGAGCCATCACTTCCATCCTATTGTTTGTAGCACCAAATTCACCGCCAGACCGGTAAATCTTTTCTTCATTCATTTTTATCAGGAATGCCCACGCAGCCTTATCATCTTTTTTGACGTGTTGTCCTAACTTATTTCCATGATTCCGCGATCCTCCATCTGTCCATAATAAAACATCTGCTGTGGCAGTATGAATTTTACTTTCCCTTTTGTGATCAGAGTCAGTTGCCGCGTAACTTTCAGCAGTTGTAGTCACTTCAATCCAGTTTTCAGCCGTTACTTTATCCTGAAAACCTTTGTACCTTGCACCTCTAAAACCATTGATTTGTTTTAAACACTCGGACCACTCAGTATATATTCCCTTTTTTCTTCCACGAGCAACAGCATAAAATCTATAAGCGATAACTTATCCCTCCAATCAATACAATTATTTTGCCTGCTAGCTTAATACATAAGTATTTTAAAAAGCTAACGGCAGTAATGAAACCTTACTTGATAAGCTTCTCTTTTCAAATTAAGATATCGCGCAACATCATTTTTCAATCTAAATATAAAAGTAAATTGAAAAAAACATCGCAACAGATCCAAGAATAACGAACAGATGCCAGTAAACATGTGCATACTTAACTCCCTTTATACTATAGACCAATGCACCCAAAGTAAACATTATTCCACCAATTAATAAAAGTATAAATCCGCCCCAGCCTAGGGAAGCAAGTAAATTCTTTATTCCTAACAGGCATAACCAGCCCATCACTACATATATGATCGTTTCAACCTTTTGCTGTCTTCCCTTTGAGAGAATGTGGTATACAATGCCAGCAATTGTCAAGAACCAGATCAAACTCAAGAGCATGATACCCTTAACCCCTCCTATTGCAAGTAAACAATATGGTGTATATGTTCCAGCAATCAACATAAAAATACTACAGTGGTCTAACACTCTAAAAACTTTCTGAGCTTTTGTAAAATACAAGCAGTGAAAAAACATTGATGCTGCGTACAAAATCATTAATGACACTCCATAAACAATAAAAGCTACTAAATTTAATGTTTCCATCCCATTAGCGGCTTTTACAATTAGTAAAATGAGCGCAACAATGCTCAATATCAACCCTATTCCATGAGTTATCCCACTCCATATTTCATTAATTAGGCGTTCTTTTTTATCTAATATCAATCTTACTCAGCCCCTTTTTTGACTTTCTACATTCATTTTAATACATTATAGCCTTTTAATCAACATTATATAGTCTATAAGTCTAGGTTGAGTAAAAATCAGTATAAGGTAACGGTTCTTTAATACTTTTATGCTAGATATGTGTGGTATAATAAGCAGAGACTAGAATCTATCAAATAAAGATATTATTTAAGTGAGGGTATAAAAATGAACGATGATCAATTTAAGATATGGATGGAAAAATTCAGTCAAATTAGACTTCCATTATGGGATGAGTTCCCTGATCTGGAGCTTTATATGGATCAACTGGTTAACTTAGGAAATCGTTACCTTTCACATCTGCTCGAAAATGAGATAACACCATCCATGATTAATAGCTATGTTAAAAAAGGGCTTATGCAGCGTCCAACTAAAAAGAAGTATACTACTACGAATTTAGCTGAATTAGTCGTTATAAGTTTATTAAAATCAATTTATCCGCTAGAAACAATTAGAGATGGAATCAAACAATCATTAAAAAATAAAACTATTGAGGAATCCTACAGCTATTTTGCAAATCTCTTTAATTTGACTTTGGAAAAAAGCAATTTAGAAGATTCAATACTTAATTTCAACTATGAAGAAGAGCTTATTCTTTTAACTCTGCAATTTTCTGTCCATTCCGTAATATACAAGATCATCGGTCAGAAATTAATTGAACTGCAGCATACACAAAAAAATTCAGATTAGCGAAAGATCTTTTAACAGCAAGTTAGCAAAATACGAGTTAAAACAAAATTATTCGCTACGCCATAAAAGCAATAATTTTTCAATTCCAAATGTTTTGAACACCGAAAAACATAGACTTCTTCTCCAAATTTTGTAGCCTAAGTATATCTCACCTAGGCTTTTTTTGACGTATGCACAATAAGTAAGTGTATCAGATATTCCTTAATTATCGGCCCCAGGTCACAAGTTGGACAATTACTGACCAAAACAATATAACAAGACGAATTTTGTCTGAATATTCTTTTTCAGATATTGTAGAACCAATTAATGACTCTCCTTTTTTAGAATACAAAAGAGCCTGAAGACTTTTCAGTCTCCAGACTCAGATAAAACAAGAGCTATTATTTAACTGAAGGTGTACCGAACCAATCGATACGTTCCTTAACGATATCTGTAATAGCTTGTGCACCAGGAGCAAGCAATTTACGAGGATCGTAACCCTTGCCTTCAAGGTCTTTACCAGCTTCAATGTATTTGCGAGTTGCATCAGCAAATGCTAATTGACATTCTGTATTAACATTAACTTTTGAAACTCCCAATGAAATAGCTTTTTGAATTTGTTCCTTAGGAATACCTGAGCCACCATGTAATACAAGTGGTGTTGAGATTTCAGCTGCAAGTTCCTTCAGACGATCGAAGTGAAGTCCCTTCCAGTTTGCTGGGTACTTACCATGAATATTACCAATACCACATGCTAAGTAGTCAACGCCTGTTGCAGCAATCTTTTTAGCTTCTTCAACATCAGCTAATTCACCTTCACCGATGATACCGTCTTCTTCACCACCGATTGAGCCAACTTCAGCTTCAACTGAAATGTTCTTTGCATGAGCTAATGCAACAATTTCTTTTGTTTTTTCTAAGTTTTCTTCAAATGGTAAATCATGGCCATCAAACATAACAGATGTATAGCCAACTTCGATACATTCCTTAGCAGCTTCGTAGTTACCATGATCAAGATGCATGATAACTGGAACTGTGATTCCCATTGATTTAACCGTTTGTTGAACCAAGTTAAGGCATAATTCATAACCACCCATATACTTACCAGCACCCATTGAAGTTTGAACTAAAATTGGTGTGTTTGTTTCTTGAGCAGCAGCAAGAATAGAACGAGTCCATTCCAAGTTGTTAATATTGAATGCCCCAACTGCATAATGACCTTTGCGAGCAGCAGCAAAGATTTCGTTACCGTTTACGATTGACATAAAACAGCCTCCTAAAATATATTACTCATTTGAGTACGTCTATATTCTAACACAGTTTGCAAACAAATCGCATTAATATTTGCAAGTTTTTTCACTAAAGTAAATTCCGTAAAGAATGATATGTGTACTTGAGACTAAGGACTCAATTCGACTCATTTTCTCTCTATGAGATACTTTCTAATTACCGGCATTTCTTTTTTGATTGATTTTCACCGGGTCAACAAGTGGACAGCCAACATCATCGCAGTTATGACATCCCTTTGCACCTCTATGCTTGATAAACCTTGTATAAACCACATAGCCAAAGCCTCCGAAAATAGCAATACCTAAAATAATCGTAGCCAACATTATATTTTACCTCCTACAGCCATTTTTTCTACACTATAAAGTTTTTCATTCTCATCTTTTTTAATAAAAAGTGCATAAATAATTATAATAATCACAAACAGACTAAGTGACACACTTTCAACAGTAATGCGTAACTGTATGATTTGAGACATTTGATAAATAAACATTGAGATCAAATATGCTAAACCAGTCTGATATCCTAGCGCATATAAAGTCCACTTTATATCTCCATATTCTTTATGCATCGTTCCAATAGCGGCAAAACAAGGCGCACACAACAGATTAAACGCTAAAAATGCATAAGCTCCCATAGAGCTGTAAGTACTTTGCAGAGCATTGGTGAAACTTGCAACACTCCCGCCACCAAAAGCTATGCGAAGTGTACCAACACAATTCTCTTTAGCTATCAATCCAGCAATCACAGCTACTGTTGCGTGCCAATCACCAAAGCCTAACGGTGCAAAAATAGGGGCAATAAATTCACCCATGTAACGCAACATACTATGATTCTGGCTCGTCATTTGAAATTTAAAATTAAAATTAACTAAAAACCAGATCAATACACAAGATGCAAATATAATCGTACCTGCTTTTTGAATAAAACCTTTTGCACGGCTTTCCACCTGACGCAAAACGTTATCAGGTTTGGGAAGGTGATACGCCGGAAGTTCCATAACAAATGGCAAAGGAGGACCTGAGAATAATTTGGTCTTCTTCAAAAAAATTCCCGAAATGACAACTGCCAACATACCCAGAAAATATGCTGAAGGGGCTACCCAACTCTGTCCTGAAAAAAAAGTTCCAGCAATCATTGCGATAACAACCAATTTAGCGGAACAAGGCATAAATGTTGTTAACATAATGGTCATTCGTCGATCTTTATCATTTTCAATTGTCCTCGTCGACATTATTCCTGGAACACCACAACCTGTGGAAATCAACATAGGTATAAACGACTTGCCTGAAAGATTGAAGCGATGGAAAATACGATCCATTACAAAAGCAATTCTAGCCATATAACCGCAATCCTCTAAGATACCCAAACACAAAAAGAGCATCATTATCTGTGGAACAAATCCCAGAACTGAACCAATACCTCCGATAATTCCCTCGACAACCAATCCGTTCATCCAAGGAGCAACATTCCAACTTTTCAAAAGATTATCTGCGAAGTTAGGTATCCATTCCCCAAACAGGACATCATTTACCCAATCGCTTCCCATAGTTCCGATAGTTTGAATAGATAAGTAATATACTACCCACATAACGCCCATAAAAATTGGGAAAGCCAACCAGCGATTCGTCACAATCTCATCTACTCTATCACTCATGCTCATCGTGAAATTTTTTTCATCAATAACACACATGTTAATAATGCGTGCGATATACTCGTATCTTGCATTGACAACAATACTATCGCTGTTATCTTCGAAAAGTTTTTCTGCTGTTTCAATAACATGCTCAATATCTTCTTTTCGAGTGGCATCAAGTTTAATTTCGTTCCAAACTCGCTCATCCCGTTCAAAAAATTTGATAGCATACCAGCGAACGCTTTCCGATGGCACAAGTCCTTGGATATCTGCACAAATCATTTCTAATGCAGCTTCAAGACGTTCATCATACTCAGGAATAGGATACCTTTCTTTCTTGTTTAACGATCGTTCAATTTCACTTTCAAGCTTATCAATATTCGTTCTTTTTAGTGCACTGACTCCCACAACTGGAACAGATAACATGTACGAAAGCTTTTTTACATTTACCTTGCGGCCATGTTTTTTTAGAACATCAATCATGTTCAAAGCCAACACTAATGGAACTCCTGTCTCCATCAATTGTAGCGTCAAATAGAGATTTCGCTCAATATTAGTCGCATCTACAGTATCAACTACCAGACTTGGAACATCATCTAATAAATATTTTCGTGTAACAACTTCTTCAGCTGTATATGGAGAAAGAGAGTAGATTCCAGGAAGATCCTGCACTATAACTGACTTGTCGTTTTTCAGTTTACCTTCTTTACGCTCAACTGTTACTCCTGGCCAGTTGCCGACATACTGATTTGAGCCAGTCAGCCGATTAAAGAGTGTTGTTTTACCGCTATTAGGGTTCCCAGCAAGTGCAATTACGGTCATTCTGCTACCTCCATCTCGCTGACCAATACAAAATCAGCTTCATTTTTCCTGATGCTCAATTTATAGTTACGCACGATCAACTCAATTGGATCTCCCAAAGGAGCTATTTGGTGAATTTTTACAACTGTATTTTTAGTAAGACCCATATCCATTAATCTTTTTCGCAGTGCTTTATTACCAATAATTTTATTTACAATTCCAGCGTTTCCCACTTTAACTTGCGATAATGAAATTAATTTTTCACCATCTTCTTCACTAACCCCTTTTACCATGATGCTTTGAGCCATTGAATAACTTACAGCCAATCTTTGACCGCGCAAATAAATTACCATACCACTTTCATTTTTTGAAACAGTTATAACCGTCAAAGTACTATTGGGGGCGACTCCCATTTCTGCTAGTCTTTTTGCGAATCTACGTTCACCTAAAACATTAACAATCACATATTGACCTTTACTATCTATTTTAGCCAGAGATTCCATTATTGTATCACTTCCATATAGTTGAGAATCACTCTCATTTATCTAAAAATATCACATAATTTTAATAAATTCAATACAAAAAATGCGCTAAAGCTAAGAGCCTCGCGCACAATCTTTTCTATTTGATTTTTAATTTTTATAAAAATATAATTAAAGTGCTGTAATGTTAGTGTTTTCACATCTAAACTTCGTTAGCCTAACTCCGTAATCCTCCCAGTATTTGTGTAGACGATCCATTCAGCAACATTGGTCACATAGTCACCAATTCGTTCTATGTGGCTAGCAACTACAATATACTCTGTCCCCGAACTAATGAACTCTGAATCATTTTGCATTGAACTAAATGCTTCTTTTCTGATTTTCTTTAAATATTCATCAGTTTTTCGATCAGACAAAGCAATCTTTCGTGCCAAGTGCTCATCGTTTTCCACATATGCTTGAATTATTTGTTCAAGCATCTCATGTGCATGATGGCTCATATCACTAATTACTTCTTCAATCAGGGGATTTTTCTTTTCTCTTTTAATTCTTAACCCCGCACGTGCAATACTGACAGCATGATCACCAATTCTTTCTAGATCTGAACTGGCTTTTAAAATGGTTATCAAAATTCTCAAATCACTAGCAACTGGTTGCTGGAGTGCTATAACTTGTGCAGCTTTTCGTTCCAAATATATTTCTTGTTCATTGATATTCTGATCATTATCAATAACTTTGTGAATAAGTTCTTTGTCATTACTTTCAAAAGCATCTATCGCATTTTGAATCGCAGATGCTGCATCAGATCCCATATTAGCAAAGTCCTTGTGTAGGTTTTCTAATTGTCTTTCTAGAATTTTACGCATCAAATCACTCCTCTATTATCCAAACCGGCCGCTTATATAATCGTCTGTCTCTTGATGTTGTGGGTTTAAAAACACACTCTTAGTCTTCCCAGCTTCAATTAATTCGCCATTTAAAAAAAAGGCAGTTCTATCTGAAATACGTGATGCTTGCTGTAAATTATGCGTCACAATTATGATTGTATATCTGTCACGAATTGTCAGCAGCATATCCTCTATTAGACCACTGGAGACTGGATCAAGTGCGCTAGTGGGTTCATCCAATAAAATTACATCTGGTTGAACCGCAAGTACTCGAGCAATACATACACGCTGCTGCTGTCCGCCAGAAAGCGACAAAGCGCTTTTATGAAGATCGTCCTTAACCTCGTCCCACACTGCAGCCTGTTTTAAACTGCGCTCAACTCTTTCATCCAAAACTTGCTTATCTTTAATACCTGCAATTCGTAATCCATATGTCACATTTTCATAAATTGAAAAGGGAAATGGATTAGGTTGTTGAAAAACCATCCCCACTTTTTTACGCAAGTCAACAGTATCCGTTTTAGGGCTATAAATGTCTACCCCATTAATTTTGACACTCCCTGTCATCGTTGCCTGCGGAATCAAATCATTCATTCGATTTAATATGCGCAGATACGTTGACTTACCGCATCCAGAAGGACCGATCAATGCATTAATCCCCTTTGCTGGAAACGAAAGATTAATTCCCTTTAAAGCTTCTTTTTCCCCATAATAGAGATGTACATCGTTCGTTGTGATAAACTCATCCATAGTTTGTTCCTCCTAGCCAAAGTTCCCAGAAATATAATCATTCGTTGCTTTGATCTGTGGTGTTGTAAAAACGTTCTTTGTTTTCCCATATTCTAAAATATGACCCATGTGAAAGAAAGCAGTGTAATCACTTATACGTGAAGCCTGCTGCATGTTATGAGTAACAATTATAATCGTATAGCGTTTCTTTAACTCTACTAAAGTCTCCTCGATTTTGCTTGTTGAGATCGGGTCCAATGCACTAGCCGGTTCATCTAAAAGAAGAATGTCTGGTTTCATAGCAATTGTTCGCGCTATGCATAAGCGTTGCTGCTGTCCGCCAGAGAGCGACCAAGCACTCTTATCTAGGTCATCCTTAACTTCATCCCATAATGCAGCATCTTTAAGACTAACTTCCACAATCTCGTCCAACTTTTTTTTGTCTTTTAATCCTTGCTCCTTGAGTGCAAATGTTATATTAGCTCTTATGGATTTCGAAAAGGGATTAGGTCGTTGAAATACCATTCCAATATGTTTACGCATTTCATAAACATTGATCTTGGAAGAATTAACATCTAATCCACGATACAAAATCTTTCCCTCAACCTTAGCTACATTATCATTCATTCTATTCAAAGAACGCAAATAAGTTGACTTCCCCGAACCTGATGCACCTATTAAAGAAGTTATCCTATAACGTTCAAACTCAAGATCTCCATCAACTAATGCGTGTTTATTCCCATAGTAAACTTGCAATCCTTGCGTTGTTATTGCAAGTTGATGCCTTGAAGTGTCAAATTGCAGTATATTTTTCTCACTGAAATTGTATTTTTCTATACTCATTAATTAGCCTCCTATGTTTATTTAGTAGCCGTTAGTTTTCGGTACAAGCTATTACCTACTATACGTGCAAAAATGTTAAATAGCAGTACGACTATAATTAGGACGGCTGACGCACCTGCTGAAACAGCGCTGGCGTCGGGCATAACTCCTTCTGAATTGATTTTCCAGATATGAACAGCTAATGTTTCTGCTGGACGCATCAAGTTCAACGGACTTGTAGCATTAAAAGGATTCCAGTTTCCAAAGTCAATATTAGTAGCACTTTGACCAGCTGTATAAATTAAAGCTGCAGCTTCACCAAAAACACGTCCAGCGCCTAATACAACACCTGTGATAATACCAGGAAGTGCCTCAGGAAGGATAACTCGCGTTACCGTTCGCCACTTTGACAGGCCAAGTGACATCCCTGCTTCACGTTGCAAATTTGGAACTGCTCTTAAAGATTCCTCGATGTTCCTAGTTAATAACGGTAAATTAAAAAAAGTCAAGGCAATTGCTCCCGACAGAATCGAGAATCCCATCTGAAACTGTACAACAAAAAGCAAAAAACCAAACAAACCAACTACCACAGATGGTAAAGAACTTAATACTTCGATCGCCATTCTTACAATTGAAGTAAATAAATTCTTAGGTGCATACTCGGATAGAAAAATACCTGCACCTAAAGAAATTGGAAACGAAATGATTAAAGTCAATAAGAGCAGATAGACAGAATTAAATAACTGAATTCCAATTCCACCGCCGCTCTCAAAAGACTGCGACGCCGAAGTTAAAAAGTGCCAAGAAATATGTGGTACACCAGAAATTAAAATATCCCCTAATAAGAAAAGTAAAATAACAACGACTAGCGCCGCAATAATTCTGATAATATTAAGCGCAATTTTATTTTGTAATTTTGTCTTCATTCTACATTCTCCCTTTTCGCCCAATTAAACGCACTATGATATTAAAGAACAAAGACATTAACAATAAGATCAATGCGAGTGACCATAGAGCATTATTAGCTACTGTTCCCATAACAGTATTCCCAATTCCCATCGTCAACACACTAGTCAAGGTAGAAGCCGATGAGAGTAAACCAGTTGGCATAACTGCAGCATTACCAATTACCATTTGAACAGCAAGAGCTTCCCCGAATGCTCTTGCCATCCCAAAAATAATTGCGGTCAGAATTCCTGATGTTGAAGATCGCAAAATAACCTTGTAAATTGTTTGCCATTTTGTTGCCCCTAATGCCAGAGATGCCTCTTTGTAAAATCGAGGTACTGCACGTAAGCTATCGACAGTCATTGAAGTTACCGTTGGTAAAACCATTACAAACAACACGAAGGATCCTGATAAAATTCCGTATCCAGAACCACCAATATAATTTCTAACAAAAGGAACAATAACAGATAAGCCAATAAAACCATAAACAACTGATGGGATTCCTACTAATAATTCAATAACACTTTGTAAAATCCGCTCACCTTTACCAGAAGCAATTTCCGTCATATATAATGCTGTTCCAATCGCAAAAGGTGTTGCAAATAAAACAGCTAGGATCGTAACTCCGAACGAGCCCGTTATCATCGGCAATGCTCCTAGCATTGGTTTACCGTTTGAATCAAGCATAGAGGGGTTCCAGTTTTTCCCTGACAAGAAGTCCCAAAAATTAGCTTTGTTTACAAAAAATGTTGCCATGCCTTTTGAAGCCACAAATATAAAGATTGATAAAACAACTAAAACAATCAACGTAATACACGCATATGTGATAATTTTTCCGAAAAGATCTTGTCGTGTTTCTCTTGAATTGCTTTGAATTTTTTCTTTAATAGGATCCATAGAAAACACCTTTCCATCAAAATTTGGGAGTAAACCAAATGAATGTTAATTCATTTGTTCGCCCCCATTGATATTTTAATTAATTACCTTACAGATCAAGTATAATGTCACCATCACAATAATTATTACACTGCCCACTTCCATCAATTGTGACCACAACATCACTCGATGAACATAAGCAATTAAGCCAATCGCCGCTAATATGAATAGACCAATCTGTATTGTTGACAATACAATCGTCATTTCAATCACCTTTTCATTTAATTTGAGGTGACCTTATTATTAGCATCCTTTTGAACTTTCATCTGACTGATTGAAATATATCCTAAGTCTTTGACTAATCCACTCTGAACTTTATCAGATTTCATATATTTCAAGAATTGCTTCGTCACTTTGTTTGGCTGGCCTTTTGTATACATATGCTCATATGACCAAATTTTCCATTTATTGTTAGTTACATTCTCATCTGTTGGTTTTACTCCGTCAATCGACAGTTCTTGAATCGTAGACTTAACATAAGAAAAAGCTAAATAGCTAATAGCCCCAGGTGTTTGTGCGACCATCTTTTGCACAGTTCCATTTGAATCCTGTTCTTGCGACTTCTTTGCTGATTTTCCGTCCATAACTGCAGCCTCAAAAGTTGCACGTGTTCCGCTTCCCTCAGGACGGTTGATCAGAACTATGCTTTCATCTTTTCCGCCAACTTCTTTCCAATTAGTAATCTTTCCAGTGAAGATATCACGCAATTGGCTCATTGTAACATTCTTAACACCAGCATCCTTATTAACTACAGGCGCCATCCCTACAACTGCAACTTTGTGATCTACTAACTTGTCAGCTTTAATTCCGCTTTGTTGCTCTGCAAAAATGTCTGAATTACCAATAGTGACCGCTCCCGATTGCACTTGGCTCAATCCGGTTCCTGATCCCCCACCTTGAACAGTGATGCTAACTTTTGAATTATCAGCTTGATAATTTTCAGCAGCCTTTTCTACTAAAGGCTGTAATGCAGTTGAACCTACAACCGTTATTTTCCCAGATGCTTCTGAGCTAGAAGATGTCGAGCTGCTTGCTCCTGATTTACCACACCCAACTAGTAAAGCTGAACTTGCAATAATTAATGCGGTAATTTTTGTAAGTTTTTTCATTTATTTTTTCTTCCTTTCCTAACTACATCTGTATTCTAATATTTGTTTGTAAAGAACAAATACATTTTTTTGTAACGGTTGTGTAAAGATAATTTATAGATTAAAAACGGAGATATATCAAAACACATGTTTTGATATATCTCCGTTAGAATTGCCCTACACTAACCATATTAACATGTTCCAGTAATTTAAACTGCATGCGCTTCACACTGCGTTCTTAGCACTGAAAAATACCATAAATTCTAAAGTTTCCCTTACAATTTAATAACTAATAATCTAACGCCATTACTTATACTAGCAAGGGAAAAACACAAATCAAACTTTTCATATCTCATTCATAAAATTATGTAAACTCAAGTTATATGATTGATCATGCAATATGATTTTCCCGTAAAATCTGATTGATGGTCGCCATAATTTCATCCGTTTTCTCCCATTCCTCAAAATGATCAAAACTTTCTGAAGGCATTTTAAAATGTTCATTCACATACTTTTCGTATTCGATTACACTGCTTGAGCGTGGAATATTCAACTGCAAAATTCTAACACTTTTTATAAAACCTCTTTGTGCGGCTAATTCAGCTCGTCCATTCTGAACCATATTGGAGATTTCAAAATATTTCGTTCCATCGTTTCTTTTTATTTCTTCAATTAGATCCAATTTTTCATGACTTTTTGCCATTTTAATCGCTCCTTTTTACCAATGTTCAGTATAATTAAATCTGCCATGACCTGTCAATTGCAACCTAAAAACAAAAAAGGAAGTACCATAGGGAATTACCCTACCATACTTCCTAGCATAAGAGAGAAAGAGAATTGATTAAAAAGGTAAAAAACAATTACCTTACCCGTTAATAATAACGCTTTCAGTTAGCGCTGTCAATAAACTAATGATTTTGTTTTAATTATCCTTTGATTCCTTTATAATAGAGATAGTATCTGAAGTGAGGCGGATTCAACTTGGTCAATAAAAAACAATTCATTTTGAGCTTCCTGTTGAGTATAATTATTTGTGTTTTAACAGCTATTTTTATGTTTGTAGATCATTACGAGAACACTGTGCAAAATTTTGATACCATTTTCCTGTTATTTCAAACATCATATTGGTACCTGCCTGTGATTTTGGGACTAATGTTTTTTTTCTTGGTTTTTTTCAGTCTCTATATTATTTTTCGCATCATTAACTTTTTCATACGGTTTGTCATGCACTAACTAGCGCTTCAAAAGTTTTATCTGACGCTTTCAAAAAATTGCTCAAATTGAATACTTCTATCAGATTTAGTGTTGCTGGAATTAATTCCATCGACGCTATTTTTTTATCTTTGATTTACAAATCAAATACACATCTAAAGGCTCATAATGGGAATACTTGTAAAATGGTGTTTACAGAGACGAGCATCTTTATAAAAACCCACTACAAGTCTTAACGGTCATTTTATCGTAGAAGAAATAAAAAATGCTGCCTATTAGACAAATCCCCGATTTATATTAACTATACGGAATGAATTAGTTCATACAATTATTGGACACATTCAAACGAGACTAGGCGGCACATCGTCAATTAAATATCGACTCTGTACCGCCTAGAAAATAAGCAAATTATCTACTCTAGCTTATGGAATACATCTCTTTTTGGTCAATCATCCGCAAACATGTGTTGCTTATTGAGCAGCTCCCAGTTGCTCCTTAACCACTTTGACTATTTCCATCACATATTCATGCACTTGTTCTTTTGTAGGAGCCTCAGCCATAACCCGCAACAAGTTTTCTGTCCCACTCGGTCGAACTAAAACGCGTCCTTCATTACCCATTTTAGACTCAACTTCCTTGATAGCTACCTGAATTTTTTCGTTTTTCATAGCTGCTTTTTTATCAGAAACCCTCACATTAACTAATTCTTGAGGATAGGTTGTAACTTCAGCAGCTAGCTCCGAAAGCTTCTTACCTGTTTTCTTAACAACATTCATTAGCTGCAGTGCTGTCAGCATCCCATCACCAGTTGTGTTAAAATCTAGAAAAACAACGTGTCCAGACTGCTCTCCACCGACATTATAACCATTTTTTCTCATCTCTTCGACTACATAGCGATCGCCTACTTGAGTTTTGACTGATTTCAGCTCATTTGCTTCCATCGCCTTGTAAAGTCCGATATTACTCATAACAGTTGTAACAATAGTATCTTTCTTCAAACGACCGCGCTGACTTAAATACTTTCCGCAAATAAACATTATTTTGTCGCCATCAATGATATTTCCCAACTCATCAACAGCTATGCACCGATCTCCATCACCATCGAAAGCTACTCCAAGTTGAGCACCATTTTCAACCACAAAACGAGAAAGCCCTTCTGGGTGTGTTGAGCCTACATCTTTATTGATGTTAAGACCATCAGGACTGATAGCCATTGTGTCAAATTCTGCTCCTAAATCAGCGAAAAGACGTGCCACAATACCACTAGTTGAACCGTTTGCCCCATCAACTGCGATACGAAGACCTTCTAAGTCATCAGGGATCGTTTGTTCAAGAAATTGTGTGTACTTAAGCACTCCTTCATGATAATCATTCAACACACCTAAGCCATTTGCTGATGGACGAGGCAGTGTATCGTCTTCACTTTCCAGAAGCTGTTCTATTTCTTCTTCTTTTTCATCAGAGAGCTTGTATCCATCGCCACCAAAGAACTTAATTCCATTATCCTGAACAGGATTATGGGATGCAGAAATCATTACCCCAGCATCTGCATCTTGCACACGAATCAAATAAGCAACACCGGGTGTCGTGATTACTCCAAGAGAGAAAACCTCTATTCCAACTGACAAAAGACCAGCTATCAGCGCTTGCTCTAACATTTGTCCTGAAATTCGTGTATCACGTGCCACTAAAACGCGGGGCGGTTTAGAATCACTTTTTGCATGCTCTGTTAAAACATATCCACCACAACGTCCCAGCTTAAAAGCTAGTTCTGGACTAAGATCCTCGTTTGCTACTCCTCTTACACCATCAGTTCCAAAATATTTCATTGTTTGATCCTCATTTCCAATACTTTTTTTGCTAATTATTCGCTATCTTGACTGCTTGTACTGCTCGAAGTGCTCGTACTGTTCGAAGTACTTGAACTATCCGAACTACTTGATGAACTATCCGAGCTAGAACTACTTTCCCTCTGGTTTGAACTATCAGTAACAGTGTCCTCACTTTTAGCCGTTGATGCAGAACTTGTCTCATTGGATGTCGATTCACTATCATCATCGTTTGATGAATCATTGACTTCAATTTGAACCTTAACATTTTTAGGCGTAACCTTCGTTACACCACTATTAGGATTGGCAAGTGTCACCGTCTTTGTTGTAGAAGTGTTTACGTCTTCAATTGAGACAGGTACTTCCAGTTTACTTATATTTGATAAAGCAGACTTGGTTCCTTGCAAAGTTACTTCTTTAACATCACTCGAAAATTTATAACTTTTTCCCTTAACTCCATCACCACTTGAAACGAAATCAAGCGATACCTTTTTAGACGAATTCGTGGTATAAATCGGTAATTTAACTCTAATCGTCTGTGGTGTGATGACTACGTTGAGAATTTTACCGCTATTATCAACAGCTTGCAACAAAACTTGGCGTGTAATTGTTTGCCGTGTTCCCTGTGGAATCTCTATTGCAGCAACGACTTCAGCAATTTTATTAATGTCTTCTCTTGCCCCTGTAACATTTGCTACTTCCTGATCAGTTGAAGGTTTTCCAATACTGTAGTCACTTGTAAGCCTGTTTGAATCATATTTGACTTGAACTGGAAAACTTGCCGTTTTACGTCGACTGATCGTTACTTTTATTGACTGGGGACTAAGTTCATAACTCAAATCCTTGTTTATCCCAGATTGCTTCAACTTAACAGTATGAACTCCCGGCTTTAGCTTGGTGAGATCCGCATAGACACTAAAATTTCTAGTATTAGCAGTTGTAGTTACTAAAGCACTCGGTCCACTAAGTTTTACTTTAACCTTTGCAGGATATCCTGTCACGAAATATCTATCACTATCCACATTCAATTTCAAATCAACATTTAAAGTTTCGCTTCTATCTGCTGACATCATTGTCGTATCAGTGTTGTTCGCATTATTACGTGTCGTATTTAATTTATCAGAATTCACATATGCAAACAGTAAAATAGCAAATGCGAGCGCCAAAACTTGATATACGATACGATTATCCAGTAACTTATTAAGGTTCATCTTCTTTTCCCCCCTTTGAAAACTTCTTCAAAGAGTGCTATGAAACGATTGTTTTTCCCCGATTCTGGCGCAATGATTAGTTCTTTTTCCAACAACTTGATATAATCCTCACGTGTTAAATCACGCAGCAATTCGTTGTTTTTTGTAATTGTGACCCCACCAGTTTCTTCAGAAACAACAATCGTCAAAGCATCTGTCACTTCACTGATTCCAACTGCAGCACGGTGCCTCGTTCCTAGTGCTTTAGGAATCAAGTTACTCTCTGACAAAGGAAGATAAGCAGCTGCGACCGCAATTTTATTGTTTTTTATGATCACAGCTCCATCATGTAAAGGCGTATTAGGAATAAAAATATTGATTAGTAATGCTCCTGTAATGTCTGCGTCAAGCCGAATGCCTGTTTCAATATAATCTTCCAAACCCGTATTCATTTGAATTGTTATCAAGGCACCAATTCGTCGCTTCGACATATATTTGATAGCTTGATCAAGCGCAGCGATCATTTTTTTCCCGTCTTCATTTTGTTTCTTATTGTGTAGAAACAATGACCCACGTCCTAAATGTTCCAAACCGCGTCTGATTTCTGGTTGAAAGATTACAATAATTGCAATAATCCCCCAATTTATGACCTGATTCATTATCCATGATACTGTCTCCAAACCGACATACCAACTCACAAATTTGATAATAATAATCATAATAACACCTTTGAAAAGTTGAACCGCTTTGGTCCCTTTCAAAAGCATCATCAACTTGTAGAGTACATACCAAACAACTAAGATATCTAAAATATTAACTGCATTTTTCCAAGAAACTAACTCGGCCCAGTCTATGGACATTAACTTTACCCCCTAAAGATTATAACTTAAGTATATCACGATATCTTTACATTCTCTTTGTACAAAAATTAAAATAGTGGCAAATTTTACATTTAAAGCTCGGATTGCAACATTCAATTTGTTACAATATAGTCATGAAAGAAATGGGTGATACTATGTTAAAAAAATATCAATGGATTGTACGTGTAAGTTTTATTTTATTTATGATATATATATATACGACTGTGTACTCTAAAAATGGTGTGTACAGTTTCTTGCTGCTAAATACTTTTCTAGGATACATTCCAATTGAACTGGCAATGCATATCACCCCTAAACGACCAAAACTCTTCTTTTATTCTTTTCTGGTTTTATGGTTACTGTTTTATCCCAATGCACCATACGTTTTAACTGACCTTTTTCATTTAGCTATGCTAAATCCATACAATCAAACGACTGGTTTAATGGAGTTCAATCTGCATCTATGGTTGAACTTCACAAACCTGATTTCTAGTGCTATTGCTTGCTCAGTAATGGGAATTTGGAGCTTAGAACACGTCGTTAATACTATTTTGATAAGATCTCAACTTAAAAAAATCTTTTACAAACCTGTACTTATTTTGAGCTTAACAGTCATTTCTTCCGTTGGGGTATATGTTGGACGTTTCTTAAGACTGCACACAGCATATCTCTTCTTTAATCCACAATGGGTAATTCATCAACTAGTTATTATGTGGAGCCCGCGGATGTTAATTTTTGTCAGTTTCATGTTCATTATTCAAATGATATTATGGGCAGCAATTTATATCTCGCGTTTTTCACTGGATAAAGAAGAAAAAAACCATTTAGATTAAAGCGTAATATTACTCACTGACTTCGAAAAAAATGACAAAATTCAGAATTATTAAACTTAAGACCCATGACAAAGTTCCAATTTTTGTCATGGGTCTTAAGTTTAGCCTGTAAACCTCACATTAATAAAATATAAAATCCAAAGATTTTATATTTTATCAATGTTACTATCATTTCAAATACCACTTCCGTCAGACATAAAATGCATTATTTTATCAACAAAATTATTATCTAGATGAATTGCTCAAACCACTGGAACGTAGGATCACACTCTCTTCATGATTTATATACTGTTGTAGTTTTATTGCGTTTTGATGATTTATATACCCTTGTTCAACTAGATACTGCAATGATAATCTCTGTGCACTTACCGATTTGAATCTAAGCTTACGAACTTGCTCTTGATATTCTTTTTTCCCCAATACATCTCCACTTTTTTGCTTCTCAATTATATTACGATATCCAATTATCAAATGATAGATTACTTCACGATTAAATGATTTTTCGTTGACACTTGGTTTTTTTAAATATTCTGATAGAGCTTTAATAGCAGATTTAGCAAGCGTGCGTTCAATAAAGCGCATCTCAACACCGTAGTTCTCGTCTTGTCTGACCCCATTCCACAAACTAACTGCGCGCATCGTTTTTCTCATGGATTGACCAACTGTTGGAAACAACCAATTTTGTCTTATTCGAGCAGCATGGTCAACATTTTTCATTTGGCTAAGCAAATTTTTCTTTGATTTTAAAAAGGATTTCTTATGAATTTGATTTGTTCGAAATAAACGCTGCAATTCGCGTAATTGGCCTTCAATTGCAACTTTTCGCAGCTTTATCTCATCAGTAGTTGCAGCCAATGCTTCAGCTTCACCGCGTTCATCATTTTCAATACTTTTTATCATGTATTGATATTCCAAAATCAAATGATAGACAGCTAGCTGATTATCCATCCGCCTTTGTTCTTCCAAACTACGGACCGCACTTTTCAAAATATAAAGTTTTGCTTGATTTAAGTTGATTAGATGTGTTTCTTCCGAATCATCATCGGCTTCGTCAACGATCACTGCGCCACCACGGGTCTCCAATTCAAGAGTATGTCCTGCGATTACAGGTAAAGTAATAATTGCCATCACCATACTTAAAATGATCACCCCGGCTGCAATAAATAACACTAGCGCTCTTTCAGGAAAATCTGCCCCAGACAAAGTATGTACTGGAATCGTCAATGCTGCAGCCATTGTAATTGCACCACGTACACCAGACAATCCTGACAACATAGCTATTTTAAACCTTGAGCGAAATGAATTTTCCCCTTTTTCATGCCCAAAAAGCTGATAGCAATATGTCCAAATCACTCGTATTGCTAACAAAATAAACCATACTACAAAAACCAAAAAGATAGCGTTAAAAGTACTAATTCTCTCGTTCTTAATAGTACCCATGGTCGCCACAGGTAACTCTACTCCTAAGATAGTGAACATCGTCCCATTTAACAAATAGACTATAATCTCCCACATTCGCTCGCTAACTAAATTTATTTCTGGCTGAACACTATTAAAAGAGACTCTCTTTGAAGAGAAGAAGACACCTGCTACCACAACTGCAATAACACCTGAAGCATGTAAATACTTTTCTGTCAGCAAATAGACTATAAACGGAACTGAAACTTGCAACACCGTATTAAAGATAACATCGTTAAATCCCTTCACTACCAGCCACTCGATAATAAAAATTACAACATAAATTAAAAAAACACCAGCAACCAGGCCAACGGAGGACATATATATAAAATCTCCTAACGCTTGTGAAAAGGAAAAATAACCTGTAACAGCAACGGCCAAAGCATACTTAAAACCTATCAGCCCACTCGCATCATTAATTAAACTTTCTCCACTAACTAAATGTAAAATATTATCAGGAAGTTTAACCTGCCGAGAAATAGAATGCACAGCGACAGGATCAGTTGGTGCCAAAATAGCAGCTAGTGCAAATCCAACCGGCAGCGGCAATGATGGTATCACTAAATAAATCAAATATCCTCCAACGAGTATCGTGATGAAAACAAGAATAATAGCATTATTTACAATTGCTCCCTTTAATTTCCACAACTCATCTTTAGGAAACTTACGACCATCATTGTATAGGAGAGGTGCAATAAAGAGTAACAGAAACCAACTAGAATCCAAATCAATTTTTAAACTGAACAGTATCGCCATCAATGCACCAAGAAAAATTTGGATCAAACTGACTGGAATCGTTTTAAAATAGTGATTGACCAAGTTTGACACCAAAACTAGCGCAACTAACAAGATAACTGTTTCAACGACTGTCATTCAACTACCACCCCCGTATGTCTATTATTACAAAAAAATGCAATAAAAAAAAGGAGTTCGCTTATAATACTGAGATATGCCTCAAAAGTTAAAGCTTTTTTCTTCAACTTTGCAGTTGCTCCTCCCCTAGTAAACTCCCTTTAATAATAACTATTTATTTTCGCCTATAATCCGGACTTCTGTTTCAAGTTCCACCTGAAATTTATCAAAAATAGTTTTTTGAATATGTTTTATTACTTCTAAATAATCAGAAGCTGTCGCAAAACCAACATTAACTATAAATCCAGCATGTTTAAGTGAAACTTGTGCTCCACCGATTCGAAAGCCTTGCAGACCTGCATCATGTATTAATTTTCCAGTGTAGTGTCCTGCTGGACGTTTAAAAACACTACCACAGGAAGGATACTCCAAAGGTTGTTTAGATGCACGCAAAAAGTTAAAATCATCCATTTCTTCTCGAATACTCTTTTTATCACCGCGTTTAAGCTTAAAGCTAGCTGCAAGTACAATATCATCTTCATCCTGAATACGACTATGGCGATAGCCAAAATTCAAATCTCCATTTTGATAAAGTCGGATCTCTCCACTCCGTGTTAAAAGTGTTACTGAATCAACTACTTTACTGATCTCTCCACCATAAGCACCAGCGTTCATAAAGATTGCCCCACCGATACTCCCAGGAATACCTGCTGCAAATTCTAAACCGGTTAATCCCATTTTATAAGCGGCCTCAGTCGTGTCAATTAGTGAAGCACCAGCCTGTGCAAGCACATTTGTATCTTCAATTTTTATTCGATTTAATTTAACTAGGATAAGAACTAAACCTCTAATTCCCCCATCTCTCACTATTAAATTGCTGGCATTTCCTACCACTGTTACTGGAAGAGCTAGCTTTTTTGCTTCAATTATCATCTTTTTTAGTTCATCTATTTTCTGTGGAAATGCTAACAAATCAGCAGGTCCTCCAGTTTTAGTGTTAGTGTATTTTGACAACGGTTCATCAACAAGAACTTTGCTTTCAACAAAAAGATCATAAAATTTTTTTTCTGTCTGATTCATTTTAAAAGGTCCCCACAATCAAAGAATAGTCATTAAATGTTTTCTAAATGAAGGTTACAACTAGTTTTTCTTTATTGCAACTGTTAAAATTAATTTTAGACGATTTATGAAGGGTGTTAAAGATAAATGAAGTTTATTTCATGGAATGTTAATGGTTTACGCGCTATTTTAAAAAAAAACTTTTTGTCTGTTTTTCAACAGCAGAACGCTGATTTTTTTTGTATCCAAGAAACTAAGCTGCAAGAAAAGCAAGTTGCCCTCGAACTTCCAGGGTATACACAATATTGGAATTACGCAGAGAAAAAAGGGTATTCTGGCACTGCTATTTTTGCCAAAACTCCTGCGCAAAATGTCTATTATGGAATAAATAATGACGCATTTGATCATGAGGGCCGAGTTATTACACTGGAATACTCAAACTTCTTTCTGGTAACATGTTATACACCCAACTCTCAAACTAAGTTAAAACGTTTAGCTTTTAGGCTCGAATGGGAAAAAGCTTTTCTCGAATATCTTAAAGCACTAGATAGTACAAAACCAGTTATCATATGTGGCGATTTAAATGTTGCACACGAAAACATCGATTTAAAAAATTGGAAAACTAATCACCAGAGTGCTGGTTTTTCAAACGAAGAACGCCAAAAGTTATCAACTCTTTTGAACGCCGGATTTACAGATTCATTTCGTTATCTGCATCCTACCAAAGAAAATATCTACTCTTGGTGGAGTTACCGATTTCATGCTCGTGAAAACAATGCTGGGTGGCGCATAGATTATTTTATCACTTCAAACATATTGCAAGATAAAATAATCAATGCCGATATTCTGACACAAATTTATGGTTCAGATCACTGCCCTATATCTTTACAATTAAACCTATAATCAAATAAATTTCAAGGAGGTATATAATGGACTTCGTATCACTAGACTTTGAGACTGCTAATTTTCAAAGAAACAGTGCATGTTCAATTGCTTTAACTGTTGTACGCAATAATCAAATTGTTGATGAATTCTACTCGTTGATAAATCCGCAAGTTACTTTTAAGCAAAGAAACATTCAAATTCATGGTATCAGACCCAGCGATGTTTCCAACGCACCCACTTTTGCAGAACTCTGGCCGCATCTGTCTCCATTATTTGCTCCTAACAAATTGATCGTTGCTCACAATGCAACTTTCGATTGCAGTGTTTTGAAAAACAC
The DNA here is from genome assembly GCF_001436755.1 of Liquorilactobacillus aquaticus DSM 21051. Lineage (GTDB taxonomy): Bacteria > Bacillota > Bacilli > Lactobacillales > Lactobacillaceae > Liquorilactobacillus > Liquorilactobacillus aquaticus. The sequence continues at coordinate 70,643 of NZ_AYZD01000023.1, forward strand.
CTTAGCTTATTACAATATTGCTAAACCACAATTTCTCGTTTTAGATACGCTCAAAACCAGCCGTTCTTATTTCAAAAATTTCGAAAATTATAAACTAAATACTGTTTGTTCACAGTTAAAGATCCAACTCGAAAACCACCACAATGCATTAGATGATAGCTTGGCCTGTGCTAATATTTTATTATATCAAATAAGAGAATTCGGTATAAATGATATCAGCAGATTTATTAAAACAAATTGACAGCAGACAGCAGGTGGAAATAACTGAATGAACTCAAAATGGGATTAAGTCAAATTAATGACCTAATCCCATTTTTTAGCTTACAAAATTTAAATTAATGGTCTTTAGCACTCAACATTTTTCAGCCACTAATTCTCAAAAAATATTTTCTATAATATTAACTTTTTGGCTTATTAAATTGTGCCAGCTGACCTTGAAACTCTTTACCATATTTTTCAATATCGCTAGTTTGAGAAGCAACCGTATAGTCAGCATATTCACCATGTTCACTTTTATCGAGTCCCTCAATTTCTTCATCTTCATTGACTCTGATTTTGACAAATAGCTTCATTACCATAACAATTATAACCACGACTACTGTTACGAAAACCATAGTAAATAATGTTCCAATCAATTGAATAAACAATTGATGCCACCCGCCACCATAAAATAAGCCATTCTCAGAAATCGAACTGTTAGCAGCTTTGCTTGCAAAAGCTCCTGTCAATATCGAACCTACAATTCCAGAAACACCATGACAGCCAAAAGCATCTAATGGATCATCATACTTTAACTTAGGCTTGATATATGTTATAAACCCATAGCTTGCAAGTGCACTAATAGCTCCTACCCAAAAAGAACCTGCGGCTGTAACAAAACCAGCGGCTGGAGTTATACCAACCAATCCACAAATAGTACCTGTACATACCCCTTCTAGAGTTGGTTTTTTAACTACTATCATATCCACAACCATCCAAGTTATCATTGCAGCCCCAGTTGCAATCGTTGTTGTTAAAAATGCTTGCACAGCTACATCATTCATTCCTAATGCAGAACCTGCATTGAAACCATACCAACCAATCCATAAAATGGCAGTTCCAAGCAGTACCCAAGGCATATTGTAATGCTCAACCTTTAGCCTTTTCCCAAAATTAAGACGCTTCCCTAAGAAAATTGATAGCAAAAGAGCAGTCACACCAGCATTAATATGCACAACAGTGCCACCTGCAAAATCTAAAACACCAAATGATGCAAGAAGTCCGTTAGCACTCCAAACAATATGTACCATTGGGTAGTAGATAAAAATCGACCATAAAACAATAAAAATCAGAAGAAAATTAAATCTCATTCGACCAACAATTGCGCCAACGAATAGTGCCGGAGTTATAATAGCAAACATCATTTGAAAAATTAAGTATCCTCCAACACTGATTCCCAATTCCTTAGACTGCAATTTAGCAAGATCCAAACCACTTAAGAAGAAATGGTCAACTTTGCCTATTATACCGCCTATATTCCCATTGAAAGACAACTCATAGCCAACTGCTGCATATAACAAAACAGCGATTCCACATATAAAAAACACAGACAGCATCGTATTAACCACATTTTTTCGTGAAACTAAACCTCCGTAAAAAAAAGCTAATCCGGGTGTCATAAAAAAAACTAAAACACTTGAAATAATCAGAAAAGTCATGTTTGAACCATTCATCCCTATCCCTCCCACTGTTAATGTCATAAATTATAACATCATTTTTACTTAATAGTCCATATTAAATAAAAATATATATCAATAATAAATAAATAGTCGAATTATATTTATAAAACGTTTAAATAACTACTTTTAAGTTACAAAAGATAACATATACAACAAAAAGACTTAAAGAAAGATAAATCACTTATATATTGATAGAAATTATTTGAATAAGGTTCTCAACTTTTCTTGTTTTACAGCAAAAAAAAGCATTAACGTAATTTATACGTTAATGCAAATGATACCGGTGATCGGGGTCGAACCGATACGCCCTCAACGGGCACTGGATTTTGAGTCCAGCGCGTCTGCCAATTCCGCCACACCGGCATAATTCAATAAGTAACACCAATAATAATACCTTAGTTAGCGCCTAAAAGCAACTAAAGGCGGTAACCGGATTTGAACCGGTGATAAAGGTTTTGCAGACCTCTGCCTTACCACTTGGCTATACCGCCATAATTAAAAGAACAAATCCTTACTGGGTTAGCTGGATTCGAACCAGCGCATGAGGGAGTCAAAGTCCCTTGCCTTACCGCTTGGCTATAACCCAATAACTAAGGGCGATAGGTGGGAATCGAACCCACGCGTGCCGGAGCCACAATCCGGTGCGTTAACCACTTCGCCACTATCGCCATCAATGGCAGGGGTAGTAGGAATTGAACCCACACTGACGGTTTTGGAGACCGTAGTTCTACCTTTAAACTATACCCCTATCTAATAAAATGGAAGGGAGTGGATTCGAACCACCGAACCCGAAGGAGCGGATTTACAGTCCGCCGCGTTTAGCCAGACTTCGCTACCCTTCCATGGTGGCGCGGGACAGAATCGAACTGCCGACACATGGAGCTTCAATCCATTGCTCTACCGACTGAGCTACCGAGCCATCAATAATAAAATTTATAAAATACAACGGTCCTAGCCGGATTTGAACCGGCGATCTCCTGCGTGACAGGCAGGCGTGATAAACCCCTACACCATAGGACCGAAATATTATGGAGGATACAGGGCTCGAACCTGTGACCCTCTGCTTGTAAGGCAGACGCTCTCC
>NZ_AYZD01000023.1:73454-73774 GCF_001436755.1 Liquorilactobacillus aquaticus DSM 21051
ATATGACCCGTACGGGATTTGAACCCATGTTACCGCCGTGAAAGGGCGGTGTCTTAACCACTTGACCAACGGGTCGTTTTGCTAACGGAGAGTAAGGGATTCGAACCCTTGAAACAGGTTAATACCCGTTTACATGATTTCCAATCATGCTCCTTCGGCCAACTCGGACAACTCTCCATCATAAACTCCGGCAGGCGGGCTCGAACCGTCGACAACCTGATTAACAGTCAGGTGCTCTACCAACTGAGCTATGCCGGAATATTCGCACGGCAACGACCTACCCTCGCAGGGGGCGATCCCCCAACTACTATCGGCGCGAA
>NZ_AYZD01000003.1 GCF_001436755.1 Liquorilactobacillus aquaticus DSM 21051
TCGTTTCGAACATTTTATCCACAGATGAACAAAGGCGGTATTTACATTGCAGTGACTTCAGAAGGTGGAAGTTTTGCAATTGAGAGTGATATGTTCCCAGAATATGCAATCACGAAAACGGCAGCTAACAGAGCAGTTCAAATAATGAGGTGTACGGTTAAAGATATCGATATAATAGCGCTTCATCCTGGCAGAATGAACACAGAGATGGGAAGTACTACAGCTCAAATTGAGCCATCGGAAACTGCTGAAGGAATTTGTGAAATTATAAACAAAAGTATTAAGGTAGACAAGAACACATGGTTTATCGACTACAAAGGGAAAAAGATGGCTTTATAGACTGAAAAGTTTCTGTGACTTAAAAATTAGGCAGCTTTTGTATAGTGATGCAACTATGTTAGACACAGTCGACAATTTGCAGGAGTTTTTAAATTGTTTGAGTAGGGGACAAGGAAGTTTGTATTGAAAATCTGGTACGTACAGAAAGTTGTATAGCTTAATTTATTTAAAGAAGATAATTAGTTATCAAGCAAAAAAACTTTCTTTTTCAATCTTAATTCTTAAATAGTCAATATCAAAGAAAGAATAGCTAATTTCTAGAATAAATTTATCGATGTTAAACTTTTCGACCTAGATGCTAGAAACTTAAAGAACGATATTAAAGTTTCTAATATTTAGAGTGAATATTTTAGGTGAGTTATCGGCAACAATTTTTCGGAGAATTTGAAGTTTAAAACAATAATAGGACGATTGTTACACTCCTTGAGGAAACTACAATTTACTCATTTTAACAATTATAAGTAAATTATGTAGTACAGGTAAAAAATAAAGGGAGGTTGCAGCATGAAAAAAAATTTATTTTTAAAAATTGCGATATTGTCTGTGTATTTTGTTCAAATGGGTGCAGGTGCAGTTAATCCTGCTGTAGCGAGTATTGCTAAATCTTTCCCCGGAATTCCGCTTACAACGATTTTATTAGTTACTACGCTGTCAATTGTAGCATCAGTTCCAGCAACAATAATCTCAGGTAGGATTGCGGGAAGTAAAGTAAAATATAAAACTCTATTAGTTTTGGGTATGATATTATTTACTTTGGGTGGAATTGGTCCGTATTTTACGCAGAGTAGCTTTACTATGATACTCGCGTTTAGGATTGTTTTTGGTATAGGTGTCGGTATTGTGATACCCCTTGGAGCTGCATTAATTATTGCTTTCTTTGATGGAGACGAAAGAAATGAGTTGATGGGGTTAGGCGGTGTTGCTAGTAATGTTGGAGGAATATTGTTCCAACTATTAGGTGGTTTTGCGGCTTCTGTTTCTTGGGGCTACTCCTTCTTAGTACATGGACTAGGAATTATAACGCTTGTTTTAATTCTTTTTCTTCCAGAGCCTGAAAAAACACAGGAAAAGCAATCGAAAGCAAAGATACCGGGATTCGTTTATTTCTACGCAATCGGCATTTTTGTGGTCATGGTTTTGATTTTTCCGTTATTAGTAACGATGTCTTCTGTGATAGAGACTGGTGGTATGGGTAATGCTGCAGATTCAGGAATGGTGCTTACCATGTATACTATTGGCGGTATGCTTGCTGGCTTTGTTTTTGCAAAGTTATTTGACATACTGAAGCAAAACACGATCACTGTAACATTATTTTTGATAGCGATTGCGATGGCTTGTATCGCCTTTGGCAATACTATCGTGTTCATGTATGTGGGAGCGACACTTGGTGGTATAGGTATTGGCGTAATAACACCAACGATATTTATCCTGTTAGGTAATAAACTACCTTCTGCTCAAGTAGCAATTGCTTCAGGCTTGATCATGGGATTTATGAATGTGGGTGGCTTTTTATCGGCCTATGTATATGAAATGTTGGCGATTGTGTTTGGCCAAGTGGGCAACCTTAAATTTCCTTTTTATTTTGCCACAGGATGTTTTGCGATAGGAGCCATTGGAATATTGGTAATAAAAAATGTAAAAAGCGTAAAAAAAGTAATGTAAATTAGCATAAATAACTGATAATAGGATCTCCATGAATTTTGAGTCAGTAGTGTGGTAGAATTCGAAAGTCTATAAAAGTTGATTACTTGGTTAACTTAATGTGAGGATTGAAAAATAGTATACGGTGGTGGGGTCGTTGTGAAATACAATTTTTACAACGATCCTGCTTATTTTATATCTGCGAATAAACCACAAGTTTTACTTGTGGGGGTGAAAAAAGCTTCAGCGTAAAAAACTTCCTTTCGATATAAAATAGTTTTCGGCTACCAACCAAAACTATACGAAAGGAAGTTTTTGCATTGTCAAAAGACGCTAATAGCTTAGCACATACGAGATGGAATTGTAAGTATCACATTGTTTTCACGCCCAAATACAGGAGAAAAGTAAT
>NZ_AYZD01000024.1 GCF_001436755.1 Liquorilactobacillus aquaticus DSM 21051
TCGCGCCGATAGTAGTTGGGGGATCGCCCCCTGCGAGGGTAGGTCGTTGCCGTGCACAATGGAGGATTAGCTCAGTTGGGAGAGCGTCTGCCTTACAAGCAGAGGGTCACAGGTTCGAGCCCTGTATCCTCCATTGAGTCGTTAGCTCAGTTGGTAGAGCATCTGACTTTTAATCAGAGGGTCGACAGTTCGAGCCTGTCACGACTCATAGGTCAATTTT
>NZ_AYZD01000025.1 GCF_001436755.1 Liquorilactobacillus aquaticus DSM 21051
CGAACAGGTACCAGTGTCCCTTGATGTATTGCTGCCCATACTGCATTTGACCGTTGACGTTATAGTAAACCGTTTTATGTTGGTTAGCTATATACTGCAAGCCAGTCTTCATTGCTCCAGTATTGTTGTCGAACAGGTACCAGTGTCCCTTGATGTATTGCTGCCCATACTGCATTTGACCGTTGACGTTATAGTAAACCGTTTTATGTTGGTTAGCTATATACTGCAAACCAGTCTGTTTTTTATTATCTTTATAGAGATACCAATGGGCATCCTCATAGAATTGCCCATTTTTTGATGTTGTTTGACTTGAAGCTTCTTTGTCAGCATTTGCTTTTGCCGTATTCAAAGCCGCTGTATCAACCTTGAGCTTATTAACAGCTGCTGTATATGCAGCACTAGCTGTGTTGTATGTTGCTGTAGCATTGTTCAATGTTGTTTGAGCAGATGCGATCTGTGCAGCTGTAGCACCGGTTGTATTTATTGTTACGTCAGTCGTATCGAAATTCGCCATTTTTAAATTTTCTTTTTCAAAACAACTAATAAATTCAAGGTGGATATTCCCATACTTATCAAAACTAACAGCAAAGAAATTCTCTCCAAAATCATTCTTTAAAACAGAATCATCTATACCCAGCAAAGTAAGTGCACGTTCATATTCTCTGGACTTATCGTTAAATAGTATGTTGTGAATTGCATTGTATAAATATTGCTTAGCGGTATACATTGTCATTGAAGTATCGTAATAGTCAGACAACGATTCCATAACTTCAATGCAATTTCCACTGGACAATAAACCGTCATTAGCAAGAACTGTTTCAACAGCTGGCACATCTTCTCCCTTATATGATCCCTTATAATCATCATTTCTATGTTTGTAGCCACTCCACTGATCATTATTATAATTCTCAGCAATTTTTTTAGCATTATCAATCGAGCCATTAGTAACGACAAGCTTGATTATACTTTTTTGATTATCTGCCCCCGCCTTGCTGTTATGTTGAACAAAGCTTACTTGTTCTCTAAGATTATTAATCAACGCTACTGCATACGATGATAGTTCAATTGATTGCGCACTTGTCAAAGTATTTACATCAATTTTTGAACTCTTATCAGATGAATTATTATCAACAAATTTGCTATTCGTGCCAGTCCCTTCATCCAGTAATGCTGGATTATCAGCAACATTAACTTTCTGTTTATCTGTTAAATTAATTGTACTTCCATCAGCAGTCGATGTTTGGCTATTCTTAAGGGTATCTAAGTTTGATTGAGCTTTGTCTTTTGCTGTTGATGCAGTTGTTTTAGCACTAGATGCTTTATCGACTTCAACTTGATCATCGTTCACTTTTTTTTGTGCTGTTGCAACGCTACTATCCGTACTTGATGACTTTTGAACACTTGCCCCTGCAATTGGTTTAGCCGCATTGGCTTGCGTAGAGCTTTTGCTCTGTGTATTAGTTGAATCTGATTGCATCGTCTTTACTTGCACTGCTTGTGTTTTATCTGTCTGATTTTGTTCTGTTTTATCTTGGACCGTTTGTGTTTGCTGCTGTGAACTTTCACTAGCGTCCTCAGTTTGTTTTTGTACATTCTTGGTATTCGCGCTAGTGCTAGAACTAGAACTAGTTCTTGAGCTGCTCTGATAACTGCCAGTTGCTGGCTGGGACGTGCTGCTGGAAACTGTATTGTCATTTTTACTAACAGTATCTGCCCGAGCTGTCGTAGCTATCGCAGTTCCAGCCGTTACAACCGCGGCTGCAACAGCAGTTCGTTTAATTAAGGTATTAATTTTTTTAGTCTTCATTTTGACAAGTCCTTTTTTAATTAGGTAGTTTTTTATGTAGTAATTTATAATCTACATGATATTACTGCTCGTACTTGCAGTAAAACTAATCTGTTTTGATCGTAACGTGTCACTTATAATTCGACCAACCCTTTAAAAACTTTGCTGTATGCAGCATTCTTATGTATAAAATATTTTACCATAAACAATTATCAATCAATATTTTATTTAAGTCAATAAATATTTTTAGTTTTGCTTACTACTGGAGCCCACTGACTAAACTAACGTGAAATTCTGTCTCATACATACGTTAACTGCTTATCAAACGGTGTCTCTGCCTAAAAGCCTACTCTAATGCGGTTACTTATTTCCGACCTTGCCTCTTTAAAATAAGCAGTAAGTACTTTCTGATAAAATTTTTTGATGAAAAAAGGCAATAAAAAAAGACATTACACCGCGTAATGTGGGGAATACCTTGGCTTGTAGTAAAAATGTCCATCCTCTTTAGGATCACCCCCGCATGCGCGGGGAATACATGGCTGAACTTCGCCGAAAGATACGACTGGAGGGATCACCCCCGCATGCGCGGGGAATACCAAGAAATAACGTTCAAAACAATTGATATGGTGGGATCACACCCCCGCATGCGCGGGGAATACTGCCCTGTGGGGGTGTTATCAATTAATCCCATAGGATCACCCCCGCATGCGCGGGGAATACTTAATGCTGCCTTTTTAAATTTATTCATTTTTAGGATCACCCCCGCATGCGCGGGGAATACTGTAGCAACGCTGACATTATTTCGCTGTGACAAGGATCACCCCCGCATGCGCGGGGAATACTTACAAAAGTCGGTTAAAACGTGGGAATTTTGGGGATCACCCCCGCATGCGCGGGGAATACTAATCATCAGCTAAACTAGATAGATCTAAATGAGGATCACCCCCGCATGCGCGGGGAATACTTACAAAAGTCGGTTAAAACGTGGGAATTTTGGGGATCACCCCCGCATGCGCGGGGAATACTGTAAGAACACCGTCAAATCAACGTTTTACATGGGATCACCCCCGCATGCGCGGGGAATACAAAGCTTCTTCAACAGTAGAGTGATATGTCTTAGGGATCACCCCCGCATGCGCGGGGAATACCTCCGTGTCTGTTTTGTCAATGGCGCTTTGTAAGGATCACCCCCGCATGCGCGGGGAATACGAGGAGAGTCTTAATCGGCTTTCCTCTTTTTTAGGATCACCCCCGCATGCGCGGGGAATACCTTCTTCTTTGATGTCTCTAATAAGCCTTGTAGGGATCACCCCCGCATGCGCGGGGAATACTTGCCAATCTGAGTATTTGCATCATTGAGTTTGGGATCACCCCCGCATGCGCGGGGAATACTTTTGCGCAAAATAAAAAACCTAATCATTTATAGGATCACCCCCGCATGCGCGGGGAATACATTTTCTATTTGATTATCCGAGCGTGTCTTATAGGATCACCCCCGCATGCGCGGGGAATACAAAAGATCCACACCAGCAGAGCAGAGAAGCAGGGGATCACCCCCGCATGCGCGGGGAATACCATTCTTGCCTTCATGTCGCACTACATACTTGAGGATCACCCCCGCATGCGCGGGGAATACACGGTGACGTTTTACCAGAATGCGGCCTAATTAGGATCACCCCCGCATGCGCGGGGAATACTCGCTTTTGCATTACACGGGAGCGACTGGGAAGGGATCACCCCCGCATGCGCGGGGAATACGCTCCATCTATCAGCGCCCACTTAACACTGAAAGGATCACCCCCGCATGCGCGGGGAATACACTGTGGCTCAGGCTAAAACATAAAGAGGGATAGGATCACCCCCGCATGCGCGGGGAATACTTAATGAGGACTACTCAACTATCAGAACTCATAGGATCACCCCCGCATGCGCGGGGAATACTGAGGGCTTTGGTGGAGCGTATGCAGATGACTTGGGATCACCCCCGCATGCGCGGGGAATACACTCAACGATTTCGCAAGTCAGCGGAAAATTTGGGATCACCCCCGCATGCGCGGGGAATACTTGATATTAAAATCTTGTGTTCCGGACAGTAGAGGATCACCCCCGCATGCGCGGGGAATACACTAAATTAATCCCGTTAGACCGGTATCTTTAAATTTTCAAATCCTGTTTTTTTATGAGTTGTATTGCCAATTCAAATGTTGCTTTTGCATCCGAATCCGCACGATGAGGATGAAGATTTGAAATTTTGTAGTCTTCTAAAACAGTCTTAAGACGATAATTATCCAAAAACTTATTTGTCTTTTTAATCACAGGCATCAAGTCAACTATTTTATTTGATAAGCCGAGTTCATGAGTGTCTTTATATCCCTTTTCTAGGAAGGCCTCATCGAAACGAACATTATAACCTACTATTGGTAGATTCCCAATAAATTCTTTCAATTGGATTAGTACCACTTTAAGATCCATACCTTCATCTGACAAAATTGTGGAGGTTAAGCCCGTCAAATCAGATATCTTTTCAGGTACTATGGTATTCGACTTGATTAAAGAATAAAAACAACTGTTTTTTTTAGCTGCACCAATAGCAATTATTTGGTCTTTCGTAACATCCAGACCTGTTGTTTCAATATCAATCGATACAATAGACTCGCTTAAAGCCTTCTCCAATTTATCCGTCGTTTTTAGCCTCTTATGTGTCATTATTTTAGCTTTATGAAATTTTGCTGCATCGCTGAAGCCATGTTTAACGGCCTTATTCGATACAACCAGGTGCATCATTAAGGGAATTCCATCATAATCTATCACATCACGGTCTGAACGAGTTGTTTTAAATGTATATCCAAGCTCGTTATTCGTATTGTAAACCATTGTTGCTTGTCCATTTCCAATATCACGCATGATTCTATCCCACAGGCCATCACGGATTTTAGCACTAACATTGCCAACATAAACACCAGTTTGAATTTCTTGACACCATTTGGTTAAATCACCTCGAAGAGAGTTAGGAACTTTAGTTAAAGTAATCACTATCATACTGATTCATCTTCTTCAATCTCATGATATTGAACACCCATCTCTTGTAAACCAAGCTTATCATCCCAAAGGCTTAGAGAATCAACATCTTCTTCCAAGTCTGCTTCACCTAGAAGATATTTTAAATCTACAACCATTTTGGATAAAATATTTCCATCTTTAAAAGCATCTCGCATTGCTAAGCGTGTTTTAGAGGCAATATCCTTATCATCACCGACTTTTGCCGTCATGTTAAAAGCAATTGGAATTGAATATTTTGCTTTATATAAGTCTGCAAAATCATACACAAAAGACAAATCGTGTCCCGTATGCACAAACCCTAACCCTGCTGAGGCACCTAGAGCAGAAATAACACTGTAACTTAAGCCATAGAGTGCTTGGTGTGCTGCAGTCAATGCCTTATTGATTGGTGTACCTGCATTAAAATCATCTGGATTATATTCTCTACGTGACCAATCCACTTTGGATTGCTTCGACTGCTCCCGATAAACTCGGCGAACTCTTGCCCCCTCTTTTCCTCGTAACTCTTGCATAGATAAATCAGAGACATCTTCATCCTTAAACCGCATTTGATACATTTTCCGTGCAACTGCTACCCGGGTCTTTGAATTAGAAACTAGTCTTGCTTGAGCTTCTAACAATGTTGAAGCATGGTTTAACGGGCGCCCATAGGCATACTGTCTTACACCATGTTCACCGACCCAAATAACACCCATCCCTGATGTGCCAATCAGTTCCATAGCACGGTGAGTTACATCAACACCTGGTCCAAGCATTAGAACACTGACTACTGCTGCTGGAACACACACTGTTCCCCTGCTGTCCATTACAAGGATAGCGCTATCTTGCCGATTCAATTTTGCATGCTCTAAATAAAGAAAAGTCAGTCGGTCTCTTACTCGCCCCAATTCAGAACGCTCAGGTTTCTTTGCACCTATCTTCTTATTCATTGCTTACACCTCGGTAATCACCGTCATTAATCCCATCCCAAAAGCCTTCTCACGACCTAAACCATTGATAAGGGTTTCTTTGAATACATTTACATCCTGAACTTGTAACAAACCTTCAAACGTTACGCGACTCAATCGCATACCGTGTCCTTTTTCACGATACAGGACTGGATAATCACGACTGACGATATCAAAAGCAAAACCATCATCATTACCTTCACTATTCAACAACCGTTGCCGAACAAGTCTAAATCCCGCCTTTTCAGACCTTTCATTTAACCATTGGCGCTGTTGTTTAACAGTAACATGTGGATACACTCGTCCACGTTTTTTATCAGGTTGCAAAACAGAATAACTTGGATTAGCGGTTAATCTAAAGCGCATTATTTCACCAATTTTAATTGTATCCAAAAATCGATTGTAAGATTTGGTTTCGACAGTGCCTGAAACACCATATTTTTCCAGTTGGCCTTCATCCGGTTCATTTTCACTTAATACTAGCAAATAATTTTTACCCGCTAGCTGATCAAGCCGCCACAGATGGCGCTTTCGTTCACCGAGGTTGATTTCATCCGGAAAACTTTGCTCAACCCAATTATGATAAGCGCCCAAATGTGTTAGATCCTTAATTTTTTGTCGATTTTTAGTTGCTATTTCGACCCTTGATAAGTACATAGAGCGACTCCTCTCTAGAGAAAATTCATGATATCATGATTAGTATCTACTGTTTGTTTTTTAAACTTATCATTGTTGAGTTGAACCCGCGTGCGTGAAACAGCTCGAAATCCAATTTGCCGACACCGCTGATCAAGCGAAATAACACGGTCTTTTACTAATTCAGGACCCACTTTAGAGTCTGGCAATAAATCAGCATCTGCAATCAGCTCAAGCCTGACAGACTCTTTTTTCGTTTTTTGACGAAACCACTTAGATGCCTGCCACTTAAAATCTGTTAACACTTGAACTGGATCTCGATGATTAATTAAATGTAGTTGAAGCGGCCCAGCCGGAGCATTGGCACGGCGACCAAAAAACAACTGGAACTTTGGATGTCGAAGTGCTGTTTGTAAGGAATCAATCAATTGAGCGTCCTCACTTCCAACTGCTACCATAAAAATAGCATCCTGCAAATAATCACGATAGGTTATTTTTCGCGTACTGAATTTCCATTCAACAGTTTGATAATCAGTCATTATTTGGCCGGGCTGATCAATGCGGACTGCAAACTTTAACGTGTTAAGGTCAACAATTCGTGGATCATTACGCCGATAACCCATTGCTGCTGACAGCATTCCGATAACAGCACTTTTTGAAGGACATTTCCAAGTAGTCCGGCGGGCAAACGTAGCTTCATTGCCAAAAGATTGCAAAGGTGCATTTAATCTAATCGTTAAGGTCTTCATTTTTTATCGCCTCTTTAAGTCCATCATTAACTCGTTGCAAGAGCTCTGATAAATTAGCAACCTTTGCACCGGTATTCGTCTCAAACTTACTCAGAACAACGTTTAATTCTGGCGTATCAAGATATTGCTCACTTATCTCAAATTCTTTTTCAAATTTTTCAATAGATTTTTTAAGATAACCATTCCTTGATTTTACTGGTTCTTCAAAAGCAGAAACTAAATTAACTGGCGTGTCAGTACGAAGGTTAAGCATGGCATAACTAGGCAGCGTTTTGTTAGCAAATGTATTCTGCTTTCCTGATGGCATTGTCAACAGAAATTCTTTAATAAAAGCAACTGCACCAGTTATGGCACTATCTACATCCAGATTATGTATCAGCTCATTTACATTCACATTTGCGTAGCGATAGAGGGTTGATGAGTTAAACTCTAAGCTACCAAGCATTGCAGCCCCAGCATTGGACTTTGGTTGTAAATCGTCTAGAGCAGTAAAGTAATCATATTCTGGAACAACTTCATGTGTTGAGATGGCATGCGCAACTTGAGCAGAAGCGTCGACATTTAATTCTGGATTATCGGCTACCATACGTCCAAATAATGCAAGATCAAGGGATTGGTCACTCTTTAAAACTTTTTTAATTTCTTTCTTATTTAGGTCGGCATTACTGAGTGCATACTGAGCCAGTTTTTCAATTTGACCATGGCTCACTAAAAGCAATGCACCTGTTTCGCTTGTTTTTTTATCAATTTTGACACCAGCAGCTTTGAAGACTTCAATTGCCTTTTCGAGTGCATCTTTCTCATCTAAGTCCTCATCTAATTTCATTAACTGGTCAATTAATAATTGAGCAGCTTCTTTTGTCCGAACACCAGCTGTTACATCTTCAGCTTTAAACCCCTGACGAACTGCGCGTTTCCAACTCTGTGAGGAAACCCGCGCTCGAGTTACACCACCATACAATGCAGTTTTAGGTGCACCTGTATCGTCACGGTTGAGGTTTGAAGAAGGTACAGTCTGTAAAACATGTATGTCAAGGTACAAGTTTGGAGTAATCATTAATTTTTCTTCCCTTCAGATTGCGTTTTTATGGATTTATTAATTGAATAAAAATATTGGCGTCCCCAATTCAATCGAACTCGATTGGCTTGTTCGTAGCTCATTTGAAAATGAAAAAGATCATCCGCCAAACGGGCGTAATCAATTTTACATGTTCGTTGGCTAACCTTAAGAATGGCAACCAAATGTGTGAGTGAATTAATAACACTGTTAACATTCGTTGTCGCAAGCAGTGGCTGCACCCGCCGGTCCAACGCAACTCTAGCATCCTCGATTTGTCGTAAACTAGCTAAAGCCGCGAATAACGAAAGGCCCTCTGGCTTCTCATTATATTGATTAAACGATGACGAATAAACACAAGTATCGGTACTTTGCTGATGAATCGCATATAGTCGAACTGCTGCATAGGTTGCTATTTCCGCATATGTTGGTTCACCATTTTGACTCAACATTGGCTTTTGCAGTTCTGCCATCATTACTGGCCAAACTGATTGCGCTTGTGGACTTGCCATAGATACAGCGTGTCTTGCACTTGCAAGAACTGCTTTATTGATATTTCCATTCCTGTACAAATTACAAAGGATATTGTTAACGGAGATAACAATTGAATTTTCCATATATTTGATCACTCTTTCTAGAGGTTTAAATGTCGTTTCAAGTTATACCTAAGATTATTATTTGACGTAAAAATGTTCTGAATAACTGACTTACCCTTCCTAACAGTTGTAATACCTCTAATATCTCTTGAAGTACTTGAATTCATCAATTCTTCTGCAGAGCGTAACACAATTTTTCTTAAAGTTCGTTGCCATTCAAGCTCTTTCTCATCACGATTATCATCGTTTGATAATCCCGCTAGCCACTGTTTAAATGGTTCATTTAATCGATCATAGAACTTAGCACTATACTCGCTTGCAAATTGACGAGAATCAAGATTCCGAATCTGACCCACATTTGCAACAAATTGCCAATAATCTTTACCAATTTGTTGTGTCAGATCAATGATATTTTCAATTCGTTCAGGCCAACGCTGTGTTTCTTTAGTATCAAACAGTACTTCAGCTTTGACGACCAAATCATCAGCTATTTCTGCGATAGGCGCCTGAGATGTAGCATTGCCGTCACTTACCAGAACGGCAGTTGATAGGTTAAGTTGCTTATTCGGCACTAGCATCCCTTTTTTCTCCAGAATGTGCAACCATGTAACGATTCCAGGTTCATGAGATATACTCTTGTCAACATTAACGTATTGACCAAAATTACGCCACATCGCAATCCCCAGAGAACGAGTACTTTTTACAGCTGGTTTAAAATCTTCTGCACCCCCTTGTGAATCTGGTTTCCAAGTCGTCATCGGTTCAATAAAAGCATTTTTGTTACTAAACATTGGTAACCCTGCACTGAAAATAGTTGGTTGACTTTGCTCATCCCATTCAATGTGTAATAATCGTGACCAAGTAGTATATAACCCCGCTAAATCATCTGGTAAAATTAATTTTTTACGATTTGCTACATAATCTTGAAGATCTTCGTATTCCCAAACTGGTTTTTGAGTAACATATTCCTTTTTAGTAAATAAAATAAGGTTCAACATCAGAGTTTCAAATAGGGTAGCCCCATTTGCAAAGACCGGATTTAATTTATACAACCATCCTGAGGGTGTCGAAAACTTTTCGTTGGTGTCAACCTTTGTTTTGTCAGTAACACCAGTGAAATTTTGATACATAATCAGCCAACGCACCAACTCATCTAACGAAACATGATTTTTTTCGCCATCCGTTTTGGGAGTGAAAATATCTGGTGTATGATTACTTTCCGAGATAAGACGATTGATTTGTTTAACCGAAACTGTACCAGAACCCGTTGCAACTTTCTTTCTTTCAGGTACCACAGCATCATACTCATCCGCTGTTACCTGATAAAAGGGCTGCTCACCAAATAAATCAAACCGTTTTTGGTATCGTTTTAAATACTGAATTACAATTTTCGAAAAATGGCCTTGCTGAAATAATTGCTGCCAAGTTTTTTGCAAATCATCTTGTTCATAGTCATCCTCATCAACTGAATTGATTATTTTTAAAGTCTCTGTATCAATTTCCAACCAATCATATCCCATGCCATCAGCATCAAACCTTGAATAGACAGTTGTCAGGATTGCTAATAAAAAGCGTAAGATAGCCAAATCTTGTGACCGCATCTCACCTGCTAGTCGACTATAATGCTGCGCGTTTTCAAATAGTTCAGTTAGGGATACTTCTTTATCTTGATTTGTTGCTTTATCAATCACTTTGATCCATGGATCGGTAACTAAATTAAAAACTTGGTTACTCATCGTCATCCTCCTTTTCATAACTTAGTCCCAGTATTGGGGAATAATGCAGCTTCCAACCAGCCAATTCTCCCAGATAATTTTTATCGAGGGGCAGCGCTAACGCCCCCCTTAACCAACGACTATCTTGCCAATCTGAAAAATAGTGACTTGTTTGTGTTTCAAGTTGAGAAATCACTTGGTTTATTTTGTAACTTGGTACAATAGCTCCTGGAATTTGGACAACTTGCTGAGCAATTTTAATAGGTGAACAATCTTTTAAATTTTGCCCATCCATCAAAAAATCGCCTGTTCCAAGATGTTGAACTAAGATAACTTCTATTGTCTCCTGAATATCACGAACAGCGGCAGCTGCTTTTCGCTCGTCAGTATCAACATGGTTCTGTCCTCGGCTTAACCAACCATGAATCGTCATGTCATCATCCGTTGCTGATACCGCTAAATTGGGAGCATCAATTTGAAAAACCTCAGCTTTTTTCTCTTCACGTTGTAGGTCCGTATTGAACTTATCTCGTGCCTCAATTAATTGATCAACTTCCTTATCTGTGTTATTGTCGTAAACATTTTGCACCAAACTTGAAATATCATTCGGTAACTGAATTTTATCACTTAGAAAATGGTCTGTCTTCATTAAAAGGTACTTTTCATATATCGATTCATTTGCAGAACCATAATCACCAAATTCATTAATCCCCATAACGTAGAGCCGTGGTCGCTCTAGCGTCTTAGGTCGTTTAATACAGTGTCGATGTAGACGTCCTGCCCGTTGAAGTAAAAGATCCATTGGTGCAATATCCGTGAACATGACATCAAAGTCAATATCTAATGATTGCTCCAAAATCTGTGTCCCAATCACGATCATTTTATGTGGCCGGTCAGCATTCTTCCCGATAGTCTTTTCAAGTTTCTTCTCAAGAAACACACGGTCTGTTGCTAAAAAGGCTGAGTGCAGTACCATTAACTTAACATCGTCCGGTACCAACTTAGCCAATACTTGTGCATGTTTAACAGTATTAACGATAATACCTGCAATACCACCATTACATATTCTTTGCAAAACGGTTTGAATTACTTCTGCATCAGTCACTTGAAGTCGTTTCACTTGAAGCTCGACAGACTTCTGATCACTTTGACCATTAAAATCAGTTATCTGCTTAATTTCTTTATCATCAAGAATACTAAGTAAGGGATACGCCTGCTGGTTCTGCCATCCAATTGGAGCAATAACGTTTTTTTTAAAATGTTTTCCATATTTCCCCTTGTAGTAGGCTTTTAACAGTGCGTTGCGCTTTAATTTTGGAAGGGTTGCAGATAAAATTACCAGAGGAACGTGATAAGCCCCTAACCACTCAATTGCTTTGTATAGATATTGATTCATATAACTATCATATGCATGGACTTCATCAATAATGACAACTTTATCGCTAAATCCCAAGTGCTTTAAGAAGAGATGTTTTTGTTTAAGCCCCATCAGCAGCAAATTATCGATAGTCCCAACGGTGAATTTAGTTAAGATTGACTTTTTACCCGAAAACCAGCTATTAATAACGACCGCACCTTCATCATCTACGTTAGAAGCATTAGGGATTTGTCGATAATCTTCATTGAATTCAGCTTTACCATGCATTAACTTAATAGAGAAGTTTTCATCTTGCATTTTAGCCAATACTTCCAGCCAGTCCTCCACTCGTGCAAACATTGCGTTTGTTGTTGCCTGCGTCGGTAATCCCATAAACAAGCCATTTTGTCCAGTTTTAAACGCTAATTGCTCGGCAGCTAAAAGTGCGATTTCAGTTTTCCCTAGGCCCATTGGGGCTTCTATAATCACTACGCCGGGATCTTTTGTAGCAGCTATCGCTTTTGTCATAATCTGTTGGACTGGTCGTGCATTAAATCCCCAATATTTTTTATAAAGGTCATCTTTAGTGTCGATCTGATCTGGTACCCATTCTCCCGTCTGATACCACACCATCATGGCATTTCTAAATCTCTTTTTCATATCTAACTCTTCAAATGATTGATCAAGACTAATCAGTGGAAATAGCGGTACTGCAGTGTCATTCCCCAAATATTCACTTGAAGCAAGCCAATCGGCCATGATAAGTAGTCCTTCTAATAGAACAGCCTCAGGTTGATTAACGTCTGGAATTTCATCGACTGACTCATAGCCAGATAAATTCAATCCATACTTAAAAAGAGTCTTCTGCACTTGCTTCCAGTTTTCCTGGATTTTCTTATCTGCAGAATTTTTTCCAACATCTCTCTGTAAGTAATTTGCAGTATAAGTTGCAATCTGTTTGTCCTGTGGTCCTTCCTCTGGTTTACCATGATGGGCACCCACGATTGCAGTAATTGATTCAGGAACGCCTTCACGGTCTAAAATAGCTTCTCCTGCGCGTGCATGTTGAGATTCCTGAGGTGCTGCTAAAATTAATTCATCTAATCCTGTAAAACCGCCTTCAAAAAGCTTTTCCAATATTTCAATATCTAATTCACTATCACCATCAAAAGATCTCTTCACTTGAAACACAGGTGTTGCTTTACCAATATCGTGAATAAATCCAAGAAATTTAACCAGTTTTTCAATATTTTCCTCACTTGACCGTTGTGCAAGTAATTGTCTTTGCCCATCACTAAACCAGTGGTTAAAAAGCCAGTTGATAGTATTTTGTGTGTCAAGTAAATGTGTAATTAATGGTAACCAATAATGTTCACCTTCTTGGGACCGCTTTTTGGCCCACAGGGTCGTTACCTGTCTTGATAGAGAAATCAAAAATCATCACCTGCATATATAGATTTATTTATGTAATTATTATAGCTTAATTAACATAGTCAAGCACATAGTTCTGTGTAAAAAATATTACAATTTTTAAAAGTTGCTTACTGATCAAACTTAATACATTTCATTATAGAGCTGAGTCACTCGTTGAACATAGGATTTAGCTGTTCAGTGTAAAATGCACTTGAGTCATGTAAAGCCTCCTATGTATGTTTTTGCGGTTAAAAACATTGTACCGTAAAAGGGCATTTACGCGACCTTTTATCTTTTACACAGTTATATGGACGTTATCCGCGGCCAGCAATTATTTATTAGTTTATATAGCCTTAAAAAAAGATGACATCATAACGAAGTGCCTCACAATCATTAGACTTTTGTCTAACAATTATGAGGCACTTCAAGTTGATTTTTGAGCCAGTCCCATTTTTAATTTTCTCTAAACGTGTTACATAAATCAAAATCATCCGTCTAACCCTGCATTACTCACAACAAACAATGTATTGTGCTCATAACTTCGCGTTAATACTCCAATTTTACTAACTTATGTCACACTCCCTTCTCTTATATTCACTTTTCATTTTCATGATCAATCTTTCATCAATTGTGCTGTATACCGCTAATATTTATTTAACTTTCATTTCGCAATTTATTGGTTACCACAGTTTCCACACTGTAACGCGCCCATTTTGAAATTTTTTCAATAAATTCATTAAGACGATCTTGAGAAAAATGTGTGACAATTGCGTAGCAAGCCTGCCCGCTGACTTTGTCAAATGTTTCAATCTCTTCAAAATTGTTTACTACTCTTTCAATCGTGCTAAATGCTGTACTATTCATGAACAAACGGATATATTGCGTGTTTTCGTAACGAACATCAATCGTGAAACTTTTTATGATTTCATGTTCAATCAACTTATTAACCCTATTACCGACTGCCTGTCCGGTTAGATGGATTTTTTCTCCTATTTCTTTGTTAGTTAAACGGCTATTTTTCTTCAATAAGGCGATTATTTGCTTATCAATATAATCCATTAACTCACTCCTTTCACACTGAAAGTAAAATTGCTAACTTAATTTCAACAGATTATGTTCAAAAACAGCAATACTTCTTATACTGAGGTTATTAAATAAACAAAGGAGCTGTTTTAATGAAACAAGGACTACTAGTAATTGATGTTCAAAATGACTATTTTGCAAAAGGAAAAATGGAGCTTGTTCTACCAGAGGCCGCACTTAAAAAGATAAATCAGCTAGAATCATATTTTCTAAGGCACAATCTTCCAATTATATACATTCAACACATCAAACACGAAAAGAACGCTGCCTTTTTTGAAGCCGACACGACAGGGGCGGCACTTCATTCTGATTTGCAGAACAAGCCTTCTTCAATAATTATCGAGAAACATTTCCCAAACAGCTTTTATCAAACAAACCTTGAGACCGAGCTGCACAGAGTTGGCGTGGAACAATTAGTTATTTGCGGTATGATGACACATATGTGCGTCGACTCAACCACGAGAGCAAGTAAAGAACTGGAATTTGATCCTCTTTTGATCAGTGATGCAACTGCAACAAAAAATTTAACTATTAACAAAAAAATTGTACTTGCTAAAGATGTTCAAAATGCCTTTCTTGCCTCATTAACAAATTTTGCAACTCTTAAAACAACAACTGAATTCATCTCCCAAGTTTAATCAATTATTCGTGCGTTTTTTACCATTGTTCCTTAACTAATCAATTATTTTCGGCTTTATTGCTTATCACTGCGAAATGATCGACAGCCGTTTAGACATGCATATTCTTGATAAAGAAAAGAGCAATTAAAGTTGCCGAATATGATCGGTAACTTTAATTACTCGAAAAAAAGCTAGATCATTCACATAAGACACTTGTAGAATTATCTAAAAAATTATGATTTTTACCTCCATAACTTAATATTTATCTAGCGTTTTTATTTAACCGGTTTAAAATTAACACTGAAAAATATTTGACCATCATCATAGTGGACACTCATTTTTTCTTTAAAAGAAGCCGTCAATTTTTGAGCCATGGAGAGACCTATTCCAAAGCCCTCTTTCTTACTATTATGTGATTTGTCGTCACGGTAGAAACGTTCAAAAAACTTACCGTAGTCAGTCTTTTTTCCATCCGTATACGTGTTGCCAATCGAAAGAGTAATTTTCTTTTGCCGTTTGTCAGAGGTCAGCGAAGCCGTCACAACACCTTCATCATCGCAATACTTATTGGCGTTATCTAAGAGAATGTTGCACAGCTCGTAAAAACTATTTTCATCAGCCTTGATTTTTAGCCCGGGCGTAATCTTTACTTTAAAAGCTTTCTTTTCTTGAGACATAACCGTTTTAAAACTATCCGCAGCCTTTTCGAACACTTCAGAAGCGTTGACCGTCGACAAAGTGATTTTAGGCTGTTCTTCCATCCGCGCCAGTGAAATCAAGTTGTTAATCAGATGCGTCAAGCGATCCACCTGCTGCTCATTACTATTTGTCCACTCAGATTCACCGTTCATCATTTCTTGCAATTCAGTATTAGCTTTAATGATTGATAACGGCGTTTTCAGCTCGTGACCAGCATTAGTAATAAACTCCTTTTGCCGTTTATCGGCTTGGATTATCGGTTTGATTGCTTGTTTTGAAAATGCGATCAAGACCAACGTGAAGAGGACCAAGCTAATTGCTCCAAGGAACATGCCAAGTTTCATGATATTATCCGTACTTTCCATAATTACCGACTCATCAAGAAAAACAATCGTTGTCTTATCATCCTTTCTGGTTACTTTGTAGGCATAATTCGACATTACAGAACTGATTGTTCCCGATTGTTTTTCACTGTCGTAAACTTGGCGTCCTAAATCCATAATCGTTTCTCTTGAAATACTAACAATATGCGAATCATCCAGATTGGTCTGATTACCGTTTTTATCAAAAGAAACACTGAAGTATCGGTACTGATATAAACTTTCACGATTAAAAGCAGATCCAAAACGCTTTCTGACATTCTGCGTGTTAATCTGAGAGTTTATTTGCCCATCATTTTGTGAAAGTATCACAAGGACATTATTAACCTGTTGCTTTGCTTGATAAATCGAAATTCCGATAATACTTCCAATCACCGTGAGAAGAACAATAAACAAGGCAGCTGTGGAAATACCGATGAACCTATAACGAAACTTCTGAATCATTAGAGTCCCCCCCATTAGTATTAATAAGCTGATAGGGACCGCCTTTCTCCCCATAGATTTCAACATGTGCATTAACTGACTGTAGTTTCTGGCGAAGATACGATATATAAATCCAGAGTGTATCGCGATCAATGTCATCATCATTATCCCAAGCATGGTCGATCAGTATGTCGCTATCTATTTTTTTGTTTGCATTTAGAATGAACAAGTTTAACAGCTTAGTTTCCTTTGCGGAAAGACTAATAGAGTTAAAACTCTCTAGCCGCTGCTCATTACTGTCAAGCGTAATATCGCCGAACTTCAGTACGTCATTTGTGTAATCCTCACTTCGCCGTTCAAGTGAACGTAAACGAGCCAATAATTCCTTCAATGAGAATGGCTTGGTTATATAGTCATCTGCGCCAGCATCAAGGCCCGTTACTTTATCATCAATTTCAGACATGGCTGTCAGCATGATCACATAAGTTTGATCACCAGTCGATCGAATCTTTTTCAAGGCCTCGATCCCGGTCATTACAGGCATCATAATATCAAAAATCATCAGGTCATAGACCCCATGGTCAGCCTTATCAACGGCTTCTGAACCATTATAAACAGGGACAACATCGTATCCTTGACTACGCATAGCAGTGACAAGCACCCTGGAAAGTTCTTTTTCATCTTCAGCTAATAATATTCGCATGCTACCGCTCTCCTCAATCATTTTCATGAATCAACTGCCGAATTGTCTGCATTTGAACATCACAAGATGCAAGTTGATCCGCACAACGTTTTAATTCCTTACCAATTTGTTCGGGATTTTCAATACTATGTTTATACTTCATTTCATGTTCTAAACTAGCCCACGAATCCATCGCAATTGTCCTCAGCTGTACTTCAACAAAATAGCATCCCGAGGTATTACCATCAATATAGGGGTATGGCGTATCGACTTTTAAAATAAGATGGTAACTTCTGTATCCGTTAGGCTTTGACCTTGTAATATAATCTTTCTCTTTAACTACCTCACACCAGTCTGCATGTTTCAAAAGATCAATAGAACGATAGACATCATCAATAAAATTACAAACAATGCGAATTCCTATAGCATCCTTGCATTCACGAAGTGCTCCTTCTGGAGAAAGTGGAAAGCCTTTTCGCTGACACTTCTCTACCATACTATCTTCAGTCTTAACGCGACCAATCAAGTGTTCATATAGCTTGTTTTTATTTTTTTCAATTTCCTGCTGGTTAAGAACAGCGAGTTTCTTCATAACATCGTCTTTTATTTGCGAAAGATAAGGCTTAAATTCCCCGTATATTTCCATCATCGTCATTCCTTTAGTATATTAATTAAACATTATAACAGCATTCATGCCAATTACTATTCTAAACAAAACAAACACAAAACTAAAGATAATTAAACAACACCTGTTAATCTAACTAACTGTATAGTTTTATCTCATAATTAAAAACTTAAATTTATGATGTATCAAATGTTAACATTAAAACATTAAATTTACTTATAAAAAATCTGAATAGAAGTAAAAATTAATACTTATTTGATATCTGAAAACCGAAAGATCAAAAAAATGACACACCGTCTTTAAGGGAGCATATCCCTAAAAAGACAGTGTGCCGTTTTTTATGGTCCTTACAGTTATCTCATAAATCGAAAAAGCAATACTGCAAAAAACTACTCAAAGTGCTTGCCCACAAGTGGGGCTGGCAAAAACTTCTGCACTGCTGGTGAATTTTCTCCGACATAGAAGTAGTTGCTATACGGACTGCGTAAAACATAATCTATCCCACGTCCTAAAATATTTGTTCCGTTGAAATATTTAGCAGACCAACTCGTAATCTTCACACTTGGATCGATGGGACTACCGTTTGAAGCCTGAATATCAGTAAACAATTCTGGGTATTCGATTTCTAAGAGATCTAGAAAGGCTCCACCATATATTTTCTGGTATTTGCCTCCTCCAATTGTATTTGTGATATACAAACAGCTGTGCATCTTAGAATCTGTTAATTGGTTGCCTCTCTCATCTGTTCGATCAACTGTCACCAATTCCTTTGTCGGCAAATTGTAAATTTGATCAGGTACCCAATCGGCAATTGCTTGAATTCCTGCAGCATGCAGTGCTTTAAGCGCATTCCGCAGGTCATCGACCGTTCCGTATTTTGTTGGCATTTCAAACCCCAGATCGTACCGATCCGTGAAAGCATAGCCATTATCAATAATTGAATCTAGGAATGTCTTGTCTCCACTTGACCGGTATTGCGGAGCTAATTCAAAGCTGGTAAATCCTAGTGATTTGAATAACGCCGTGTTTTTCGCAATAACAACATTTGCATTATCATCATGTGTGTCTGGATAAGAGATAAAGTTCGAAAAACCCTCAAAAAGAACATTTGAATCTAATGCCGCATTTGAGTGAAACGTTTTGCCATCAGTTGATGCCGTTACTGTAGCTGATGTTCGTGCATCCTGCTCAGCTGACGCTCCCACTGGTACCCAAACAGCCAGATATCCTGTCACTTGTGGATTAGCATATCCTTGAACATGAGTGTTTGCTTCAACTTGTCCATTGATCACTACATCCTGATTGCTGAAAAATAAATCTCCATCATCATTGGTGTAGGCAATTGGAGCACCTTCATCAACAGTGTAGTTAGCCACTCCAGCCTCAGTGGCCAAAACAGCTGCGCGATAAGCTTGATTATGATGGGTAGAGCCCATATGCAATACAACCTGTTCGCCCTCTAATAATTTCAAAGTAGTATTGTTGCTGACGATTACACCAATTCCCTCGGTTCGTGTCTCACTTGTTCCTTGGTCACTTACCGTCATTGCTCCCTTACCGAAACGAACGCTGGTAAGAATATCATTGCTATCAACTGACATTGTCTGCCCACCGGCAACATACTTGCTCCTCGTCCTCAATAAATTAGCAATCGTATCATAATAGATGGTCTTACCTGCCATATATTGGCCGCCTTCAAGGTACATATCACCATAATAAACTCGTGGAATAGTGTCCTTGTTAGTTAAAAGCATCGCATACGTGCTTGGCATATTATAACGATTATATTGCTTGTTTGTTGCAGCTTGGTCCTTATAATATAACTCTAGTCCTTGCTGCAGCTGTTGCCAGTTAAATACCCCATATTCTTCGCCTGTCGCTGCTTGAACTGCCGCTTGAATCTGATCTTGCGAATTAGAATCATGTGCTCGCACAAATGTATAATTCGGAATAGCTGCATTTTCGGTGCTGTCTTTAGAACGATCGATTAGATACCAGTGCAGGAAACGGTCCATCTTGTCATTTGTTCCCGGCTTGTTTTCTAAAGAATAATTCATCTGACCAACAAAATAATCATCCATTGTTAATTGGTTAGCGCCTTGTTCAAAGATATATTGCGGGTCGTCCGATCCCCAATCTTCCAAGATCGATAAGTGTGCATTAGCCGTCTTATCATTTCGCTCAACATGATAAGCGTTTTTGAAATATTCAGCAGCTATATGCAACAGATCCGCGTCAACATTATCGACCGCATCAACCCGAATCCCATCAAAATTAGCGGTTGCATCATTTCCCGTAATCGAGCCAAAGTTCAGTAGGTAATGCAGCCAATTCAACTCTTCGGCTTGTACAATTGGGTTGGAATTATCGATATCATTGGCAAGCAAAAACTCTGAACCTTTATTCTCATTATTCTTTATATATGATGGAACATAGCCTAAGATACGATAGTCAGAGTTTGCTCTTGGGGTCAACTTACTGTTAATGTAAGTTAAGAACCCACCTTGCAATGATTGTAGGCCATCTGAACTGACATCTTCCGAAGATTTGTTCCAAATTGTTTCTGTCTTAATGAAATTATGCATCAGTTGACGTAGCCAATTGGCAGAGGACGTTATCATCAGATTTTTTTCAAATGCGATCTGAACATTGTGAGCTGCACTGTCAAGCAAGCGCGCACTATCATCAGCCGAAAATTTATGTTCGCTCTGCACAATTCCTTGTGCAAGCATGTAGTTCACATAATCTGCTTGAATGCTCTTGGTAGGCCACCACGCCATTAAAAGCGGTCGAAAATCAGTTTTTCTTGCCTTGTCCCATGATTGCCCATCTCTTAAAATATATTTTGGACGATACCAAGAATCAGCTGTTAGATAACCATTTATATTTTCAAAACTCTTCTTATTATGTGAATAAGCAGTATTGTGAGCTGCAAAATCAGCAACTGCTTTAGCAGAACTGTCTTGACTTGGGATGTTCTGAGAAATCAATTGAGAAACTTGTCCAGTTGCTTCATCGGAATAATATGTTTTACCGTCAACTGTCTCTAACACGCCTTTAGCTAGGTGACCATCCGTATCAAAATAATACGTTACCCCGTCAATTGTCTGCAATCCCTTCGCATACGAACCATCCTCATTGAAGTAATAAATATTACCGCTTTGAGCTTTAAAAAAGCCTGGTTTCGCTGGTTTGCCATCACTTTGATAAGCTGTTGTTTTGCCGTTGCTTGTCAAAACATAGGGAATCGCATTACCTGAAACTTTATCAAAGTAATAAGTTGTTCCATTAACTCTTTGACATTCACCTCTCAATTGTGCACCAGATGTCTGATCAAAATATTGCAAATGTCCATTAATTTTATTTAAACCCTTAAGCTTGTTCCCGGACCTGTCAAGATAAAAACGTGTCCCATTTGAGTTTACGTATTTTCCCCCATAAACTTCTCGAGCTTCAGAATCATTACTTTTACCAGCAGAATTAAGCACTTGTTTCTTATTCTTAAAGCCTTCTCCCCCGTGCCGTTTGTTTACTCTTTGCCGTGTTTCTAAGATTGATTGAATCATATCAAAACTTCCCTTCCTTTAAGATTGATTTCATCTTAAGCCCAAGATTCAATATAATCAAACGCATGTTCGCTTTTTATTCAAAAAAAGATGCTGATACTTTCATAAAAGGATTATCAATTCATGAAACACTCTGTTTTCAATGATTTTTGTTGCCCATTGACACAAAATTTTGGGGGGATGATAATTAGCCTAAGCTTTACAAATAAAATAATCACCTAACTTGGGAACAAGAGCAAACCTTTCTAGTTAATAGTTTTAGTTATTGACTTACTTTTTTTATCAGTTAGATTTTAGTTATAGATATAGCTCATCTAGCAAAATTTAGAATTTACCTATCAGAAACAACATTCAACTTTTATTTTAAAATTTAAGGGAGTTATTTTATGAATGAAAAAGTTTCATTAAAAACAATGCTGAGCATTGTAGCAGTCGCCTTAGTATCTTTCTCAGGGATCATGGCAGAAACAGCGATGAATGTTACATTTCCAGTCTTATCAAAAGAATTCCATACCAATCTGAATAGCATTCAATGGGTTACAACCGCCTATCTATTAGCGGTTACCGTGATGATGACGACAAGTGCATATCTGATCAAACGCTATCGCAGCCGTAGCTTATGGCTCGCTAGTGTAATAATTTTCATGATCGGAACATTGATTGGCGGTTTTGCGCCGAATGTAGTATTACTACTCTTTGGTCGTATTTTGGAAGGTATTGCTGCTGGTATTGCCATGCCGCTCATGTTTAATATTGTTGTAGCAACCGTTCCTTTTACTCAAGTCGGTACATGGATAGGTTTAGCTTCAATGGTGGTTGGTTTGGCACCATCTTTTGGTCCAACATACGGTGGTGCGTTGGTCGACACGCTTGGCTGGCGTTCAATCTTTTTTATTTTACTGATTGCCCCGACAGTCTCGCTACTTTTGGGCTGGAAAACAGTCGGCTCAATTGAACGACATCCATTGAGTAAAACATTTGATGTAATCGCATTCGTTTTATTAGCGATCTGCTTAACGGCGTCTTTGCTTCTCGTTAATCAATTAGAAAGCGGCACAGTTAATTGGACATGGCTTATTACAGCACTGGTAACTCTGATCGGCTTTATCTGGCGCGGCCTTACATCAACTCATAGTTTTTTGAACTTGAAACTATTCGCCCAAGTAAAATTTGTGTCGCTATTACTCGTTATTTCAATCTCTATGTTCATCATGTTGGGACTGAATCTGATTATTCCGATATATCTTCAAGATTTCTTACACACCTCAAGCTTTTGGGCAGGCTTTTCTTTACTGCCGGGTGCCTTACTTGGTGCATTCTTGACTCCCGTGTTTGGACGGTTATACGATTTGAAGGGTGCTAAGCTGCCATCATACTTGGGTAATTCCATCTTCACAGTATCTGTGTTCATAATAGCTGTGTGGTCACATCACTTATCCTTAGTGTTAATTATTGGACTCTACATTACATTTATTATTGGTCGGAATATGTCATATACAAGCGCGCAAACCGCAGTTCTTGCGGATGAAAAAGAAAGTAATAAGGCAGATGCAACAGCAATCGTCCAAACACTGCAAATGTTTATGGGTGCGCTCGGAACAACAGTAGGTGCCCTTTTGCAGTCCGAAAGTGGGGTTGCTAACGGTCTTCAGCACTTCTCCTGGTTATCTGTCGGTTTAGCGATATTGATCTTTGGATTATTTGCAAGCTATTTTTTCAAAAATAGAACTACAAAATAGCAACTAAGTGTAATTTAATACGGTTGTATGCCTACAACAAAAAAGCGGGTATTGTTTTTTACACCAATACCTGCTTTTTATTTTCAAAAATACAAATCACAGTTTAGCAGCTAGTTAGAAGAAGGTTGAGAATGATTGAGATTCAAATCTTATAGTTTATAAGTATGTATGTTTTCAAACCATCTATCTTGGCCTTTTATGATACATTTCAAGCTTCTTCCTTTCGCTGTTACCGGTAGAGATTTGTTCATACTCTCTGCCAACTTGCAATAACACATGTACTACTTGTTGAGGAAAAACACTGTAATAATAATTCCTAATCCTTAGCTATTTTTTTCACCTGAATCCTTGACCAGACGATATTGGCTAAAAAGCCAATAACAGCAGCACCAACCGACAGATATTTGATATTGCCTGCTCCTATGATATCAACCATCACAGGTATTCTTTGAATAATTCCCACTAACGCTATCAAGAAAATAAATGGTGTTATCGGATACAGATATATTTGCTTGCTGCTAACAATCCAGAACGTGAAGATAACTGCTAAAGCTAAAATAAGGATCGTATCATAAGGATAGACAATTTTAATTGTCAAAAAGTCGGGAGTCCAAGATGAAATAGCCAAGAACAATAAAACAAAGCTTGCAAAAAATACTGTTCCAACAATATACCCTACTACTTTTGACTTGCGCAAAATATTATTTTCACTTAAATAAATGGACTTATGAACTAAACTGAAAATAATACATGTCAACGCAATTGATAACCCAGCCATCAAAAGGTACTCTATAACATTTATTTTAAGCGCTCCAGGATGGGCGAAATCACTCAGAAAAGTAATCAACCAAAAAATTCCAATTGGAATTAATGTTATGTCGACCATCTCTTTAAAACCAGCCTTTTTAAAATTTTTGATCATACTATTGGCCAGTTTCCGACTGTCTTTACCAAAATATTCTTCGGCGGTCTGTCCGTTTTCTTGCGCTTCAATCAAGTCCAGGCAGACATTGTATATCTGTTCGGTGACATCTTCTTCATCGTAAAAAATACCTGAAGTGAGCAAATAACTTCTCAAATCATCAAAAAATTTTGCATTCGATCCTTCCAACTGTTTCTTGAGCTCATTTGTCTCATCCCTTAACTTTTCCATTCGTGTATCTTTTTTATTCATTCTTTTCCCCCTAGTTTAAAGATCCGTTTGACACTGTTATTAATTTCTTGCCAATCCTGCAAAAATGCTGTTAGTTCTACCTTTCCGTCCGGAGTAATACTGAAATACTTGCGACTCGGTCCTTCAGGTGATGGCTTCATCCTGCCGATAATAAGTGCTTTTTTTTCAAGTTTCTGCAAAATCGGATAGATCGTCCCACCTATTACATCTGTAAAACCAACGGCACGCAGTTCTTGCACAAGTTGATACCCATATGTTTCATGCTGGGCAACAATTTGTAAAACACATCCTTCTAGGACGCCTTTTAACATTTGTGTTTTACTCAATGTTCCACCCCTTTCAGTAGCTAGTATGTAATAACAACTACCATATTTAAAAATATATCATACCTTTCACTAGTTTGTAAAGCATAGTAGTTAAATAGATACAGATTATATACTTTGTTTCTGAGAGTTGTTCAATTACCATGTAATCGATAATTATGGCAAAAACACCTAAGCTTTACTGGTAAAATAAGCGTTCACTGGAGCGAATATTATACGCCAATTTTTGTTATTTCTTAAAGCATGTTAAATTATCGATTAGCTTTCACGTATCTAATATCACCTGTAGTATGATACTCTTTCAAAATTATTGATGCACGTCTTGCCTTCTAGCTTAAGCTCTTTGCCTTAGAACTCATGACTAAGCCTCTTTATTTTTAGGAATCTAAATTACATGGTTAACTAAGGATCATCACAGTTATGGAAATTAAATCATAGATTTACTTTCTTTTTAAATAATTCATTTCAAATCTTTAAGTACTGTCTCTCTACATCTGTTTCAAAATTGTAACATATTACATTCTTTCGGCTACTGTTACTATTCACTCACCAGCAATGTTAGCGCATTCAAAAATAAGATATAATTAAGAAAACCAAAAAAGGGAGACGACTTAGATGACATATTCAATACCAAAAGACTTTTTATGGGGTGGCGCAGTTGCGGCTCATCAATTAGAGGGTGCTTGGCAGACGGACGGTAAGGGCCCGAGTATCGCAGATGTTATGACTGCTGGGGCAAATGGAGTTCCTCGTCAGATCACCGATGGGGTCAAACCTGATAAATTCTATCCCAACCACGAAGCGATTGATTTCTACCATCACTATAAAGATGACATCAAATTGTTCGCTGAAATGGGTTTTAAAAGCTTTCGGACTTCGATTGCTTGGGCACGTATTTTCCCACAAGGCGATGAAGAACAACCGAATGAAGCTGGCTTAAAATTCTACGATGACCTCTTTGCAGAATGCCACAAGTACGGGATCGAACCCATTATTACATTGGCACATTTTGAGATTCCTTATAATCTAGTGAAAAAATACGGTGGTTGGCGCGACCGCCGTGTGATCGACTTCTTCATTCACTTTGCCACAACTGTTTTTAAGAGGTATAAAGAACAAGTTAAGTATTGGATGACTTTTAACGAGATCAATAATCAAACAGATTACAAAGAACAATTCTTAATGGCTACCGATTCGGGTCTAGTGTTAGAGCCAGACGATCCAGAAAGTGAGGCTCTGATGTATCAAGCAGCTCACTACGAGTTAGTTGCTAGCGCCCTTGCCGTGAAGATCGGACATGAGATCAATCCTGAATTTAAGATTGGCTGTATGCTGAACGTCTCACCATTATATCCAGCAACATGCAAACCTGAAGATACCTTCCAATCCTTAAAAGCAATGCAGCGGCGCTATTGGTTTGGCGATGTTCAAGCACTCGGTCACTATCCAAGACACATGGAAGCTTTTTTCCAAGACAATGGCTTACGCTCAGATATTACCGCTGAGGATCGCGTAGTTCTTAAAGAAGGTACAGTTGATTATATTGGATTTAGTTATTACAATTCAACAACAATAGCCGCTCAAGAAAATAATCCTGAATTCCATTTTGTCGGCCCTGAAGCAATACAAGAAAATCCTTATTTGACAACTAGTGATTGGGGCTGGCCAATTGATCCATTAGGATTGCGCTACTCGTTAAATTGGTTAGCTGACCACTACCACAAACCTCTAATGATCGTCGAAAATGGCTTAGGCGCCAAAGATGAGGTTACGGCCGAGGGCAAAATACATGACGATTATCGGATTTCTTATTTAAAAGCCCATATTCAGGCAATGAAGGATGCGATCGAAAAAGACGGTGTTTCAGTTATCGGCTATACCCCATGGGGCTGTATTGATCTTGTTTCCGCGGGAACAGGACAAATGTCAAAACGTTATGGTTTTATCTATGTCAATCGTGATGATGAAGGTAATGGCAGTAACAAACGTCTGAAAAAAGATTCATTTTATTGGTATCAAAAAGTTATTGCGACTAATGGAGAAGATCTAGGATAAACTTCCGACAACTGTTTTAGAAAGTAATCTAAAAAGTGTTCGACTGTTCACTACAATATTGTGTCAAAATAAACACAAAAAGGGCGACAAAAATTCTTCACGATAATTTTTGTCGCCCTTTTTATATTAGCGCTGCCCGATATTCCTAGCCAGAAGCTCTAAAATAAAGATTACTGGAGCTTGGGTCGTGATGTTTAAAGTCTTCTTAATGACCTCGGGCTTCACATTATATGAAAAATTAATTTCAGAAACTTTCGCTAAGGTACTGTAATTATTATCTGTAACGCTGATAATATGAAAGCCTTCCCCTTTTAAACTAATAGCCCGATCAACAATCTCATGTGTTTCACCGCTAACAGATAGCATAATAGCAATCTGATCAGTATCATGCCGAACTTCTTGAGGCAGCGGATAGAAGGGATCACTATTGTAAACTGAATTAACCCCAAAATTAGCAAACTGACGAGCACCATATTGTGCTAGTACGCCTGAAGTTCCAATACCAAAAAAAAGAACATTATTTGTATTGGAAATTAACTTTTTAAAAGCAGCCAGTTCATTAGAGTACTGCTGCAGCAAGGGTCGGTTAAAGAACTCACCCGTTAAATCTATAATTTCTGTCTCATAATTTGTTGACAATTTTTTTGTCTGTAATACCAATTTCTGTTGTTTTAAATCAAACTTAAATTCATAAAAGCTATCATAACCCATTTTTTTGATACATCTAATAATAGAAGCAGATGAAACATGAATCACCATAGCTAACTGGCGAATACTTGACTTAAGTGTCTCGTTAGGATGGGCTATCAAATAATTGTAAATTATAATTTCTGTTGGTGTGAAGTCCTTTAGATCGATCATTTCTTTCATCCCAACCTTCCTTAAAACATACGATGACTAAATTATAAAATAATAATTCAAAAAAAACAAAATTCTACTTTGTTTCATTATCTGTAAAATGTAACCATTTCTTTGTTTTTTGTAGATAGCGCTTACATACATTGCTATAATTAGCGTAGTAAAGCAAAGGCAGGTGTGATAAAATGTAAAATTTTATCGTTCTTGATACTAAAATACAAAATTAGCTAGGAGGAATTATCATGAGTGAAAAAACAAAAACAATTATGCTGTGTTGTGCTGCCGGTATGAGTACCAGTATGTTAGTTACGCGAATGCAGAAGGCTGCCAGTGAAAAAGGGATTGATGCAAAAATATTTGCTTGCCCAGCTGCAGAGGTCGATGAAAAACTGGAACAAGAAAATATTAACAGTATTTTGTTGGGGCCTCAAGTTCGCTACTTACTTGATAATATCAAGAAAAAAGTTGCAGATAAGCCCATCAAAGTCGATGTAATTGACATGCAGGCTTACGGCATGATGAACGGTGCCAAAGTTTTGGAACAAGGTCTCAAATTAAGCAACTAAAAATTCAGTTTTTTTGGAGGGATAGTTTAATGTCTGATAACAACGAAGAACAACAATTAATGCAGACGATGGGGCTGATAACTAATGCTGGTAACGCAAAGTCTCTGGCGATGGAGGCTATCCACGCTGCACACAGCGACAACTTTGAAGCAGCTCATGACAAGATCAAAGAAGCAAACAAATCATTAGTTGAAGCTCACAACATGCAGACAAAAATGTTAACAGCAGAAGCGAACGGACACCATGCGAAGCTGACCTTATTGGCTGTACATTCGCAAGATCATCTGATGACTGCCATTACATTTATTGACTTAGCTCAAGAATTGATCAGTGTTTACGAAAAGTTGGCTGAAACTAAGAGAGTTTAAATCTCGCAGAAAGAGGTGTTAGTCTAATGAATAATTCTGATGCGTTCAAAGAGAAAATGACAAATATGGTCGGTAAGTTTTCTGGCTCGCGTTTTGTCCGTGCAATCATGGAAGCTGGATACAGTGTTATTGCTTTTTCTATTATTGGAGCTATATTTTTAATCTTGCAAGTTTTACCCCAAGCTTTTCCAATTCCTGGTTTTGCAGAGCTATATGCAGGCACCCTAGGTCGCTTTGACGTTTTGTTCCAAACCGTCTATAACTCAACGATGGGCATTTTGGCATTAATTTTTGCAGGAACATTCACTTATAATTATACCAAGATTTACCAACAAGAGGAACATCTTAACTTAAATCCGCTTAATGGTCTGTTGATGTTTTTGATGGCAATGTTTATTACGGTCCCGCAATTAGTTTGGAAAGGTGGAACAGTTCAGTTCGTCCAAACCTTGGATAAAGCTAACATTATTGGCGGCGGGTATGCCGTATCGGTCTCGGGCGTTACACGAATTGGCGCAGTTGGGATCTTTACTGGCTTAGTTGTTGGTTGGCTGACAGTTCAAATTTATCGGTTTACGATCAAACACAACTGGTCGATCAAGATGCCTGCCTCAGTGCCGGCTGGCGTTTCTAACTCATTTAGTGCTCTGATCCCAGGATTCTGTGTGGCCTTTGTAATTGCTGGGCTTAACTTATTGCTAGTCTTTGCCAGAACTGATATCTTTAAAGTTCTTTACATTCCGTTCTCATTTGTTAGCAGCATTGCCGACACTTGGTGGGGCTTCCTAGTTATTATTTTCCTGATTCATTTTCTCTGGTGGTTTGGAATTCACGGCGCAACAATCGTCAGCTCGTTCTATACACCAATCGTATTGGCAAATATGGCCGCTAATGTTAAAGGGGCGAACCATTTCTTCGCCGGTGATCCATTGAATGCTTTTGTTCTTCTTGGCGGTTCAGGAGCTACTTTAGGCGTAGCTATTTGGTTAGTCACTAGATCCAGGTCCGTTCAATTACGAGAAATTGGTAAAGCAGAAATCGTTCCAGCGATCTTTAACATTAATGAACCTTTGATCTTTGGGTTACCAATTGTTTATAACGTCAAACTTTTTATTCCCTTTATTTTTGCACCGTTAGTTTCAGGGGGCATTGGGTATTTTGCAATTAGCACTAATCTGGTTCATAAAATTATTATTCAACAACCTTGGCCGACACCTATTGGTTTGGGCGGTTTCACCGCCACAACAAGTTGGCAGGGTGCTATTCTTGCATTCATCTGTGCCGCAGCTGCTTTCATCGTTTGGTATCCGTTTATCAAATATTATGACCGCACCTTGTTAAAACAAGAACAAGCGGCAGCTAAAGAACAGAAATAATAAAAAGTTTTCTTGAATTGATTCAAGCTCATGAGAACTTGAAGTTACCAAATAATGTTCCCCAAACCTCAAAACATCATTTAAAATATTTTCTAGGCGATGATAGGTACCCCTCTTTTGCTGGGATAACTCTCGTCGTCTATTTTGTTTATTGCATTGTTCAAGAGTTACTGATAAATCAAGCGCCCAAATGATATCAGGATTGTAGAATTCGACCTTTTTCGTTATCTTGATGATAAACATGAAAATAAGTCTTAGAAAATAAATGCACATACTTTTTTCTGAATTTGTTCTATACTATTAACTTTTATAAACAGCAACAGAACTAAGCCATATTGAACAAATTGTATCTGTTCAATATGGCTAGTTTTTTCATTTAAAAATTTTTTAAAATAACTATCTAAAATGTTTTGCTTTTCTGTCTCTGAAAATTAACCCTAGACTAAATAACGTGAGTAACAGACCCAAAATTTTCATAATTGGATTACTCATATCCCCAGTTTGAGGATAAACACTTTGTACTTCAACCTTATTTGACTTTCGAACAAATTTTTCTGTTGAGTTAGTGTAAGTCTTCTGCTCTAACCTATTATTAATGTAAGTATCCTTCGCTAAGGGAACAATTTTGGTATTGTTCTTCAAAATTCGCTCAATAGCTTTGTCACTATAGCCGCGTTGTTTCAATGTCTTGACCCAAGCTTGAACTATTTGATTATTAAGATCGATCGTAACATCACTACCTGAAACATTTGAAAGATTTACAGATGCAGCTTGTGTCTTACCTGATATAACATTTTGAGTTTGACTAGATGAAACAGTTTGAGTACCTTTTCCAAATATTGTATTACCTGTTGACTGATTGTTATTGTCTTTCTTAGCATTCTCTTCCCTAGCTTTTTGTTCAGCTTCTTTGACAGCTTGTTCAATCTGTTCTTGTGCAACAATCTTGTTCAATGTACTTTCGGCATTTGCAAGTGCTGTTTTTTTAGCTTGCTCATTAGCTAAAGCATCTTTGTAAGCTTTTTGAGCAGTTTTGTTGTTACCTTTTGCCTGTTCCAAAGCTGTTTCAGCATCAGCTAACCGTGCTTTTGCCTGTGTCAATACATTTTCAGCATTCTCAACAGCCGTCCTAGTTTGTGCCAATTTATCATTTGCATCAGCTAAAACTGTATCAGCATTTAGGTAAGTGTCTAATTTGTTTTGCAACGTTGTTAAAATAGCTTTTTGGTTAGCAACATTTTCATTAGCTGTTTTTTCGTTAGCTTGAACAGTTGTAAGTTTTTTCTCAGCATTGGAAACCGCAGTTTGCTTTTTCTGCAAGATAGCCTGTAATTCTGCTAACTTATCTTGCTGTGTTTTCAATTCTGCTTTAGCACTAGCTAATTTAGCTTGCTTAGTTGCAATGTCAGCATTGGCATCAGCTAAATCCTGTTCAGCTTGTTTTTCTTTTGCTTGATCGGCTGTCAATTGTGCTTGATCGTTTTCCAAAGTTTGTTGTGCCTTTGAAACAGCATTTTCAGCATCAGCGACAGCTTGTTTCTTTGTAGATAAGTTAGTTTGAGCTTTTGTTAAATCTGTTTTTGCGTTGTTCAAATCAGTAACCGCACTGTTGTAAGCTGTAGTTGCATTACTCAAAATTTGCTTTTGAGCTGACAAGGTGTCATTCAAATTCCTTAATTGCTGTTTCAAAGCAGAAACATCGTTTGATGGAATTTCATAAGTTGTTGCAGTATTAAACTTAGAAGCATCTTGAATTTGGTAATCCTGAACAAATTCGAAATGAACCTGTCCCATTTTATCAGTTGAAACACCTAAGTACGTGTTATCTGAATAACCGTAGTTGTCATAACCTAACAATGATTCAGCATGTAAGTAAGATGAACCACTATCATCAAAAAGCATTGAAACAATCGTGTTGTAAAGAGCTTCTTTCAAATCACTTAATGTGATATTTGAAGTTTCTGGCAAGAAACCTGCACTTAAATCTTCATAATAGTTGCCACCAGTCATTAAACCATATTGGCCTGCAACCTTGCTGATACCATCTTCATCATGCGCACTCTTAGCAAACAAATTCCAGTTATCGGTGTCGTATTGTTTAGCTACGGCCTGTGCAAAATCAATTGAACCTTGCGAAATTGAAAGAGTATGATTTCCAAGCTCTTTACGCAGTGGCTGTAATAAACTAGCAACGAATTGAGCTAATTGCTGTTGAGTATTGGCATCTAAATTGTCAACATCGGCAATCTTAGTTGCCTTATCAGTATCACTAGCTTGGTAAATATTGGTTGTAAGTCCTGATTTAGCGATTGTATCAATTTCATCAGTTGTCTTGGTCTTAAACATATTGTCGTTATAACCATCAGGCAATGTGATCGTGTTGGTTGAATTGATTTCATCCGAAACCTTGTTAGCCGATGCTTGTGTTGAGTCAACATCTTTTTGAGCGTCTGCTTTAGAAGAAGCCTTATCATTCACCGTTGCTGTTTTATCTTCAACATTTTGTTTAGCAATTTCGGTTGTTGATTCAGCAGAAGATTGAGCCGACTGTGCATCAATTACACTTGATTGAGCTTTAGTAACATCTGTTTGGTCGTCAACAATCTTGCTCTGGTCGGTTGCAACTTGGGCTTTGGCACTTGAAACTTCTGATTCAGTTTTTTGAGTATTTGTTCCATCAAGATCGCCCTGTGCTTTATCAACACTTGAACTTGCTTGGTCAACGTTTGTTTGCTGATTGTTAACATCAGTTTGTGCTGCACTTTCAGCAGTTTGTGCATTTTCAACGTCTGTTTGTGCGGATTTTGTGGCGGTACTTGCGCTATTTGCTGTATTTTCAGCATTACTTACAGAGTTCTTTTGTTCAGTAACATCAGCCTGTGTTTTGTTAATATTATCTGGTGTAGCTTCATCTTTAGTTGACTGTGCACTCAATTGAGCTGTTTCAGCAGATGATTCATTTGCCTTGGCTGTATCAACACTTGATTGAGCACTTGAAACACTAGAACTTGCTTGATCGACTTTAGTTTGTGCATTTGATTGAGCTGAACTTGTGCTATCGGCCGTTGCCTTTGCTGACGAGGTTTCGCTTTGAACTTGTGAATAATCCGTTTGAGCTTTAGAAACATCATCGGTAGCTTGCTGTTTCTTATCAGTCGTACTTGATTGGTTGGAAGCCTGTGCTGATGATGAAGAACTGCTGTCATTTGAAACTGTATCAGCATTTGCTTTCAAAATATTTGAGTTAAATGCTACAGCCCTCAGTGCTCCTGACACCGCCGTTAATGCTATTAACTTCCTACTAACAATGTATTTTTCTTTTGTCATTTTTTCTCCACCTTTAAGCTGCAAACTAATCATTAAAATATCACCTTTTTTACTGGGCAATCACTGTATCATTTTTGGCATCATGTGTTTGCGAAGTCATTACATTATTTGGGTAGGTTACATTTTTAAATTTTGCGTTATCGATCCTTTTCAAGGATTTTTTTCTAAGAGTTTCTATCTTAGTATCACTTATCACTGTATTTTGAGTTTTAGATGTACTATATGTCTCGGTCTTTTCCTGCCCTGAAATTGTATAATTTAAAATAACATTGCCTTCGATTACAACTGTTCCTTTTCCATAGCCTTTTGGATTTTTTTCAATGTGTACACCATTAAACGTTACATAATTATATGTACAATTATTTGGATCCGAGCCTACAGGTATCAAATTAGAAGCATCCGAAATAGAATCGTTACTTTTATTGTATGCATGGGACACAAAACTTTGTATTGCGTTAACTCCAGTCTGACCTAAGTTCTTATTTTGTGCAAAATTTGTAATACTTACCCCTTCTGTACCTGTTGTATAGGCATAAGTTTCCTTATTAGAATTTGAGGACCAGACAACATCATTAACAGCAAGAGCCCCATTACTAGATTTAACTACCTTAATTTTTGTATTAGGACTATTAAGAGAGCTTACTATTTTATTAGCAATTATCACTTTCTTTTTTAGCAAATCGTTTTTAGTACTTTGCTTTTTGCTAACATTTTTACTTGCTTCCGAATAAACAGTATTTCCACCATCACTCTGTTTTTTACATCCAACTAATAATAGTGAAAAAAGGCAAATTATACTTAAAAATTTAAATTTAGACAAAAAATCTCCCCCTAAAAATTGCTAACTTTCAAATTTGTAGTAAGACACTACCTATGTATTACTAACCCCTAGTCAATTTTTTCCAACCAATAAATTTCTTTACCTCTACCTCAGGCATAGCATTTTGATCAACACCGGTAATAAACTGTTCTGCACGAGAACCATTGTTAAAAATTAGTGCGCTTTTTGAATCCCCAGTATATTGAAAAGTATTATTAATACCATCAACTGACTTAAGGTATTTACGATAGCCTGTTACAGGGTCGACCAAAATAACTCGATACTTAGGTCTACTTAAAATTTTATAGACTACGTAAATTATTCCGATAAAAATAATAAATCCAAATAAATTTTCCATGTATCGTGCATCTCCTAACATATTATTTTCCACAAAGATATTTTAACACAAAGTATTACTATTTTAACAGTTTATTTTAATTACTATAATGAGTTATTTTTAGTGATGAAAAGCTTTAATGTCATGTATATAAGAAATGATATGAGGTATTTTTATGAAAAATGACTTTAACATTGGTAATAATATACGCATTCAAAGAAAAAAATCCGGCCTAACACAAGAAAAGTTAGCTGAATATAGTGGTTTATCTATAAATTTTATTTCTAAGCTTGAGCGCACTGATGGCCAGAATATTAGTATTAAGAAACTTAAGTCCATAGCTGATACACTTGGTGTAAATATTATTTCATTAATAGAAAATAACTTATCATCTCCAAATGAACCTTCTCCTAAAATTCCTCCCTCAATGTCTCTCCTTTTCAAACAATTAAACAGTTTTGATTATGATAAAGCTAACAAAATAAGCAAACACCTTTCAATGCTTATTGATGATTTAAACAAATAAAAAAGAGACTAGATTTTAAGTCTCTTAATAATGTACTTTAAAACTGATACAATTTTCTAAACTCAATGGATATGCTAAAGTTAATATCTTGGCTCCTTTTTCCTGCTTATCGTTGATAAAAACTCATTATTGTTAAATATAAAGAATTTCTTCATTAACCCACATAAGTCTACAAAAATTGGGCTGCTATTAACATCCATAAAATTAGGTAAAATACTCAATTGCCCACAGAAATTAGCCTTGAATTTTTAACCTTTATTAAACTTGTAAGATACTCGTCGAGTGGAGCTATCCTCTCATTCAACAAGATTTTTGTTTCAGCACAGTCTAGCTGATCGCCATTTTCCTCTTCATGAGTCCCCTTATTAACTAAAAACCAGTCTATGCCTCTGTCATCTAATATTTTATCCAAAA
Organism: Liquorilactobacillus aquaticus DSM 21051; assembly: GCF_001436755.1. Lineage (GTDB taxonomy): Bacteria > Bacillota > Bacilli > Lactobacillales > Lactobacillaceae > Liquorilactobacillus > Liquorilactobacillus aquaticus. Next base: position 35,278 of record NZ_AYZD01000025.1, read on the forward strand.
TTTCAATTACAGGTGACATAACAGCTAATTCATCAGCATTGCCTTTTAGCTTTTTTTTAAATGAGGAATTAAGTGTTGTCAACACATTTTTGGTTTCAGGATCTGGTCGCGATAGATCAACAAGAATGCTAATTCGTTCATGAAATCGTTTGCTAAATAATTTCCAAAGTTTGACCATAATCACCTCAAGCTCTCTTCTACAATCTGCAAGACATCCTCTCACATCTTCTTCTTCAAGTCTTTTTGATGCCAAAACAATATAATTCTGACTTCTATCAATAGGTTGGACATCTGAACAAATGCCTTTAGATTTAAAAGTAATTTCTTTTATTTCTGGTCTTAAAGACTGGGGCGTAGCACTAATGAGCTGTTTTGCAAATTCTTGACCATGAGTAGTCACAATCCATTGAACATTCGAAAATATGTCCTTCGTGTCAGTAATAAGCTCAGCAATTGCTTTCCTGTGATCATCATCAATAGCATTTACAACATCATCAAAAACAATAAATAACTGGTCATTTTTCAATGCTTTTGCAAGGAGTATAGCTAATCCAAGTGTACGAATATGCCCTTCACTTAAAACATCAAGTGCATTTACTAATGGAGCATCTTGAACATTAAATTTAATCTTAATAACCTCATTAGCGGAAGTTGGCAGTTCCAAATTCGTCAGTTGCTCACTTTCAAAATCATATTGATTAATGAGATTATATATTTTAAGCGTCAATTCATTTAAATTCGACAATTCTATGATTGGAAGTTGCTCAGTATAATGTTTAAGTTTACCCACTAATCCCTTATACGCATCTGCATAAGATTTAAATGACGCATTATATCGCTTGGCTTCCTTTGCTTTATCAATCAATTCCCCCCATAATTGTTTTGAATTCTTTATATCTAATTTCAATTGTTCTTGGCGTGCTTTTGCGTTATCAAGTACACCGATTGAGTTCACAAAAATTCCTTCTGCTTTATTCAGATCAGCCATTTCCGACTGAAGTTGTTGTTTTCTAGCTTGTCGAGTAGCATTTCCTTCATTAAATTCTTTTACGCCAGCTTTTGCTTTCAAAAAATCATCTTGACTTATCCATGCTTTATCTGGTATTACCTTTTGTTCGTCAAACAAATCATCTAGCGCATTAATCAACGGTTCAGTTGGGAGAAGCTCTGACAACTTAACCAATTCAAGCTTTTGATTCAAAGCTCGAAGTGATGCTTCTAATTCCCTAGCTTGTTTGTTTAGTTGCCTATATTCAGAGTTTGTTTGTTTTTCAAGAGTAGTTGCTGCTTCAAAATTTTTTTGTACTTCTGTAGCATGCTTATATGGATCAACTTTCACCATTAAAGACCCAGAAGCATTTCGAATTGGGGTAAGACAAGCAGGGCAATTATCAGAATTAATCGCCTTTTGTTTCAGTATCACTTTAGCTAATTCTACTAGTGATAAATCATCTTTATAATCCTTTAATCTTAAACAATCTTTATGGTATGTATCACGTGTTTTCAAAAAAAATTGTTGCATTGTTTCAACATTTGAAAGCAATTTTTCTGGTAACGATGCCGTATCACCGATTGAATTCAGTTTCAAATTAATATTCCTTTTCTGGGTGATAAAATATAAATCTAATTTTTTCCGATCCTTCTGATCATATTTTTCTAATAAATCTTTCAAATTAGCGTTTGATCCCTTTAGGGCTTCTTCTAAGTCTGAAAACCGTTTGTTATTGGATTCAAACTTAGCCTTGGCCTCACTTAGCTGTTTATCAAGTTCATCAACATATGGCATATAATTATCAATATCTTTTGAAAAGCCGCTAACAAACTTATTCCAAGTATCAAGACCAACAAGTGTGGCAAGACGTTGTTGCTGGACTGAAGTTGTTTCAGCAGATATTCGTGCAAAATTTTCAATGCGATTTCTCTCCACGATCGCAAAGTTGAATTGCTCTGGATTCGGAGTAACTTTTATCTCACTTCCATCATCATCCACACCAATCAACACAGGATGCATCGCAGTATTAGTATAAATATTTTTGATGTATTCCTCAATGTCAATTCGTTTAAACTTAGCTTCTTGAATACTATCCATCAATGAAAATTCAATCGCATCTACAAAACTTGACTTACCAGTTCCATTGCGTCCATAAATAAAAGTGAATTTACTGCCAAAGCTAAACTCTTGCTGACTCTGAAATCCTCTAAAACTCTTCACTGTCATTTTAGCCAATCGAGCAACTCTATTTTCTGTATAGTGCGGCATTGACCGGTCTGGTAATTCGAGTTTCGATTCTTTGTTCTCACTAATGAGTCGGGAAATAGTTCTTTGTCGGACACCTGAATAAAAAGTTGTTTTTTCTAGCTCTTTAAAGTGTAAATACATCAATATACACAACTTATTTTCAAAAAATGTCAACTCAGGCTCTGATTCTTCAATAAATTTTCTTAAAATTTCCGCATCTTTCAATGACATACAAACGCCTCCAACCTATCTAGACTATATTTTACCACAATAAAAAAATAGATATGTTTTATCATTATCAATTGAATTAAAAAATTAACGTATGTATAAATGCGGATAAATTTTAATCAAAGAAATAAATTTACCATAGGAATCATATTCAATTCTTCTGTGACCTAATGAATTTTGAAATGTATTCATACTTTATTCACTAGCGACTCATTAAATTAACTGAATCAATTATAGCCTTTATAGCCTATAGGTATTACAAATTATCATATTTCACATTAAAATACATTACGTACAGAAATATAATTTTCTATCATTAATATAAAAGAAAAACCACCAGAACTTACTCTGATGGAATTAAAACAGTAGACTTTTGGTAGACAAGTCTGTTTATTTGGATGTTTTTTGCCTAGTTTTCCCTCTTAAAACGTTGATAAACTGGGATTGCCTCTTCAAGTTAAGTTGGCTTTTTATTCCCACTCAATCGTTGCTGGTGGCTTGGACGTAATGTCGTAAACTACGCGGTTGACATGTGCAACTTCGTTCACGATACGGACAGAGATCTCTTGGAGAACATCCCATGGAATCTTGGCGAAGTCAGCTGTCATACCGTCGATTGAGGTCACGGCACGAATTCCGACCGTGTAATCGTATGTGCGGCCATCACCCATTACACCAACACTTCTGATGCCGGGTAAGACGGTGAAGTACTGCCAGATTTCACGTTCGAGTCCGTGATTAGCAACTTCTTCACGTAAGATCAAGTCGCTATCGCGCACGATCTGTAATTTTTCTTCAGTGATTTCACCAATGACACGAATCCCTAAACCAGGACCAGGGAACGGTTGACGCCATACTAATTCAGATGGCATCCCCAGCTTTTCACCCAATTCGCGGACTTCATCTTTGAACAAAGTATTCAAAGGTTCGATCAGCTGGAATTGAATATCTTCTGGCAATCCACCGACATTATGATGCGACTTGATCGTCTGTGCCGTATCTGTTCCAGATTCGATCACATCAGTATACAGCGTTCCTTGAGCTAGATAGTCGATCCCGTCTAACTTGGCAGCTTCATCATCAAACACGCGGATAAATTCATTACCGATAATTTTACGTTTCTTTTCTGGATCAGAAACACCGGCGAGCTTTTTCATAAAGCGTTCTTTTGCGTTGACTTGGATAATATTCAAGCCAAACTTGCCCTTTAGGCTTTCCATGACTTGTTCAACTTCACCCTTACGTAAAAGTCCATGGTCAACAAAGATACTCGTCAATTGCGGGCCGATCGCTTTATGCAGCAGCACTCCGACAACAGACGAATCAACTCCACCGGAAAGCCCCAGCAGGACCTTCTTGTCACCGACAGTTTCACGGATCTTGGCGATTTGCATATCAATGAAGTCATCCATTGACCAGTTATCGCGTGCTTCACAGACATCGAATGCAAAATGACGCAAAATTTCATTGCCGTATTCTGTATTGCGAACCTCAGTATGGAATTGCAAACCATAAAATTTCTTGTCATTATTAGCCATTGCGGAAATCGGACAGTTCTCACTTGTAGCTGTCGCTTTGAAGCCATCTGGAACCTGTGTCACCAAGTCTCCGTGACTCATCCAGACCGTTTGTTTTTGAGGAAGATCTTGGAAAAGAACCGCCTTGTCGTCTGTAACTTCAATGACAGCTTTTCCATATTCCTTATTGGTCGCACCTTCGACTTTACCACCTGGTAACTCAGTTGCCATTAGCTGCATCCCGTAGCAGATACCGAGAATCGGTATTCCGAGTTTAAAGATCTCTGGATCAACATGGAAGGCTTTTCCATCATAAACACTGTTAGGACCACCGGAAAAAATAATACCCTTAGGTGCCATTTTCTTTATCTCAGCCGCCGTTATTTTATGTGATAATAATTCTGAATAAACACCAAATTCGCGAATTCGGCGTGTAATTAATTGATTATACTGACTCCCAAAGTCAAGAACAATGATCTTATCAAAAGCCTGCATGTCAATATTTGTCAAGATATTCACCTCATCTTATTTTTACTACTACATTCTCCCACTTATTTTACAGATAGTTAAGAGACTGGTCAAATCAAATTATGGAAACCACGTACATTTATGACAGTTTTTTAATATTTCCGTAGAAATAGTTCGTTTACTAGATGGTTTTTCGTCTTATGAACAATCAAATCTGCGCGATTTCTGGTTGGTACAATATATTCATGCAGGTTAGGCCGATTGATCGAACGCCAGACTCGCTTAGCCATTCTGAAAGCTGAAGAACGATCCCCTATAGCATACGGATAGTAATAATTTGTTGGATCTTGAAAGGCTGTATCCAGCAGCATCTCAAAACGTTCCAAATACCATTTTTGAATCAGGCTCTCCTGCGCATCAACATAGATCGAGAAGTCAAAGAAATCACTAACATACAATTGCTGCTTGCTTGGCAGTTGCAAAACATTAATTCCCTCAACAATCAAAATATCAGGATTATCAACGATCTCGTATTCTCCCGGTATGATGTCGTAGACCTTGTGCGAATAAACTGGTGCCTTAGCGAGAAGACCGTTTTTGACATCATTTGTGAAAAGCAGCAGGCGCCGCATATCATATGATTCAGGGAAGCCCTTGCGCTTCATTAAGCGGCGTCTTTTCAGCTCCTTATTTGGAAAAAGGAAACCGTCTGTTGTGATCAGCTGGACTTTTTTATCTGGATAGATCTCGCTCAGCATCGTCTGTAACAAGCGGGCAATCGTGCTTTTACCGACAGCAACACTTCCTGCGATGCCTAATATGAAAGGCACCTTATGCGGCTCAACTCCCAAGAACGCAGCCTGTTTATTTAAAAGATCTTGGCGCGACTCAAGATGCAGCCCCAGAAGATGGACCAGCGGCACATAAACATCTTGCACATCTTGCAGCGAAATCCGATCATTCAATGATTTGATTCGGACCAACTCGGCTGCATTCAAAGGAGAGATATGATCCTGATAAAATTCACGCCATTCCTCTCGCGGAATCTTGTAGTAATTCATTTGATTATACATTGGCGGCTCCCTATATCTACTTAAAATAATTATGCTGATTATACCATTTTTTAGCTGCAAGCCTAAATAGTAATGACTAGTATTTCTTCAAAATAACTCAAACTGACTCATCTAAATCTTACTCAAGCAAACAGTCCTATTGTTTCAGTTCATAATATTTTGTCGGAACGCGTTCGAATAACGATGATAGTCCACCGTAAGCGTAGATGCTCAAGCGGTGCATCGCCCGCGAACAAATCGTGTAGACCAACTGCCGTTCACTCTCAAGCGCATAGTTCTCCTTGTTGGCATTCCACATGATAACAGCATCAAACTCAAGCCCTTTGGCTAAAAAGGCTGGCACGATGATCGTTCCTGCAGCCAAGCGCTGATTTTCCGTCTTAATCAACGTTACCTTTACTTCTTTAGCGCGCAGAGCATTCGTCAGTTCTTCGCATTCCCTAAGCGTTTTACAAATAATCGCGGTTGTCAGCTGGTCAGCATCGTTCTTCTTGATTTGCGCAACAACATCGTTTGTCAGTGCGTCCGGTGTCGTGTCTACCATGATCTGCGGTAGTTCTCCCTTGCGTTCAAATGATTCCACGGCAGCTCCGTCAATAAGAATCTGCTTGGTAAAGTCAGTGATCTGCTGGGTCGAGCGATAAGATTTGGTCAGCTGTACAACCTTGGTTTTATCCTTGGGGAACATTACACTCACGTCATCTAATAAATTATAGCTGTTTGTTTTTGTGAAAATTGCTTGATTTAGATCTCCGAGAACAGTGAATCTGGCACGCGGAAAGTTTTCTTTCAAGAATGCCAACTGGTAAGGTGTGTAATCTTGAATCTCATCGATAAAGACGTGTCGCATCTCAACGTTCCCACGCTTGCCGGTAATTCGATCATATAAACACAAATACGGTGTAACATCTGCGAGCTGCATCTTTCTTGCTTTCAGCCGATCGATCACATCTGCAATACTATCTTTCCATTGCTCTACTGAAATCCCCATCTTCGATAATTCGATCAATTCTGGCACATTTTTAAGAAAGTGAACGTACTGAGCATTGATATTTAAAAAGCGATTATGAACAATATCAGCATGAATCTTCTTGTACTGTTCCATGACGAAACGACGGGCAAGGAAACGCAATTCTTTATCACCATTTTCAAAATCACGTGGTTGATCACCATATAACTCTGCCAACTGTTGCGAACTTGCCTCTTGAATAGCTTTTTCGACCCATTCGGTCCGCGATTCACTTTCAACTTTGCGATTGAGCATCTTCAACAAACGTTCTTTGGTAGCGCTCAGTCGATTGCGTAAATGATAATTTTCGTTGAAACTATAATATATTTGACTAATTTTATTCCGATCAAAGAAAGGTTTGCCGCGAAACATGATATTCTTGAAACGCATGTTCTTCTTCTCAAGGTAACGCGTATATGCCGTTGTTGCCTCAAAGAAAAGCAGGCTATTCTTCAAATTAAGAATTTTTTGCTGGGATGGGGTCCGCTTGGCCTCAAATCTTTCTTGGAGCGTCTCAACGCTAACTCGCGGAAGCCGGCGCTGTGCGTATTGATAATACGTCATCTGAACCATATTATGTTCACCTAATTCCGGCAGAACTTGATCGATATAATCGTTAAACAATTGATTAGGTGAGAATAAGATAACCTGGCTAGCGGTCAACTTGCCACGGTACCGGTACAGTAAATAGGCCACTCGCTGCAAGACAGCAGAGGTTTTACCCGAACCAGCTGCACCTTGAACGAAGAGAAGTTCTGCATTAGTCTCACGAATGATCTGATTTTGTTCCTTTTGAATAGTTGTGACAATACTCTTCATCTTAGTGTCAGATGATTCATCCAGCACATCCAGCAGCATCTGATCTCCAACTGCTTCATCCGTGTCAAAGACTGTCTTTATCTTTCCGTCTTCAACTAGAAACTGTCTCTTTAAAGTTACATTCACATGCTGCGGCCCATCTGGTGTCTGATAAGTAATATCCCCGATCCCGCCATCATAATAAATGCTTGAGATTGGGGCACGCCAGTCATAAATCAAAAAATTATCTGGTTGGTCAGCAAATGAACCCAACCCAATGTAGATCGATTCCGCTCTTTTTTCGCCCTTCTCCTGAAAATCAATTCGAGCAAAATATGGTGTCTTCTCCAATTTTTTTAAGATATCCAGTCTTTTGGTAGCATGCTGCCAACTGTTTTCGCGTTCCTGCAGCATTTGCTGCTGCTGCCGAACTGTAGCAGCTGTTTCAAAAATACCCGAATATGACTCTGTTTTTAGTCGTAAGTTATTTGAAAAATCATTCTTAATGGCGTGGGTGTCGCTTTCGGCATTCTTAATTTCTTCATGATGCTTTTTTTCCGCTATCTTAATCTTGTCTATAACGTCATCCATTCGCTGCTGTTCTTGTTCCCTGATCGTCAAATAAATCCCCCCGCTCACATAATTACTGATCATACAATTCTATCATTTTTACTGAACAGCTACAATTAAAGCCTATTCAAAGAAAGTTAAAAATAGTTTAACTGCAGCTATATTACTGGTAATTTGTCCTCAAACCCAGTAGAATTCAATTAAATACATTGTAAAGGAAGTGTTGTCTTGATTAGTCAAGCTTTGTTTTTTCTCTCTCACTTTCATCTCTATTTAGCACCACTAATTGAGACACTTGGTGGGTGGGTGTATCTTGCCTTATTTGCCCTTGTTTTTATGGAAACCGGGCTTGTAGTCTTTGCGTTTCTTCCAGGTGAGTCACTGATCTTCTTCACGAGTACTTTAGCTGCTCTTACAGGCTCGACACTTGATATTCGCATATTGCTCCCTGTGTTTTTCTTCGCTGCTTTGATCGGAGATACTGTCAACTACGAAATTGGTCGTAATCTGCATAGATTACCGCTCTTTAGACGTTTGATACCGGAAGAAAAGCTTGAAAAAACGCAACGCTTCTTCGAAAAACATGGTGGAAAAACTGTTATTTTTGGACGTTTTATTCCTTTGATCAGAACCTTTATCCCTTTGATTTCTGGAAGTGCCAAAATGGATTATAAACGTTTTTCAATTTATAATTTGCTCGGGGTCTTACTTTGGGTAACATTTGGATCTTCTCTAGGTTATTTCTTCGGCCAAATCAGTTATGTCCAAGAACACTTCTCTTTAATCTTTATCGCCTTAGCAGCTTTGACAGCTGTGCCAGGGCTATTCGTACTACTTTACCGTTTCATGAAAAACGGTACTACCGCAGGTTACTGATACTAACTTAAATCTAAATTCAACAAGGCTGAGGAAAGCGACTGTTTGCCCCCAGCCTTTTTTAGATACCGCATATTTTAATTTGGCTTGGCAGGTTTGCCCCTACCCATGCAAGCTTTTCTTTCACTTTATGTCGATGATCAAGCTTTTTTGTTTTTTTCAACTATTTGTAAACAATTTGATTTCAGTCAAGACGAATTTCAATGTATACTTATTGTAGCGCTAATTATTTCGTAACTAACTTTTAGGAGGCAAATTGATGTCGTTTACTATTTATTTTGTACGTCACGGACAAACCTTTTTAAATCATTATCGTCGAATGCAAGGATGGTGTGACTCACCTTTAACACCTAAAGGAATTGAAGACGGACACCGCGCGGGACGCCATCTGGCTCATATCAATTTCTCTGATGTTTATCATAGTGATACAACTCGAGCAAAGCGGACCTGCGGTTATATTATCGACGAAAATGTAGCATCAGCAGAACTCCCGCAGCCTAAAATTCTGCGTAATTTTCGGGAACAAAGTTATGGCTATTTCGAAGGCAATGACTCAAGTCAAACTTGGTTGATGGTAGGAGCTATCCATGGCTGCGAAACCTTCGAAGAATTGATCACTAAGTACTCAATTGAAAAATCGCGTGACTTCATGAAAGAAACTGATCCATTTCATGACGCTGAAAATGATACTGAATACTGGGCTCGTGTTAATGCTGGGTTTGATTATTTGCGCACTAAACAACAGGACAATGACAAAGTTCTGCTTGTCAGTCATGGCACAACCATCCGCAGTATCGTCCACCGTTTTGCACCTGACATCGACATTATCTCAAGAGGACCAGCTAATGGTTCTGTTACAAAAATGATCGTTGATAATGATAATGTCAAAGTTGAATACTACAACCATTATCTCGACGAACAAACTTATTAAACTGTATTTTGAGTTAATCACAGCCAATCGCTGCTCGCTTTAGTCAAAAAAAAGACTTCGTATATTCAATTTAATGAATATATGGAGTCTTTTTTTCTAGCCGATCATCGACTACTTCAAATTAAAACTAGGCTTTCTGCTCATATGTTTCTGCCTTCTGACGATAACCCGCAACTTCATCCTCTGTGCAGCGAACAAAATGACCTGGGACAATTTCACGCAATTTGCGTGGATTATCTGGATGGTCTTGTTCTCCCGAAGAATCATAAGGGATCTGCTTGCGGTTCCGCTCGTACTCTGGGTCTGGCACGGGTACAGCCGAAATCAAACTAGCAGTGTAATCATGCAGTGGATGTGCGTATACCTCATCGGCTGTTCCAACTTCCAGCAGCTTGCCATAATGCATAACACCGATCCGATCAGAAATATACTTGACCATTGATAGGTCATGGGCAATGAAAAGATATGTTAATCCATGTTCTCGCTGCAGATCCTTCAACAAATTGACAACCTGGGCTTGGATCGACACATCCAAAGCCGAAATTGGTTCATCAGCGATAATAAATTTAGGCTTAACTGCCAAAGCACGTGCAATTCCAATTCTTTGACGCTGCCCACCTGAAAATTCATGTGGATACCGACTTGAATGATCTCGGTTGAGCCCAACTGTTTCCAGCAGGTCTTCAACCATCTTGCTGCGTTCTGCATCGTCTTTTGCAAGGTGGTGAATATCAATTCCTTCAGCGACAATATCCTTGATCTTCATCCTGGGGTTCAGTGAAGCATATGGATCTTGGAAAATCATCTGCATTTCTCTTCTGAAATCCAAAAAATCCTTTTTAGTTTTCAACTTACTGATATCCTTACCCTCAAATAAGATACTTCCGTCAGTCGGCTCATATAAATGAATGATACTTCTTCCAGTAGTTGTCTTCCCCGAACCAGATTCACCAACAAGCCCAAATGTTTCCCCTTCATAGACATCAAAAGTAATGTCATCAACTGCTTTGACCTCATCGAGTTTTCCCACATTGAAGTATTGTTTAAGGTGTTTTACTTCCAAAATTTTTTTCCGTTTTTCTGACATACGGTCTTCTTCCTTCCTCAGTCTCTCAAATTGCTTCATGAGCCATTATGTCTTTAAAGGTCTGTCTGCGACGGATAATTTCATCTGGCGGTGTAACTTTAGGTGCATCCGGATGCAACAGCCACGTTGCAGCATAATGTGTCTCTGAGACCTTGAAGAATGGCGGCCTCTGTTCAGCATCAATTTTCATCGCGTACGGATTGCGCGCTACGAAAGGATCTCCTTTAGGTGGATCCAACAAATCCGGCGGAGTTCCTGGAATTGCTTCAAGCTTCGTACTTGATAAGGTCGGCATTGAATTCAACAGGCCCCAAGTATAAGGATGCTGCGGATTAAAGAAGATCTCATCAACAGTTCCGTATTCAACGATCTGTCCAGCATACATAACTGCAACTCGATCTGCCATCCCAGCCACAACTCCAAGATCATGCGTGATGAAAATAATCGATGTGTCGATCTTCTCTTGTAATTCCTTCATCAATTCTAAGATCTGAGCCTGGATCGTGACATCTAACGCCGTCGTTGGTTCATCGGCAATCAGTATTTCCGGATAGCAAACCAGCGCAATCGCAATTACGATCCGTTGTCTCTGACCTCCAGAAAATTGATGCGGATAATTTCTTATCCGTTCTTCCGCATCTGTGATTCCAACCAGTTTCATCAATTCCAGCGCCTGTGCCCAGGCTTTTTTCTTATTAACATGTTTATGCTTGATAAGTGGTTCCGCGATCTGTTGTCCAATTCGCATTGTCGGATCAAGTGAAGTCATCGGATCCTGGAAAATCATCGCGATATCTTTTCCACGAATATTTTGCATTTCCTTTTCTGACTTTTTCAAGATGTCTTGATCATGAAACATAATTGAACCACCAGTGACCTCAGCGTTATTAGCGAGCAAGCCCATTAAACTTTTAGTTGTTACTGATTTACCTGAACCAGATTCACCAACAATTGCCAGTGTCTCTCCTTTATCCAGATGAAAGCTAACATCACGAATTGCTTTGACATCTCCAGCATAAGTGTGAAAATCGATTTTTAAGTTTTTTACATCTAAAATTCTTTCAGCCATTATCCTCATCTACCTCCTAGTCTTTGGATCAAATGCATCGCGTAATCCATCGCCAAGCAGGTTGAAAGCAATCATTAAGACACACAACACGATCGCAGGATACCACATTTGATACGGTAAGAATTGAAAGTTTTTCTGTCCATCATTCAGCAGCACACCTAACGAAGTCTGCGGTGCACTGATCCCTATTCCGATAAAGCTCAGGAACGCTTCGAAGAAGATCGCAGTCGGAATGGTATACATCGTTTGAATGATAATGATACTGGAAAGGTTAGGGACTAAGTGTTTCCACGCTATCTTCCACGGCGATTCACCCAAAGTCCTTGCAGCTAAAACATACTCTTGCGATTTCAGCTGCAAAGTCTCGGCTCGAATCATCCTGGCCATCGTTGTCCAACTTGAGATCGCAATCGCGGCAATAATCGACGTCATGCCGGGCTTCAAAACAATCAGCATCAACACAACAATTACCAGACTAGGAACAGAAGAGATAACCTCAATAATCCGTTGCATAACATTATCGACTCTACCGCCGCGCCAGCCGGAAATAATCCCGTATGCAACTCCCAGTGTCAGGTCAAAGAACGTCGCGACTAAAGCAACGATCAGTGAAATCTTCGTTCCATAAATAATTCGTTGCGCTAATGAATGACCTAGATAATCAGTTCCTAAGACAAAATACTTATTATTTGGAACATTATTTTGTTTATACTCATCAACCCATTCACCTGATACTTTCAGTTTTCCGTTCAATCCATTGATTGGAACCCCAGGAATTTTGGCTGGTAAATTAGCATATTGAGGAGCCGATTTAACCAAGGAATCGTGGTTGATAAAGGGGGTTGAGCCGAATGCCACAACCATCATCAAAATGATAACGAACAAAGATATAAGCGCACCCTTATTCATCTTCAACCGGCGCCATGCGTCCTGAACAAATGTTAATGACGGCGCAGCAATTTTTTCGTTATCCAACTCCGCAGCCTTAGGTAACGCCTCAAAACTTTCTGGACTTAACTTTATTTTTTCTTCCATTTTATTTAATCCCCACTTCCACTTAGTCGAATCCGCGGATCAATCATTCCATAAATGATATCCGTTATCAAAATAATGGCAACTAAGCCCGCAGAAAACAGCATCGTGACACCCATGATCGTTGGATAATCATTGGTCAGGATCGATTTAACAAATTGTTCCCCGATTCCAGGAATCGAGAAGATATTTTCAATAACCATCGAACCTGTCATAAGAGCAACCGTATACGGTCCGATCAAAGTTACTAGCGGTATCAAACTATTACGCAAAGCATGATGGTAAACAATTCCGTAACGGCTTAAACCCTTTGCCTTAGCCAATTCGATATAGTCTGAATTAAGTACATCAACCATTCCGGTTCGAATGAAACGCGCTGTCTCTGCCAAAGGTCCAACACCAAGTGCAATTGTTGGCAAGACCGTATAACTGAAATTACCCCAATCGGCAATTGGGAACCAACCGAGTTTCAACGCAATATAGAATTGCAGCAAAACAGCCAAAACAAAGTTAGGAACTGACTTCCCAATAATGGATAGAACTGTACATAAGGTATCGATCCATGTGTTCCTATGCACAGCTGCAATCGAACCAATGATTATTCCTAAAACAACCCCGAAAATCATTGCTTGGATACCGAGCTGTGCTGAGGCTCCGATTCGACTGGCAATTAAATACGAAACTGGTTGATTACTGAACTGGAATGAAACTCCAAGGTCACCATGGAGCATTCCACCCAAATAAATCAAGTACTGCATCCACATTGGTTTATTCAAACCATACTGTTCATTCATGATTTGAATTTGTTGAGCCGTCATTTTCTGTTGATTTGAATAAGGCGTCCCTGGCATCAATTTCATTAAGAAAAAGGTAATTGTTGCTACCAAGAATAACGTCAATATCATATAGAAAACACGTTTAAGAAGATATTTACGCATATTATTTCCTCACATTCTAAAAACAAGATAGATTAGCAAACCGCATTTAGCAGTCTTTCTTCATTATATACCGTCAAACAGCAATTGGGGGTTAACATTTGCTGTTAATCCCCCAATCAATTTTAAAATTCTAAAATAAACGGTACTGTTTACTTAATATATGCATCCTTAAAGTTGTAATTAGCACCAGAAGAGTTGTAAATTACACCCTTAACTTTAGATTTAACTAATGTTGCTTGTGCTTGTTGATAGATAGGAGAAATACCTTGGTCTTGCATTAAGATCTTTTCAGCCTGAACTAAATCATTCCAACGTTTTGTTGTGTTCCCGGAATCAGTTGTCTTAGAAGCCTCGATCAATTTGTCATATTCAGTGTTCTTCCAATTACCATTATTGTAAGAGTTATCTGAAGTAAACAAGTCTAAGAAACTGATTGGATCAGCAAAATCAGCGCCCCAAGCTGAAACAACGACATCGAAATTACCCTTTTCTGAACGATCTAAACGTGTCTTGAATGGTACATTAGTAACGGAAACCTTTGCACCTGGCAAACTTTCTTCAATCTGACTTTGTAAGAATGGAGTTGTTTTATTTCCAGAGTCTGTATCATCACTTAAGATGCTAAAGCTTAATTCCTTAACGCCCAATTCCTTCAAGCCTTCATTCCACAGCTTCTTAGCCTTAGCTGTATCTGTAGCAGTTGCATCTTTAACGACTGCCTCATCAGCAAAATCCTTGCCGTTATGCTTGGACAACCCAGATGCTACTAAGCCCTTAGCAACAGTTGAACCGTCACCCAAGACTTTGTTAACATACTGTTTACGGTCAATGACCAGTGAGATCGCTTGACGAATTTTCTTATTCTGGAATTCCTTTTTGGTTTGGTTATATTCAAGATAGAAAGTCGATGCACCACGACGTGTAACTAATTCTTTAGAGTTGCTCATCTGTTTTGCTTGTTCGGCATTTAAGTATGTCATGTCAAGCTTACCAGATTGATACAAGTTATAAGCCGTTGTGTTGCTCTTGTTGACTTTGTAATTGATGGCTGACAACTTAACATTCTTCTTGTCCCAATAATCATTATTTTTCTTCAATGTCCAGCTCAAATTAGTTCCTGTCCATTTAGTCAATTCATATGGTCCGTTATATACCATATACTTCGAAGCTGTGCCATACTTGCTGCCATACTTTTCAACAGCCTTTTGACTTTGTGGGTAGAAACTTGGGAAGCCCATCAATAACTTGAAGTATGGAAGTTTCTTATCTAGAGTAACAACTAATTTATAATTGCCTTCTGCTTTGATCCCTAAAGTAGATGGTGACTTCTTCCCATCCATAATGTCATCCGCATTTTGGATACCACTGAACAGGTAAGCGTATTGTGAACCAGTTGAAGGTTTAACCGTCCGCTGCCATGAGTAAACAAAATCTTTGGCAGTAACTTTATCACCATTACTCCATTTAGCATTCTTGCGCAGCGTGAATGTGTATTTCAGGCCATCACTAGAAACCGTGGTTTTAGTCGCAATACCCGGTTCGATCTTGCTATCCTTACCTAAACGATACAAACCTTCATTCGTATTGTTTAATGTATCAAAGCTGACACGGTCAGTTGCCTTGGAAAGATCTATTGTAGGCAACTCTGCGTTCTCATCCCAATTTAAGACTTGCTTGGTTGAGCTACTTGTACTTTTAGAACCGCAGGCTGCTAAAAAGACTGCCGACAGCACCGCAACTGCTCCAAGCTTAGCGAATTTATTCAATTTCATCGCAAAACTACTCCTTTTTTTGTTTCTAAACGAAACATTATTTATTACAGTGGTTAAATTTTATATGAAATTTAAATTAAATACAAGTAAAAATTCTTATATTCATGATAACAAAAAACAATCCGTTGAAATTATATGTTACAAAAAGTGCCATAACTTAGTTTTGTTAACATTTTTGCCGTTTTATTTACTTTTTCAAAGCAAAAAGCTCTATTATTTTCCAATCATAAAAACATTCGCTCTGATTGAAAAAAATGTTTTTCAAGGCTTTTTTTTCAAAATTATATTATTTTTCTTACTAATAAACATCGTCCAGCTCTCAAACGGCTGTGCTTAAATTATTAAAAAGTTAAAAAATTATTTAATATTTCTCTCAACTCTCATCTATATCTTATTCAGCGACCATCTTGATTAAATGTTATAATATTCAAATAACAAAGGAGGGGATTTCCTTATGATCCCAGTTATTATCGCCGGAATTGAGAATCAGCAAACCAATTTTGATTATTTAATGGAAGAATTAGCAGAATTGGCTTACGCAAATGGCATGCAAGTCGTTGCTGATGTTAGACAGAAGCTTCAGAGACCTGTTGCTGCAACCTACCTAGGCAAAGGTAAAATTCAGGAGCTCTACCGCATCGGCCAAGCAAAAGAAGCTGCCGTTTTGCTTTTGAATGATGAACTTTCACCAACACAGATCCGTAACTTAGAAAAAGAAACAAATCTGGATGTGCTTGACAGAACAGAATTGATCCTTGAAATTTTTTCGTCACGTGCGCGAACAAAAGAAGCTCAGCTTCAAGTAGAAATTGCGCGTTTGAAGTACAAATTACCTCGTTTAAGAACTTCTTCACACGAAAAGCTCGATCAGCAAAGTTCTGGCGGCTCACTTGCCAACCGTGGTGCAGGCGAAACAAAGCTTGAAATAAACCGGCGGACAATTCAAAAAAGAATTGCTCAGTTGAGCCGCGAATTGAAGAACATTGACAAGGAACAGCTGATCAAAAGCAGCTCGCGACGTGAATCAGGTCTCCCAAGTGTTGCGCTAGTCGGCTACACTAATTCAGGCAAATCAACCACAATGAACGGATTGCTTCACTTTTTAAATAGTCCTGATGCCAAAGAAGTCCTGACTAAAGATATGCTTTTTGCGACCCTTGACACATCTGTTCGCAAATTACACTTTAAAGATAATCGTGAATTTCTATTGAGTGATACGGTCGGTTTTGTCAGCAAATTACCGCACAACCTAGTCAAAGCCTTTCAATCTACTCTGGCAGAAGTCAAAAACGCAGACCTCTTGCTTCACGTTGTTGATATTTCTGACGAACACTCCGCTGAGATGATTAAAATCACAACTGAAACACTGAAGCAATTAGGAGTTGAAAACACTCCTATGATTTATGCCTTTAACAAAGCGGACAAGACTGGTGGAGACTATCCCGTAATCGAAGGCCTCCAAATAACTTATAGCGCACGCGATGAAGAATCAATAAGTGCTCTTGCGGACTTGATGAAACAGGTTCTTTTTAAAGATTACAAAACACATAAATACTTCATCTCTTACGAACAAGGACGCTATCTGGAAAAATTGAACAAGTTGGCACGTGTAACCAAAACGGATTATACAGAGAAAGGGACCGTGATAACTGCCGAAGTAGCACCAGTGCAGGAAGAATACTTCTCACGTTTCTTAACTGAATAAAATTTATCTGCAATTATTTGTCTTATAAATACAAACAAATAATGGGAAAGGAAAGTAAAGAATGAAACAACAAGCACAACTCAAGCGTTCACTTGGCCTATGGTCATCGCTTGCTTTAGTTATCGGAACAGTCATTGGTTCCGGTATTTTTTTCAAACAAGCATCAGTCCTTGATTATTCTCACTCAACCACAATGGCACTGCTAGCATGGATCTTCGGGGGACTTTTGACCCTAGCATCGGGTCTGACAATTGCAGAAATTGGTGCACAAATGCCCCACACTGGCGGACTTTATTTTTATATGGAAAAAATTTATGGCAAGTTGTGGGGATTTCTCTCTGGATGGATGCAAATTATTGTTTACGGACCAGCTATGATCGCTGCTTTAGGTTCTTATCTTGCTGTTTTATTAGTTGCCTTTTTTGATCTGCCCAATTCGTGGGAACACCCGTTAGCTATTTTTTCGGTGGCGCTTATAACAATTTTTAATTTATTGTCGAATCGTTATGGGGCTGCTTTTCAGATTCTAACTACGATCGGTAAATTTATTCCAATCATTGCAATTATCATCTTTGGACTTTTCTTTGGAGATCATAACGCTTTGGGGAATGTTGTCTCACAATCATCAAGCAGTTCTACAGGTAATTTTGGTGTCGCTATCCTAGCAACGCTTTTTGCATATGATGGCTGGATTCTACTGGCTAACATGGGAGGCGAGATCAAAAATCCGCAAAAACTACTTCCACTGGCAATAATTTGGGGACTTGTAATCGTCTTGGTTGCTTATATTTTAGTAACTTGGGGCATTTTCAGTGTTTTAACGGCTGACCAGATCCATCAATTCGGTGAAGATGCAGCACCTCACTTTGCTTCAATTGCATTTGGCAACTTAGGCGGAAAACTCCTTAATATTGGAATCATTATTTCGATTGCTGGCTGTCTGAATGGTAAGATCATGTCTTTTCCGCGTATCATGTATGCAATGGCCAAAAACGATGATCTACCTTTCTCTAAGAAATTAGCCTACGTTAACGCCAAAACACATAGTCCAATGATTGCAACTCTTGTAATTTTTTGCATTGCTGTTTTAATGATATTGAGTGTCAATGCTGATCGTTTGACTGAACTATGCATTTTTACTGTCTATTGTTTCTACGTTATAGCATTTTGCGGACTTTTCAAACTAAGACTCGTTCATCCGCAGCGACCTCGTCCATTCTCAGTTCCCCTTTATCCATGGATTCCCTTGATTGCGATTGGAGGAGCCATCTTTGTTCTGATCAGTGAAATCATCAGTGATACTCAAGGTGTTTTAGTCTCGCTGATAATCGTCATTGTTGGGATCCCAATCTACTTCTATAAAAATAGACCCGAGCGGTGATTTCATTTACAATGTTCAAAACAAAAAAGCTGTCCTTGATACACACAATACGTGTATTCAAGGACAGCTTTTTTATTTGTGTTATCTTGCTGCTAGCTTGTTCTTCTTTCAAGGCCTGATGCTACTAGTGATAAAGCATAACAAACCACAAAGTACATTACCGCCAGAGCGATAAACATTGGAATCATATAACGGGTGTTCTGACCATAGATAATTTGAGCACGATACAATAATTCAGGCAGAACGATAATAGTTGCTAAAGATGTATCTTTTATCAAAGAAATGAACTGACTCACCAACGGTGGGATCATTTTTTTCATTGCTTGTGGAAGAACGATAACACGCAGTCCCTGCCAGTAAGTCATTCCAACTGAACGGGCCCCTTCCATCTGCCCCGTGTCAACAGCTTGGATACCACCACGAACGATTTCAGCGATCATTGCTGATTCAAAAACAGTCATTGCTGCAATTGCAGCAGACAGAGGTTCCATTTTGATCCCGATCTTTGGAAGCCCGAAATAAGTAAAGAACAAAAGTAATAACAGTGGTAAATTCCTAATTAAATCAATAATAAATCCAACTATCGCAGACAAGAAAGGGAAGCGAATATATCGAATTATACCTAGAATTGATCCAAAAATAAAACTCAAAACAATTGAAATGACCGAAACTTCAATAGTTACCCACAAACCCTCCAGTAAATAGCGCAAGTTGATCCATGAATAAGCTTCAGCTAAATTTGACATTTAATTCACCCTCCTTCTTAAGCCAGTTTTTTCTCTAAATACCGCATGTAATAGCTTAGTGGCAACGTAATGATCAAGTACAGAATCCCAACAACAATATACGTATTGAACGTATCAAAAGTTGTCGAAGCAATCGCATCTCCTTGATACATTAAATCAAAGCCGGCCACAAATGCCAGCACTGAAGAATTCTTAACTAAGTTTATGAATTGATTGCCTAAAGGCGGAATAACATATCTAAATGCTTGAGGAAGAATGATGTGCCACATTGCCTGCATAAAACTCATTCCGTTGGCACGTGCGCCTTCCATCTGACCATCATCAACCGCTTGGATCCCTGCACGCACGGTTTCAGCAATGAAAGATGAAGTATAAAGCGTTAGGCCGATCGTCCCAGCTGTGAAGCCATCCAAAGTAACAAAAAATTGCGGAACAACGACATAAAAGAACATTCCAATTACCAGTAACGGTATATTACGAAAAACTTCAATATAAACACGACCGACTATATGCAATATCTTGTATGGCAAAACTTCAAAAATTGCAAATGTCGAACCGATTATCAAACTAAAAAATAATGCGATCACACTGCAAAGAAGTGTGTTTCCAAAACCAAGCAGCAATTCTTGCCAATGTTGTGTAAAGACATTTATCATTGTTGGCTCGCCTCCTTCAAATCAAAGCCTGCGACGTTTCCAAACCATTTCTGCAGCAGTCTTTGATAAGTTCCGTCTCTTCTCATATCGGCGATCGCCTTATCTATCTTATTCTTCAATTGTGTTTGATTCTTATCAACGGCAATCCCATAAGGTTCGTTAGTAAACGTGCCTCCGACAACATGATAGCTAGGATTCTCTGATGCGATCCCAAATAAAATACCGTTATCGGTTGTCATCGCATCCCCTTGACCTGATTTAAGAGCTGTAAAGGCTTGTGCATAATCCTCTAGTTCCAAAACCTTGGCTTTGGGTGCATATTTTTTGACGTTAACTGCAGAGGTCGAGCCCTTGACAGCCAAAACTGTCATTCCATCTTTATTCAAATCACGAACATTCTTGATACTGCTCTCTCTTTTTACCAGCAATGATTGTCCAGCTGCAAAATAAACATTTGAGAAATCAACAATCTTTTCTCGGTCCGGTGTAATCGTCATTGTAGCTATGATAGCATCAATATTTCCGTTCTTGAGCAAGGGAATACGTGTCTTACTGGTAACTTGAACAAATTTTGCATGACCCTTTTTACCAAGGACCCTTTTAGTGATCTCTTTGCCCATATCAATATCAAAGCCCTTAATTGTTCCAGACTTGATATCCATCAGACCAAACAAACGCGTATCAGCTTTAACGCCCCATGTCAAAGTGTTACTTGTTTGACTTCTTTTAAGCGCATTTTGTTCGGTACTCTTCTCATTTGAACAAGCACCAAGCGATAGGGTCAATAAAAGCATCCCAAGTAAAAGTAGGATTGATTTTAGTTTTCTCATTATTCTTCCCCCTCTTAATGCTTGATGATCTTGCTTAGGAATTGCTGTGCTCTCTTCTCCTTAGGTGCTTTAAAGAAGACATCTGCTCTTTCATCTTCAAGAATTTCCCCATCATCAATAAAAATAACCCGATCAGCCACCTCACGGGCAAAACCCATCTCATGTGTTACAACGACCATGGTCATTCCCTCAGTCGCTATTTTCTTCATAACATTTAAAACATCATCAATCATTTCAGGATCAAGCGCTGAAGTTGGTTCATCAAATAGCAGTGCTTTAGGTTTCATTGCCAGACTACGCGCAATTGCTACACGCTGCTTTTGTCCACCAGAAAGTTGGCGTGGATAAGATTCAGCCTTGTCCGCCACCCCGACACTCTTCAACAAACGCATGGCATGTTCCTTGTTCTCTTTAGGATCACGTTTCAAAACTAGTTTGGGTGCTAGCATAATGTTCTCAAGCACTGTTTTGTTATCATACAGATTGAAATGTTGGAAAACCATTCCGACATCTTTTCTAATCTGATTTAGATCCGTTTTACTGTCAGCCAGATCATAGCCATTGACGATCAGCTGTCCTTCAGTAAAATCTTCAAGACCGTTAATAGTTCTAATCAATGTACTTTTCCCAGAACCAGAAGGACCGATGACAACAACAACTTCACCCTTGTCCACCTTTAGGTTAATATTTTTTAGCGCATGAAACTTATCGTAGTACTTTTCGACATTTTTAAACTCAATCATTGCCATTTCTTTTTCCTCCTTGAGAGCAATCATTAATTTCCGGTAACTACAATATTAAAATTTAATTTGATTTTGTGCAAGAAATTCGAATTAATATTATTTTTAAGATAAATTATAGCTATTTAACTTTGTTAAACAAAGTTAGCTACACCAAAAAAATTACATAACATCAAAAAATAAATTATAAAAAATAAGAGATTTTTGTATCCAACAAATAATCACGAACGTAACTATTAGTTTATTAAAATAATTCGTGTTTATTCAAAATAAAATGACTTTGAGCGCGTGTTAATACATAAAATACGAATCTAAAACAACGAAAATAAAGACCATTCTATTTATACTCTCTCAAACCAAATTTCAAAATCTGTATCCATCCTTTCTGGAAAGCTCGTCATTAAAAAAAACAGTTAGAAACTGAACAAAGCCAATTTCTAACTGTTTTTTAGTTCATTCTCAAGCTTTTTAGGCATTTTCAATCATAAAACTTCACTTTTTTAAAACGCCTAAACCTTTTTGGGAACTTCTTTTTCTCGATACGCAACTTGGAGCTTCAATTCATAAGGACCTTCTTCTTGCATTACTGTTGAACGACCAGCAAACTTGTACGGGCCACCATGAACAGCTGCAGCGGCAACAAATAAGCTGTATTTCCGTTCCACCTCGGTAACCGGCATCAAACCAACAGATTTGATTTGCCCGAGCTGCTTTCTTTCAATCTGATTAATACCACCATACAAGTTCAAATGACCATTTTCATGCACCAACTCAAAATAAGGAAGTGCGACTGGTTCATTTAAAGCATAGACATTTTCTTTCTTTGCATGGGCAATTTTAAATATTTCATTATCGCTATGTCCACCATAATCAAGCCTAAGGTACCCTTCAGCTGCCAATTGACCAACAATCTCGTTCAAAGCCTGAATCTCTGTAGGATTTCTTTTAAGCTTTGCCGGTAAAATGGTTTCACCCTTGAAGAGGCCATTAGTTTGCACGAACCCATTTTGTGGGCTTGCCTTCTTATCCATCAAATCATCTTTAGGCTTCATCCCTAATTTTTTTTCGATCCAAGGTGAAAAATCAAAACGCGACTTTTTGGATGTGAAAAAATACAAAATATTCAAATAAGCAAAATAACTGATACCAAAAAAAGCTAAAATAAACAACAAGCCTCTTGCTAAAAAGCCATTTGCTAGGAAACGGTATGCTACATACAGCAGATAGAAATTACCAACTGTTCCTAGGATTGTATACACACGATTCTTTAGCTTGACGTTGATATTGATATAGCCCAAATAACTGTTGATTAATCCTATAATACTGAACAAGTCATTTCCCTCCTATTCTCCTGTAGCATTATTGTTTTGAGTATTCTGGTTGTTTTGAGTTTGTGTACTTGAAGATGAACTTTCAGTTTGTCTGCTCGTAGATTGAGAACTAGATTGGGTTGAGCTGCTACTATCATCCTCATCAGCATCATTCTCTTCACTTGATGCACTACTACTACCAGTATTTGAGGAAGATGCTGATTCAGCTGAACTTTGATCCGTATCTTCACTGCTGCTATCACTACCTTGTTGTTCCTCAGATGAAGTAGAACTATCCTCACTGCTAGATCTTGAAGTTGTTTCATCACTGTCAGATTCTGAGCTACTCTTTTTATCACTAGAATCGGTGGCTTTAGAAGACCCACCTGACGCACTTGAAACCGAACTAGAATTTTCAACTGTTTGTGTTACCGGTTTACCCTCGGAAGTATTTGTTGCCTTATTCACAGCCACATTGGTCGCACCCAAAGCAAGTACGACCGACATAATAGCAAATGGTGTAATGAAAGGCGGTGTTCGATAAGCCATTCTTAATCTCTCCATTTCTTATCCTGAAACTTAATATTATTAAACCAAAACTAAGCTTTAAAAGATACTACTTAGGCCGATCTTTGCTTAATTTTATACAATCAGCACACAAACCATACAATTCAAAGTGATGCTCGTCAATTCGGCACCCGGGAAGCTGTTCTTCAAAATAATCCAGCGGGCACATTTCAACTTCTTGCACCTTGCCGCATTGTTTGCAAATAAAGTGATGATGGTGCTGATGTATGAAATCACATTGGTACTTAACACTCGCGTTACCATCCCTTGTTCGCTGCTCAATGATTCCAACTTCCTCGAATTCCTTTATATTTCTGTAAATTGTATTATGGCTCATGCCCGGGTAAATACTGTGCATGTATTTGTCAACTGCCACAACATTAATATATTGTTCCTGGAAATGACTTAAATATTCCAAGAGACTCAAACGTTGTTTAGTAATTTTATAATTGTTTTTCTGTAGCAACTTTACTGCGACCTCTATCATAAAAAAACGCACACCCCCGTAAATAATAATTATTACTATTAAGAATAGTATATCACAGCTCTTAAATAATAAAAATCAATTGCAGCAGCCTGCTTTTATCAAGTTTTTCTTAATGTTTTCTTCTGTTTCTTCCCAATTATCATTACGCATACGAGTACAAAAATGCTCAATTTTTGGGGGAACATTCATGTCTCTTTTGGCTTCTTTACTGGATAAACGCTTTGTGGCTGCATCATAGCCAGTGTCTCTTCTTTCCAATCTTTTTAACAGAACGGCACTATCAGGAACATAGATGTACCAGCAAATTAGCTTTTCCTTTAGTTTTTCATAATATGTGGCAGCACCTTCAGTATCCAAAACAATGACTGCCCAATCACTTTTCAACCAAGCTTGCTCCAATCCTTCACGCGAGGAACCATAGTAACAATGATCATACTCCACATATTCAAAATAGTTATTCTTGAAAAAAGAGTTTTTTGTTTCAAAATAATAATCACAACCATCAACTTCGTGTTCCCTTTGGGGACGAGTCGTATGCGTAATGACACGCTCAAATCCATATTTATCCACCAAATAATCTTGAATCGTCGTTTTACCGACTCCAGAAGCGCCGCAAATAACTAGCAGATGTTTCATAGTCCCCCCTGACTGCCGCATATATTTCTTTGAAACTATGGATCAACCTGCGAAAAGTTCGCTAAAATTGTTCTTCTATCATAGTTTCTGGCAGCTTAATTGATATTACTCTATATAACATTCCCAAAATTAATTTTACTTATCACAACAAAGTGAACCGAACATACCAAAAAAATAATCACACCTACGATTCGATAATTGCCCTCAAAACATCTTTTCTATTATACTATTATAATTTTAAAACAAGACTTTGACTATGAATGTAAATCTTTCAAACTTAATAGTCAATTTCTCTCAGAATAAAATAATTTAGGTCCTTCATTCAATCCTATCTTTCTAATCTGTATCTTCTGAACCAAAACTAATTTTCCCTTGAAAAAGAACGTTTCTTCCTTCTTAAAAAAATATTGTTTTTCAAATATAATTGACATCATGCTCTCATATTGTATATCATCATGACTGTATGTTCTATTTTTTTTGTAAAGAAATGGAGGGATTATTCATTGAATTTGAAACAAAGAATTTTCAAAAAAGAAAATCTTTCACGGTATCTTGATAAAGATGGCCGTCTTGCCAAGACATTAAGTGCCGGTGATTTAATCGCATTAGGTATCGGAGCTGTTATAGGTACCGGTATTTTTATACTTCCAGGAACAGTAGCTGCTCTGCACAGCGGTCCAAGTATTATCTTGTCATTTGTGGTAGCTGCCATTATTTGTTCGACTGCTGCCATGTGTTATGCAGAGTTCTCATCAGCACTTCCAATTGCTGGGAGCGCATATTCATTCGGTAATATCGTTTTTGGTGAAATCGTTGGTTGGTTCCTGGGTTGGGCTCTGATCCTTGAATATATGCTAGCCGTTGCAGCTGTTTCAACTGGCTGGTCAGCCTATTTCAATTCTTTTATAGCTGGTTTTGGTTTCCAGATACCTAAAGCTATTAGCGGCAATTTCGATCCAGCTCACGGAACATACGTTAACATTGTAGCTATTTTAATTGTCTTGTTTATTTCATTCATTCTTTCAAAGGGTGTTAAGACTTCCATTCGTATTAACAATATTATTGTCGTTGTAAAAATAGCTATTATTTTTCTTTTCCTGCTTGTCGGTATGTTTTATGTTAAACCAGCCAACTGGCATCCGTTTTATCCATTTGGTTACCATGGTGTCTTAAAGGGCGCTTCCTTAGTCTTTTTTGCTTATCTAGGATTTGATGTTGTTTCTGCAACAGCTGCCGAAGTTAAGAATCCACGGAAAAACATGCCAATCGGAATAATTGGGACACTGCTAATATGTACGGTGTTGTACATTTTGGTTTCAGTTGTATTGACTGGTATGACTTCTTATACAAAATTAGATGTGGCTAATCCCGTTTCATATGCCCTGCAGCTCGTTCATCTAAATTGGGTGGCCGGGATCATTTCAATTGGCGCCTTAGCGGGGATGTTCACCATGATGGTCACTATGATTTACAGCAGCTCACGCTTGATCTATTCAATTGGGCGCGATGGCTTGTTGCCTAAATTTCTCGGTGAAGTAAGTTCAAAGCACCACACTCCTAATAAAAGTATGCTGTTCGTAACAATTATTATCAGTTTTATGGGAGGTTTTGTTTCACTGACTCAGCTGACCAATCTAGTCAATATTGGGACATTGATTGCCTTTACCTTTGTTTCAATTGGAATTATTCCCTTACGCAAACGTAAAGATATTCCAAATGACGGTTTCAAAGTTCCCTTCTATCCGTTTTTACCGATCGTTTCCACACTCCTTTGCATTCTAATGTTAACTCAACTATCCAAAGAAACATGGATTGCCTCAATCATCTGGTTCATAATTGGAATGATCATTTACTTCACGTACGGTATCAAACATAGTCAAATAACCAAACTCGATTAAAAGCAAATAAAAAATTTTTTCGAAGTGTTGCGTAATTATTAGGGAATTCCTAAAAATATGCAGCACTTCTTTCTTTTTCTTCTCTTTGGATTTGCACTCTTTTTATTCAAGGAATCTTTTTTACGGTATAATTAAGAACTAAAGATAACATCTGGAGGATATCAGCTTATGCGTTACAATCAATTTGCACATATTAAAACTTCTTTAAAAGATAAGCTCACTGAACTAGAGCGTATCCATTACATTGATCCTATATTATTTGAAACTGAGACACCAGCCGAACTATGGTTACGATTAGTAGAAAAAGCTTTCCCGCAAGCTCGTTCAGCTGCCGTTCGAAAGCAAAAAGCAGAGGGACTTTTAGCCGATGAGACACATTCACTGCCTGTTTATGTTGAAAAAGCGAGTGTAACTGTCCAATCTTTCTATAATGTCGGTCTGCAGCTATTAGGCTTTGAACCTGAAAAAGACTTTTCCCTCTCTAATCCGCTCGCAGCTATGAAAAAAATCAACCTCCCTTATCAAGAACAACTCTCCTCAAAAGAAGAAGTTCTGAGTGCTTGGTATGATCTTCTCTGTTCATATACAACAAGTGGACAGACTTTGTTAGATAAGTTAGCCTCACTTGGCTACTTCAAACCATTTTGGGGAACTGTTTCGGGGCCGCTTTTTTTTAATGGAAAGGCGCAGCCCATCTTCAACACAAAAAAACTAATTCGTGAAGTAGTCTATGTTGAATCAGACTTGGATACCGACCAAGATGGTCAGCGTGATCTCTTGAAAGTAGAAGTTATTAGACCCGAGGAGACTGTTTCCGGCCTGCAAGTCCCCGTCGTTTATACTGCAAGTCCTTATAACCAAGGTACTAATGATGCTGAGGGTAAGGAAATGATGCATAGTATGAATACACCATTAACACATAAAAAACCAAACGACGTAAGTTATGCCGATATTGAATACCAAGCCCAGGAAGAGATTCCTCCTGCTCCACGCCGTATTATACGCAAAACTAGAAAGACTGAAGAAACATTTGGACGTGAATTCTCCTATACCCTTAATGACTATCTGCTTGCACGCGGTTTTGCAGCAGTCTATGCAGCCGGGATCGGTACAATGGATTCAGATGGGATCAGAACATGCGGTTCTCCTACTGAGACAAAAGCTGCTGTTGCTGTAATTGAGTGGTTAAACGGTACCCGGACTGCTTTCACTAACAAAAGTGACGGAACAGCTATATCCGCTTGGTGGTGCAATAAAAACATTGCAATGACCGGCAGATCATATCTTGGAACACTAGCAACTGCCGCTGCAACAATAGGGGTCAGCGGATTAAAAACCATAATTTCAGAAGCTGCTATTTCCAGCTGGTATGACTATTATCGCGATGGCGGTCTTGTTGTTGCTCCCGGTGGATTCCCCGGTGAAGACGCTGATGTCTTGGCTATGGAATGTTTCAGCCGTAAAAAACAGCCTGCGGATTACCTAAAAGTTAAAAAAGTATTCAAAAAGCAATTAGCGGCCATAACCAATGGACAAGATCGTTCAACCGGCGACTACAATACTTTTTGGGATGCCCGCAATTATTTAAAAAAAATATCTCAAGTCAAGGCCGACATCATTATGGTTCATGGACTCAACGACTGGAACGTTAAGCCGCGCAATGTTTTCAACCTTTGGCAAGCTTTAAAACAAGTTCCGGTTACGCGCAAGCTTATCCTTCATCAAGGTCAGCATATTTACATCAACAATATGCGTTCGCTTGATTTTAATGACATGATGAATCTCTGGCTTTCATTTAAACTGTATAACGTTGAAAATCATGCTGCCGAAATACTGCCTGATGTCTTGGTCCAAGATAATGTCCAAGCTGAAACATGGAACAGTTTTGCTGATTGGACAGCCTCCCAACATACTATAGAAAAATACTGTTTGCGCCCGCACGAACTGGTTTCATCCAAACTTGGGCCTGCAGAAGGAGCTGCCAATTTTCAAGATAAATTACCAGCTGCTGATTTTGACTACTATCAAAAACACCTAGCGACTTGGACAAAGGATCTGCTGACTCCCGACCACTCACCTTTAAAACATAACCGCTTATTATTCAGAACGGCTGCTATGGCAGAGGATAAAATAATTCAAGGAGAACCAGAAGTGACAATGCAGGTAGCCACTAACAAAAGCCATGGGATGCTGAGCTTTATGCTGGTCGACTATGGCAACGCATGTCGGTTGGGCACTTCTCCAACTGTACTTGAGCGTAAAGGAATAGCTTGCGGCTTCCAATGGCGTGAAGATGATCTTGTCGAATTTTCATTAGCAGAAGAAACTCCTTGGAAAATGATCTCCAAGGGTCACATCAATCTTCAAAATCGGCATTCTAATTGGCAAAATGACGAACTGCAGCCTAATTCCTTCTACACTGTCAGTGCCAAATTACAACCAACTTTTTATCGTTTGCCTAAAAACCACCAATTAGGACTCATCATCTATGCAACAGACATGGGAATGACGGTTCGGGGAAACGAAGATCTGGCTTATTCAATTAAGTTAGCCGCCAGCTGCTTGAAAATAAGCTCAATGTAACAGAATTACTTTTCGTTAATCTTTTCCAATTTATTTCGCTAAGTGAACTTAAAGTGCTATCATAAAATTATCTTTAAAGAAACTAGGTGTTTGATGATGAAACAAGGTACAACTATCCTGACCTTAGACAACGGTTACCACTTATGGACGCATACCGAAGGCAAAGGCAATATTCAGCTGCTTTGCCTGCATGGCGGTCCTGGAGGAAACCATGAATATTATGAAAACTTTGCAGAAAAACTTTCCGACCTCGGTGTTCAAGTATCAATGTATGATCAGCTTGGATCTTGGTATTCAGACCAGCCCGATTTCACAAAACAAGAAAACATTGATAAGTTTTTAAATATGGACTATTTCATTGATGAAGTTGAGGAAGTTCGTCAAAAACTCGGCTTGGATAATTTCTATCTTATTGGGCAGTCATGGGGCGGTATTCTGACACAAGAATATGCGCTTAAATATCCTGACCACCTTAAGGGGATTATTATCTCAAGTATGACAGACAACATTGAAGAATATGTCGCAAATATCAATGCTATTCGTGAAAAAGAGTTCTCAGATGATGAACTAAAATTCATGAAAAAATGCGAAGCTGAAAATGATTATGCTAATGATCGCTATCAGGAGTTGATTGATGCTTTAAATCGCGGTTATGTGGATCGTAAACAACCGCCCGCAATTTCACATTTGACGGATACCATGGCTACACCTGTCTATAACTATTTCCAAGGTGATAATGAGTTTGTTGTTACCGGCAAAATGCAAGGTTGGGATCGACGGCAAGATATTCATAAAATCAATGTTCCAACATTGATCACTTACGGCGAGCATGAAACGATGCCACTCGCCACTGCACGAAGGATGGCAAGCGTAATTCCACATGCTCGATTAGAAACAACTCCAAATGGCGGACATCATCATATGATCGATAATGCTCCCGTTTATTTCGCTCATTTAAAAAAATTCTTACAAGATGTTGAAAATAATACATTCAAGGAGTAATTATTGCGCAATAAAACAGGGCAGAATGATTATTATTCTGCCCTGTTTTTGTTACTTACTTATCACGTTGATTTTAAATTACAAAGGAGCCGATTGTTAATGAATATCAAACGAATTGATCATATCGTTTTAACCGTTGCGGACCTCCCGCGAGCCATTCGATTCTATCATGAAGTCTTCGATATGCCAATTATTAAGGATAAGGAAACAGACATGGAAAACTGTGTTCGCTGTGGGCATCAATTGATTGAATTTCGTCTTGTCAATGAGGAATACTCCCTAGGCCCTGCTGATCCCACTGTTGGTTCAGCTAATTTATGTATTATAGCAGGTGATTCAATGGATCAGATCACTAACCACTTGATCAGCTACTATATCCCCATCCTCAAAGGCCCACTTAAAAGAATTGGTTCGGAAGGTGAAATGACTTCGATCTATATTAATGACTACGATAAAAATTTAATTGAAATTTCAAGCTACAAATAAAATTCACATAAAATAGCATTGGAAATACACTAAACCATCGTAAACATGTTATTTCGTACAACACAAAGATAAAATAATAGGGCTAAACCAAACGTTAATTTGGACTAGCCCTATTGTAATTTCATGCGATCTTCATGTTAATGTACTTTAGTAATCCGCTTTTTCTTAAGCAATCTAACTACATAAAAAACAGATTTTCATATCTATAGTTAATTTTTTTCGCTATTCTGAAAATTTTTATCTCACTTACTTGGTTAAATCAATCCGCAGGCTAATCAACCAAAACACTACTGCGCCGATAACCATTGAGATAAGTTCACCAATCGCCACGGATAAGTATGTCGCCCAGAAAGGCACATGACTAACGAAGAAAAGTTCAAGCGCTACACTCCAAGTCAATACCGTGCAAGAGATTACACTGATTACCAGCTTACGCGGCACAGAGTCAGTGTAACGGCTTAACAAGTAACTGACTCCGGTCATCATCAATGTGCCTAAGGAACCAAATACAACATCAACGACCCCTAAACTCGACCACAGATTTGCAATCAAACAGCCCAACGTCAACGCCCAAATATAACGTTTGTTAAAAACTGCAAGATTATTGAGCATTTCTGCCAATCGTAATTGGACTGGTCCAAAGCTCCACGGTATCAATGCCACTGTGATCACAACATACAACGCTGCAATCAATCCACTTTTAAGGAGTCCAACCGTTCTTTCATGGGTATTCTCCAATTCAAAGACCTCTTTCTAGTTTTTTATTTTGGTGGGATTTTCGCGAACCACCACTACAGACAAAAGATAGTACTCGAAGCAATTACGCTCTCGCACTGGTATACGTTATTTGTAGATCAAGCTGATTATACCAAAGATAGATAATTGAGAAAAGCAGTTATCAGATTTATTGAGTGTGTCTATCCTCAAAAGTGACACTCCTGCAGACTACTGTTTTCTCAAAAAAAATGGATCCTGGTTCATTAACGCCAAAGGTATAAAACTTAGGCCAAGTTCTTTTTAATTTATTAAACCTACTCTTTTTTAAAAGCCCAAAATCTTTGTCCTAGGTAATTTAGACCCACAAACAGAATTGTTCCTGCCAGCATCGCAATATTATCTTGTGTTCCCTGCGGAAAGCTGCTGAAGAGAACCTTTATGACAGGCTGTGCAACTCCGTATGCCACTAGATAACAAATGGTTATATTTATCACAAAACGCACAATTATCCGCTTGTCTTTTGATTTATTCTGAAAAGTAAAGTATTTATTCAAGAAATAGCTTAAAATACTTCCAAAAATATAATTAGAAGCTGAAGAAATCCAGTAGTTAAAATGAAAAAGATTGTAAAACAAAAACATGATTGCCATTCCGAAAATTGTGTTCGCGATACCAACCACTATGAATTTGAGCATTGTAATATCAAAAAATTTTTTTAGTCTATCTAGCATCATTCTTAGTTGTCCTTTCACTGATAATGTAACGTGGACGAGCTTTTGTTTCTAAATATATTTTGCCGATATATTCGCCGATAATCCCCAAACAAATTAATTGGATACCACCGATAAAGGTTAAGAGCGCACAGGTACTAGCCCAGCCGCTAACAGTTTCACCCATCAAAAAACGGATAATTACCCAGATCAAAATAGCAAAACTAAGCAGCGATACAGAACTTCCCAGAGCTGTAATAACTCGAATAGGTTTAATGCTTAAACTTGTTATTCCGTTAAATGCAAGGGCAAGCATTTTACTCAAAGGATAATGACTCTTTCCCGCCAAACGCTCATGCCGCTTATAATAAACGGAGGTGCTTTTAAAACCTACCAGCGGGATCATTCCCCGCAAAAATAAATTAACCTCTTTAAACCTAGCCAATTCGCGCAGAACGCGTTCTGAAATCAGGCGGTAATCGGCATGATTATAGACAACCTCCGCCCCCATCATGTTCAAAAATTTATAATATGACTCCGCCGTAAAGCGTTTAAAGAAAGTATCTGTTTTTCTCGAACTGCGGACGCCATATACCACTTCGTTACCTTTGGCATATTCTTCAACCATGTTATCCATTGCATTGATATCATCTTGTCCATCGCAATCAATTGAAATGGTAATGTCATATTTACCAATTGACTCCATCAAGCCAGCCAAAACCGCATTTTGATGTCCACGATTTCTGCTTTGCCTAATACCGCTGAAATGTTCATCCTCTTCAGCAAGCTGCTTGATCAATGACCATGTTCCGTCCTTACTCCCATCATCTACAAATAAAACTTTGCTATCGGGAGCAATCATCCTCTTTTCGGACAATGCTAATATCTTATCTAAAAACTTAGGCGCAGTGACCGGCAATACCTCTTGCTCATTGAAGCAAGGTATCACTATGCACAATCTAGGCTCACTTTTCATAACAATCCTCCAAACCATTCATCACAAAACCATCCTTTGTATTCTAGCATTTGACTGCACTTTTGTAAATTTAACAAAAAATTTTTTATGTTTACTTAGAAAAATCAAAAAAATAAAGCTGTGGCCAAATATCATTGCCGCAGCTTCATATTGCTAACACCCAGAATCACTTAGTCTCATCAACTGCCCGTTTTTGCTTTTGCAGGGCTATTTTTCTAAAACAGTGTTGATACGCTCAAGTTCATCTTCAGAGAAATCTAAATGGTTGATTGTTTCCAAGTTATCGTTTAAATGTTGGAGATTTGCTGTGCCAATAATAACACTCGCAACTACTTCATTCCGCAGCAGCCAAGCCAGCGCTAACTGTGAAAGTGTCTGGTTTCGCTCTTTTGCGATCTCATTTAACCCACGTATTCTTTGGAGAACTCTGTCTTTTCCTTCATCAAAAACTGCTTGACTTGTGTGATGAATCTTATAGGAATCAGGAATGCCATCCAGATACCGTTCGCTCAAAAGGCCTTCTGCAAGCGGCCCATAAGCTACAATGCTCTTTCCTTCATGCTCCATTACATCAAGCAATCCGCTCGTTTCTGCATCCCTGTTTAGGATGTTATATGACACCTGATTAACCGTGAAAGGCGTACCCATCTTTTTAAAAAGCCGCGTAATTGCCTTTGTTTGCTGCACATCAAAGTTAGAAATACCAATATACAGTGCTTTTCCTTGCCGGACAACATCATTTAAAGCCAGCGCTGTTTCTTCTAGGTCTGTATGCGGATCAAACCGATGGGCATAATAAATATCAACATAATCCGTTCCTAGCCTTTTTAAACTCTGATCAATCGATTGCAGAATCGTTTTGCGTGATAGGAAATGTCCATAAGGTCCCGGGATTGTTCGATATCCTACCTTAGTTGTAACAACCAGCTCGCCACGATGCGGTTTTAATTCTCCCTGTAGTATATCACCCAATAATTTCTCTGATGTTCCGATTTCAGGATATCCATAATGATCTGCACAGTCAAAGCTAAAAATTCCCTTATTAAAAGCGTTTAAAACAATCTGCTTTCTGTCATAATATGGAGCTGCACTATCGAAGCGTTTCCATAAGCCTAGTGAAATTACCGGCAGGCGTAATCCTGTTGTTCCGACTCTTCTGTAAGGTAAAACATTATATCTTTTTTCATCTGGAATAAACATCTTCTCAGTCCTTTCATCATATTAGCAGTACATTCAAAGAGTCTTGAAGACACTCTTCTCAACAAGCTAGCCATCGTAGACTTTTTTCTGAGTCCAAGGGCCCTGTTACAAAATAAATTTTTTAATGACCTCTGCAACCGCACTGTGATTATTGTCCTTTTTTGTAATATAATCAGCTTGCTCCTTAACAAAATCTTTGCCATTACTAACACAAACACCCATGCCGGTCTTTTGAATCATCGGTAAATCATTACTATTGTCCCCAATAGCAATAATTTCCTCAGGATTTATGCCTAATTGCTGGCCTAATTGAATGGTTGCACTCCCTTTATCAGCGGTAGGATCATTAAATTCAATGTATCGATCCGAAGAAAATGTAATATTCAAATTTTTATTTAACTCTTGGGTCACAAATTCTCTGAGAGCAAGCCTTTCCTTGGCCGCTGGAACATAAAAAAGTATTTTAACCAGCTCTTCTCCCTGCAATTCATCGATATTATCTTCTTTCAAATCGACCCAACCGTTGATTCGACCAGTTAAATAGTTGATCTCACTCTGATTCATATTCCAAATATATAACTGATGCAGCGAATAAACATGAATGCAAAAATTATGCTCGACACCCAGCTTAAAAAGCTGCTCAATTGTTTCAAATGACATTGCATTGACTTTCAAAAAACGGTTGTTTTTATTTTCAACTATCGCACCTCCGTTAAAAGAGATAACGTATTCATTTTTCTTCTGAAACAATCCAAGCTCACGTAGATTGTCCTGGACCGTCAGGTAATTGCGCCCAGTGTTGGGTACAAAATAAACGCCCTTAGCCACTGCAGCTTGGATCGCTCTAATATTTTCGTCGGTGATCTTCTTGCTATCAGTCAGCAACGTTTCATCTAGATCACACGTTATCATTTTATACATATATCTTAGCCTACTTTATCATTAGTTTCCTATTTCAAGCACGAAAAAAGAGCTAATGCCGAATCCGATTTACAATGATCGTTACAAGAATTGAGAGAAAAACAATAATGGCAAAAAGTGCGGCTGGAATTTCAATATCAATCGCTGGAATCGACAAAAACAACTTAACTGCGATCAACGCAATTAACCCATAAGCCATAACTTCCAGCTCTGGAACAAGCTCCATTAATTTAATGATGAACTCAGCGATCCCACGCATACATATTATACCAATCATTCCACCTATCAGAACAATTACAGGATTGCTGGAAATTGCCAACGACGCCAGAACTGAATCGATTGAAAAAACAATATCCATCATTTCAATTGAGATAACAACCGACCAGAACAGTGGGAGTAATCTCTTTTTAGTTTTTCCTTCTTTCATAGGCACCGGATGAAAAATCCGATAAAAATGATTGATCGATAAGTATAACAGATATCCAGCCCCAAGGACCTTGATCTCCCAAAAATTAATTAAATATGTTCCTATCCCGATAATTAAGAAGCGAAAAAGATATGCCCCCCACAAACCATAAAACAAGGACTTCTCCTGCTCTTTTTTTGTAGGCAACGTCTGTGTCTGTGCTGCTAATACAATTGCATTATCAACCGAGAGCAGGCATTCGATCAAAACCAAAGAAAGAATGATCATCCAATCACTACCGGATTCAACCACACTTTTCCAATTCTCTACATCAAAGAAGGGTCCATATAACTTCGAAATAACACTCAAAAAAGTAGCTCCTTCCATTTCATTTTGATTATTTCAATTTATTCTACCATAGCCGTATCATAGATAAAACAACTTAATATCTTGCCCTCACAAAATTCGCAAACTGTCCTTTCCATACACACTATGGACCTCCTCCATTACTACAAAAGCATGCTCATCAACAGCTCGAACTGCCGCCATAATTTTTACAAGCTGTTTTTGCTCGCAAATACAATAAACCATCATCTGAGGATCTCCGCTGACTACTCCCTGACCTGGAATCAAAGTCACACCTTTTTGGGTAATTTCTGCAATTTTTTTAGCAATCAGTTCATGCTTTTTGGAAATAATAGTCAGTGCCTTGCGCTTACCAAAAATTGCCAGCAATTGATTCAAAACAGCAGCCGATACATAAAGTTCGATGATAGTTAGCAGCATGTTCTCAATTCCTATCAGAAGAAATGAGGGTACTGCAACGATCAAGTCGAAGAACAGCATTGCTGTCCCAGTCTTGATTCCAAGATACCGATTGATTATTTTGGCTAGAATAGTACTACCTGCAATCGTTCCTTCGCCATACATGATAAAGCCAAGGGCAATTCCCATCAGCATACCGCCGAAAAGCGCCCCAACTATTGGTTCCTCCAGTTTTAAACCCCAGGTTGCCGTCATTTTTAAAAAGGCCGAAATACCTGTCACCGCAACAACTGTGTAGGCGATAGTCCGCTTATCGAGCAGTTTCCAGCCAACAAGCAGTAATACCCCATTGCAGATTATATTCGTCAGTGCTGGTGAGACATTTAACCAGTAATATAAAATCGTCATCAGCCCTGTTACCCCGCCTTCACCTAAGTGATTCGCCATTAACAAACTGTTAACCGCAAATGAATAGATAAAAGCGCCTATCAATATCAATCCCACATTTTTCCAGAATTTTTTCAAAAAAAGTTCCTTCTCTTTCTCCGGTCTTAGCGTGCTCATTTAATGAAGAGGTAAAGTTACTTCACCATCACTGTCATCATTATCCTGGGTTTCCAATGGATACTTGCCTCGTAAATAACTCTTGATGAGCCCATAAATTATTTCGCGTTCTTGACCATTCAGAATATGGCCTTCCATCGATAATTCAGTATTCATAGCAAAAAGATCCGACAAATCCCGCACACCATAACTATTTCCAACTAAGAAATCGAGTGTAACGCCAAAAAAGCGTGCTAATTTAAGTACTTCAAGATAAGAAGGAGTATTGATTCCTCTTTCCCAGCTTCCAATCTGCGGGCCTGAATTAAGCCGCTCAGTCAAATTGTCTTCATTCATCTTGTTCAATTCCACAGCTAATTCTGCCAAGGTCAAATCACGCCCCTTGCGCAAAGCCTTTAAACGTTCTGGAAACATTGTTATCCACCCCTTTTTATACTAGAATACTACAAACCATTCGTTCCTGTCCCCAATTATTTATTCAACCTGCACAGCAACTTTCAATTCAAACTCTATCACACGAGATTTTTCAATATTTTACCATTTCATTTGTATCTGCGCGATGTAATAAGAGTACATTTGCAGCTGTGCTCAGCCACACCCAGAGCGGGCTAGATTTCAATCTGTTCATTCGTCTCCAAAAGATACAGGTACTTGTGCGCAACTTTCTGTCTCAAAATGTTTCCTAAGGCCGTAGCATATAAATTTAGCTGACCTTTATAGCGTTCGATTATTTTTTGTTTTGCCTGTTCATCACCTTGTACCAAATAATCAGTTTTATAATCAAACAACTCAATATTGCCTTCACTGACAATATAACCATCTATAATTCCGTGAACTAGTACGTCCTGCTCTTTATCTTCAATGTCTGTAAATAACCGTTTTGCTGGCAGTAAAAGCGAAAAAGGAACTTCACGTTTAACATGGTCTGGATCAGCTAAAAGCCTTTGTCCCAGTTCACTCTTAAAAAAGAGCAATATTTTACTTTTATCGACCGCATCCGCCAGCTCTTGTGTCAATATTCCTTGTTCCGTCAATGAAGCAATCAGTTCCTGCAGGCTGGACATTGTCGGTGACTGCGTTAAAGGCAGTTCCTGCAACACCAAATGTGTTGCCGTTCCAATCTCTGCATTGGTGATTTGTTGCTTACGCTCAATAAAATCGGGTAGAGTAATATCATTTTTAACATACCGTTTTGCCTGTGTTCGCGTTTTGATCTCAAAATTTGGTTCTAAAAATTCCATGCGTTCCTGATCAGGATCATTAAATAACCTTTTAATCTCCGAAACTGACTGGTAGGCTGTCGTACGTGTCAACGACAACGCCGGATACTGATATTCCAATATCTGCTTCGTTCGCTCAATTTCTTTTTCAGTCTCACCATCTTCGACAACAGGAACAGTAGACAAACTCTTTAACCAGTCAGTACCTCCTTCTTGTAAAGTCGGAGCAGCATCTTCTAAATCATGACGATCAATAAAAGAAACACCGAACTTAGCTGCATTTTCTTCCAGCAGCTGTATTCTTTGACCCTCATCAAGACTAAATGCCGCTTTGAAATCTTGTCGACGAACAAGACACATACCTATCCAATCCATGA
Organism: Liquorilactobacillus aquaticus DSM 21051; assembly: GCF_001436755.1. GTDB lineage: Bacteria > Bacillota > Bacilli > Lactobacillales > Lactobacillaceae > Liquorilactobacillus > Liquorilactobacillus aquaticus. The sequence goes on from NZ_AYZD01000025.1 coordinate 73,768, forward strand.
AATTCTTAGTTTCCTGTCGCAACCGGTTGTTCAGAACTATGTCCTTGCTTTGAAATGCTCGTTTCCAGCTTTCGAGTACAGTTTGCTGACTTGAACAAACCCCAATAATATACAGCCGTTGTTCCGCTCGAGTCAATGCAACATACAGAAGCCGCATCTGTTCAGCAGCCATTTTCTTCTGTCCGTTATCGCGGGCAATGATTTTAGGCAATGTCTCTATCTTGACTCGAGTTTGCGGATTTGTCCACGTAATTCCAACTCCTTCATCTTCATCCAAGATATAGTCGCGTATCAAAGAACGTTCATTAAAACGATGCGCAGCATCCATTAAAAAAACAACGGGAAATTCTAACCCTTTGCTCCCATGGATCGTCATCACTTGGACCGCATCTTCGGTTGTCTGCGCATTGGCTTCTGTTAGATCGCGATTTTTCTGCTGCATCTTGTCGATGAAACGCAGAAATTGGAACAATCCTTTAAAACTCGTCTTTTCATAAACACTCGCACGTTCATACAAAGCATGTAGATTAGCTTGTCTTTGCGAACCCCCAGGCATCCCGCCAACATAATCTAAAAATCCGGTTTCATCATATATTTTCCAAATGAGTGCCGCTAACTCATTCTGACGTGCAAGGGTCCTGAAACGCTCTAACTGATCTAAAAACTGTGCTATTTGATCGTATAACTTCAAAGCAAAATTGCTTGCTTTTTGAGGTACAAAATTACGATAGAATTCCAAAACAGCTTGATAATAATCACCTGTTCGATCGTTAATTCGCAGAAAAGCCAATTGATTTTCCTTTAAACCCACAAGTGGTGATCGAAGCACACTTACCAACGGAATGTCTTGGTACGGATTATCAATGATTTTCAAGAAAGACTGCATGATCTGAATCTCAATTGTTTGAAAATAATTCTGTGCATCATTTACAAAAACAGGTATTCCTAACTTCCTAAACTCCTCAGTAATGAGCAGATTGTTGTTCCGGGTTGGTACCAAAAGAACAATATCTCGATATTGAATCGTACGTTCAGTATTGTTTTTTCGATCAAAAATCGGCACTTCGTGTTCAACCAAAGACCGGATCTTTTGTCCGGTCATGATAACCTGTCCCTGCGCCGCAGTATCTACTTCAAAATTTTCATTGAAGGGTTCCGTATCATCGCTCTGATCAACCGAACTTTTTTCTTCTGTCTCATACAGCAGTATTTCCGTTTTAGGTGTTTGCTTTGGATAATATTTTGCTCCAAAAACCAATTTAGCATTTTGATCATAATCCATTTCACCAACTTCTCTGTTCATTAGCTGCATGAAAATTAAGTTTGTAAAATCAGTTATACTGCTCATCGAGCGAAAATTCTCAGCTAAAATAATCCGTTGCCCTTGGGTACTGTTTTCCGCGTATGCACGATACTTTTTTAAAAATAAAGTTGGATCCGCCAACCTGAAACCATAAATTGATTGTTTGACATCCCCAACCATAAACATATTACCCGGCTCTTTTTTGGCAATTGTTGTCAAAATCGTTTCCTGCAATTGGTTTGTATCTTGATATTCATCGACCAAAATTTCACGATACTTGTTCTTTAAATTGCTCAGTGCCTGCCTCGATTCGCTCGTATCTTGTGTTAGAATCTTCAAGGTTAAATGTTCGAGGTCATTAAAATCAAGAACGTGCTTTTGCCTTTTTTCAGCAGTGAATTCGTCCATAAACTCGGTCACAACTTGGCTTAGTTTTTGTATCAAAGCAGCTGAGCGGTTCAAAGCTACGCATGTCTCTTCCTCGTTTAATGGGAAATACCGCTCTGCAAGCTCTGTCAGAGCTTTTTTTGCTAAATCACGCAAATGCATAATTTCTTCCTTAGCTTTTTTTTGAACCTCGTCGAGTTTGCCGAGCCGCGGAGCACGTTCCAGTTTGAAAGACTGCACCATTTCCTTGATCGTATTCCAGTTTTCTTCTTGATTTAATGCTTTCAAAATCAGCTCAATACTTACTTGATCTTTTTGCAGCGCGATCGTAAACTTGTCCAATCCTTCTCTTTCAGAAATCTGCTGCGCCATCTTCAACTCGTTAGCTGCTTGTTTCAACTGTGCACCAGCCAGTGGCAATACTTTTTCAAGATAAACTCTGCTCTTGCTTAAAGCATTATCTTGAATAGAATATTCATCTGTTAAATGTTGCAGCCAATTCCGCGGATTTGGCTTGGCATTGGCAAAGTCAAAAGTTCTGAGCACGAGCTCAGTCAAGCCATCATCACTGCGATCATTAGAAAAATTCTGTGTCAGTTCTTCAAAAACAGAATCTTCTTCTCCATAAAGGCGTTCGCGCAATTCAGCCCACACATCTTCAAGCAACAGTTCACGTTCAGTATCGTCTGTTAACAAGCGAAATAACGGGTCAAGCTTAATCACGTAATAATAGCGTTCAATAACCCTCAAACAGAACGCATGTAAAGTGCTTATATTGGCTGTTCCTAGCTTGGTAAGCTGTTCAAGATACCACTTTTTTCTTTTTTTATCTGCTTGATTGATTTCAGAACGCAGAGCAGTTTGAATACGTTCACGCATTTCTCTAGCTGCCGCCTCTGTGAAGGTTACGACTAATAACTCATCGATTCCAATTCCCTGATGCAAGTGCTCAATGACCCGCTCGACCAGCACTCTTGTTTTCCCAGAACCAGCAGATGCCGAGACCAAGATATCCTTGCCTGTTTCAGTAATCGCCTTTTGTTGCGCTAGCGTATATTCAATCTTTTTCATCACTCGCTTTAATTCCTTTCTGCCTTTTTAAAGTTGACAATATATCAAGAGGTGACAATCCTTCTAAGCGATGATAATTATTTTCTGGAAGAAGTGCATCAAATTGAAAAATAGATTTAAATGGCGAGTATTGCAAAGCAGAACGACCATTCGGCCAAAGTGCCGGATTTAACGCGTTCTCACCTGCAAAAATCTGTGTCGCTGCTTGACGGATCAATTCTTCATTATGCTCTAGAAGCAGCAATAATTCTTCGTAAGTTACTAATTGATGTTTCCTTGCCTTGAATGAACCATCCTTATTCCGTCTAAAAGGATAAACTGTCGATTCGCCATTTCCCTCCTCATTAAGCCTGTGATCCAGCTGTTCAAGCATCATTGGATCAGCAACCAAAATTCCATCATACTTGTTTTTCTTTAGTAAAACCTCATCCAGTGTCTTTTTCGCCACTTCTTTAAGTTTCAGTTTAGGATTGTATAAATGCATGTACAATGCTCCAGCAGGCTTTACCTCATCCGGCTTGGTTCCCGTTGCAAGCAAATCTAAATTCTTCATTACCGCGTTCAAATAAGTCAGCATCTGTAAAGCAAGGCCATAATAAGCATCTCTAAAGTCAAAAACATGCGAACTCGATTTATAGTCAACAATCCCTAAATAATCTTTTCCAGCAACATCCATATGGTCGATTCGGTCAATTTTACCTCGCACATTAACTTTTTTGCCATAAGGAAGCTCAAAGGTTAATGGTCGCAGACCGTCTTGTGAACCAACATGCCCGAATAAAACTTCAGTCTTTAATGGCCGCATCGCTGTTCGCTGCGCTTGCTGACGGATTGACCAACCGATTTGCCGCACAGTTGCGAGCAATTGGCGGCTAAGATAATTCATCCTGTTAGAACTGCTTAAAATCTGAAACTGTGGCAATGCTCTGATCTGCAGCAATATTTTCTGCAGTAACTGATTGATTTCATCTTGCGATGTTTCAGCAATAGTTTTGCCTGTCTGTGCGATTGCCTTCATCAGTGAATCCAGTGCTAGGTGAAAGAATTCTCCAGTATTAGCAGCCGATAGTTCAAAAACATCACGTTCTTGCAAACGCAGACCATACTTCAAAAAGTATGCATATTGATTTGCGTAAAATTCTTCCATCTTGGAGACTGAGGTATTGATTGTTTCACCATATAGCTGATCAATGATCTCTGGCCGCAACTTTTCTGGAATATTTTTGTAATCAAGACTCTCAAATAATTTTCGCATGAGCGGTCTGATTGAGGTGTTTTGTTGAAGCAACTGATAGATATAATGCCAAAATACCGGTAATGTGACTCGTTTTGAATGTGACTGCCTACTAATATTTAAAAGCTGCGTCAAAGTTGTCCGCATAGTCCCCACAAAATTATCTACACTTTTTCTAGGTTCATCTGAAAGGATTGGTTCTGCGGTAACTTTTTTAATTTTTAAAGAAAAATGCTGCTGGATATGTTCCAAGTATCTTGAGGGTTTAATACCAATTTGATCATCGCTGCTGCAAGGGTATGAGAGGTACAAACGCTCACTGCTGCTCATAAAGGCCAGATAATTGAGATATATTTCCGCCGCCATCTGATGATCTGCCGTTTCAGCTATATATTGTCCTTCTTGCAAAAGAGGCTCCATCTTCAAGCGATCTGCATCCGACAGCAAACTATTTTGTGTAATGCTATCTGGCATAACTGTATCCGTTGAACCAATCATGAAGGTTATCTTGCGCTCATTCATTTGAACCATCCCAGATTCTGAGATAATTACCTGATCAAGGGTCGAAGGTACCTGACTATATTCCGAGCCTTCAAACCCACTCTGCAAAAGCTCCAAAAAATTCTCACTATTAAATTCAAATTCACCCAGCGTCAGTACATATTCGTCAAGAAGCTGACAAAAAGTTTCCCAGGTTTGTTCCGGGCGCGCAGCTGCTTCAATATTACCTTTTGCTAGTTCTGCATCGCGCCATCCCAGCAAACGCTGCGGGACGTTTTGAGCAATCAGAAAATTACATAACAGCGTCGCTGCTTCAAGACCATTTTTTGCTTTATCAATTTTTTTAAAGAATGGAGCAATTTGCTCTTTTACAAAATGCCGAATTAGATTTACTTTGCGCGTTTTTGCTTGTTCCGCATCTGTTTGAGTCCCTGTATCCGTATCTGTAAATCGATAGTAGGTCCAATCTTCTTTTTGAAGCCATTTCTTCCCTTCAAATCCGTATTTAAGGATCATATTTTCTGTTAAATCAAGACATTCTCTAAATGCCCCTACCTCCATTGAACGCCCATTCAGTTGTGGAATCAGTAGTTCAGTTTTCAATAATCTCATAATATCGTCATAGCGATAATAACGTTTTTTAACCGCAAATAAAGCGTTGATCAGTTCGACAAGCGGATGATCAGTCATTTTCTTTTGCAGATCAACAAATATAGGAATATTGAACTGTTCAAAAACCGGCTGTAAAACATTCTGATAAAGATCAAGATGCCGCGTCATTATTAAAAAGTCACGATAATGGTATCCCTGTACAACTAACTGTCTGATTCGTGTCGCCACTTCTCTAACCTCAACAAATCGATTCGAGGCTTGAAAGATTTGCAGAGCATCTTTATCTGGGATGCACATTTCCTTCATCGGTGTCATTTTGGTCGTTTCAATCCAATAGTCTTCTAAGGCCAGCAAACTTTTGTTCTGAATTCTTGTTTTTTCTGCATATTGATCCAGCAAGATTGGTACTTTAGTTTCTCTCGCCCTTTGATACAATTCAAAATATAATTTCCCTGATTTATAAAAAAGATCATGAATCTCCGGTTTTCTATTGCTGTATGGCTTATCCAAAACTAGCGCGATCCGCACGTGCCGGGCATGCTGAATAAGTGTTTCTACCAGTCTTCGCTCACCCGCGGTCAGCTGCGAAAAGCCAGCAATGAAAAAATAGCTGTGTTCCAAGTCTTGCTTTGCCAGGTAGCGACTCATCTCATCTAAAAGATCTGCACTTTCGTTGTACTTGCCCAATGTTGCTTGCTCAAATGCCTGATAAATAATTTGAAGATCATGGATTTTAGCTTGTAAATCAACCATCGTATCGCCGCGTTTCTTCAATGAAGTCGCAATCTCCGTTAGATCCGTGCTTGAAACACATCCGTTCCGCAATTCTGTTAGTTGACTGACTAATTGGCTGACAAACCCAAGTTGAGTCTGCTCTCCCTTAAAGACTGTTAATTCATCTTGGTGCATCCTCAGTATGTTTTGAACGACCATATTCAATCCCGCTTTGGATAAGCGCGGTATCTGATAAAAGGCCGTATTTTTAAGAAAAAACCAAGCCAATCGTGTAAATGAAAAAACCTGGACATTTGTTTCTGCAAAAAGTGGCTCTCCAGGTTGTTCCATAGACCGTAGCATTTTTAGTGCTCTTATTTCTGACGCAAATTTAATATGATTTGGGACCAGATAAAAAAATTGACCTTGCGGATCCTTTTTCTTTAATAGCGCAATTTCTTCCACCATTTTTTTCTGATGATCCCGCGAAGCCTTACCCAAGATGAATCCTAAACTCATATCATTTCCTCCTTGCGTTTTTTTCCTCTTTATTATTCTACCATTTAAAAGTCAATATTAAGCAAATACGCCATTATGGATGTTAAAGAATATAGCCGTGCTGTATAAAAATCTTTTCTTTGAATATAAGTTGCGTTTCCACAATGTATCTCAAAAAAATTTCCTCGTTATTATTCAATAATAAAACAAGGTCTCAGCCTTTTTCCATGTAGCAACTAGACCAAAGAACGCCACCCAAATTAATGAGTGACGTTTTCGGTGCGCGTAACAGACAGATTGAATTTTTAATACTCAAGCTACAGGGCTAATTCCCCTTGTTGTCGATTCTCATCCTTTGAAACATCATTCCCGAACCATACAGTCTCGCCGTTTTTCATTTGGGCAATTGCTGCATCCTTCAAAACTTGAATATCTGTATTCACAAATTTGATCTTCTGACCATTGAAGATATAGTCCTGGCTTTCCAAGCCATAGACCTGCTCCAGCTCATGATCTGGAGCATTTGTTAAACAAACATAATCTTCCCACTGACGTGGAATATACTTTTCATAGAAACTCTTGGGTGTCAGATTACGATCAAAATGATATTTTTTCTTATCATCCCGGTACTCGAAGTCAAAGTTAACTGGGGGTTCACCAAAGACATACACCAGCATCCGATAAACTTGATTAAGATATTCTTTCTTAACTTTGTTCACTTCTGCTTTAGATATCCCATTATTGGTCAAGTTGCGTAAAGCCAGTCCGTCTTTGCGCAACTTTAAAGTCAAAATTTCACTGATCTCATCCGTTTTTTCGCTATTGTACGTCTCAGGCATAATTGAACGCGGTACGACACCATATTTATCAATCAAAGCCGCAGCATTAGCCCATTGACCCCCATCACCATCTGGCATTGAAAAAAGTTCTGCAACATGCCGGTCTGAAAAAGGCAATACAGCCGTTTCAATTACTGTTTCGTAGAATTTATTTGCTTTCTCAAGACGATCATAAAAAGAATTGTAGTTCTGTGAAAACTGAAAATCTTTCACATTATATTTCTTGGCAAAATCATGTCGCATTGTATTAAGTGCTGAAAACAACCAACAACGGCCGCTTCGCTTCTGATTAGTTACTTTACCTGTCTCGAGATCGAGCGAAAAAGCTCTATTAAGATCACGTTTTGCGGCATAGTTTTCACTTACAGCATTGACACCATTTTTCTGAACCGCTCGTGCAATTACATTGCTGAAGGAGTCTTATTCAAGTCTGTCCGAAAAGAAGCCAGATCGCTCATCGTAATATCTTTCTCCATTGTGTCCTTCTCTCCTAAAACTTATTATTTTAACTTTCAATTCTTTTAAGCTATCACACTTCCATATTATCACACAGCTAGACGAACTATTAGTCAAAAATCAGTGTTATAAAAAACAATTTTTCGGCCAGCAATTTTTTGCTTTTCACGTGCATTTCCACTGAAACTGATCTGCAACACATTTAATTGATCCTCTGAAATAATTAATGGCTCTTGAAAGACCCACCATTCAACACCGCGGCTTAATGGCGGTGTTGTAAGAGAGCCTAGATAATTATAGGCATTTTGTTTCTTACCTTTAAGCAGCTTAGTCATAGGCAGCCGATAATCAAACTTTTGCTGCTGATTTTCCTTCATTTTATTAATTGCATAAAAAGGCTGCAGCAACGCATTATTCCTTCCTATTTCGACAAAAAATGCCACAACTACCGTTTGCCCAATGACATTCTGATGAACAAAATGCCATTCCATTGGATACGTTCTATCGTCCAGAATATGCTCCGCTGGTATATGAAAATGTAACTGCTGGAATTCAAAAACACGCTTATTTAGCTGCATCTTCCCACTACCATTAAATTGCAAATTGTTACCCTTGCAAATTACACTATCGAAAACATAATCTGTCAAAAAAGCCAACGGTGTCCGTTCAACTGCTTTTTGTTCTACTTGGTTCGTCTTAATGGCGATTGGTGACTGCAACAAAGAAGGAGCAAACTCCCAACTGTCTTGCTGTTGATAATCTAACATGTTTAATGCCCTCTTTCTCTTATAAATCATCTTATATTATCAACAATCCACATCTTTAATTCAAATTCTCTGCTCTGAAACAGCACTATTCAGAAATTGATGCACACCAGTAGTCATTATTAGTTTTTAACCATTAACTGCTATTTATGAACATAGTTTGACCTTGATGATGAGCATTCACGACTAAGTAGAAGAATTCAACTGCTAAAACGTCAATTCGTGTCTCACAAAGTTAACGCAAAAGGCTGAGCCAAAACGTTAGTTTCGACTCAGCCTCTTATTTATATTTTCTGTGAATATCACAATTATTACTTTTAATTAAAACAATGTTTCAACACACGATTAGACAGTATGCTTTTTATTAAACAGCGAGTCAACTGAACGATTGTGAAAAATTAAATCAATGGCCTTCGCAAAAGTTGGCGCAACAGATAAAACTTTCAGTTTAGAAACCTTTTTAGTATCAGGTACCTCGATCGTATCCGTTACGACGATTTCTGTGTAATCAGAGTTTTGCAGTCTTTCAACAGCTCCCTTGGAGAAAATTGGATGCGTCGCACAAGCATAAACATCAGTTGCTCCTGCATTTTTCAGAGAACGGATAGCACCAATCATTTTTTCCCCAGTATCAATCAAGTCATCAAAGACAATACAACGTCTCCCTTTAACGTCACCAATAATTGTTAAGTCTTCATTCTTGCTGCTCATATTGCCTTCTCTTTTATCAACAATTGCCAGCGGAGCCTTCAAAAGGGTTGCTAAATTACGCGCAATTTTTACCCCGTTATGATCGGGTGCAACCACAACCACATCATTAGTAATACCTTTTTTAACAAAGTATTCAGCCTGAACAAAAATAGCAAGCAAATGATCGACTGGAATATTGAAAAATCCTTGTAATTGTCCAGCATGGAGGTCCATCGTAACAACTCGATCTGCTCCTACAAGTTCCAGAAAATTAGCAATTAGTTTTGCTGTAATAGGTTCACGTGGGCGCGCTTTTCTATCAGCACGTGCGTACCCATAGTACGGAATCACCAAGTTTATTGTACCTGCGCTTGAACGGCGCAAAGCATCAATCATAATCATTAACTCCATAAAGTTCTCATTCACTGGATCAGAGATTGACTGGATAACAAAAACATCATCACCACGGATGCTTTCATTAATGCTGATTTGAATCTCTCCATCGCTAAAATGATTAACTGATGCTTTACTCAAAGGTACCCCAAGTTCTTGTGCAACTTTTCCTGCCAATTCTTGATTAGAATTCAACGCAAACAATTTCAAGGATTCTTCTGCTTGTTTTTCGCTCATAACTGCCTCCAATTTAGAATGTCTTCCTAACCATTATAATAAACTCTTTTCCGGAATACTATTACTTTATTCATTATCTTTGCGGTTTCTGTAATTTTTAAAAAGTATAGTGAGAACTCCTACTTTCTAATTTGTCCCTGACCACGAACGACATACTTTGTAGTAGTCAATTCTTCAAGCCCCATCGGTCCACGCGCATGCAATTTCTGTGTTGAAATACCTATCTCAGCTCCAAATCCATATTCAAAACCATCAGTGAAACGTGTCGAAGCATTAACATAAACAGCCGCTGCATCAATTTGATCAAGGAATTGCTGACTTCTTTGATAATTATTTGTTATGATTGTTTCAGAATGTTTTGTATTATATTTATTGATATGTGCTATTGCCTCATCAATTGAATCAACAACTTTAATTGCAAGAATATAATCATTGTATTCAGTATACCAATCTTCCTCAGTTGCCAGCTTTACCTCAGCTCCCAGTATCTGCCGTGCCTTATCGTCCCCCCTTAACTCCACATGATACGCTTTAAGCTTTTCAGCAATATATGGCAGATATTCAGCAGCTATCTCTTTATGAAGCAGTAATTTTTCCATTGAATTGCAGACAGCTGGTCGCTGACATTTAGCATTGACCACAATATCTGCAGCCATTTTCTTGTCACTGTCGGCATCGACATATACATGACAATTTCCTGCACCTGTCTCAATCACAGGAACTTTAGCACTGTTGACAACCGCCTTAATAAGCCGTGCACTTCCTCTTGGAATCAATACATCTAAATAATCTGTCAATTCCATGAAATGTGCAGCTACTTCGTGTGACGTATCTTCAATAATTTGAATCGCGTTCAAATCAACCTTGTTTTTTTTCAAAACACCACGCAGAATTTCAGCCAGTTTTAAATTAGATCGTAAAGCCTCTTTGCCACCGCGTAAAATAACAGCATTCCCTGATTTAAAACACAAGGCTGCTGCATCAACAGTCACATTAGGACGCGCTTCATAAATGATCCCGATAACGCCCAAAGGCACACGCCTTTTCGCTATTCTCAACCCAGCCGCATTGACCCAAGCCTTATCAACATTCCCTATTGGATCCTGCAACTGTGCAACTTGCTTCAAGCCTTCAGCCATCGCTTTAATCCGTTCTTCTGTCAAGGTTAACCTATCAACGAAATTACTCATTAGCCCTTCCGCACCCTGTAAATCTTTCTGATTGGCTTTCAAAATTTCAGAGGAGTTTTGAACAATCGCTTCAGCCATCGCTTTTAGTATGCCATTTTTTCGCTCTGTCTCCAATTGACCTATCTGGTAAGCCGCTTTTCGAGCCCGTTTGCCTAATTCAACTATATCAGTTATCATAGTTTCCGCCCCTTTGAGAAATTTATTTTTACGCTTGGAATAAAGTCCCTATTGGCTCTCCTTGAAGTAATTTGAAGATGATTGAAGGATTTTCGCCATTCGCCAAAATCATTGATTTATCAGCGTTCAACATTTTTTGTGCAGCTTTCAGCTTAGTCGTCATTCCGCCAGTTCCTAACTTAGTTCCCTGTCCGCCGGCACCTTCGAAGGTCTGTTCATCAATGTGACCAATTCTAGGTAGCAAAACTGCGTCAGCATATTTACGCGGATTTTTATCAAAGAACCCGTCAATATCTGACAACATAATCAGCAAGTCCGCATCTATCGTAGTTGCTACAATAGCGGACAATTGATCATTATCACCGAATTTCGTATGATGGTCCAATTCGTCAACCGCAACGGTATCATTCTCGTTGACAATAGGTATAACATTAAGCTGCAGCAAGTTCTCAAAGGTGTTCAAGACATTTTGATGACTTATCGGATAATCAACTACATCATGTGTCAACAAGATCTGTCCAATCTTTTGACCATAGATAGCGAAGCGCTGCTGATACACTGTCATCAGTTGTGTTTGCCCTACAGCTGCAATCGCTTGCTGCTGAGGAATTGAACTCGGCCGCTCATCTATCCCTAACAACCCCAGCCCCACACCGATTGCTCCTGAAGACACAAGTACTACTTGTTTTCCTTCATTAACCAGCCCGCTTAAGGTGTAGCATAACTGGTCAATTGCTTTTAAATTCAATTTACCATTTGCGTGTGTGAGTGTACTTGTCCCAACTTTGACAACGATCCTCGCTGATTTGAGGTGTCGTTTCTCAACCATTCTTCGTTTCCTCCATTATCGACAATTTTTATATTAATGCCATTCATCATACAGTACATTACTTAGCCTGTATACCTTAAAACATTTTATTGTTCGCTTTGCACTTCATTTTGTTCATCCTGATCTTTTTCACTGTGTCGTGTTACCTCAAGCCACTCGATATAATTGCGATTGAATTCAGCAATCTTTAAGTCAAACTGACCAATCGTAATGACATCTCCACGTTTAACTTTGTAATTTTCCAATAAATACCCGGCTATTGTGACACTCTCTGATTCATCAAAGCTTCTTTTTTTGACCCTAAAGAATCGTTCAAAATCATATAATGTTGTTTTTCCTGATACTCGGTATGCATTGGTACCTGTTTTAACGATATACTCACTAGAAACATCGTCTATCTCATCTTTTACAACTCCGAACAATTCTTCGTAGATATCCTTATCGGTAACAATTCCACTCGTACCGCCATACTCGTCCAAAATAACAACTATTGGTGTCTGCTTCTTGATCATCTGCTGCAGCAGTCCTTGAATCGGCGTTACCTCTGGAACCGTAATGATCGTTCTTAACAATTTACTGACTAGGATCGTATCATCAACACGTGCTTGCCGAATCAAATCATAAATATAGACATATCCCAAAATCTTGTCTTTATCGTTATTCGCTACCACAGGAAAACGGCTGAAACCTTCTCTAAGATAGTAATTAATAACCGTCTTCACTGAATCCGTTATGTCAACAACCTCAAGACTTGTTCGATCGACCATAATATCTTTGGCAACTTTATCGTTGAAATCAAATGCCCGCTGCATGTAAAGAAGATCATTCTTGTCTAGATTGCCGCCTGTAACTGCATTTCGCGACAAACGTAGAATCTCAGCTTGGGTCAAGACATCGTTACTCTCATCCGCCGGCGGCAGCCCGAAAAGCCGAATAATCCCCATAGCCGAAATATTCAGTAACCTTACAAAAGGGAAGAAGAGGATATGACAATAATGCAGTGGAGTGACTACCAGCATTAACATCTTCATCGGCATATCAATACTCAAATTTTTGGGAACGATCTCAGTCAAAACAACCTCTAAATATGTCAGCAGCAGAACACCTAAGACAGCTCCAACTGCGTGTAGGGCACTTGTCCTGATTGGCGTGAATTTTAAAACATCAACAATCAGCAGTTCAATTGTCCCTTCCCCGATCCAACCCAAAATAATACCTGAAAGAGTCACACCAACTTGTGTAGTTGACAAGTATTCGTTCAGTTCCTGAACCATTTTAAGCGCGGTCCGTAATTTTCGCTTGTTCCCTTGATCAGAATCAAGTGCACTCTCCAGGGCACTTTTACGTGTTTGAACCAATGCAAACTCTGCAGCTACAAAAAAAGCCGCAAAATAAAAAACAATTAACATTATGACCAAATTGATTGCTAACTGATCATTTGTCAAAAACCATTCCCCATTTCTCTTTATCGTCTACTCTATGAATACATCATATCATTTTTTCCTTTCTAAATGTTAATCGATATTGGTAAAGATTTTTATTGTTTTTACCGCATTAATTTCGAAACTGAAAAGCTGTCTCCTGCTTGTTCATCCCCATAATAAGCCATTTGCCCGGAGCACCGAAAAATACATATTAAACCAATATTCTTCTATAATAAGATAACCAAATAGCTGCTAAAGAATCTAAAAAGGAAAAAAAGCAGCTTGCAGAACTGATTTCAATCAGTCCCACAAGCTAACTTTGATACTATCTATTTCGGATAGTATTACAAATATTAATCTGTTTGTTTAACTGGCAGTACTCCACCCTTATATTTGTCCTTGATCCATTTCTGAGTTGACTTGGACTGCAAGGCTTTCATTAACTTCTTAATAGCAGGCTTGTTCTTATCACCTTTTCTAACAGCTATAATATTTGCATATGGCGATGAAGATTTTTCAAGTTCAATCGCATCCTTAGATGGATTTAAGCCGGCTTGAACAGCGTAATTAGCATTGATAACAACCGCATCACCTTCACCATTTTTATAAAACTGTGTCATGAGTTTAGCCTCATAAGTATGTTTGAAATTCAAATGTTTTTTATTAGTTTTGATATCATCAAAAGTTGCCGACGTAATTTTAGTACCCTTCTTCAAGGTAATCAAACCTGCATCTTTAAAAATCGTCAAAACACGGCCATAGTCAGCCACATTACTGCTAACTAACACAGTTGCTCCATCTTTTAAATCCTTCAAATTCTTAACTTTTTTTGAATAAACTCCGATCGGTTCCAAATGAACTGCCCCAGCTGAAACCAAGCTGCCATTATTTTTATTATTCCAATTATCTAAGAAGGGAATATGCTGGAAATAGTTAGCATCCAGTTCTTTGTTTGCCAACGCTTTATTAGGCATAATATAATCTTGGAAAACCTTTATTTTAAGATTAACACCTTCTTTTTTCAGTTGTGGCTGGACATGTTTCAAAATTTCGGCGTGTGGAACCGAGGAAGCCCCAACTGTAATCGTTGTATTCTTCTCCGACGAAGATGCTTTGCCGCATCCAACTAGCAATAAAGCTGATGCAGCTACTGCAAGCAAACCTGCTAATTTCTTTTTCATCTAAAATCACTCCTATATTTTTTATCGATTTTTTACTCAGCGTTTATCTAAATGACGAACTGCAAAGTCCCCTAAAAATTGGAAAATAAAAACGATCACAACAATAATAATTGTCGCAGTAAAGGTAATAGCATTGTTATAAGCTTGGAAACCATCAGTATAAGCTAACTGCCCCAGTCCGCCAGCCCCAATCGCTCCAGCCATTGCGGTGTAGCCAATCAATGAGATTGCTGTCACAGTAATTCCAGAAGTCAACGCTGGCATACTCTCAGGAATCAACACTTTGTAAATAAGCTGCCACTTATTCGCACCCATTGACTCTGCCGCTTCAACGACTCCGCCATCAACTTCATGAAAAGCCAGTTCAACTAACCGCGCATAGAAAGGTGCTGCAGAGAATATGAGCGATGGTAATGCCGCCTTGGGACCGATCTGCGTTCCCACTAATGTCTGAGTTACTGGAAGTAAAAGTACTATCAAAATGATAAATGGAATTGAGCGAAAGACATTCACAAACAATGCCACAAGCGTATTTAAACCTCGGATAACAATATTATTGCTTCCAGTTGTTTCATACAAAAGCAGTCCTAGCAAAATACCAAAAATAGCAACTAAAACAACTGAAACCACCGTCATCCACAGAGTTTCCCAGGTTGCTCCCCACATATTGTTCCAATTAACACTGCTGAACTTGAAATAAGTGCTTAACCCCTGATTATTCATGCTTATACACCTCCGTTTCAACTCTCATAGTTCTAAGAAATTCGAGCGCACCCTTGATGTCTTTTTCATTACCTACGAGTTGGACAAAGAGACTGCCGATCGAACCGGAACCATCCTGTAACTGTCGAACTGATCCCTGCAAAATACTTAGCTGCAAGTCAGGGAATTGGTGAAGCATTTCTGAAACAATCGGCATTTTAACTTGATCTCCATGAAACTTTAATTGCAGCAGCTGTCCTTCTGGATATTTCTGCAGAAGTTCACTAATAACAGGTTTAACGTCCTCGTCTGGACCTGTATCTGTCTCAGTGTTCACAAATTTGCGTGTCAATTCCTGTTCCGGCCGTGTAAAGACCTTGGCCACCGTTCCCTCTTCAATCACATGCCCATTCTCCATTACTGCAACTCTGTCCGCTAGCCTCCGGATAACATGCATCTCATGCGTTATAATGACAATTGTTAGTTTAAGTTTGCTTTTTATTCGTGCCAGCAAATCCAGCACTTCATCCGTCGTTTGTGGATCCAGGGCGCTTGTTGCTTCGTCAGAAATTAATATTGCTGGGTCATTTGCCAAAGCACGTGCTATTCCTACTCGTTGTTTCTGGCCGCCGGATAATTGTGAAGGATAGGCATTGATTCGTTCTCCTAAACCAACAAGTTCCGCTAAATGCGTGGCCTTTTTCACCCGTTCACTCTTACTCATGCCAGTCAACTCTAGAGGGAACATAATATTCTCTAAAACGGTCCGCGACCATAATAGATTAAAGTGCTGAAAAATCATACCTATTTTCCGGCGCTGTTCACGTAATTGCTTCTTTGACAAATTATCGTTCCGTTTGCCATTAATACTGAGCTCGCCACTAGTTGGCGTCTCTAAGCCGTTCATCATTCTAACCAATGTGCTTTTCCCAGCCCCGGAGAAACCAATAATTCCAAAAACTTCATCTGTATTGATCTTCAAAGAAACATTTTGAACTGCCGGGACTGTTCCCGACTTCGTCTGATATATCTTTGAAACATTTTTAAATTCGATCACATGATCCCCACCTTATTTTTTAAATAAAAAAAACTCTCATCCATTAATTTAATTAAGGACGAGAGTCTCGCGGTACCACCTTGTTTTATCGTTAGCTCACGCTAACGATCTCAACAGCTATTTTTAAAAGCCGATGGTTGTACCGTAACCAACGGATCAACAGCCTTGCGACCATCAATCAAACTCCAAGCTCATCTTCGCTTTTCCTTTTTATCCCCCTTCTCACCTAACGGGGTTCTCTTAAATATACTCAGAAAAGCTACTCTTCTCTTCAACGTTCATCAAATTATCTTTAATTATTAAGTTCTCGTTAATTTTAATTTTATTTTCATTATTTGTCAACAAATTATCTTTGTTATATTAAGCAAATAAATTTATTTACTTACCAAAGAAAAGCTGAAGCCCTGCAAAACAGTTATTTTTTAAGCAAAGCAACTTTGTTGCAAAGAAATCATGCTTACACCAAACTCAGCTCTCTTTTTCATTTTCAGCGTTTTTGTTTTTTGCAAGCAGCCCTAACTGTTCATTAACTCCAGCAGTCAATGCTTGATTAACCTTTTGATAATCTGTAAGATAATCCTTCACAGTCCCAAAAGAATCAATCCTTAATCCCGAAGCATTAACATCTGCAGCTTCCACGATTAAATTGACAATTACATCGACATCTTCACTTTTCTCAAAAAAATTATCAACCCTGTTGCTGTTCGCAAATGGAAGATTAATGATCCCACTCTCTAATGAGACTGTAACGGATTCATCTTCAAAAAGCAGCGGCTGACTGACTCTTGTCAGCTTCTCCTGCTCCAGGAAACTGCGAAACTGCTCAAAAAGGTGCTCAAGTCTTTCCATGTCAACATTCTTTTTTACTGGTAAAGCTTCAAAAGCTGCTGATTGAAAATCATCATTCTCAATTTTGTTTACAAAAGCCTCAACCTTAATCTTCATCACACCAACTCCAAAATTAAATTGTTTTTACCATATCAAAGATTCTTGTCCATATTAAAAGTTAGTTTAGACAATGTCAAACCCTTTGTGACAAAACGACCGATCATTTTCATAGTTTTTGTACGCATTGCTGCTGAGATTTGATAGTTTTGCTGAGTTAAAAACTCTGTCAGGGCTCGGCCTTTTTTATTTGAAGCAGCAGTATCTATCTTCTCAAGCAACCGCAACTGTAACTCGCGACATTCCTTGAGGTAGTCCAAATCGTCTTGGATGAACTCTGCATGATGAGATTCCACCAGCATTGACAATGTTCGATACATCCAATATGCATTTTGAATATTATATTCAAGCGAGGTCTCACTCCAGCTAGGATCAGTATCATTAGCATTCGTGTAAAAAGGCACATATGGTGTAAAAGACGGTATCCCAAAACAAATCCACATTAAAGCCGCATGTTCCGAGGAAACATTGTTTCTGATCTGCAAAACATGCGAGTTTTGTGTTCTGTTAAGCGAAATTGGTCTAAACTTTAATTTATCAGCTTCACTCCCGTGTCCTAATGGGTCGTACTTCGTCTCATTATAGTGCGAGCTTAAAATATATTCCAGATCTTTGACTGCGATTAGCCGTTCTGCACGACAAATAAAAGGCAGATCACTGGACATTGGATCCTGCTCGGTACTTGGGTTTAAATAACGTTGTCCAAACCAAACCCGTGGTGTATTGTAATGCCGATCTTTCTCAGTATCAGTCCCAAAGATATGCCTGAAATTCCATCCCTTCTTATCAGGATTAAGGCGGTGCTGACTGACAAACGCTTGAATCCCTTCCGACCATAAGTAGTTATCTTGATCATTAAAATCTATTTGTTGCTGTGCAACTTGGTTAGCAGCAACTGCGTATGCATCATCTGGGATACGCGTTGCTGCCCAATGATGCCCCGTAACAATTTCCATATACCAGACTTCGTTCTTATCAGAGAAGAGGACACCGTTTCCTTCAGGTGACCCATACTGTGCAATCAATTTTCCTAGATACTGTACTCCATCACGCGCAGATTCAATATAAGGAGCCACCATTGTCTGAAGTGAATCTTCAGCTAGGCCGTTTGGTACCCATGGATCATAAGCTAACGCTCTTTCATTTCCATATACACTTTCTGTTGCCGACATTGCAACATTTTTTTCATTGATCGAGCTTTCATCAAAAACACCTTCATGTCCGGCATCTGCGTTGGGTGTTGCTGTATAACGAAGACTTTTTGGCGGTAATTCTGCGGTAAATCCGTTTTGATTAGAAATCAATTTCTCTCCACTTTTTCCTCCAGCTGGGCGCATAATAAAGCGCTGAGGAGTGAGCGGCAAAAATGTATCATCATTTCTCGCAATCATCGTTGAACCATCGACACTCGCCTTTTTACCGACCAGAATTGTTGTGCATGCTTTTTCCATTTTCCTCTCACCTCAAGTAATTAATAGCTTATCACTGTCTGCGCATTTACGTTAGATCTTCAAAGCAAATAACTGTTATACCCCAGCAGAATCCGCTTGATCTCATAACTGAAATTTATCCGTTTGATTGGCTTGTACACAGCCAGCATTCTTTTTAGAACAGGCATCCTCATTGCGCAGTTAAGCAAATTAGCCGTCAAGCAAACCATTTTGCGTTCCTTCGCATAAATCATCCCTGGATATACTATATACCCTCTGCCAGATAATTTCTGCATTATTTCCCTTTCGACTTCTTTTTTTGCCCGCATATAATTTTTAAGAAAAAAGGGAGCTTTTTTGGCTGAAACAAACAAAAATCTGGTGCTTTTAGCTTTATAATGTAGGTGCTTGATCAATCTTTTTGCTGGTTTCACACTTTTTTGCTGATACTCATGGTAATTTTTTTCAAATAGAACACCGATCAGATCTATCACCCAATCAGCGTTTTCAACTACTTCTTTCCAGTTTTTATCCTCATTCACATCTGAGCAAATCCATTTAACTTCATGAATCCAGGCTTGGTTTACCCGTGGTTGTCCCGAGCGTGAAATACTGGTTAAGTTGAAGTCAGAATCGTTTGCCAAATACTTTAAAATGCCTTGTCCAACAAAACCTGATCCTCCTATGACCACTACTTTCAAATTGCTCACCTCTATTTTTGTCATTTTCAATAATCTATATCAATAAAAAACTTATCCGTGAATCCGTAAAATATACAAAAAAAGGTAGCATTCCTGCCACCTTTTTAAACCTTTGACATAATCCAACCGCTGACTTAACTAAAAAAATTGACGCATAATATCTTTTAATGGCGGTAATTCAGGTATTTTCCAGTAATTTTCCAAATATGCCTGCCCAAACTTCAGGTATCCTTTTGCTTCATCCATTACGATCTTTCCAGGAAGAGGAGCATTATCAGCAACGTAAGCATTGATAAGAATTGGTTTATCCTTAACCTTATAAGCGCGATCAAGAGCTTTTTTAAACTCTGTGTTACTCTTAACTGTTATGCCAATACCGCCACATGCCTCCGCAAATTTCGCGAAATCCATATCAGCCAAATCAATCTGATAATTCAATTGTCCTGCTGATTGCTGCTCGTATTCAATAAAGGCAAGCTTTTGGTTATTGATAACCACGCAGATAAGTGGCAGTTTATATTTCACAGCCGTCACAAAGTCCTGCATAACCATTGAAAAAGCACCGTCACCATTTATTGTCAAGACTCTGCATTTTGGATATGCAACTTGAGCTGCAATTGCGCCTGGCAATCCACACCCCATTGTTCCTAACCAAGCAGAAATCGCAAATTTTTGTGACTCCCTAACATGCAGAAATCGGGCAGCCCATGAAGTCGATGTCCCCACATCGATCGAATACACCAAATCATTTGGTGCAGTTTCATCAATATATGCTGCCATTGCTTCTGGGGCTAGTGGTGCAGTGTCTAATTGTCGTTTAGATTGCATCCAATTATTCCAATTTTTCATATTCTTCTGGCAAGCATTTAAAAAAGCTGCATCTTGACGAATTCTTCCTCGTCTATTTAGTTCCTTCACAATTTTTGCTGTATCGCCTTGAATAGCGACATCAACACCATATCGTTTTCCGAGATTCTCAGCCTTTAAATCAACCTGTATACATTTAGCTTGTCCTTTCTTGGGCAGATAAGGACGGTACGGATAGTTGGTTCCCAACAGAATCAACAGATCCGTGTTTCGCATTGCTTCATAAGCTGGCTTAGTCCCTAATTTGCCCACGTTCCCTAGTGAATTAGGGTGTGCATCATTAATAATGCCCTTCGCTGGCAAAGTTGCAACAAAAGGAATCTGATTTTCTTCAACAAATTGTTTGATATCCGCGCCCGCCTTCTTAGCGCCCATTCCAAGAAGCACAATTGGCTTTTTAGCTCCACTAATAAGGTTTGCCGCACGTTTGACTTGCATTTTATCAACTTCTGGGGTACTTAGGGAAAAAGCACGAGCCGATGATTTATATGCCTCTTTTAGTTGTTGTTCAGGAATATCATCCGGAATAGTCAAAACAGCAACGCCCTTGTTTTCATACGCACTTCTAATTGCTTGGTCGACAATATCTGGCAAGTTATCTACAGATGAAATATTTCTATTAAAAACAGCCACATCATCAAACAGCTTGGATGTATTAACTTCTTGAAAATAGCCTTCATTCAACGACTTGGAAGTTACTTGGCCTAACAAAGCTAGAACAGGGACATGATCCATTTTAGCGTCATACAAACCATTCAAAAGATGGATCGCTCCTGGACCACCAATCGACAAGCATACCCCTATTTTATCAGTATATTTAGCTTCTGCAGCTGCTGCCAACGCAGCGACCTCTTCATGTCTGACCTGGATAAACTTGATCCTGTCTTGCTGTCTTCTCAAAGCATCGACCGTTGTGTCAATTGAATCTCCAGGTAACCCGTAGACATTCTTAACTCCCCAATCAGCCAACACATCAACTAACAAATCGGAACCCTTAATTTTTGACATCTACAACACTTCCTCTAGAAAATAGCTTCTTAAGAAAGGAGCTTCTAATTCAAGGATAGCGCAAAAAAGGTTGTGTACGATAATCATCTGCTCAAAAAAAACTACTTGTTTACATCAGAAAACCGCATTTTTTATTTAGCTATAGTAAAAAACACGAATTCTTGATTATCACCCGCAGAACTTAGTTAGTTGCCCAACAATGCAGATCATAATACAAATAATTCGTGTTTATTATTTCTTGATTACTCACCTGTCATATTTACTTAATCAAAAATACTTTTTCTACCTAATAATCACCTTTGTTCCTTTTGGCACTTGCTCCGACATCCATTTTGCATCCGCCACTGATAAACGGATGTTACCATGTGTATTAACATCTTGTCCCGTTTTACCAAGCTTCTCGGCCTCATCACGCCGATAATTCTTATTTTCATCTGTTGGAACTGAATGGAACATGTGTGCCCCCTTGCCCTTCCAAGAAACCCAGTACTTCGCACCTTCACCACTCACTGGATTATAGAAAAACTTTCCCCGTTGATCTTGAATGTAAAAAGTCCCCTTAGGCAAAGCTTTAATATCTTTAGAACTTTTTCGCGGTAAACTTATTGATGCGTACATTGTATAAATCGTTTTTTTATCAGATTTTAAATATACTCTTTGCTTTTTGGTTGAAACCTCAATCCAAAAATTTTCCACTAAATCCAAATTTGGATAATCAACTTTTTCAGATGATTTGCGCCAACTGATGGGTCTGCGCAGATTTAAATTTTTGATTCCTTTTTTCTTTAATTCCGCTTTTTTCTTAGCAGCCTTTTCTAACTTGATGCTATTCTTTTTTTCAGCTTGTTTAACATGAACAATACTCCAGCCTGCAAAACAAACAAGTATAATTGCAACCAGCCAAGCCAAAATTTTTTTCTTATTCATCAGTATACCTCTCTAACCCTTACTTAATCTGACACTCTCAACATCGAAGATCTTATCGATCCAGCCATCATAAAAAGATGCCTCATGCGTAACTAATAGCACATTCCCCGGGAAAGCAATCAAAGCTTCTTTTAAAGCCTCTTTCGTTTCATCGTCTAAATGATTAGTAGGTTCATCCATAATCAAGAAATTGCTAGGCTTAAGTTCAAGAATACAAATCTTGACCTTCGTTTGTTCGCCACCACTCAATAACTTGATTGGTTTCATAGCATTAGCTGCATTAAGCCCAGCGCGTGCCAGCCGTTGCCGAATTGTTTTGGGTTCAAGTCTTGGATAAATATCCTGCACAATTTGCAAAGGTGTTTTCATATTACCTTCCCATTCCAAATCCTGTGTAAAATAATTAACCTTCACTGCATCGACAAATTTAGCTGTTCCTCCAAAGGTTGGGATCAAGCCCAAAATTGACTTGATTAAGGTCGATTTTCCCACACCATTAAAGCCCTTCAAAACAACCTTTTCGCCGTGGCTCAAAGAAAATGTTACGGGCTCTAACAAAGGTGCCTCATATCCAACAGAAAGATTATCAACAGTTAATGTTGCTGCTGATAGTAATTCTTCATACGGAAAGTTAAAATGTGCTTGGAGTGCATCACTAGGCGGATCAATCCGTTCCATTTTATCTAGCCTTTTTTGCCTTGATTTTGCCATCGTTGAACGAGTCCCAGCCTTGTTTTTTCGAATGTATGCTTCATCTTTTTCAATTTGCTGACGCTGTTTTTCGTATGCTTTCAGCTGAACTTCTTTTTTTACTTCCTTTTGCTTAATTGCAGATTTAAAACTACCAGTGTATTTGGTGATCTTGCCGAAAGCAATATCAATTATTGTATTCGTGACCCTCTCCAAAAAGTCGAAATCATGTGACACCACCATAAAACACCCGGTAAAACTATTCAGATAGTTAATGAGCCATTCAATATGGTCAGTGTCCAGATAGTTTGTTGGTTCGTCTAGCAACAAGACATCCGGTTTTTCCAAAAGAAGCTTCGCTAAGATTATTTTCGAGCGTTGGCCTCCGCTGCATTCGCTGACTTTATGATCTTTGCCAATCGCATCAATCCCCAAACCTGCCATAACCTGCTCAATATGTGTTTGGATTTCATAAAAGTCATTGGCTTCCAACTGTTCTTGATAGCGCCCAGCTTTTTCCATTAATTTTTCATCCATTGTTTCCGCATACTGTTCATAACATTTTGTTTGTTCTTTGCTAATCCGGTATAAATTTGCAAACGCCGTTTTTAAAAACTCAAAAACTGTTAAGTCATGTGCGCCCTGTGCATATTGATCTAAATAACCGATTCTGCATCCATTTTGCCACTTAATATTTCCTTCATCTGGCAACTGCTGACCAGTAATAATTTTGATCAACGTACTTTTACCCGCACCATTTTGACCAATAATACCCATATGATCTTCTTTATTTAGTCTAAAACTGGCATCTTGATACAATTGCTTGTCTGCAAATGTATGCGAAATACCATCAACTTCTAAAATGCTCATTTTTTCCCCATCCTCTTATTGACTGATTATATCATATCCCGCCTAAAAAAATTTCTCTTATAAATATTTTTCAATTTCTTACAAACATATATTCCATTAAAAAAGACCACCACAAAACGCTGGGGACGTTTCATGCCGGCCAATGCATCCAAAACGGCTGCACCAATTATTTAGCTGCTTTTTCTAATTCTTCACGACTCTTCAAGAAAGCTAAAACAGCTTGATGTTGAGCACGACGTTTCTTAATATTTTTTTGATTTACAGGGCGACGATCATTGGCAACCCCAACATGAGTATTTTGTGACATCACTGCTCCTCCTTTCGTCATCCACATATCTTTTTATTCTATACTGTAACCAAAAATTTTTCAAGTTTAATAAACATAGAATAATCTGCTGGTTAAGCTTTTCGCCGACGGCGTGTTCCCTTCTTTTGCAGCTGTGTACTCAACAATTCCTGTAAGATGGCAACATGTTCCCGATATAGATCATCCAAACCAACCTTTTGATATAGAGAAAATATTTCAGAAATAAGCCTAATTCCCTGCTCATAATCTCCATCATATATTGTTTTAAGTCCATTAAAAAATCGTTTATTGCTCTGGGCATAGATATTGTTGGAATCTACATTTATCTTAGATAACAAATTATAATAGTATGCTGTATGCTCTTTCTTATCAGATTTCATGAATAGCAAAATAGTTCCACACAAAGTTTTGATCTTCAGATTTTCTAAACACAGATCCTGTTCATCATCTTCTTCTAACCATTCGTGGTTCTGCAAAAGTTTTTCAGCCGAGGAACTGTCAAACATAAACATTGCATCAGACAAGAGCTTATATTCATAGTGTCCCCAATGTTTACTCCGTAAAAGGTAATGCGCAATTTCTTTGCGCTCAGCTAAAGTACTTTCATTTGCTCGACCTAACTTTTTCTTCATAGCCCTTGCGATCAGCTGAAGGTTATAGAAACGCAGCAAATGTGTTTCTTCATACCCGCGTTCAAGTTTTTTCTCCAAAGCTCGTATTTCAGTAAAGTTCCCATCTCGAAACGATCTTAGCAAATCGTCGCGATATTCACCGTAATGATAGTGCACCTGTCTTTGCATGATCTTCTTAAATAAAACCGCGAATTCATCAGACTCAACGTTCAATCTGTCCAATATATGTAAAAAAGTATCGGCGGTTGTTTCAACGAGTCCGCTTTCATATTTATAGTACATTGATCGTGACAGTAAATTGTCATAAACAGTCTTTGCTTTTATCCCCTTCGCTGTTCGAATATCCTTTATTAATTCCCCAGTTTTCATCCCATAAACTCCTTTTTAATTAATTAAACACATGTCCAATAAATAACAGTACATCAAAAAGCGCAGTAATAATGTCGTTTCAACTTTTTCTGGAATTAGTTCTTACGCCAATCACTTCACTTTTTTTCTGGTTGGAGCCACTAATTCAGCAATCCTAAAGAAAATAGTTAATTTAATGCATGAAAATTTTTTTAACTATGGCAATTTCATTTTATCAAATTGTTTAGAAGTTTGGAAACTCTTTAAATTAAATAGTACCATTTTTTTCTAATCAATCATAGCAGATTATATTTATAAAATAACCACTCAACTAGCGTTAACCGTTTCTAAAACCACATAGTTACTACTATCGGATTTTTTCATGATAATTTAAACAGCTGAGTTCATTAATGAGAAAGTAGGATATGACTTTCAAGTCCTTCATTCTATTTTTTTGCTTTTTCTCAATGACTTCAGCCATTCACATAGCTTAGGTTGCTGTAATAGCTTTCTCAAGCCTGGAACACGCCTTGAATGACGATACATTTTAAGGTACCACGGTGCATGTGAAGCTCCTAACACCTTTTCAATCTGCTGTTTTGTTTCACTTTCAATGTTTTCAAGCTTTTCATCAGCTAAGCTTCCGTTGCCCGCGAACAATGAAACATTTTTAAACATTTTCTGGACATATCCGAACTTCATTTCTTTCAATATATTCATACTCTTGACAAGTTCTTCTTTATCCATACTCTCAGAAATAGCTTTTAAAACCTGCTGTGCATCAGCAGCTACATCTTTTTTATACAACCAATTGATAAGTGGAACCTCGCTGAAATTCTCGTACGTAACATGGTCATCTCCAACATAAGCTATTACACGATGGCCTTGTGCCAAAGACTCGGCGATCGCATATCCTAATGTCTCAACATGCGAAGTCGATAATGCAATATAATCACTAGGTATTTTTTTATTGATAAAGACTGCATTTTTAAGATGATTATGTGCAATCATTCTCTCGTATCGAGCTTTATCCGGTCCATAACCGTTTATGTACAACCTGATATTACCCTTCTTTAACTTATTAATGATATATGCTGTCAGCTTGATTGCATAAGTTATATCCTTAGCACTTTCATCAAACCGCGCGTAAACTAATAAATTGCTGGTTTTGTTCCGCTGTACTTGAGCAGGATCACATAACTGCAGGTGAGCTAAACTCACTGTCTGTATATAAATACGATTAAAATGATATTTTTGAACAAAACTTTTTTTGATAGCCGGTGTTGCTACACGAAGACAAGTGAACGGGCTCAGGTCGACACTAGCAAAATGCTCGTTCAAAAGTCCCAAAGGAGTATGCACCTCACCGATAATTAGCGCTTTCAAATTATATTTTCGTATCACCGCGGCCAACGGAAAAAGATCCTCCCGTGTAATGAAAAAATATTCCTTCTCAACATTTTTTTCAGTAGTTTGCCTATACAACTCCCCTATCTTCTTTATTTGGACATTAGCAGTAGCTTTTTCATGCTTATGTAGCCTGCGCAAATCAAATCTATCAAAATCAGTGTAATTGTAATAAACAACTACATAATTCTGAGCATTAAATTCTGCAATCAAATTCAAATTGCTGCGTGTTGTTCCACCTGGTGAAAAAATATTATAACCAATAATATTTATTTTGAACATAATTTGACCCTTTCCAATTATAAAAACCCACATATGCTTAATTATCAATTGAAAATACTGTAAAATCGATTTTACCATATATCTATACGGTAAAATGCTGTTTCTTGCATTTTTATTCTTAACTAAATAAATTATTTCATTCATATTTACTATACAAAAAAAATATGCTTAAAGTCGCGCTTTTTTGCACATTTTTTCTTTATTTAAACAAATTAAATATAAATAGTCTGAATTTGCTCACAAACAACCTATATTCAGCAATAATCGATTTTTAAAAATTCCCAATCAAAAATTTTCTTCAGTAACCATCCACCAGCATAGCTGGTGGCTTTTTTTCAGCCCTATAAGGGCTTGCT
>NZ_AYZD01000026.1 GCF_001436755.1 Liquorilactobacillus aquaticus DSM 21051
GCAGGTTTCCGTAATATCCTTAGAAAGGAGGTGATCCAGCCGCAGGTTCTCCTACGGCTACCTTGTTACGACTTCACCCCAATCATCTGTCCCACCTTAGACGGCTGGCTCCAAAAGGTTACCTCACCGGCTTTGGGTGTTACAAACTCTCATGGTGTGACGGGCGGTGTGTACAAGGCCCGGGAACGTATTCACCGCGGCATGCTGATCCGCGATTACTAGCGATTCCGACTTCATGTAGGCGAGTTGCAGCCTACAATCCGAACTGAGAACAGCTTTAAGAGATTAGCTTGACCTCGCGGTCTTGCGACTCGTTGTACTGTCCATTGTAGCACGTGTGTAGCCCAGGTCATAAGGGGCATGATGATTTGACGTCATCCCCACCTTCCTCCGGTTTGTCACCGGCAGTCTCACTAGAGTGCCCAACTAAATGCTGGCAACTAGTAATAAGGGTTGCGCTCGTTGCGGGACTTAACCCAACATCTCACGACACGAGCTGACGACAACCATGCACCACCTGTCATTCTGTCCCCGAAGGGAACATCTGATCTCTCAGATTGGCAGAAGATGTCAAGACCTGGTAAGGTTCTTCGCGTTGCTTCGAATTAAACCACATGCTCCACCGCTTGTGCGGGCCCCCGTCAATTCCTTTGAGTTTCAACCTTGCGGTCGTACTCCCCAGGCGGAATGCTTAATGCGTTAGCTGCAGCACTGAAGGGCGGAAACCCTCCAACACTTAGCATTCATCGTTTACGGCATGGACTACCAGGGTATCTAATCCTGTTTGCTACCCATGCTTTCGAACCTCAGCGTCAGTTACAGACCAGAGAGCCGCTTTCGCCACTGGTGTTCTTCCATATATCTACGCATTTCACCGCTACACATGGAGTTCCACTCTCCTCTTCTGCACTCAAGTCTTCCAGTTTCCAATGCATGACTTCGGTTAAGCCGAAGGCTTTCACATCAGACTTAAAAAACCGCCTGCGTTCCCTTTACGCCCAATAAATCCGGACAACGCTTGCCACCTACGTATTACCGCGGCTGCTGGCACGTAGTTAGCCGTGGCTTTCTGGTTAGATACCGTCACTGCATGAACAGTTACTCTCACACACGTTCTTCTCTAACAACAGAGTTTTACGATCCGAAAACCTTCTTCACTCACGCGGCGTTGCTCCATCAGACTTTCGTCCATTGTGGAAGATTCCCTACTGCTGCCTCCCGTAGGAGTTTGGGCCGTGTCTCAGTCCCAATGTGGCCGATCAACCTCTCAGTTCGGCTACGTATCATTGCCTTGGTGAGCCATTACCTCACCAACTAGCTAATACGCCGCGGGTCCATCCAGAAGTGATAGCAGAACCATCTTTTAAACAAAGACCATGCGGTCTTTGTTGTTATACGGTATTAGCACCTGTTTCCAAGTGTTATCCCCTTCTTCTGGGCAGGTTACCCACGTGTTACTCACCCGTTCGCCACTCAAAACTTTCGGTGAGTGCAAGCACTCGGTGAAAGTTTTGCGTACGACTTGCATGTATTAGGCACGCCGCCAGCGTTCGTCCTGAGCCAGGATCAAACTCTCATTTTAAAAAGTTTGTGACTCATTAATTTAAATACTAGCGAATTGACTTCGCAAATGTTTGCTCCTATATAAATAGGAGACCCTACACATTTGATTCGTCGAAACTTTGTTCAGTTTTCAAAG
>NZ_AYZD01000004.1 GCF_001436755.1 Liquorilactobacillus aquaticus DSM 21051
CTGAAGCTTTTTCACCCCCACAAGTAAAACTTGTGGTTTATTCGCAGATATAAAAAAAAAATAACAGGTCTGCGGCAAGACCTAAGTTCTGCGGCAAGACCTGTTAATCAATGAATTAATTAATCAAAAAATAATTTCTTCTAGTACTTTTCAGATGTCAATTTGCTTATTTTTTAAGCAGATCACGAATTTCTTCCAACAGTTGAACTTCTGGTGTAGTAACTGTAGCTTCCTCTTCCTTCTTGCGGATCAAGAATCTATTAACTCCCTTTACCAGCAAAAAGACAATAAATGCAACAATCAAGAAATTAATCACCGCATTGATGAAGCTGCCAAATCTGAATGTAGCATCCCCTACTCTGAAAACCCAGTCTGAAAAGTCAATTCCACCAATAAAAATACCGATCAATGGATTGATAAGATAATCAACTAAAGATTTTACAATTGAAGTAAACGCTCCACCGATAATGACACCAACAGCTAAATCGATCACATTTCCGCGCGCAATAAATTCTTTGAATTCTTTAATCAACACAAATGCCCCCCTATATGCATATTCTAACCTAATTTAACAAAAAATATCAATTTTTTCAACTTTTCAAATCTTTTATCCTACCTCTCGTTAGCTAGAAATTCCCAAAAGAGCGAGTATAAAACTTTCCTAACTCACATGTACTATGCTACATTTAAGAAAAGAAAAGGAAGGATTATCCAAAATGACACAAAACTATCATCAGCTCTCGTCCGCTAAAGTCTTAACCGATTTGAAAACAACCGATCAAGGCCTCAAAGGTAAGGAGATTAAAGCTAGACTGACAAAGTTCGGTCAAAATGCTTTAACTGAACAAAAAAGCACTTCTCTCTTGCAAAAGTTCATTAGTCAGTTTAAAGACCTAATGATCATCATTTTAATGATGGCAGCGGTAATAGCCTTTTTTGCAGGCGATGCTTCTGATGCCGTGATCATTTTCTTAGTAGTTATTTTAAACGCTGCTTTCGGGGTCTTTCAAGAAGCTAAAGCAGAAAATGCTATCAACGCCCTCAAAGAAATGACTACTCCATCTTCACGCGTTCGACGTGACGGGAAAATCCAAACTATCAAAAGTTCTGAGCTTGTTCCCGGTGATATTGTCTTACTCGAAGCAGGTGATATTATTCCTGCCGATTTGCGGTTTATCAAAACCAACTCTTTAAAAGTTGAAGAAGCTGCTTTGACCGGTGAGTCTGTTCCAGTCGATAAAAATGATCTTCCTATCGAAGCAGAAAAACTCCCTATAGGTGATCGACATAATTTAGGATACATGAACACGAATGTCACTTATGGAACCGGTGAAGGTGTCGTTACTGCAACCGGTATGCAAACCGAGGTTGGCCATATTGCTAATATGCTGAACAGCGTTGACAAATCAATTACACCTCTACAAAAAAGTATTATCCATTTGAGTAAAATATTGAGTGTTCTTGTTTTAGTCATAGCAGCCCTTGTTTTTGTTATCGGTATTGTAGCCGAGCGTGCTTCTATACTTGAAATGCTTTTAACTTCTATTTCATTAGCTGTTGCCGCTATCCCAGAAGGACTACCAGCGATTGTTACAATTACTCTGGCCTTAGGAACTCAAGCAATGGCCAAGCGGAATGCATTGATTCGCAAATTACCTGCCGTAGAAACTCTAGGTACAACTGAAATCATCGCTTCAGATAAAACCGGTACACTGACGCAAAATAAAATGACGGTTGAAAAGATTTACCAAGATACTCTCTTGCAGGATGCCCGTCAAGCCAATCTCAGCCTTAAAAATCATTTGGCTCAAATCATGATCCTTGCTAATGATAGCCAGGAATCAGATCAAGGCCTCGTAGGAGACCCTACTGAAACAGCTCTTATCCAGTACTATCTGAATAAAGATCTGCCTGTCGACGAAGTTACCCAAGAATTCCCGCGTGTTACTTCGCTTCCATTCGATTCGACACGAAAATTAATGTCCGTCGTCGTCTCAAATAATGATCAACAATTGATTATGACAAAAGGTGCCGTGGATGAATTATTGAAACGTGTTACCAAGATTGAAGAAAATGGGAAAGTACGTGCATTCACCAAAAAAGACAGCGACCAAATTTTGAATACCAATCACGCGCTTGCACAACAGGCCCTCCGTGTCTTGGCTTTTGCTTATGCACCTGCAAAAAACATTGACACGTCTATCAATTATGAGTCTTCTGAGATTGAAAAAGATTTGATCTTTGTCGGTATGATCGGCATGATCGATCCTGAAAGGCCTGAGGCAAAAGATGCAGTTGCAGAAGCTAAAAATGCAGGAATACGTCCAATCATGATAACTGGTGACCATAAGGATACCGCAACTGCGATTGCTAAGCGTCTGCAGATCATCGACGAAGGAAATAGCGGTGTTATCACAGGAAATGAACTTGATCAGCTCTCTACAGAGCAGTTAGACGCCACTGTCGATCAGTACTCTGTTTACGCACGTGTTGCTCCAGAACATAAAGTTCGGATTGTTAAAGCATGGCAGAAAAAAGGAAAAATAGTTGCGATGACCGGTGATGGCGTTAATGATGCACCCGCTCTTAAAACAGCTGACATTGGTGTTGGGATGGGTATCACAGGTACTGAAGTTTCGAAAAATGCCAGCGATATTGTTCTTGCTGACGACAATTTTGCAACGATTATTGTTGCAGTCAAGGAAGGGCGCAAAGTCTTTGCTAATATTCAAAAGGCTATCCAGTATCTTTTATCAGCTAATCTCGGTGAAGTTCTCACTCTTTTCTTCATGACAATGCTTGGTTGGGATATCTTCGCACCCGCTCAGATTTTATGGATAAATCTTGTGACAGATACATTCCCAGCTATTGCACTTGGAGTTGAAAAAGCCGAAGCTAATATGATGAAGAATAAACCACGTGGAAATAAATCCAGTTTCTTCGGTGACGGAGTGATGTCAAGTATCCTTTATCAAGGACTGCTTGAAGGTGGATTAACACTTGGGGTTTATCAATTGGCGCTGACCTTCCCGTTCCATAGTTCATATGCGTTGATTCATGCAGACGCTTTGACGATGGCTTTTGCAACACTTGGTTTAATACAATTATTCCATGCATTCAACTCAAAATCGATCCATGGATCAATTTTTAGAAAAGACTTGTTTAACAATCGAATGTTTAATTGGTCGATTTTGATTTCTGGAATATTATTATTTGCAACAATCTTCGTTCCAGCCTTCAATGATACATTCAAAGTTACCCCCCTTGCTCCTCAGCAATGGCTAGTCGTTCTACTTGGTGGGTTAATGATGTTAGTTATCGTTGAAATCGTCAAGTTCTTCCAACGGTTATTATTGAAAAAATAAACTTACTCAACAAAGTTCCGCGCAAAAAAACAGTATCCTTTTATAGTTTAGTCAGAACACTCAATCTATGAGTGTTCGACATCTGCCTAATAGAAGGCTTGCTGGTATGGCTATTACAAACTAAATCTAACTAGTGAATATATCTTAATTTATGTAATGTAAGCTTGAAAAACCAAGGGCTAGTTCAAAACTTCTGTTTTGAACTAGCCCTTGGTTTTTATTTATCTAAAAGGTCGAAAACATTCGATCAATCTCTGTGAAATCGTCATGACTTAAATTGATATCTGCTGCTTTGATATTGCTTAAAACCTGTTCTTGCGTACGCGCGCCTGGAATAACAATATCTATGCTTGGTGAATCCATATACCAAGCCAAAATAATTTGTGCAACTGTTGCGTTATACCTTGTGGCTATCTTGCGCACTCTTTCTAAATTATCAATAATCGTTTTATACTGTGTTCCCGAAAAATTCTTAAATTTATTTTGGTCATTCAGAGAATACTTTCCCGTTAGCAGTCCAGCTGCTAATGGAAAATAAGGTACAAAAGCGATATTGTTTTTTTCTAAATATGGAAAAAGCTCTTTTTCTGCGTTTCGATGAACTAAACTGAAGTTATCCTCTACAACATCAACTTCACCGTTTTTATTGGCCTCTTTTATTTGTTCAAGTGAAAAATTTGAAACACCTATAGCCCTAATTTTTCCTTCTCTCTTCAAATCAGCCAAAGCCCCGACGGCCTCATCCTTTGGTGTTTTCTCATCTGGAAAATGAATATAAAAAATATCAATATAGTCCGTTTTGAGTCTTTTAAGAGCTTCATCTACGGCGTTTTTCAAAAAAGCGGGAGAATTGTTATTCTTTAAATTATTTTGTTTATC
Organism: Liquorilactobacillus aquaticus DSM 21051; assembly: GCF_001436755.1. Lineage (GTDB taxonomy): Bacteria > Bacillota > Bacilli > Lactobacillales > Lactobacillaceae > Liquorilactobacillus > Liquorilactobacillus aquaticus. The sequence goes on from NZ_AYZD01000004.1 coordinate 4,245, forward strand.
TTGAGCTGCTTTGGTTGCAATAGCAACTTGTGCACGATCATAGTTTTGGAGTACGTCACCAATTATTTCTTCCGAACGGCCTAGGCCGTAGGCATACGCCGTATCTAAGAGAGAAACCTTTCTATCTAAGGCAGTTTTTATAACTGCATAGCCATTCTCATCTTTTAAATTCTTGAAAAGGTTATGTCCACCGACCTTATTAGTACCCAACCCTAATTTTGATGTTATGACATCACTTTTACCTATCTTTACCTTCTCTGTCATTAGCTGCCTCCTTCAAAAGATCTATTGTCATTATAAAACCTCTTTCAATGGCATTGGAACATATCTGCTCAAGTGAAGATTACAGTACTTTTTCAGCTGGCATAAAGAATGGAACAAATTTAGGTACCCACTCAATTCTCACCGGCAGATTTGGCCCCGGATCTCCGTCAATCCTTGTTCCTGCAGCTTTGCCGTCAGTTGTTTTTATAATTACTTTTTTCAAATCAAATGAGGTCAATGTTGTTGATCTGCGCAAGTTGCCAGTTAAAGCAAAATAGCCGTAATTTAACAACTTGCTGACTTTCATATTATTTAACATTGTCACATGAAGAGCGCTGCTTCCTGTCCCCAGATATTGACGTCCACCAATAAAATTAGTCGTGGTCACTAAGCAGAACCATACCTTGGCTGGCAAAGAAAAAAGATCGTTATAAAATTCTGTCTCATAGGAATGGTTGCGACGCAAATTTTTAACTGCATTCCACCCATAAATTGCCAAACCATATTTTTTCTTTTCACTCTGCCGAACATCGTTGGAAATATTTGCCAAACTACCAAAAGCCAAGGAACTTACGATCGCCTGCCCATTACATTTACCTATTCCTACTGATTGCAGGTTTTTATCCAGAATGACTTCAAAAGCCTTGTCTGTGTTTAATGGGATTCCCCATTTTTGAGCAAAATTATTAACTGTCCCATTGGGAATAAGCCCAACTGGAACACTTTTCCCAGCACGAACAAACGCTGTCAAAGCCGCGTTAAGTGTTCCGTCACCTCCAATACAAATCAACCCACGTATTTGAGGCAATTCAATTAGCAGCTTTTTTATAGCTTCTTCACGACTCCCTGCTGATAATTGTTCGACCTTTTGTCCCTTTAATCGTAATTTACCCTGAATATCATCAGCTATTTGCTGCGCCCTACCATTTCCCGCACGCGGATTAAAAAAGAGCATATATTTTTGTCGCATTACTTTTCCCCTTTCTTTATTTATGGCGCATTCTTTTAATCTCAAGATACCACATATAATAGCAAGGTTCCTCTTTTCGGCCTTTTGGCCTTCGACCAAAAAAAATTTTTTGGGTTTTTTTATTTTATGAGGCAAACCTAAAAAATGTTTTCAATACGTACAGTTTGGTGTACAATAGTTTCTGTGCTCAGGAAATCTGAAAGGTGGTATTTAAATTGAGCGAAAATAATTCAAAGCCAAGGAAACATAAGCTGATAGAATATGCTAATGGTCCTTCGCTAGAAGAGATTAACAGTACCGTTGAAGTTCCAAAGGGAAAAGGATTCTGGAGAACATTGTTTGCTTACTCCGGTCCAGGTGCACTTGTTGCTGTCGGCTATATGGATCCAGGTAATTGGTCAACTTCGATCACTGGTGGACAAAATTTTCAATATTTATTAATGTCCGTTATCCTAATGTCAAGTTTGATTGCGATGCTCCTTCAATACATGGCAGCTAAACTTGGTATTGTGAGCCAGATGGATCTCGCACAGGCAATTCGTGCAAGAACCAGTAAATCACTAGGTATTGTGTTGTGGATTCTAACCGAATTAGCTATTATGGCAACCGATATCGCTGAAGTTATTGGGGCCGCAATTGCTTTATACCTTCTGTTTCATATTCCTTTAGTTATTGCTGTATTTATTACTGTATTTGATGTTTTACTATTGCTCTTATTAACCAAAATTGGATTTCGGAAGATCGAAGCAATCGTTGTCTGCTTGATTTTAGTTATTTTAGTTGTTTTTGTCTATCAAGTAGCTTTGTCTGATCCCAACTGGGGTGGCGTCATCAAAGGATTGATTCCAACTGCTGACACATTCTCAAGTAAAAAAAGTGTTGGTGGCGAGACTCCCTTGACAGGTGCCTTAGGTATCATTGGTGCTACTGTTATGCCACATAACTTGTACCTGCACTCTGCAGTTTCTCAAACTCGTAAAATCGATCACAGCAAAGAAGAAGAAGTTGCTCAAGCAGTTAGATTCTCTGCTTGGGATTCAAACATTCAGCTGACAGCAGCTTTCTTTGTTAATTCGCTCTTGCTAATCATGGGTGTTGCCGTCTTTAAGACTGGTGCAGTAAAAGATCCCTCATTCTTTGGACTTTTCCAAGCTTTATCTGATACTTCGACCTTAAGTAATGGTCTTTTGATAAGCGTTGCCCGTTCCGGTATTTTATCAACATTATTTGCTGTTGCGCTCTTGGCTTCAGGTCAAAACTCGACCATTACGGGTACTTTAACTGGTCAAGTTATCATGGAAGGATTTGTTCATATGAGAATGCCTTTATGGTTGCGCCGTTTAGTGACACGTCTGATATCGGTTATCCCTGTGCTAATTTGTGTTAGCATGACGAGCGGACAAAGCGCAATTGCTGAGCATACCGCACTCAACAACCTAATGAACAATTCGCAAGTTTTTCTAGCCTTCGCCTTGCCATTCTCGATGCTTCCGTTATTGATGATGACCAACAGTCGGATTGAAATGGGAAATCGTTTTAAAAATGCACTTTGGATAAATATCTTAGGCTGGTTCTCCGTAATTTCCTTAACAGTCCTCAATATGAAGGGGTTACCGGACCAAATCGAAGCTTTCTTCGGTGACAACGCATCTAAGGCACAATTAGCTTTCGCCGATAAGATTGCATATGTTTTAATTGTTGCTGTTTTGGCGTTATTAATTTGGACGATTTACGATTTGCATCGCGGTAATAAACGTGTTGCTGCCAAGCTTAAAGCGTCTGAATAACTGTAATACCGTATATCGGATCCAAGAATGGAGTTGAATTAATACTATGGAAGATTTTAAAAAGATTTTAGTAGGTGTTGATGATTCTGCCGATGCTCTTTTAGCTTTCCGTTACGCTATCAGAAGAGCTAAAAATGATAATGCAGAGTTAATTATTGTATCAGTCCTTGAAAGCCATGAGATGAATGTTTTTGAAGCTCTAGATAAAGATTATATTCATGGTGAGCATGCAGATCTGGAAAAACATATTTTGAAGTATCAACATGAAGCACAGACAGCTGGGGTTGAAAGAGTCAGTGCGGTTGTTGCTGAAGGTGAAGCAGGTGAAACAATTGTCAAAGATGTTATTCCGCATGTAGAACCAGATTTACTTATTATCGGCTCACAATCTAAAAAGGGAATAGCTAAGCATTTTGGAAGCCAGGCCGCATACATGGCTAAGTATGCACCTATTTCCGTTTTAGTTATCCGCTGATTAAACAGCATCTTAATTTAAAACTTGTAAGCAAAATCAAAAAATTGATTCAAAATAAAAACATTCCCAAAGTTTTTCATCTAAACTTTGGGAATGTTTTTATTTTACTTAGTTTGATCGTGTATCGCTACAAAAAAGCTGAAAACAAAACATGAGACTTTATCCTCAACCTGCCTTGTTTCCAGTCTCTTTTATTCGCAGCAAGAGCCACAGACCATTTCTGGTCATGAAGCCTTAAAGTCAAACTCCCGTTAAGATCTCGAAAGGAAGAATGACACTACCAAAACCAAGATAATTGCACCTATAACTGATGGAATAATAGCCATTCCTGCTACTTGCGGACCCCAAGAGCCCAAAACAGCTTCACCAACAACAGAACCGACTAAACCAGCAATAATATTACTGATCCACCCCATCGATTTACCTTTATTCGTGATCGCACCTGCAAGTGCGCCAATAATTGCACCAATAATCAATACCCATAACCAATGCATTAAAACTCCCCCTATCTAAATAATTTTCTAATCTTTTCACAAAACAAACAGGACAAGACTTTTAGAAGCATTGCCCTACAACCGTACTCAGCAAGCAACTTTCAAGAACGTGTCACAAAGACGTCAAAGATTGACTTTTAAGACACGCTATCTTTGAAAATCACAACCAAGCCTTAAGGCCTCAATACATAACTCATTCCTAATCGATTAATTATTCGGGAACGACCTAGTCCTTACCTTTTTTATCAACCTTGTCCTTTAAATCATCAACAGCATCTTTGACAGCATCTTTAGCATCGCTTAACTTATCCTTTGCTTTACCAAGAACGCCTTGTGCTTTACCTTGTGCTTCGCGAGCCTTATCGCCGGTTGCTTTACCTTCAACTTCTTTTGCCTTACCTGCAACTTTATCTTTTGCGCTATCAACTTTTTCTTCTTGACTCATAGCAGCAACCCCCTTCAAAATTTAGGACAAGAGAACACTTTAACTGTCACAATAGACAACAAATCACAAAATGTTCTCTAACCTCTAATAAAATCGTAACATTGAATAATATTATAAGCAATAATAGTGCTCAAGGCTTATAAACGTTCAAAAGATCACCTAAAAACTTTTGTTTCTTTTAAAGGAACATTTTTAAGCAGTTCACCGCGCACTATGATCCGATTATTTTCTCCTGTTTTCGCTGTCAGGCATGTAACTAACGTTATGAGTTTTTCACCAGGTACGTCTTCAATCCATTGTACTTGATACGCATCAACGACTCTTTTATCCGTCACACGATACTCGTAGACTCTTTTCCCATTGGTCAAATAAATCATGTTACCTTTTTTCACCTTTGCTAACGGAGAAAATAGGATGTTCGGATTACTCATATGGTGCCCAGCCAAAGCATAATTTCCCTGTCCCATTTTCTCCTCTTTTTTCATAGTTCCAGTACCCCGTAATAAATTTTCATTACGTATGCCGTAAAAAACTGGCAGCTTCAACTTTACTGCTGGGATAGCCAGCTTACCAATCGTTTGTTTATCGGCCGTCAACGCCTCCTTTACTTCAGAAGCACCAACCGGCTTAACTTTTTTAAAGTCAAAACTCGTTTTCTTTTTTTGCGCTTTAGCAAGCGATTGTGGTTTGCTCTTTAATGCCGTATGTGTCATATTATCAATGATCTTATCTTTGATCTGCTCGTTGAAAACTAAAGCCAGCCCAATCACTAATAGTAAGATCAATAGAAAAATTTTTATTGAATCTATCACCTTTTTTTTCATAATTCGCTCCCTACTTGTCTGAATAAACTTGTATCAAGTGCAAATGCACATTCTTTTACATTTACATTCTCGCACAATCATGTGCTTTTAACCAACGAGCAACTTTGGAGCTGCCACAAGATCAAACCCTGTTTTGTTTTTTCTCATTTTGAATAACAATAAAAAAAGGAAACGTTATATAAAACTAACGATTTCCTTTTTTATTGATTTTGTTACACTCTTACGGCACATCGTTTCACTTATTTAGAACTTCTCTGCTCTTTTTTTAATGAGACACTATAAATGTATGCACGCGCATATTTGACCAATTCTGTAACGATCAGAACAATTATTCCTGCTAATATTGGCACACCCCAACCGGCTAACCAACCAGGCGCTGTTGTATGGAAAATATCTTGCATAAACGGCAAATATATTATCCCAGCCTGTAAAACCAGTAAAACAGCTATAATATAAAACGCCATCTTATTCTGGAAGAAATATCTTGAAAATACTGGGTGGTTGTTACGCATATTAAAGAGATAGAAAATTTTCCCAAAAACGATCACATTCAATGTCATCGTACTTCCAACGACTTCTGACATCCCCTGCATGGTCATTATGTTATAAGCAATCATACCTAAGCTTGAGATGAGCAGTGAAACATAAGCAATTTCAATCACATCTGTTCTGGTTAAAATACCTTGATTAACTTTTCGCGGACCACGTGCCATTATTCCCTTTTCAGCCGGTTCGAAAATAAACGCAAACTGAATCGTTAGTGCAGACACCATATTTATCCACAATAACTGTGTCGGATAAAGCGGCATTGTTTGATCTAATAAAATACTCATGACAACAATCAAACCCTCTGCGAAGCTTGTCGGCAACAGAAAACGAATTGTTTTACGAATGTTGTCAAAAATATGTCGTCCTTCTTTGACAGCCGTTAATATCGTTGTAAAATTATCATCTGCTAAAACCATATCCGCTGAGCTCTTGGCGACATCAGTCCCTTTGATTCCCATGGCAACTCCGATATCCGCTTGCTTCAATGCTGGTGCATCATTGACACCATCACCTGTCATTGAGACAACATTTCCTCTTCGCTGCTGCGCTCTGACAATTTTCAGCTTATCACTAGGGGTTGTCCGCGCAAAAACCGTGTACTTATCGATTTCATTTGCCAATTGTTCTTCGGACATTTTATCTAGCTCTGGTCCTGTAATTGCGTTGACATTATCAGCCAATTCCAGTTGCTTAGCAATCGCCATTGCTGTATTAGGGTCATCACCAGTAATCATTTTCACTTTAATTCCTGCATACCTTAACTTGCGGATCGCAGAAGCTACTTCCTGACGCGGCGGGTCAATGATACCCACCATTCCAATCAAATGGAAATTGCGTCCTATATCTGCTGTAATTATTTCATCTGCTTGGTCATCTGCAATCTGATATCCCAGCGCCACCACGCGTTTCCCTTGTTTCGTTAGCTGTTCCATTCTCGTCAACCATTTTTGCTTATCAATCTGAGTTCCATGCTTTTGCATCTTTTCGAAAAGAGTTTGCGGTGCGCCCTTAACCATCAGCACCTTCTTATCCTCCAGAAGTGCCAGTCTTGCCGAGTATCGAAAGGCTGAATCGAACGGTAATGAGTCGATCTCTTCAACAGAAGGGGCTGTCCCTGTAAACTTATGAAACAGACCCGTTAATGCCCCATCCGTTGGCTCGCCTGTCAACACCCACTGTCCGTCTTCTTCATGAAAGGAAGCATCAGTTGTCTGACCTGCAATATCAATTACCCACTTTAATTCCGCATTTTTCTTCCATTCAACCTCTTCGCCGTCTTCTTTTAAAATCTGACCAGTTGCATCGTATCCTACACCTGAAACAGTATATTGACCATCAGAAGTGATAATATCAGTGACGGTCATCTCATTTTTTGTCAGTGTTCCCGTTTTGTCTGTATTCACAATATTAACCGCACCTAGTGTCTCAACTGCAGGCAAGGTCTTAACAATAGCTTTCTTGCGTGTCAACTTTCTTGTCCCCATTGCTAAGACAACCGATACGCTTGCAGGCATACCTTCTGGCATCGAGCCGACAATCATTGTAATTACTGCAATCAAAAGTGTAGGCAAGCTATACACTTGAAGAAAAGCTCCTAAAACAAACAAAATAACTGCTACAGCAACAATAGCTAGTGAAAGCGCCCATCCTAATTTATTCAGGTTCTGCATTAAAGGTGTCGCTTTGCCTTTTACATCGACCACATCCTGTTGAATGCGTCCAATTTCCGTCTCTGTACCTGTAGCCACAACAATCCCAACGCCTGAACCGCTGGTAACTGAAGTCGAAGCAAAAGCCATATTCGTTCGTTCCGCCAATGGTAATGCATCAAGTTCAATCGCATCTTCAGTTTTATTAACAGAATCAGTCTCACCGGTTAAATTAGATTCCTGAATTTTCATGTTGTCTGCCGAAACTAGACGTAAATCCGCAGGAACCGCATCTCCAGCTTCAAGATGAATAATATCACCAGTTACCACTTGTTTTGAAGGCAGTTCCAATTTATGCCCATCTCGTATGACATAACATTCAGACACCAAAAGTTCTTTAATCTTATTAAGTGCATTATCTGCTGAGACTTCTTGAAAAAAGCCAACCAGCGCGTTTGCAATAATTACAGCACCAATAACGATTGAATCCGGATAATGACGCAACAGAAGGGTCACAACAGCCGTTGCAGCTAAGATATAAGTAATACTGTTGTTAAACTGTTTAAAAAACAGCAACCAATTAGAGGTCTTTTTAGAAACTAGTTCATTCTTACCATTTTCATTAAGCCTGCGTTCGGCCTCTGCATCAGTTAATCCCTGCTTTAAATCCGTTTTGAACTCTGTCTCAAGTTCTTCTGTTTTCTTTTTCCAAAGACGCTGTCCAGGTCCAGAGTCGTCGCTGTCGTTGCTTGTTTCTACTAAATTTTTTTGCTTTTCTTCTTGCATAAAACCATCCTTTTTATCTTTATAGTATTTTTATCGATCAGGTATATGGTATGCTATTTTTTTACACTTGATGTTCTACACCTCCATCAATTTATTATCACAGCTAATATACTCCCTAAAAAAGAGTGAATTATATAGATATATTATAACTTATCCCGTTATGGAATGAGAACTTTTTTGGCTTACAGAAATTGAGTACTAACTAATATCAATTCAATTTGATTGATATCAGTACATTTTTGTTAAATAATAATCTAGTGGTTTTTTTCAGAATCGCTAAATAAACAAAGGATGGTCACTTTATGAAAAACAAGGCACGAAATTGGATCATGATTGCAATCTTCATTGCGACTTTCATGACCTCCGTGGAGATAACAATTGTCACTACTGCACTCCCCTCAATTATCAGTGAGTTGCATGGGCTTGCCTACCAAAGCTGGATCATGAGTACCTACTTGCTGACAACTGCTATAACCACTCCTATTTATGGAAAATTAGCAGATAGTTGGGGGCGAAAAAGGGTTTTTCAGATTGGAGTAATTCTTTTTACCCTAGGATCTTTTTTAAGTGGTCTATCTCCATCTATTCTTTTTTTGATCTTAGCACGTGCTCTACAAGGACTAGGGGCAGGCTCTATTATTCCATTGACCTTTACTATCATTGCTGACATGTACTCTTTTCAAAAGCGTGCCAAAATTATGGCATTTAATAATACTGCTTGGGGGCTCTCGGCCTTGCTCGGCCCTCTGCTTGGAGGCTTTCTAGTCGACACACTTAGTTGGCACTGGGTCTTTTTCGTCAATGTCCCACTTGGTGTTCTCATTTTTCTAGTCATCACTTTCAAGTACACAGAAACCCTGACTGTCAAAACTGGTTTACTTATCGATTGGTATGGTATTTGCTGGCTTTCAATTTCGCTAATCTCTTTACTGATTGGTATTCAAAAGATCGACGCCAATATATGGCTTGCCGCCATTTTGTTTATTATCTCATTGCTAAGCTGTTTCTTACTCATTAAGCAGGAGAAACATGTCTCAGATCCGCTGATTCCATTTAAAATATTTAAAAACCCGACTTTTTCAATTCAGGTTATTACTTCAACTCTTCTCAGCGGCATACTTATCGGATATCAAATATATTTTCCTATTTGGCTTCAGTCTCTCTATCGTGTTCCTGCAACCATCTCTGGCCTTGTTGTTACCTCAAGCTCGGTTATGTGGCTGTTTGCTTCATTTCTTGTTGGAGGATTACTTAAAAGATTTTCACCCAAAAACATTATTTTGACGGTTGTTTCGATCCAGTTTCTTGCATATCTTGCATTGCTTTTTATTAATTCTTCATTCCCGTATTGGGGTTTTTATATCATTGCTGCAATCAGCGGATTCGGTATGGGGATCGTCATCAGTATAAATATTATGCTGAGCCAGCATCTCGTCAGCAAAAAATTGTTAGGATCTGCGACAGCAATTATCACTCTAGGCCGAACACTTGGTCAAACTCTAATGATCGGTGTTTATGGTGCTGTTTTGAATCTCTTTCTTAGGTTCCAACTACATGACGTAAAGTTCGCAGCAATCAACCGCTTCATCAGTTCAACTAATCAGGTCAACACACATTATCAGAAAATATTTGCACCAATTATTCTTAATTCATTACATGCTGTTTTTGGTGTTGTTAACCTGCTGTTTGTTATTATTTTATTGTTAAACATACTAGACCCTAACAAAAAAATTATCCGCTAAGCTGAGTCCACTCGCCTCATTCATAAACATTTAACTTTCTTTGCCATAGCTATAATCCTTGATTAGCATTGGCAAAGAAAGTTTTTTTATTTCTATAAAAAAACCCACCCTCATAAATCAGTTTTTTACTCATTCGTTACATGCAAAACACAACAACATTACATTCAACACCTATACTGGGACCGTAACAGAAATCATAAGGAGTGAGCACATGTCTATTGAGTTAAAAAACATTGCTAAAACATATGATAACAAGAATTGGATTCTAAAAGATATTAACACAAAAATTGAAACCGGTGAATTTTTCGCAATCGTTGGGCCTTCTGGCTGCGGTAAAAGCACCTTGTTGCGAATGATTGCCGGTCTCATACCCATTTCAAGCGGCGATTTACAGATCGATAACCGCTCTGTAATAAACCTGCCCCCACGAGAACGTAATTTAACAATGGTTTTCCAAGATTATGCTTTGTTCCCTTTTCTTGATGTTGAAGCTAATGTTGGTTTTGGACTTAAAGCACGCAAAATGCCAGAACTTAAGATTAAAAAAAGAGTTGCACATGCTCTTGAGCTAGTCGATTTGACAGCATTAAAGACTCGAAAGCCCCGTGAACTATCAGGTGGTCAACGACAACGTGTAGCGTTAGCACGAGCAATTGCCAGTGATGCAAAAATCTGTCTGATGGATGAACCACTCTCTAACCTTGACGCACAATTGCGTGGGAAAATGCGTTCAGAAATCCGTGAATTACAACAGCGTCTCGGACTGACTCTAATCTATGTTACTCATGATCAGATTGAAGCTATGACTATGGCTGACCGTATTATGGTCTTAAACAATCAACAAGTTCAGCAGGTCGGTTCACCGCTAGATATCTATCAGCATCCATCTAATTCATTTGTTGGTACTTTTTTTGGAACACCACAAATGAACATTCTAAAAGCCCATTGTCCGCATACACATAACCAGCAACTGATAATCGATCCCTTTCTTACTTTTCAATCACCGCTCGATTTACCGGCAGGAGACTATTTTGTCGGAGTTCGTCCAGTTGACTTTGACCTCACCACCCACGTCACTCGAACCAATGCCTTTGTCAGAAGTGTTGAATATTTAGGAAACGAATTTATCATATACATCAAACTTGATGACAGCGCAGAAATCAGAGTCGTAACCTCAGAAAAAATTGATCTCAATTCTAATGAACGAGTTCTAATCAGACCAAAAAACAAATTTTTCATTTTCGATCATTCTGGTAAAACCATTTCATTCATGAAAGGAGTTCAGAACAATGGAAGAACCTCTAAACAGGAAACTCAAGCCATTATCCAATAAAAGTGTGACTTTAAAAACACAAAGTATTGAAAAGAGCAGCTATGATGTAAATGCGCATGATAAATTTTACGCATGGTTCTTTTTAGGTCCCTCTTTAGTAATCCTAAGCATTTTTGTTTTTTATCCCATGATGCGCACACTTTATTTAAGCTTCTTTTTAACAAATAGTTTAGGGCATCCCTCTGTTTTTGTGGGTTTCAGCAACTACATCAATTTACTGACCTCAAGTGCTTATCTTGACAGCCTCACAGCAACACTCATTTATGTTATTGCGGTTTCAATATTGACACTCGTTTTCGGATTATTGCTGGCTCAAACTGCTTCAAAAAAAATCGCTGGTATTAATATCTTTAGAACTATTTTTTCGGGAACAATGGGGGTTTCAGTTTCCGTTGCAGCTATTTTCTGGTTGTTCATCTTTAATCCCTCTATTGGGCTGCTTGATCAAGTAGCCTCCTTTTTCCATCTTCCGACGATCAATTGGCTGACACAACCCAGTTGGGCTATGACCGCGGTGATCATCTCGACTGTTTGGATGAATTTAGGGTTTACTTTTTTAATTTTTTTTGGTGCATTCCAATCTGTTCCTAAGTTTTTTTATGAAGCAGCAGAGATCGAAGGCCTTTCCAGATCATATCAGTTTTTTCATATCACACTTCCAATGATATCTCCTACTATTTTCTTTATTTCGATCATCACACTCATAGAATCCTTCAAGAGTTTTGGTCTAATTGATCTGATGACTGCTGGAGGGCCGAATAATGCGACCAATTTGCTGGTATATCGTATTTACCAAGATGCCTTTCTAAGCGGCAATTACGGCTCTGCAAGCACTCAATCTGTTATTCTTGCCATAATTATCGCATTGTTTACATTAATACAATTTAAGCTGTTAGAGAAAAAGGTGACCTATTAATGCTTAATATTACAGAACAATCAAAAAAAGAACTCTGGCTGCGCTACATTGTCTTAACTATTCTAGCAGCCATTATACTCATCCCCTTCCTTATCGGTTTTTGGACAAGTCTTCTCCCTACCGAAGATATTTCAAAAGGATCGCTTTGGAGCACACATATTTCTTTAGATAACTATGTAACTGCGTTTACACAAACACCTATTATCCGTTATTTGCTCAATAGTTTTATCATTTCGCTCTTAACCATGCTTAGCCAACTTTTTTTCTGTTCAACAAGCGCGTATGCTTTTGTTTTTTTGAAATTCAAAGGGCGCAACTTATTATTCTATGCTTTTTTGGCAACTATGATGCTTCCCTTTGAGGCCGAAGTAATTCCCAACTTCACAACTGTTCGCAACCTGAATCTGTTGAATCATTACTCAGTAATGATTATTCCTTTCCTGACATCAGCCTTTGGAACCTTCATGCTGCGGCAATCATTCCTACAGATACCAGGTGAATTAAAGGAAGCTGCTGACATCGAAGGGTTGTCACACTGGAAAATCTACGCAAGAATTGTCTTGCCATACTCGCGTATAAGCCTCTATACTCTTGCAGCATACAGTTTTCTTACAAGCTGGAATCAATATCTCTGGCCTATGCTGACTACCTTTAGCGACAACTTTCGTCCAGTTCAAGACGGATTACGGCAGTTGCAATCTCAAGAATCCTTCAATAATTGGGGGATGATCCAAGCCAGTGCCGCCATTGTGGTTATTCCAACCCTAGTTGTTTTATTTTTTGGTCAGCACTTTTTTAAGAATGGTTTAAATGAAGGAGCCTTAAAATGAAACATTTTTGCAGATTATCTAGAGGTTGCCCCATTATCCGAAAATTATTGTTGTCAGCTTTTGCATTAGCTCTGACACTCGTTTTCTTAAATACACATGTGAACGCCGCTGAACGTACAAAGGTCATTTTCTGGCATGAAATGACCGGCCCAGCTCAGGAACAACTTAATAAGTTTGTCGCCAATTACAATCAATCGCAAAACAAATATACGATCGTTCCACAATTTGAAGGGAATTACAATGAGGTAGTCCAAAAGTTTTTAAATACCCATGGTACAGATGCTTCTCCTGCACTTTTTCAGTCCATGGATATTTCAACCAATCAGATCTCCAGCAGTAACTACACAACCCCTGTTCAAAAATTTATCGATGAAAATAATTATGATGTCAGCAAAATTTCAGCCGTTGCACGGGCCTTTTATTCAAAGAATGGAAGTCAGCTTTCAATGCCATTTAACACATCGCAACCAGTGTTGTATTATAATGCTAGTTTGTTAAAAAAATACAAAATAACACCACCACCAATCAATCCAAGTTATAGCGACATAACTCGGGTTGCTCAACAACTTTATCAACGATCCGGTAAGAAAGTAAAGGGATTAAGCATCGAAATATACGGTTGGTTCTTCGAACAGTTCCTCGCTAATTCTGGTGTGGCCTTAGCTAACAATGCCGATGGACATGAGGGGACTCCGACTTCTGTCAGCTTTGATAATCCAGCAGCTGTTGCAGCTATGCGCTGGATTCAAACAAATATCAAAAGCGATGCTTTCATGAACTATGGATCAGGTTCAAATGCTTCTGCCAACGAGATGGCCGGGTTTTTGGCAGGAAAACTAGGAATGTTTTTGCAGTCATCTTCAAGCATAAGCCAGTTGACTGCAGGAACGAAAGATAAAATTGGTGTCACTTACTACCCACATCCAGACAATAAAAAAGCAAACGGGGTATCAATTGGGGGAGCATCATTATGGATTTCAAATGATAAATCTGCCCAAGTACAACGTGGAGCTTGGAACTTCATTAAATATCTGATGACACCTAAAAATCAAGCCGCTTGGCAGGTTTCTACTGGTTATCTTGCACTTAATCAAGATTCGCAAAAAGAAGCGGTTCTGCAAAAACTCTATCACCGCTATCCTAGTAGCAAAGTTTCCAGTGATCAGTTGCGTAAAACAATGCCTAACACAACCAATTCTGGTATTTTCATGCAAGGGCTGATTCAGGAACGAACATTTATTCAAACGGCGATGGAACAGATATACAATGGTGGAGATATTCAAAAAGCATTAACAGAGGCTCAACAGTCAATGAATACCGCTGTGAAGTCTGCTAATAAAGCTAATAAGGCTAAAAATTAGTTTGCCTAAAGAATTATTTACATTCAAAAAATACATTTTTAAAGGAGCTATCTATGTTAAAACATACTTTAATTTTCGGTCATCGCGGTTACCCGCAGAAATTTCCTGAAAATTCACTTGCTGGTTTCAAATACAGCATCCAGCATCAGATCGACGGACTTGAGTTTGATGTCCATCTGACCAAAGATAATATCCCGGTGATCATGCATGATGAAACGATTGATCGTACAACTGATGGCAATGGAGAGATCCATTCTTATACCTTTTCTGAGTTACGCAAGTTCAAACTCAAAAATTCTGAACCAATCCCAAGTCTAGCAGAGCTTTTGGACATTGCCGCATACCAACCGATACATCTTAACTTGGAATTTAAAACTGATAAAAACCACTATGCTCACATTGAGGAAATAGTCTTGAATATGGTTAAGAAGGCCGCACTTAACTTTCCAGTTATTTTTTCTTCATTCAATCTTGAGACCTTGAAAACATGCCATCGGATTGACCCGAACCAGCAATATTGCTGGTTAACGGAAAAAAAGGTTCCTAACGCTGAGAAGTTCGTTAAAGAAACTGGCTTGTCGGGTCTACATCTTCCACATTACCAGCAAGTAAATGTCCCTCAACGCTTATGGACTATTGATGATGCGATTTCTGCGCAAAAAATATTTGAAACTGGAGTTGATGGTCTGATTACCGATGATTTCGAACAAATGAGAGCACTGCAAAATAAGCTTTATTCCTCACAAAAAGTTGTCTGATCTCCTTGGCAAAACATGTTTGTTTTTTGAATTAAATCCAAATTAATAATATACGGAAAGTGTGATATAAGTCGGTAAAATTTTAAGTTAGCCGGAGAATTTTGACTTACGGAACGCGTTTATACGGAATCAAAACATACTAAGATCAGCTCTGTAAAACTAAACCAGTTTTATAGAGCTTTTTGAGTTATAGTAAAATATATGGTGCTGCAGGTCACACATACCCCCTTAGACTTTGAGTCCGTAATCAGCCTAAACCAATCACCGCCATTATCCCCAGCAATTCAGGTTTATGTATGTTTGACCGTGTTTTGAAAATTAGAATAGCCGAGAATAAGCCTAGGACAGCCTCCTGCTAGGTAATTTAGGAGATGTTTGTTTGATAAGAAAATGATGTTATTGAAATTGATGTCGCAATGGGAAAAAGGAAAGCCACAAGTCGCATTTTAATTTGCCCCAGTTGTACTATCTTACAGGATTCTAATTCAGTCATCTTCAACAGTTAAAATCAGACTAGTGAAATACTTCGTTAGCGCTCAAAAATTTTTGCTTTTCAACACATTTTATTAGACCATTACCATTGTCAATTTGATCTTTGAAATAGCATTCGCTAATTTATGGTGTTACTTTTTTTGTTCCATTAAAAACTATATGTCTTACCACAGAACTTGAATATTAAAATTTATTTTTCTCATATTTTGTGCTATTATTACAATAAAAGTAACATCTCAGAAAGGAGGCCTACCAAATGGCTAACAATCGTTTAAGTGACTTGATCCACGTCCTTGTATATGTTCAAATGCATGAGGAAAGTAAATTGACCAGTGATCTGATTGCAAGCAGTTTAAATACTAACCCGAGTTTAGCGCGCAGAATGATGAGTCAACTAAAAAAAGCATCATTATTAGAAACTACCAAAGGAACTGCAACCCCTCGGTTAAGCCGATCCCCTGCCAAAATTACTATTTTTGATGTCTACATGGCAACACTGCCTGAAGCTCCTTTATTAAAGGTGGATAAGAACACTTCCAAAGATTGTGCTGTTGGTCACGCATTACCAAAAGTTTTAGGTAAGTATTATCTCGATGTTCAAAGTACCGCGGAAGCCAAGATGCGTAAGATAACCATTCAAGATATTATCAATGACGTAAACATGGATATTGCACACCATCAAAAGGAAATATCCATGTTGAATTCTTAGTTTCAAAAACATTTTTTAATAAAGCTATTGACAATTACTAATCATTTTTTTATACTGTCACTAATAAGTTTTAGGAAGGACGATTAAAATGCGAAAGTTTAAATCTGTCAATTTGAATAGTTCTTGGCAAAGCCGGCACTGCTGGTTGTAATTCGTTGCTACGGATACAATCTGGCAAACAGTTTGTATCTGTGCCGACTAACTTTCGTATTGTAGGAAGTCTGCATGGGTCTAATACAGCAGGCTTCGGTTTTTAAGGGCAAACCAAGCTGCTGGTTTGCCCTTTTTCTTTTGCCCTGCTTATCATTTAATATCTGGAGGAATCAAAATGAAAAGAATGTACACATTAATCGCAGCACTTGCAGCATTTCTAGTTTTTGCCTTTTTTGCAACAAGTAAAAGTGACAATACCAGCTCATCGAAAAACAAAATCCCTACAGTTGGAATTTTGCAGTTAGTAACTCATCCTGCTCTTGATCAAATTCATCGTGGTTTTGTAGCAGGGCTTAAAGAATATGGTTATACACCAGGCAAAAACATTAAGATTGATTATCAAAATGCTCAAGGAGATCAAAGCAATCTTAAGACGATGAGCACCAAGTTTGCCAACGAAAACGTCGATTTAATGGCTGGAATTGCAACACCTGCAGCTCAAGCCCTTGCTAATGCAGCAAACAAAAAAACACCTGTTATTCTAGCTGGTATCACCGACCCTGTCGGAGGAGGTTTAGTTGATTCCGATAAACATCCTGGTGGTAATATTACAGGTACCTCTGGTGAGTCACCACTGAAAGAACAACTAGATCTGCTTAAACAAATACTTCCAAATGCTAAAACCGTTGGGATCATTTATACTTCTTCGGACCACGGCGGTCAATACAACGCTAAAAAATTCGCTAAAATTTGCAAAGAACAGGGAATTAACTACAAGCTTTATACAATTTCCAGCACAAATGATATGCAACAAGTTGCTGAGCAAGCTGTTTCTCAAGTTGATGCAATTTACGCACCACAAGATAATGGCATCGCATCCGCGATGAAAACACTGGTGAATGTTGCCAACCAAGCAAAAATACCTGTCATTCCATCTGCCGATACAATGGTCAAAGATGGCGGACTGGCATCATATGCTATCAGTCAATATGATTTAGGAAAAGTTGCTGGTGAAATGGCTGGCCAAGTTCTGCGTGGTCGTAAGACAGCTAACTTCCCCGTCGCATATATAACCAAGGGCAAATATGTTATTAATCAAAAAGAAGCGAAATTGTTAGGTATTGAATTACCGCAAAACATCGTTGAACAAGCAGAAAAAGAGGGGGAGGTTTTTAAATGAGTATGATCGTATCCAGTATTGGGCAAGGCCTGCTGTGGGCCATCTTAGGTGTTGCACTTTTCTTAACTTTCAGGATTCTTAATTTCCCAGATATGACGGTTGAGGGAACTTTTCCACTAGGTGCTGCTACTGCAGTTACCGCTATCAGCCATGGTGTATCTCCTCTAATGGCAACCGCATTAGCTTTTGTTACGGGAGCACTTGCTGGTTTAATTACCGGTCTGCTCTATACTAAGGGAAAAATTCCTATCTTATTGGCCGGTATTTTAGTTATGACGGCTTGTTTATCTGTTAATTTACGTATCATGGGAGGCGCAAACGTTTCTCTCTTAGGTAAAAAGACAGTTTTCAGCAGTCAGTTCTTACAATCTTTGCCTAAGTATTTCGATAGCATTTATGTCGGACTTTTAATGATTGTAATTGTAACAATAATCCTTATCCTATTTCTGCAAACAAATCTTGGACAAGCCTTTATCGTAACAGGAGACAATCCTGTTATGGCTCGCTCTTTTGGTATCAACACTGACAATATGACCATCATGGGGCTTATGCTGTCAAATGGTTTAATTGGGCTCGGTGGTGCTTTAATTTCTCAAAACAATGGGTACGCCGACATTAATATGGGAATTGGGATCATCGTAATCGCCCTCGCTTCAATCATTATCGGTGAAGTCGTGTTTGGGGAACTGACCTTAAATCAACGTTTGGTTGCCGTAACACTTGGTAGCATCCTTTACCGTTTTGTTTTACTAATTGTTTTGCAGCTAGGCTTCAGTACGAACGACTTGAACTTGTTGTCTGCCATTATTCTTGCTGTCTGCTTAATGCTTCCCAATCTCAGCAAATCATTAAAACTAGACCATGTAATCACGAAAGGAGTCGAAAATAATGAAACAAAATAAGGTGCCCATTCTGTCTTTAAAAAACATCGTCACTTTTGTCAATCGAAAAACCCCTTCCGAAACAATGATCTTGAAGCACTTAAATCTTGACGTTTTCGACGGCGACTTCATTACAATTCTCGGTTCTAATGGGGCTGGAAAGTCGACTCTCTTCAATACAATTGCCGGTACTCTGCCTCCTGACAGTGGTCAGATTCTGCATGCCGGTACCGATATTACAGGCGACTCTGTTGAAAAAAGGTCACGTTTCTTAGGAAGAGTTTTCCAGGACCCCAAGTTAGGAACAGCTCCCAGAATGACAGTCGCTGAAAATTTACTCTTAGCAACAAAACGCGGTCAGCATCGTACTCTGGCATTACGCCAATTGAAACAAAATCTGCCTGCATTTGAACAGGCCACTGCATCAATGAATAATGGTTTATCTGAACGTATTAATACGGCTACTGAGAACCTATCTGGCGGTCAACGCCAGGCATTGAGCTTCCTTATGGCGACAATCAGACGCCCGGATGTTCTGCTGCTTGATGAACACACTGCCGCATTAGATCCCAATACCAGTACCCAGTTAATGGAACAGACTAATGAAAAGGTTCTGGACCAAAAACTGACATGCCTAATGATTACCCACCATTTGGATGATGCTCTAAAATATGGAAATCGTTTGATTGTTTTGGATGATGGGCAAGTCAGATATGATGTTCGTGGGAAAGAAAAAAATGAGCTTACCAAAGAAGAACTTCTTAGTTTCTTTGGTAATATTGCTTAATGAGGAGCTTCAAATTGAGTATGGAAAATAAGCGGTCAATCTTTTATCACTACGACCAATCCAATTTTAAATAACATTCCTATCTAACCACACATCACCTTTTTTAAAGTCGAATGCTAAAAAATGTCCTAATATTTCCGGACACCAGTCGTAAATTATTATAATTATCAAATCAATAAGAGAGTGAAGCGTCAAAATCAAACTTGTTTTTTGACGTTTCACTCTCTTATTTGGAAATTTCTGTCTGAAGTCTTTAATTTTTCATTTTATTACTTAACTGTTGTTCGCTCCGAAATGTAACTCTTAATAATCCGCTTCAATGGACGGAAGTTAGGATGAAGATCATAATTATGCACTTGCGCACCTGTGATGGAGTCAAGTTCCATCTTGATTCTGGTAATGTCCCGTTCATCACTATATTTTATCCAACTAATGTTTTCCAGCCAATCAAAATAAGCATGCTTCCCTTTTCCATAGCTGTTTCCAAACAACAGGCATGGCGTCTGAGTCAGAACCGAAAAAACCATTGCATGGAACCGATCGGAGATGATCAATTCCTTACTTGCTATTTTTTTCAGCTGCTCTTCAAGAAGCTTCCCACGCGTTTTCGGTGTAATTTTAGTCGGCGTTTCTAGCACAGTATCCGTTCGCGCCAGAGAATAGTGTTTCTCTAAAATAGTTTTTAGAGATTCTATAAATGATTCATCCAAAATTTTTTCCCCATCATGACGCAAAACGAATAGTGCTCCTGAACGTTTAACATCAGAAATTCTAGGCGTTAGATAGAGAACCATATCCGGTGTTAAAACAACCTTGTTTTTGAAAGTTTTCTGCATTCGCCGATAGCTTTGAGCATCCCGAGCCAACAAAACCAAATTGTGATTTTTATTATATGCCTCTTGGCTCAATTTTTTTTCATCTTCACCATAAGCTGTCTTCTCAAAATGAATTGATTGTGGAAATGAAATGGTTAAATTATCCGTGAATGTGCTAAAAACAGCACGCCGATCTTTTTCAATATCTATATACAAGTTTCCCATATTCCCGCCACCAACGTAGCCAACAATATCTTGCTTGGTAATAACTTTCTTTACCGCCTTGATGCCCACGTCATTGTCGTAATCCATAATTTCAATGTACTGGTAATCCGGAAACTCTTTTTCAAAGAATATCCTTGAGGCCAAGGAAACAGCTTGATCTCCCATATTTGTATAACTTGGGACACCAAACATAAACATTTTAGGCCTATCATTTTGAGGAAGCTGCGAACTCGCTTTTTTTGTCTCAATAAAGAAATCTGCCATTTTGATCATTCCTTTGCTGATCCTAAATTATTGGTGTGTTTTTAGAAGACGTTTCACCTTACTATAACTTTCCTACGCCTACTCTCCACACCACCTACAGGGAATATCATGATCTTTATCCCTAAATTATGCAAGAAATGAGCATTTTCGTTTTTTCAAAACATTGCTGACAAATCAATTCTCCACTAACTGTGTACCCAGCTACATAGAATAAAAAGACCACAACAAAACATCAGTTTCGCTGCAGTCCGTTTATTCATATGCAATTTTTTCAAAAAAACAGCTCAGCTTTAAAGCTATCCGTTGATTTTTTTGGACAATGCTTCTTCACTCCCAATGAATAAGAACACCGGTGTATCTGACTGCATTTTATTACTGTCTGCGAGACTGCCCACGTCGTAAGGAACAAAACCAATTTGGCTAATTAACATTGCAGCCTTTTTCTTCAGCTCTGAATCATCACCTGCAAGAGGCAAGGCAACTTTCTTCGCGCTGTCCTTAGAGGACACCAAGCTTGCTAAATCAGCGACCGGAATTGAATTAAACGCTTTAACAACATTGGCACCTTTAAAATGCTCTGCTACTAACTCGCTTGTCCCGCTTTGATGTTCACGCAGTTCTTCGATATCGCCATCACGGTGTGGAAAATAATTGGTAGCATCAATAACATCTTTGCCCTTTAAAAACTGGTCATCTATTTCAAAAACAGCCTTATAAGGTACTGCTAGAACAATCAGATCCTGTCTAGCAACTTCTGCCAGATTACCCGCTTGAGCCTGCGAACCCAAACGATCTATCACAGGTTTTAATTTCTCTAAGCCATGTTTATTTGTCAAAACTACAGTATGCCCCTCATTAATAAAGAGCTTCGCTAATACTTGGGCTACATGCCCACCACCAATAAAACCTATTTTCATTTACTGCACCTCCAAACAATCTCTACTTCTATAAACTACGCTTCCGCCGTCATTTTATGTCATTTAACACTAAGTTACAAATTAGTTGTTTAGCTTATTTTTTTTATGATGTAAAATTTTCCGGTAATGAAACCTGAAAGGCAGCGTTTCTAGTCGAACGGCCGGTCTGATAATCAAAGACATATCTAGGTTGAACGTTAAACAGATAGACATTGAAGTTCAAAGACCCATCATCAGACAGAGCCTGCATATGTACGCCACGTGCCATTAATTCTTGGTTCCTGAAAAGCGGTTGAACCTGATAGATAACTTTATGTCCTTTTCTCAAAGCATCGCGCACCTTTTTTTCATAGATAGTCTGCAGCCGCTGATTAGAAAAAGATGTCTGGGTAAAAAGATTTTTAGGATTATTTTGATCTCCGCTTTGCAGAGATTTATCATAATCTCCGTTCTGACTAATTCCTCCCGAGATAGAATACGCAATTAAGTGACCACGGTTTAAAATAGCTTCTCCATTCTCCATTTTTTGGTGCCAGCCTGTCGGGCGAACATACTGCCGCGTTCTTTGTTCATCATCGACAACATTTCTCGACTCTAGATACGCAGTATTAGCACTCGATGTCCGATTCAAATTATCTAACGGACTATAAACTACCATATTCCTTTTCCAATCATCCATCTGAAGAGTACTTTTATTATCATTGACTGTCACTACTGGTGTATCGCCAGAGTGAAAATTTAAATTGACTAGTTTTTCGGCAGCTACGTCCTTAACACCGTTCTTTAACTTTGAAGTTGATGTTGATGTATCATACGTATTATTTTTTAAAAGCTGATTTGGCTGTGTGATCATATAGATCAATAGCAAGACAACTACAACAGCACCTGGTAAAACAGTTTTTCTTTTTTTCCTTCTGCTCATTTTCTTTCCCAACCTTTTCCTTAGATGAATCATTCCTCAAGCCAATAAATTGTACGTTAAAATGATCCTTGTTATATTGTAACAGAAGGCTAGACCTTAAAAAATATATTATAGGAGGATGTTTTATGAGTAAAATTGCAGTTGTCGTCACGGACTTAGTCGAGGATATTGAATATACATCCCCTGTCGATGCTTTAAAAAAGGAAGGCCACGAAGTTGTTACAATTAGTTTTGCGGGGGAAAAATCAATAACCGGAAAACACGGGGCTGAAATTCCTATCGATAAATCAATTAAAGATGCAGATCCTGCTGATTTCGATGGTTTACTAATCCCAGGCGGCTTTTCTCCAGATCAATTACGTTCAGATCAGGATTTTGTTGATTTCACTAAAAAATTTTTGCTTGCAGATAAAAATGTTTTTGCAATTTGTCATGGGCCACAACTCTTCATTCAAACAGGATTGGTTAAGGGCCGTACAATGACGTCTTATTTATCAGTCCAACCGGACCTGTATTACGCTGGCGCAGTAGTGAAAGACGCTCCAGTTGTAATTGATCATAAGCTGATTACCAGTCGCACACCGGATGATTTACCGGCTTTTAATAAAGCAATTACCGAAGCGCTCAAATAGTTTTTCTAAATTAAATTTAAATAACATTAATAGCTGCAACTGGGCTAGGAACAAAAAATTGTTCCTAGCCCAGTTGTTTTTCAAAATGTTAAAAATTTAGGAGTCCATATCTTAGAAAATTATTATTACTATTTTTGATGATATTTACGCATCAATTCCGCCAAGTGAACCTGATGAGTAGCAAACTCATGAGTTCGGCACACGTAATCATTTTCGCGCCCTATTTTTGCAATATATCCATTAATATAATCAACTTCAGTTGGCCGCCCTTTGGAAAAATCCTGATACATTGATGGGTAGTGGTACTTGTATGCATGACTGACCGTCGTCACTGAATCAATTTCTTGTTGACGTGTTTCAATCAGATGGATTCCCGCACGTTCGCACGCATCATAAGCTTCATTGAACAATTGACGCGCCATCTCAGGAACTCCTTCATACTCAATGAATTGCCCCATTTGTACCTCAAACATTGTACACAAAGTGTTGACAACTGCGTTAAAAACAACCTTTGACATACACATTCCTAAATAATCTTCGGCAAAAATTGGATTAAGCATTGCCGTTTTGAAATCATTCATCATCTTCTGTGTAACTTCCGCTGGTTTAGTTCCAACATACTGTGCTACATGCATTTCTTCTGTGCCTTCAGCACCCATAAAATCGACATCCGCTGGTCCATCAAGGCGTGTCGCTATCATTGCTGTCCCACAGATAATATGCTCAGCTGGAAAATATTTTGCAATTTTCTCAAAATGTCCCATCCCGTTCATTGCGGAAAAAACATATTGATCCTTGTGAAAAATTCCTGCAGCTGAATCGCGTTTCAATTCCTTATCAAGCTGCATCTGTTTTTTGAAGATAATCCAAATATCAGGATGTCCTTGGTATTCCTCAGGATAAAAAATATTGATTGGCACAATCCGTCTATTCTTATGGTCACGTGCCACAGATACCCCGCCCTGCTCTCTAACTTTTTCAACATTTGGTTCCCATGTATCAATAAAATCGACTTCTACTTTTGCATTTTCTTGAAGCATAACTCCATAACGATACCCCATTGCTCCTGCTCCAATAATCCCGTACTTCATAACTATCACTCCTTATCCTATTTTTGACAAACAAAAAAGCACCATTGGCTTTTCAACCAAAGGGCGCTTCCGCGTGGTACCACCTTTTTCGAATTATCCTCACGAATAATTCCTCAACATGTATCAACTAATGATATATCTGCATAATAATGGATGCCACCCATTCGCCTCGAGAAACGAAAACATCGAATCAAACTTTTGAGTGATAGTTTTCGTACCTTCTCACCATAATGGTACTCTCTAAGCAAAACTATCACTCTACTCTTTCAATCCTAAAAAGCCTCTTAAATATTGACATAAGTTTACCCCCTGCAACACGTTCATGTCAAGGAATTTTGCTAATTCTATTTTAATCTGTTTGTTATTTAAAACATAAGTTTGTTGAATCCGCCTTTTGCACAAAGCTCAACCTATCAGTAATAAAAATAAAATATTTTCCCAAAAAAATATTGACTATCTAACATGATTGCGTTAGACTACAAACATATTAAAAAGTGATGAGAGTAAACGCGAGGATAAGAAGTGATAATTCATCCGATAGATTAAGCGAACCTGGTTTGGTGAGAGCAGGCGTCTTTGAATGTATTATCAATCATCTTGGAGCGCTGCAACCAAAAATCGGTGATTAATTAAATTGCGGTGGGGAGCACCCATTATTGTGCTGACGAATTGATTCTTAGTTCGAACAAGAGGTTCATCCTAGATGAGCGAACAGAGGTGGTACCACGCGAAAGCGTCCTTTAGATATTTTTATCTGGAGGCGTTTTTTTATTTACTTCTATTATTTTTATTTACTGTCACTAACTTTTTCGAAAGGGGTAATATTTATGAAATTCACAATTGTAGGTTCTGGTGCCATGGGTTACCGTTATGGTGTTTTGTTGCAGGAGGCAGGTAATGAAGTTGAGTTTGTAGATACTTGGGAACCAAATGTTGAAAAGGTCCGGCAACAAGGTGGCGTCTTCGTTTCACGTGATCACAAAGATCGGCATCTTGTGCCTGTTAAAATGTATTACCCTGAGGAATACAAAGGTAATCCCGATGTCTGGGTCGTTTTTGACAAGCAGATGCATCTTGCTGCTTTCTTGAAACGCATGGAGCATGCTTTCAATGATAAACAATATGTCTTAACTTGTATGAATGGAATGGGACACGTTGAAAAACTGCTTCAATACTTCAAACCAGAGAAAATTGTCGCCGGAACTGCTCTTGTTGCTACGGTTTTAAATGGACCTGGAGATGTTGATTTTATCGGGGCACGCGGTGCGGGCACAATGAATCTAGCGAACTACACTGAAAAGCCAGATGATATAACACACAAAATTGTTAACGAACTCTCTAAAGCTCAGTTCAACCCTAATCTCACGACCAATTTCATGGGTACGTTGTTGGCTAAAGTCGTCTTCAACTCTGTTGTTAATACTCTGTGCACATTGTTTGAAATTACAATGGGTGAGTTTGCAAGCTATCCTGGTGCAGACGAATTAAGCAAGCAACTGATTAATGAAGCATACGATGTCTGTGAACGTGCTGGCATCCAAATGCTCAACACTCGACAGCAAGAGTTGGAAAGCGTTAATTACGTTTCAACTGTCGCTAATCCCTTGCACTATCCTTCTATGTATCAGGACATGTCACACAATCGACCAACTGAAGTTGATTACATCAATGGTTATTTGGTAAAGCTTGGACGTAAATACCATTATGAAGCTACCACTCATGCCTTTCTGACACATCTTGTCCATTTAGCTGAACATACACGTCAACAAACCAAATAATCGGTAAAAATTTCTTATCCTATTGCAGAATTTTGATGCTGATTTCTATAAAAACTAATAAAGAAGGATTTGATCCATTCGAACTTCGAATAATCAAATCCTTCTTTTATTATCATTATTTACTGCAATTCTAAAAAGCTGTCTCTAAACTTTAATAAGCTTTCGTCTCAATTAAATTTTTGAGTTTAAACAATACACTGATAAACTCTTGTTGAGTTTTATTAGGCAAAAAGCTTTTACGTACAACCAACGACATATTGAATTTTTCTGGAAGCGGATCGTCCAAAGTCAAGCTACACAAATGGTCTTGTGGCTTAATCGCATCATCGACTAATAAACTGACACCTAAATTAGCATTAACCAATTCTTTGATGAGAGACAACGTGGGAGTACTAAAAGCAATTTGCGGTCTAAATCCAGCATACTTACTATAACTTGCCAATGCTTGTGGATGAACAAAGTTGTTGGTAAAGGTGACAAATCTTTCACCTTTCAACTCGACAAAGGAAATATGTCTTTTTTCCACCAAAGGATGTTTCTGACTGACAATAGCTTTAAAAGGATGTACTGCCAGCAAAAAGGTATCCAACTTTTTTTCCTGAAGTGGACGAATCGATCCTAAAAGTGCCACGTCAATTTTTCCTTGTCTTAATTTTTCGAGCAACTGATCTGAGCCAGCCTCAATTGATTGAATATGCGCTAAAAGTCCTTTATGCAATAATTCGCTGGCAACCAATGGAAACCACATTGTCCCGATTATGGGTGGCAATCCAAAACGAATCATTGAAGAATCGGCATTTTGCACCTCACTATAAGCTAAATCTAGGCTCTCAAGTATCTGCTGAGCTCGCTGAAACAGTAATACACCCGCACGAGTTACAACTAAGCGATTATGAATATAGTCCCGCTTGATTAACTGAGCTCCAAACTCATTCTCAAGCCGCTTGATTGCAACCGTAATCGTCGGCTGGCTAACAGAGAACTTATTAGCAACCTCAGTATAGTTTTTTAACTCTACCAAATCATGAAAATAAGCCAAGTCCCTCGTATTCAACTTTGTTCGCCCCTTCAGCTGCACACTTTCATTCTATCAAATGTAATTTTACCACATCCCAATGAGCTTCATCCAAAATGTACCCACACTTAACCAAATTACTAAGTATATAATTCCCAGAATAGCATTCATCTTCCACCATTCAGCTTGTTTGACATAACCTGATCCAAATAAAATTGGCGCTGGGCCGGAAGAATAATGGGTCGTCGATGCAAATAGGTTCCCAAAAAAACCTAACATCAAGGCTGCCAGCATCGTTGGCACTCCAGCAGATATCGCAACAGCTAATAAAGCGCTATACATCGCACTAATATGAGCGGTTGCGCTCGCAAACAGATAATGACTGTAAAAGAACGCTATAACCAAAATCACTAAAACAATATACCAATTCAATCCGCTGAGTGAATTAGCAATCGTTTTGCTTAACCAGGGGATAAATCCAAGCTCATTCAATTCTGTAGCCATCATTACAAGAACTGAGAACCAAGTCAATGTATTCCATGCACCTGTCTCATGTAAAACATCCTGCCATGATAAAACACCTGTTATCAATAGCAACGCTAAGGCAATAAAAGCTGTTAAGGTCGCATCCACGTGAATGAAACTGCCAGTAATCCAAAGAATCAGCGCAACAACAAATACTGCTGTCATAATTTTTTCAGGAAGCGTGACCTTTCCCATTTTTGCAAGCTGCTTGTTAGCCCATTCACGCGCATTAGGGGTAGCTTTGATCTGTGGCGGATACATCTTATAAATAATAAATGGTACTAATATCAGTGAAATCAAGCCTGGAATGATGCCCGCCAGAAACCAGTTCATCCATTCCAAATTAACATGATTGCTTTTAGCTAATGATTGAGCCAAAGGATTTCCCGCCATCGCTGTCAAAAACATTGCTGAGGTAATCGTGTTGCCATGAAACTCAGAAAAAATCAGGAAAGACCCCATTTTACGCTCCGTTTTGTTTTTAGGATCCGATCCAAAGACCTGTGCCAAAGATTTAATAATCGGATACATAATTCCTCCAGCACGAGCAGTGTTACTTGGCGTAGCTGGAGCTAAAATCAGGTCAACCCCGATTAGCGAGTAGGCTAAACCTAAAGTTTTTTTCCCGAAAGTCCGCACAAAAATAAAGGCAATTCTTCGTCCTAGTCCGGTTTTGATAAATCCACGCGAAATAAAAAATGCCATAGCAATCAACCAGATGCTTGCGTTGCCAAAACCTGTAATTGCTTTATCGATGGGAACTGTTTTAGTTAGTGTTGTTAAAGTGAATGCAATAATTGCAACCGCTCCGATCGGCAACGGTTGTGTGATGCATCCAATAATTGTTGCGACAAAAAGTGCAAACATATGCCAAGCAGCAACCGACAGGGTTTCAGGTCGCAGTGGAGTCGCAAGCCATAACACTAAACCTGTCAAAAGGGGTATAAGAAATTTTTTATATTGAATCTTCTCTAAAGACTGCATAATTTATGCTCTCCTTAATGTTAATCAACAACCTTAAAAAGGAACCGCCTACACACTAAAAATATCAATGATTATTTAAAATGTACTCTGCTGATTGCTGTCCCGCCTGTCGTCCAAAAACGACTGTTTCCGATATCGAATTGCCACCAATTCGGTTGTTCCCGTGTAATCCACCAGCAACTTCACCAGCAGCAAAAAGGCCTGGCATAATATTTCCATTGCCATCCAGAACACGAGTCTTGGTATCAATATGAATTCCACCCATCGTGTAATGAATAGCCGGTGCAATATGGATCGCAAAAAACGGTTTTTTAGCAATTCCGCGATTCATTCCTGTTGTCCGTTCAAAATGCTTATCCATTTTTTCCACCACTGCTTCGTTCCAGTCATTTATAGTCTGCTCCAAGGAGTCCGAATCTATATTTATTTTTTCTGCCAATTCACGGATACTTTCTCCTGTCACAACTAAGCCGATATGGTCATAAAACTCAATTGCTTTAACCCGATCTCTCACACTTTGGTCGAAAATCAAATAAGCACTTTTCTCTGGCAAATCAACGATTGAATTAGAGACTATCTTGCGTGTACCCAGCTCATTTACGAAACGTTTTCCTTGATCGTTGATCAAAATTGCTCCTTCACCACGAACGGCCTCGCCGATCAAATATGTGTGCGGATTGTCTTGCTGAACAGTAGGATGAACTTGAATTAGATTCATTTGAACTAATTCTGCTCCTATGCTCTCTGCTAGTTCCAAACCATCTCCTGTCGCTCCAGGCTGATTAGTTGTCTTATACCCTGCTAGATCCGGACGATATCTCCTAATAATATCTTTGGATGCACCAAAGCCCCCAGTCGCCAAAACTACAGCTTTGCTATTTATTGTTCGTTTACTTCCATCTGGGAGACGAGTATCAACTCCAACAATTTTTCCAGCATCATTCTTCCTTAACGACGTAACCTCGACTTTTGTAAAAAGCGGAATGTTCTGTTGTTGAATGATTTTTAGCAGTTTTTTGATCAAAAAAGCTCCAATCGGCGCCATGCTTGCTGGACGATGAGTGCGCATCTTGCTCATTCCACCTGTGATGGTTAAATCATCAAGCCTAATATCATGGTCAGCTAACCAATCCACTGCCAATGCAGCATGCGATACAAAGTAAGACAATAGCTTTTGATCATTCAATTTACCGCCACCGTGGTATGTCTCACGGTAAAAATCTTCAAAATTATCGATAACCCCATGCTGAAACTGAACATTTGTCTCAGCAGCGTTCATCCCAGAAGAAGCACGATTAGTATTTCCACCGATTTTATCCATTTTTTCTAAAATAACTGGTTTTAATCCCAATTCATGCGCTTGAATGGCGCTGACCAATCCCGTACTCCCTGAACCAATCACGATTGTATCGTATTCATCATGAAGCTTTTCAAGCGGTGTCGGCACAAAAACAAATTTTTCTCCCATCTACACTTCCTCCTTCTCCATCAACTTTGTTTGGCACAGCTTGTGATCATTCACAAAATTAATGTAATTAGCAAAACATTGGTCCAAAAAAGCAGCTGTTTTTTCGTGTGTTATTCCTTCATCTTGGTTAAGCTTATTCTTAACTGTGCCCAGCATGAACTCATTTGCGGGAAGAATATCCGCCATTACTCCAGGAGCATCTAAAATCTGACGCAAATTAATTTGTGCACGAACTGTTCCTTGAACCCCATACGACCCGCCGACAATCATGACAGGTTTATGCAATAACGGATGTGCGACTGATGATAACCATTCAAGTACGCTTTTTAATGCGGCTGGAATTGCATGGTCATATTCTGGAGTAGCAAAAATAACTCCATCAGCTTCGTCGACTTTTTCAATTAATTCAAGAACAGACTGGGGCGGATTCTCCATCATGTCTTCATTAAACAGTGGAATATCTCTTATTTCTCGAACTTCTATTTCAGATTGTTCGCTATACCTTTCCCGCATATAATCTAGCAAAAAGCGATTAAACGAAAAACTGGCATTAGTTCCAACTATTGCAATAAATTTTAACGTTTCCATTACACAAAACCTTTCTTTTTATCAAAGCAACTTGCACCCCGTGATTAAAAAATCGTTTTTCACTGTTGATCAACATTAGTCATTTTCAAAGGATTGACCCATTCATCGAATTGTTTTGATGTTACTTTGCCAGATTTAAGCGCAGCTTCTTTCAAAGTACTTCCAGCTTCGTCAGCTGCTTGTGCAATTTTTGCACTGTCATGGTAACCAATATGTGGCGAAAGAGCTGTCACAGTCATCAATGAGTTGTCCACCAACTCTTGCATTCTCTTCTCATTGACAGTTAATCCATGAATTAAGCGATCTGCAAAACTTTCCATCGTCCCACGCAGCAACTCTGCCGATTCAAGAAATGCATCTATCAAAACAGGTTTGTAGACATTCATTTCAAAGTTTCCTTGTGAAGATGCCATTGTAACCACAACATCATTTCCCATAACTCGGACAGCTGCCATTGTGATTGCTTCGGCTTGTGTAGGATTTACCTTGCCCGGCATAATAGATGATCCCGGCTCATTAGCAGGGATATTCAATTCGCCATAAGCCGCTCGTGGACCGCTAGCAAGGAAACGAACATCGTTCGCAATCTTCATTAAATCACTGGCTAACGTTTTTAATGCTCCATGAACAACATTCAAACTAGAATGTGCTGCGAGTCCATAGAACTTATTACCATCAGCGGTAAAACTTTGTCCATAAACATTGCTGATACGTTTCGCAATGTCGTCCGCAAATCCTGGAGCTGCATTCAAGCCAGTTCCAACAGCCGTTCCACCCATCGCCAACTCAAGCAGTGTATGATCCAATTTTTTCAAATAGTCTAAATCGTGCTCTAGCATGCTAACCCAGCCGCTAACCTCTTGTCCAAAAGTCAACGGAGTCGCGTCCTGAAGATGAGTCCGTCCAATTTTAACTGTGTGCCAATATTGCTTTTGCTTTTCCTTCAGTTCATCGATCAGATGCTGCGCCGCTTTTTCAAGTCCAGCTACTGCTGTGCTAGCGGTAATATTCATCGCTGTCGGGAAAATATCATTTGAACTTTGCCCATGATTAACATCGTCATTAGGTAAAATTTTAATTTTTGAATCAATTTCAGCAGCTTTATTCGCAATAACTTCATTTGTATTCATATTAGTCTGTGTTCCAGAACCGGTTTGATAGACTCTTAAAGGAAAATCCTTGCGCAGTTCTTCATCATCTAGCGCTAGTAATTCATCGATGGCTTTGGTTATCAATCCCGCCTTTTGAACCGGAAGCTGTCCCAATTCTTCATTTGCTTGAGCTGCTGCTTTTTTAATCTGTAGCAAAGCACGGATAACTACTAAAGGCATGAATTGACCTGTTGAAAAATTATTTCGACTGCGTTCCGTCTGCGGTCCCCAAAGAGCCGTTGCTGGAATTTTTACTGGCCCTAATGTATCTTCTTCTACACGATATTCTGGCATTTTACTTCCTCCTTGTGTTGTGAAAAAAACTACATACTATGCTAAAAAAACTATTCATAAAATCATCTTTAACGACTTTGTTAAACATTTAACAACTGTATAATAGTGGTTGAAAAGCCATATAGTCAAACACCTTAGTGGCTATTAAATATTTTAATATTCGTCAAAAAAGCCTTGATAATAAAGGATTAGATTTAATAAAAATAAAATATCAGCATAAAATAAATAAAAATTTGCTGATATTTTTTAAACCTATAATTAAAAACAGTTTTTACAAATGTCTATTTTATTCCTAAATTCACAATGTTTTTATAACTAATTTTTTTTGTGTCTTTATTTACTAGTGCTTCGTTTAGAAACTACTACCTTTTTAAAAGTTTAAATATTAGTTTAGTCTTTTATCGCATCTGCAATTTCCTTGATATCGTCTGGATTTGAACGACAACAACCGCCAATCAATCTTGCTCCCGCCGCCTTCCATACTGGTACCAGTTCACTAAATGTTGCAGAATTCGGGTTGGTTCTCCAAGTTTTTGTTTGTGGATCATATCGATCACCGTTGTTAGGATAGACAATAATTGGTTTGTTTGTTTCTTTTTTGATATTTTTGATTGCTGCTTCAACTTTTTCCAGTGCAATGCAGTTAATGCCAATAGCAGCTACTTGTTCATATTTTTCAAAATACTTTATGGCTTCTTTCAAAGATGTTCCATCACATAGATGGCTGCTATCTTTAATACTGAATGATAGCCATGCTGATTTTTTGGGAAATTTTTCAACTACAAGATCAACAAGTGCCTTGCTTTCAGCAAAGTTAGGTTGCGTTTCAATTGCAAAGAGGTCAACTCCAGCTTTGTTTAATAAAGACAAACGGGAGTAATGAAAAGACTGATATTCCTCTTCGGTCAGTGAATATCGGCCTGTATACTCACTTCCGTCTGCTAAATAAGCGCCATATGGGCCCACACTGCCTGCTACTAACAACTCTCTTAAAGAACGCTGTTGCGAGGTTAGTGTCTTATAGAAATCTGCACGTGCCTCCTGTGCACAGCGAACAGCCTGAACAACTAGGTCCTCACTCTGAGAATGGCTTAATCCTCTTTTTTCGAAAGCTACCACATTAGCTTGATAAGTATTCGTAATTGCAATATCTGCTCCAGCCTCAAAATAACTGCGATGGACTGCAGTTACTTTCTCTGGAGCATTAATTAAAGCATTAGCAGACCAAAGATCGTTAACAGTATTTATTCCTTTTTTCTCTAATTCTGTCGCCATAGCCCCATCAACAACTAATACTGGTTTGTTTTTTAAATTTCTCGCAATAATATTCATATATTCCGCCTCCAATAAATTTTATCGGTTTTCTTTGCCAAAATTGATTTCTAATAAATAACATTCATTTTAGTCAAAATCAGTATTTTTTTTTTTATTTTTGTTTTTGTTTTTCCAAGCTTTTTTCCCATAATACACAGCGTAACAAACTATTAGGAACGGTATCATATAAAACAACGCTGATCGTTGAGTTGGATCAAAAACAATCAGCACACATGAAAGTAAACTCATAATAAATGCTATCCAAGGAAGAAGCGGATACCACGGAGTTTTGAACTTCAATTCTGCAACTGTATGTCCACTTTTCAACCATTGCTTTCTAAAATTAATTTCAGAAAGAGCAATTGCCATCCAAACTATAACTACTGCCAATCCTGAAATTGAAACAAGTACAAGATAAACTGTTGACGCTGCTACCACACTTGATACTAAGGCTAAAACACCTCCTACCATACTAACAAGTAAAGCAGTCATAGGGACTCCCCGTTTGTTCGTTTTCGCGTAATGTGCTGGTATCATTTTTTCGTGCGCCAGCGACCATAACATTCTCGTTGATGCGTATAATCCAGAATTAGCTGCTGATAAAATAGCCGTTAAAACAACAAAATTCATCAGGTCCCCTGCAAAGGGCAATCCTATACTTTTAAAAACCAAGACAAATGGGCTCTGTTCAACACCTGCTTGCTTCCAAGGAATCAACGCAGCCATCACGACAATACTGCCAATGAAAAAAATTACGAGTCTTAATAGTGTTGTTCTAATCGCTTTAGGAATATTTTTCTCAGGATCTTTAGTTTCTCCCGCAGTTACTCCGATCAATTCTGTTCCTGAAAAAGCAAAATTAACTGTCAACATTGTGGTAAAAACACCTTTGAAACCATTTGGAAACAGACCCTCTCCGTAAAGGTTTTTAAAAAGTGGGGCATGTGAATAGCCTTTTATCGGAATAATACCAAAAATTGCAAGCCCTCCAATAACAATAAAAGCAATAATAGCAATAACCTTAATGCTTGAAAACCAGAATTCTGTTTCTGCAAAAAAGCGGACCGACAATGCGTTCGACGTGAAAATTACAATCATAAAGAGCAGACTCCAAATCCATGTCGGCGAATGTGGAAACCAAGTACGCATTATCAATCCGGCAGCCGTGAACTCAGAACCTAATGCCACGGTCCATGTCAGCCAATACAAAATTGCCACTGTAAACCCAGTCCCTGGTCCAATAAACTTATCCGCATAAACATGAAAAGATCCCGTCTGTGGCATTGCAACTGCCAGTTCACCAAGACATAACATTACCAAGTAAACCACAACAGCTCCAATGCCATATGCCAAAATAGCCCCTACTGGTCCAGCCTCATGAATCGTGTACCCTGAGCTTAAAAATAGTCCTGTACCGATAACACCACCTAATGAGATCATCAGTAAATGGCGTGCTTCCATTTTGCGTTTTAAACTATTATCATTCTGTTTCTGCATCTTAAAACCTCCCAAAATTTACAGTCTTATCAACCGTCATTTAATATAAAAAAGCCCATCCCTATAAGTATAGGGACGAGCTCTCTTCGTGGTACCACCCAAATTCGTTAAATTAATTTTAACCTCACTGATATAAAACAATATTACATCTAGGAAGATATCGTATCCTCACGGGCAATCAGCTTGCACTAAATACCTAGCTCCGAGTTCATCTTCAATGCATACTCAGTCTGCCCTTTCACCATCGGCAGTCGCTGAACACTGTTTCTGCATCTACTCTTCTCATCAACGCCCAAATATAAAAAAATAATTCAATTAAAACATATCTTACATGGTAAGCTGTGCCTATCCCCTTGTCAAATAGCTTTGGGATCAAATACGAACAGTAGTATTCCCAAGTTTGTCGATCAACTTCATATTTTCACGATAATCAACAGGCACCGCAATAACAAAAACACCTTTCTTGGCAGTAACAGCTGTCTCCAAAAACTCAAGGTATTCTCCTGGCTTTTTAACTTGCATCCCGATTGCTCCAAAGCTCTCCGCGTATTTAACAAAGTCAGGATTATCAAAATCGACTCCATTATGATGATCGATCTCCATATCCATCTTCCATTTGATCAGTCCATATGAAGCATCTTCCCAAATCACAATCACAAGGTGTAAATTTTCCCGAACCGCTGTTTCTATTTCTTGTGAATTCATCAGAAAGCTACCATCTCCCATTACCGCAACAACGACTTTGTCGGGTCGGGCCAACTTTGCTCCAATCGCTCCCGGCAATGTCCACGCCATTGTAGATAATCCGTTATCTATCAAACAAGTATTTGATAAGTATGTCTGATACAAACGAGCCATCCACATTTTGACAGCACCTGTATCAACTAGAACTACTGCATCGTCAGGTAAAACCTTCCTAGTAGCATAAACAACCGTCTGGGGTTTTAAGGGGACAGCATTGCTTTCCTTACCGCTAACAAGTTCAGCGTGAATCAACTCTCTAATTTCAGCTGTACGATGACTGAAATGCATTTCCTGTGCTTTTAATGCTTGTAAAAGAGCCTGTAAGCTAGCACGAATATTCGCAATGATATTCAATGTCACATTGTAATGACTATCAACGTCTTGGCGGAACATGTTAATATGGATAATTTTTTTGTCTCTTTGCGGATTTATTTTTTGAGGATCAAATTGCTGGATTGAGAATCCAATCGAAATTATTAAATCTGCCTCATCTATCGCAAAATTTTCATAATCACGCCGCATAAAACCTACTACGCCAAGCGAATTCTTGTGCCGATCGGAAATTATTCCTTTGCTCATAAAGGTTGTAGCTACAGGGATCTGCAGCTCTTCACTTAATTCCCTGACTTCCTGTTCGGCATGTTTCCATAAAACACCATCACCCGCTAAAATCACAGGCCTTTTCGCCGCTGCGATTAGTTTAATCGCCTTGTCAATATCAGATGCTGTAGGCTGAGTGACAGAAATCGGATCAATTTCTAACGGTTTAACCTGCCCCCGAATCGGTGTTTCTTCGATGTCTTGCGGAATTGCCAAATATGAAGCCCCTGGACGATCTCGCTTAGCTGTTGAGAAAGCCTTACGCACCATTTCAGGCACCGCTTGCGGAGTTAATATCATGTCAGCATATTGTGTAATTGGTTTAAACATTGCAACAAGATCTATCACTTGATGTGATTCCTTATGCAGACGGGCTAATCCACCTTGGGCACTAATAGCAACAAGTGGTGTTGAATTTGTTTCTGCATCAGCTACACCGAGCATCAAATTAATTGCCCCCGGCCCTAGGGTGGCGAGGCAGACACCCGGCATACCAGTCAACCTGCCATAGGTGCTAGCCATGAAAGAAGCACCTTGTTCATGACGAGTTAATATAAATTTAATTTTGTCAGATTCGTTCAACGCATCAACCAAATGTATGTTTTCTTCTCCAGGGATTCCGAAAACATATTCAACTCCTTCATTTTCAAGACATTGTACGATCAAATGTGCTGCATTGACTTTTTCTCTCTCAGCCATTTCCTTTTTCCTCCTGAATCATTTAGCCAGCGTTAGCTTTAAAATTAGTTTTCAATGATAATTATTATATTACCATGATTAAAAGTATCTTTCTTCTTTTTATACATTTTTAATAATTTTTTTGATGTCTTTTTCCAAAACACCCGTGACAGACTATTGCGTTTTTTTAGGTTCGATGCTATAGTTTAATCGTGATATGAGCATATGTTCATATACAAAACAATACTTAGGAGACTTCTATATGGAAAATCACAATGTTCAGACTGGCAGACGCTTTTTATTAGTTACCTTATTAAATATTATAATAACTTTATTTGAGCTAGCGGGCGGGCTTTTATCTGGCAGCCTATCGTTACTTTCGGATGCGTTTCACAATTTCAGTGATGCATTTTCGATTGTTTTAAGTTACTTTGCTAACCGTATTGGAAAAAGAACTCCCACACTAAAAAATACATACGGTTTTCGACGTGCTGAAATTCTGACAGCTCTCCTAAACTCAATTTTGCTGATTGTCATTTCTGCTTTTTTATTAATCGAAGCATTCAAGCGCTTTGCTCATCCAGAAGAAGTTCAAGGCGGCGTAATGTTCATTGTTGCCGTCATAAGTTTTGCCGCTAACCTTTTATCAACAATTTTATTGAATCATGATTCCAAACATAACTTGAATATTAGAGCCACTTACCTTCATTTGCTAAGTGATGCCCTCGCTTCAGTCGGTGTTATTATCAGTGCAGCATTAATCATCATCTTCCATATAAAGTGGGTTGATCCTTTAATGAGTTTTCTCGTTTCCATTTATATTATTTATGAATCACTACCAATCGTTCACAAAACCTTCACCATCTTGATGGAAGCATCACCAAAACTAAGTTTTGAGGAAATTAAAAAAGATTTGTTGACTATTCCTGAAATAACCGGAGTTCATCATCTTCATGCTTGGTTAATCGATGAAAATGAAATCATTTTATCTGTTCATGTCAACATGAAAGACCTTCCTCTAAGTCAGACTGAACGCATTTATCTTAAAATTGAGAATATTTTAAAACAAAGATACAATGTCTCCCACGTTACCATCCAAGCTGAATGTAATCGTGGACGCAACACTGAATTAATATTAAATGAAGAAAAAAGCTTTCACAATAATTAACGTAACGAACATGCATCGCATAATGCATAATTTAAACAGTTCCGATGGGAACATTTAAAAAAATTATTCATTTAGACAAAGGTTCAGGTGAGCTAACATGTTTTTTGCTGAAAATGAAACTTAAAATTAAACGCTACTTCGCATGTTCTTTTAGGAAAAGCAATGCTTTCTGATAATTAGGTTCATCAGACTGCTCAACTATTAATTCACGGTAAACAATTCTGCTTTCTTTATCTAAGACCCAAATACTGCGCGCATCGGTCTTAGTTTCTTCAATATATATACCTAACTCTCGACCTAGCTGACCATTAAAATCAGATAATAGCTTCATCCTTTCAACACCTTCAGCCGCACACCAATTCTTTTGTTCTTCAACAGAGTTAGTGGAAATAGTGAAAAAATCTATATACTCAAAACTATCCGCTTCTTGGTTGAATTTTTTCGTTGATAAGCTGCAAACTCGCGTATTGATGTCAGGCACAACACTGATCAATATATATTTTCCCTTTAATGTTGAAACATCTATATATTCGTGCTCTTCAAGCTCTAAAGTAACACTCGGAAAAGCTTTTCCTACATTATATGGATTGCCATTTGTTTTTCCCCGTTCACCATGTCGTCTAATTTCCACTTTACTCATCCTTTCCAATATGTAAAAAATTCTCATGCTTTTTTACTAAAAGCATGAGAATTATACAATAAATCGCGAATAAAGCAAAAAATGCCGCTCAACATTATTAAATATTCTATCAAAACTTAAAATTCTGGCAGTTATATGATCTCATTTCATTTCCAAGTAGACAAACATCTGATATCATGTTTGTCTACTTGGAAATTAACATGCGTAGAACTCAATTTGTCGCTATTTTCTAACTCTGTTCTACAGAAAACGATTAACAGTATATACCACTAAGAATCATTTTATATAGTGCTTGGATTGCTGCCTTGAAATTGAGCCCCTTTGAAACAAGATAATTATTTTGCAGAAATTTTCGTGTTGTCTGTTGTATCATCAATAGCAAGACGGCTTTTTCTGTAGCCGTCAATATCCGGACATGTGGATCAACAATAAAAAGATCGTACAGTTTTTTCCCAAACTCATCAATGCGGTTATTTAATTTTGACCACTGTTGAGGATACCTTTTTTCTAAAGTCTTTGCATGCTTAATTATCTTATCTACATGCTCTGTCCCATGGAACTCAATAAGATACCTCTGCAGCATTTCATCTGAAGAAAACCTCTCTTTTTGAGCTGTACCGTTATCATCAAGACATATGTCTTTAAAAACAAAATCAATTGCTTTGTCAATGATCATTTCCTTACTGCCAAACATTTTATAAATAGTTCTTTTGCTAACCTTAAGCTCCGATGCAAGCTCCTCAGTTGTAAAAGCAGGCCCTTTTTCCTCCAAAAGATGAAGGATGGCTAAATATATCTCATCATTAATGCTCATTTTGTCCCCCCTTCTTACGCTAATTAGCTTATTTCAAAGAATACCATATTTCATGTGTTCCCTTCTATAAAAAAGAAGTGAGGTTAAAATGTCCATCTCCATTACTTTTGCTGGAAAATTTTATATTATTCATTTTTGCAAAGAACTTTTTTAGAAAATGCGTCTATTATGCTGTATAATCTTTTCTGAAAGCAAGCACAATTAATTTAAAAAAAATACTTAAAATAGGGGCTGAAAGCGTGGTACATAGAAAAGAAATTATTCACACCGATATCACAAATTTTAGAGATATTGGCGGTTATCAAACAAGTGATGGGCATTTAAAAGCAGGTGTTTTTTTTCGCAGTGGAGAACTATACAACTTAAAACCCCAAAATATTAATTTTCTTAGTAATACTGTCCGTTTGAAAAAAATTTATGATTTTCGCAGACCAGAAGAGATCAGCAATCGTCCCGACACGAGTATTGAAAATATTTTGTACGAAAACATTAACTTAATGTCTTCTCCTGGACAAGCCAATCCTAGTTTAAAAAACATGGTCATTGCATCCAACATTGAAGAACATATGCTTTCTGTCTACTCCGAACTTGTGCTTAG
The DNA here is from genome assembly GCF_001436755.1 of Liquorilactobacillus aquaticus DSM 21051. Lineage (GTDB taxonomy): Bacteria > Bacillota > Bacilli > Lactobacillales > Lactobacillaceae > Liquorilactobacillus > Liquorilactobacillus aquaticus. Next base: position 44,352 of record NZ_AYZD01000004.1, read on the forward strand.
TCCCTCTTCGCAGAAAGGATATCATCAATTTTTAATTGAGATTTTAAACAACGCTGATCCTATCGTTTTTCATTGTTTTGCTGGCAAAGACCGAACCGGATTTGCAGCTGCTCTCCTTTTAAAAATTGCAGGTGTCTCAGAAACTGATATTTTTGAAGATTATCTCCTGACGAACGAAGCGCGTAAAAAAGAAAACGCGGAAATTCTAGCACGTTTTCAGAAAACTCTGTCACCAGAAAAACTGGCTGCGTTAGATGTCTCGCTCAACGTTAAAGCTGCCTATCTTGCGCATGCCTTCGATCTGGTGAAACAGCGTTATGGGGCATTCAATAACTATTTAGAAAAAGGGCTTCAGCTACCCGCCAATTACATTTCCAAATTCCACGAAATGTACATTAGATAACAATTTTTAATCTTAACAAGCACACCTAGTTTCCTTGATCAACGAGGCGGGGGTGTTTTTTTTGCAGTTCTGATTTGTTTTTAAAAATAAATTTCCTTTACGCTTTTATTTTTTGCTCCGTTATTAAAGTTGTAAGAAGTCGCGACACTTACAAAAATTATGGAGCATGTTGGAAGGGGTCATTCAAATGAGCACAACGTGGATCAAAAACAGTTTAAATACTATATCTGTTTCAACTGATGGTGAAAAACGTAAACGCAGCTTCAACAATATTAAGTCTGCTGTTACCGATCAAGAAATCGTTGAATTCGGCAAAATATTATCTTTATTGACGGGAACATCAACGGATGAACTTAAATTAACGACTATTAATAATATTGGTGCCTAAATTATAGCCTTTAAGGAGGTTTTAAAATGAAACAACTAGACTTAGTTTTTACTGGTCAAACCGGTCAAATAAAACACCATTTGCGTTTAAATTATATTAATAACAATTTGAACAAAGAAACCGTCGAAAAAGCAATGCAGGATATCTCTGAACTTGGAATATTTATTGATAAAAAAGGCGAAGGTCTTTACGCACATCCACTCTCCGCACAATACGTCGATAAACAAGAAACACCGATTATTGCAGAAGAAGGATAGCTTTTCTTCAAATTATTTGCTTGATATGGTTGCTTTAAAGAACGTTAATATGGAAAATAAAATTGCATAAAACAGGGTTGGACCAAACTATACGTCTTTGGTCCAACCCTGTTTTACCTTACATTATACGAATAAAATACTTCGACAATTAAAACTTTAGCAGTAAAACTCCTATTTTTACACCATAGTTAAAAATGATGCGATATGCTTATCTCTCAAGCTCAGAAACTTTGAAACTCCATTCTCTCTATCAATTTTTTAAAAGGCTAATCTTCAATAACCTTGAAACGCTGATCGTCAGCAACATACTGTTTGTCCCCAGGTAGAGCTTCAATCGATCCGAATGGCATTTCTGCACGTAAAACCCAATTTTCGGGAACATTAAATGTTTCTTTGATCTGACTATCAATCAAGGGATTGTAATGTTGCAGGCTTGCACCGATCTTGTTTTCAGCCAAAGCTGCCCAAATACTGAGCTGTGCACCACCTAAACCTTGTTCCGACCAATCTTGGAAATTGTCAGCGTATAAACTAAATTGTTCTTTGTTCTGATCAACGATTGCCTGATCAGTAAAAAGAAGGATTGTTCCAAAACCAGCTTTAAAACTATCAACCTTCTCCTTCGTCTTAACATAAGCTTCTTCCGTTGGGACCTCTGACTTCAATCTCTCAGCAACGATCTCCCAAACTTTCTCGGATGCTGTACCAAATAAAACAATAGCTTTGACAGTCTGATTGTTAAAAGCTGTTGGTGATTCTCTTACAGCTTTTTTGATTAGTCCTGTAATTTCTTTTTTAGGTTCTTCTATATTCCGTCCCAAAGCATATATTGAGCGCCTATTTTTCAACAATTCTAAATATTTATCATTCATATTTATTTCCCCTTTAAAAAAACTATATTTTAATTGTTACACTTTTGTTAACATGTTTTATTATATTTAATTACTTAAAGATTGTCAACTTTAAATTTATTTTAATAAAAAAACCTTTTACAAAACTATTCAACAAAAGCTGCCATAGTTTTATAAAAAGTTTATTCAACTTATATATTTACTCGAATTTATAGTATAATTCCAACACCATAGTGAATGATCATCGTTAAAATGCCTACCAAGAGATTACGGACAATAGCTACCTTAGTTAATCCATTTCCCAATTTTGCGCTAAAATATCCTGTCAGAGATACTGATAAACAGACTGCCAAAATTGTTGCCGGCCATTGATATGCAATCGGGCTAAGCGTCATTGCGATTAAAGGAAAAGCACCGCCAAGAGCTGCTGAAAAAAGAGAAGAAACCGCTGCTTTCCATGGATTCATATAATGTCCAAGTTTAAGTCCATGTTTAACATCTATCACTGTTTGGAGCGGTTTTTTTGACATCAGATCCTCTGCAATTTGTCTTGCAGTTTCACTCGTGACTCCCTTAGCTATATAATATTCCTGTACACTTTTTATCTCTGCAGCATAATCGTATTCTAACAGGCCGCGCTCCTCTCTGACCGCAGCGCGTTCAGTTTCCTTTTGTGCACTTACCGAAGCATATTCACCAGAGGCCATTGAAAAGGCACACGCCATTAAATCAGCTAAGCCGGCGACAAAAATTGTAAACTGATTTGGAGTCGCCACCGCAACACTGAACAATACCCCAACAACTGTTAAGATTCCATCATTTGACCCTAACACACCTGCACGCAACGTGTTTAACTTCTCGTCCATTGTTTCGCTTTCATCAGTATCTTTTTTCTTCAATAAAATATCCATTGTTTGGTGTCACTTACCCTTCCACTATATTAACTTCCTATCAGGCTTCCAATCACATATGTAACAACCATTGTTAAAATTCCAGAAACAACATTGCGTAAGACGCCTTGCTTTCTATTGGCATTTCCCAGCACTGCTGCGCCGTAACCTGTAAATGAAAGTGCTATAATTACTGCCACAAATGTCGCTATGATACGAATTGCGTTTGGAAACAGTGATATTGCAACTAAGGGAAGAACAGAGCCCAAAGGAAAAGCTACCATTGAGGACATTGCAGCCGCATACGGACTCGTAAATTCACTAACCTCAAAACCATATCGTTCACGGACAGTCGTTACTAGTGCGTCTTTACTCATCATTTCTTTAGTAGCTTTCTCTGCGAGCTGCTCATCAATCCCCTGTTTCAGATAATTATGCTTCACAAATTCAAATTCTTTTTGATAATTATGCTCCAAAGCTCGTTTTTGACGTATAACTGCCCTTTTTTGAGCATCCTTTTGAGTATTGACGGAGACATACTCTCCCATTGCCATCGAAACCGTTCCAGCCAGCATTCCAGCGATTCCCGATATGAAAATAGCATAACTATTAGTCGTGGCTCCGGCCACCCCAATTACAATACCAGCGACCGAAAGAATACCATCATTAGCCCCCATCACAGCAGCGCGCATTACATTAACACGTTGCGCTAAACTTTTCTCTTTCAAACCAGTCTCTCCTTAACTTCATTCTTTTAATTTAGAATTTTTATAATATAGTAATCATTATATTCTGCTATGTATAAAAAGTAAACCAATGCTTACTATAATTTAATCAGTTGTTAACGGAGAAACATCTGTGCCATTCTTATAATGAACACACAAAAAATTCTTGACACATTGACTAGCGGGTTATATAACTTAGCATGTGTCGTTTTGTATACACTTGTTATCCTATTAATTTCTAAGAGGTGAACATCATCAAGAACTCTATTCAAATGCGCATGTTTGGTCTTGTTAGCGGCTTGCTTCTAAACGCTTTCGGTAATGGTCTATGTATCTCTGGGAACGCTGGTAGCGGACTCTGGACAGCTTCTGCAGTTAACTTGAGCAAACTGACCAACACAAGTGTCGGCGTCATCCTTTTTGCACTTGGAACAATAAATGTTTTAACTAACCAATTTTTGATACGCCATTGGGATGTTCAACGTTTTATAGGGGAATTCTGTTTCATTTTTTTCTTCAGTTATTTCGTAAATACCTTTGCACATTTTTTTAATTATCTTGGTGTACCAAATCTTCCCTTTTTAGCACGTTGTCTTATCTCTTGTTCAGGTGTCATTTTCTTTTGTACAGCAATTTCGCTCTACCAGCGTGCTAACATCATCATGCATCCCAACGATGATACCACCAACTTACTACGTTTCTTGTACTTGAAGGGAAATTCGACAGCTGCACAGCTGCTTGATTTTGTCATTCCGATAATTATAATCATTTTTTGTGCTATTCTCTCGCATAGACTGCTTGCTGTTAACATCGCGACTTTGTTTTCTTTCCTATTTAATGGTCTAATTATTGCAGAAGCTGATCGCTTAGTTTTCCCGCAATTAAAACATAATTTCAAGAACGATGAAAAGTATTGAGTATATTCGTTCTTTCCTTTTTAAATTTCGCATACCAAAACGCGTATTGTTTGTATGTCTAAAGCAGACCATCTATAATCAAGGTGTAAATGTAAATGGTTACTGAAAGGAAAGGTGATTTTTTTTATGTTAGAAACGCATCCATATCCAAAAACAATAAAACAGCTTAATCAACTCTTAGCTGACTTGACACAACTTCAAACCAATATTCAGCAGACTCATTGGTATATGCGCGGTTCAGAATTTTTCCGCCTACATCCTCTAATGGATGAATACAAAGATCAGTTGGCTGAACAGTTGGACGAGTTAGCTGAACGTTTGATTGCTTTGGGCGGTTCGCCAATTGCAACAACTCATGAATTTATGGATAATACTGGTCTCCCTGATGACGAAATTAGCTTTGGACAGTTTGACTTACCCGAATTGATGCAGCGATTACTGAAACAGTTCAAATATCTTCGTGATCAGTACCAGAAGGGCATTGAGATTACAGACAATGAAAAAGATTTTCCGACACAAGATATTTTGAATGGATATAAAGCTGAAGCTGATAAAAACATTTGGATGATCAGTGCTTTTCTAGACAAAGGACCATTGAATAAGTAAAATCTCGTTAACTTATTGATAAAAAATAGTTTAAGGTAATAAAAATGACTTTGCATTAAGATGCACATTCAAAACTAAACCTAAGGGACCTATGGCAAAAGTAATATCTTGTCATAGGTCCCTTAGGTTTAGTCTTACTATCTACTATCCAGTATGCAGATCAATCACCGTTAAATACAAAAAAATTTTAATTTTTGTTAAAATGCCTTAGGTATTGGAGTGTTTCCACTGCCAATCGTATAGCTTTTTCTAATGGTTGATTGATTACCAACGACTGTTGCGATTGTTTCTGCAACATCTTCACGCGGAATACTTATTCTTTCTTCCCTTTCAGGGTTTACAGTTATTGTACCAGTTCCCGAACTATTTTTTAGCATCCCCGGCCGCAAAATAGTGTAGTCAAGCTTGGTTTGCTGTAATTCTTTGTCCGCATAATGCTTGGCAATTAGGTAAGGTTTTAGTCCACTCTCATCCCAAAGATCCGGTTTATTGCTTCCAACTGAACTGACCATCACATAACGTTTGATTCTCGCTTTTTGAGCCGCTTCCATTGATTTGACTGCCCCATCTAGATCAATTATCAATGTCTGATCATCTCCTGTTTTTCCACCAGAACCTGCTGAAAAAACAATTGCATCTGCCCCCGTTTGTCTAAAACACTTTGCCATTTCTTCTACTGAGTCATTCAGATCAAAATGTACTGGGTGTACGAGTTCATCAGTTGGAAAAACTTTTGCCTGTTCAGTATTTCTAATACCTGCAAATACTTCAAAACCCTTCTTTACCAGCTTATGGACCAATATTTGCCCAATCTGTCCATGCGCGCCAATAATAAAAACAGAATTCATAAAAAAGCCTCCCTTTTATCCAAATAACAGCTATCCTTTATACATTATAACCAATATCCTTGAAATATAGTAAATTTTACACCATATAAGAGTTTGATTTATTTCCTGATTCAGATAAAAAACACGTTCCAAAGCATTCTCTGAATTGAGAATGCCTCGAAATGTGCCCCATCGATCAATATTTTTTTTAAAATTAAAAATAACAATTTTTGAACTACACTTCATTTAACTCAGTTCGAATTACTCTTGGCTCACCATTACTCTTAGTCCGCCAATATGAAGCCAACACCGAACCGGAAATATTATGCCAAATGCTGAAAATTGTTGATGGAATTGCTGCCGCTGGAACAAAATATTTGATAGCCAAAGTCGCGCCTAAACTTGAATCCTGCATTCCGACTTCAAATGTTATCGCCTTTCTTTGTGGGTCACGCAAACGAATTAATTTCGAGAAAAGGAAACCTAATGCGTATCCAGAAAGATTGTGTAGTATTACTACTGGAATGACGAGAGCTGTTGCTGCTGTAAATAAGTTAGCATGATTAGCAGCAATTACCGCGCCAACTATCATTAAAATAGCCACCTGAGAAACTACAGGCAATACATGCGTAATCTTTTCGATCTTTTTGCCGAAAATCGTGTGCAAGATCACCCCTAAAATGATTGGGAACAAAACGATTTTCACTGTACTTAAGAATAAGGATGTTGTAGGAATATCAATATATTTACCAGCAAAGGTCAGTAAAAGTCCAGGCAATGCGATTGGAGCCAGCAATGTAGAAAGTGTTTCAATCGAAACATCTAAGGCAACATCACCCCCAGCTAAATATGCCATTACACTGGAGGAAGTGCCACTTGGGCATGATCCAACTAAGATTACACCGGCCGCAGTTGCGCCTTTCAACTGAAAGATAAGACAAAGAAGCCAAGCGAGCGTTGGCATTATAACATAATGTGCAACAGTTCCAGCAATTACTGGTAATGGACGTTTAGCAATTCTTTCGAAATCTTCAATCCTTAATGTCAAGCCCATTCCAAACAAGATAATCCCCAATAAATATGAGATATTTGGAACAAGCCATAAACTTGTCTTTGGTAAAATATAATTAAAAGCAGCCCAAAGTATAACTAAGAGCGTGAACCAGCGCCCGATTACCTTCCCCAATTTCTCTACTTTGCTCATTTTTTTGTTCCTTTCTTTAACTAAACAATCATTTCTCTTTCATTGACAATCAACTATTCTATTTGTGGCATTGACAGTTTTTACCACAATTGGATTTGTGCTCACTTACACTTTTCTTTTCTTCATTTGGTTCGGCTGCGCCAAAAAGTTCGTCTGCACCGCGCATGATTCCGCCTGTATTAGCAGAAGTTACCAAGTATTGATAACGCGCAAGATAACCCATGCGAACCTTTGGCTGGAAAGGCTGCAGCTCTCTTCTCCTACCTTGAAGCTCTTGCTCACCTACTGCAACGTCCAAGGTTCTTTTTTCAAGATCGATTGTAATCTGATCGCCATCTTTAATCAGAGCGATCTCTCCCCCAGAAGCCGCTTCAGGGGAAACGTGCCCGACACATATGCCATGCGTTGCACCCGAAAAACGTCCATCAGTTATCAACGCAACTGTTCTTCCTAAACCACGGCCGATAATATCAGAAGTCGGGTTCAGCATTTCCGGCATACCCGGTCCGCCCTTAGGCCCTTCATAACGGATAACGACTACATCTCCAGCCTTAACAGTTCCATTATCAATTCCTTCTACCGCATCATCATGTGAATCAAAGCAAATTGCTTTTCCAACGAATTTTTTAATATCCGGATCAACTCCAGCAACTTTGATGACAGAACCATCTTTAGCAATATTTCCGTAGAGAATAGACAATCCGCCCTGTTCAGAATAAGGATTATCAAGCGTTCTAATAACTTCAGGATTTAAGGTGTGTGCTCCCGCAACATTTTCACGAATCGTTTTTCCTGTAATCGTTGGACGATCTGGATGAAGAATACCGCCTTTTTCAATCAATTCATTCATAATTGCTGGAATTCCTCCCGCGTTGTGTACATCTTCCATCGTCCATGAAGATGATGGAACAATTTTAGCCAAATGCGGTGTTTTTTTAGCGATTTCATTAATTTCCCGCTCGCTATAGTCAATTCCTGCTTCGTGTGCGATTGCCAAACCATGTAAAACGGTATTCGTTGATCCACCCATTGCCATATCAAGTGCAAAGCTGTCGTCGAATGCTTCTTTAGTCATGATATCTCGAGGTTTGACGTTGTGCTCAACGTTATACATCACCTGACGTGCAGCTTGACGAACCAGTTCACGTCTTTCTTTTGAAACAGCTAAAGTTGTTCCGTTATATGGAAGTGCCATTCCCATAGCTTCCATCAACGAATTCATTGAATTTGCAGTATACATTCCTGCACAGGATCCACATCCTGGACAAGCGTTGCGTTCCAATTCGAGAAAATCTTCTTGGCTCATCTTGCCATCTTTAAAAGCCCCAACTGCTTCAAAAACAGTTGACAACGTTGCTGCTTTACCGTTAGGATCAAGTCCAGCTTTCATTGGTCCTCCTGAAACAAAGGCTGCTGGAACATTCGTACGTGCTGCAGCCATTAACATACCAGGCGTGATTTTGTCACAGTTAGGCATGAACAAAACCCCATCAAACCAATGTGCGTTAATAACTGTTTCTGCTGAATCAGCAATGATCTCACGGCTCGGCAGTGAATAACGCATTCCAATGTGGCCCATCGCAATTCCGTCATCGACACCAATCGTATTGAATTCAAAAGGTACACCCCCAGCCTTGCGAATCTCATCTTTAGCTATCTCTGCTAATTCACGCAAATGAACATGCCCAGGAACAATTTCAATATACGAATTAGCGATTGCAATAAAAGGTTTCTTCATATCAGCTGGATCCTTTACTTGCCCTGTCGCATATAACAAACTTCTTCCTGGTGCACGATCTGTACCTTCTGTAATAGTGTCACTTCTTTTCTTTAGTTCATCTCCACTGATTGAAAAATTTAAAGTATTACCCATTTTTATAGCTCCCCATTTCTCTCTAATCTATTTAAAATTTTTTATTAGCCATTTTTAGCTGCTATTGCTTCAATTTCTATCTTCGCACCAGCAGGCAATGCTTGTACCCCTATCGCCGAACGTGCCGGTAACAATGGAGCATTTTCAAAAAAAGACGCATAGATCTTGTTAACTTTATTGAAATCAGCAATATTTGTCATAAAAATCGTAACTTTGACGATGTCATCAACATTTAAATTGTCAGCTGCGATGATTGCTTTTATATTTTGCAATGCTTGTCTTGCCTGTTGTTCAACCCCTGGTCCTGCAAGCATCCCTTTCTGAGGATCAATTCCTATCTGCCCTGAACAATAAAGTAATTTACCTACCTCTATCCCCTGGGAATATGGTCCCAGCGCTTGCGGTGCTCTATCAGTCGTAATCATTTTTTTCATCCTACGCAACCTCCTTTTTGATGTTTTAAGATTTTTTATTACTGTGGATAAACAAGAATCCTTTTTTTGTCGTCCTTGATTATTTCAATAGGTTTTCCATAAAAATTGGCCAATGTTTCTTTGTTTAAGAGCTCCTCTCGCTTGCCCTTTCTATCAATTTTTCCGTCTTTCAAAAACATTACATTATCAAAACATGGCAATAATTCCTCAGTGTAGTGAGAAACCATCAATAGAGAGGGACTATTGGATTCTTGCGCAATCTTTTTAATTTTTTCAAGTAACCGTTCGCGCGCAAAAAGATCTAGTCCATTACAAGGCTCGTCCAAAATCAGTAGTTCTGGTTTAGCCATCAAGGCACGTGCTATTAAAACAAGCTGGCGTTCTCCCTGAGATAATACACGATAAGATTTGCCAATCAATTCAGCTCCACCCAATTTAGTTATTCTTTCCTTGGCTTCTTGCATTTCTTGTTTGGTATAACGCTCATATAATCCAATGCTGGCAAACTTACCGGATAAGACGATTTCTTCAACCAAGTCACCCGCATGCAGCCAATCTTGAAGTGCTGTGCTTACCCAGCCAATCCTTTTCTTTAAATCAGGAATATTCGTGTGCCCGAACACACCACCAAGTACTTCCAGCTTGCCCTGCGAAGGCCAAACATCACCATGGATCATTTTCAGCATTGTTGTTTTCCCAGCGCCGTTTAATCCTAAAATTGCCCAATTTTCTTTTTCTTTGATCGTCCAACTGATATTCTTTAAAATTTGCCGATCGCCTTTTATCAGAGAAACATTTTGAAAAGACAAAATCTTACCCATTCATTTAACTCCTTCCATTGAAATGTTCTGACACATCTTAGACTTGATGTCTTTGCTCAAACCATCATTTCATATAACATTTGATTCTCTTTAAGATCAATATAGTAAGGATCGAAGCGTCTCAATCTTGTTCGAAGCTGTTCAATATTCCGCCTGTCACCAAGCCTAATGCCAATCAAAACTGGTCCCTTTCCACGATTCACTTTTTTTGTATACTCGAATTTCGTTATGTCATCATCTTCATTTAAAATATCATTGACCACTTCACGTAACGCTCCAGGTCTCTGTGGGAAATTTACAATAAAATAGTGCTGAAACCCTTCATACACTAATGAACGTTCCTTGATTTCCTGCATTCTGTCGATATCATTATTCCCACCGCTTATTACGCAAACAACTGTTTTACCAGCAATTTCCTCGCGATGTTCTTCTAAAGCAGCCACACTCAGAGCGCCAGCCGGTTCCGCAACAATTGCTTCTTTACTATATAGCTCTAGTAATGTAGTACATACACGCCCTTCAGCAACATTGATCATTCCATCAACAAATTCTTTAGCATTGGTATAGGTCAGCCCACCAACAGTTTTAACTGCTGCACCATCAACAAACTTATCTACTTTTTCAAGCGTAACTGGATGTCCGCACTTAAAAGCCGCTGCCATTGATGCTGCTCCTGTTGGTTCAACGCCAATAACTTGCGTCTTAGGACTGACACTTTTGGTGTATGCGCCCAGTCCACTGATAAGTCCACCGCCTCCAACTGCTGCAAATAAATAGTCTACTTCTGTGTGCTGTGAAAATACCTCATCAAAAATTTCGCAGGCAATTGTTCCTTGACCAGCTATTGTGTTTTTATCGTCAAATGGTGCAATAAAGGTCATCTTCTTTTGCTCGCAATAATCTACTGCAGCTTGAGCCGAAGCATCAAATGTATCTCCAACTAGTTTAATCGTTGCTTCATCCCCACCAAAAAATCTTACTTGCTCAACTTTTTGCTGTGGAGTCGTAGTAGGCATGAAAATCACTGCTGGAACTTTCATCTTATGACACGTCCATGCAACCCCTTGTGCATGATTACCCGCACTTGCACAAACTATTCCTCTTCGACGTACTGCTTCTGGCGTTTTAGAAATTGCGTAATATGCACCGCGTAGTTTAAAAGAACGAACCACTTGCTGATCCTCTCTTTTTAAATATAAGTGACACTGATATTTTTGAGATAAATATGCATCGTATTGTAGAGGTGTCCGCTTAATAATCGGACGCAACACCCCATATGCTTCTTCGATATCTTCTTTTTTTAGCAATTCTTCTTTTGTCATTACGTCCATTAACGCCACCACCCCTTCAAGATGATTTATTATGTATGCCGAAAAGCGAAATATGCTTTCCATAATCAAGTCTTTGACTGTGGTTGCTTTTATTTCGCTTTTCTATTGTGTAACACTTTGAATTCAAACTAGTCACTGTATTTGTCAGCTTGCGCAACAAATGGCATTTTAGCACGTAATTCATCACCGACTTTTTGCAACTCCGAGTTTTCCATTTCTTTACGATATTTGTATAACTTCTTAAAGCCACCACGATATTCATCCATAAATTCTTTAGCGAATGTCCCATCTTGGATTTCTTTAAGGTTACGTTTCATCGCTTCTTTTGATTCGGCGTTTATTACACGAGGCCCTCTTGTGTATGATCCATATTCAGATGTATTTGAGCAATCGTTGTACATTTTTGCAAAACCACCCTCGTAGATCAAATCACAGATCAGCTTCATTTCATGATCAACTTCAAAGAAAGCTAATTCTGGTGAATAACCAGCTTCCGTTAATACTTCAAAGCCAGTTTCGATCAAGGCTGTTACTCCGCCCATTAAAACATTTTGCTCACCGAACAAATCTTCATCAGTTTCTTCCTTAAATGTTGTTTTTAAAAGCCCCACGCGTGCAGCACCATTTGCTTTAGCAAACTCTTTGGCAAAGTCTTCTGCATGGCCTGATGCATCTTGATAAGTTGCATAAAGTGCTGGAACACCAGAACCTTCCATATAAGTACGGCGGCATAAGTTACCGGGACCTTTAGGGGCCATCATTACAACATCAACATTTTCGGGTGCTACGATTTCTTTGTAGTAAACGTTGAAGCCATGTGAGAAGCCCAGCACGTTTCCAGGTTCAAGATTATCAGCAACTTCTTTTTTGTAGACATCCGACATCACTTCATCTGGAGTCAACATTTGTACCCAATCGGCTTTTTTGGCTGCCTCAGCTACAGGATAAACTTCGAAACCGTCTTTTTTAGCTTTATCGAACGACTTGCCTGGACGGACACCGATGATAACGTCTACTCCAGAATCGCGTAAATTGTTAGCTTGCGCATGTCCCTGAGCTCCGTAGCCGATAAACGCAACTTTCTTACCTTTTAAATAATTTGTTGTAACATCCTTTTCATATAACATTTCTACTGACATAATAATAACCTCCGCTTTTTTTATTTTTAGTAGCCAAAATACTTTAATAAGACTTTAAAAGTGTGTACAATGTAACTAATTAATATTTTTCTATATCACTTAATAGAGTGTGGTCGGATTCTTTATTCTTTTCAGGGTCGCACCATTCTGCACTTAGAACATCTATTTGTTTAGAAATTACACGTTTTAAATGTTCGCGTTCATGAGACTCTGCTATTCGAATCTTGAATTTTGCAACGACTGCTTTGTTATCTGGTGTTGAATTAATTGAGGCACTCTCGATATTTATATTTCTTCGTGTCAGCAACCCGGTGAAGCGATTTAAGACGCCCACCTTGTTTTTCATCTTACAGATAAGTATTTCATGCATTTAATCGACCCCCATCATAGCTTGATTGGGTTGACCTGGAGCAATCATTGGATAGACCTGCTCAAAAGCAGGTATGTCTGCTTCCACTACTGCACTTTCTTTCTTTGCGAAAACATCCGCCAATGTTTCGCGCCAGTGCAGCAAGGGAAGTTTTAAACTTTTGATGCCATATGCTTGAGCTAATTTGATGAAATCTGGTTGTCCGTTGAATATAGTTTGAGAGCGTCTTTTTTCGTAGAACAGATCTTGCCACTGGCGAACCATCCCAAGAGTTTTATTGTTAAGAATAACTATCTTAATATTCAAGTCATATTCTCTAATAACATCAAGCTCTTCGACTGTCATTTGAATCCCGCCGTCACCAACGAATAAAACAACCTCTTTTTCAGGAACCGCCAGCTTAGCACCAATTGCTGCCGGTAAACCAAAGCCCATTGTTCCTAGCCCACCGCTGGTAATGATTTGATGTGGCCTTTTAAAGGGGTAATGTTGTGCAACCCACATTTGATGCTGACCAACATCCGTGACAATAGTTGCATCATTGTTAGTTAGTTTCCCAACTTCTTCGATCACCGCTTGAGGTTTAATACTTCCCATTTCTTCTTCGTAATGCTTGGGGTGCAGTTTTTCCCAATCGTTCAGTTGTTGCAACCACATATTATGCTCTTCCTTTGGTCTTTTTTCTGTATTGGTCAACAACCATTGCAGGGCATCTCTAGCATCTGCTGCAACTGAAAATTCCGTAGTAATCACTTTCCCTAATTCGGAATCGTCTATATCAATATGTGCCACACAAGCATGTGGAGCAAATTTTGAAGCATTAGTTGCTAGGCGATCATCGAAACGTGAACCGATATTCAAGAGAAAATCGCATTCATAGAATGCCATGTTAGCCTGATAACTTCCATGCATTCCCCCCATTCCTAAAAAAAGAGAATCTGTGTCAGGCATTACACCCAAGCTGATCAGTGTTGAAACTACAGGAAGATCAAAACGATGAGCAAAACGCCTAAGTTCAGGAATCGCATTTGCCGCAATAACGCCGCCACCAGCAAGAATAAGCGGCTTTTTTGCCTTAAATAGAGCTTCACGTATTTTCAACATCATACCTTCATCAACGACTCTTTTTTGCTGAACAGGCTGCTTCTTCCAAACGTTCAGCTGCTTGCTTTCAAAATCATCTGGCAAACCCGAAGCTACATCTTTTGGAAGATCGATGACAACTGGTCCTGGTCTTCCACTGATAGCAACTGTAAACGCCTCTACTATCGTTGCAGGAAGGCTGTTAACATCATGCACTTGATAATTTTGTTTTGTTATAGGAGCAGTCATGCTCAAAATATCTACTTCTTGAAAAGCATCTTTTCCAATAGCGTCACATCCAACTTGCCCCGTAAAGACGACCAACGGAATCGAATCCAGCATTGCATCCGCAATCCCCGTTACCGCATTGGTAGCACCGGGGCCAGACGTTACAAATACGACTCCTGTTTTTCCCGTTGCTTTGGCATATCCCTCGGCTGCATGAACTGCTCCTTGCTCGTGCCGAACAAGTATATTATTGAATGATTGTCGATAAACCGCATCATAAAGCGGTAGTACCGCCCCACCAGGATATCCAAAAATAAGTTCTACATTTTGTTGCTTCAGCATTTCAAGTAAAACATCTGAGCCGGTTGAAAGCTCCTGAACTTCGCCCGTCTCTTTAGCTTCTCGTCTTGCCAACATGAAATTCACCTCCTCTTGAATCATCAGTCTTGCAAAATTAAATTATTTTATTTTGTACTTTCACATCACCTCCTTTAAGGTTATTCTTTTCAAAATCACTCACTTTATTTTCCAAAATAAAAAGCATCCATCTTCACGATGGATGCTAAAAAAATCCACCGCTCTAATTTCTTAGCGCGGTGTGATTCATTCCTTAGGTTGCTAACTCAAATTAACCCAGGCATTAAATCACACACGCGCATGATAATAATGACTAGGACAATTAGTAAGATAACGTTTTGCAATACTTTCATATCTAATCGACTACTACATGAACTCATGTGATCTAACCCCTTTCTTTGTTTTTTACAATCATATTTTTTATTTCAGAAAAAAACTTCTCGTTCATTGTGGAATCCACAAACTGAACAATACTCTTCATTGGGAGTAAGCGCCCCACAGTTAACACAGATATTAACCTCTACGTCCTCCTTCTCAGAACTGGAGATAAACCGTGCGCCACAGCTAGAGCAATATTTGCCAGCAGCAACTTTATTCCCACAGTTCCGACAAGTAACCATATCATACGCTAACTTCATAAACATCCCTCCGAACAATTATCTGAATAACAGATAACAACGACACGTTATAAAATACAGCGACAATTACTAATCAGCTTTTTATCAATGAACAAAAAGCATCTGTCAGATGTTCGTTTCATCGAAACATGAATATCTTTCATGTGTGTCATATTACACTTTGATTTTAATAGTGTCAACATCTTTTTTTAATAAAACTCTTTTATTTTTAGGTCGGGCACAACATTTTTAAACTTTTTATTCTTTTGTATTTATTCTAAATATCTTTTTTTTAACTTTATATAAAGCCATATAAGGAAGAAAACAAAAAAGCACTTAAACACTTCCATCTTTTATCGATTAATTTTTTAATTTAACGTTGACAAATTAGTTTTTTTAGCTGTATAGTTACAAACATATTAGAAATAGCTAAGAGGAGATCGGAATAATGACAACCAATACTAACATTCTAATTATTATTATCAGCGCGATTATTAATTGATGCGGGCTGTATTTTAGAATGTCCGCAAACAGCGGACAGTGTTGGTTGAGCCAGAAGCTGTCAAACAGCCTCTGGCTTTTTTTATTATTCATTATCTTCTTGGGGGGTGTTACAAAAATATATTGCTTTAGAAACATCATTTCGTTTTAGGAGGAATTTTTATGGACAATACAAATAATTTAGAGACCCATTTTGAAGCTTCAAAAGAGTTTAAGCGTGATTCAGTGAAGACAGTTATGTTCGCTTCGATGATCGGAACTGCAATTGAATTTTTTGATTTTTATGCTTATGGAACCGCTGCTGCTGCCTACTTCCCTAAAGTTTTCTTTCCCGAAGTTACACCAGCAATCGCTACAATTTTAAGTTTATTGACCTTTGGTGTTGCGTTTATTGCTCGTCCCTTAGGTTCCTTTATTTTCGGACACTTTGGCGATAAAATCGGTCGCAAACGGACCCTAGTTTTCTCTCTTTTATTAATGGGAATCTCAACAGTTCTGATTGGACTACTACCTAGTTATGCAGCCTTGGGGGTTGTCTCTGTTATTCTCCTATGTGCTTGTCGTTTTGTTCAGGGAATCGGTCTTGGTGGCGAATGGTCTGGAGCAGCCTTGGTGGCTACCGAAAACGCCCCAGCAAATAAGAGAGCTTTATATGGTGCCTTCCCAGAGCTCGGAGCCCCGTTAGGTTTCTTTTTAAGTAATGGTTTGTTCTTTCTGCTAGAATCTTTTTTAACTCCATCACAAATGCTTAGTTTTGGCTGGCGCGTTCCCTTTCTTGCATCTTCAATTTTAGTTTTCGTTGGTTTTTGGGTACGCGAGCGTATGCAGGAAACACCTTTATTTCGTCTAGCTCAAGAGAAAAACGAAGTAACAAAGTCTCCATTGAAGGTTGTTTTCAAAACTAGTTGGCGCCAAATAATTCAAGGAACTTTCATCGTTTCTGTTACATATACTCTCTTTTATACATTAGCAACATGGTCCTTGACATACGCTACCACAAAACTCGGCTTTACCAATCAAGAGTACCTATTCATGCTGATGGGTTCAATCATTGTTTTTGCTGTACTGATTGTTTTGTCCTCATCATTCGCGGACAAGTGGGGCCGTAAACGTACATTAATGACTTCATCGTCAGCCTTGGTTGTTTTTGCATTTCTTTTTCCCTACTTACTCCAAGGCCAGCGTAATTTCGTCAGTGTCTCCCTATTCCTTGTTATCGGTTTTGTTTTGATGGGTGTTGCTTTTGGGCCTGTTGGTGCTCTTTTGCCAGAATTATTCTCGACAAAAGTCCGCTACTCTGGGTCAGGTATCGCCTACAATTTAGCTGCGATCGTCGGAGCAGCCTTCACACCTACAATTGCAACTTGGTTAGCTGAAAATTGGGGCATTCGTTCCGTCGGAATATACCTAGGTATTATGGCTGTTGCCTGTCTGTTATCTCTAGCAACCATTAAAGAAACTAAAACAGTTGACTTTTCTAAATAATACTAATTAACAACAAATAACCCATAAACGTTTTTTCACCCATTTACTTATATTAAAAACGTTTATGGGTTATTATTGTCAGCTTTTTCTATACAATTATTTTTTTCATTGTATGCGAAACACTCCGTGCATAACTGCGCCCAAACTTATTCAGATGAACCATTAAGTAATATAAACGATAAAAATCAAATCGTTTTTTGTAACCTTTTGCCAATGGGGCCGTATCTTGATAAGCATGATAGAACGCTTCATTAAAGCCGCCAAATACAGTAGTGATAGCAATATCAAATTCACGATCACCATATAAAGCTGCTGGATCTATCAAGGCAGGCTGTCCATCTGCCAAAAACATATAATTCCCACCCCATAGGTCTCCATGAAGCAAAACTGGAGTACTTTCATGAAGTGTTAGTTCTTTTGCAATGATTTCACGGACTTTTTGATAGAGTATTAATTCTTTAGAATGCCACAGACCTTGCTGCTGCAAAGCCAAAGCCAATACGTCTAAACGCTGATTTAAAAACAATTTTCTCCATGAGTCTGTCCAATCGTTTTTAAAGGAAACACTGGTTCCAGCGTAGGGAAAGTCAAAACCAAATCTGTCTGTTGGACTTTCATGCTGATGTAAATGTGCAACCAGCTTCCCTAGATCCCTTTGATCACCAGAACCTGACTGCAGGAAATTCAGCAACAAGTACGCATCCCCTGCTATTTGACCGCTAGCAATCACACGCGGAGCCAAAATGCCTGCTTCTTCAAAGGCATGCAATCCTGCAATTTCTCCCGCATAAAATTCTTGGTCACGTTGCGGTTGAACTAATAAGAAATACTTTTTATCTTTTGTATCAAGTCTAAAAGCTTTATTAACATCCCCACCACCGACTGGAACCACCTGTGTAACTCCTGTGAGGGGCAATTGAGCCAACCATTTCTTTTGCATAAGTTTGCACTCCTTCTTATTTGTAAAACAGTTACTGCTACAATTATATTATAGTTTTTTTTTCAAAAATATTCATTCTCGAATATAAAACAGCTTATTAAAAGCATGGATGCAATCGCATTCAAAATAGAGCCAAAAGTTTGCTTTCAAAAAAGAAGTGGACATATACTTATAGGTGTACAAAATATTAAGGAGGAACATTAGATGGCTTATAAGACAATCAATCCTTTCACAAATGAAGTTATAAAAACTTTTCCCAATTCAACAGAGAAACAAATCGAAGATGCACTAACCACTGGAAATGACTTGTATCACAAGTGGCAAAAGGAGCCGTTTTCAGCACGTGCTAAGAAATTACACGAAATTGCTGACTTGCTACTACAAAATAAAGAAACACTCGCTAAAACACTTGTCACCGAAATGGGTAAATTAATTGAAGAAGCACGTGGTGAAGTTGAGTTGTGTGCCTTGATCGCTGACTACTTTGCTGACCATTCTGCTGAGCTCCTTAAGCCAACTCCTATCACTACCAAGGCAGGGGAAGCTCGCATTGAAAAACATTCCATTGGTATTTTGCTAATGGTTGAACCGTGGAATTTCCCTTACTATCAAATAATGAGAGTCTTCGCACCTAATTATATGGTTGGGAATCCAATGATTCTGAAACATTCTTCTAACACTCCAAGCTCCGCTGAAGCCTTCGAAAAAATTGTTCATGAAGCGGGTGCTCCTGAAGGCAGTTTAACCAATCTCTTTTTAACTCACGATCAAGTCGATCAAGTAATTGCTGATCCTCGTATCCAAGGTGTCGCATTAACCGGATCAGAACGTGGTGGAAGCTCCGTTGCTCAAACCGCTGGTAAATATCTCAAAAAATCGTCCATGGAACTTGGTGGAAACGATGTGTTTATCGTCCTAGATGATGCTGATTTAGAGCAAGTAATCAAAGTTGCGGCTCGTGCACGTACTTATAATGCTGGTCAAGTATGTACTTCCTCCAAACGTTTTATCGTTGCCGCTAATTTATACGACAAATTTCTGGAGCGTTTAGGTCAGGCTTACAAAAACTTCAAACCTGGCAACCCACTTGATGAAAGCACGACCTTAGCACCAATGTCATCTGCCAAAGCAAAGAACAAACTTGAAAAACAGGTCAAAGAGGCGCTTGATCACGGAGCAACCTTGTATCAAGGGAATAACCCCATTGATCTTCCAGGGCAGTTTTTCGAACCAACGATCCTAACAGATATAACACAGGATAATCCGGCTTATTATGAAGAAATGTTTGGATCAGTTGCTCAAGTTTATCGCGTGCATTCTGAAGAAGAAGCAATTAATCTCGCAAATGATTCTCATTATGGTTTGGGCGGGATTGTTTTCTCCAAAGATAAAGAACGCGGCAAAAAAGTCGCTAGTCAAATCGAAACAGGAATGGTTTTTGTTAATACCTTCCTGTATACCCTTCCTGAATTACCCTTTGGGGGAGTCAAAAACTCTGGTTATGGACGCGAAATGAGTCCTATTGGCCTCAATGCTTTTGTAAATGAAAAACTGATTGTTGCAGTTGACAAACCTGATTTTGATAACCGTGCCGGCGCCCTGTTTTAAGTAATATCGTATTCAGCTAAAAAATGTTCTTAAAATTCAGAATAGACTGTGTAAAAAAAGAGCAATACAAAAAAATTTTTGCATTGCTTTTTTTATTTACTCAACACGTCGCTGAAAAACTTTCTTACCACTAATGCTATCGCTGTTGTTTTTCAAGAATAGCATTAATAACATCACTCAATGAAATCTGACTCATCTGCTTTTCAGCTGCCTTTTGAATTTTTTGATATTCGGCAGTTAATACATCTTGAATGTTCCCCCCCACAACACAGTGAACATTGGTTTCTTCATCCACGTGGAGCAGGTCGCGTTTATCTGTGACAGCAATATAGATGTCAAACAACGATATCTTTTCAGCTGAACGAACCAATCTTGGAGCTGCAGCACCTTTTCTGGTCCTGATCAATCCTGCTTGCCCCAATCTCATCATCAACCGCCGAACCAGACTAGGATTAGACTCAACACTTGCGGCTATCGCCGTACTTGAGAGATCACTTCCCTTACAAATCTCTAGATACGCTAGAATATGAATTGCATCGCTTAATTTATGCGAATATTTCATCTTAAAAGACCCCACCTTAGCATCAAAAAACTGACTAGTTAATGATATGCCCTTACCTTTTTATAAGCAATATTTTATCTAGCAATCCAAAATTCTATTCGCATATTAACTCTGGATCACCTCTTGGATAGCTTCCTTTAGTGGCATTAAACCATGCCCCAATACCTCTTCTAGATCTTTTGATTCTTTCGCCAATTCGTTATTTCTAATTAAAGTTTGAACCATAACAATCATATCAGCAACCTGTGACGGCACACCCTGATTCTCTAAAATATTTTTATACTCGCCATCTGTAACTGACTCAACTTTAAATTCTTTAGAACTGATTTCGGATAGAACCGCTGCAAATTCTGCAAATGTCAACGGTTGACCTGCAAATTCATATATTTTTTTTGGACTTTTGCTTATCAAAACCTTAGCCGCTGCTGCAGCATATTCCCGCTCAAGCGCCCAACCAACACGCCCATTCTGTGCTGAATACACAATGTGGCCGCCAGCCAATGCCGTCTTTATTAGGTCAAATTCATTCTCAAGATACCAATTATTACGTAAAAATGAATGCTTAATTCCACTCTCGCTAAGTGCTTGTTCTGTTATTCTGTGATCCGAAGACAATGGGCTTTTTGCCTGATCAGCATGTGGAAAACTCGTATATGCAATAAACTTAACTCCAGCCTTTTTAGCAGCTTCAACAATATTCAAATGCTGCTTATCACGTGGATACTCAGCACCAGGTACAGAAGAAACAAAAAGAAGGCGATCTACATTCTTAAATGCTTCTTCAAGTTCCTTTTCATTAGTATAATCAGCTTTTCTAATTTCTATTCCAGCTGGTAAAATATTTGCTGCTTTTTTAGTATCACGCGCAAGTGCAATAATTTCATCTTTATTCAACTGACTTACTAACTGCGAAATAACACTGCGCCCAAGTCTACCTGTCGCACCTGTAACTGCATATTTCATATTCAAACCTCCATTTATTAAATGCTTGTTATTCACAAAGTAACATGTTGCTCAAAAAAAGTCAAAATATACGCATAAGACACTGCCTAGACTTTTTTGAGATCCTAGTCTCTTGACCTCCCAAACAACAATAACAGTTTTAATAAGATCTCACTTAAACCCGCATTTTTCAATACCAACTATTATTTTTCCAATGCTGCATAGCTTTGACCCATGTGCCATATCGTTGTGCAACATATCGGTTAGCCACTCGTTCTTGATTAGCGGCAGAGTAATCACCCTTTAAATAACTTGAATCTAACTGATACTTCCCAATATATTTCCCATTACGCGCATTGTAGTCACCACCTGATTCGTGTGCGACAACGTAAGCGCGTGCTTGAGCTTCATCCGTGCTCTCTGCACCACTACCACTACTTGAAGAAGTCTTGTTGGTAGTTGCGGATACATACTTGGTGCTTATAGCAGATGTACTCGGTGTTTCAGTTTTAACATTAACTGCTGTTTGCCCTACATTTCCAGGAATTAGTAAACTATGTCCAGCTAAAATAAAATTTGGATCTTGCAAATGATTAGCACTAACTATTCCCGCAACACTCGTCTTATACTCTTCAGCCAATTCTGAAACAGTATCGCCCCATCTTATTGTGATATTTTTCTGCTTATTCGATTGACTAGTACTGGTAGCCGCTGAGTCCTTATTTTGACTTGCTAAAAGCTGCCTAAAAGTCTGTCCATCTGCCTGATTAGTATTCGATGTCTTGTCGACTGTTTGTACTCTCGCTGTGTTACTAACAGACTGCGTTGCATCAATAGCCATTGTTTCCCCTCCGTCTTTCAAACTAGCTTATCTTGATTATCTTCTACGTACAAAATACCAGCACTCTTATGATAGTTAAAAGTCTCAAAAAAAGCAAGGTCGTCCAAAGCGAAATTTTTTTGAACTTTCAACTCAAAACTATGAAAAGTAGTTGATTCCAATTATCAATGACTCATAGCTGAATAGCATCCTGCACCTCGGAAAATTATCATGCAAAAAGTATAGGTTAAAATTAAGAGCTATGACAGAATGAAGCAATTCCTCATTTTGTCATAGCTCTTTCCGAAAATAATTGTATCGTGAAACACACTCATTTTACAGCACTCTTATTTTTTATGGCATGCTGCATTTTTTCTTCGTCGTAAAAATACAATACTGCCATCATCAGAAGATATATGAGAAACGGCAGCCAAACGTAATTGATATTTATCATATGCAAAGTTGAAGTATTTTGCATCTTATTAGGCAAATAACCTGAAACATGGAACAATCCTGCCGTGACAAGACCGCCAAAACCTAATCCCAAGTTGACTCCGAAATCATCGGTTGATGCCAATACACCTTCAGCTTGAATCCCCATTGCCATCCCATAACGAATTGTATCAGCAATCATGATCGAAACCAATCCGACAATTATCCCATGACCAATGGAATTGATCAATATTCCTATAAACAAGACCGATAATAAGCTGCTGTACACTCCGACACTCAAGAGGCATTGTCCGCTAAAAGCAAGTATAATTCCTATCTGCATCGTCTTTTTCTTCGATCTTGAGGAAGTAAGATGCATGATTAATAAAACACCGACCAATGCTGCCAAGGTGAAGCTATTCGCCCATGGGACCAGCGACTCATTATGTAAAGCATATTTAAAATAATAAATTGTCGTTTGATTTTTAATTGCTGTAACAAGCCAATACAGGAAAATAACGATTGAAATTATCAACCATTGTTTATTACGCCACAGCATTCGGACAACATTTTGGATAGGTTGATGACTTATTTCTTTAATTGTATGCCTCTCACGAATGTGAAAGAAGGTGTTTAGTATCAGCACTAGCGAAATTGCACCAAATACAATAATGGTTACCAGAAAACCTGTTTTTTGATTACCTTGACCGAAGAGTGCAACTAATGGCAACGTAAACACAGCAACTATAATTTGAACAGAACTTCCGCAAAACTGGCGAATAACACCTAATAAAGTCAATTCCCGCTCATTTTTTGTCATTGTGGGTAAAACTGAAGTAATTGGAACATTAACTGCAGTATAGAAAAAGCCCAATCCTAAGTAGGTAATATAGGCCCATACTAGTTTCCCTGTTGTTGAGAAATTAGGTGTAACAAAAGTTAAAATTGCAAAAATAACATATGGAAATGCATACCACAGAAAGAACGGGCGGCTTTTTCCAAAACGGGAATGAGTCCGATCAATCATCAAACCTATTAGTAAACTTTCAAGCGTATCCGCGATCCGCGCGACAACAAATAAAATAGCTACTGCTCCTGGCTCCAAGCCATACACATCGGTGTAGAAGAAAAGTAGGTAAGTAGTCATAACCTGAAAGACAAGATTGTCTGCAGCATCACTTAACCCATAGCTGATACGCTCTGGCCATTTAGTTTCCATCTTTTTGTCCATACACGTACCTCACTTATTTCTTATTCTTTTCACTTAATTCCTGTGAAAGCTCAGAAATTACAATATGATTAACCCACATCCAAGCCATATGACCCAACAATTCAGAAACGTGTTCTTCAAGCGGTTGCTCTCTAACATCTGGTATAGTTTTCATAGCTGGCATCATCCCCAGATGAGTTGCACCCCAGACTCCGATTCCAAAAAAGGTCCCTTTCCCTGCCTTCAAAAGCGGTACATAGTGAGAAGTCACACTATATATCATTCCAAAAGTTGCTGAAAAACCAAAATGGATAATAAAACTTGCCCATGGCATTTGATGTCCTGAGTAAGTATATGTCGAATGTGTGATCTTCTCAGGTATTCCTAACTGTTGCATAAACTTTTGCGGTGGATTTGTTTTTTCTCTTTCTGGAGTTCGGGGTGGCAACAAATTTTCCCAGCCCAATTTAACAAATCCCGAAACAATTCCAGCGACTCCACCAATGATCAGTGCATTTTTGACATCAAAATTATTTTTACTCATTAAGTATTCCCCCTATACAAAACCTTAAGCTAATTAGTCAGTTTAAACCAATTATTTTAGTTTAGCCAGTAAAGGGCTCAACTTTTGTGTGCTAATCTAAAACACATTTTCTCTACTGATTCCTAATGATTTTTAACACTAAATCAGCATATTACTTCCAACTAGCTTTATCTTAACTCCAGTAAAATCAAAATCTGAATTTTTAAAGCACACGCCTTAGCCAAAAACCTTTAAACTACACCTTGCACCATCATTGCATCTGCAACTTTGACAAAGCCAGCAATGTTTGTGCCGCTTAACAAATCATTAGCTACACCATATTCTTTTGCCGTCATCATACTTTTTTTGTAAATATTATGCATTGCATCGCAAGAAATTTAATCTTTCCAGCACACTTGGGCAAACAAAGTTACTGATCTTTTCGTGTTCGTTTTTCCTGTTCTTTTTCCCACTTTTAGGGAAAAAATGGCATTAATGGCTATCTGTTGTATAGCCATCATCTCATCGATTAAAGAGTTACTAATTAACTTAAGTTCAAAAACACTTGATAGAAACAGGACCTCTATTTTTATCAAGTAATTTTTTAACCTCATTTTAAACAACAAAATAAAATAGGCTAGCCGAATAAAAAACACGGCCAGCCTATCATTTAGATATAGTTATCATTTTATTTTTTCCCTTTAAAAGTCAAGTTTTCCGTTCTTCAATTGATTAAACTAATTCATTTTTGGGGGTAGCAATCACCGGAAGCCATTGTTTAGTAATCGTCTCAGGCATAAAATGCTGGATTCGTTCAAGTGAACGCTCTGAATAATAACGTCTTAGAAACAAACTCCGCGTCATTTTATCCAAAACGCGGACAAAGTCTTTAACATCATGCGGTTTAGTGATAATTCCATAGCGATCATCCCGCAAGTATTCATCTGAACCGGTATTCTTCATCGCAACAATTGGAAGACCGAAGCCCATTGCTTCACCCATCACCAATGGCATTCCTTCCCAGCGTGACGTCGATACAAAAATTGACGCACTTTCGTAATGCTGGCGCAACTCCTCATCTTTCAAAGCTCCACGATAAATTATTTTATCTTTCACTCCGAATTTTTTAATCAACCCATGAAAAATCTCCATATCTTTTGGAGTGCCACTTCCCGCAATTGCGATCTTCCAGTCTTTAGGCAGGGACTGCGCAGCCTCAAGTAAAAAGTCTATCCCTTTATGTTGAATTGCTATCCTGCCGGTAAAAGCAATTATGTGACTCTTCAAATCGGCCTTTTTAGGTGCTTCCAAAGTCAGCGGATTATATATTTTCACAGTATTATTATTGAACTGCCGATATCTTGCGTAATCTGCATCAGTCAATACGACTACCGTGTCGGAAAATTCTAAACCACGCTTAAATTCTTCCTGCATTGAAGCATAGTATTGCTCCATATACGTATCAAAATTGTTGTGCATCCAAGCAATCACATTAACATTCGGTGTCGCTTTTTTTATGAACGGTGAAAAACTCGTTAGCAATCCTGCTGGCAAAATAACAGCCTCATATGCATTTTCTTCTATAAAATCGCACAAGTCAGATATTTGATCGGCATATGCTTCATATGGGTTGGCTCCAAAAAAATTCAGAATTTCAGCTGAAACAGTCCGTTTAGCTGTAACAAGAGGAGCATCTAGAACATAATAGGGCTCAACTTTCTCTAATGAATAATAAGTGACATCAACGTATTTAGCTAAGTCATTGCCAACTACTGTAGCGGCCCTTTTTACTCCGTCCATCACCACATTCTCTAACACTATCAACACTTTCATCAGCTGTGCCACCTTCCCTCCAAGTCAGGAAGGTGACCCACCTCCCTTCGTTTTATCATACAAGGCATCTAAATAATCCTCCAAGGAGCTCAGCTTGGAAAAGCATTTTCCAAAAACACACTATCCCAAGAGTATGTGATGGCTTTATTAAAATGTAATTTTCTGCTTTTCTATTTACTTCACATCCTTGTAGAGAAATTTTAGCACAAAAAAAATTTTTAAAGAAACAAAATGCATTATAAGTCTGCCTTCACGGTTAGGAATAGCGTCTGCTCGCTGTTTTGCCTTTTTATCATTTTGAGACCTTTTCTTATGTTATTCTGAAATAAAGGGGTTTTTAATATGGAAACAGCTAAACAACTAAAAAATGTACGTTCCTTCTCATATGACAAAATGTATAAAGACACAACCGGTCACGGCTTTGACCATATACAGCGAGTTGTAAAAATGTCAAATCACCTTCTTAAACAGGAGAATGCCGATAGATTAATCACACTCAGTGCAGCATATTTGCACGATATAGCTGATGATAAGCTGGTCAGTGATTACCTGTCAGCTCAAGCTGAAATAATTACTTTTTTGCGAAAAAATGCTTTTACTGATGATCAAATCAGGAAGATTACCTTTATTACACAGAATCTTTCCTTCAGTAAAAACTTGGACCATCGTATCCTTGATCTTCCTCTAGAAGGAAAGATCGTCCAAGATGCTGATCGCTTGGATGCGATCGGTGCGATCGGAATTGTCCGAGCGATCTATTATGGCGGCGCTCACGCCGAAAAAATTTATGATCCATCTTTCAAGCCTCGTCAAAAAATGTCAAAAAATGAATATCGTGACCTAAGCCACGAAACAATTATCAACCATTTTTATGAGAAACTATTAAAAATAAAAGACTTGCTGAATACCCAGACAGCAAAGCAAATCGCTGAGAAACGTCAACAAGTAATGCTTTCTTTCTTGAAAAATTTCAAAGAAGAATGGGATTGCGAAAAATAAAAAAATTAAATAGTAATATACCCTTCTTGTACCTCTCATCATCCATACTTCTTATTTAGCAAATAGTAATAGGTATCATTTAAGACCTATAAACGCCTTGACAGCACATCTTCTATCGCTTAACATTCTAAATTGTAACCATTACTGTTTGCTGCTATTTATTAAACTATCATCGAAGGAGCATTTTATGATAAAGAAAAGAATTTTTTTACATAGCATTATCGGATTATTTGCACTTGGAGCTGTTCTAAGCGGCTGCTCCCCACAGAAACGTTCCTCTACTAACAAAAAAATCAACGTCGTCGCTACAACCGATTTTTATGGTGAAGTTGCCAAAAAAGTTTTAGGCAACTATGGAACAGTAACCTCGATCATCAATAATCCTAATATTGATCCCCATGATTACGAACCGACTACTAAAACCGCCAAAATCGCTTCGAAAAGCGATCTTTTACTGTACAATGGTGTCGGTTATGATACTTGGGCAGAAAAACTTTCGGGAGGATCAAAAGTAGCGGTCGGGGAAGATATCATGAATAAAAAAGACGGGGACAACGAGCATCTATGGTACAATAGTGAAACAATGTCACGAGTTGCTAGGTATCTCGCAACAGAATACGGCAAAAAAGACTCGAAACATAAAAAACAATTCAAAGCAAATGCAGAAAAATATGTTGACAGTTTAAGGGATCTTCAATCAATGATCAATAAAATCAAACAAAACAGCAATAATAAACTTGTAGATGTCAGCGAACCAGTCTTTGACTATGCATTATCCGACATGGGGTATAAGATCAACAATCGGCACTTTTCTGATTCAGTAGAAAAAGGTACTGATCCTTCACCTAGTGATATCAAAAAGATGCAAGACGATATTAAGAATCGTAAAATCGCCTTTTTTGTCGAGAATACTCAAGCAACTGATAAGGTAGTTTCTAACTTGGTTGAGCTGTGCCAGAAACATAATGTGCCCGTCGTTAAAATTACCGAGACTCTCCCAAAGAATAAGAACTACCATCAGTGGATGGCAGCACAATATCAACAAGTTTTAGACATTCAAAGAAGCGAGCGATAGTAATTATGAATTCTATTATTGAAGTTCACAATCTGAACCTAAGCGTTCAAGGCAAACAACTATTTAAAAACTTAACCTTTAAGGTTCCGGCTAACAAACTGACCTGCTTAACTGGCGAAAACGGGGTTGGGAAGACAACTTTGATCAAATATCTACTTGGCACATTCAGCCACCCTGATAAGGAGACTAAGTTGAATGTTTCCTCCCAAAAAACACAGTACGTCCCGCAACTACGTAACCTTGATGCTGAATTCCCATTGAATATCTGCGACTTTGTCGGACTTGGCTTGAAAAAATCGTTTCTTCCTTGGCATACACCAAAGGAACGGATACTTCTGGAACATGTTTTAAATGAAACTTCTTTAACTGCTATTAAAGATCGCCCTTTAGGAGCCGCATCTGGTGGTGAAAAGCAGCGTGCCTTCCTGGCACAAGCGCTTTGTGCTGAACCTAAACTGCTGATTTTAGATGAATCAACAGCAAGCTTGGACAAAAACTCCAAATATAGCTTAATGAATTTAATTGAACGATTAGTGCAGACAAAAGAAATTACCGTTCTTTTTATTACACATGATCCTGAATTGATTGCACGTTATGCTGATTATGAACTAAAGCTTGCCAAGCAAAATGGTCAATTATTGAGAAAGGATAGGGGCTCTCATGTTACAATTTGATTTTATGCGTTATGCCTTTATTTCAGGTATATTTATTTCTTTGATTTGCGGTTTGATGGGAACCTTTGTCGTTGCACGTCAAACATCTTTTTTTACACATACCTTATCCGAAATTGGTTTTTCAGGTGCAACCTTTGGTATCTTCATAGGCACTAGTCCATTATTGGGTATGATTATTTTCACTCTTGCCAGCGCTATTTTCATCGGCTTTTCAGGGGAACGGCTGAGTCGCCGTGAAGCTTCAATTAGTGTGTTCTCAGGTGTTTTTATTGGCTTAGGTATTCTTTTCCTCTCCCTTTCAAATAAACAAGCAAACTATGCCACTAATATTTTATTTGGAAGTATTGTAGGGATTAATCTTAACAATCTTTATTCTCTTATCTGTTTAAGCATCTTTATTTTAATTGTGATTACTGTTTTCTTTCGTCAATTAGCTTATAATTCATTCGATGCGATCGGATCACAGTATAATCAGCGTTTTAACACACTAATTTCAATAATTTTTCTTGCACTATTAGCCTTAACAATTAGTATTACAGCACAAATCATCGGGTCATTGTTAATTTTCGTTCTATTAACGATCCCTGCTTCAGCGGCTAAATACTTTGTTCATTCTTTGAAAAAAATGATTTTATTGACGACTGTTTTTTCTCTTTTTGGCATTTGGTTTGGTTTGTATCTTGCTTACATAACTGATTGGCCCGTTAGTTTCTTTATCACTATTATTGAAGCCACGATCTATGCATCTTCCATGTTATTTCAAAGAGTAACCACACTGCGTTAATTTACAATTATGTACCAAAAAGTCTGCTAATTTTTGAAACACAGAAATCTCTACAATATCAGGTAAAGACAAAGGGGCTAGGTCAAAAGTTATATTTTGACCTAGCCCCTTTGTCTTACAATATTTGTAGCATTATTGTGCCCCTGCCAAGGAAACACATTATATCATATATTAGCTCAATCTAACACTTTGTTTATATTACAGTAATCACTTATTTTTTTTCATGCTGTTTTTTAATGCCCGAACACGAATAACCTCTGGAATAGTCATCAATTCCTTTTTCAGCTTCGCTAGTTTTTCATCCGAAATCTCTGACATATCAATCATTGTATACGCAATTTTATCGCGGCTACGATTGATCATATTGTCAATGTTCAACGAATCATTGGCCAATATGGTTGTAATACGCCCAACCATATTAGGAACATTCTGATGGATCAAAGTCAGACGCAAGGGTGCCTCAAAAGACATTTCTACAGCGGGAAAGTTAACTGAATTTATAATATTCCCTGTCTCCAGATACTTGCGTAACGTTTGCGCTGCCATCCTAGCGCCATTCACCTCAGCCTCGAGTGTTGTCCCTCCAATATGTGGTGTAATAACGATCTTTTCATTATTGATGATTTTATTGGAACTAAAATCAGTCAAATAACGCCGTAATTCTCCATTCTCTAATGCTGCCACCACTGCTGTTTCATTAACAATTCCCCACCGAGAATAATTTAACAACACAGCATTTTTTTTCATTTGCTTCAACTCTTCAGTATTGATCAGATCTTTGTTTTCCTCTGTATAAGGAATATGAATAGTGATGTAGTCACTTTTCTGCAGCAATTCCGATAACTTTTCTGCACGTGGGATATCATTTGATAATTTCCAAGCATGGTCAACACTGATGTATGGATCGTAACCTATAACATGCATCCCTAGGTCTGCAGCCGCACGCGCCACTCTTGACCCCACTGAACCTAACCCAATAATTCCAATTGTTTTTCCCAAAAGTTCAGTTCCAGCAAAATGGTTTTTCCCTTTTTCCGTCTGTGTACTAACGTCTGCTCCAACAATTTTCTTAGCCCAAGCAGCAGAAGCTACAACCGGTCTTGTGGCAAGAATCAGCATTGCAATAATCAATTCTTTTACCGCATTAGCGTTAGAACCAGGCGTATTAAACACAACTGTCCCATTAGAATTGGCCTCAAGTAAAGGAATATTGTTAACTCCCACACCTGCACGTGCAATCGCAAGTACACTGGTTCCAAAACTAGTCTTATGCATATCCTGACTTCTTATAAGCAGTGCGTGTGGTTTATCACTCTTATTAATTGTATACTGATCCTTTGGAAAAACATCTAAACCTTCTTGAGCAATAACATTATAGGTTTTAATATCATATTTTGTCATCTGTTTCCTCCAACACTTTGTTCGAATTTCTCCATAAACTCTACAAGTTTCTGAACACCTTCAAATGGAAATGCGTTGTATAAACTGGCACGCATTCCTCCGACTGAACGGTGACCCTTAAGATTTACCAGACCATTTTCTTGAGCTGCTACAATAAAGCGCTGATCTAATTCTTCATTGCCTGTCACAAAGGGTATATTAGTTATTGAACGTGCATCTTTTTTTACGGGTGCACTAAATAAACGCGAAGAATCTAAATAATTATACAAAAACTCAGCTTTCTTCTCATTACGTTTTTGCATTTCATCGACACCGCCTTGATCCAGCAACCATTTAAAGACTAGACCCGCGACATAGATCGCAAATACTGGGGGTGTATTCAAGGCCGAATGTTTTGCCGCCTGTTTCACGTAACTCAGCATTGCAGGCAGTTCAGGCCTATCATCTAATAATTCGTGCTTTACAATGACCACTGTCATCCCAGCTGGCCCTATGTTCTTCTGCGCACCTGCGTAGATTAAACCAAAATCACCAACATTGTATCGTTGCGCCATAATATTTGAAGACATATCACCCACAAGTATCTGACCATTTAGAGCGTTAGGTAATTCACGATACATTGTTCCCTCAATTGTGTTATTTAACGTTAGATGAACATAATCATATTCTTTTTCTAAATTTGGCACGTCAGGCAATGTAGTGTAGTTTGTTGAAGAAGCTGAAGCCACAATATCTGCTTTTATTTCTGGAACAAGACGCGCCTCTTCTATCGCCCGTTGCGCCCAATGTCCCGTATCAATAAAGCCCGCCCGTTTGTTTTTTCGCGCGAGATTAAACGGCACCATTGCAAACTGCAACGTTCCTCCGCCTTGCAGAAACAGCACATCGTACTCATCTGGGATACTCATCAATTTTCTTAAATTTTTCTCAGCCTCTGCTTCCATATCCGTGTAGAGTGAGGAGCGATGACTGATCTCCATTATGCTCATACCGCTATTTTTATATGAAACCAATTCGCTTTGCACTTGGCGAATAACAGATGCTGGTAATACTGCAGGACCAGCCGAAAAGTTATAAATCTGTGCCACGCTACCCACTTCTTTCTTTTAAAATTTTTACACGTTGGAGCAAAAATTAAGACTAGCTGAAAGACAATTGAAGAACTCTTTAATTTGACAAAATCCACTAACCCTCATTTTACTCAATGTTACGAATGTAGCGTATCAGTCAAGTTATGTCAAGCTGCAATCTGTCGGTAAATAAAAATTAAATACCTAATAAATAGGCTCTGGTAATTCATTTTTTGAAACACGTTTCAAAATCATACTCAATGGTTTCGCTTACATTAACATAAGATGAGAATCCTTATTTTTAATTTTTTTGTAACATTTTGTTTAATATCGCTATCAATTATCTTAAATTTATCTTAAGTAGCAACACCGTTATGTTAGCTTTTTACGAATTCTACATTCCTTTAAAAAAAAGTAATCTTTTTGTAATAAATTTAAGTATTTTCGAGCGATTTTATACTTTTCTCTTACACATAAACGCTGATATATCAACGTTTATGCATTTTAAATGTACTCCATTAAAAAAATTATATTTTTTATAGCTTAGAAAAGGCTTTAATATCAGTATATGTCGAGTTTTATTACATTTCTTCATTCATTTGTAATATAAATTGTACTCTCCTGCAACATTATTGGTCTACAATTTAGTTATCAGTTGAAAAACAATTAAATGAAAAGTAGGAGTGAATTAAATTTGAAACGTACAACAAAAACATTATTGGCAAGCACCGTTGGAGCTGCGGGTTTATTCCTTGCTTCTACAACGAATGCTAGTGCCTCAACAACAGTTAAGGTAAATCAGAATGACACTGTTTGGGCTCTCTCCCAAAAATATGGTGTTTCGATCAAATCGATTGAAACATTGAATCATATCGACCAAAACAAGCATCTTATTTTGGTTAACCAGTCACTGGCAATTCCTAATAAGGAAACAAGTACCAAGACTACTAATTCAAGCAACACACAAAGTACCAATGCAACATCCGTTGTTAAAGTATCAAGTGGCGATTCATTATGGAAGATTGCTAACAGCTATAACATTACTGTTGATCAATTACGCACTTTGAATGGATTATCTTCAGACGAGACTCTGATCTTGCCTGGTCAAGAACTCAAAGTTTCAGGTACACCTAAGGCTGCTGCAACAACTACTACAGCTAAAGCTGCCGATACAACGTCAGCTGCACAATCATCATCACAAAAGACTCAAGCAGCAACATCGTCAGCTGCTACTACTACTCAGCAAGCAACACAAGTTACTGTTTCTGCTAACCATGTTACATATACAGTAAAGGCTGGAGATTCATTATATACAGTTGCTCAAGCTTATGGTGTTTCTGTAGATTCTTTGAGAGCTTCTAACAAGCTTGGCTCTACATTGACAATTGGTCAAACATTGACGATCAATGATCCTACAAAAACTCCTGCTACTCAAACTGCAAGTTCTGCTGCATCAAGTTCCACAACAGCAAGCTCTGCAGCGTCGACAACAACAGCTACACAACAAAGCAGTAGTTCTTCTGCTCAAACTGCAAGTTCCGCTACGCAAAGTTCAACTGCACAACAGACTTCAGCTGCGCAATCATCATCACAAAGCAGTACTGTAAGCTCTGCTACACAAAGTTCAACTGCACAACAAACAGCTACTGTTCAATCTGCAGCAACAAGCTCTTCCAGCTCAGTTCAATCATCGTCACCAAGAACTGCTACAGCTGCTACAACAGTGAATGCTGCTACAACAGTGAATGCTGCTAGCAGCTCTACTACCACGCAAAGTTCAACCGTTAAAACAGTTTCATCTGGCTCAATTACTTCAATCGCTACTCAAATTGCCAGCATGGGAGTACCATATGTAACTGGTGGAACAACACTCAGTGGTTTTGATTGCTCAGGTTTCACGCAATATGTTTACGCCAAAGCTGGAATTTCAATTCCTAGAACTTCTCAGGCTCAATCAGCAATCGGCACTTATGAGAGTGTTTCAAACGCTCAAGTTGGTGACTTGTTATTCTGGGGTGGCAGAGGTTCTGCATACCATGTAGGTATTTACTTAGGTGGTTCAAGCTATGCAGCAGCTCCTGAAGAAGGCGAAAATGTAAGTATCAAGAGTTTTACTTACTACCAACCATCATTTGCTGTTCACGTAAACTAAAACATAATTTATAAGAATATAAATCAAAAAGCATTTGAATTACTCTTAAGTGAGATTCAAATGCTTTTATTTTTTTAAAAATTTAAATTTCGATATTTGAGTCATAAGAGCATCTTCCATATTTATTTAAACAGTTAGCAAAAAACAGCTTGGTGATCCCCATTTGAGGATATCACCAAGTTGTTTTTATTTTATACAGAAGATAGCGTAGTAAGTCAGACATCAACCACCCAAATATGCTCTTTGGACAGCAGGATCACCCAATAACTTTGCCCCTGTTCCGTCCATTTTTACCTCACCTGCCGCTAAGACGTATCCTCGATCGGAAATAGACAAAGCTTTTTTAGCATTCTGCTCAATCAACAGAATAGTTGTTCCTTGCTGTTTAATTGCTTCAACGATTTCAAATATTTTGTTGATAAATATTGGTGCAAGTCCCATGGAAGGTTCGTCCAACAGAAGCAATTTGGGTTTTGACATTAAGGCTCGACCAATTGCCAGCATTTGCTGTTCTCCACCCGAAAGTGTTGCAGCATCTTGATTTTCACGTTTTTTTAAAATATGAAAGTGTTCATAGACTTCTTCCATAGACTCTTTAATTTGCTGTCGATCCTTCTGCAAAAAGGCTCCCATCTGCAAATTTTCTTTAACTGATAATCCTGGAAAAATATGTCTTCCTTCGGGTACATGTGAGATCCCAGCAGCCACGATATCAGGTGCCTTTTTTTTCCCAATATCTCTTCCTAAATAGTTTATCGATCCACTGGTAGGTTTTAAAAGTCCGGAAATTGACTTTAAAATCGTGGTTTTCCCCGCACCGTTAGCTCCTATAAGCGATACGATTTCACCTTCATTAATTTCAAAACTAACACCCTTGATAGCATTAATAACACCATAGTTTACAACAAGATTCTTAACTTCCATTATTATCATCCCAGCTTACCCCTCTTCACCTAAGTAGGCTTTAATCACCGCCTTGTTCTGCTGAATTTCACTTGGCGTTCCCTCAGCCAACATCTTTCCTTGATCTAAAACATAAATACGTTCTGCTAAATTCATCACTAATGACATATCGTGTTCAATTAAAAGGACCGTAATATGGAATTGTTTTTGAATTTTACGGATTAAACGGGTAAGATCTGCAGTTTCTTCAGGATTCATTCCAGCTGCTGGTTCGTCAAGAAATAAAATTTTGGGTTGCATGGCCAACCCACGCACAATTTCAAGACGACGTTGAATTCCATATGGCAGATTAGAAGCTAATTTATACATGTCTTTATCTAAATCAAAGATAGCCAATAAATCTCGCGCTTTTTTTAGAATTTCATCTTCCGTCCGGTAAAAGCTTGGAAAACGAAAAATCGACTTTAAAAATCCTTCCTTATATTGATTAGTCATTGCAACTAAGACATTGTCTAAAACCGTCATATTTTTAAACAATCGTATATTTTGAAAGGTACGTGCACAACCTAGACTAGCAATCTGATAAGCCTTTTTGTTATTTAAAGAGATTAGATCTTCTTTTTCGCGAAAACGAATTGTTCCTGAGGTCTGAGAAATAACACCTGTCAGTAAATTAAAAACTGTGGTTTTCCCTGCTCCATTCGGGCCAATCAGAGCAACAAGTTCATCTTCTTTTAATTGCAATGACACATTTGAAACAGCTGTCAAACCGCCAAACTTTTTAACTAAACTATCAACTTTAAGTATAGTCCTCACTACCTTACACGCTCCTTCGTTTAATATGATTGAATAAGCGTCTAATCGAAAATTCCCATGTTCCCAGCAGACCTGATGGCTTAAAAACCATGAGCAGAACCAGAGCTGCCGCATAAATCACCATTCGTAAAGTACCAAAATCCTGCAGCACGGTATCTAAGATTCCTAAGACAACAGCTGCCAGAAATGTTCCAGTGACACTCCCTACTCCTCCAAGGACAACTATGATCAAAATTGAAATTGATTCCATAATTCCAAAATCATTTGGCGCAATTGTTTGTAAATATGATGCATGCAATGAGCCTGCAATAGCGGCTGTTACTGCTCCAAGTACAAAAGCTGCGAGCTTCCATTTAGTGGTATTTATCCCCATAGCTTCAGCAGCAATTTCGTCTTCACGAACAGATTTGATTACTCTGCCGCCACGACTATTAATGAAATTAACGGTAATAATCGTCGTGATACACATTATTACGTAAACAATTGGCCATGTAGCAAATTGCGGAATATTAAACATTCCAGCCGGTCCGTTAGTGATTTTCATATTATTGATAATAATACGTATAATCTCAGCTGCTCCCATTGTTGCAATAGCTAAGTAGTCCCCTCTTAAACGTAATGTCGGGATGCCAACAATTAAAGCTGCAACCACCGCTATAATCATACCAACTATAAATGAAACATAAAATCCTCCAATACTTACGGTTTTTTGAGTAATAATTGCGGTTGTGTACGCTCCAATCGCCATAAAACCAGCATGACCTAACGAAAATTGACCAGCGAAACCGATAATTAAATTTAAACCTACTGCCAAAATAATATTGATCCAAATCGTTACCAACATATTTTCAATAAAACTATCGATCATCCCTACCATTATCAATGTATTCATGAGGTAGAAACCAGTTATCATGATGATGAACCAACAAAGATTGTATTTAAAATTTGCTTTCAAAACATTCACCTAAACCTTTTCTTTAACATTTTTGCCAAAGATTCCCATTGGGCGTATCAGCAAAATAACGATTAATACCACATAAACAACAGCATCTTTATACGCTGATAAGCCAATTGACTGAACTAGCGTTTCCAAAAGCCCAATTAAAAATCCGCCCAACGATGCTCCTGGAACTGAGCCAATTCCCCCAACAACTGCTGCCACAAAGGCCTTGATTCCAGGAGTCAAACCCATTAGCGGATCAATCGAATTATAGTACAACCCAATCATTACACCCGCTGCCCCCGCCATCGACGACCCTAAGGCAAAAGTAAAAGAGATCGTTCGATTAAGATCGACTCCAACTAACTCAGCTGCAGCATTATCTACTGAAACAGCTCTCATCGCGCGGCCCATTTTAGTCCGCTTAATGATCAATTGTAGAATCAGCATCAAAACGCAAGATGTAATCAGAATTTCAAGTTGAATATTTGAAATTCTTACTCCACCGATATCATAGTTAACTTGTTTTACTACTTGCGGAAAATCACGTGCGTTCGAACCAAAAAGATATGCCATCCCATTCTCAAGAAAAAATGACACTCCAATGGCAGTGATCAAAGCCGTGATGCGAGGCGAATGCCGTAAAGGCCTATATGCAAGATACTCAATTATGACCCCACATATACCGCATACCACCATCGCCGACAATAAAGCCAACATAAAGTTAAAATGCCAAACATTGATAACATAATATCCCCAAAAAGCTCCCAGCATGTAGATATCACCATGAGCAAAATTGATCAGCTTGATAATGCCGTAGACCATTGTATATCCTAAAGCCAGCAATGCATAAATGCTTCCCAGCGATAAACCATTAATTACCTGTTGAAAAAATATTTGCACCGTGTTCTCCTCCTAATTAATCAGTTTTCATCGCTAAAGCTGAAAGATCATTTAATTTCCGTAGCTGCACTAACTTTTCCATTTGACAAAGTTTCAACAACTATCGGCTTGTTAGCATTGTGCTTGCTATCAATTGTGATTTTTCCTGTAACACCGTCAAAATTCTTGATTTTTGTCAATCCTTCTGCAATTTTAGCCGAATCAGCCGATTTCTCGTTCTCAATCGCTTTCTTAATCATATAAACTGAATCATAGGCAAGAGCTGAAAAAGTTGGGGCTTCTTCATTGTATTGTTCTTTGAAAGCCTTCATGAATTTTTTGGCTGTTCCATTTTGATTAGCAACCCGTGTCGAGAATGGAGTAGTGTAATAGACATTTGTTGCATTCTCGTTCCCAGCGATTTGAGCTAATTTAGGATCTGCCATTCCATCACTCCCAATAATTGGAACATTTATTCCTGCCTGTCTTGCTTGCTTGACAATTAAACCTATTTCCGAGTAGTAACCTGGCGCATAGATCGCATCAATTTTTTTATTCTTAAATGAAGTTAAAATAGCATTAAAATCTTTGTCCCCTTCTTGGAAATATTGAGAGGCTGCAATTTTCCCTTTATATGCTTTTTTAAAGGCCTTAGCTAACCCAGTTCCATAATCACTAGAATTATCCGCCAAAACCGCAACTCTCTTCGCTTTTAAATTTGTATATGCAAACTTAGCAGCTGTTGAACCTTGAAAATTATTTTGGTAACAAGCTCGGAAAACATATGGTTGAACTTTGCCACTTTTTTGCAACGTATAATTAGGATCTGTTGCAGATGGACTTACGCTTGGGACCGCTGCTTTCGTAATATTTGGGATTTGGGCGGTTCCTGCATTCGTTGTTGCTGGACCGACAATTGCATTAACTTTGTCTTTATTCACTAATTGTGCAGCAACAGAAGCTGAGGTACTCGTAGATGTTTTATTGTCTCGAATGATCAAACTAACTTTTTTCTTCTTGCCGTCAACATTAATCCCGCCGTTCTTATTGATTTGATCTACAGCCATTTGAATACCCTGTTTCTGAGAATTTCCATAACCTGCTGCTGCTCCCGAAAGTTCCATATTCACGCCAATTTTAATTGTTTTACCAGCTGCATTACCTTTACTTGCAGTTTTTGCAGTACTACATCCAGCAAGCATACCTGCTACCAACATTGCCGTTCCAAAACCCATTATTTTTTTTATCATCTTTCTTTTCATCTCTGATCCCACTTTCTTTTTTTTAGATTATTGTGATTCATATTATGCATAAATAATAAAAAATAAATTTCTACCTCCCTTAGACAAACAAAAAACCTCATTCCTTTCGAGAATGAGGTTTGAAGTACCTTGATGATCAAGCCCCATTACCAAAGACGAATAAGGGCTCGATCAATCAGTTAAATTATATGGCGTGAGCCATTTAATTAACTAACATCGGGTCCTTTATCTTTAGTAGTAGGGCTAAATCTTGACGGATAACGGTTATCTTATTTTCAGTTGAATTCAAATGTTTATTTTTCATAATAATAACCTCCTGTCAAAATTTAATGTGAATAACGGTAGTATAAGTGAATCTTAATCTTTAGTCAACCTTTTTTTAACATTTATGAACATTAGTGAAAATACTCTTTTCGCTGACTGACCAAAAATCGCCAATACTACTCAATATACTTTAGTTTTCCTTTGAAATCATCCAGCTTTTCATATCCCTTGCTCTGCATAATCATTTCTAACTCATGAGTCAATCGTTCAAAAACACCTGGTCCTTCTTTCATTAGCGCTGTTCCTACTTGAACCATGCTTGCTCCACACAAAATATGTTCAAATACATCACGACCAGTTTTTATCCCACCAGTTCCAATAATCTGAATTTTAGGATCTAAACGTTGATAAAAAGCATGTACATTTGCTAGAGCAGTCGGCTTTATATAATCGCCACCGATTCCTCCAAAACCATTCTTAGGTTTAATAACAACTTTTTCTTGTGCATCATCAATATACAACCCATTACCAATGCTATTAACACTGTTGACATAAGTCAATGGATACTTGTTCAGAATCTTAGCCATTTGATCGAAATGAACAATATCAAAATATGGTGGTAATTTAACTCCCAAAAGTCCCTCATAATTTTCAAAGACCGTCTTCAAAATCATATCAACTGTTTCAAAATCATATCCAGTTTGTGGTTTCCCCGGGACATTAGGGCAAGATAAGTTCAACTCTACGATGCCTTTAAATCCTGAATTTTCAACTTTCTCTAATAACAGCACATCCTCTTGAACGTTGAAACCTGTACAGGAAACAAAGTAAGTTTTGTTAGGATTCTGCTGTTGTATTTTTTGGACAAAATCTAAATAATATTCAAGCCCTTGATTTGGTAAACCCATTGAATTAATACTGCCAAAATTTGTTTCAAAATAACGTGGCTTTGGATTCCCTTTCCGTGCCTGTAAAGTACCACTTTTAGTTACAAAAGAGGCTGCTTTCGACTTATCAACTTCCAATAATTCTTTTTCATCGTAACACCAAACTCCAGATGCATTCATAATACAATTATCAAACTTTTTTTGCGCAATGCTTGTTGCGGTTGAAACCATAGTCAATAATCACCCCTTGTATAGTTGAAACTATTATAAGCTATTTTCTTCTCGCTTAACAAGTCTGGTTACCTGCAGAGCTCCTTATATTTTATTAGTTGCGGGCTGTTAAGGCAATCAGTTTACTATTTTTAGCAACTTTGTCCACTGTGATCCTGTTAACGACTTCATAAGCAATCATATCACTCTGATCAATTTTAATAGTTGCTACGTATTACTAAAAAGCTTTAATGTATGCAAAAAGCCTTAAACCTGTAATGGTATTCCTCACTCAGTTATTGTTTTTAACATTCCTGAGTAAAATTTTTAATACCTGCCAGTTTAAGGCTTTCTTGCTATTTTTTTAATATTTAACAATGATCGGCTCATCGTTTTTCGAATAAAACTCCGGTTTCTGTTCCTCTACCAAATTCTTGTAGAAAGAGACATATGTCGCTGTTTTGTAAGGTGTTAACCAAATATACCCAATACCAAAGGTTAGTAATGCTAAAACATCCCAACCTATGAAGCTTAACTTAAGCACAAAAAATTCCAACTTATGTCCATTCATTAATTTGCGGCTTTTTGTAATATAATCAAGATAATTAGTATCTTCATTATCTTGTTCAGAAAGATCCTTATAAATCAAATATGTCTGTGAATAAGACAAGCTTTTAATAATACCAGGAACAATGAAGAGTAGTGACCATAGCAAGGTAAAAACGCTAATCAATATATACAGAACTAGCACTGCAATGAAATAGCGCTTAGAGAAAACACTAAAGGCACCTTTTAAAACTTTAAAATCAGCATTTTTCGTTCTCAACCAGTCCAAAAAAGTAAAATTAATACCAACTATCAACATTGTCATAAATAACCCTGCAAAAGAACTACCAAAACTATTCCCACTATTAGATACAGAATTGTCATTTGAAATGGTAGACATCTCACTTCCACTTCCATACTGACTAACGAGATAGAGTACCACTAATACCACCGCAGCAACAAGCATACTAAGCAGAATTTGAAAAGCAACTGGAATAATGGTTAATTTAATTGCCTGACCCCAATTCCCTCTAAAAATATCTTTAACCTCTTTTTTTAATTCTCTACGCGATTTCATTAATGTTTCACCCCCTTTTCAACCTATATATTCAATCTTCCCGTCTTTATTATACCGAAGGAAAAAATTAATTCGTATTAAAAAGCCTTGTAAAAAAAGAAAGAGCGAGTTTGAGTAAAGCTATAATCAGCTTTATTCAAACTCGCTTTTATTTGCACGGCAACGACCTACCCTCGCAGGGGGCGATCCCCCAACTACTAT
>NZ_AYZD01000027.1:0-107437 GCF_001436755.1 Liquorilactobacillus aquaticus DSM 21051
CTGAAGCTTTTTCACCCCCACAAGTAAAACTTGTGGTTTATTCGCAGATATAAAAATAAGGAACCTAGATCAAAATTTAACTTTTGACCCAGGTCCCTTGTACTATCCAATACTCAGTCTATTTCACCTAATCATGAGTTATTCGTAATCAGCTGTTACTACTACGCGAGAGGGTTCCTGCTTTCTACTGCCGCATTGTCTCGCTTCTGCCTTCACAAATCATCACGCAAAAGTGGCATTGACATACAGCGCGGGCCTCCACGGCCACGTGATAATTCACTCGATGGAATCTCATGAACCTTGATTCCATGTTCCCGAAGTAACTTATTCGACACATAGTTGCGGTTGTATGTTACAACTTCGCCTGGGGCAATCGTTAGTGTGTTACTACCATCATTCCATTGTTCACGTGGAGCAGCAATAGGATCCCCATTACCGGTATATATTAGGTCAACTTCATTTAATCCTAGCGTTTCTTTTAAAACTTGCTGCAGATTTGAATGTTTTTTGTACCTAATCCCTTCAGGAGATGAGTGCAAGGTCCAAATATCCATTTTCTGATGTTTCTGCATAATATCTGGATACACCGTGAATTGATCATAGTTGACCATAGTAAACACTGTATCTAAATGCATCATTGCGTGATTATTGGGAATTTTAATAGCAACAACTGTATCATAGCCTGAATCACTTTTGAATAGTCTATTGGCTAAACTCTCAATCGCTTCAACAGATGTCCGTTGTGAAATACCTACAGCAACTACATGCTCGTTCAGTACCAAAACATCACCACCCTCAATTCTCGTGATATCACCCCGCCGATGCCATAAAGGAACAGTATACTCAGAAAAAAATGGATGGTTCGCTAAAATATATTCAATAAAGAGCGTTTCTCTTCG
Source organism: Liquorilactobacillus aquaticus DSM 21051 (assembly GCF_001436755.1). Lineage (GTDB taxonomy): Bacteria > Bacillota > Bacilli > Lactobacillales > Lactobacillaceae > Liquorilactobacillus > Liquorilactobacillus aquaticus. The sequence goes on from NZ_AYZD01000027.1 coordinate 900, forward strand.
CCTTGCTTTAAAAGTCATATTGCTTATGCTTGCCCCTTCTCCGATAATTGAAGCCAGATCGCGTGTGAAATATAAATTAGGCATTGGCGCCATTATAAAAGGCGTGCTATCGACTTCTGGAAAACTGCGCAAGTTTTTCAATGTATCTCCTAATGTTTCTTTTCGCACACCTTCCATAATTACTGAAACCATTTTGGACGGTGCTAAATTATACAGATAGCTTTTTAATGTATCATAAGTTGCTTCGCCCTTGAACCCAGAATCCATAATAATTTGATCCAAGAAAGTGTTTTTTAGTTTTTTATCCTTAAGTACCTCAGCTATCAGTTCGTCTAAATATAAGACTTTTACATTGTTTCGACGCAAAACTTCTGCAAATTTATCATGTTCCTTCTGTGCTTCTGGTAAATATGGAATATCATCGAAGAGTAAACTGTGCATCGTTGCAGGAGTAATATGTTCAATTTCCTTTCCTGGTCTTTTTAAAAGAACGACTTTTAACTTACCAATCTCAGATTTTATTCTAGTTTGGAACCTCATTTTGGCTATTTCCCTTCTCCAGTCTGTCTATTAGCATTCCTCAAATTCAAGCCCGTTTTTTCATCGAAAAAGTAAATATTCTCGGCTTGAACATGTATCCACAAATTTTCTGGACTTTTTTCATCGTTAATTTTTTTAGCTGTTTCTACTACGATATCTGTTCCGTCATTCATTTTTAGATAGACTAAAGTATGCGACCCCATATATTCTGATAAATTTCTCTTGGCAGAAAATATAAACTCCCCACCACTTCCTTCGGACTTAGCGCTCGGTTCAATAAAATCTACTTGTGACACCTTTTCAGGCCGGAAACCCAAAACGATCTCTCTTGGACTATCAGGCAGCAATTCATCTTCAATCACTCCATTAAGATTATACTCTGTCTTTCCAACAGTGAATTTTCCCTCAGGCGTCAGCATCCCCCGAAAAATATTCATGCTTGGAGAGCCGATGAATCGTGCAACAAAAAGATTATGTGGTTGGTCGTAAAGCTGATCAGGGCTTCCGAACTGTTGAATAATACCATCTTTCATTATCACGATCTTATCAGACATAGCCATTGCTTCTGCCTGGTCATGGGTAACATAGATAGTCACTGTCCCCAACTGACGATGCATTTCAATAATATCTTGTCGCGTTGAAACTCTTAGCTTAGCATCTAGGTTTGAGAGTGGTTCATCCATCAAAAATATTTTTGGATCACGCACCATCGCGCGTCCCAGAGCAACCCTTTGTCTTTGACCACCAGAAAGCTGCGCTGGTTTCCGTTTTAAGAATTCAGACAGTCCAAGCTTTTCAGCAGCTTTTTTGACCTTCTTATCTATTTCTTCCTTCGATAATTTGCTGAGTTTCAAATTAAAAGCCATATTATTATAAACAGTCATATGTGGATAAAGTGCATAATCCTGAAAAACCATCGCAATGCGTCTTTTTTGTGGCGGTATATTGTCAAATCTTTCCCCATCTACTAAAACTTTGCCCTTTGTTATTTTCTCCAAGCCTGCAAAGCAACGCAGTAAAGTTGACTTGCCACATCCCGAAGGCCCAATAATCGAAACAAACTCTTTATCATCAATTTGAAGGTTGATATCTTTTAATGTATCCTCATCCGCATTTTCATACTTTTTAAACAAATGCTCTATTTGAACGTTACTCATTAAAATCGCCTCCTGGGTGTATTCTTTGATTTTGCTTATCTCATGTTTCATAATAACACTATAAGATTATGATAAGAATTATAACGATTTATTGACTTTATCGTATAGCAGAAAGAATGAGGGAGGCGATAGGATGTTTTTCAAAAGTCGCAAATTCAGAGCATTGATTTTTGCACTGATATTACCATTATTTTTCGTGACAGGTTGCAGCTCCGGCTCACAACAGAGCAATAGTAATAAAATTACATTGAATTTTTTTAATCAAAAACCAGAAATCAGTACCCAGTATCAAAAACTAGCAAGGATGTATACAAAAAAGCATCCCAATGTTTCTATTCAAATAACAACTTCTGGTCAAGGTGGCGGTGCAGCTGCTCTTCAAGCTAAATTTGCTTCCGGCGAAGCTCCAGATATCATCATGCTTGGGGGCTTGCCCGAAATAGATCGGTACAAAGAACACCTAGTCAGCTTAAAAGGATTGTCAGCAACCAAAACTATTCTTCCCAGTCTCCTTAGCGGCGGAATTTCAAACAATCGGCTAGTAGGTCTCCCAGTCGATCTGGAAGCTTACGGGTGGTCTTATAATAAAACCGTTTTTGCTCGAGCCGGAGTCAATGCCTCTAACATTCATAATTATGATGATTTTGTAAAGGCCGTTAAAAAAATCGATGTACAGAAAGAAAAACTTGGCCTAAGTGGCGTGTTTGGTTTCAATGGTGCTGATACAAATTCAATCGCATCCGTTTCAGCCCAGTTTACATCGCAAGCATACGACAACAACCAAGTCAAAGCTTTCAAAAGTACAAATTTCCCTTGGAAATACGGCTCCCAAATGCACTCCTATTATGATTTAATAAGGAACTACAGTGTCCAGCCGATACTATCAGTTAAATATGATCCATCTGTTCAAGATTTGTTCTATAATGGCAAAGTTGCGATGATTCCGCAAGGAAATTGGATTATTCCGACGCTCGATGGAATTGAAAAAGGCTTCGTCCAAAAAAACTTAGGGATGATTCCATTCTTTGTTAAAAATGACGGTTCTGATCGACTTTTAACTGGATCATCATGGTACTTGGGAGTCACAAATGATCATCCTAAACGAGAGAAAGCTGCTAAGGATTTTATAAATTGGATGTTTACATCGAGAGAAGCTGAGAATGTCATTATAAATGAAATGCGTTTTGTCCCAGCAACTAAGAATTTTGATGTCTCCCGTCTGCCAGATGATCTGTCAAAAGATATTTATCGGATCGGATCTTCTAAAGATGCTCGTGCTCCTATCCACAAACAGTATCCGAATGGCTTTTCAACACAAGTTCTCGGTCCATATATCCAACGCTACTTTGTCCATGATATTTCATGGAATCAGTTGGAAAAAGTTATAACCACTAAATATCGTCAGCTTCGTGAAATCCAAAGTGGGGAGTGAAAAAAATGCTTATAAAAAAACACCAGTATTGGGCATTCGTATTACCAGCTTTACTTTTCATTGTTTTTATTATCGCTCTGCCATTCCTAATTGGCATTTACTATTCATTCACCGATTCAAACGGTTTACGCGCTTCCTTTATTGGTTTCAAAAACTATCAGATTCTCTTTCATGATGTGATTTTCTTACAGAGTCTATGGTTGACCGTCAAATTCTCAGTTGTTTCTGTTTTGTTGATAAATATTTTTGGCTTAGCTTTCGCTTTAATCGTCACTAGATCAGACAATCGATTTAACAAATCTTTGCGTACTGTCTTTTTCATGCCTAATTTGATCGGTGGCATCCTGCTTGGATTCATTTGGCAATTTATTTTCACATCTGCCTTCAAAGCAATTGCCAGCAGCTTGAATCTCAATTTTTTTAATGGGTGGCTTAGTGATCCTAATACCGGTTTCTGGGGCATTGTTATTTTATTCGTTTGGCAAATGAGCGGTTATATCATGTTGATTTATGTTTCTTTTTTAAATGCTATACCGCAAAATACAATTCAAGCCGCACGTCTTGATGGCGCTAATAAATGGCAGGCCCTTTTATTTATCAAATTGCCACAACTTGCCCCAGCCTTTACTATCAGCTTATTTTTAACTTTAGCTAATTCCTTCAAACTTTACGAACAAAATCTTGCATTGACCAATGGTGGCCCCTATCGTTCGACAGAAATGATATCCATGTATATTTACAACACTGCCTTTGTTAATTTCCAACAGGGATACGCTCAAGCCGCAGGGATCATTCTTTTCCTTTGCGTGACTTTGGTTTCATTTCTGCAGTTAGCTCTTTCGAGACGGAGGGAGAAATAAAATGAAAAAAAAGAAAATTAGTAAATATCTAAGCATATTTGTTTTCAGCATTATCGGTTTGTTTTGGATCTATCCCTTTGCGATCGTGTTAATTAACTCCATGAAAGGAAAACGGGGAGTTTTTCAAAATCCATTATGGTTCACTAAAGATTTTTCTTTAGCCAATTTTAAAACTGCTTTTCAAGCTCTGGACTTTGCTCACAGTTTCTTCAACTCACTGTTAGTCACAGTAGGCAGTGTACTTTTGATTACCATTATTTCTGCCGCTGCTGCCTACGCTATTTCGCGTGTAAAGGGCCCTTTCAGCTCAATTATCTATTATATTTGCGCAGGAACAATGTTGATTCCATTTCAATCCATCATGGTCCCTTTGTTATCTCTTTTTGGAAAAGTCAATTTTTTAAATAGAACTAGCTTAATAATTATGAACACTGGCTTATCAGTTAGTTTATCTATCATCCTTTATTATGGAGCATTTCAGGGCGTATCAAAAAGTTTAGATGAAGCCGCCGCGTTAGATGGTGCTTATCCTTTAAAAACATTCGCCTATGTTATTTTCCCAGCTGTAAGCCCAATGACTGGTACTGTAATTATTCTGAATTCAATGAAGATATGGAATGACTATCTCCTTCCTTCTCTTGTTGTCAATAAAAATGGGATGTATACTATTCCACTCAAAATGTACTCCTTCTTTGGCGAAACCAACAGTGAATGGCAGCTTGCTTTAGCTGGTTTAGTTCTGTCAATGATCCCGATTATTGTACTTTTCCTACTTTTACAAAAACAGGTTATGACAAGTGTGACCGAAGGTGCTATCAAGTAATCCAGATTAACCTAATTTAAGTTCTTGCAATTCATAAAAATATATCTTATGGGAGGAAATGACAATTTTAACTGTAGGTAAACCTTGGAAAATTATCCTTAACTTTGGATGGCCAATTCTTTTGAGCGGCTTGTTGCAGCAACTTTATAACTTCTCTGATATCATGATTGTTGGTCAATTGATGGGAAAGAATGCCGTAGCAGCAATTGGAAGTACAACTAGTTTAGTTAGCTTTATACTGGGTTTTGCACAAGGTGCCACTGCTGGAATGGGATTACTGGTAGCAAATTCATTTGGGTCACGTAATCCGCAGCAAGTTAACCGTCGCTTTGGCGTGAGTGCTCTTTTAGCAATGATCATATCACTTACCTTAATGCTTGTAGGCGTCTTACTTGCCGATGAAATTCTGGAATTATTGGGAACCCCCGCAAACATTATTGTCCCTGCCCAAACATATATCAGTATTATTTTTGCAGGAATCCCAATTTCGATGACATTTAACTTCTTGTCCAACATGATGCGAGCAATCGGTAATAGTCGTACTCCGCTGATATTCCTTGGTATCTCAAGCCTTGTTAACATCGTTTTTAACTTTATTTTCATTTTATTCTTTCATTGGGGAATCGCTGGATCTGCTCTCGCAACCGTTTTTGCACAATTTGTTTCTGCTATTCTCTGTGTTTACCACATCTATCGTCATGTTCCCTTACTTTATTGGCATAAACCGCTACATCTGACTTTTAAAGAAATTAAAGTTCAACTAGCTTCTGGAATACCAATGGGATTGCAATTTTCAATCATTGCAATTGGAGCTATTTTGGTTCAACGCTCATTGAATCAGCTTGGGACCGAGGCCATTGCAGCTTTTTCTGTTGCTTCAAAAATCGATCAAATATCTATGCTCCCAATGTCCGCTCTAGGCACTGCTTTAGGCACCTATGTTGCTCAAAATGCAGGCGGACAAAAATATCAGCGTGTTTTGTTAGGAGTAAAACAAACATTTAAGCTTTCCGTCCTGATAAGCGTCATAATTACAATAGTTATCCTTCTAACTAGCAGTCAACTAACATATTTGTTCATCTCCACACCTGGACAAGAGCTGCTGAACTTAACCCGATTATACTTTAGGCTAGTAACTCCTTGGTATGTTCTGCTATCTGGATTATTCATCTTACGTTTTACATTGCAGGGGCTAAATTACAACCTTCTCCCAATGGTAGCGGGATTAATTGAGTTACTAATGCGTGCACTTGCAGCAATTCTTTTAGTTGGTATCTGGGGTTATGTGGGTATCTGCCTGTCAGCACCGCTGGCGTGGCTGGGGGGGATCATGACGTTAATCTATCGCTTTTGGAAAGCTATCCGTCAGGTTGATCAAATGGCGCAGCTCCAAAAAAGGGGCGAGAAAATTTCCGAGTCACTCTAAATACAAAAAAGAGTCAATACAGGAGGTGAGAATTTTCTCCACCGACATCTCTTGTATTGACTTTTTTTTTAAAATAAAAATATCTATGCAACAATAAATCAGACTATTCTGCTGTTAATGATCGAACAATTTACTTTCGCTGCAAATTAGAATGTTCAATACCCTAGAACAAATAAATAATTAGACCTGCAGTAATCCAGATAGAAACCCATACTTGATTAAAAAGGGGCAGCATCCAAACAAAATAGATACTGCACATACCCGCTAAAATTGACAGGAATGGATACAACGGCACCTCAAATCTATCATTGCGAATATTCTTGCGCTTTCTTAACAGAATTATACCAAATGAAATAAACCTAGAATCAGCTTTGAGATAAGTGTCAATAGACTCTTTTTTGAAAAAAATTGTTTTCAAAAATTCTCCTCCAATATAAACTTATGTATACTTTTTTCCATATAAAAAGGAAAAAAAAATCTCCCCATGCTTCTACTTTCAGCACCAGGGAAACTTCAAGAACATTGCTACTTTTTGTTAAATTAAGGTGTTCTGCTACCATTTATTTAGACAGACAAGTCTACACTTGATCAAGTGTCCCAAAATCACTTTCCAAATCAAGCTTTTTTGATCCAAACTACTTTCAGCAAAGATCATAAAGGAGACACCCACTCTTAACTCCGAAAGTTCACAGTATTTTACTGTTTTGCTAGCAATTACTCTCTAAACTCACCTTCAATTATGTCATCATCATCTTTCCGATGGTTGGTATCATTTTTTTCAGGCATGACAATTGCTGCAATAACATATACAAGGATGCCTAAAAATAAGTTTCCCGGAAAAATAATTAGGATTGCTCCGACAATTCGTGTCCACGTTTTATCCCAATTAAAATATTCAGCTACTCCTCCGAAAACACCTGAAAAAATTTTATCATTTGATTTAGTCAATTGTTTTTTCATATCTCTATCCATCCTTTTTATTTGACTTCGTTATCGCCATCACTTGTTGTTAAACGTAAAATATTAGAACTCTTACTATTCTGAACTACATCACTATCACTACTGCGCCCGTACAATCGATTACTCCCATCTGATGTTGTCAGATGGTAACCTCCTGCTTGTGCATTTACAACTGTATTGTCACCACTGCTATTATCAACATCATATCCACCATTGATACTAATCTGATTAGCACTAAAGTCCCCATCCTGCATTTTCAGACCGCCGTTTATCAAATCTACATCGGTATAACTAACATCCCCACCACGATTTTGAACTTCGACTTGATTAAGTTTACTTGCTTTCATTGTCAGATCTCCATCAGTTTGTGAAATTTTTCCCGCGTTGAAGCCCACATTATCAGCGATTAAATCGCCTCCTTGCAAAGCAACATTTGCTTTAGAAGCAGTGACATTATTGAGTGTAAGATCTCCATCAACACTTGAAATTCCTAAGCTTGCTGTCCCTTGGTCATTAACTGTAACATTTCCAGAATCAGTCTTCACTTTAATATCATTTAAAGAAACCTTTTGCGGCACAGTAATAGTTATTTTTTCTGTATCCTCACTATGTTCATTATAATAGAAACTGAGATGGAATTCATTAAATGTACTTTCTTTTTGTTTAATAATCAGCCTTTGGTTTTCTACTTCAACACTTGGCTTATGCTTTGTTTTACCATCATATTCAACCGCATAACTATCTCCTTTTACAATTGTAAGATCAGCCTCAGTTGTTGTGACATCAATACTATTAAATTTTCCAATTTTAGAATATTCTTTTTTTAATTTTGTGTTATGCACGGTACTTGGTTTCCAATTATCAAAAGTAACGGCTTTATTTCCGTGCATAACAACCCCCACCCCTAACAAAAGAATTCCGAGTATCAGAACAATCCATCCCCATGTAAAAAATTTTTTCATTACAGTTCAGACCTCCTCTGATTCCTCCTAGAAAATTTTTGATACAAGTAGCGGGCAAAATTTGCCAGAATTTGTATAACGACACTGCAAATCCAATACAATACAGGCAAAACAACCATAAGACATCCTAATGCAATAATGCCTATCCCTAAATAAAAAATTCCGGTTGCTAAATGTGTGAACAACAATAACACACCCGTATAGATGCAAACTGCCATGAGAATTATTAATGTCGCCAACAAAACAACCGTCATTATCGCCACCACCAAAGCTGCACACATAATCATTAATAGTACTACACCACCGATTCCCAGTGTCATTGGTGCCGAAATAATTACTAAAATTATCATCCAAATCATCTTTGAATTTGACTGTGGAGTACTCTTTCGGTTATTTTGACGGTTATCCTCATCAGCTTTTATCGAGTAATCCGCCAAAATTTTGCGACTCAACTGTCTGGCATTTCCTAGTTTATATTCGATTTCTTTCTTCGTTTGAAGGTTAGCATCTTCTATATATTCCCCGTAAAAATCAATTGCATCATTTGCCTCTTCAGGTGTCAGCGGCTCCAAGTAGCCTTCAAGCTCCTTGAGGTAACTTTCCTTATCTGTCATCATTCATCCCCCTTTGATGATACAAAAAAGACTTTATCTAAGCTTTCCTTGTAATTGCTCCACATTTCAAGCACTTTTTTAAGATGCTCTCTACCCTCATCAGTAATCTTATAGTAACGCCTATTTCTTCCCTGATATGCTTGGTCATATGTGGTTAAATAACCGTTTCTCCTCATCCTGCGTAAAACAGGATACATTGTTGACTCGGAAATACTGATTGCTTTTTGAATATCCTGCGTCAAAGAATAACCATAATAATCCTTTCTGTTCAACAAGGCCAAAACCAGCCCATCAAGTAAATCTGCGGCCACTTGAATTTTCATAATAACCCTCCCATCGTCAATATCATCGTCTTCACTTATCTACAACAATATTATACGGTATATAGTATTGTATTTCAATAAATTTAATACTATATATAATTTTTTGCCATTACATCAGATGATGATAGCCGCCAATTACTTTTACCACATGCTTTTTACTAACTTTGTTGAATTCCAGCATGACACTCAAATATCAAAAACTAGCCTATGATCTTTCTATAAAAATTAATTTTTAAGATTAACTCCTTAATAGTGAAGATTTAATGAATTAATATACCGGTAGCCACAATACGATTAGAAAAACACTTGATGTTTTATCTAACTATTCTCGCGCTCGCTACCTTCAAAAAAAATTAACCTCGTACTATTACTTCAGTAATCACTTAAGCCATTATTAAATTACTAAACTTTAAACAACTTTTCTTCCAAACGCAAAAGGCACGTTTCAAGCTTTCAACGTGCCTTTCTTCAGATATATTGTTTTTTTCTTACACAAAAAAGAGCTGACTTAGAAGAGATGTCGTATAATATTGTAGATTGACTTGTTAAATATATCTTTTTTTATAATTTCCTTTCTAAAAGTAATAAGCTCAATAAACAGCCCCACAGAAATAGACGTTAACACCATCAAAAACAATATATATATTACTTGTTCAACTGAAATCAATATTGATACCCTCCCCGTAAATAAGCCCCTTCCTTTTTAAGGTACGCCTAACTTTTTTATTTTGCAATTAAAATACTATTTTAATTCTAGAAGACTGTTAAAAACTTCCTGTGTGAGTTTTATATCACTTTGTGCTGATTGCCTTTTATTAATATTCTGCCGACGCAATAAATCCTTTTTCTTTGAAATGCTTCTTTTTTCGCCATTAACAGCCGCATTTTTACGCAGTGGCGGTATATCTACGCGTGCAACTGCTTTTCCTTCAACAACTGCCTGTGTTGGCATAGGATATAGTTTACGTGGAACACTATATTTTAATTTTTTTACTAAATTTTGACTTGCTTTAGGCACATCTTGTCGATGAAGTACAAAAGCTAACGCATCAACTTTAGCGTAGTTAATATGAACTTCTACTTTAACAACGTCAGCTACCTGATAATTTAAAAACGAAGTATCCAAGTCTGCATACCCATGTGAAATAGACTTTAATTGACTAAAGAAATCATATGCGATTTCAGATAATGGCATATTGTACTCTAAAACTACTAAATCCCCTTTATTATCCAAATTCTTTAAATCTCCCTTGCTTCGTTCGGCTAATTTCATTACCTGATTCACACTCTCAACAGGGGTTGTTATTATTGCACGGATAAAAGGTTCTTCAACATAATTAATTTCAGAAAAATCTGGAAATTTTGCAGGGTTATTTACCTCCATGATTTTCTGATTATTTCTAATGTGAACATGGTATGTAACATTCGGTGATGTGGTCAAAACTTCAAGATCATATTCATCTTTGAGACGCTCACGTATAATCTGCAAGTGGAGCATTCCTAAAAAACCGCATCTAAATCCCATCCCTAATGCATCTGATGATTCTAAACCATATTGAAAAGATGAATCGTTTAAAGAAAGTCGTTCAATTGCTGCTTTCAAGGCTGCATAATCATTATTTTTAGGATAAAAGCCCGCAAAAACCATTGGTTTAGCTTTTCTATACCCTGGAAAGGCACTCTTTGTCGGCTTTTTTTCATCTGTTAGAGTATCTCCAACATTAATTGCTTTAGGATCCTTTATTCCAGTAATCACATAACCGACATCTCCAACACATAAACTCTCAACGGTTTTCATATTAGGAGTTAACACTCCAATTGTACTTGCTTTAAAGCTTTCCTTCGAAGCCATCAGTTTCAATTTGCTATTAAATTTTATCTGACCATCAAAGACTCGAATATACGCAATGACCCCTTTGAAGGAATCATATACTGAATCGAAAACCAAAGCCTTTAAAGATGCACTATCATCCCCAGAAGGTGCGGGAATTCTCTGATGTATAGCTTCTAAAACTAAATGTACTCCTTGACCAGTTTTAGCAGAAATTTTCAAAAAATCTTGTTCCTCAAAAATAGGATCAAGTTTCTTGATCTGCTGTACGGTCTTCTTAATATCAGCACCTTTGCTGTCTATTTTATTTATTACTGGAATAATAACTAAGTTGTTTTCCTTTGCAAGACGAAAATTCGCAACTGTTTGTGCTTGTACACCTTGGGTGGCATCAACTAACAGTAGAACTCCTTCACACGCTGCCAGGCTTTTTGAAACTTCATATGCAAAATCAACATGACCAGGAGTATCAATAAAATTATATTCATATTCTTGACCATCATCCCCTTTATAATAATTGCGGACTGTGCGTGATTTAACCGTGATACCATGCGCTTGCTCAACTTCCATATCATCCAACAATTGTGCCTTTTTTTCTCGACTGTTAACTGTTTCTGTCATCTCCATAATTCGATCAGCTAAAGTTGACTTACCATGATCGATATGCGCAATTATTGCAAAGTTTCTAATATTTACTGATTCCATCGTTTCTTTTTGCCCTTTCTTTTTTTAAAAATAAACCATCCATATATAACGCAAAAACATTAACAGCATCTAATTCAGGATCAAGTTTAAAAGTCTCTAATCGTTCTCCTATTTCATGCTGCTCAAATTTATCTAAATTAGACATGCTAAGAACACCGCTCAAAATTGCACTTTGAATTATCAATAAATGCCCTGCTTCTCTCGGCTCAACTTCATCAACTCTTTGTGCAATTGTTTCTTCTAGATGCAAAGCTATTTCATTTAACTTTGAACGACCTTCAATTGTCTGAGATATATCTGCTTTTGCTTCCAATACTGACTCACGCAAAGCATTCAGCCTTAAAATCACTTCGTGCTGCTGAATCAGCAACCTTGCTTCTGTGACCATCAAAGCCTTAAATTCAACAATTGATAAATGTGGGATCTTTATTATCTTTTGATCCAGCTCCTTAAAGTAATTTTGATAGCCGGTCAATAAAAGATCCATAAAAATATTTTCTTTGGTATTATAATAATTAAAAAGCGTTCCCTTAGAAATATTGACTTGCTGCGCAATATCTGCCATTCTAATGTCGCTAAATTCTTTCTTTCGAAAAAATGCCAAAGCAGCATCAGAAATTGCCCTGCGTTTTTTCCTGCGTTGTTCTTCTGTCATTGTACTTCGCATGTTGCACCTCTTTTTTTGACCGCCAGTCATTTTATGAATTAATACTATAACTAAAATATTGCAAAAGCAACACTTAGGTCCCCATCTTATAGTTATTAATAAGTAATAAAGCACACTAAAACTGATTCCGGAATTTTTTCAAGTTCCTAAACCAACCTTTGTGTGCTTTATTTGCAACATACTTCAATTAAATTATGTTCTATTATCTATGTTTAGAAATGCTCAACAGCTTCAATAGTATAGTTCTTGCTGCCACTCAGCAATTTAGACACTGGGCAACTCCGTTCAGCCAATCTTACAAAGCTTTCCGCTATTTTCAGACTCACGCTGGGAATATGCACACGTGCTTTGACTATAAATTCCAATCCAGTAGGGCCTTGGACCATCGTGACCTTGACTCTCACTTCTGAGGTGTGCTCCAATCCTTGTTTGCGTTCTATTGCTTGCAACGTAGCATTCATGCAAGTACTAAGAGATAGGCCTAAGAGTTGTTCCGGATTTGTCCCCGGACTATCACTACGCGGATTACTAACCTCGATCTTTAACCCGTTTTCAATAAATGCTTTCCCATTCAGGCCATCTTGATTTATTGCTTCAGTTTCGTACAATACTTTCTTTCCTGCCATAACTGCACCCCTTTCTTTATCTACTAGAAACCTCTTCTTTACATATCCACCTTAGCTAAAAAACGTTTGCAGGTCAAAAAATTTAACTTCTTTATAAATTTATTTATTTTGTCATTCACACACCAAAAATGAATGACAATTTTCATTAAAAATCGTATAATATGTGAAAGTCAAAACATGTATTAAAAGTTACTTTCATTCGTTATTAGCCTGTATTTATAGAATATATCAGGCTAATAGATGTTAACATTTTTTTATTTGACATATATGTTCAATAAATCACATTTTTGGAGGTAGAAAATGACAGAAATTAAAGATACAGATATTGTGGTTATCGGAGCCGGAGCCTCAGGAATCGGTGCAGCGTTGACGGCTGTGGAAAAAGGCTGCGGTGTAGTTCTGCTTGAAAAGGGAAATAAATTCGGTGGTGCAGGCATGTTTGGTGCGCAAGGCTTATTCGCCGTAGAGAGCGCACAGCAGCAGGCAAAGCACATCAATTACACAGTAAGCGATGCGTTTAATGAGCTGCTAGAATATACACACTATCGCTCAAATGCTAAAATCACAAAAAAAATACTAAGCCGGTCAGCTGAAACAATCGATTGGCTTGCTTCAAATGGTCTAAAAACCGAACTAGTTAATAACACACAAGAACCACATCAAAAACATGCTGAGGTATATCATCAGTATATTGACAAATTTAATGGCTTTCAAAAATTAATGGATAATTTCATTGATCGTGGAGGAATCCTTCTGACTGAAACATCCGGTCTTGGGATCATCACTGATAACTCTGGTCAAATATCGGGCGTTCGTATTCTGCATGAAGGTAGGTCGAGTACTATCAATTGCAAAGCTGTCATTTGTGCTGATGGCGGTTTTATTGGCAACCAAGAAATGGTCGCCAAATATTCTGCTGTTGCTCCAGATGTTCTCCACAGCATGGGTGAAAGAAAGGCAACTGGCGATGGTATCAAAATGCTTGAAAAAATTGGTGGAGATACTCGTCATATAGGCACATTTGAAAACCATGCAGCAACTGTTATCAGCCCAACCAACCCTAAATGGCGCCAGCAATCACTCTTTACTTTGACAAATATTCCCTTGCTGTGGATTGACAAGCAGGCCGCACGTTTTGTAAATGAAGAAGTTGTTTACGATTTTGCTTTATGGGGAAATGCAACCTATGCAGCAGGAGGATACTATTATATTATTCTTGATCAGAACCTTGTTTCAACATTAGAAAAACAGCAACTTGACTGGACCGACGCATTCGAACGGACTTTCAAAACTTTAACACATGAGCCTGTTTCTCACAAAATCGGTCCTTTTTCAACACTCCAAAACGACTTAGCAGATGCAGTTGCAAATAAAGCAGCTTGGACAGCTAAAACACTTGATAGCTTAGCTTTACAATTGAAACTTGATCCACAAAAATTAGATGCTACCATTAAACAATACAATGAATTCACTGCGAATAAAAAAGATGACTTATTTTATAAAAGCAGCCAATTTTTATCTTTTAAAGTTGAACAAGGTCCTTTCTATGCTCTAAAAGCATGTTCAACTAGTCTGGGTACCATTGGTGGGATTGAAACAAATGAAAACATGGAAGTTCTTGATCAAAAAAGCAATATAATTAAAGGTGCGTATGCCACGGGAAACAATGCAAGCGGTATGTATGACACGTCTTATCCGACACTTGAAGGTATTAGTTGTGCATTCGCTTGGAATTCAGGTCGAATCGCTGGAGAGTCTGCTGCAAACATTTTGAATTAACCTCACTACCCTATAACTATCTTTAAAAAGAAAGTTGTGCTAAGTTCTTTAGTCACAACTTTCTTTTTTGTCTTGACCTATTTCTAAACAGTTCAATTAAGAGACTAGATGCACAAATTATTGACCGCTTTTATTTCAAAATTAACCATGCTAAAATAAAATCAAAGGGAGGTGTTCTAAATTGGAAAAGGAAATTTATGCTCTGTTAAATCAACAAATTAACAAGGAATTTCAATCGGCCTATATTTATTTGGATTTTTATAACTTCTTTGAAGAAAAGTCTTTAGATGGTTTTTCAAAATGGTATAAAGATCAAGCAAATGAAGAAATAGGTCACGCGTGGAGATTCATCACTTATTTGCATGATAGGGATCAGCCCATCAAACTAACCCCTATCGAACATGATTCACAAAATTACAGCTCGGTTAAGGAAATTCTTGATAAGGGATTAGAACATGAACAATATATTAGTAACTGTATTCGTGCTATCTATGCTCAAGCAGATGCTACCAAAGATTTTGAAACAATGAACTTCTTGAATTATTTTCTTTCCGAACAAATTGAAGAAGAAGTTAACGCACGCAATTTGATCGCTAAATATAATTTTGTTGGGGAGACTGGTGTATTAGCCATGAATGGTCTTCTTCAAAACAGCAAAGATCATGAAGGCTAGAATTTAATCAGCAGGAGCGATAATCATATTAGAGTTTAAAGTGGCTGGGCCAAAAGTTATTTTTTGACCCAGCCACTTGTTCTTTTTAATTCACTAACCTGCATTTTAATATTAAGTTAAATATTATTAATTTCTTTTAGGTTCAAGCCTTCGTTGGAAAAAGCCTAAGACAAGATCCGAAATAATTGCCATCAGTGCAGTTGGTAAAGCTCCCGCTAAAATAATTGCTCCACCGCTAGTCGCATTGGTTCCACGGACAATAATATCACCTAAGCCTCCCGCACCAACAAAAGCCCCGATAGCAGTGATTCCAATAGCAACAACCAACGCATTTCTGATCCCTGCCATGATAACAGACATTGCCAATGGGAGTTCCACCATATACAAAATTTGGAGACTCGTCATTCCCATCCCTTTACCTGAATCGAGGATCGTCTTATCCACACTAGCCATACCAGTATAAGTATTTTTAATAATTGGTAAGAGTGAGTAAAGAAAGACTGTAAAAATAACTGTATTTACTCCTAAACCTAATCCCAGCATGACAATAGACAACATCGCTAAAGAAGGAACCGTCTGAATAACATTGGCAAAACCGATAACAACTGTGCTCAGTCGCCGTTTGCGTGCAATCAAAATACCAATTGGAATACCAATGATTGCAGCTATTAGAACACCATAGATTGAGATCAAGAAATGTCGAACAAACTGGCTTAAAACGTATGAACCGTTGTTAGCTAAATAATACCAAAACTGTTCCCAAGTGTTCATATTAGTCATTCTTTTCACTTCCCCTAAAATAATCATGCTTCGCCAAAAATTGCTGTGCAACAACTGAAGGTTCTAATAGATCATTATCTACTTTGTAGTTCAGTGATTGCATTGTTTTTAAGCCTATTTTGCCATCTAGTCGATGTAAAAGTGGTTCTAACTTAGGATATTTTTTCAATAAACTATCGTTGACCACTAATGAACAATCATAAGGCGGGAAAAAACGTTTGTTATCTTTTAGAATTTTTAGATCATAACTTCTGATACGCCCATCTGTTGAATATCCAAGTACTGCTTGCATTTTCCCAGCTTCAACCGCATCATAAACTAATCCAATCTGCATTGGATAAACTCTTTTAAAATCAAAGGCATACTTCCGCGAAAAATCTTTATAACCGTCTCCAGGACGATTCATCCACGAACTATCAACACCTGCATTCATTTCACTAGCATATTTACCCAAATCAGATATAGTACTAATATTATATTTTTTAGCTGTTTTTTGCGTTACCATAAAAGCATAAGTGTCTGCAAAACCATATGATGGGAACCACGTCTGATTATATTTTTTTTGAAATTCTTTTTTTACAAGCTGCAAGGCTTTTTTAGGATCTTTGACCACTGGTAACTGTAAAGTCCCTGTTATATCAGTTCCCGTATACCGTGTTGCAGAAATATCAGCATCACCGCGAATCATCGCTTGGTGAGCAACAGTAGTGGAACCAAGATTACTGACCAATGCGGTCTTATATCCAAGTTCGTGATTGATCAACTCTGAAAGAATATTAGCCATGATTTGTGACTCAGTTGAACTTTGCGATGCGATGCGAATCGCATTTCCACCTGAACCGCTGACACCTGGAAATGAACACCCTGTCAGAAGAAGTAAAATACCGCCAAAAAGCAATGCTGCTTCAAAAATAATTTTTTTTGTTGATTTAAGCATTCTTTTACCTCCCTATGATCTTTGACTAACAGGTGTCAGCCATTTTTCTAACCTGCCCAGTAAATAGTCCGCTAAAAGCGCTAAAAGCGTTACTGGGATCGTTCCTCCGATAATCAGATCGGGCTGAAACAAATTTAATCCATTAAATATCAAATCACCCAGTCCGCCTGCACCGATATAGGAAGCCAATGTTGCCCATGCAATAACATATACAGCTGACAACCTGATACCAGCCATTATAACCGGGATCGCCATTGGAATTTCAACTTTCGTAATAGATTGAAATGGAGTCATCCCCATTCCTTTGGCACTATCTTTTAAAATTGGATCAACATCTTCCATTCCAATATACGTATTTCTTAGGATCGGCAAAAGCGAGTAAATAAATAAAGCAATGATCGCTGGTATTTTTCCAATTCCGAATATTGGAATCATAAGAGCCAGCAAGGCTAAGGATGGCACCGTTTGTAGCATACTAGCCAATCCGATTATTATTTTTGCTGTTCTAGCAAAACGTGTTAATAATACTCCCAGCGGAACCGCCACAATAATTCCTAGTGCGAGAGCTATCCCTGAAATATAGAGCTGTTCCCACGTTTTAGTTATCAGCTCACTGCCATGTTGATTTAAAAAGTCGACCATTGCCTACACCTCCTTGGTGCTTGAAGCCTGATCGAACTGATTCAAACCATCTCTGTCAGAACTTTCTGAGTCCGAATCTCCTTCATCCTCAGAGTCGCCCCAAATTGTATCGTAAACCATATCAACAATTGCAGCACGCGTGACAATTCCACGCAGTTTCCCCGCATGATCCACAACTGGTACATACTTCAATCCACGCTTCAGAATTCGATCAACTGTGTCTCGCAACAACGTGTCGTCAACAACGTAGAAAATTTTAGTATTTAAAATATCTGAAACGCTTGTAGCGCGACGATATCTTGTGTTTAATGTTTCAATGTCAATGTAACCTTTTAAATAATTATCGGCATCAGTCACTAAAAGTGTATCGACTCTTCGTTTACGCATTAACCGAATTGCTTCAGTTAAAGAACGTCCAGGTGTAATAGACACTGGATTCTTAAGCATAATTTGACTAACAGTTGTAACATCAGCGCGCGCCTGCATCAACCGATCTTCGCCAATCAGATCTTCGACAAAATCATTTGCAGGATGCTGCAGAATTTCACTGGGCGTTGCGTTTTGAATAATATGTCCTGAATCCATAACCACTATCTGTGTTGCTAAATTCAATGCTTCATCCATATCATGTGTGACAAAAATAACCGTCTTCCCTAATTTTTCTTGTAAATGTTTAACAAGTTCCTGCAGGCTTTCACGAGTGATCGGGTCAAGTGCACCAAATGGCTCATCCATTAAAATTAAGTCCTGATCAGCCGCAAGAGCACGGATAACGCCAACACGTTGTTGCTGACCACCAGATAGTTCTGAAGGATAACGATCCAAAAAATCCTGAGGTAACTCAACCAACTTAATGAGTTCCTGTGCTTTTTTTCGCCTTTTATCATCTGGCCATTTCAATAATTTAGGAACCAAAGTAATATTTTCATAGATAGTCATATGCGGCATTAAACCAATGTTCTGAATGACATAACCAATTCGACGCCTTAATTTCACTGCGTCCGTCTTATGTATGTCCTTCCCGTTATACAGGATTGTTCCTCCAGTTGGTTCTAGCATACGATTAATCATACGCATAGCAGTTGTCTTCCCCGAACCTGAACGACCGATAAAACAAACAAAATCACCCTTATTGATCGTTAAATTTACATGTTCTATTGCGACATTTCCGCCACGATAAACTTTTTCAACATCCTTAAAAATTACAATTGGATTTTCCTTTGGCATATAGAGCCTCCATCATCAAGTATTTACTTCCGCAATTTTATTCTAACATATTAAACTAAACAGCGTGTTTATAGAGAATTTAGTATAATTTACCCAACAATGCTAGTTTAGATAAAAAAATAGGACTTGTGCCAAAATATTTTTGGTCACAGTCCTATATCTAAAAATATTCTACCAAAAAGAAAGTTTTTTTGCTTTCGACTATACCTTTAAAATTTTAAAGCATCGAGTTAGAAGGCGCCGCCGCCAGAGCCACCTCCAAAACCACCAGATGAACCACCACTGAAGCCACCAGACGAGCCACTTGCCGAAGAAACTCCGCCGATCGCACTTGAAAAACTACTGTTAAATGCTACTTCAAAGTTTGTGTTCCCTAGAATAAAAATAGGATAATAGCTTCCCAAGCCTGTCTCTAATTCCTCAACAGAGAAATTAGCCTTCAACTCTCTGATGACCTTTTTGGCTAATCCGAACGCTACGGCATATGGTAAAATCTGTTCCCATAAAATAAGATCGCCGACTTTTTTCATATCAAAACGGCCAATATCCTGCAACATTTTCTTAAAACAGGAGAAACGATAAAACAACTCCCAACCAGCTGTCGAATATTTTGGTCGTTGCTTGCGGTATAAAGAACAATTCGAGATATTAAGTATTATCAGAACAGCAAACAGCCAAAGCCACCAGGTTTTCCAAAACATAGCTGCAGTGATTATTAATAAACCACTGCTGACGACTGTTGCCCATAAAGCTGTCGTTCGCAGCTTAGCATTCGTTTCGTCATAATACCCTAAGTCTCGTGCTTGTTTAAAAATCTTTTTCTGCCACGAGCTAAAAGCTTTTTGTATTTGCAAACTACGTTTCGATGAGTTGCCAAATTTATTCAACTGTTTCAGCGAAAATTTATTTCCATCACCGACCTCATCAAACAGTGTTTTCACCAATTCATCTTTCTCTAGAATTGTCTTTTCAAGAAGCACTATCTCGTAATCATTTTTCTTATCTCCCGTTCTTCTGATATCTATTTTCTTAGCAGCTGCCAGTTCAAGTAAATATGCACTAAAAGTTTTGGAAGTAGGTTTTGCATCCTCAATAATCGTTTGGGTGATTTCCGCCGAGTATTCCGGTAGTTCATATGAGTGAACCAATGGTGGTAATGATTTTTGCGGATTTCCCGGGTTACGCCAGCGCCACAACCACCAACCACCAGTGCTTAACAAACTTAAAACCATAACCGTATATTTTATAATCATACTACGCTGCTGATTACGTCTACGTTTTTCATTAGCCTTACGCGCTAATTCAGCTTCACGCTGCTGTGCCTTCTTTTTGATATTTTTATTTACCTTATTGTGATTAGCCGATGTCACACTTGTTGGGAAGAGTAAATGGCTCTCAACAAATTGATTCGCTGGATTTTTATCCAAACGTATTACAACTTGACCACTTTTTTTTCTGATGCTCGTATGGCCATTCAGATCTCCATGTGTCCAGCCTTGAAGATCATGAATGTTGCTTTGCGGTAATTGAATCGTGATCAAAACATTTTCTAGAGGAACATCCCACTTTTCCCCGATTATTTTCCAATTTAACTCAGCAGTATCATTATAATTAGTAACCACACCATGCAATAAATACTGGTATGTAAAGGTTGCAGAATCATCAGAGATAGCGTGAAAAACTTTGATTTGCAAATTATCTTTGGTTTGATTCAATCTGTATGTATTGTTAGTTTCAGTATTGGCTTGCGTTAAATTAGTTTTCTTTTCATTCTGAACTGAAGAAACACTAATATTTGAAACATTCTTAATTCCGCGAAGATCTTGGTTATAGTAAACCCCATGAAAATCTCCATCAAAATCATAAGTAATTCGCTGCGTTAATTCGGCATCTCCATTTTTCAAAATGTTTACATCAATATGATATTGCTTAATATCATATGTGTTATCAGCTCTTGCCGGCACAGCAGAAAATAAGAATAAACTTAAGACTGCCGCTATAAACCCTAATATATAAAACCTATACTTCATTAGTTTGACCCCCATCTAATTTCCCCCATTATCTCAAACATTCTCAAGAAAACAAATATTATAATATCTTAAACTCCTAGAAATGCAGCAAAAATCCCAAATTTTGTAGTCATTTTTTAAAGTTCTTTTTTTTCAGAAGACAGTCTGGTATTTCTATTATTGTATGCACTGAGTGAAAGAATATCAAAAATCCATATATATTCTCTTTGAAAAATTATTAGTTTTTGCTTTTTCAAACAAAATACGTTTAAGAAATAACTATACCACAAAAAAGAATGGTCGCACATTTAAACTGCAAGTGTGCAACCATCCATTATTAATTTTCAAATCCATCTGCTATTTTCTTATTTAAGACTGAAGTTATTTTAACGGCAGCGTGCTAAGTGTTGTTAGGCTTCAAATATTAACTGTGCATTATGCACCATAGTCTGGGTTTGACTAATAAGTTATTCATAATTAAGCAAAATTTACTAAAACACATTAGTTCACATAATACGAGGTTAAAACAAGGTGTCGGGTCTTTTTTATTTTGCCCCCAACCCTGCCTAATCAGTAAAAGGCTAATTATTAATGTAATTGTGAATTTTTCGTGCAATCTTATAATGACCCAAGTCATTAGGATGCAGTGTATCATAACTGTATTTTTCAGCCAATGTCGGAATGAAGAAATTAAATCCTGCATTATGGTACAAGCTCAAATGTGGAATCCCAAAATTCTGTGTCATTCTGCAAATGGCCTCTTCATAATCCAATTGGAGTAAACCAAAACTGTTTTTTTGGGGGAAAAAGTCTGTCCCGATATGAACATGAGATATATAATATATAACCATGTCTGGATGAGCTGACATACTTTTCATAAACAACTGTTCTAAAGCACCATAGAAAGTTTCTACCGTCTTATCTCCAAAGTGTCCCAAGGGCTGATTCCTGCCAAAATCATTAATACCCCCGTAAATAGTCAAGATATCACAGTCCGCTGGAACCTGCTGACACCGCTCGACCATTGAATCATGTCCCCAGGCCACTGTTGACCCAGCAGTTCCAAGAATTGTCGTCTGTTGCGGCTGCGCCACCACTCATTAAGCCCAGTCATGATACCATTTACTGGCATATGGGGTCCTATTATCTGTTATACTGTCCCCCAATGCTACATAATGTGTATACATGAAATCTCACTTTCTCCTTTTTCTTTTAGCTAGGGCATAAAAAGTATCGCAAACACGATAAAGTACAGTTAAACTCCATCTAAAAATTAATTTTAATTTTCAGCATTAATATATTCGCATTCCAAGAACGTTTTTCCACCTAACAATAAATTAATCATAGTCGGAACCAGATTGCACTCACTAGCTGAACTCGTTACTTAATCCTTCCCGATTTTTGGCACATTTTTAAGAATTAATCCATCAAGAAATCGCTAGAATTAAACTTTCCCAAGGTCTCAAAAGGCCATCTGTATTGGTTCGATCCCGATAATTAGCAATTATCAGAGTCTCTTTTTTCAGCACTTGCGGCAAGTAATCACTCAATTCAAATTGGGTATCACTCAAATTAACAACTATCAACCAAGTTTCCCCATCCAACATCCTTTTATATGTGAAAACATTTGGATCTTCTGGATAAAGCAGTTCGTAAGAACCTTCTGTTAAAATTTTACATTCGTGCCTGAGCCTAATCAAAGTCTGATAGTACTTAAAAACAGATGTGTCTTTTTTTCGATCATCTTCCACATTAACTTCTTTATGGTCTGGGTTAAGCTTAAACCAAGGAGCTCCAGTCGTAAAGCCAGCGTTATCAGTCTCATTCCATTGCATAGGAGTCCGAGCATTGTCGCGACTTATTTTACGAGCTGCCTTGAGGAACGCTTCCTTCGAAATCGTTTTTTGTTCAAGTACGAGTTCACGATAATTGTCCAGAAGCTCGATATCCTCGTAATCTTCGATTTCAAAATCTGGATTTGTCATGCCGATTTCTTCGCCTTGATAAACAAAAGGTGTCCCTTGTAATCCATGCAAAATGGTTGCAAAAGCCGTCGCACTCTCATATCTGTATTTTTTATCATTTCCCCAGCGCGAGGTGACCCGGGCCCGATCATGATTCTCAAAATATAATGCATTCCATCCATGACCTCTTAAATTTATCTGCCAAGAAGACAAAATTTTCTTTAGTTTTATCAGATCCATTTTTTGAATATCCCAACGTCCATTTACACCACTCTGTGCACGATCGACATGCATGTGTTCAAAGGTAAAGATCATATCAAGCTCTTCACGTTCTGGATCAACTAACAAAGTTGCATCCTGACTAGTTGAATCAGGCGACTCTCCTACACTCATCATTGAGAATGGTTTCAAAACTTCCTGATTCATTTCATGTATGAACTCATGCATCCGCGGACCGTTATTTTGATTTCCCACAACATATGGCTTTCCATGCGGATTAGGATTATCTGGAAAATGCAGATCTTTAGAAATAGATGTAACTACATCCATCCTCCAACCATCGACACCTTTTGCCTTCCAGAAGCGCATCATATCATAGATATACTGCCGTACCCTTGGATTCTCCCAATTCAAGTCAGGCTGCTGTTTCGCGTAATAATGTAAATAATACTGTTTACGATTTTGATCCCATTCCCACGCGGAGCCTCCAAAGTTTGAGCCCCAGTTATTTGGTTCGCTCCCATCTTCTTTGGCATCACGCCAAACATAAAAGTCACTAAAGAAATTATCCTTTGATTTGCGGCTTTCCTGAAACCAAACACTTTGATCTGATGTATGATTAGCAACCATATCCATAATAATCTTTATCCCGTATTCATGTGCTTTGTCAATCAGATGATAGATATCGTGGTTGTCGCCGAACATTGGATCAATTTTACGATAATCTGTAATATCATATCCGTTATCGATTTGTGGCGATAAATAAACTGGGCTTATCCAAATGGCATCGATTCCTAATTCAACAAGATAGTCTAATTTTTTTTCGATCCCCTTGATATCGCCTATCCCGTCTCCATTAGTGTCTAAAAAGCTTTTGGGATAGACTTGATAAATGACTGCTTTTTTCCACCATTCTTTTTCCACTATTATGCACTCCTTAAGCAATCCCGAGTAGCGAAACAACAATTCCTAAAATAATTATTCCAAATATCAGATAATTGATTGAAATATTCTTTTTCTTCAATAGATAAAAGCACAGCAAAGTAATTAGTAATGGGACTAACCCTTTAAAAATCTGATCAAGCATTACTTGAGTCTTTAAAACAGTCTTCCCAGCCATTACCATATTCCACTTGACCTTGAACAGTACCATTTGATTTGTCATAGCTCCAACCATGATCAATCCCACGATACTTGCAGCTTTAGTCAAAATATTGATAAGGCCATTTTCATAAAGCTTCGAAATATAGGTTGAACCCAATGTGTAACCTAATTTACCGCCATACCACCGAACAGCTTGAACCGGTATATTAAAGATCAGCAAGAAAATAATCGGTGCGAGGAAGTTACCAGATTTGGCTAAGCTAATGGCAACACCAGCCGCAATTGCTTTTAACACACCCCAGAAAACTGAATCACCTATTCCTGCTAATGGACCCATCAAACTAGTTTTTATGGCATTAATAGAGTCCGCATTAAAATCTTTCTTAGTTGCGTTTTCTTTTTCCATTGATGCTGTAATTCCCATAATGAATGGGCTCATGGCTAAATTAGTATTAAAATAGGACATTTGACGAACCATAGCTTCTTTTTTATCTTCAGAATCCTTATAAAAATAATTGATAAATGGAAGCATTGAATATTCAAAACCTGAAGCACCTTGTTTTGCTGGTGTTACAGATGAATACAACATAAAAGAACGCCAGTACATTTGATGTAATAATTTTTGTTCATCTTTACTTAAAGTATTGTTTGCCATCTTTTTTTCCTCCACTAATCAAAGAAATCATCATCTTCTATATCATTTCCTGCTCCAGCTACCTGCGCATTTTGAACGTTTGCTGCTGCTAATGCTTTTTGTTCGGTTGCTTTTTTGTTCAGCTGATGCATTTCGAAATCACGCTGGCCGCTTACAACTCCAATTACAATTGCCATAACCGCAACTGCAATCAGTGGAACCTGGAAGTATGCAACGATTAAGAAGCCTAAAAAATAATATACTGAAATATTGTTCTGCCATAAAATTTTCATTAACATTGCCATCCCAACGGCGGGTAGCAGATTCCCAGCAACCGTAAGCCCATTGACGATCGTTTTAGGAATCATATTTAAAATTTCCTGCGTAGCTGTTGATCCAAAAAGAATGGCGAAAAACGGAATTAATGAATAAATAAACCACTGTGAGGCCCACAATCCATAATGCAGTGCAACTATTTGTTTTTGATTGCCTTGTTTAGCCAATGTATCGAATCTGCTGGCAAATGGGCCAACAAATAATACATAAATTAATGTCTTAATCTGTAATCCAATGATTCCGATTGGAATTGCGATAGGCAAAGCAACACCCAATCCACCGTGTAAATTGATTGCAAAAGCTACGGCTAAAGCACTTGCCAATCCTGGTTCAGCCGAACTGGCACCCCCAATGTTAACAACACCCATAAAGATTGTTTCAAGTGCCGCTCCCAACAATAAACCTGTTTTTAAGTCTCCTAGTGCTAATCCAACAAGCGGACCAATAACGATTGGTCTCCCCAATTGAGTAAACCCAAGCAGTTCTTGACCACCTACCGTGAGCCATACTATCAGGGCAACTATTATAGCTTGATACAACATGTTTGCTTCCTCCTTACAAACTCAATTTTTTCAAAGCACTGCTTGCTAATTCTTTTTTATCATCTGGCAAATTCTGAAGTGCAGTATCTGGATAGATCTTTACCAATTCCTTAAGACTTTCTATTTCTTGGTTTGTTAGCATTACAAATTGAGTTAGAGTCGTTTTATCTCCTTGAACAGACTTGCCCACATTGCCAATATTGACATAGTTAATACCTGAGATACTTTCCGCCAATACCTTTGCATCCGCAATTGTCCTCACTAAGACAAGTAACTTCATCTTTCCGGCACGAGGATCATTTAGCAAATTGATCGCACCATCAATTGTTTTGATAATAACTTTAATTCCTGTAGGAACCGCCATCTTAAGCGCCATCTTTTGCGTTTCATTGCCAGCGGTTTCATCATTAGCAACTACAATACCATCTAGGTCAAGTGCTCTTGACCATACCATCGCGATTTGTCCATGAATAAGTCTTTCATCTACTCTTAAAGCTTGAATCATTTTAATCTCTCCCTAAATTTATTTTTTTATTATATTTGCTTACTCAAAAAAATCTTGTTCATTCTCATCAATATCCGACTGTAACTGAACTTGTTTTAAATTATCTTTTCCCTTTTTGATCACACTTTCAATAAAATCTTGTGTAATCTTTGCTTGTCCCAACACAGTCTCCAAAATAACAGGCAAATTAAATCCAGTGATAATAAAGATGTTTTTTCGTCCAGCAGCCATAACGCTCACTTTTTGATTGACACTGCCGCCATACAGGTCAGTAAAGATTACTGCACTATCTTCATCATTTAATCCATCGAAGAAACCATTTAATTCTTCATCTAAATCCTTTGTACCGTCTGTATAGGCAGAAATATAACTAATTGGCTGCTCCTGCCCTGCAAAAAGTTCAATTGTACTTTTAATTCCTTTTGCCAGCTCACCGTGTGTTGCAATCAAATACTTGTTCACAAAACCATCCCTTTCTATTCTTCTTTCTCATAATTATTACATAGCAACTTCCGTGCCAACTTTTACAAAAAGCTTCAATTCAACTTTTTTGAGCAAAAAAAAGAAACAAGCACTCATTTTTGAGCACTTGTTTAAGCACATTCAATCAACTATCAGCGGTCTTAGCAGCTCGTACATCAATGATATCTCATAATCATTCACCGTAATATTGTACTTCACTTCAGCATCATGAAAAATATTCTTTGAAACTGAATAAAATTCTAATTGAGCTTCTGACATCTGTTCATGGATAGTATGTCCTTTGTTACTGGAATTATTTGAAACCAATGTTCTTTCAAGCATTAAAGAAATATGCATATACAAATTCAATTTTATTTTCCCGCTTAAACTCAAATGATAGTACTTTTCATACTTGCTGGTAATTTTCTGAACTTCTTTTATCACAACTTCTGGATTTAAAAACTCTAACCTATCCCCAATGCCCTCAATCGTGAAAAATTTCAGTAGCTCTTCGATCAAAGCATTAATATTTTGATCACTTTCTCCAAGTTCTTTTAGCAAAGCATAGAGCTTTTGGGTACCCGGTTTATCCATAATATCGTAAATGTTAATAATTGAGGTTGCCGTATGCTGTGGAATATCTGTGGTAGTGAGAATTACCTTTGTGTTCCGAAAGTATTCGTGATCGTGATTGTCCAAAGAATTTTTCAGGTCTTTATAATCCATCGTTATGATATCAGTGTCGGTTTGAGAAACTTTCTTTATAATATTTTTGATTTCCTTAGAAAGTCCCTCACCTGACATACACGAGACAATAATATTTTGTTTCTGCGATAATCCCTCATAATATTGTGTACTGATAACATCTCGATATGATTCTGCCTTTTCGGCAATTTCTTTAAATTGATTATTTTGTTGTATTTGAAGGCCTATATCCAGTGCTGTCGCTGTTGTCACATTATTGATAACCAATAAATCTGAGGAAAGCAATGGCTTTATCTCTTTATACATCTGACTCAAAGATCCCATATCAAACATCAAAATCGTTCCCTTATATGTTTGAGACTGCTGATTGATAAAATTACCGATTTTTTTACTAATATCCAACATTGAAGTTTCAATTGGCATATCGAAGCTTTCAAAAATATAATTACCACACAAATTATTAACAATACTCTGGATGCTGGCCGCCATTGTTTCTCCATGCGACACAATGATTGCTAACATATCTATTTTCTCGATGTCATTTACTTTAGGTGCAAAAATCAAGAAAACCATCGCCAAGGTAACTAAATTTTGAGGTATTTCCTTAAAATTTAGTTGCTGTGTAGCAAGTACTGCTAGATATGTTGTTCGTGGATATCTTTTTTTGACAGATCGTACCAAGCTTTCGATGTCGTTCAAATTAAGCTGCTCAGAAAAATGGATCATCACATCCAAAAACTGCGTTAAAGTTCTCACATCACTATCTGAAATATTAAGATTCAATCCATAGCGATGCCTTAAAAAAATAATTACTTTTTTTACTCTTTTTGCCATTACACCGGCCATTTTCTCATCTAAGTCAATATTAAGAACTGCCTGTTTCATATCATGTAAAAAACTTTGGATTTCTAAAACATTATCTGAAATGGGCGCATTTTGATGTTCATTTTTCTTCAAAACACTAATAAGTTTTAAAACTTCCTGCTTATCGCCAACGGACATTACTGGTTCAAAATTCTCGACTTTTTGATACTCAAGGAGAACATACTCTTCCAAGAAAACCTTTTTATTATCGATCGTTATGCAGTGTCGCTTACTATTATCATTACGATACGCATCAGCACACATTAACTTTACTTTATTTTGAATGGTACCAATATTACCCGCTGAGGAAATAGCGACTAGTGATCTGAGAATACCATAGGCAATTTTCAAATCACGCTGAATAGAAACAGCTTCTTGATAAAAGAAATGAAGTATAATTTGATATCTCTCGAATAGAGGCCTTTTAGAAAAAGATGGCAGTTCAAGCTTCAAAGGTACTCGTCTCCTAAATGTTTGCAGGAGATAGTTATCTAATTTCTCTGTTGTGGCAAAAATAAAACGGATATGAACCTGACGTGCTTCTTTGCTCTCTCCCAATGGATAATAATAACCAGTATCAAGCAGGGTAAATAATTTTTCCTGACTCTCTATTGGTAACCGGTGAATCTCATCTAGAAAAAGATAACCACCATCTGCTTGTTCAACCAAACCAGCAGTATCTTTTTCAGCTCCAGTAAATGCACCTTTTTTGTAACCGAATAGAACTGAAGAAAGAAGTTCCGGATTATTCGCATAGTCAGCACAATTTAACACAACAAATTTTGCAGATTCGGCGATAACATGCTTCTGGTGCGCATATTTATATATAAGGGATGCAAGATAACTTTTACCTGTACCCGAAGGACCTGTGATAATCAACGGGAAACCGCTAGGCGGATAAACAACTGATGATTTAGAAGATTCGATGACTTTCCTTAAACTACCTGATGAACCTATAAATTTTGAAAAAACATCTGTGTTCTCTTTTATTTTCCAATAAATAGGCTTAGTTCCATATTTAATGACCAAACCATCTTTACGCAATTGAGATAAATATGAGCTAGTTACACCGCGTGTGAGTCCTGCAGCTTTCGCAATTTCTTCAGTTGATATGTCCTGATGACCACCGTTGAGCAACTCTTCCAGCGCATCTCTGACTTTAAAACGAGCTTTTTTCATGAACTAATCTCCCTTAGAGTGTTTAACTATATTTAATCACATTACCACAAACACAACCATCTTATTTTTTAATTACAAAAACAAGCAAAAAAGCTCGTTATTTTCTCTCCTAATCCGTCTTTCTCCATTAATTCAGATTAAAAGCTAAACTGCTTAATCCCATTAAGCACATTATAGTTAAGCCTGCGTTAAAAGTTATATTTAACTAATCTTCTCCTTGAGTCTTGTATTATACAAGTTAGCATTTTTTTTAGCCATGAATCAATATTCAAAGCCAAACTTTGTTCACAATTCAATTAATGCTCAAGGTTAGCAAATCCTGGCACACTCCTCTTTCTACAAAATAAAAAACATCCTCAAAGTTTTTATTCCGACCTTGAAGATGTTTCATATGATAACCACTAGTTTTTTATAAATTATAATTAAAAACACTCTTTAGATATAATGAATCACCAAACCGCTTAATTTTAAATTACCCTTTAAAAAAACAGTCGGTCCTTCTCCAACGTTGGGCCTTCCCTTTTCTTCTATCCCGCTCAAGAAAGAGGCCACTTGTTTTTTTAATTTCCATGTTTTCGGAATATAGAATTCAACCCCACTGTATGCAGCATTTATGTTGATTGCTGCACCGTCTTCTTCAATCGTTGCATTGTCAAAATAAATCTTCATCCCAGATGCATATGCATCAACATCTGCTTGTCTGAAATTTTGAGACTGTACATACTGGACACTTGAATTCATATTGCCGCTGAGGCGGACATGAGAATCATCTTTTGTTGCCGATGTTTTGTCAAACGTATATCCGTGCTTCTTTTTTCCAAAACTCATCCCCTGGTGAAATAAGAGTGAAAAGCCAATACTTAACAACACCGCTGATCCAAGTATTGTCCATGGAACCAAATGTTTAATTCCCAGAGGTTCCGCATAGAGCATGCATAAAAAAGCGATCGAAAAAACCATTCCTGGAACAGTTCTGTGAACCACGCTCTGAACAAACGCTGCAACTAAGAAAAGTGTAATAATAACACTCCAAAAACTAATTTGTCCACTAATCCATCCCATTTGACCAGCAACCAACAAAAATGCACTCAATAAGAAAAATATTCCCCAAAACCATCTTTGCTTTTTCATAAATTTTCCTCCTTTTCTTCTAACCGTTTCCTCAATAATTTGTAGTATTTTCTAGAAACATAGATCTGCTTATGTGAATTTTGAAATTGGATAAGGCTATTAGAAACAGAGTGAGTCAATGAAAATATTTTATTTGTGTTCAGAATAGTTGATTTCGACACACGCATGAATTCATCCGACAAAATATCTTCCAACTCATATAAACGATACTTGACCACATAAACATCATCTTCCGTATGTGCGTGAATTTGACGAGCATTTGTTTCAAAGAACAGAATATCATCAACGTTTATGTAATACTCTGTTCCTTTTTTATAAAATAAAAGAGAACACCTTTTCTGCTTAGCTTGGAGCATCTCATTTAACTGCATAATCTCTTGAGAATATTCTGGGGCGTGTATCACGACCTCTGTTTCTTTCAAATTTCCATCAATATCAATTGTTATCTTCATAGACAATCCCTTTCACACTCTAAGTAGAACATATTTCGAATGGCGGGTAAATTATTTTGGTACAAGTGGTAAGTTCTTCTGTGTAAGTGGCACATAGTTCTAGAAATCAGGCACCAATTAACTGATCTGCAACCTTGAACAGCGTATTACAGCACCTCCCTCTCATCTGTCGAGATAACGAAGGAAAGTATTTGCAATCTTTTAATCGCAAATGACCTTCATGTTTTAAGCTGCATTACGTTTGTTTAAAGCTTTTTCAGCCGTACTTTTTTTCCAATGCAGCAAAATCCCCAGTGCTAACCCTGCTACTGTGGGCAATATCCATCCAAACCCAACTCCCGAAAATGGTATAAATTGATGATATTCACTTAAAAGGCCGCTAAAAAGGCTGCTTAGTTCTTTTGGCGCAGCGTTAATACCGTCTAAAACCGCAGCAATACTAGTAAAAATCAATGTGGGACGGTATATAATAGGATTCAGTTTAAAGAAGTAAGTAAGCAATGAAAGTAATATCAAAGCCATTGCTAATGGATAAAGAAACATCAATAGCGGTGTAGCCCAGGCAATAATCTGGGTCAAGCCTAGATTAGACGTGCAAAATGATGCAGCAACTGTGAAAATAAGGAAAAAATTGTATTTGATCTTTGGAAAAATGCTATGCATATCTTGCGCAAAAGAAGTTACCAATCCTAAAGCCGTTGTAAAAACAGCCAACGTTCCCATAACTCCTAAGAATGCAGTTCCAAAAGAACCTAAGTAATGTTGGGTGATCTGCCCCAGTGCAATCCCACCGTTTGCGGAAATTTTAAATTGACCTAAACTTGCTGCTCCTAACATTATCAATCCAAGATAGATAATCGCTTCAATACTCATTGCCAGAATACCTGTTTTTATCAAGGATCCTGCAATCTTTTTCGGATGAGTAATCTTCAAAAAGTTAAGTGCTTTTATAATTGTTACTCCAAAAGCAAGTGTTGCAAGAGCATCCATTGTGTTATATCCTTCTAAGAAACCATTTGCAAATGGTGCTGTTTGATAAATAGCTGTGACATTTTGCTGCAAGCTCCCCATGGGTTTGCTTATACCAATAATAAAAATAATTGCTAGCAATAATAAAAACAATGGATTCAACCATTTACCAATGTAACGCGTAAGGTGTATTTCATTCTGTGCAAAAAGATACACCAAAAAAAAGAAAATTGCAGAAAAGAAAAACAGACCTAAGCCTTGATACTTCGTTGGTAAAACACTTGCAAATGATAACTGAAAAGCAGTTGAAGCTGTCCGTGGTGTTGCAAATAAAGGTCCTAAAGATAAATGCGTAATTATTAAGAAGAACACAGCAAACTTTTTACCAGCAGGCGCCCCAAAGTCATATAATCCGTGACTCTTAGAAATTCCTAATGCTATCAATGCTATCAATGGTATCAATGTTCCAGTTACTAAAAAACCTAATGATGCTAACAACCAGTTCTGTCCAGCCAACTGCCCTAAATGTACTGGAAAAATAAGATTGCCTGCCCCAAACAACATGCCAAAAATCAGTGATGCAATCAAAATTATTCCTCTAAAACTCAATTTGTTTTCTTTCATAATAAAAATACACCCTTTCATAATAAAATATTCTATTCATTTTTTTCATTTTAATTTACATCTTAATTCGACTTCCTTTCATATTTTCGCAACAAAAAAGCGTCCTTGAATTAAATCCAAGGACGCTTTCAACGCGGTACCACCTTTTTTACCAGAAAACTGTAGTCTGAAAATAGACTATAATTCTGATCTCTCATGCGCGGCCCCAAAAAGAGCGATGCATTGGCACTTTAATGGGTGCACTCATCAACAACTAAAGGCTTACTTTTCGTTGCTGCTACTCAAAGACTACAAACAGCACTCAACCAGATATTCTTCCACCATCGCGAATATTCTCTGTACGGGCCAATATTACTGTTCCTTCTTCTCAACGTATCTTAACTATATATTATATTAAGGCATATTATTCTTTAAACTACATAAAAAGTCAAGATTTTTTTATCTTTTTGTTTTTTTTTTGTAAAACCAGCATCTATTTTTCATCTCTGATTGAAAATTCGAAGAGCTATTTAAGCCCTTATACCACCGTCAACTGTAAATTCTGAACCCGTGACGTAACCAGACTCATCGCTGCCTAAGTAAACACACAACTCCCCAACATCTTGGGGAGTTCCCACATGTCCTACCGGTATTTCAGGGATGATCTGCTCATAAATATCTTTTGGCACCATCGGGGTGTCTATCCAACCTGGATGAACCGAATTAACACGGATTTCTATTTTTCGATGAGCTAACGAAAGAGCCGCTGAATGAGCTAATAATCTTGTACCGCCCTTACTTGGTGAATAAGCTGGTGCAAAAGGGAAGCCTACTAAACTGGCATCCGATGAAATATTTATAATTGAACCTTTAGAATTATTTGTCTGCTTCATTGCTTGGATTGCTGCCTTAACGCCTAAAAAGTTACCTGTTAAATTCACATCGATAACTTTTTGCCAGTCACTTAATTCCTCTTCTTCAATTGGAACTAAATTTCCACAAATACCTGCATTATTTACCAAGATGTCTAATTTGTGAAACTTTGCTAATGTTTCTTCAATAACTTTTTGCCAATCTTTCTCCTTAGAAACATCTTGTTGAACAAATAACGCTTGTTTTGAACCAAATTTGTGAACAGCAGTTTCCCCGCCTTTCACATTATGATTAGCAGTCAACACAACACTAGCGCCTTCACGAACATAACATTCAGCAATTCCTAAACCAATTCCTGCGACTCCACCGGTAATAATCGCTACTTTTCCTTCCAATCTTCCTGCCATCTATACTCACCCCATTATTATTTAAATTCACTTACTGCAATTCGACATCACGCATCTTTGAAAGATAGATTCTGCGCAGTTCAACTGTCTTTCAAGTTTTAAGATAGCACTTCCATTTTTTATATGCAAGTAACTGCTTGCTTGATCCTAAAAAATAATTTAAAAATTATGTATATATTTTGATTTTTTTTAATAGATAATCTTTGATTTCGTTTTGCTTTGTTAGGAAACCAGAAGTTAAATAATCATGACAATTAATATTAACTAATATTGCTATAACATCTAAGAAAAAATTTGCTATTGATTTTTTTTTTTAAATGGCTATACTTTAACTATTCGTTAAAAAAACTGCTAGTCAGTTTAAAATAAAAGGGAGATTAGATGACCATGACGCGTTTACATAATTTCACTATTTCTTGTTTATCAGTAATTTTAATTATTAGCCTAGTCATTATTAGCACGCGCGATGTGTCATCTAATGTCTTGGCTTTTTAGGAAACCAAAAATTAGACCCATCGCGCGAAAAAACCATTTTTCAAAGCGGTGGGTTGTTAAATATCGAACTCTGGCACCCACCTGCTGCGCATTCTCAGGTGGGTGTTTTTTTCAGTTATATTAAAGAGTTGATCGTCCCTTTAGGAGGAATTTATATGAATTGGAAAAAAGTTTTATCTACATCAGTTGTTTTTGCAGCTTGCAGTCTAGCTCTTGGAGCATGTGGTTCTAAAAGCTCTGGTCAAGCATCATCCAAACAAACCTTGCGGTGGTCAGAACCTTCTGAGCTGCAGACGTTGGATCTCTCAAAAGTTGTTGATACTGTTAGTTCCGATATGATCAGTAACAGTACTGAAGGCCTCTATCGCCTTGGTAAAAACAGCAAAATCGAACCTGGACTTGCTACCAAAACTCAAGTATCTGATAACGGTCTAAAATATACTTTTACCTTGCGCAAAAATAGTAAGTGGTCAAATGGTGAACCTGTAACTGCTAAAGACTTTGTCTATTCCTGGCGCAGAACCATTGATCCTAAAACAGCATCTGAATATGCTTACCTCTTCGCGGGCATTAAAAATGCTGCCGCTG
Organism: Liquorilactobacillus aquaticus DSM 21051; assembly: GCF_001436755.1. Taxonomy (GTDB): domain Bacteria; phylum Bacillota; class Bacilli; order Lactobacillales; family Lactobacillaceae; genus Liquorilactobacillus; species Liquorilactobacillus aquaticus. The sequence continues at coordinate 35,905 of NZ_AYZD01000027.1, forward strand.
TTACGGCTGGGAAAAAAGCAACATCCGAGCTTGGCGTTAAGGCAATTAATAATTATAAGCTGGTTGTTACTTTAGACAAAAAACTGCCCTACTTTAAGCTTTTGATGGGTTTCACTCCATTCTTCCCACAAAATCAAAAAGCAGTTGAAAAATTTGGCTCAAAATATGGCACCTCTGCTAAATACATGGTTTACAACGGGCCTTATAAAATGACCGGCTGGACTGGTTCTAATTTAAAATGGAAGTTAGTTAAGAATAATAGTTACTGGGATAAGAAAAATGTCAAATTAAATGATATCTCCTTCCAAGTTACTAAAAGCCCAACGACTTCATACAACCTTTATCAAGATAACAAATTGGACGAAACTTATTTAAATGCGGAACAGGCTAAACAACTGAGCAACAATAAAGAATATCTTTCTTTAAAACAGTCACGAACAAACTATTTAGAATTCAATCAAACAAAAAAAGAATTTCAAAACAAAAAAATTCGCGAAGCTATCTCTTATGCAATCGACCGTCAGCAATTAGTTAACAAAGTACTAGGCAACGGCTCGCTTGTGTCCAAGAGCGTTGTTTCAAAGGGATTAGCAAGCTATAATGGTCAGGACTTTACTAAAGACGCCGCCACAACAGCTGGAACTAGCTACAACAAAACTAAAGCGCAAAAATTGTGGAAAGAAGGCTTGAAGGAATTAGCTGTTAAGAAATTAAGTTTCTCTTTATTGGGTGATGATGATGATGCTAACAAGGATGTTGCAACTTATCTTCAAAGCCAATTAGAAACTAATTTGCCTGGTGCAGACGTCTCAGTGTTAAGTCTTCCTAAGAAGACAAGAATAACTCGCTCTACCAATGGACAATTTGATGTGGTTGTTTCTGGCTGGGGAGCAGATTTTTCAGATCCAATCAGTTTCTTAGATCTATTCACAAAAGGCAATTCCTATAACAACGGTAAATGGGATAGTTCAGAATATGACAAACTGATCACAGCTTCAAAAACAACTGATGTTAACAATACCAGTAAACGTTGGAATGATTTAGTCAAAGCATCACAACTCTTGAATAAAGAACAAGGGGTCGCTCCACTGTATCAACTGTCCCAAGCTCAAATGTTGAAGAGCAAGGTTAAGGGTGTTATTTACAATACAGCTGGAGTAGCCTTTAACTTCAAAGAAGCTTATATTGAGAAATAATCATTATATCTTTTATTTCATTAATTTCATGATACTATTCCTCAATCTTTAACTCTCAGTCTTTGAGGTTTGTGTTGAAAAAAAATAGAACAACAAAAGGGTCTACGCAAAACGTTAGTTTTGCGTAGACCCTTTATTGTTTGGATACTATTTCTTCGAAAACTTAAAATTGATCTAACAGCATCTGACGAATTTCCTCAAGACGTGGTTGCCTTGGGTTGGCTGGTGTGCATTGATCGTTATAGATCAGATCAACCAGTTTATCAAGTGCACTGTCAAATTGTTGCTTCGTCACACCGTTAGCAGACAATGTAGGTACAACCTCTACAGCCTTCATCAAGCCTGCAATTTTATCGCACAAAGCCTCAACTAGCTCTGCATCAGTTCTGCCTTTCAAGCCTAAGTAACGCGCAACATCAGCATAGTCCTTTTGAGCACGGTAAACTTCATAGCGAGGGAATGGAGTCCGTTTTACTCTTCCCGCAACACCATTAAAGCGAATCACATGCTGCATCGCAATTGAAATAACCAAGCCATGTGGTAACCCAAATTCCCCACCAGTTTTATGAGCAATCGAGTGATTGATACCTAAGAAAGCATTGGCAAAAGCCATTCCACCTAAAGTTGCAGCATAATGCATATTTTCACGTGCTGTCTCACCTGCTAAATCTGGCTCCTTAGGATTAAATTTGTATGAATTTTCCAAGTTTTCAAAAACAAGTTTAATTGCTTGCAATGACCATGGACGAGTGAAGTCAGATGCCATAACAGAAACATACGACTCCAAGGCATGTGATAAAGTATCCAAACCTGACAAAGCAACTGTCCGCTTTGGAACCGTCATAACGAATGCTGGATCAACAATCGCAACTTGAGGTGTCAGTTCATAATCTGTTAATGGATATTTAACATGTGTCTTATCATCTGTAATGACGGCATAAGGTGTCACTTCTGAACCAGTACCAGAGGTTGTTGGAATTGCAACTAACTTAGTATGTGTTTGGTGATGGAATTTCACAATTCTTTTACGGATATCAATGAACTTTTGCTGCAATCGAGTAAACAGCTCACTCACTGCTTCATAGCTATCCAAGAAACCTGGTTCTTGATCAAGTGAATACTCGTAGATAAAGCGTGCAATCTTTGAAGCATCCAAGGCAGAGCCACCACCAATTGCAATGACTGTATCTGGTTGAAAATCACGCATTTGTTTTGCAATTTCAATTGTTTGCCCTAAGGTTGGGTCAGGACGAACAGTTCCGTAAATTGATGTTTTAACTTCATCGTCTCGAATTTCCAGTTGTTCATAAATTTTATCAACAAACCCGAATTTGACCATCCCTGGATCAGCAACGACGAATGCTCTCGTAATATTTTCAATATCCTGCAAATATGAAATGGCATTTTTTTCATAGTAGATGTTTTCTGGCAACCGTACCCATTGTGGACGATTACGCCTTTTAGCGACTGTCTTAACATTCAAAAGATCTTTTGTTGATAAGTTATGTGACAATGAATTCTTCCCCCATGATCCTGTACCTAAAGTCAGACTTGCGCGTAATGCATCAGTATAGATATCTCCAATCCCGCCAATTGAATCTGGTTGATTAACCAAAATACGAGCTGCTTTAGTTTTATCTCCAAACTCTGTCAGGAATGGATCAGATTGAGAACCAATTTGAATAGCTGCATTATGACCAGCCCCTTGATAATTCAAAAGGTCAGCAACAATTTTAATCCCATCTTCCCGATTTTTGGCCTTGTAGACTGACAGTAATGGTGACAATTTCTCTGAAGAAAGTTTTTCGCCGATATTCTTAGGATCAAGTTCAAACAACATAACATCTTTGCCTTGTGGCAACTTGACGCCAGCCTGTTCAGCAATCCACTTCGCCGGTCTTCCGGCAACCGGTCCGTTGACACCGTGCCTGTCGTTGAAAACATAGTCAGCTATCTTCTGATAGTCTTTCTTCGGCACAACGTATGAGCCCTTTTCTTCCATTTTTGCTAACCATTGATCATAGATTGCTGCTTCAACTACAACTGAGTTTTCAGTTGCACAAATCATCCCATTATCAAAACGCTTTGATAAAAGTAAATCCTCAACAGCACGATCAACATGTGCAGTATGATCAACGAAAACTGCCCCATTACCAGCACCAACACCCATTGATGGATTACCTGACTTCAAAGCGGCATTAACCATTCCGGGACCACCAGTGGCCAGAATAGAAGCGATCTTTGGATTCTGGATCAAAGCCGTTGTATTATAAAGCGATGGTGTTTCAACCCACTGTATAATATCTCTTGGTGCTCCTGCTGCAACTGCTGCATCATATAAAATTTTAGCAGCATGGACTGAACATTTTTGCGCTTGTGGATGAAAGGCAAAAACAATCGCATTTCGTGTTTTTAATGATAGTAAAGATTTGAACATTGCGGTAGAAGTCGGATTAGTAGTCGGAACAATTCCGGCTAAAACTCCAAGTGGAGCAGCAATTTGAATTTCACCGGCAACTTTATCTTCATGAATCACACCGACTGTTTTATCATTCTTAATAGTATTAAAAACGTTTTCAGTTGCAAACCGATTTTTAGTGTCTTTATCTTCAACAACTCCGCGCCCCGTCTCGTCAACAGCTTCATGTGCAAGTGTCAAAGCTGCTTCAGATCCAGCTAGAGCGGCCGCAGCAACAATTTTATCAACCTGTTCTTGTGTAAAAGTAGAATATTCTTTCTCTGCTTTTACAGCCTTATTGACCAAGCCATCTGTGTACTTTCGTGCTTCATCCATCAAAGCCGCTTTTTCCTCAGCAGACAATACTTTTTTTGCTTTTGGTTTCATTACTTTTACCATGTGATAATTCCCTCCTACGCTTTAATTAATATGCAATGTTTTTAGTTATTCTACATGTGAATAACTTCACTTATTATATTAAATCTATTTGGCAACGATTTCAACTGTTTTGAACATTTTTTTAAACTTTTTTTTTTAACTTTTTGATCAACGTTAATTAGTTTCCACTGAGACTGTGTAATCACCAACTAGTCTTCAATTACCGCAGTCGTCTTTAAATGATCGTCCACAGGATAAAAATGTGTTTCTTTCCAATGAAGCATTTCTTCAGTCAAAGTTAAGGTAACAATGCCTAGCCTATTGTAGGGTTCAAAATAATAAGTCAATGATTCTAAACAAACTGCAGAACGATACACAGAATAATTACGCTGATAGTTCTTACTTTTAGGGACACTCACAGTATTCAGTAAATGCCAGCTGCTAACAACGGCCTCGGCTTCATTTTGCGGAATGTCAATTCTTTCCCTGAAATACGCAGCTCTGGCAAACCGCGCTCCGGGTGTATATGAACTTGATGGCACTTTTTTACCCGCAAAATGACCAGTACTAACTCGTGAAAAATCACACAAAAACGGTTGCTCTAACACCCCAGGCTTAAACTCCAAATAATCCTCTAAACGTTCAAGATGTTGTTTAAAATCAAAAACATTTGTTGCCACTCCTAATGGATTTTCAATTAATTCCATTGGCTGTTGCACAGGTTCTAACAGTACAACTCTCCCAGTTAAATCCATTGCGGCATAGTGCAATTCTGGGTACCCATATGGTCTCTTTGCTTTTTTACCGTTCATTAATTGAATCTCATCCAAATGTTGTTCAATATCTGCTACAGATTTGAATCGTCCTAACAGATACAATGGAAGTTCAAACGGAGCCAAAGAAGTCTTATCAGTTGATGGAGTCGTTAATAGTTTGCTTCCGTTTTTAAAAGTTAATTTCTGGATGCTGAGCCCACATTCATTAGCACCATCTGAAATATCCACCTGACTGTTGCTGGCATGACCAACTCCAATTATTGCGTAACGGTTGTGATACTTTTTGCCATCAAAAACCGAATGCCATTGATACTGACGGGGAACAAACAATAAACTACTCAGCAGTTGCGGCCAATCCATTGTACGTGCAAGTACATGGCTGCCATCAGCAGCTACCTCTGAAATACTTGTACACATAGTGACATCCCCTTTATATCTTCAATACGAAACTTTCTACCTATCCATACTAAAAGATAATTTTTTCTATATATACAAGCATAATCGAAAACGACTAAAATTACTTCTCAAATGAACTTTCAAAGACTCTTTACTAAATTCATACTCAAGCTCCTAAAAACTTTTGAGCATTTTCAAAAAATACAAACATAGTTCAGACAATTATCAATTTTTATTATTCGCTTGAAATTTTTTATTCTGCAATCTCTATTAAATAACTAAATCCTAAATACTTGTTTATTTATGAACAGATGTTCAATATAATTAAAAATGTATCTGAATAATCTAATACTACATGTAGAAAGCCAAAATCTTGTCATCATTTTTAACTTGATTTCTAGTCCCCCATGCTTAAAGTGAGCTATTATGCTTATAGATCGAGATCTGTATCATGAATTCCTATCATTCATCACGACTCCTTTATTAATCTTGCATCTATAAAAAATCAGTTGAGGTGTTTTAAATGAAGAGAGTCCGAAAAAAAATGCTCAAAGAAGTTACAGTAACAAAGCTTATCTCTGCAGCAGATATTGGAAGAAATATTTTTCATCTGTATTATAAAGATGTTTACAATCTATATGATCAATTATTGAATTAATTTATAGATAACATGTTAAAATTATTCGATAACACATATTCTGCTAATTTCACTACTTTGATGCAAAATCTGATTGCCTATATATCAAAAAAACAAACATTTTCTCAAACTATTTATTGATAACAGCTATGATGATCAAATTATATCTAAACTAAAAGCACTATTTACAAAAAAGTTCCCCAAAGAGAACCTATTTAACGGAACTTCCAAAATAAAACAGAGGTAATTTTTTATATTTCTGGAACGATCGGGACTATTATGGAATGGTTACAAGGACAATTGCCCCTTGAGTCCTCTGAATTATCAAGTTATTTAAATAACCTACTCACAAAGTGATTCATTAGCAAGAGAGTAGATACCTTAGTAATTTATCGCTTCAGTATTCCCAAATTAAAAGAATTAAACTAGAAAGGAGTAATGCACCAATGATTACAATCGGTTTAACCACTTGGAGCGAACATCATGCCTTGATTAGAAATCAAGACAGACCCGTTAAACTAGGTGAATACACAGCTTATTTTCCAACAGTTGAGCTTGATACTTTTTTTTATGGCATTCCACAATTATCAACTGTCCAGAAATGGCAGCAGCAGGTTCCGCCCTCCTTTCAATTTATTATTAAAGCTAATCAAGCTCTGACTGGCCATCCAGGTCAGCAATTAAATGCAGTACAGTTGAAAGAAAGATTTCAGCAGTTAGCAGAATCAGTACAACCGCTAGTTGATAAGCAACAATTGAAAACAATTCTCTGCCAATTTCCACCTTTTTTTAGCGCTACCAAACAAAGCATCAACTATCTGAGATATTTTCGCCAACAACTTCCCTATTTACCGTTAACCTTAGAATTCCGTAATCAAAGTTGGTACTCTCCAGAGATCATTGACTCGCTAGTCAGCTTTTGTCAAAAAGAACGTTACACCCTTGCCGCTATTGATGAACCTGCACAAACGACAGCTTCAATTCCATTTTATCCTGCCATCACTACCTCTGAATTATTATTGTTCCGTCTTCATGGTCGCAATCAGCAGGGCTGGCTTAGTAGTGGTAAGAATTGGCGTAAACAAAGAACCCTCTACCGCTATAACACAGACGAATTAAACGCTTTTAAAGACGAAATTGAAAAATTCCAAAAAAATGTCAAAGAAATTTGTATCATCTTTAACAATAATTCTGGCGGTGATGCTGCTCCGAATGCACTAGAACTCAAGCAATTACTCGGCATTGATTTTAGTGGGTTAGGGCCATTGCCCCCTGAACAACTAAATTTGTTCTAACATTACCATAATCTATTAGTATCTGAAAACATTTCTTGCTCCTGATCAAACAACCTATTATTGAAAACAAAAAAGAGACCGAGTCATTTTGACCCGGTCTCTTTTAAACCTTGCAATACACGAACTAACGTATTTCCTCATTTGATTACTTTGTGTTATCTCAAAATAAACATTTTAAAGTTTCATTTGTGCACTATTACGTTTCATCATGTTCTTCCATTTTTTCTTTTTTTTCAAAATACTGCTGCAAGCGTCTCAATTCACTTACCTGTGATTCGATCGATCCCAGCATCTCAGTTTGAATTTTCTGAATCTGTAGCAAATTAGGCTGATCCTGCTGAATCAAATGATCAATCTTAGAATGCAGCACTCGAATTTCTTCTTCTGATTTTAAATTAACATGATAATCATTGCGCGATTCCAATCGATCATATTCTGAAGATCGATTTTGGCTCATCATTATTAATGGCGCCTGAATTGCTGCAATCATACTCAAAAAAAGATTTAACAAAATAAATGGATATGGGTCAAAATTGAAGCCCAACCAATGAAAAGTATTGATTAGAATCCAAAAAACCATGACCGCAACGAAAGAAATAATAAATGGCCAACTACCCCCGAAGTGCGCAACAGCATCCGCAATTTTCTGACCAAATGTCAGTGAGTTTTCCAATTGTTCACGAACATCGACCATCTGATAAGCATCTTTTTCCATCACTCGTGTAAGTTTACGGTTGAGCTTATTATTCTGCCGATAATCCTTCGCAATCATCTGATCCATCTTCAACAACCGATAATGAACCAAATGCCCACTGCAAATAAAGTCCTCATTTGTCGCCTTAGGAAAGTCCCGACGAATCAACGCCTTCAAAGGGCCATCTAAGTCTCCTAGGAATACACCATCCACCAGATCATACTTTTTATGATCTGACACACAATTAAATGTACGATTAAATTCTTTCTTCATTAGAGATATAAACACCTCGTTTGAATACTAATTTCTCGTGCAATCAGTGCGTTAAATGGGTTGGGTGGGATAAATGTCCACCTTCCCCCTGCTGATTACACGCGGGACCATCATCACCAGCTGAAGAAGCTATATGATTATCAGACATAAAACCCACCACCTTTCCTAGAAACCAGTTTTTTCCACTACATTCGCACTATATACTCTTAAAACCGTAATGTCAATTATAGTCATTCAAAGATCTCTTCCAAAAAAGCTTTAATGTATTAAAAATCTTTTATTACTACTCGCATGCTCTCTGACTCTTTTTAAAGGGCTAGTCCTAAGCTATTAAATTGTTAATAATAATTCTTTATCTTATACTGAAGGTAGTTTGATGGTTAGTATCAAAAGCTGGGGGGATATTATGAAAAATAAATTAGGCTTCTGGGCCAAATTGTCTTTGCTGGTCACAACTCTTCAATTCATATTTATGTTTCTCGAAACATTCCACCGTTATCATAAGAAATGTGCTCGAAAAAAGAATAGTTAGTATATCTCAGTCAGTGATGCGCAAAATATTTTGTTGCTTCACTGTTTTTTATATTAAAAAAATGTTTTATAACCGCTGAGTTTTCTTCCCATGGTTATAAAACATTTAATTCAAAACAGTAAAGATAATTTAAAACTAGTTAGTACCTGGTTTTCCCTTTTTTTCGACTTTTTTACCAACTGTCATTTTGTCGTTGTATCCCCATACCCAAGTTAGTACGAAGGAAATGACTAAGGCCACTAGACTTGAGAGAAGAAATGCATAAAAGCTGTTCAAATCTGATGGTGTTTTCGTATTGAAGAATGATGAAAAGCCAATCAGTGAGCCTGTAAAACCAAACATCGACCCATGCATCAATCCTGTAATAAAGCCTCCTGCAGCTGAACCAATCAATCCAGAAATGAAAACCTTCTTATAGCGCAAATTTACTCCGTAAATTGCTGGTTCTGTAACGCCGCAAAAAGCTGAAATTGCTGCTGCTATCCCGAGTTCTTTTATGTTGGCCTTCTTTGATTTGATTGCAACTGCTAGAACAGCTGCACCCTGGGAGACCATTGTAACTGATATAATCGCATTCAAGGCACTTTCACCACTGCCAGCAATTTGTTGTGCAACCAATGGTACGACACCCCAATGTAATCCGAAAATAACCAATAATTGATAGAAACCACCAATAATCAAGCCGCCTGACCAACCAGACACATGAACAAGCCAGTTAATAAAGTCGGCAATCCCATTAGCTGCGCCTTGGATAATCGGTCCGGTAACTACCAAGGTAATCGCTGAAACCACTAGTACTGTAATCAACGGATTGAAAATCATTTGTAGGTAACTTGGCAAATGATCCTTAAGCCATGTACCAAGTTTTTTAGCCATCCATGCTGCTAAAATCATCGGAAAAATTGAATAAGTATAGTTCAAAAACTGAAATTGAAAACCGCCGATTTCAAACATTTGTTTAAAAGATTGACCCCAAGTAACGATTTGAGGATATGCCAATACTCCACCGATTGTTGCAGCAACAATCGGGTCGCTGCCTAAACGTTTAGCTGCCGCAAAGCCTACTAAGATCGGTAGAAAATAAAAAGCGGAATCTGCCATTGAACTAACCGTCAAATACACTGTACTCTTCACATCTAGCAGGGAGCCAAGCTGTGGCAGCGTCAACAACGCTAAAATACCCTTAATAATACCTGAAGCTGCGATCACACCTATTACTGGACTCATTGCTCCAGTAATAAAACCTATAAGATTCCCAAAAGCACGACTAACAGGATTTCTGTCATCATTTTCCGGTGGTGCTGAATTTGCACCACCATCAAAATCATTCCCCAATTGTTTCATTACAGCATCATAAACTTGGGTAACTTCATTTCCGATGACAACTTGATATTGTCCACCAGCATGCATCACATCTATCACTCCGTCGGTCTCTTTTAAAACATCGTCATTAGCAGACCCCTCATTCTTAAGTGTGAATCGTAACCGTGTAATGCAATGAATCAAACTGTTAACATTTTCCTTGCCACCGACATTCGACAAAATCGTAGTTGCCAATTCATCGTAATCTCTTTTTTTAGATCTTTTCTTACTTTGTTTTGCATATGCAGTTGCCACTACACTTCCAGCTTTGGCCGGTCCCTCTACGAGGTCCATCCCTTCTAATTTGTCTTTAGAATTGGTTATAACCACCATAACTGTCTTAGCTAAATTGTGAGCAGTTATAACTTCAAGATCCATTTTGGCCAGCATATCTCCGACCTTGACTTTTTGACCATTCGAAACGGAGACAGTGAACCCTTCGCCTTTAAGACCAACTGTATCGATTCCCATATGAACAAGAATCTCTAAACCTTCCTCAGTCGTGATTCCAACTGCATGTTTGGTATCAGCAACCATCGAAATAACTCCGTTAACTGGTGCTACGATCTTGCCATTCTCAGGTTCTAATCCGAACCCTTCGCCCATCGTCCCACCTGAAAAAACAGGATCAGATGTTTTATTAAGAGCTAATACTTCACCATTTGCTGGTGATGATAATTGCATTTTTTTACTTTGAGCCATCTCTTAATCTCCTCCTCGTAAAACGCTTTCGCAATACTCTACAGAAATATTACAACTTGTATAGTCATGTTGTCAAATGTTTAGTCATATCAACTAAGAAAGCTTTTAAAAAAACCAATTCTCACCATTAACTATTTTCTTGCTTGTCTAGACATAATGTGTTTAAATAAAAAATGTTAAAACTACAAAAAGAGAGCTGAACCACCTTATGGCGAGAAATAAACCAACTAAAAATAAACAAAATAGTATTGCGCAAGATATTGCATTAAAAATACGGCACGAACAATATCGTCCAGGTACTTTTTTACCGAGCGAGCATCATCTGTGCGATCTGTATGGCAGCTCGCGTGAAACGATTCGCAAAGCCTTAGAACAGTTGACTGAACTGGGCCTAATTCAAAAGATGAGGGGAAAAGGATCACTCGTTCTAGATATCCAGCGTTTTTCATTCCCTGTATCTGGGATTACCAGTTTTCAGGAATTGAATAAAACACTAGGAATGCATGCAACAACAGAAGTTTTGCAGAAAAAAAATGATATGATTCCAGATACTCTAGCAAAAGGACGCGTAGACTCTGGCCGTACTGCTTTGCATATTGAGCGACTGCGTAAAATTGATCAAGTTCCAATAGTTTTGGATGAAGATTATCTATTAAATCCACCCATTAGTGAAGTTTCTGATGCGGCAGCGGCTTCCTCACTTTATGCATACTTTGAAAAAGAGCTGGGCCTTGATATTTCATACGCAACTAAGGAAATCACAGTTGAAAAAGTTTCAGATCGAACTGCATCTTTACTTGCCCTGGATGAGAACAAATTAGCTGTTGTTATTCGCAGTATGACTTATCTAGCTGATACAACACCATTCCAACTAACTGCTTCGTACCACAAACCTGATCGTTTCAAATTCATTGATTTTGCTCGCCGCAGAAAGATTTCGTTTTAGTAACTATTAAAAAATTGTAAAGCAATATTTTCCAGTCCCAGAATAGGAGGCACATTTATGATAAATCTTGGTAATAAAGTTATTTATCAAATCTATCCAAAATCATTCTACGATAGCAATAATGATGGTATCGGTGATTTACGCGGCATAATCGACAAAATCGATTATATTTCAAAACTAAATATCGACATGATTTGGTTTAATCCCTTCTTTGTCTCACCGCAAAACGATAACGGTTATGATATTGCAGATTATTACAATATCGATCCCAAATTTGGAACAATGTCCGACTTTGAAGACTTAGTTGCCGCCTTAAAAAAAATAGATGTTGGTGTAATGCTCGACATGGTACTCAACCACTGCTCTACTGAACACGAATGGTTCCGAAGAGCACTGGCTGGAGAGAAAAAGTATCAAAAGTATTTTTATCTTCGACCTGCAAAAGAAGACGGCTCGCTGCCCACGAATTGGCAATCTAAATTTGGCGGCCCTGCTTGGGAAAAATTTGGTCAAACTGATCTTTATTACCTGCATCTGTATGACAAATCACAAGCTGATCTTGATTGGCATAATCCTGACGTTCGCAAGGAGGCAGCAGCTGTAGTTAATTTTTGGCGTAGTAAGGGAGTACAAGGTTTCCGTTTCGATGTCATCAATGTTACTGGTAAAAGTGAACAAATGGTTGATTCTGTCGATCCAATCCAAGAAAAAGCCCTCTACACCGATACTCCTGTTGTTCATGAGTATTTAAAGGAGCTTAATCGTTCTAGTTTTGGAAAGGATCCTAACTCAATCACAGTCGGAGAAATGTCCTCCACTAGCATCGGTAACTGTATTGAATATTCACACCCTGAAAAAGACGAGCTCTCGATGGTCTTTACCTTTCATCATCTTAAGGTTGACTATAAAGATGGTGAAAAGTGGTCGAAAACTCCATTTGATTTTAAAAAATTAAAACGCCTCTTTATTGACTGGCAAACTCAGATGGATCGTGGTGGTGGTTGGAATGCACTTTTTTGGAACAATCACGATCAACCATGGGCTCTCAATCGTTTTGGTGATCCCATAAAATACCGGGAAAAATCTGCCGAGCTTCTAGCAACTGCTATTCACTTAATGCGCGGAACACCTTATATTTATATGGGTGAAGAACTCGGAATGATTGATCCAAATTATCAGTCGATCCATGATTACGTCGATATTGAAAGCTTGAACGCATATCGCGAACTTCTTGAAAAAGGAGTAAGCAGTCAAACTGCTTTTAAATTAGTTCAAACTAAGTCACGGGACAATTCACGCGTTCCAATGCATTGGGATAATACTCTTAATGCTGGGTTTTCGCAAAGCAGGCCGTGGCTGCGTCCGACAGGACAAGATATAATCAACGTCAAGGACGAGCTTGAGCATGGGGAAATTTTTAACTACTATCAAAAACTAATTTTGTTGCGTAAATCTGAAAAGTTGATCTCTGAAGGACATTTCAGCAGTTTACTTGAGGACAATCCCCAAGTCTTCGCGTACGAGCGTTATCTCTTAGACGATCTTCAAGAAAAGCGAATGCTTGTTATAAATAATTTCTACGGTAAGCCAACAACTGTTACACTTCCAAAACAGTACCAAGATAAAGCTGTTAAAACATTAATTTCCAACTACAATCTTGATATCACGAAACTTGATAAAGAAATAGTGCTGCGTCCTTATGAAGCTTTAGCGGTTAAGTTTAATTAGTTTCAAAGACATCGTTATCAAGCACCAGCCAGTTTTAGAATCTTGACAGTCTTTCTTCATCTATATGAGGCCTCGAGTATTCTCTGAATTTAATAAAGGGGCTAGGTCAAAATTCAACTTTTGGCCTGGCCCCTTTATTAATGATTCCGTATAAACGTGTTCCATAAGTCCAAATTCTCCGTATAACTCCAATTTTATCGCCTTATGTCACACTCCCTAGTTCTTATTTTTTTGTTCCTAGATCAGACTATGCTAAATTTCTTATTCTTCAACTCTATTATTTGATCACATAACGAGGCTACTTCGGGTTCGTGCGTTACCAAAATAACACATTTTTTTTGTTTATGTGCTAAATCTTTAAATAGATTTAAAACCTCACGCGTGTTTTGCTCATCTAAATTACCTGTCGGCTCATCTGCCACAACCAATCTGGCGTCACAACACATGGTTCTTGCGATTGCAACTCTTTGCTGTTGACCTCCAGAAAGATGCGTTACTTTTTTCTTAGCCATTTCTTGATCGATTCCAATATTTGAAAGCATCTTAAAAACATATTCTTTATCATTAGCGTGCTTGGCCTTAGTAATTGCCATTGCTGTCAACACATTCTCCAGCGCTGACATGTAATTAAACAGATTATAAGATTGGAAAACCATTGAAACATTCTTATTTCGATAATTTGTCAATCCAATTTTAGAAAGAGGCACCCCTTGATATTCAATTGCTCCAGCGCTTGGTTTATCCAACCCAGCCAAAAGCGAAAGAAATGTTGTTTTACCTGAACCACTGCTGCCAATTATCGCGTATAATTTTCCTTCTGCAAACTCCAAATTCGCATTGTTAAAAAGTTTATTTTCCTTATGATCATACCAATATTCAAGATTTTTTGTTGTAAGCATTTTTATCAATCCTTCCGCAATTAAGATATCAATATTTTTTTAGGCTGCAACCTTAAGATCCCAATAGAACCAATCATTATTGCTAATAGGATAATGCCCAATCCAAATGCAGCTAATTGAATTAGAGATACTACACTAATGTTCGTTGAAAGATTTTTAAGCTGTTGAGTTGAGCTAGTACTTTGCGGTGAACTGCTGTTGCTTCCCCCTGGCGATTGCTGATTATTTCCTCCAGGCTGTCCGCCATTATTCATCTGCCCTTGTCCATTACTGTTGTTACTTGTAGCTACACTGGTTGTCGATGTTTCTTGGCTAACGAGTTGTTTCCCAACCGCATCTCCAACAAACTTGCCTCCAAAACCAGCAATTGCAATTGAGACGACCATTATCATCGCCATTTCTACAAAAAATTGTGCAATTACTTTCCAACGTTTCTCACCCAGTGAAAGCAAAACACCGATTTCATAGCGTCGTTCACGAATCATCAAAATAACGATCAGTGTCAAAATGATTGTCCCTGCAACACTAACCAGCAATACAATTTTTCTCGCAAAAGATTTAACATTGTTAAGCGGCGTCAACAATGCTTGATATGTACTGTCATCCTTTGAAAGAGCAAGTTTAGAGGTATTGATTGATTTCTTGGCATCCTTGATAAAGGTTGATGCTTTTGCCGGATTGTTAATCGTATAAGCCACTGATTCGGCCGTAGCACTTGTCCCTTTGAGTGAATTGGCTAGTGTATATGAGCTGTAAATCGTATTTGCTGGATCACTTTGCCCCATCATTCCACTGCTCTGGCTTGTTGTTGAGCTTGTTTTGTAAATACCCACCACTTTTAGTTTATAAACCTTCTTGCTTGTACTTTTAATAGTGACAGTATCCCCTACAGAAATGCTGTTTTGTTTAGCTAAATCCTTCTCAATCACAACATTTTTTGTTCCTGCATCTGAGGCCTTTATACCGCGTCCGCTTGTTATTTTACTTGTATCAGACGTGAACGAACTAACCTGATCAGTGGAAGAAACTCCAGAAATCGACAGATCTCCTTGGCTGCTTGAACTTGATCCCGATTTTCCACCCATAGGATTACTCATTTGGTTATTGCTCGAAGTTTCAATTGCATCAAATGATTTTGCATTTGCCGTAGTTGAACTAGTTATATTGTAGTTTTTGACGTACTTAGACTTGCCTATCTTCTCAGCCGTTTTTATATTGACGCTTGCTAAGTTTAAAGTAGGAGTCTTACTCTTACTTTTCTGTTGCCGCATTTTTTTGAACGCATTATCCCGATTGGCAGATAATGTCACTGTTGCTCCTGAACTTTTTTTTGCACTGTTTACCGCACTGGTTGCTGCGTTTTGAATAATAATTCCTGCTAAAACAAAAAGAAGTATTGCTGAAAGAACTAAGGTTAGAAGTATTGTTCGCCCCATTTTTCCTTTGATATTTAAAAAAGCCCTGTTAAAAAAATTCATTAGAACGCCTCCAATTTCTAAAAATGCTGCTTTTTAGTTTATTACTTGCGTAATGGAGGTAATTTTAACTGTAATATTTTAAGACATCAATAATACTTAAGAGAGCTTAGAGAAAAAAGCGTCAATTTAATAAATAAACAATATACTAAATCATTTTATTAGACTTTAATTAAGTAATTGTCAGTTTTGCTTTTTAGATTAGCGTTCACTGTAACTTATCTTTATTAACCATACCTAAAAACCCCGCTTTCTATCATAAGAAATAGCGGGGAGTAATATATTCAAGCTGTTTACATGTCGATTATGCTTTTTTAATCTGTTTATCTTTGAACTTTACTTTCATAATTTTCGTTTTCTAGTTTACCATCTGCGCCCAATTCAACTGCTTTTTTTACCAAATTATATGTGAAAAACAGGTACGTTGCTAAGTAACAGACACTAATCTCAAAAGGATTTATATTACTTCCAAACATCATTGGACTGTATTCTAGCATGCTGGTACCAACAGAAATTGCAGCGAATAAAACAAACTTTTTATTCTTAAAAACTGAAATAACCAAGAAGATATCCAACATATATGCATATCGATCGTGCATACTAGGCAAAAACATCACACATGTCCAAACCGTCCAAACTAAAATAGTCAAGAACAATTCGTCATTGCCTAAATCAATTCTTTTGCCCATTAACCAAACAAGTCCTATGCCCAAAATAAAAATAGTCAACATTGAGGCAAAGCCCTTCAAAAGATCATACCTATTTCCCCCCATCATCGCCCATAAATTCATAAAATTCATCTGCATGTTATGATATGTATTCGTTTGGGAAGTATAAATTTCAAAGGGTGCTGTAAAAGTACGCCCAAAAATAAAACCTGGGATACACATTACATACATCACAAATGGTATTATTAGGAAATTAAATATACTGTAGTTTTTCTTTATTAAATAGACGTATATATAAAATGGCACTATAAATATTGTTTGCAGTTTAAATGAAAAAGCCAAGCCTAAGAAAATAAAACTGGCAACAACTTTGTTTTTATGTAGAAAAAGCACCGCTAAGACTGCAAATGTTACGAATATCGAATCACATTGTCCCCAAAAAGATGAATTCCATATCACAGTTGGAAGCATCAATACTGCGGAATACGTAAAAGTAAATAATTTTAAAGACCTTTTTTGTTTTATCTCGAGTACCAGCAACCCACTTGAAATTGCCAAAGCAAAATCAAAGAAAATAGAAATCCATTTATACATATAAAGCGGTTTGAATGGTAAATAAGTCATAAACGCAATTATTGTCTGATAGGGAATATTGTAATCGCCAACTTGTTTTCCCAGCGAAAGCAGGCCTTCCTGTTTAATTTCTCTAAACCATGGCAGCAGAAACCATGACGCATCTCCTGAAACAAAGTTAATGCCAGATAGTCTAATTATTATGGCTAATACAGTTACGACTACTCCTAACAAGAAAATCTTTTTACTATCTATAAATCTAATTATTTTTTTCTCAATGTTTGTCATGTCTACCCCTAATTATTTTCAATATTTCTTTCAAACATGTTAAAATCTTGTATCTGTCAAAAACGAAAAAATAACACCAACACTCTATCCCCTAATTTCTTTTGAATATTCCTCCCTTCAAAATCATTATCAGAAATCTTCCTAAAAAAATAATTATATCACTTACAAAGCGTGTTGCTCACCTGCTTGATCAATAACCTCAATCAGAGCAGCTAATTTGTTCCGCGAGCCACTGTGATCCTTCTTCAAGAAATGGTAAACTTGGGAGTTTCATTCGTACCTAAAGCTTTCTAAAAAGCCCTCATTCATACTAACTATTGTACTTTGCAAATAATGATTTTCATGAATAATCACTTTAAATTATCCCTAAAAATATTATTACAGTATTCTTTCTCCAAATCAACCTCCAAAAATCATAGTCATATCTTATGTTAGTTTATATAAACCTACCCATTCCGCTTTCATAGCACTCCTGTGCCTGTTAGTCTTTTAATCCTAAACTGTTCAAAGTTTGGAGTTGCACATATCAAAAAGCACCTTCAAAAACTAAGCTTAAGCTTCTAATCTTGAAAGATGCCTTGGCATATCATATTTTCAATTACGCACATTATTATTTTGGATTGCAGGATTTTTCAAAAAGATGAGGTTTTTCATAATAAAATCCTTGTCGCAAAGGAATATCAAGCGCATTCAAAAATTCATCGTCAGCAGCGGTCTCTACACCCTCAACAATTAACCGCAATCCGAATTTTTGTGCTATTCTGCGCCAAAAAATCAGCTTTTCTGGAATTTCTAACGCGCGTTTTTCACTTCGCAAATTTTGCATTGGAAACTTCACTTCTGCCGCGAAGGGCAAAAGCCATTTTATTTTATCATATGTATTTTCTTTCGTACTAACATCATCAATACTCAATTCTATACCGCTTTTAAGATAACATTCCAAAAATTTTTTAACTTGAGATTTCCTAACAACCGTTTTCCCACACTCTTCGGTAAGCTCAACAACTAACGTGATCGGATAGATTTGTTTCTGTGTTTCAATTAATTTTTTTGCCATAATTTCATTAACAAATTGGCTTTTGTTAAGATTAAACGATAGTGAGTCAACTTTGAACATTAATTCAGTCCCTATCTCTTTCAACAAATTTATTTGATCAGAAATTGGAATAGAGGCAAAGTCTTGAGGTACTTGCCAGCCTTTGGCATATTTACGAATCAACATTTCATAACCAATTAAAGCACCTGTAAACACATTTATCTGTGGTTGAACATAAAAACGATACATTGTGCAGACCTCCTCAATACAAAACATTCTTCTAGTATTATTGTCACACATTAATTACTTTCAATTTTTTAATTTGATTGCTAAGATATACGCAAATAATAACCTATATTCCACATAATACAAGGAGAGACTTCTTATGAAAGTAATCATCATCGGATGTACTCATGCCGGTTTAACCGCAGCAAAGGAAATCCTGCTTAATCATCCTGAAACAGAGCTTACGATCTATGAAAGAAATAATAATTTTTCATTTTCTTCTGATGGTATTTTTTTATACTTAAAAGACCAGATCAAAAACTTAGAGAGAATTTTCATTTCCTCCCCAGCAGAAATCCGCCAACTAGGGGCCAAGGTTAGAAGCATGCATACAGTTCTAAATGTAAATACTGAAAAAAAGCAGCTTTGTGCAGCTAATATGCAAACAGGAACTATTATCACTGATAACTATGACAAATTGATCATTGCAACAGGTGCCAATCCACGTCTGCCCGTCATCACAGGTATTGATAATCATCGTGTTTTGTTATGTAAAAGTTATCTCCAAGCCAAAAAAATTTATAAAATGGCACAGTCGAGTAAAAAAATTGCAATTATTGGAGCGGGTTACGCTGGTGTAGAGCTCGCAGAAAGCTTTGCTCAAAGGGGGTATGAAGTTGATCTTTTTCAGTCAAAAAATCAGGTATTAGATAATTACTTTGACATTCCGACCTCAGAATTTATAGTTGACCTGTTAAAAAAACATAATGTAAATGTTCATTTGAATACAAATGTAATAGCCTTCACAGATGCAACTGACTCAACGATTATGCTTTCAACATCAACTGCAGACAGTTTTTTAGAAGACATGGCAATTGTATGTACCGGCTTTATACCTAACACCAAACTCTTTTCTAAACAACTAAAAATGGAAAGGCATGGTGCCCTATTACTCAATAATTACCTGCAGACTTCGGATCCTGATATTTATGCAGCTGGTGATTGTGCTGTTGTTCATTTTAATCCAACTAATAAATCGATTTATGCTCCACTTGGAACGAATGCTGTTCGACAAGGATTCTTGGTCTCTAAAAACATCTATGGCAATTTTTATCCATATATGGGAACACAAGCCACCTCAGCATTAAAATTATTTGGACACAACTTTGCAATGACTGGTTTGACCTTAGCCAATGCCAGACAAAATGGCTTAAATGCTCATAGCACAGTTTATACAGGTAATTGGCGACCAGAATATATGCCAAATTCTGAGATAGTAACTCTAACTTTAGTTTATAATCGTGATAATCGTAAAATACTTGGTTTGCAGTTTAATAGCAAAAAAGATCTTACTCAATCAGTTAATACTGTCTCACTTGCAATTCAAAATGGTAATACCATCGACGATCTTTCGATGACAGATATGTTTTTTCAACCTAACTTTAATAAGCCTTTTAACTATCTTAATCTCACAGCACAAGCAGCTGTTAGATATGAACAAAAGGCAGGCTTTGACAATCCCCGCTTTACAACTTCGTATTAATTCTAAAAAAGTCAATTGTTTTCTAAAACTAGCGTCAGTATTAAATAAATGCGTAAGAAAACAGCCGTTTTGCAATTGTAATAGTTTAATCTGTCTTTAAAGAAATTCTTGCTATTAATATTAAAATGCACAGGTGCTGACCTTAACTCTGCAATATTAAATATCTTCAACCTTATTTTAAGATTTCAAAGAATCTTTAATGTACAATGATTTTTTTAAATATGTTATGTTTAGGTCGAGTTTATCGTCTCCTCTTATGATTTGTTTTGTTGTCTTACTTTTTTTAAAACTGAAAAGAGGCATATCATGATATCAATAGCGACCATCTTGCAGCGCCAATATAGTTTGATTCAAACGGAACTTGTTCGCTACCTCAACAATCCATACGATGCTGAACGCACTCATGACCTACGTGTTTCTATTCGAACACTTCGGGGGTTATTCAAATTTTTGAAACGTAAACTACCGCAAACTGTTTTTTTAGATGTTAATAAAAATCTCGGCAATGCGGCCAAAACATTTAATCTATTGCGTGAGCTTGATGTTTTGATTGCTAAATCAAGCGCGTTTGCTTACGCTCATCCTGAAGAAAATACTAATTATCGTCATTTTTTTCAGGAGTTTCATAAAAAACGCGATGCGGAAATGAAAAAAACTCTAGCAGACAAAGTTCAGAAGGACCTTGACAAGTCTTTTACCCACGTTAAAGATCAATTAAATGTTTTAGAGTTCTCCAAAACAACAAATTGGTCCAAGTATATTTCGCAGGAACTGAAGCGACGGGAGAATAAATTACTTGCGCAATACAACCAACTTGATCTTAAAGACTATACTCGTGTCCATCAAACCCGCAAAAAAGCTAAAACCTTACGTTATTCAGCAACCTATTTTTCAGCATTTGCTCCTAAGAAAAGTAAAAAAATTCGTAAAAAGGCCAAAGAAATTCAAAATGTTTGCGGTGAAATAACTGATGCACATATAAACTATGGCTTTTTATATGATTTTGCAACTCAAACAAAGGATGAAAATGATAAAAAATTACTATTAACAATTGCTCAGGCCCAACGTAAACTGTACACTTCAGATAAATAAAATGACTAACGTCTTACACAGAAAACTAACTTGCTCCATGCATGTAAGAGCAAATATTTTTGCAAGAGCTGCTAGCATTAAGTCTTTAAAATGCCTATTTTAGTTCAACAGCCTCAGTTCATTTTAGATTCCAACAAAAAAATAGTGCGTTAAAAAAGGTGGCTGGATCAAAATAAAAATTTTGACCCAGCCCCTTGTCTTGACCTAGTATTATACGAATTAACGTATTTCAATAGCCAATCTTTGAACGATCATGAAAAATTGCTTGGTTCGTTTCCACAACATCAATCCCAAAAATAAAATTTAAAAACTCGTCTTTTTCTGTGATTGTTCCAATACTTTTTCAAGTGCCGTTACTAAAAGCAAGTGATCCTCTTCATGATCCAATCCTGAGACTGCGAAAACTCCACGCAATGTATTATTTACATATAACGGAAAGCCTCCACCACAAATTGCATACTCATCACTGTCCTTCCATTGACTAAAAGGTGTTTCTTGACTGTGAAAAAAAGTATATAACGAACTATGCTCAGACTCCAACACCGTATGAACTTTACGTGTCAACCATCCGCTGCTTGTTCGCCCTGTAGTACGGTAATCTAAAATTGTCACATCATCAAACACAACTCGCACAGCAACCGGTTTTAAATTTTTGAGAGCTATAACATCTTCAACAGCTCGCGCAAATGCCAATGCTTCAGCATTTTTAAAAGATAAAAATCTTAGTTGTTGTTCTTGTCTTATCAAAATCTCGTTATTTAGCAATTTATATGCTCACTCCTTCAGCCTTACTCTTTTTTTTACCTTCTTCATTTTCTTTCTCTGCATTCAGCGCGACACGATCAGCTGTGCGGAAGAACGGATAATAGATTAACCCAGAAAGTATAATCTGAAAAACATTCAAGAGCGCTCCCCGCCAACCACTTATTAAAAATCCAGCAATAATCGGCGGCGTGGTCCATGGTATATTAACACCGTTTGTCAGCGGAACTATTCCCCATGCCATCGCACCATATGCAACAAGAGCCATGACTAATGGTGTTAGAATAAATGGGACTATCATAACAGGGTTTAAAACAATCGGCATACCGAAGATGATCGGTTCATTGATAGTAAAAATTTCAGGGAAAATACCTAGCTTCCCAATCGTCTTCAATTGATTGGACTTTGCTGCAAATAACAACAATAAAATAAGTCCAAAAGTTGCTCCCGAACCACCAATTTTAACAAAATTGCTATAAAATTGATAATTAACAATATTTGGAATTGTTACGCCTTTGGCTACTGCAGCGGCATTTTGTGCGGTTAAAGTCATCCAAATCGGCAACATCACAGAACCTACCACGTTAGCTCCATGAATTCCAAAGGACCACAGGACCCCTTCTATTAATAAAACCAGTAGTGTTCCAGGCAATGAGGCCCCAATAGCTGTCAAAGGAGCTTGCAGGTAACCAAAAATAAAGTTCTGGGCGCTTCCAAAACTAGTTACGGAAAATCCCATGCGAATAAAATTAAAAACAAGAATGATCACAGTAATTGGAATTAACGTTGAAAAAGAACGCGACACATTCTCGGGTACAGAATCTGGCATTTTTATTGTCCATCCCAATTTATTAATCAGACGTAGGAGCTCTACGGCTAAAATAGCTACGATGATACCGACGAATAAGCCCGATGCACCAAGATTCGTTAACGGAACCCCTACTCCATCTGAAGCCTTTTTAAAATCAATCATTGGCGTTAGCAAAAAAAAGGCAGCTAATGCGGAGAAAATTGCCCCTATTTTATCAAGTCGATAGCTGCGGGCTAATTCATTTGCAATTCCAATTACCACATACACAGTCATCATGTTCATTGAAATATCATTTGGCACCGTGAAAAATGTCTGCCAAGAAGCCCCAAAAGTATGCGCCATAAAATTTGCATATCCTGGAATAGGCAAATTTGCAAATAATGTAAAGAACGAACCTATGATCAACAGTGGCATTGCTGCCATAAAAGCATTTTTTACTGCTGAAAGATAACGATTGTTGTCCAATTTAACAGCTATTGGAGTTAAAAATTGCTCAAGTTTTTCTAACACTTTATCCATAAGGACTCACCCCTCATTCATTTCCGTGATCTGCTTAATTCCATGTTCAAGCATATGAATCTGATAAATTGTTTCTTCATCTTTAACAGTTTTCGGTTTTCCATTAATAATAGCCTCATACACTCCAGCATAAACCCGACTATAATCACCAATTTCTGAAACAACTTTCTCTTGATGATACTGATTTTCATTGTCTATATAAGTCAGCACCCCATAATTTTCTGGCCGATCTACACCGAAATCCGTATTATCCGGCATATAGAAATGCTTCAGATCACTTTCCTGTCGATCCATACTTTTCTTTACAAAAATACCTTTTTTACCATAAACAACAAAACTTGGACGTGGAACAAGTCGAAAATAGCTTGACTTTACTGCCACTTTTATTGGGCCATAATACATATCAATATCAAAATAATCATTCATCCGATTCTTTCCCAAAAGCTGTCGAACTTCGTAATGAACATTATCTGGTTCCCCAAAATATGAAATGATCTGATCTAAAGTATGACATGCGTGCCCATAATAATAGCTGTGTTCAATACTGAATTGTTTTTCGTTCTCAGGTACAGATGGACGAAAATAATCATATGTTGATTCAACTTCAAGAATATCGCCGAGCTTACCGCTTTTTATTACTTTTTTTGTCGTCAGAAAATCAGAATCATAACGTCGATTTTGATAACATTGGATTAACAGCTTTTTTTCTTTAGCTATTTTAAATAATTCTCTGGCTTCTATTTCTGTCGTAGTAAATGGTTTCTCCACTAAAACATTCTTTCCATGTTCTAAGACCTCCTTGGCTATTGAATAATGAAACTGCGAAGGTACCGATAATACAACCAACTGTATGTCAGAATCACTGTAAATGTCCTTAACATCGTTTGTATAATGTACTCCGCTGATTTGCTGCCACCTATTTTCTTCTTCAGGCGAATAGATTGTCTTGATGTGTATCCTATCTTTAAGTTTTAAGGCAAACGGAATATGATATCGGTTTGCACTTTTGCCATTTCCAATATATGCAATTGTCAATTTCTTCATAAAATAAACATCTCCTCTGTTAATCTAAGGTTACTTAAACACCTCAGTAACACTTATGCAAGCGCTTTATTAAAAAATGGTAAAAATTATCGATAAACCCATCTTCAACTTTGAAATACTTAAACATTTAGTCTAAAATTAGCTATCATAATAAAGTTAAGAGGTTTTACTATGCTATTTATAGACAGACTCCAACATGCAGAAAATCTATCTGATAACGAGCAGCGCATTGCTGAATATATTGAAAAAAATCTTGCATTAGTTCCAGAAATGGCAATTCAAAAATTGGCTGCAGCGACCTATACCTCACATTCAGCTATTGTACGATTTGCCAAAAAATTAAACTATAACGGTTACAGAACTATGCGTTTTGCTATTACTGAGGCCGTTCAGCAAAAAAACGCACAACTTCATAATGTCGATGCAAATTTTCCTTTTAAACCCGCAGACAGTCCCATGGAAATTGCAAAAAACATTTCAGACTTAACTACTAATACAATCCAACGAACCTTTGCCCAGCTCAATGAAAAGGACCTAGAGGCCGCGGCAACTTGTATACGCAAAGCACAGCGCATTTTTTTATTTGCGATTGGCGATTCTCAGATTCGCGCGCGAAGTTTTCAAAATAAATTGATAAAAATAAATAAATTTTCAATAATCGCCGAAGAATATGCAGATGAGATATGGGCTGCAGCTAATATTGGTAAAGATGATCTAGCAATCTTCCTTTCATACACTGGAAATGGTGAAAAGCGGTGCAAAATAATGCAATTTCTCTCAAAACGCCACATCCCAACATTACTACTCACAGGAAATCCACAGAGTAAATTCATCCCTTATGTCTCTCAAAGCATTGTAATTATTCAAACAGAATATGATACTCTAAAAATCGGCACTTTTTCTTCACAAGTTAGTTTCGAATATCTGCTAAATACTTTATTTGCTGTAGTCTATTCTCAATCTTACCAACATAATGTGGCAAGATTAAAAACAAATTATGTGTCTATGATCAAGGATGGGATTTTAAAAGACAATATTTAATAGGTCGAAGTTTGTCCAAAAATTTATTGTGATTAGTATGTAATATACGTATAAAACAGACCATTTTTTTAAGAAAAACTCGTCAAAAGAACATTTTCTTCCCATCCCTGATAAAATATACAGTCAATCTTTACAAGATACCCAAGAAAAGCTTTCCGAACAGCCAACTATTCCGCATTGATTACACAAATGCGGCTATTAACGTTGCTCTCATTTATGTATAGCTAGCTTCACAATACACATTGATTTCCAATCAAAAGTGTCTCTTTCTTGACTGACAAGGCCTCTGAACTTCAGGCCGCATCCAAAGCAGCCTTTCCAAAAAGTAATTAACAGTTTATTATGAGTGATAACATCATCTTATTACTTTCTGGGGGTTCAAAAATGAAAACCATTCTAGCTATCCATACAGGTGGAACAATTTCAATGTCGCAAAATGAAAAGGGTGAAGTTGTTCCTAACAACGAAAATCCAATTGCTAAAGAACAAGTTATTCTAAAAGGTCAGATCAATTTAATTACTGATAATCTTTTCAACCTTCCCTCACCTCACATTACCCCGCAAATAATGCTTACGCTTAAAAAGCGTATCATGAAGGCTATTGTACAAGGCGTTGACGGTGTTGTTATTACTCATGGAACAGATACGCTTGAGGAAACAGCATATTTTCTTGACCTTACTCTGCCAAATACAATTCCGGTAGTCCTCACAGGCGCCATGCGTTCTTCTAATGAAGTTGGCTCAGATGGTCTATATAACTTTCAAAATGCAATTTCCATTGCATCTGCACACGAATCCTACGGAAAAGGAGTTTTAGTGGCAATGAACGATGAAATTCATACAGCACGTTTTGTCACCAAAACACATACCACTAATGTGGATACTTTTCGAACTCCTACTTTTGGGCCAATTGGAATTGTTACGCAGCATAAGGCCAAATACTTTCAAGAATTAATTCAAACTGAAGTCTGTGATATTGATCAGGTCGTTGGAGGTGTATATCTTTTAAAGGCTTATGCGGGAATGAGTGGTGATCTCTTCTCCGCGTTAGACAATGAAAAAACACATGGAATTGTTATTGAGGGCCTTGGCGCCGGTAATGTCCCACCTCAAACATTAGCAGCTATTCAACAATTATTAGATCATCACATTCCAATCGTCTTAGTATCAAGATGCTACAATGGGGTTGCTCAAGAAATCTATGACTATGCTGGTGGTGGAATTCAGCTTGAAAGAATGGGCTTGATCCTATGCCAGGGACTCAACGGACAAAAAGCTCGTATTAAATTGCTTGTAGCACTCAGCGATGACAAAAAAGGAGCAGAACTTCGCCGCTTCGTCAGCAATGCAGTCTCATAGTTTTTACAAAATCACTTCCTAAATACACTTTTTCTTTCCGAAAGTTGATTAATTTGCAAAAAATAACTGTGATTTTTTTAACAAAAATCTTCATTTCAGCATTGCTCTATGCTACGAAACAGACCGAAAAAATAGCACACAAAAGCAGACCCGTCTTTCCACAAATGAAACTGGGTCTGCTTTTTTGTTTATTAATGCTAAATTTTTCTCTTCTTAGAACTCATAATTGATAATACTAACGTTAAATCGTCCGTACATTAATATTTTTACATCTACTTAGAGACAAATTTTCAAGCTCCTTAATAAGTCCCTGGTTCTCTCAACCATGGTTTATCACTTACTTCGTTCTCTGTTAAAATACGGTGCATAGTACTTTGTGCCTGCGGAACAAACATTTTCGGTTCTGGGTTTACAGGTACAAATTGTAAATCCAAAGTTTCAGTGCCATCTTTTTGTAGAAAACCCCCGATTTTTTTAACTTCAAATCCAATACCGACAGTCTCCTGCGCATCACCCCAGGAATTTTTTTCAGTAATGTTAGTTGAGATACCCAAAACACGGGTTACTTCAACATCTAAATTCGTTTCTTCCTTAAATTCACGTACCACTGCTTGCATAGGTGAATCACCATACTCAAGATAACCTCCAGGGAACCCCCAACCCACGTCAGAATCCCAACGTTTTTCCAACAAAATGGCGTCGTGCGTGTCATTCCATAAGACACCGTACGCTGTCACAAATATCATTCCTTCATGTCCAACTTTTTCTCGCATTCTAGCTATATAATTTTTATCCATTGCTTCTCTTCCCTTAATTAATTTTATAAGATAGGCAAGAAATTATTTACTACAACCAATTATCATTAAGTGTACATCATAATTTTTTTGAATTAGGAAAGTATACTTGAAACATTGCAGCAACCACCTCTGTCACTATCTGAGTTATTAAATTCTTACCAGTACTATTCTTTTATACCCATCTATTTTCCTTGAGTATGCACTATAAAATTCATTTAGTATGTATTATATCAAATATTATTAAGTGAGTGCCTAAATAATTAGATTTACTTCACTTGTGAATGACATCTCGCATTATAAGAATCAACAATGACATATTTATTAATATATACTTCCAACAGCTTATAAGTACACACAACTAGGCTAAGCAGAACATCAGCTTTGAAATTATATTTCAAACTTTGTATCTTCTTCATCTAATTGTTCTTAAGAACTCTTTTAGGATATTATTATCAGTTTTTAAAAAAACTACGCTGTAAATTACATATCCGATAATTTATGTTACCCTTGAATACGTGTCGTTTAAAATTTAAGGAGTGTGTAATTTATTAAGAAAGAACAAGAAAAAATTAGTTTGTTTAATCTTGTAATGCTTGGTTTAGGTTCATTGATCGGATCCGGTTGGCTGTTTGGGTCTTGGGAGGCATCTAAAGTTGCTGGCCCCGCGGCAATACTTTCATGGATCGTCGGAGCGGCAGTAATAGGCATAATTGCCTATAACTATATCGAGCTTGGAACAATGCTACCTGAATCCGGTGGAATGAGCAAATATGCTCAGTATACTCACGGATCCTTGCTTGGTTTCATTGCTTCATGGGCTAATTGGATTTCACTAGTAACTATTATTCCAATTGAAGCAGTTGCCGCAGTCCAATACATGGGTACTTGGCCATGGAAATGGGCTCATTTTACTTCAGGTTTTGTGGAAAACGGAACGATTACCTCAACCGGATTACTGATGGTTTTTGTTTTCATTATCATTTTTACTTTGTTCAATTACTGGTCTGTTTCTCTTTTAACAAGATTCACCAGCCTTATTTCCGTCTTTAAGATTGGGATTCCCTTACTAACAATTATTATGCTGAGCCTATCCAGTTTTTATCCTAGAAATTTTGGCACCAGCCTTTCCTCGTTTATGCCTTACGGTTCTGCAGCGATTTTCAAAGCAACGACCGTTTCGGGAATTATCTTTTCCTTCAATGCTTTTCAAACGGTTATTAACTTAGGTAGTGAAATACAAAAGCCCCGTAAAAACATCAAACGGGGTATCATCTTATCACTTCTGATAAGCAGTATAATTTATATCCTTCTTCAAGCAACTTTTATCACTTCCATTAGTCCACACATGATTGCGGAACACGGCTGGAGTGGCATAAATTTTGAATCACCATTTGCAGACCTTGCTATTTTGCTAGGGATTCACTGGCTTTCTGTCTTGCTTTACATGGACGCTTTTGTTTCTCCCTTCGGAACAGGCGTATCTTTTGTAGCTTCAACAGGACGTGCACTCGCTGCCATGGTTGATAACAAACACTTGCCCAAAATTTTGGGTAAAGTTAACCCCAAATTTGGTATTCCGCGCATCGCTATTGTAACGAATTCCGTCATCAGTATGCTAATGGTTTCTGTCTTCCGTTCATGGGGAACACTCGCAAGTGTTGTTTCAACAGCAACTCTAATCGCATATTTGACTGGCCCAGTTACGGTTATCTCATTCCGTAAAATGGCACCCAATTTTACTAGACCTGTTAGGAACTCTAAGCTCAGATTTATGGCACCTTTTGCTTTCACTTTGTCTTCATTAGCCATTTACTGGGCTATGTGGCCGACAACCTTTGAGGTAATTCTCATTATTTTGCTCGGCCTGCCGCTCTACCTTTACTATGAACTGAAAAATGATTGGTCCAGAACCAAGAAACAGTTTGTCAGCAGTTTGTGGATGATTTTTTATCTGTTATTTCTAACGATCATCTCATATATAGGCAGTAAAGAATTCAATGGCTTGGGCCTGATAAAGTACCCTTATGATTTTATCGTAATAATCTTTGTCTCACTTGGATTTTATTATTGGGGAACTGAAAGTCGCTTATTTACAAAGTATTTTAAACAGGCTCAAAGAGTCAATGATAAAGTTATCAAGCCATCAAAAACAGAATAGTTAAAAGCAGCTGTAGCGTCAATTTCATTAATATAGCACCAGTTTTAGAACCTAATTCAATTGAGTTAGGTTCTTCTTTTATGCTTTTGAAATTCAATAAGGTAAATCTGACTTAATCTAACAAAAAACTAATTTGCATTCTAAAAGTTATCAACTTTTCATAATGATGGTAAAATTCATCAATAAAAACATCTGATTGAGGTGAGTCAGTTTTTTATTTGTGAAAAATAATGGTTTGTTTATGTGGAGAAATAATTTTTCTCTAAAATTATACTTCCAAAAACTTACGATCCTTTTTTAATCTTAACACCCATGGATTGCCTGGCGGAAAAAATTCTAAAGTTATATTGGATTTAACGAGTGATTTAAAAGGTATCTTTGTAATTATTCTCAAACTACTCTTTTTAAACAATAAAAAAACAGCTAGAAAGTTTGCGACGCTACCTTCTAGCTGAATTCATAAAGAATACTACAACGTATATTAATATCTAATGATCATAGCCGAAAGTAATTGTTCCACTTTTGCTTTTGAAACTCTCTCATATCCGCCAGTTGCATAAGCTGGCAAATAGGAGAAATCCACTTGATTTCCTTGAGCTGTTTGATCGTAAATAATTTCTGTGCAAGAAGCATGAATCTGGGTAACACCTGTTTCGATAAGAATCTGTTGCACGTTATTCGGATTAATTCCACTCCCTGCCAAAATTTCAATCTGCTGACCATATTTTTCTTGCAGCTCTTTTAACTGAGCGCGTCCATCAAAAGCAGCAGCATGTAAACCACTAGTTAATAGTCTATCGATTTTTAAATCAATCAACTTTTGAACATCACTAATTGGCGAAAGAGCACAGTCAAAGGCTCGGTGAAAAACTGCTTCTTTTCCGTACTCATGAACTAGTTCAACCAATTCCTCCGTCTTTCCCAAATCAATTTTGGATTCAGCGGTCAAAAAACCAAAAGCTAATCCATCCGCACCATTTTGCAAGAGCAATTTTGCTGAAGCCTGAATCTCTTGAAATTCAGAATCACTATAGTAAAAACCTGCTCCACGTGGACGTACCATACAAATAACTTTTAAATCTGTATTTTGTTTAATCAAGCGTAACGATCCCAAGGTTGGTGTCAACCCGCCTAAAAAGAGAGCACTATTCAACTCAATCCGAGTAACACCAGCTTCACTTGCTGCTAACGCATCTTGATATTCACCGCAACAAACTTCTAATAATCCGATTCTCATCACCTCTAATCACTTACCTGATGCACCGCGTTTTGCAAAATAATTTTCGAGCCACTGTTCTGAAGCCGCTTCAATCTTTGTTTGATCAGCATGCGCATTTGCGACATAAACTGTCGCTTCGGGACTCTCAGCAGTTGCTACGACAAAGGAAAAATCGTTAATATTAGTTGCGCATCCCCACTGACCATTCTTATCCATAGCGACTACCGAAAGATCACCTGCCTCTGCATGACGCTCTCTTAACTGCTCGTCAAGCTGGAAAACAGCTTGATCGCAGGCTTTCTGCGGAGACTTGCCTTCCTTCATCAGACGAACAATCTCATAAGACAAGCACCCTTTCATAATATCTTCACCTAATCCAGTAGCAGTTGCACCGCCAACCTGGCTGTCTACATAAAATCCTGACCCTGGAATTGGTGAATCTCCTATACGTCCAGCCTTTTTCATAAAAAGCCCACTAGTTGAAGTTGCTGAAGACATTGATCCCATTTTATCGAGACAAACCATCCCGACCGTATCATGACCAGAATAAGGACTGAGCTTCTCCGAAAGTTGTTTTGCTCTTTGCTCATAAAGTTTTTTTGCCCGTTGAGTCAACATATTTTTCCTTTGAAACCCATGAATACTTGCAAATTTTTCCGCTCCGGCACCGACAAGAAAATTATTTACTTTTTCTTGGGCTAATCTTTGAGCGATCATCACTGGGTTAGCAAAATCTTTGATTCCACCTACTGCACCAATTGCTAAAGTGTCACCCTCCATATAAGCAGCATCTAATTCAACTTCACTTTCTTCATTTGGAAGACCGCCATAACCAACCGATTTGTAGAATGGAAAATCTTCAACTTGTTTAACAGCCGACACAACTGTATCAGCAGCTGTGCTATTATGATCCAATGCCTGACTGGCAGCTGTAATACCATCTAACGACATACTCCAAGTTGCTATCATTCCCCACATATTAAGTTCTCCTTATTACCGTGAACCGCTTTTGCGACTTTTATCAGTATTAATTAATTTCAGCAGTGGTACAATTGCTCCAACTAAGTTGGCATCATTGTAAAAATGCGCACTAACTATCTTAGGGATCGTAATTGTCCTTTCAGATAAGACTGTTATTTTATGCCATTTTTCAAATGACTCGCGCAATTGCTTTATCAAAAGCGGCTGACTGCTTATTCCGCCGCCTATTGCGAACTTGTCCAAATCAAGAATACTTTGGATGTTATAAATTAAAAGTGCAACCTGATCGCAAAAATCGGCAAAAGCTTTGAACGCATACTCTTCACCTGCCATAATCTCAGAAAAGACCCGCCTGCCATCTGTTACATTAGGCAGTTTCAAGTGTGTTCCAATATCTTCGATCATACCGACAGCCGATAATAATGCCGCCGTCTGTTTAACTCCTGTTGCGCTCTTATCAACAATCATAAAACTAGGCTCGCTTGCAGCAAAATGATTTCCCCGAATTAATTGTCCGTTGAGAAAAATTGACGAGCCAATTCCTGTCCCCAAAACCATCATCGCCGCATTATCTTCGTCCGAAATACTTCCTTGCCATTTTTCGGCCAGAGCAGCACAGTTACTATCGTTTTCGATCGTAACTGGCATCTTGTACTTGACTTGCAGCTCATTGAAAAACTCGCTTTTTTCTAGAAAAGCCAAACGAGCTGAAGAACGCAGCTGCTTGGATAAAGGATCAACAACTCCTGGCAAGCTAAAGCCCACACCCTGAATGTCTTGACCGTGCAAATCAATAATTTTATACAATGATTCTAAAAATTGGGTCTCATCTTGTGTATTAGTTGCATTGGTCCCCTTAATGATGATTTGACCAAATTCATTAATCAGTGCATATTTAAGATTCGTTCCTCCAATGTCTATCGATAAAAAGTTCAATTTGCGGTCCTCCAGTAGCTAATTATTTAAGGTATACCCCTTTGTAATTGTGAGCAGGTCCAGCTGTATTTACAATCATATTTTTAATCTTTTCGTTCTGTAAAAATGAATTTGATTTTTGATAGAGTGGAATGGTTACCTGATCATTCATTAATATTTTTTCTGCTTTAACCATATTGTTCCAACGTATTAATTCATTATTTGATGGATTATTATTGATCTCATCGATTAGCTTATTATAAACCGAATTATCATATCCGCCAACATCGCCTGAATTTCCAGCTTGATAAAGATTCAAGAATGTAATCGGATCAGAAAAATCTGCTCCCCATCCCGAAATAACAATATCAAAGTTTCCTTTTTCTGACCGATCAAGTCTAACTGTCTTGGGAATGTTTTGAACATCAACTGAAAGTTCTGGCAACAGACTTTCCCACTTACTTTGAATAAACTCTGCTGTTTGTTTTGAAGTATCATCATCATCACTCAAAAGACCAATTTTCAGCTTAGATACACCAAGTTGTTTGAGACCCTTTTCCCAATATTGTTTTGCCTGTGTACTGTTGTATGCAACACTTTTCTTAACATACGCTTGAGCTGCAAAGTCTTGGCCCGTTTTAGGATTTTTAGCCAGATCTGCCGTTACAAATCCCTTAGCAGGAAGTGACCCATCACTTAAAACCTTCTTAGTCAGTTGGTTACGATCCAAAGCCAAAGAAAGTGCTTTGCGGATGTTAGGGTTATTAAATGCCGCTTTTAAACTACTATCTGTTGGATTTTTTAAGTTAAATTGAAGATAGATAGATGTCGCTGATTTATTCAAAACATAATTTTTCGATTTCTTTTCATTTGCTACTTGGCTTCCCAACAATTGAGTTTGATCTAGTTTGCCTGTTTGGAAAAGGTTTAACCCAGTTGATGGTGATTTTACTACCCTGAAATTAATCGAGGATAGATGAACTGACTTCTTATCCCAATATTTACTATTTTTAACTAACTTCCAATTGCCATTCGTCCCTTTCCAGCCTTTCAAAACAAATGGACCATTTGAAATCGTCTTTGCTGCACTAGTACCATATTTAGAATTATATTTTTCAACGGCTTGCTGGTTCTGAGGATAGAACACAGGCATTGCCATTAATAATTTAAAATAAGAAATTCTGTGTTCTAATGTTACCCGAACTTTATATTTGCCCAGTGATTTAATACCTAGCTCTTTATAATTCTTTTTGCCATTCATGATTGCATCGGCATTTTTAATTCCAGAATAAAGATACGCATACTCTGAAGCTGTTTTTGGATTGATCGTTCTTTGCCATCCATAAACAAAATCTTTTGCTGTTAACGGCTTACCATTACTCCACTTCGCGTTTTTACGTAATGTGAATGTATATGCTAACCCGTCCTTAGAAGTTGTAATTTTAGTTGCCAATTCTTTCTCAATCTTACTGTCTTTTCCTAATTGCAAAAAGCCCTCACCTGTATTTTCCAGCAATTGCATACTGGTTGTATCAGACGCATGAGCCGGATCCATCGTTTGCAGATCACTACTCACTGCTAAGTTTAAAGAATTTTTTGTTTGCGTCTGCTTATTTCCGCAAGCCGCCAGTAACCCTGTACAAACCACCAAAGTCCCTAGTAGTGTTCCCAATGTTTTTTTTGATAGCATTAATGTTCATCCCCCTAAAAAAATTATTTTAATTTACTTTTAATATATTAAAATAAAATTAGAAAAGATGCAATTGATTTTTAGGCTATTTGTAATCTTTTTTTAATTTTAAAGTTTGTATTCCCTTTCAGCTAACTTTTTCAAAGTCAGGTATTCGATAGCAATTATCTTTTCCCAATCTGAAACCTTCAACCATTCATTTTCCTTATGTGCAATTCCTCGCTGTCCTGGGAAAGAAGGACCGAAGGCAACTATGTTGGGAAGGAAACGCGCATATGTGATGCCTGTAGTTGTCACGGGAGTTCCCTCCAATCCCGTGACATTCTCATAAATTTGTTGCATAACTTTGATCCCTGGTGCTTCTGGATTGTAGTAAAGTGGCGCAAATTCCTGATTGATCGTTAGCCGACCATTATTTGGCAATTGTGTTTTTAGTTGTTTTAATAGCTTCTCTTTAGTTAATTCAATTGGATAGCGAATAGAGAAATTAATTTTTAGTTGTTTGTCAGCGAGAGCAATTCCGTAAACACTGCATTGCAACTCCCCTGACTTTTCTCCTGTAAAAGCAATCTTCAATCCTTTTCCTTTTGAATCTTTAGTTGCTCTGTACAGCCACTCCATGATTGCTCCCAATTGTCCGGGTAAGTTTCGCTGATCTCGTGCCATCTCTAGCAGAGCATTCTTCCCGAGATCGGGTGCATTACTAGGTGATTTCTCCCCGAGATACGTTTTTACTTCCCCCGATAGAAACTTAACAATAACCTTGTCTGGAATATAGCTTGGGGAAAACGCTCCTTCAATTTTTGACAATACTTTATCGCTGCTATCACTAATATCCGCAATCAAGGACATCCGAAGCATCCCTCTTTCAGCGTAAACGACTGGATATTTTCCATCTGGGGTAAAACCTGCTAATGGAGGATCTTCAACTAGATTATAGGTTTTCATATCCGAACTTCCAGACTCTTCATCTGTCCCAAAAATAATTCGAATACTTTGTTCAGGTCTAAACCCATCCTCTTTCAAGAGTGCCAAAGCAAATAGCGCTCCCATAATCGGTCCTTTGTTGTCCAGAACCCCTCGGCCATACATGTAATCTTTTTTTATAGTTAAGTCAAAGGGTGAAGTCTTCCAACCTTGCTTTGGAGCAGCTACCACATCTAAATGCCCCAATGCCGCAACATAATTATCATTTTTCCCAGTCAACTCAGCCCAACCTACTTGATCATCCAACTGTTTGGTTTTGAGACCTAATTTGTGAGCAATCACTAATGCTTGCTGCAATGCTTCTCGTGGTTGTTTGCCGAACGGTGCGCCTTTTGCTGGTTCTCCTTTAATGCTTGGAATCCTAATGATTTTAGCTAAGGATTCTTGATAAATTGGCATATTTTTTTTGATCTTGTTTTTTAATTCTTCTACTTTCATTTCTCAATATCACTCCATCCAGGATTATTATTAGACATTTTTAATATTATCACACATATTGTAATTTAAATGAGGTTTTTTTAATAAAAGTTCATTTAGACCATTTATTTTTCTATCTATAGTTATTTAATATCAAAATTTTTTTACCGAAAATAGAGACTCACCTATTTAAGAAAGTTACTTCAAACACTCAAAGAGACCTATTCTGCTCAAAATATTCAGAATAGATCTCTTTCATTTTATATACTTATAGCTGAATAAAACTTAACCATGTATATTATATTTCCAGCAAATGCGGTAATATTGCCTATGAAAAAAGTTCGTGCATTTGTTAAAAAAATGTTTTCGCTAAAAACAACATCATCTAGTTGTCAATGGCGTTCAATTTTTGCATTCTTTTCGATCTGCTACATTCAAACCATGGTACCTCTCACTTTTTATACCGTGTTCTGTCTAAATAGAAACGTTCAACTTCAGAAACTAAATAACGCTGCCTTTCTAGAATTATCTTTTGCGCTATTTTCTTTTCATCTGAGTTCTCATCAGAAACACTTATCTGTCTAAGTTCATCATCAGACAAATTGTTTAAGCGCCTAAAGAGCTTTTTTGCTAAACGTTTTTTTATGATTTTTGTTCTAAAAAACATAAAATAAATTATAGCTGCCGCCAACACTAATATAAAGAGCAGGAGCATCAGAACCAACGTTTTCATTAAAGATCATCTCCTTGCTCGACTATATCGTTTTTATGCCTGATTTCTTCTATCATTCTTCGTATACTACGTTCACTGTAGCCAGTCTCATGAACGAGTTGACCGATTGTTTTTTTATGAATATCCGTTTCCACCATACTCTTTACATATTCCCTTGAAATGAAACGCATTGGAAAATTAATTTTCATACCTGCAAAAGATTTCCATATCAATTTTGCGTCTTTCTCACCAACCAGTTCAGCTAATTCTTGATAAACCCCGTTATATTTATCCAAATTCTTATACCCCCTTTTTAACCTGCATCCTAAATTTATAATAGCCACACCTAACCGCCATTTCGCGTGGCATTGCCGTTATTTTTTTACGAAAATTTTTATCCTCCCTTGCTCAAAAAATAAAAAACACCGATGCCTGCTACATCAGTGTTTAATCAAATAATATATATTTAAAAATTGGAATCAAACAATTCTAGCGTAAAACTCCCTAATGCTTATTTATTGTTTTGTCCCCACCTCTTAAAACAATAAATTCTCTCAAAACCTGATGCTTGACCAGTCTATGAGACTTGTCTATTGAGCAAGTCATTTTTGAGAACATTTAGCTCTAATAGCTTTTTACTTTTTGATCAGCTGACCGGTTTCCTTACTGTTCAAACTTTTATTTGCCAAGTAGAGACGACACAAAAAAGCTGATTCAAAACATAAGTTTTAAACCAGCCCTCTTATTTTTAACCTCACATTGTATAAATTAACATATTTCAATGCGAAACCTAGTTTACGGTTAAGGACAACTTCTTAGAGTCTCGCATCGCTACAAGAACTCTGAACTCTCCTCGTATATTCTCGGAACACGTGGACCTAACCTAGTTACAACCTCACATTGAGCTGTCTTAGCATATTTTGCAATAGCTTGGACTGTAATCTTCTTGTCCCCATCACTTCCAATAAGTACAACTGGAGTATTAACATCATATTTGTGAGGCAACCTGACCATGAATTGATCCATACAGATTCTGCCAACAATTTCACAGAATTGATTATCTATCAAAACGTGAAATCCCTGCAGACAACGTGGATATCCATCGGCATATCCAATGGGAAGTGTTCCGATCCACTCATCTTTTTTGGCAGTATAAGTAGCTCCATAACTAATAGATTTGCCGGCACTCAGATATTTAACAAATGAAAGCTTAGTCGTTAATCTTAAGGCAGGCTCTAGTGTATAGGGAAGCTCTAATTCTCCGTCTGATGGATCTAAGCCATAAATTCCCATACCCAAACGAATCATATTGCCATTACATTCTGCATGAAACAACGAAGTTGCAGTATTTGACACATGAATATATTTGGGATGTAAAGTCAGAACCTGCATAAACTGATGCCATCTTTTACACTGTTCATCAAAATACGTTTGTTTTAAACCATCAGCGGTAGCAAAATGTGTAAAAACACCAGAGAAATCAAACTTTTTAGTATGCAATCTAATATAATTCTCTGCATTCTTAAATTCCGCTGGACTTTGAAAACCTATCCGTCCCATACCTGTGTCTAGTGCTAAATGAATTTTTAATTTTTCGGCCTCTAAATAAGGCTCTGCCATTTTAAGCCATTCAATATCTCCAACAGCCAACGAAATATCCAAAGAACTAGCCAATGCTGCCCATCTAGCATCAACAATTCCCAGTACAAGCACAGGGGCTGCAATTCCATTGTTGCGCAATATTAAAGCTTCATCCAAAGTAGCAACACAAAAACCCTGTACACCTGCTTTTAAACAAACATGAGCAACTTCAAGCATCCCATATCCGTATGCATTTGCCTTAACAACAGCAAACACTTTTGTATCTGAATCAATTGTTTCAATTTCTTTATGAACATTATGGTAGATTGCTTCTAAACTGATGTGAGCGGCCGTTGGTCGATGCGCTGATAACATTTGTGGTTTTCTTAGTAACATAAACAGCTCACTCTCCATCCAATTATAGTGAAAATTACCTATTTTAAATGAATCAGCAGCAAATATTTTAACAAAAGTCCTCTAAAATCATTCTTTATTAAACACTTAAAAATTATAGGCGTCCGATAGAAAGTTCAAATTTTTTACTCAGCTTGTTCATGCGAAACAGCTGTTTTCTCATGGAAGTACATTACTCCTCCAAAACCGACCGTCCAAATAATCGCACCAATTGCACCGATAATATCTTCAGGGATAAAGAATAAACTTATAAAAATAACTAAGAAGAAAGCGATTGTTAAAGGACTGGTAAATCTGTACCCAGGCATTTTAAAACCATTCGGTAAATAATCGTTTGATTCTCTGTACTTGCGATGTGCTAGCATTGCTAAAGTATAGACAATAATATACATATCACTAGAAACACCTGTTACTATTGTAAAAATAGACGTAGTCGCACTAGTTAAACTCATAATTGGTGTAATTAAAACTAAGGCCGCAGAGAGCAGAATCGCTGGTGCCGGAACACCGCTTTTTGAAATTTTGGCAAAATTTCTAGCCATAAAACTATCCTTAGGAACTTCGGTTGCAAGTTGATAGAAATGACGTCCGGCAGAAAAGATACAGCTATTAAGTGATGATGCAGCTGAAGTCAAAACCACAAAGTTGATAACCGCTGCTGCTGCAGGGAAGCCAGCCAACTTAAACACCTGAACAAACGGACTGCTGTCTGCAGATAATGATGTCCATGGAATAATACCCATAATAACAATTAACGCCCCTATGTAAAACAAGAGGATTCGCAATAAGGTTTCGTTAACAGCTTTTTTAATAATAACATGTGGGTTTTTAGCCTCACCGATTGTGATACTGACAAATTCAATTCCTTGAAAGGCGAAAAAGACCATTGGGAAAGCAGAAATGAAGTTAAAAGCGCCGTGTGGGAATAAGGTATAATTATGAAAAATATTTCCAACAGAAGCGTGACCTAATGGAGTCGCAGAATGACTGAACATCATAAAAACACCTGTCACAATTAGAGCAATAATAGCAATGATTTTAATCATAGCGAACCAAAATTCCGCTTCTCCGAACAGCCGTGCCGCAATTAAGTTAACGCCCGCTAATACACCTAAAAATATCAGTTCGACTATCCACGAAGGTATATTTGGAAACCAGAATTTCACATAAGTTGCCGTTGCTGTTAACTCAGCCATACAAACAAAGACTAAACCTATCCAGTAAGTCCAGCCTGTGAAGTGACCAACGGCCGGTCCCAGATAACGCGAAATAAATGAAACAAAAGTATGCTGGGATGGATCAGAATAAAACATTTCACCGATTGCTCTCATCATAAAGAAGAAAAACAATCCTAAGGCCAAATAAACTAACATAACTGAGGGACCTGTTTTTGAAATAGTACTTCCTGCTCCTAAGAACAGCCCAGTTCCAATCGTGCCTCCAATAGCAATCATTTGAACATGACGGTTACTTAACGCTCGTATTGTACCATCTTGATTGGTTGTGTTTTTTTCTTTCATAAAAAAGATCTCCCTCCGAATGAGAATGCCCCAAGATATTACTAATCAATTTGTAATATCTTTAGTCAAGTATACCACTTTTTAATTTGCATGTTACTTTTTATAACATTAATTTAAAAAGATTTATATCAAAAACATAATCCCTTCAAATTTTATTTTTTGAAAGTTTATCGTTGATATTCTTTCAAAAATTAATAAATTATTTTTTATTTATTGATATGCACACATATACCCTCTCAGTTTTATTGAATGCTCTCCTTCAGAAATGCTATGCATAATTAAATTGCTTTCCTCAGAAATGAGGCTTTCAAAGTACCTTTAATCTCTCCTTAAATCACAGTAATTATGAACAGGTAACATCTAACAAATAAAGTTCAGCCCCCCTCAAAGGATGCTGAACTTTATTTGTTTTATTCCATTTGCCCTTAAAATATTTCTTTACTAACAACGTTCACCTTGGCATCTAAACTCCAATACAACTCACTTTTCCAGGTTTAACACTACTCCTAATGATTTTAATGGCCTCATTTTATCAAACTGTTTGCTTAGATCTTTTATTTTGACAACTTTTTTATTCACGGGAACGTATTTTTTTCTCATAGTGATTCAGAATTCTAGTCAGAATAAAGGTAATTACAAAATACAGAAGCATTGTAACAAAAATTGGCATTATTCCACGATAGGTATTTGCACGCACCAAGTTAGATTGATAAATCAAGTCAGTAACCCCAATGATTGAAACAATTGAACTTTCTTTTACTAAAGAAATGAATTCATTTCCCAAAGCTGGCCAAATATTCTTAAATGCTTGCGGAAGAACCACAAACCTCATTCGATCACGACGAGACAATCCTAGACTTGCTGCAGCTTCGTATTGACCCACAGCAACTGAATCAATCCCTCCTCGAATAATCTCAGCAACATATGCTCCACTATTTAATGAGATCGCAATAATACCTGATAATAACGCTGAAATATTGATTATCGAACCAATCCCAAAATAAACAAACATTACTTGCACCATCAATGGTGTTCCTCGTACAAATTCGACATAGCAAAGCGAAATCGCATGAAACAGCTTCATCTTAGTAAATCTCATCAATGCTAAAGTAATCCCCAACAGGACACCAAAAATCGAAGAAACAATTGAAATAAATAAGGTATATTTTACCCCTTTAGCAAAATAGTCTGAATAATTCCACATTGAAGTATTGACTGTGTTAAGCTTCATATCCTTACCCGCATTTTTCAAATATCCATCAATTTTGTTGCCTTTTTTTAT
The DNA here is from genome assembly GCF_001436755.1 of Liquorilactobacillus aquaticus DSM 21051. GTDB lineage: Bacteria > Bacillota > Bacilli > Lactobacillales > Lactobacillaceae > Liquorilactobacillus > Liquorilactobacillus aquaticus. The sequence continues at coordinate 77,286 of NZ_AYZD01000027.1, forward strand.
TTTTTTAATTGATTTATTAACAGCTGCTTCAAGTGCAAAAGAATTCTTTTTAAATGCAACTGCTGCACCTACTTGATTTTTATCAAGTTTATATGTAGCCGGCACAATCGCCAAACCGTTATCATTAGAAGCATATGCTTTAGCAACCGGCTTCTCTACGCCAACTGCTTCAAGTTTGTGAATCTTCAATGCTAGTATCAAATCTGGGGTCTTGTCCATACCTTTAACAGTAGTATTAGCTAGATTGGCTTTGGCTAAATTATATTGCAATGAACCCGTTTGAGCCCCAACCAATTTTCCTTGAAGAGACTTCTGATTTGGAAACTTTGAACTATCCGACTTATTAATCAGAAAAGATTGCCCACCTAAATAATAAATATCTGAGAAATCAACACTTTGACGTCTTTCATTAGTTGGGTTAATTCCGCCGATCGCCATATCAGCTTTACCCGTTTCAATTGCAACTAGAAGCGAATCAAATTTCATACTTTTAACAACTAGTTTCACGTGTAAATCTTTGGCGATTTGCTTAGCAACATCAATATCCATCCCAGCTATCCTATTTTCACCATGCTTATTAACTTGAAACTCATAAGGCGGATAATCCGGACTGGTAGCAACTACTATTTTACCGCTTTGTTTTATTTTCTCTAATGAATTGTCTGCAGCCTGAACGTGTAAAGTACTCAAGCTCCAAAAAGTTGCAAAACCCAGTAACAGCATCAAAAATTTTATGAATTTTTTCATTTTAACCCTCTCCATTCCCCAAACAGATTCTCAATAATTAACCATTTAATACCTTACATCAATATTTATAAATATGCAATATTTTTTGGTAATTAATAATTTTTATGCATTTTAAATTATTGAATTACTTTTTCACAAGATCAAAATCAACTTCCAGCAGTATCGTCTGCTACTCCACATAACAATGATCTCCAACTTTATATTATATTAATAAGCATTGCTGCAACAACTCTAAAAAACAAATCCGAGACTTCAACTTCACTAATTTTCAAATAAAAAGTAATCTTCATTTTAATTTCACTGGCATGCATTTTTTTATGCTCCAATGAATGAAATATACATTTACAGTTGTACTTCAACTGCAATTTTTCTACCCCCTTCGGCGATTCCAGCATTTTAATGAGTGAATAGTTCTCCCAACTTGCGTAAAAGTTATTGCGTTGCTGTTGCTTTACAAGGATTCTGAGCGTACCTTTTTACTTTAATTACGAATGTCAATGTAAAAATAAAAAAATCCGGGTAAAGGACGATAAATCCTATTCAATCTTATATTTTTCCAAAACGTTTATATATTCAGCAAAAAAACGCATAAAAAGACCCAGCTTCCACATAGTGAAAACTGGGCCTAATATAGCCTATCTGTTGACTTTAAAGTTTTTTTAACAACGTTCAACTTGTCATTCACATTCAGTTGTCCATGTTGAAAAAAATTAACTTCACTACATCTATCAAAATTTTGCTAATTCTTCACAAGATTTTTTCTTGCATCGAGCAAATGAACTTCATTAAGAATACGCCGTGCTTCTTGTGTTCCTTCATAAATTCTGCGTGCACGCTTTGAGTCTCCAATGTTAACTAAACTGATACCCAATTTTTCAGCATATTCATTTAAATCATGGTTCATCAAAGGTGAGTAGCTCCTCATTCCCAAGCACACAAAAGCTTTGTCAAATTTTATTTTTAATTTTTCACCATTTTGAGACACCTCAGCAGATTCATCAGATATGGATTCAAGTTTAGTTTCTACATATTGCTTAACATTGTATTTTTTCAATAACTCTTTCATCCCTAATTTAGTTATCAGATCCAGATCTTTACCTATCTCAGGCATCATTTCAACCATCGTAACTCGGCTTTGACGATGTTCTGTAAAATATTCCATGACATCTAATCCCACTGCTCCGCCGCCAATAACTAAAATATCTTCATTATTTTTTTCAAATGCATCCATATTTTCTAGAAGATCGAAAATATCAAATACATGCCGCTCTTTTTTGCTCTGAGTTTCTTTTAATCCGCTAATAGGTGGTAGAAAAGGATGGGCTCCAGATGCATTAATGATCATATCAGGTTCTTGGCTTTCGATCTTATCTAGTGTTGCTTTCTCGTTCAAGTGAATTTCAAGATTTTCCAATTTCTTTGCCCGATGAACCAGATACACAACATAGTCATCAATTCTTTTTTTATCTGGGAGACGAGCTATTTCATGTGCCAATCCACCTAAAAAGTTTTTCTTTTCATATAAAACAACTTTAGCTCCGATTTCTGCAGCCGAGCAAGCAGCCTCAAGTGCAGTAGTCCCGCCACCAATAACTACGATCTTTATTGGGTTTTTAAGCTTATCTTTTTTATATTCATCTTCATTAATTACATCTGGATTGACTGTACAACGAATTGGAAGCCCCTTAGCAATTCGATGATCAGCACATCCAATATTACATGAAATACACTTGCGCAGTAATTTTTCTTGCCCAAACTGAACCTTATTGACCCAATTTGGCTCAGCTATCAAACCTCGTCCCATTGCAATCAAGTCTGCATCACCATTTTCCAAAACTTGTTCTGCAATTTTGGGTGAGCGAAAATTTCCAGAGGTAACTGTTACTTTATGGAACTTTTCTTTGACAGCTTTCGCCATAAATGAACGCCAACCGTCAGGCAGGTTCATCTTATCGATCTGATACTGTAAGTTGTCATTAACAGCAGCAGATACGTTTAAAATATCAGCTTCTTGATTGAAGTATTCCAACAAGTTTAATGTATCTTTTAATGAGTTGCCATCATTGATAAATTCTTCAGCACTAAATCGCACTGAAATCGGAAACCGTGAGCCCACTGCTTTTCTGACAGCAATTAAAACTTCTCTTGCAAAACGTGCACGATTTTCTGGCGATCCACCATACTCATCTTTTCGATGATTGTAATGTGGAGATAAGAACTGATCTAACAGATAGCTATGACCAGCATGTATTTCCACACAATCAAAACCAGCCCGTTTAGCCCGTGAAGCAGCCTCCTCATACTTGTTCACAATCAGCTTGATCTCTTCAACCTTCAAAGGCCGCGGACAAGTCATGCCCTTTTTAGAGGCAACATCTGACGCAGAAACGGGTTGCAGACCATCTAAACGCAAACCAGTAGCAGATGCCCCAGCATGATTTATTTGGACAGAAGTGCACGCACCAAAAGAATGCATTTTTTCGTTGAACTTCCACAACCCCGGCAGATACTGATCATTATCCATCCGTAACTGTGTAGTCCCGTTAGTGCCCATGGGATAATCAAAACAAACGTTTTCCAAAGTAATCAATGCGGTCCCGCCCTTGGCACGTTGCTCATAATACTTGATATGTTCGTCCGTAATAGTTCCGTCATAATTAGCGAAATTAGTACCCATGGGGGGCATAATAACTCTGTTTTTCAGTGTCATACCATTAATAGTAATTGGTTTAAAAAGGCGTGAATACTTTAGCATAGTCTTCTCTTCTCTCTTTCTTTTAGCTTAATTTTAAGTCCTCAAGTTCTTGTCTTAAATGTGCTAGCTCAATTTGATCTGGGACTGATACCTATGTCCTAAAAGTAACCAGCAGTGCTGTTTCATTCAGAATTTTACGTAGTTTTTGTGTTCCAGCTTGCAATTTAGATTTATCCATAACACATAATGTCTTTAAAAAAATCAATTCGCTATTCGACCATATCTGGTTTTTGCTGAGCAATCGTCTGAGCTTGTTCCGCAATTTCTTTCATCGATTTTTCGGTAATTGGTACTGCAACTTTAGGTCTACCGCTTCCTAAAATAAGTTTTTTTATCTGAACTGTTTTCATGTTTGGACACGTCTTAATCTATTTTTTCCTGAAGAGCCGGCGATATCGTAACGTGATCAACGTGGTGATTATAAATCCAGCCAAAGAGATAAAAACATCAAATAAAATAATATTGCCCATATTTGAAGCCATCATGCTCGTAAATAACGGAATAGTAAACGATGCAATTGAACCTGCTGTGTAAAAAGCTCCTGTAATTGTTCCCTTACCATTGGGAAAGAAATCTGCCATAACGGTCAGTCCCAATTGCATTACCCCGCCAGCTGCAGAGAAACCAACAACAAATGACATTACGGAACAAATTACCGGATTTGGAAAAAGATACATCACTAGCAGTGATAGAAAGGAAATCAATGTGTAAACACTCAAAAAGCTGATTTCCTTAACTGTACGCCGAGCTAACGCTGCTGTTACAAAAACACATACTAGCGAACCAATACTATAGTAACTGATTAGTGCATGAGCACCCGTTGCGCTCATCCCCGCAGCTTTTTCGCCATATTCGCTGAGCCACTGACTAACTAAATAAAAAGTAGCTTGCGAAATATATCCGTACAGAATAAACAACGTTCCATCAAACCAAAAATTTGCTTTTATGTCGGAGATGATCTTTTTTTTCTCGCTTTTTCCCTCTTTTTTAATTTCAGACACTTGTGGAAATTTGCCAGCCATAAGCATAAAAATGCCATTTATACCCAGAATTACGATACATAGGATAAATGTCCAGCCAAACCAAAGGTCACTAGAAATTAAAAAACTAATCAGCAGAGGTAAAATGAATTGTCCACCTGAAATAAAAGCTTTAATAATGACATTGGCAGTTCCTTTAGAATCAGGAAACATTTCCATCAATGCTGGATAAGTTCCAGAATCAAGAAATGAATTAGCAATTCCGGCCAAAACGCCAAAAATATATGCTATAGCTACACTCTTACTTAATATAATTCCAGCAAAAAATAGCAAATATGTTGCAATGCCAAGCAGCACAAAAGGTTTACGTCCAAATCGATCAGACATGGCTCCTGAAGCAAAGAGAACTATCAACCGGCCAATCCCCAGTGAGGAAATAACTATCGCGACTCCTGCTGTAGTAGTACCCCACTGCTTAGCCAAGAAATTCATATTCTGTGCTAGTATAATAACTCCGAAACCGTGCACAAAATAATTTAAATACAAACTGAACGCAGTGGGCATATATTTATTTTTCATCTCTGTAGCTCCTCTTATTTATCTTCTTTAAAAAGTAATTCTCTAATGTATTCAACAGGCATACTTTTACCGGTCCAAAGTTTGAAAGCTTCTGCACCTTGCTCAAGTACCATCCCAAGACCATTAAACACATGTGTAACACCCGCTTTTTGTGCAACTTTCATCAATTTAGTAGTTCTCGGGGCATATACTGTATCATACACAATAATGTCTTTTCGGAACCAGCCTGGATCGATCACAAGTGTTTCATCTTCCAAAGGTTTCATTCCTACACCAGTTGAATCGCAGTAAATCGTACTATCAGCAATTTCTGATCTAAAGTCTTCCCGATCTTCTAAAGTATGCAGTGTAGCCTTGCAATTTGTCTTTTTGTTTATAATATCAACATTTCGTTCAGCATTATCCCAGAATTTATCTTTTGCATTGAAAATAGATATTTCAGCCACACCGTCCAATGCTGCTTGAACTGCAATTGCAGTTCCCGCACCGCCAGCGCCGCTCAAAGTCATTTTTTTACCTCGAATGTCAAGGTTCTCATCTTCAAGCGATTTCATAAATCCCGTTCCATCTGTTGTGTAACCTGTTAAAATCCCATCATCATTAACTATAGTATTGACTGCACCGCATAACTTTGCAGCCGGATCAAGCTTATCTAAATAAGGAATTATTTTCTGCTTATTCGGCATGGACACATTCGATCCACGCATATCAAGTGTTCGAATTGCCTTAACAGCATCACTCAGTTTGTCATTTGTGATATCAAAAGCAAGATATGCATAGTTTAAACCTAATTTTGCAAAAGCATTATTATGCATCATGGGTGACATTGAATGCCTAATAGGATAGGCCATCAGCCCAATTAAAATTGTGTGTCCATCAATACGCTCTGTCATAAAAAATCCTCTCCTTTAACAAAAAAACTATTTTTTGTTACTCAATTCACATATAATGATAAACGCTTACTTATATAGAATAAATAAATATTTCTTGATTAATCAATAGAATTTATCTATGATTAATAAGGAGGTGTTATATTTGAATTTACGTCACTTAGAATTCTTTAGAGATCTAGCACACACACAGCACATGTCAAAAACTGCTGAAAAGCTTGGAATATCCCAGCCTTCTCTTAGTTATGCAATTGACAGTTTGGAAAAAGAACTCGGATTTCCTTTATTTAAAAAAAATGGCCGCAACATTAAATTGACACATCTTGGAAAAATATATCTTCAATTTGTTCAAAAAGGATTAGACGAAATTGATCGTGGAAATGCTCTTCTTCAACGTCTTTTGAATGTTAGTGAAGGTACCGTTAATCTTGGCTTTACGTATACTCCTGGGCAAAGCCTAGTTCCAGAAATCATTAGAGCTTTTCAAAAGGAAAAAGCAAATCGTAAAATATCATTTAACTTCATTCAAGGAAACACGCAACAACTCTTAACTGCACTGTTGGAAGAAAAATGCGATTTTGTTTTTTCTTCTTTTAGCAACCATGTTGGAGCCTTGAATACAACTGATATCTTTGATTTCCGCCCACTCATTCAGCAGGAAATTGTTCTAGCTGTTCCTGCCGATCATCCATTGGCTCGCTATAAAAATATTAATATTGAAGATCTTGCGCAATATCCCCTTATTTATTTTTCAAAACAAAGTGGCCTAAGACCCTTAATTGATTCTTTATTTAAAAAACATGGTTTAAAGCCCAAAATACTATTTGAAATCGAAGAAGACCACACGATCATTGGATTTGTCAGACAGAGTTTGGGTATTGCTCTAGTGCCTCGTTTGTTGCTTTCAAACTACGATTCAATCAAAATGCTTCACATCAATGAGTCTGCCGCAAAGCATCAATTATATCTGGTGTTAAAAAACAATTATTTTTTAACACCCTCCGCATCAAAAATGCAAAACTTTATTACTGAGTACTGTTTCAAAAACTTTACATCACAAAATAAAATGATTTAACAATAGCTCTGCTTTTTAATTTAAAGCGTCTAGAATTAATCCATTCGGAAAATCAAAATTTTATATTTAAACAAAGAAAAGGTCTGAGTCAAAATATAATTTTACCTCAGACCTTTTTTAACTCTGTATTATATAAATTAACGTGTTTCAATCGCCAATTTATTTGTTAGCTAAAAATCACTCGCAATCAGAACTGTTTTCTTCATAATCCATCAGTATTTCTCAAAATGTTCCCCACTGAATCACTCAGCTTTTTTAATTATTCTTAATCTACTAATACTCACTAATTATAAATATTTTTTCATCGCAACTATTATTAGACTACAGACCAGCCCCATTGCAGCAATGCAGACATCAAGCCACATAATATTATGAACGTTTGTTCGAGAAATAATTCCAGTAATTAAAGGGATTGTAAAGGAAGCAACACCGCCAGCAGTATAATAGATTCCAGTAACAACTCCTTTATGCAACGGAAACAATGAACTCATAACTGTTAATCCAATCTGCATAACTCCACCAGCTGCCGTAAAACCAATTATAAATGAACCCCAAGTCATAATCTGGGCACTTGGGTATGCAGCCATCAGGAGCAAAATAACGAATGAAATCGTAGTATACCCACATATCAGCCATGTTTGTTTTACCATACGATTTACCAACATTGCATTCACAATTACTCCAATAATGGAACCAGCACTATAAATACTGACAAGCATTCGTGCATGCATCAAATCCAGATGCACAATATCCTCACCATATTTAGTCATCCACTGACTGACTAAATAAAAGGTTGCCATGGAAATATAGCCGTAAATAGTTAAAACTATCCCTAGAAATATTCGCTGCGTCTTTTTTCCCTTTGCTTCTACTCTAGGAACCGCGATTGTCGAAGATGATTTTGTAGAGGTTCCTACAGGGAACTTTCGCTTTAATAAAAAAAGAAAGTTCCATATCAAAATCAATGTACACACAACAAACGACCATCCGTACCATAAAAAATTTTTTTCCAATACCCCAACTAAAATAGGTAATAATAGTTCCCCTATTGATGCAAAGGCTTTAATAACAATATTAGCAGTTGACTGAGCCTTTGGATACAATTCCATTAAAGCAGGATATGTTCCTGAATCTAGAAAGGAATTAGCCATCCCAGCTAACACACCAAAAAAATAGGCTTGTGTTATATTGCCACTGCATATAATACCAATAAAAAAAGGAATGTATGTCAGCACGCCTAATTCAACAAAAATTTTGCGCCCAAAATGATCCGATAAAAAACCAGAAACAGATAAAACCAATAAACGCCCTATTCCAAGAGATGAAATAACATATGCCACACCTGCAGTATCCACACCCCATTGATTTTCTAATGCCAACATATTTTGCGCTAAAATGACAATTGCCATCCCATGCACAAGATAATTCAAATATAAACAAAGAGTTGTTTTTAGTCTTTCCCGCTTAACCATAGTATTCACCCAGACCTTGATAGATTTGAATTGAGTAACAAAGTTTGAATGCTCACTGGCTCACGTTAATATTAAAGTAATATTAATGAATAATCAATAACGCAAATGTGTTATTAACTATGTATTTTTTAGATTATCAAAGATAGGTAGTATAATATTATGCGACTACAAATTTAATCTAAATCATTAATAAAATCTACACATCACACAAAATATATTATCATCATAGGAACAAAAAAGACTGCAACCTAATTTCAACCCCGATTATATTGTTACTAAAGTAACTTTAAATATATCTGAAGTACAGAGTTCATCTTTTAATTGCTTTCCTCAACGAACTATTTGCAGCCACCTGTTGCGTGCTTAAATGAATTCTCCATCAGACCAATTCGCCTCAAATTAGTGGAAAGCCAAGCAGGCTAGCCTGCACTTAATCTAATATCAGACGCCAATTCAACACAAACATAACTCATTAATTTGCCAACAAGAGGCTCTCCGTCAACTCCTAAAGCTACGGGTTGAATAATTTGCCTGACAATATATTATCATTTTTCTTGAGGTTTTAGTGATGTTCCAATAATACTGGATGCTAGTTTATTTAATTCTGAATAAAGAACTTGTTGGTTTTGACAATTTGCTTTTTTTAGTTGTTCTTGCCACCAACTTGTCAACAGTTGGCTAATTTCATGACAAGCATTTTGTCCTTTGACGGTTAAAACGATCCAAGTATTCCTACGATCATTTACATTAATACTCTTTTTAATATACCCATTATTAGTTAAAATCGTAAATTCTCGACTAACTAGACCTTTGTTAATAGCGAGTTGAGTTGCCACCGTTTTAGCGGTTACTTTTTGATGTTCATTTACAAAAAGTAAAAGATTAACATTCGAGGCGGTTAAGCCAGGTAAATTTAACCGATGATTCAAAGCTGTCATGGACGCCCTTTGAATAATACCTACGTATCGTCCAAGCTGATTTATTTTTATATCGTTCAAGTAAAAGACCTCTATTCCTAAATGTCATTATAAACAAATTCAGTTGACAAATAAACTAAATAGGTTATTCTGGTATTAGTTGACTTATCAACCATTAAAGGAGAAGAACTTATGAATCGAAAACAGCGTTTATTTTTTACAGCCGAAATGTGTTCGGGCATGGGCACTATTATGGGCTTAACTGGCAATCTTATGTCAACCGGATTTACTTCAAATACACTCACTAGCTTTTGGATTTGGTGGGGACCAACAATTTTATTTGCATTTTTCTATAATGTATGCATCGCTTCCAAAATTACTAATTTTTTGATTACTCATGCTACAAAGTCGATGATTTCCCAAGTTAAGATCGAGCGACGAAGTGCCAAAATTCGGAGTTGTTCCATGATTATTTTGATGTGCTTGAGTATGAGTAGTTTCGGTATAATACTTGGGGGAGAAATTTCTCACATTTCAATGGGCTCATTACTTATAGTCTGGGCTCGCTCATTATTCTTAGCTTATATTATTCGCAAAATAGTCGTTAAACCACTTGCCGAAAAGGGGTTACAGTTACTAAAAGTTTAACTCTACTGTTTGATAAGTGTTTTTTAATTATGCTAACTACTTGGGACTGTGCCATAACTCCTTCAAAAGAGTTTACGGTGCAGCCCCATTATCTTTTATACTCTATTAAGCTTAAAGTCTTTTTTTCTTAATAACGTTCAACTTATCATCTAATGAATAAGATACAAAAAATTGTTTTCAAACAAGAAAATTACTCGCTTAATATTTTTGAACGCGATCCATTTTCATTCTGAATATCTGAAGCATTCTTATTTCCTTCTCGTTTGTTTTTTTGTTCAAAAACATCATCACTTCTTGTTTTAATTATTAAATTAACTTGCATTTAGCTCTTCAACACATAGTGTTTATAATTTTTAATTATCCTATATATTGAAGCTGCAAAACTAATTTTTCTTTAGTTGCGAATATTGGTCAATAGCTATTTTTAGACTATCTTCTCATTTATCATTATCAAGATCTCATTTCTGCATCTTCCAGTATCGACAACATCTACCTGATCAGGTCGTGATACAGTGTAGTATCTCAATTACTTAGCACACAATAATCCCATAAAAAGCAAGTGCACAAAAAATGTGCTAGCCGGCTAGACAACTAATTAGAGAAAGGGTAAATCTAGTCAGTTAATAAACTATCAACATTTACTAATTATATTTGAATAGCAAGCAAAAATTTAAACTTACATCACGGGGAATCGGCACATGTGATGATAATGACCTAAAATCCATTATTAGGGAGGGAGAACAGGGGCATTCGGGTAGCCTTTTACATTCATTTTACTCCTTTTAAACTTTAGCTATATTCGTCAAAAAATTGCCACCCCAATCTTAGTATTTGTCATAAACTGACATTCTCAAGTTAGCTTATGGCATAAAAAACAACAAAAAAATAACATACAAAAATAAGGTCCAGCTCCCTCTAAAAGGGACTGGGCCTTATTTATTATCACTCTATTTAAGCTTAAAGTTTTTCTTTTTTAACAACGTTCAACTTGTCATTCAAATCATAAACAACTAGTTGACATGTTGCCATTTCAACACCCATGATGTCTGCATCTGAGATGTCTTCAATGTATTTTGTAAGAGCACGTAATGAGTTACCATGTGCTGCGATGATGACGTTCTTGCCTTCGTAACTCAAAAACGATTTCATCTTTCCAGAATAAATTCAAAAATGGCCTGCAAAGACTAGCATATTAAATATTGAATCATTATCCCAAAACTGTTTTGATATTAGCAAATTCTCTGATTCCCAAGTTGCTTAATTCGCGGCCATAACCAGACTTTTTAATACCACCAAACGGTAATTCCGGTAATGAAGATAATGGTTGATTAACAGCGATTTGCCCAGTTTCAATTTTTGAAGCTAATTTGTGAGCTTTATCTAGATCCTCAGAATAAATCGCACCACCCAGGCCATAATTCGAATGGTTTGCCAGTTCAACGATTCCCTTTTCATCGTCAACTTTATAAAGCTGAGCAACTGGTCCAAATAATTCGTGATCATACATTGGATTATCATATGTCATTCCACTAATAATCAAAGGTTTAAAGAATGCTCCAGGACCTTCAACTGCCGTTGGATCACCCCACAAAACTTTTGCACCGCCATCTAAAACAGCCTTGACTTGTTTTTGCAGATTCTGCTGAGCACTTTTTGAGGATAGTGGAGCTAACGTTGTTTTTTCATTCAAAGGATCACCGGATTGATACTTGGCAAATTCTTTTTTGATAGCTGTTAAAAATTCATCATAGATTCCACTTTGAACCAGATAACGTTTAGCAGAAGTACAAGCTTGTCCAGCATTACGTAAACGTCCACTGACTGCACCGGCCACAGCCTTTTTCAAATCAGCATCATTTAGGACAATGCAAACATCTGTGCCACCGAGCTCCATTGTTGATTTCTTCAGATTACGACCGGCTTCAGCTGCTATCAGCTCGCCTGCTTTTTCTGAACCAGTCAAAGCCACACCTTGAACTCGCGGATCACCGATCATCTGGTTGACCTGATCATAAGTCGCAAATATATTTTTAAATGCACCTGTTGGTAGGCCTGCAGCTTTGCAAGCATCATCAAATGCCTGTGCACATTCTGGAACAATGCTGGCATGTTTGAGGATTACCGGATTACCAAGAATAAAATTGGGTGCAAAAACACGCATAACTTGAGTATATGGAAAATTCCAAGGCTCAACAGCAACAACTGCGCCAATCGAACTGAATTCAAGATGTGCTTTGCGGCCAGCCATGGCAGTATAATCTTGATCTACCAAAGCAGCTGCTCCATTCTCAACATAGTAACGAGCAAAAGCAACTGTTTTTTTGACTTCCCCTCGGGCTTCACTAATCAATTTACCCATGTTAGCAGTCAAAAAGTTAGCATAGTAATCAGCCCTTTTAGTAAATTCATCAGCTAGGGCAGCCAGCTGCTCTGCTCGCTGTTCAATTGGCTGTTTCTTAGCCTGTTTATAAAAATTATTTGCATCTGTTAAAGCTTGTTCAACCTCTTCATCTGTTGCTGCAGGAAATTCTTTGATTAATTCTCCATTATATGGATTAACTACACGATATGACATTAAAATTTTTCTCCTTTCTTCTCTAGCGATAATACACTGTCATTATAGTAAAAAATTGCTAATAAAAGCAATTACCCTTGTTAATTATCAAAAGTTTCCAGACAATAGAAATAATATACGTAGCTTAGATTTCTTTCATTCCCTCTTGCTATCTTCTTTAAATAATTTTTATATCAAATTACAAAATCATTAATCATAGACACCTTAGTGGTCCAACGGTGAAATGTAAGTAATATCAGCACATCATGTGGCATGCCAATCTTTATGAACTAAGTTACCACGTTGAGCGTAATCGTTGTGAGTAGAAGGTTTACGGTATTTCCTATTCATTACTGAGTGAATGTTCATTTACATTGATAACCTTATTTTGTTTAATCCATCTGTTAATAGTATTGGCTAGGACATTGTATTCCTCAGCTAGAGACTTAAGTGTATGACCTTGTTTCACTAACCCAAAAATTGATTCTCTAAATTCCTTTGAATATATTTTTGGCATAAAAAATCTTCCTCAATAATTATCATACCTGAAAGGTATACTATAAAAATGGTCTATATTATCATCATAAGAGCAAATGTATTAAACAAGAAATTCTGCTATTAATTGATTTTCACAAATTAATACCAGAACTAATCTTAGATTGTTTGATAAGAAAATTATAAGTGTACTATTCATATTTGTATGCTTTTTTAAATTCTTCAAATGAAAGTTGCGAAATAGATTTAAGTTGTTTAAATTTGTTAGTTGCTAATAATTTTCTACTTGTTTCGCTTTCTGGATAAGGTAATTGTGTAAACCCCTTAAACAAAGACTCAAGGATACTCTCATATTTTTCTTCTGAAGCCCAACCCCAATTTAGGGCAAAAGGGTAAGAGAACGCGTTCCCTTTATTGATTCTCGCAAATAGATTTGCTTCTATTGTGCTTGTCCCATATCCACAAATTACATTTGGAATAGCATTGCAAGCAAGTTGTATACCTAACCCTGAGCTGCATCCAGTTAGAAAATAATCAATTTTACCGTTATTTAAAGCGGTCCCGCCTAAAATAGCAATATCAATATAATCTAGTTTGTTTTCTTTAACATTTAAATCAATAACAGTATGACCATATTTTTTTGAAACATGTTTAATTATTTTGAGTAAAACATCATGTTTATTACTCAAAGTGCTAGCTACAGCGAAACCAATTTTCAAGACTGTATTCCTTCTTTTCTTTAATAAATTAATTTTTTTTCCACTATTGTAAATTTAAGTAATTTTTTGGGATTATGCGTAGAATATACTCTGGAAATGGTACTAGGACTTCGATGAATGCACTGCGCAATTTGTCTAATGAACATTCCTTGCATATGAAATGCTTCAATTTGGCCTCGTTCGTCAAGTTGTAGTTGTCGGTAGTGAGTATGCGTAGTATTCTTAGATTGGGTCATGAAGATTCCTTTCTTACTTTGTTTAGTCGCTTATAAGAATAGTTCTTCATGACCTTTTTTGCTAGATCAATTGGTCTAGTTGACTAGTGTTGCACTTCAATTTTAAATCGGGATAAGAAATAAGGACATATAAGACAGAACATTTTAATCAGAATTAGAAGTGCCAAAATTTTTTTCGTAAGCGATAATCATGACACTATCCTTTTGAAATCTCAATATTGTCTGATTGCATAAAAATTTCAGTTAAGGGGATAATAATTAATATTCCTAGCACAAAAAATGATATTCTGTATGAACTCAGAATTGTTGTATATTGATTAGTCACAGAAAACACAATTGTAATTAATGAAATTCCTAATCCCTGACATAAATTTTGACTTACTGCACTTAATGTATTAGCACTGTTCCGCTCATCAAAGGGAACTTCTAATAAGCTCATGCCATTGTATGCAGTTAATGCTAGTGATCTTCCAATTCCTGAAGATATTAGTATTACAACGCTAAAAATGCTGTTAGTGTGTTTGCTTAATAGTCCTATTAATACAGTGGTTATCATGATTAAAGTTAGCGAAATAGTAATTGTATTTTTAAACCCGATACTTTTTATGATATTATTTGCAATCGGTTTTATACCAATATTGCCAATAAAAATGCACAATATATATATTCCTGATTTTAAAGGCGACCAGTGAAAGACATTTTGAAAAAATAATGTGCTTAAATATGGAATCGCCCCAACAGTTAACCACATCATATTGCCCCCCAACTGACTAACCTTAAAAGAAACAAATCTCAATGAAGATAAACTAAATAGTGGTTCAGCTGTATTTTTTAAATGTTGTACAGTAAAGATGATACTAGTCACAAATATAATCAATAAAATACTAGAAAATTCGTTTAATGATTTTTGAGTTCCAATTGTATCAAGCGAGATTAAAAGAGATGCGCTAGCTAACGCAACTGAAATGAATCCATGCCAATCGAAATGCATGATTTGTTTGGATTGTTCTAGGCCCTTTTCTAAAACTTTATGCCCCATTATCAGTAAAATTATGCCAATTGGAATATTAATCATAAAAATCCAACGCCAAGATAAATAAGTAGTTAGTATGCCCCCAATGAATGGGGCAATAGCAGGGGCAATTAATGCAGGCCAAATTACATAGCTAATCATTTTAAGAAGATCTTTAGAAGGAGTGTTCTCTAAGACAATCAAGCGTGCTGTTGGAACTATAAGAGCGGCAGAAAAGCCCTGAAGCCCCCTCATTGTTAACATGAATATTAAACTTGAGGAAAGTCCACTACCTAATGAACTAATAATAAAAATAAAAATAGCAGACGACCAAATATTTTTGTTCCCATATTTTTTTGATAACCATCCGCTCAATGGTATAAAAATTGCAACAGTGATCATATACACAGTTATAATTAATGACGAATTAGATGTAGGTATGAGTAAATCTTTCTTGATTTGTGGTAGTGCAGTTGTAACAATTGTACTATCAAGCATTTCCATAAATAAACTTATTCCCATTAACAAAGGAATTTTTACTTCTTTTGTTGTCATTCTTCCAACACCCCGAATATTTATTTAAATTTTTATGATTATCCCCATAGTGTTCACCAAGTGAACACTATGGGGAATGTAAACCCCACATTTATTTGAGATACATCCACTAAGGATAAAAAATTTCAATGCCTAAATATCAGCCATTCCAATTGCGTATAATAGCGTCTAATGCTTCATTTAGCTGTCTATATTGATCAGGAGAGCATGAATTATATATCTTCTCATTAATTTTAAAAATCTTATGCCTTATTTTTTGAGTAACTTTTTCACCAGACTCAGTTAAAAATAAAGCATAAGCACTTTTATTGTATTGACTACTACGTCGTTCGATTAAACCTACTTCAACATATTTTTTTATAGTTCTGGTTAAAAGGCTTCGTTGAACATTCCGTTTGTTAGCTAAAAATAGCTGACTGCATCCAGGATTTTCTTGAATGGTTAAAAAGACATTGTAGTCGACTACATTAATGTGTATTTTTTTTCCAAAAGTCGTGTACTCATGAATGAACATATTATTTAAGTGACTAATTTTTCTCCCTGTTTCTTGAATTTCCATAGTATATCTCCGTTCTTTTTAAACAAATATATTCCAAAGTGTTAACTTTGTCAACACTTTGGGCACAATTCATTTATTTGAATACGATGTTTACACAATTAGCAACAACATTCAATTAATGTTGGTGATTTTTCAATTAAATATGTTAAAAAAGTTCTACAATATTGGGTATTGATGGAAGTTCATCGGCATCCAATATTGTAGAACCCGTTAAATTTAGATTTTCATGGCCTATTTGTATAAATTTGCTATGTTGCACTTAGACTTTAAATCCAGGTAATATTTTCGAATGTTTATCTTAAGGATAAGGCCTTATACTTTGACTTTACTATCTTTCATTTAACAAATAATAATAAAACAAACCCATTCATTTACTAACTTCTTTGGTAAGACAGAATTTTCCAATTACCGTTAGTGTTTTTCTACAAAGAATCTGTTAAACCAGATATTATTTTCTCATCAATAGGTTTAGAAGAGTTCATAATCATATTATTATCTGATTCTTTATTAGAAAAGCCAGAAATAGCAAACTTTGTTTCTGCTGAAGCCTGATATGAAGCTTTCAACATGCTTGTACTTGAAACACGTACAATTAACAGATTCAATTTATTTATTTTTGTGAAATATAAGCAAGCGAGATATTCTTATCAGCAATCATCAAAGTAGCTAGCATGTATCTAAAAGTATGCGTGCTGAATTTAGATTCAATCCCTAACTTTTTTATAATTGATGATAAGAAACATGATGTTTTGAGTCCTTGGTAACCGTCTATGCTTATTTATTATGACAAAGAAAGCATTAGTACGCTGAGAAACCTGCAGCACATATCCAAAGAACTTCTGCAAGAAAGATATTGTATCCTCATCATCGGCAAAATATCATTCAGAAACTTCTTAAAGTTAGGTTCTGTTGCTGTTATTGTTAAATCGAATTACACCCTCGATTGCATGGTCGTTAAATGCTCAGGGCTATGTGGCAAAATCGTTCCATTATCAAACTTTAAGTCATAATTAAGGAATGAGAAATAATTAGCTTCTAACTTTGCTGCATCAATATGTTCAACACTCTTCCCCAAAAGCAAAGAATTATAGATATTTTAAAATAATCAATTTGAGTGGCTCGACATCATTTGAATATGTTCCAGTGGTATAGTTGTAAATCATGAGTCTATGTTCGTTCGTACTCACTATCTGCCACTACAAGTCGGATTCTTTGAGATATGAACACCGAAAAAATTGTTCTCCGAAGCTTCTTTACAAAAAATATAATCATTTGACATTTTAAATACGATTTTTTCAATAACTGTTTTCCTGTTGCTCGTACTACATGCAAATAAGTTTCCTTTTATATCAGTATCTTTATTACCATGCGGTTTATCACTTGGCGCTAATGATAGACTTACTATTATTAATTTTTTTATGGATATCTTTATCATTTTCCCACCTCAATTTTTATTTATTCTTATAATCCTTCTACTTTCTGTATTGGCATGTCTGCCACTCTATTTATACTTTTTATTTCGGGTCACTTGGGACCATAGGGTATACTTTTAAACTCATTCTCAACAATTCAAGAACTTAGTACTATTCGTCAAAAAATTGCCACCCCAATCTTAGTATTTGTCATAAATTGACATTCTCAAGTTAGCTTATGGCATAAAAAACAACAAAAAGATAACATACAAAAATAAGGTCCAGCTCCCTCTAAAAGGGACTGGGCCTTATTTATTATCACTCTATTTAAGCTTAAAGTTTTTCTTTTTTAACAACGTTCAACTTGTCATCCAAATCATAAACAACTGGTTGACCTGTTGCCATTTCAACACCCATGATATCTTCATCTGAGATACCTTCGATGTATTTTGTGAGGGCACGAAGTGAGTTACCATGTGCTGCGATGATAACATTCTTGCCATCTAATAATGTAGGAGCGATTTTGTCTTCCCAGAATGGATCTTAAAAGAACTTACAAAGCCTATCATACCGCTATTTTTAATTAAATATTGAGTTGAAAACTTGGACCAGTTTTCGTCAAAATAAAGGTACAAAACGTTATGAAAAGGCACTTTAGCACACTAAAATTAATTATGTTTTCATTTCAAAAATTTGGAAGAAAAGACTAAATTACACATAAGAGATGAATTGAAAAGTATACCCTACTTGCCCTAAGTTCCCTGATCTAAATTCCATAGATTAGCAGCCTTAATTAACTATACATTTTTCACATATTTTCCATTCATTCTTTATCACTCTGTAGATTTATTTGAAATTCCCTTGTGATAACGTTTCTGATGTTTTACCACACGTCGTCGGGCTTGTTTAAGAACTAGAACCGAATAATTTGGTGCACCATCTTCTAAAATTTTCTGTGCTCTATTCACATAGTTTATGAATGTCCTTTTTGCCGGTTTCTCTGATAAGTACTTTTTTTTATGGTTTGTCGAAATACGAAATTTAATTTTCCCTTTCAATTTGCGTTTGACTAACTTAATTTGTTTACGACGAACATTATTGTGATACTCACTTGCTGCTATCCAACCAATAATGTTCTTATGTTCGTCAAATACAGGCTTTTTGAATGACTTTAAATCTATTTCTTCTTCAGACAGTTTCGCCATCTTCTTATCATTAAAGTCACGAATCAGAAAATCAATTGCATGATTTCCACGATATGCAAATTTATATATACTTTTTTCACGTAGAAAAACTTCATCACCTGTGAAGCGAAATCCTAAATAGTCCATCATAGCTGACCTTCCATCCAAACTAAACAGATGTGCATTACTGAATATGTAAAAATCAGTTTTGCTTTTTTCAACAGTCAAAGATAACATATCAGAGCTTTTATGAATTACCAAGTCCTTAATATTTTTAGCATCTTGAAGTGTTAAACTTTTACCCGAAAGTACAATCACAAAATCATCAGAATATCTACGAAAAATTCCACCATATTTTTGTACAAGAGTACTTATTGCAAAATCAAACTCCATCATGTATACATTTGCTAGTAATGCACTCAGTGATGTTCCCTGAGGAATACCAACTTTATTTAAATGAAATTTTTCGGAATTCTTTTTATAAAATTTTGAAAACTGTTTTCTGTTTCGAAAATATGCTGGCTCATTTGACTTGCTCAGGTTTGCTGTTAATTGATTTAATTCTTCGAAATTTATGTATTCATATTTTGTTAACGATTTCAGAACAGCATACCAATCATCTGGTAAGTGATCAACATTAAACAATTTCTGCAGCGACCTTTTTAAATAACGATGATTCAATGTATCAAAAAAAGCTTTAAAATCTCCCTTAATTACATAAGCTACATCTTGATTCGAAATAAAATCAAATACTTCTTTTGCCGCGTGAATATTTGAACGTTTAATTGTCTTAGTAGATGAACGATAAGCGGTCGCTGCCTCACTTATCAAGGTTCCTTCTATTCTATGTTCATAAATAATCTTCAATTTTTCAGCATATACTTTATAAACAAGCGATGCACCATGTGAGGCAAGCGTTATATTACGTGGCTTTTTCTTAATTTTCTTTCCATTGAATCTATATGTTAAAAACTCCCTACGAATATAAGGTAAGAATCGAAAACTTGAAACTGCACTTTCTTGCTTCATCTCATCAAATAATCTCCGATTTGCAAGACGGTAGTCAAAATGCTTATATTTTTTCTGCTTTTTTAAATATTTATCAATATCAAACATATATTATCTCCAAACTGAAAAACGAGACTGTCAGGGTGCACCCCTTTTTATGACAGTCTCGTGAGTTCCCCGTTGCGGCCGCGCTTCAGAAATTTCATGCCCTAACTTTCGTCAGGATGTGCTTTACATATAATGTAATTATGCAAGGAGTTATTGAACCTATGTCAACTCTACCTAACACAACAACATCTACGACAATTCTCTTACTTATACTACTTGTGATTTCTCACATTAAGATTGAGATTGCTGTTGACTTCTTGATAGAAGTCTGTTATCCGTATGTCGCATCACTGGTTAACCGGCCAACCTTAATTGATACGGTACATTCATTATAGCACTTTAATTCATTATAATAAATTTTTCAAAGAACAATAAACAAGAATTAGAAATTATTATGTGATATTTTTGTTGCTTAGCCTATAACAAAATAATAGCAAAAAATCATTTGCAAAAAGCCATTCATTTTTTCGTTATTTTGAGTGTCGTTAAAAGTAATCTCTGATACCTATTTTTTGCACTTACGCTCTCGACTCTAATGATTGCAAAAAACAATGTTTGTATCATTAGATAGTGCAAATGCCGCAACAGAATCCTGCCGAATGCACAGATTGCTAGAACAATTGGAACTTCAAGATCACAAATTTATCGGATTAAAAAAATTCCAATCTTTAATCAAAAAAATGTATGCTACTTATAATATTTAATTTTTTTAAAATTTGTCCCAAATTATATATTTTTGTCCCCGATCGTGTTAAGATAATATTGAGGTGAATACCATGAAAAAGCGAGATATAATCAAACTAATTCAATATCACTATGACAAAGATGAGGCACAATTCAGAACTACTGCAAACAATATTGCTAGGAGCTTTGATGAAAGTGGTGATCATCAGCTGGCAGAGTATATTATGACTTTTCTTTCTGATGCAAATACTTTTGTTCCACAATCATTTTCATTTGAGAATCGGTTTGTTAATGAAGTTAAGATTGAGAATTCCGCATTACCTCTCCCAACTTTAATTGCAGATGATATCAAAGGAATCATAAATGCGGTAAATCACAATATTGGAATTAATAAGTTCTTATTCGAAGGTAATCCAGGTACCGGAAAAACAGAATCAGCGAAGCAGGTGGCAAGATTGTTAGGACGCTCACTATTTATGGTTGATTTTAATCAATTAATTGATAGTAAAATGGGGCAGACTGCCAAAAACATTGCGGCTGTTTTTAATGAGATTAATCGGATGCCTAATCCATCGGGTGCTGTAATATTATTTGATGAAATCGATGCTATAGCACTTGATCGAGTCAATGTGAATGATATTCGAGAAATGGGACGGGCAACTTCGAGTATTCTTAAAGCACTTGATACTGTAAGTAATGAAGTAGTGATTATCGCAACAACTAATCTATATGATAAGCTTGATCGAGCCTTTAAGAGGCGATTTGATAGTGTGATCAGTTTTGACAGGTACTCTAAAGATGATTTACTAGAAATTGCTGAAACAATGCTAAATGCATACTTAAAGCAATTCAAAGAAACAGGGAGAGATATGAAAATGTTTCGGAAGATACTGAGTACTGCGTCCAATATTCCTAACCCAGGAGAACTTAAAAACATTATTAAAGTATCACTGGCCTTTAGTGACCCAACTAAACCATTTGATTATCTTTCTAGGGTTTACAAGGATACTCATAATGTCTTAAAAATCAAAATGTCACTGCTAAAAACTGAAGGCTTTACCATTAGAGAAATTGGTGTATTGATGGGGTTGTCTAAAAGTCAGGTGGCCAGAGAATTGAGAGGTGCGAATAAATAATGAATAAAGTTCTAACACTTAAGGGAAAGTTTGAACAACGAAAGAATCCGAGTCAACCAGGTGCTCCTAAATTACCTGCACACAGTATTGTTAATTCAAAAAATATTCAATTGCTTATTAACGATCTTATAGAGATGCAGCAATATTGGGCAAAAAGAACATTGTTACCCAAGATGTTAATAAGTGCTTATTATGTGAAAATTGCCGCTAAGTCAAATAGAATTTGTGGTTTTTTTGAAAATAAGAGCATAAAACCCAACAATCAAATTGTCGGCATAAAATTTGGTGAGGGACCTAAACATATTATTACCTATTTTGTGTCCCCTGAAGTAGTTGCAGCAAGCATTAATAATGCCAAGGAAGCAATGAGAATATTAAATGAACAATTTTCAGGTCAAGTAACGGATGAAATTTTTAATGATAAACATACTTTCAGTCCTATTGACTTTGACAAATACTCAATTCCTAAAACGACTTTTCAAAAATATATAGTTGATTCATATTACGTAGAAAAATTTGATGTTGAAACTGCGAACGTTCCAGAGCAGCAAAGTGCAATTGTGACCTTGTACGATACTGGAGAATCAGTTGTTTCGTTACTTAAAAGGATGGGAATAAAGGTTTATAATGAGCGTCTTCTAGACAACGGTACGGTGTTACTTGATAAAGATTCTGTCGCACTTCTTATGCAGCGTGCTCCATATTTAGTTTCCATGGCAACTAAAGATATTTCTACTTTAGCGCCAAGTAGTTTTATAGCCCTGAAAAGCCAAGAAAAAGCTAAAATTCCAGCGCCTACGACAGAGCCAACAATAGGCGTAATAGACACTCTATTTGATGAAAATGTCTATTTCAAAGAGTGGGTTGATTACTCGCAATTGATTGACCCTAATATTGTTTTAGAGCCAGAGGACTATTTGCATGGGACAGAGGTATCTTCGATAATTGTTGATGGCCCTAGTCTTAATCCTACTCTTGATGATGGATGTGGGAGATTTAAGGTGAAACATTTTGGAGTGGCTACTCATCGAAAATTTAGTTCTTTTTCTGTTATCAAAGCAATTCAGGAAGCAGTTACTAGCAATCCAGAAATTCATGTCTGGAATTTATCGTTAGGATCCAAGGCAGAAGTGAATGATAATTTTATTTCCGCAGAAGGAGCAATTCTTGATAAGATTCAATATGAACATAATGTGCTATTTGTTATTGCGGGCACTAACAAGGATGAAACTGATGTCGCAAAACATATCGGAGCCCCAGCTGACTCAATAAATTCAGTTGTTGTTAATTCAGTTGGAGGAGATAAACGGCCCACGAAATATTCACGAGAGGGAATTGTGTTGTCTTTTTTTACAAAACCAGATGCAAGTTACTACGGTGGTGATCAAAATACTCCCATGCGTACAGTTAATTCAAATGGTGAGGCATATGTAGCAGGGACATCTTTTTCTGCTCCTTGGATTGCCCGAAAGTTAGCATATATGATAGATATATTAGGCCTCAGTAGAGAAATTGCTAAGGCTTTACTGATTGATTCTGCTATTGGATGGAATCGAGAAAGTAGTCATCATATGCTTGCCCTAAAGGGTAATGGTGTCGTACCGGTGCGAATCGAAGACATTCTGCGTAGTGATGATGATGAAATAAAGTTTGCAATAGAAGGTAGATCTGAAATGTGGGATACATACACTTACAATTTACCTGTGCCTATAGTCGCTAATAAACAACCTTTTAATGCTAAAGCTACATTATGTTACTTTCCTAAATGTTCAAGAAATCAAGGCGTTGATTATACCAATACAGAATTAGACCTGTATTTTGGAAGAATTAATAATAAGGGAAAA
Source organism: Liquorilactobacillus aquaticus DSM 21051 (assembly GCF_001436755.1). Taxonomy (GTDB): domain Bacteria; phylum Bacillota; class Bacilli; order Lactobacillales; family Lactobacillaceae; genus Liquorilactobacillus; species Liquorilactobacillus aquaticus. Next base: position 100,855 of record NZ_AYZD01000027.1, read on the forward strand.
ATTAGTAGTATTAACGAAAATATTCAAGTAGATGATGAACCACATTTTCTAAAGGAAGAAGAAGCTAGAAAACTGTTTAGAAAGTGGGATAATGTCAAACACATTAGTGAAATTTTAAAAACAGCTCCCCGTCCTAGAAAAGTTTACAACAATCCAATGTGGGCGATTAGTTTAAAAACGAAAGAACGCTTAAATAACAATGATGGGGAACACACTAAATTTGGAATTGTTATAACTCTTAAAGAAATGAATGGAGTCAATCGACTTCAAGATTTTATTCAACAAGCAAGCCTAAAGGGATGGTTAGTAAATAGCATTGATGTTCAGAATCGCATCGATATTTATAATCAAGCGGAAGAAAATATAAACCTCCAATAGAGAATTATGTCATTTGATAATTAACCAAGCTCTCTTATTCGAATACTTGACATCCACATTTTTAGACTTTGTATCATACTAACAAGAATATGAGAAACAACTCAAAATGGTGGAGTACGCTTATTCTTCAAAAGAAGGATAATGAAAGCCCATCATTAGTTATGATTTTACACAAAAAGCGGAAATGAGAAAAATAGTCAAGTCGAAGAACACACAGTATTCCAAACATAATTAGATCAATATCTAAAACTAACATCGGTCATCGATAAGTTAGATAGTAGGACCTATGAAGCTCAATTTCTCTCCTATGTTTAGTCAAGCCTTATACTATAATGTACTTTTGAGTATGTTAAAATCGTGATTAAAAATATTAGAGCGGACCTGCTAAAGTCAAGTTATAAGGCATAAAACTTATTGATTCTTAAGTTTGAATCGATTAACTTTCCCATGCTAAAAACATTTGATTATCTTATTCATGAAAATTATCCCTGTCACTTTCAGACCTATATATTCTACCATGATTCAAAAGGCTCTGTAAAACCGTTTTGGTTTTACAGAGCTACTTTTAGTGTGTTTATTATTAAATTTTTTCTTTACTCACAATGCTCGACTTCTCATCCAAATTACAGGTCAATTAATTGACCTTTTCCCATTCCAATACCTATGATACCTACAATGTATTTTGTGAGAGCCAGTAATGAATTGCTGTACATTGTAATGATTATTTTTTGTCTTCAAATAACTTAGAAGCAATTTTCTTACAAAAAATCGTTCAAATTAAGCTTGCTAAACTTTCTATATCAAATTTTTTAAACATACTGAAAAAGCATTAGTTATCAATTCGGGACAAATTGTCTAATTAAAGCATTTATTCAGTGATGTTCATTGTAATTTTTTAGCAAATTACGTAAATTTAACTAAGACAATAATTTTTAGATACCCCTCCCTATGCTTCTCTACTCATAATTTTTAAATTTTTTGAATAATCATGTATAGTTTTTTTGAGATTCATGTAAGCTTTTTTGTAATTATCAACCCACTCTGTATCATCCATAATCTGAGTTATCACACGATATTGTTGGTTAAAGCCAGCATCATATCTCTCTAGTGACCATTTAGGATGGCTCTTTATAGCTAATTGCCTGTACTTCCATGTTTTATTAAAAAGAGTATTCATCTCCATTAGCATTTGTTTTGCTTCAGGAGAAAAAATAGATTCATTTAAAAAATCAACATATATTTCTTGGGACTTATTAACATTTGTTTGCAATGAAAGCTCCATACCCATTTTTCTCAATAATTTTGCTATAGGAGTATCCTCTGCTGACATTGCCCTTCTATATTCTTTAGAAAATGCTGCCCTTAAACCATCCGACACAGTGACCTGTCCATACAATTTTTCCATAATATCGTTTGGATAATAAAACCATCCATTTGCAATCTCTGGATAATTAGCTGAAATCGAATTTACTCCAAGCGAAGACTGATAGCTTGCTCTGTACTGAGAAAGTGACATGACCAAGCAATCACCAATAAATTGAGCATCATTTAGTACTTTCTCACTTATATCGTCATCCATATAAAAAGCATCCTTACCATTGAACCACTTGTAATCAGCACATCGCCTTATCGCAAAACTGATCACACTTCGAATTAAATTTTTCTTGTTAATGTTTATACCATGACCTGATTTGAAATAACTGGAAAATATAGACACTGCGGTATCCGAGTGTTCAACATCATTACCGATGAAATACATATATCCGAAAGAATTTGAATAGTATGCCCCCACTTGTAACCCTTCACAAGCATTAATAGCTGAAGTTAAAGCCGTATAACTTCTAGCTTCTAATTTATCTCCCATACTTTCTTCCGTCTGGACTTCTTTAATCCAGTTGGATAAGGAATTCTTTTCGCTAACAGTCCTAACCTCCTTAGTTCCAATAGTGCTAATAGAATTATCCTCAAAATTACAAATTTGTAAGTCTTCACTAGCGTGAAAGATATCCTCATTCGAATACAAACTAAACGTAACTCCCCAGTCCGTGCTAACATCACTAAATTCTCCAGCACTAAAAAGAAATCCCGTAATCGGATGTAATGTCCTTAAGAAGCGTTTGTAAAATTTCCCAAAGTAGTCCCCACCAACTCTAAATTGATATGGTGAAAATGCTGCTAAAATTACATTTGAAAGATTAAATGTATCGATTGTTTCTATAATTCTATAGAAAAATTGAGCATATAGTTGTTGCGTTGCACGCCCCATTGACTTCTCTAGCATTAATGATCTAATCTCAGTTTTTGACATATTTCGTTTTTCTTTAGCTTTTTCTGATGAAAAGGCTCTACTATTTGCAGTTCCGAATGGCGGATTTATGTAAATAACTAACGGTTGATCATCAATTAATGCCATGAAAAGTTTTTCCGGAATTTTAAAGCACTTACTATAATTGATAATTTCATCTCTATCCAAGGACTTTATGTTCATATTTTTAAATATTCTTAATGCCTCGACATCATCATTTAAAAAATCATATTGGAATGCCTGATTTGTTTCTGGATATAAATTATACTGTTTTGATAAATCTAACTCACTTTGGTGAATTGTAGAGCTGTATAAATGTTCAAAATAATAATCCCGAGTTAAATTTTTAGCTCCAGCCGCACAATCCCACACAACACAATCTTTTTTCCAGTCGTGTATAAGTCCCTTTGTTTTAGTAATCCATTTATTGTTTAGTCTCTCATCTAATACTTCCACTGCTTTATTAGCCCAGATTGTTGGAGTCCAATAATCACCCTTTCTTCTTCGAGCAATATCTTCAATTAGTCGATCTGAAATAGAAATTAATTGATCCTGTTCTTGAATACTCAAATTGCGATTAAAATGCTTAAAAAAAGCATTCATGTCCGAACCGTTAATTGATATTTTTTTATCCCCAGGTAAATGAAGTTTATTCGGATCACTCGGTAATTGATAATATTCGTCAGGATTTCTACCCAATAGCAGTTGTTGAAATATATTAACCATGTCAACTGGCAACACTTTATCTGACTCTTTTAAACTTTTAAATGTTATCCGGACAAAGTCATCAAAAAGAACAGCTAGATTACTTTCAGAAACATTTACTTTAAATTCTTCACCTGTTTTAGGATCAAAATTTGCAAGACTGTTCACTTCGTCAAAAAGGTTTTGAATTGTTGTAAATCGTTGCTGAATACCATTTCTTCCCGCATTTAAATCATATACAAAAACTGAAAGATTACTATCTTCTACAAGGGCACCCATCATAGCTGGATTTTTTTGATATGCTTGACTGGGTGCAATAGACCAGTCAATAGTTTTATCTTGTAAATACTTGTAAAAATTTGGAGCAAACAACACAATGGCCTGATTTTCATCAGCTCCAATAATTACATTGGGTAATTGTATACCCTTCTCTTCAAATTGTTTCATATAATAAATGCACTGAATTGTGATACGTGCTCTATCATATGCTTCTTGAAGGTTAGTTCCGTCTTTAAACTCTAACAAGATTCTCAAAGCAAACACAATTCTGTTTTCTATAATAAGTCCATCAACATTTAATGGTGAACTTATGCTTCCCATTCCATCTTGATTGTGGTCAACAAAATATTTTTTAAAAATATCCCTCCATGCACTTTCGACATCTTTTTCATTACTTTTATTTTTTAAATTTTGATACAAGCTTTTAACATCGGTCTGTGTTAATCTTTTCACCATAAAATATTCTCCTTAAATTAATCAAAGTGCATTCTATATGTAAAAATCAATAAAGTATATATATACATTTGTGACTATCAATTTTCTGTTCCTATGTCATTGTACACGATATATATTCTTGTATAAACTTCAGAAATATTTTTTTAAATAGTTCAAAGACCATTGACTGGCTTGTACCATTATTTACGCTATTCAGCAATTGTCTTTAATATTCCTTTCCGCCTCGGCATCCAATTGCTTGAGTAATAGACCAATTTTATATTTCTGTATGGATTATACCCACCCAAATATTTTAATACATACATAACCGAAATATTCTTACTAATCATTAAACTGGCCAACTTGTGTCTTAGTATGTATGCTAAATTTCGATAATAGCTATTCTTTGCAACTAATAATAAGCTACACTGAAGTTTTTAGAGTTTGGCAGCAACACCCCGTACTTATTTTAACAAAAAAATACTCTAAAAAGAATTTGCCGATGATATGTACCCAGCATTTCTGAATACTCAAAATTGTGGCTTGTCTTAATTTCATTTATACTCTGGCGTTGACTCAAAGTATCTTACAAGGAACAGATATATTCATAATTTAAGAGCAAACTATTCCATGCAAAGTAGTAATTACATTAATACCTTAAAACAAATTATTTTTTTGTACACTTAAAACAAATAAAAAAAACAAGGTCTCCCCTGTTTTTAACCAAAACCGACAATCTCAACGACTTTGGTACTCTCATTCTCTACTTGCTCTGGCAACAATCCGATATAATACTTCTGCGTTATCATTATATTTGCGTGACCTAAGTAATGTGAGATATAGGCTAAAGAAACCTCTCCAGTTGCTAACATCATACTGGCTAAAGTATGTCTCATTGTATGCGTTGAAAATTTACTCTCCATATCTAAGTGCTTTTGAAGCTGATGATACGCTGAGTTAACTGTTTTTGCATCTGGAAGTTTCGCTTGTCTAGTTTGAAATAATAGCTGCCCTGGATTCGCAACTCCTCGTCTGAAAAGCTCTCTCCGATGAAACTCAATCCATTTGACGATCTTATTCATTGCTTCCCGACTCACTGGAACTGTACGAATTGAATTCTTCGTCTTGGGTTCTTTAAACAAGTTATGCATTGAATCCCATGATTCATCAATTGCTATCTCACACTTAAATTGATTGATATCCTCATATCTTAATGCTAAAGCTTCACCCACTCGCAATGCAGTTTGCGAGATTACCATCAAGACCATACGATTCACATCACTTAAACGATAATCGTATTCCAGCAAGAAACTTTGTACTTTCCTAAAATCTTTGATTGCCATGAATTTTCTGTCATCTGACTTAGTCTTTTTGGGATCAGCCACAACTCTAATTCTGCCTCCTGCTGGATTACGATTAAGTACCCCATCATCGTACGCATCTCTCAAACAAGCACGTAAGTGACCTAAGTCTTTCCTTGCCGTTTCATGAGCTAAGTTTAAGTTGTTGAAAAACATTTGAATCTTATCTCGTGTCAATTGATCCATTCTTGTAGTTGCCAAATCTCCACGTCGAAAATGGTCTTCACTAACACGATAACTTTCCAGAGTTGCTAAACACACAACTGGTTCTTTATAGAGTTTCACCCAATCTTTATAGTAATCTATGAACTGCATTTTTGACTTTTTAAAGGAACTTCCATTAACAAAATCGTTCTCTATCTGATACAGCCAATCTCTGGCTTCTTTTTTTGTTCTGAAACTCTTATCTTGACGTATTCTATTAGTTCCTGAACCTCTGGAAAATTGTGCTATATACGGTAATTTACCACTTCTTTTTTGAATACTACTCATCTAACATCAGTTCCTTTTGGCACTCTTTATTCCATTGAACTAATCTCCAATGCTCATTTCTAATTGCTAAAGGATGAACTGTTTTGTGTTGTCCATTTATCAAGTCATAAAATTTTTCTACTACAATCCCAGCTTTTTGAACTTGGTTCACAAACAATTTCATTCTATCAGTCGCAACTTGATATCTCGTTGCTAAAGAACCAATTGCAATGATTACTTTCTCTACTTCACCAACAATTTTAATTAATTCATCCATTCCATCAACTGGAAAAGCCTCACCAAGCGTTCTTTCATTAATTGTTTGCATTGGTCTTGTAAATAAATTAGCGATGATTACCCCACCAAACTTTTTCATTTCAATGATCTCGTTCTTGATCAGAATCGTCGTTAAATCTTCTTGTAACAGGCTTTTAGAACTAGGATAGTTGCTGATGATTAGTACCAATGGTTTTTCTTTATCCCATAGATACTTAGTCCAGTAGATGTCTTTTCCTTTCACTTTACGTTCGATTGTTACCGTTGCCTTCTCAAGATGCTTTCGTGTTTCATTTTCTGCCATTATTCTTTACCTTCCATTTCTTTAATAACTGTCGCGGCGGCTGAGATAATTACTTGTAGCGCTACTTCA
>NZ_AYZD01000027.1:107447-108327 GCF_001436755.1 Liquorilactobacillus aquaticus DSM 21051
CCCTTTTTTAACCAATTGACTGTTACTATCTAAAATTCCTACTGCCAGCAAGTTCTGTTGCTGCAAGTCGGTTATTAAAAAGCCAATATAACTTTCACAACCATAAAAATAAGCCATTACCTTTTGCGGCAATGGCTTTTCATCAATTGTTGGTACTTGAATGATTTCATCTTTGTGTAAAAGGTATGTTTCAGGTACAAGTTCTTCTTTTTTTACTTTGCGATCCAACAAAGAACTTAACTGTTGAACAATTATCGCTTCCGCTTGTCGTTTATTGAATTCCATCTTCGCTCTTCTCCTCATTAACTTCCTCTGGAAAAACCATCGTTGCCCTGGTAGACTGAACAATCACCCATAGCGTTCCTTTAAACAAATGCTTGCAATTTTTGATTTCAAACACTTTACTGTAATTTTTATCTTCATACTTTAAAAACAGCTGCTGGCTCTGAATTGTAAATTCGAATCTTTGAACTAAAGCAAGCACTTGATTGTTACGTCGTCTTTTATTGAGCAGCTGCCAACAAACCGCTTGTAATTCTCTAGGTACTGTTTCTTTAACTTTTTGAGTATAAAAGATGTTAATCTCATTCACTATCTGCCGCTCCAAACATATTTTCTGCTCTCATTGAAAGATACTCCCCACCAAAACCTATTACTAGATGATCTAACAACTTGATTTGCAACAACTCACAAGCCTGATAAAGGCCTCGTGTAAAACTAATATCTTCTTTTGAAGGCGTAGTTTCTCCGCTTGGATGGTTATGTGCAACAATAACGCTAGAGGCATTAGACAACATTGCCGTTCTAATTACATCTCGTGGTACCGCAATTGATCTTGAGATTGTTCCAATATGAACTGTTGAAATATTAACTGGCTCTC
>NZ_AYZD01000028.1 GCF_001436755.1 Liquorilactobacillus aquaticus DSM 21051
GGAGACCCTACACATTTGATTCGTCGAAACTTTGTTCAGTTTTCAAAGATCTACAATATCAATCGTTAACTCACTAGCTTTTTAGATAACAGCTAGCTTCGTAAGTATACCGCTTGTTCAACACTATGTCAACAACTTTTTTCATTGGCGTTGCTGACTCAATCAACAACATTTATTACTATACGCCCGTATTTCACAAAGGTCAAGCATAATTTGAAATTATATTTTAAAATAATTGACTCTCTTAAATCTCACTAAAAAACACGAATAATTAATTCTATAGAAAAGAATTAATAACTTTTTCATTCATTAATTCCTTCAAAAAAATAATAACTTAGATAACTTTGTTCGGATAATTACTTTTATACAAATCTTCTAAATTAGAAAGGCGCAGTTTTTTTCTTCCCTGCCACTCACTATACTGCACAGAAATTTTTTTCATTTCTCTCCACCCCAAAAATTCACCTAATTATTCTAAAGGCCAATTCTATTCTTAAAATTTCTTTTAATGAACTGATAATTTTCATTTAATATGCATCACTACAAAAAAGCGTGAGAATATAACAGCTATCAGCACCTCCTAGGTACGTTAATACAAATATTGAAGACGTGAAAAAGAGTCTGGGTCCAAAAACTTAAGTTTTTGGACCCAGACTCTCCCAGACTAATTGCGTTTTTCAGCAATCACCCTGTTTCAAAAAAATATTTTTTTAACTGAGAAATAATTAAGGAGTTAAACATAGTCTGATTCACTCGCAAGTTCAAAACCAAATTAATCAAAAACGATGCTTTGCAAAACTAATATCACAATTATGTTCCTAAATGTATTAGTCAGTAACCTTAGCCAAGAAATACCGTTTTTTGCCTCTACGCGCAATGACAAACTTTCCACCAAAAGCACTTTCTGGATCGATTTCAAATTTCAAATCTCGTATACGTTCTCCATTAATATAGATAGCACCATTCGTTATATCTTCTCTTGCCTGGCGCTTAGACTTTTCAATCTCAGTATTTACTAACCAATCAACAATATTTTCTGGTTCAGACGTAATTTCAACCGTTGGCATATTTTTAAATCCCTGTTCAATCTCAGCAGCCGTAAGATCTTTAACGTCACCAGAAAAAAGTGCTTTTGAAATATGTTCTGCCTGTTCGACTGCTTCTTCTCCATGCACAAAGGAAGTTACCTCTTCTGCCAATCTTCGTTGTGCTTCCCTTTTTTCCGGCTCATCTTTTAACTTCTCAGCAAGTTTATCTATTTCATTACGACTTAAGAATGTAAAGTACTTCAAATACTTCACAACATCCCTATCATCTTGATTCAACCAGAATTGATAAAATTCATAAGGAGTTGTTTTTTCTGGGTCAAGCCAAACTGCTCCGCCCTCTGTCTTACCAAATTTTGTTCCATCAGCTTTAAGCATCAACGGAATTGTCAGTGCAAAAACTTTTGCGTCATTTCCTTCTAATTTATGGATCATATCAATGCCAGCTGTGATATTTCCCCATTGGTCTCCACCACCAATCTGAAGTTGAACATCATTATGTTTGTAAAGATGATAAAAATCAATTGATTGCAGTATCTGATATGTGAACTCTGTAAAGGAAATACCTACTTCAAGCCGACTAGCCACGACTTCTTTATTGAGCATTGTATTAACATTAAAAAGCTTACCATAATCTCGTAAGAAAGTTAGTAAATCTATCTGTGACAACCAATCATAATTATTTACTATCGTAATATTATCTCTACCAAATAAATGTTTCATTTGACCAGTTAGACTCTGTTCATTATGGTGCACCTGTTCCATCGACTGTAAAACTCGTTCTGCCTTTTTTCCGGACGGATCACCAATAGAGCCAGTTCCCCCACCAATCAAAATATGTGCACGATGTCCGGCCATTTGAAATCTTTTAAGCATTATAAAAGGAATCAAATGTCCAATATGAAGACTATCACCAGTCGGATCCACCCCACAATAAATGCCAATTGATTTATCTTCCGTTAACTTCTTTAATCCTTCCTCATCAGAAGTTTGATTAACTGCTCCACGCCATTTCAACTCATCAATAATATTCATAATATGCCTCCTGCTTTATTTAGTAACAAAATAAAAAATCCCTAATACTTAAAAAAGTATTAGGGACGAATAATCAATTCCGCGGTACCACCCATATTGACCAGAATCAGTCAGCTCAATCCATCGATATTGAGATGAACCATTGTCAGCTCCACAGTGTAATTCAGGCATTAGTTTATCTTGATTTACAGCACCCATCAAGTCTCTTAAAAATTGACTAACTCCCTACTAGTCTGCTTCATCACTGTTACTGGTAGCCAGTCTACCTTATTCTTGTTTGAAAGTCAACTAAGCCTCTTGTGCTAACTTCTTTTGACACTCTGGACACACTCCATAAACTTCATACTGACTGTTGAAAACTTGAAATCCAGTTTCGAGTTGTGCATTTTCTTCATTCTTTTTGTATTTATCATCAAAAACATCTACTATCTTATTGCAATTCACACAAATCACATGATAATGAGGAATCTCAAAATAATCATAACGCATATGACCACCGCTATCCGCAGCTATCTCAATAATCAAATTATTATCGATCAGCAATTGTAGCGTATTATATACAGTTGCGAGGCTAACACTGAAACCATTGCCTCTCACGTAGTTAAAAATCATCTCAATCGATGGATGATCATGCGATGTCATCAAGTAAGATAATATTACTTGTCTCTGAGGTGTGTTTTTTATTTTATATTCCTTCAATTTGTCAGCCGCAGCTAACAACGTTTTTTGCTCTTGCACCATCACTTACAATCCTCCCATACATTTCACACCGCAATTGATAATCATTCTCGAATAGTATTATACTCTAAAAAAATCAAACCTGTCTATAATTAAAACTCAATTTTATTTAAATGTAATAAAATACAATAAATACCAGCTAATAAATTTTAAAAATAGTGTTTATAAACGATGTTGCTGCGACCATTATTAGATAAAACACGCATTTGATCTGGTATTTTATCTCGCAAAATACCAACGTGACTGATTATTCCAAACAACCTATTGCTTCCTTCAATCGTTTGTAAAGCTTCGAGCGCTGTTTCTAAAGCATCTTCATCTAAGGAACCAAATCCCTCATCGATAAAGAGAGCTTCAATGTTCGCCCCACCATTGACATTCTGCAGCACCTCTCCCAAAGCTAAGGACAGCGCTAGAGCGGCGATAAAGCTCTCGCCACCCGATAAGGTATGCACACTCCTCACCTTGCCACTATTATCATCAAAAACATTAATTTCAAGACCTGTGTCAGTTGCGTATGTTCCATTGTTCCTATCTAATTTGAATACATACCGTCCCTGAGACAGTCTTGCTAAATGATTGTTTGCGATTAATAATACTTTAGATAGATAACTTCTCAAAACATAACGCTCAAGGCTTAATTTTAATTTTCCTTTCCCATTCATGACTTCAGCCAACTGATTCCAGGAAGCTAATTCTTTTAGTTTTCTCTGCTGATCATTCCATAAATAAGATACCCGTTCACAAATACTTTTATCTTCATAATAAATTTGCTTATCTTTTGCAACCACATCGACAAGTCTATCTCTTTTTTCCCTTTCGATTGTCAATTTCTTTTCCATTTCATCAAGTTTAGGATCTTCAAGGTTTTGTGTTCGTTCCGTCAACTGCTTAATTCGTGTTTTTATAGTCAATAGTCTTTCTTCATATTCCTTTATTTCAAAACGATACTCCGTTATTTTACTTAATTCTTTTAAAGTTTCTCGCAAAAAATTTTCGTCAATTTCAAATTTAAAACCACTATTTTGAATTGAAAGCTCTAGCTTAGCAGACAACTGGTTCTTAACTTTCCCTTCATCTTCCAGCTGTTTCCGATAATTCTTGATATCTGTTTCAAAAGCCGTAATTTCTAATGTAGTCCGTTCAACTTCTTTTTGTATTTCACTGACCTGAGCATCGTACTCTGATATTTCAGTCTGTTGTTGTTTCAGATTAATCTGTAATTCTTCCAAATTTTCAAAATTTGCTGGTAGTTGCTCAGTTAATTGTTTAACCGCTGTATCCGCTTGTGCATACATGATGGTGAACTCATGAACATTAATTTTCGCTTGCTCTTTTTCCGCTTGAAACTGCTGTTTCTTCTTTTGCATGAGTTTGATCTTCTGAGTTGCTAGAGCAATTTCACGTTGCTCATTTTGAAGTTTTTTCTCTTGTTGAAGTAAGTCTCTTCTTTGCTGTTCAAGTTTGCTAGTTACAGCAGCTAGTCCCCCTTCAACCTCAGAAAAACCGATTATTTCTTTTATCGTTCTTTTGGACTGTTCTTGGTATTTTGTCTCTTCTATACTGTATTGGTTTTTTTTAGCTTGATATTCCCCTTTATAGGAATGATAAATGCCAGCTGATTTCTTTGCATTTTCTTCTGCTTCTTCGACCTCTGACTCTGCAATTTCTTTTGTTTCATCTACTTTTGCAGGCAGTGGATGGTTGCGAGAACCACACACCGGACAGGGAGTATCTGGTTTCAAATGCTGGCTTAGCCGCTGAATCTGTGTCAAAGCAAAATCATTGGCTAATTGTGTGTAAAGATTCTGTGCACACTTATAGTTTATATTCGATTTTTCCAAATTGTTTTTGAGTGTAAACAACTCTGCTTCTTTTCGCAACAATTCCGCATGTATTTCGTCTAGATCCTCTAGATGTTTCTGGCGCTCAGCAAGCTTGGTTGTCTCTTGCTGAAGCAGTACTTCCCCAGTATTTACTGTTTCTCTTTTTTTCAGCTTTTCTTCTTCTTTTTTGATAGTTTCTTCTATAGATATACACTCATTTTGTGCATTTTCCAATTTTTTACTTTCTTCGTGCAGCTTTGTTGCTGACTTAGTAAGTTTTGCGCTCCAAACTGATACGCGTTTAAAAAGTTCTGCCTGCTCTTTCCCCTTCATCAATGACACACGCAACTTGTTTGTTTTCTCTGCATCCCGTTGTAGTGACGCTTGTTCTTTTTTCTTTTCAATGCTTACCTTTTTACTCTGGAATAATTTTTTCTGCATGTCGTCTATCATTTTTTCTAATTTTATACTTTTATGTTGCGAATGGTCCAAACTAGAAAACAAATCCTTGTTTTTTTCGACCCATTCTAGCTTCAATAATTTTTCTCTCAGATTATTAATATGAACTACTTGAGTATTGAAAGAATCATGTCGTTTTTTTAATTCCTTTATTTTAATTAGATCTTCGTGCAGTTGACATTTTTCATGATAGTCTGAAACCATTTTTTCGATAACTTCTTCTTGTTGTTTTACATCCAGATTTCCTTTTTGAACTTTAAGTTCCTCATCACTTATCCGCCCGTTCATTTCTGTAAGCCATTGTCCTATATCGCGGTTTTCAAGTCCTTTAATTTGAGATTGTAGCGTTTTGATAGCCTGATCCTGTTCTTCATTTGCCCGAATAACTTTTTTTGCTCGTTTTTGAACGTCTTCCGACCATTGACGATAAAAAAAGGTTCCGAAGAGTTCGCGCAATAAATTTTCTTTATCATTACTATTTGCCGTAAGAAAGCGTCTGAATTTTCCTTGCGGTAACAAAATGATTTGTGTGAACTGTTCCGCTGTTAAATGTAGTAAGTCTTTCAAAAAAAGATTGACAACTGACACTTTAGTCAATACTTTTTCTTTACCGTCGTCCATTTTAAAAGCAAGTTCGACTTTAGTATTGCTTTCACGTATCCCTTTTCCACGTTTTTTTGCTAAAAATTGTTTTGGTTGGCGCATAATACTATATATTTTCCCATGATGCTCCAATTTTAGCCTAACACTTGTTACTTCTGTCGCTTCGGCAAAATCTGAACGCATTTGTTCTGGTTGTCGATCCATGCCAGACGTTTTGCCAAATAATGCGAAGCACATCGCATCAAAAAGCGTTGTTTTACCACTACCGGTTTTACCACTAATCAAGAACAACGGTGACTCTTCAAATGATTCGAAATCAATTATTTGTTTTTCGTATGGTCCAAAATTTTCCATTTCCAATCTCAAAGGCTTCATAAATTTGTCTCCTTCTCAAGACTGTTTAAACTCTGAGCAGCCCACTTCTTCTGTTTAGAAGAAATTTCTTCGTCGGTGATCTCATTAAAAAAGTTAGTCAGCAACTCCATAGGCCCTAAGTTCAGGTCAATACTTTCTTCTTCAGCTGCGTTTTTTTCTCTACCATAAGCACGCTCCAAGCTTATGATTCGTGGATAATAGTTGCGCAGATTATTCATAATATCGGGAATAATCGCTTTATCTGTTAACCTGATCGCAACATAGGCTTCAGATGGAATTTGATTAACCATTTCTGGCGAAATCAATTCCTGATATGACTTAGTTAATACAATAATATCTCGCGGCTGTATGATCGGCATAAAAGTACATTTAAAAGGGTCAGTGTCAACTATCCAGACGCCTTTTTGGATTGTTGCCTCAGAAACGGAGAATTTAAGCAGTGAACCACTATATCTTATTCTATCTTCCCTTAAAGCATCCTTATCATGCAAATGTCCCAACGCAACATAATCAAAATCTTGCAGTAAATCTGTTGGGACTGCATTCAATCCGCCTACTTCTACTTTAGTTTCTGAATCAGTTTTAGAGCTTCCTGTAACAAAAAAATGTGCTGTTAAAACATGTTTCTTTTTGGGATCAAATTTAGTTTTCATTTCTTTAATTATTCGCTTGAGTGCTACTTTTACATCAATTAATTCTGTATCTTCAAATAAATTGCGGGCTTGATAGGGTTGAAAATATGGCAGTAAAAAAAACTGCGTATCCTCAAACTCAATTGGATGAAGTGCATCTGCCAAATTCGTGTTTAAAAAATACTGTGTTGTTTTAAACCAATCGTGTCCCGTATTCAGTCTCGTTGCAGAGTCATGATTTCCACTGATCGCTAAAATCGGTTTTTTTAATTTTAAATTCAACTCAATAATCATCTGGTTCATTTCCTCGACTGCTGCTTCGTTTGGTAAAGCTCGGTCATAAAGATCACCAGCTATTACAATTGCATCGACTTTTTGCTCCAACGCAATTTTTTTTACCTGTTCAAAAGCATTATTCTGTTCTTCCATTAGATCAAAGCCATGCAGTTTCTTTCCAATATGCCAATCAGCCGTATGTAAAAATCTCATTTTTTATCCCCCACATTCAATCAAACGTTCATTCGCAAATGATTATAACATGCCCTTTTGTTCGTAAAAAAAGTAAGCATCAGTTTTATTAGTCTACTTGATGCTTACTTTTCTAATTTAGAAATACATTAAATCATTCTAGAATTTTCTTGATCTGTCTAACCATTGATAATTCTTCATTAGTCGGTACCAGCATTATCTTAGTCTTCGAATCAACACTAGAAATAATACCCTCTTCTCCTGCTTCATTTAATTGAGCGTCGATTTTCAAACCAAGCGCTGCCAGTTTGCCAATTATTTCACTCCTCAATTTAGGATTATTTTCGCCAATTCCCCCCGCAAAAACCAACACATCCAAACCTCCAAGTTCTGCGAAGTAGCTGCCAACATACTTAACTATTCTATTAATAAAAATATCAACAGTCAGCTCAACACGCGGATCATCTTTATGATCAGCATAATCACGCATATCTGGAGAGATCCCAGAAAGCCCAAGGAGTCCCGATTCACTATTCAGCATTTCCAGTGTTTGTTCAACTGTTAAATCCAGTTTCTTCATTAAATATGGAATTATTGATGGATCGGTATCACCTGCTCTAGTTCCCATAGTCAATCCGGTCAAAGGGGTAAAACCCATCGATGTATCAAACGCCTTTCCATCTTTTTCAGCTGCTACGGAAGCCCCGCTGCCTAAATGTAAAGTTATCATCTTAAGTGAAGATAATGGCATTTCTAACAGTGCGGCTGCACGCTTAGAAATGTAATCATGGCTTATACCATGCTCACCATACCTTCTAATCCCAAATTTTTTCGTATATTCATATGGAATACTATAGATAGCATTCATTTCTGGAAGGGACGTAAAAAACTGGCTATCAAAAACAGCGTACTGCGATATCATTGGCAATACCTTTTGCATAATTTCAATATATTCGATTTCCATGGGATTGTGCAATGGTGCAAAATCGCTCAGCCCTTTTAAACGCTCCAGTTTATCTTTTGTCATTTTTACCGCATGCTTAAAAACTTGTCCACCTGCTACCACTCGGTGTCCGATGCCATCTATTTCAGTTAGCTGTGCGATAATTTTTAGATCCATGAGTTTTTCAAAAATCATCGTAGCCGCATGCTCATAAGAAAGACTGTCAATAGTTTTAGAATAAGTCTTTGATCCATACTTAACCTCAAAGATTGAACCTGGCATATTAATTCGTTCAACCAGACCCTTTGCAATCATTTCCTCATTAGAAGGTTCAAACAACTTCCACTTCACCGAAGAACTTCCTGCATTCACTAATAGTATTTTACCCAATTGACGCACCTCCACTTTCCTTCACTTTAAATTATATAATATTTTATTCTCGCTTTCAGCAACTAAGTAAAAACTAATATGTTATATCTTCTTAGTCCAATTTTCTATGTAAAGCAGAGTTACACACCCTATTTATGACAAATTACGGTATTAATTATTTCAAAACGGTCTGTTTTTTGTCATATTTCTTGTTTTTTTGCCTTGAATTTACTCTGTCAAATGTTTTTTTAGACTTTTTCCCTTTTTTTTCGAAAAAAAAAGAACTTTTTTGGTACTGAAAACACTGTTTTTGTCATATTAACTTTTTTAATTCAAAAATCGCTTTATTGTTGTTAAATCAAGGGTTACCTCTTTTTGCCTTTATTAAACCCTTAGTAAAAATATTACGAAATATTACAAATATGAAAAAATATTACGAAAAACCAAGAAATAGTAATTTGACTGCTACTTTGCTGTTATATTCACCAGTTATACTAATCACTGTTGAATCGATCAAACGTGGTCGAAGGAAATTGTGGTAAATACCACATTGGCAAAAATCACAGGAGTGAATATATAAATATGGATATCAAGAAAATTTTATTGTCAGCTGCAACTATAACAGGAATTTTAACAGCTGGCACCATCGCTGCAAACGCTGATACTGTTACTGTCAAAGCTGGGGATACAGTTTCTCATATCGCATCAGCAAATAACACAACGGTTTCTGCAATTGAAAAAGCAAATAGCTTATCAAACGTTGACTTAATCTTTGTTGGTCAACAAATTGAAGTTGGTGGAAGTTCAAGCAATACTACACAAGCTTCTTCAAGCACTGTGACACCACAAGCACCAGCTGCTAAGTCACAACAAGCTCAAAGTTCAAGCGTTAATACACAAAAACAAACATCTGCTGCTAGTTCACAACAGACTCAAAAAAGCCAAGCACAGACATCTGCTGCTAGCTCGCAACAAACTCAAAGCAGCCAGGCACAGACATCCGCTGCTAGTTCACAACAAGCTCAAAGCAGTCAAGTACAGACATCTGCTGCTAGTTCACAACAAACATCTCAAAGCAGTCAATCACAAACTGCACAACAGACAAGCACAACTTCTTCTACAACAACTTCTAGCTCTTCAGAAGAAGCTGCTAAGAATTGGATTGGTTCTCACGAATCAGGTAACAATTACTCAGCAACAAACGGTCAGTATATTGGTAAGTACCAATTATCAAAATCATATTTGAATGGTGATTATTCAGCAGCTAACCAAGAACGTGTAGCTGCACAATATGTTCAAAGTCGTTATGGTACATGGGCAAACGCTCAAAAACATTGGGAAGAGAATGGCTGGTATTAAGATTTAGCTTAAAATCAGTTGCCAATTCCTTAAATATGATGAAAAACTCCAAACTAGACAATTATCTGGTTTGGAGTTTTTTTTCTTTTCGTCAACTGTTGTTGGTGAATACAAATACTAGAGTTCTAAACACTTTGTGATTAGGGCTCTTTTTGTATTAATCTTAAAAGTAATATAGTACCCGAATTCTAAATCTAAAGAAGTTGCGATACCCAAAGTTGGCGCGTTTGATTGCTTTGCTTTTATTATTAAATCCTTCTAAAGGACCGTTTGAATACTGTGTAATAAAGGTATTATGGATTTTCCCTCATGATGGGTTGGTTTAAAGCATTTCAATGGTACTGTTCATTTCCTCAGAAAAGCCTTCAGCTTTCCAGCAGGCGGTATTGTAGTTATTCCAGCCTTTGTGTTGAATAGCTGTTCGGACATGATTTAGGACTTCATAAATTTGTTTAAGTTCGGAATCAAGAGATAACAGATTATGAACGACATCTGTAGCAGCGATCCAGTAAGGAAAATTGGTCCATTTATGAAAATGTTCAAAGTCTAGCTGTTCAGAAGGTACCAGCAATGATTTCCAGTAGCGTTTAAGCCCGCGAAATTCACGGGGAGAAGAAGCAAATTGTT
Source organism: Liquorilactobacillus aquaticus DSM 21051 (assembly GCF_001436755.1). Lineage (GTDB taxonomy): Bacteria > Bacillota > Bacilli > Lactobacillales > Lactobacillaceae > Liquorilactobacillus > Liquorilactobacillus aquaticus. The sequence continues at coordinate 10,481 of NZ_AYZD01000028.1, forward strand.
TCATCAGTCTGATTCTGTTTTTGATAAACACCCGATCGAGGGCATTAATGATGTGAAATTTATTCACGACCACGATTGCGTTTGGAAGCACTATTTTAGTAAGTTGGGGATAGATATAATTCATGTTCGTAACGATAACCTTGACTTTCTCTGGCAGCTTCGTCGTGGCTGGTTTTAATGAATGGGTAGGAAATGTCCGCTTTTTTGTGTTTGATAATAATATACAAAAAAACTGTCATCAATAATAGATCAAAACTATTACGAACAACAGATATTGTAGAACCGCTTTTTTAAAGTTTTATTCTCTTATTTTTAAGCATCTTTTTGAAGTAGCTTCCATCTAATTTAAAATTATTCATTTGTTCATTCCAAACTAGACCTGTTCTCTTAAGCAGCCTCACGCATGAACCCAAACCTGACGAATTTTTATCTATGGCTTAAGATTTATATCTATTTATCAGTATTAATATAAACTGCTTGTTTTCCCATTTGATCATAAGCTTCTTCAAAATCGCTCCAACTAACCGCCTGATTTTTCTTCCCATACGGATTGTTAATATAAATCAAGTTGTTTTTTCTATCAAATCCTGTAATCACTACGCTATGTTCTGAAAATGTTATTTTAATTTTTCCTTGTGGTGTATCCCAATCTTGAAAATCATCAACTGCTGCAAAAGAAGCTGTTGTAATCGTCCAAACCGGGTGGCCTTTTTCCAATTCTTGAATAACGTTATCAAAGCTTTGCCCAGTGATGTCTCTGACCTTGTCAGAATATTTCTTAGCCAAATCCGTGATCGGTCCATGATACACACCTAATCCTGGATCTGCCCCTGTAACATCACCGACGAAACCGACATTTGGATTACCATGCTGCCCATTATCATAGTCCATCGGAACAGTCTTTATTTTTTCACCCAGCTCGTTTTTCGTAACATCAACGCCATAGTAATTTAGCAGCATCGCTAAAGATGTAACCTCGCATCCGTTGTAAAGAGTGGGATCATCCAATTGATTAAGCAATGGGACATCAAGTTTAACAAAGTTAACTTTTTTTGGTTCCTTGGTTTCGTTTGACGAACTCCCGTCTATAGAACTATCAATATCGCTTACAAATGGAAGTTTTTGTAGATTCCCTGTAAGTGTCAAGCCACCAATGTACGTTCCGGCACCAACCAATACAATAATCACTAAAACAGGACCAAGCATCCCCTTTTGGTGCTTTTTCAATTTTATAATCCTTCCTTTCGGCAATAATATAAATTAATGCCCACCATAATGATAATTATTTTCAATACTAACAAATAACATATTAGCACAAAAAAATATTTAATTCATACGCTAAGGACCAAAAAAATTGAAATTTTAAGTTTTGCTTTTCAAGAGTGAAAACTAATTCTCATAAAAAAAAGAACCAGCTCAAAAGTTAAGTTTTGATCTAGTTCTTTTATTTTCCCCTTATAAATACGTCCCATAAGTCAAATTTTTTGCCTAACTTCAAATCACTCACAACAAAAAACATGCGATGTTCGTAATCCCATGTTAGTCCCTAAACTTTACCGACTCACATTGAATTTCTGCTCTGACTAGTTGTTTTTTTACCCTATAATACTGTAGTCAAAAAAATTTATTTCGAAGCCTTTAATGCAGTTAGGTACTTCTGACTTTTCTCTTCATCAAATTCTTTTTCTGACTTACCTATAATCACAGCGGCCAAGGAATTACCTGCAACATTAACAACCGTTCGACCCATATCCACTAGGCGATCAATACCTGCAATGAACGTTAATCCCTGCATAGGCACACCTATAGAGGACACAGTTGCTAACAAGACCACGAATGAGGCCCCTGGAACTCCCGCCATTCCTTTTGAAGTAATCATTAAAACTACCGCTAAAGTTATTTGCTGGCCGATAGAGAGATGTATCCCATATGCCTGTGCCAAAAAGAGAGCAGCCAATGATTGATAAATTGCAGATCCATCCAAATTAAAAGTGTATCCAGTTGGAACGACAAAAGAAACAATTCCTTGACTGACACCAAACTTATCCATTTTATCAATAATCTTAGGCAAGACGGCTTCAGAACTTGCTGTTGAAAAGGCTAAAACCATCTCATCTTTGATAACATGCAGTAAATTCCAGATATTCAACTGGAACATTTTTGCGACTAATCCCATAACAACTATGATGAAAATAGCCATCGTTGCATATGCTAGTACGATAAAGTATCCTAACGGCGCTAAAGCATTAATGCCCATTTGAGCAACTGTTGCTCCAATTAATGCACATACACCAATCGGAGCAGACTTCATGACCCAGTTTGTGACTTTAAACATTACCTCCGAAATTGCCCGAAAAAAATCAAGAATAATAGTTCCTTTTTCTCCAATTGCAGCGGTTCCCAAGCCAAAGAAAACTGAGAAAAAAATAATTGGAAGCATATCGCCCGAACTTAGTGCTTTGAAAATATTCGTTGGTATTATGCCCATAAAAATCGACCAAATACCGCTATGTTTAGCTGTTTTAGCAGTTTCAACATATTGACTGATGCTCTGTCCGTGTAATTGGTGTACATTTATGTAATCGCCTGGATGAAATATATTACCAATGATTAGGCCCAAAATAATCGCAATGGTCGTCATAAGTTCAAAATAAATTAAAGTCTTACCTCCGACTCGACCTAATTTCTTGATATCTCCCATATTAGCAATCCCTACTATCAAACAAGAAACAACAATTGGTAAAACGATCATCTGTATCAAGCTAATAAACATCGTCCCAATATTTTGCATAGCTGTGGTGGCTGTTTGATTCTCATAGAAAACAATTCCAAGTACGATACCCAAAATTAATCCGATTAAAATCTGCCAACCAAGATTCAAACGCCAAATTCTATAGTGCTTCATCTTCTTCTCCCTTAATCATATTCTAATTGAATAATGAATACACATACTCATCACTCTAGTAATACAATACATAACTTTTCCGCAACAAGATAATACTAGCAAAAAAACAGCCTTTATAAAACTTAAAAAAATTAAACTTTTTATTTAAATCTCATAGCATCAGCTTTATTACGATAAAAGGGCCCGTGACAACAATATAAAACTTGTCACAGACCTCTTTTTGTTGTAATTTAATTTTCCGCAGCAACAGGTATCAAAATCAATCGTCTCCGCCCGTTGCACTTGCCGCACAGAGCAAATGATTAAAGCCAAATGTTATTCGCTGACTCCCAAAAACTCTCAGCACCCGCGTCACACACATTCCTCCATATAATCAGCATTTACTCAAATACCATTTGATTGGTATAAAGTTCATAATAAAACCCTTTTTCCTTCAATAGCTGCTGATGATTGCCTTCTTCGATAATATTGCCATCTTTAAGAACAATAATATCATCGGCTTTAATAATTGTCTTTAATCGGTGAGCAATAACAAAACTGGTCCTCCCGGCGATAACGTTGTCCATTGCTTTTTGAATTTTTTCTTCTGTTACCATATCAACATTAGATGTGGCTTCATCCAAAATCAAAAATGGAGGGTTAGTCAAAATCGTTCTAGCAATACTAATCAGCTGTTTTTGTCCTGTTGAAAATAATGAATCAGCATCGCTTATCTTTGTCTCATACCCTTCAGGTAATGAAACAATAAACTCGTGGATATGTGCCTGTTTAGCCGCCGATACCATCTCTTCATAGGTTGCCTCGGGTTTGCCGAATTTAATATTTTCAATAATCGTACCCGTGAATAAAACTGAATCCTGGAGCACAATTCCGACATTTTTCCGCAGTGACTTAAGATTCAACTCATTGATATCATTACCATCAAACAGAATTTCTCCATCAGCAATATCATAGAAACGATTTAACAAATTCATAACTGTCGTTTTTCCTGAACCGGTGGGACCAACTAGTGCGATCATTTTACCCTTCTCAACTTGAATATTTAATCCATGCAAAATTTCTTTATTTTCATCATATCCAAAATGAATATTTTTTAACTCTACACCTTTTTTGATCTCAGTTAATTTTCTTCCAGCAGAGTTAATTTTTTCTTCCGGTTGTGCATGTACATCGGCAAGCCTCTTAGCACCCGTCAATGCTAATTGCAACATTGAGAACATTGAAGTGATCTGTGTAATTGGTTGAAAATATTGCTGGGAATATTGAACAAACATGACAATCAAACCAAGACCAACAGCTTTTTCAATATTATCATTCACTACCATCCATGATCCAAAGGCAATTACGATTGCAAGATTTAAAAGCGATAAACCTTGCATGAGAGGAAATAATAAACCTGAGTACAATTGGCCCTTAAAGGTCGCTTTACGGACTTTTTCATTTTTTTCCTTAAACCCTGTCAACGATTGTTGTTGCAAGCCATTTGTTATAATAATTTTTTCACCATTGATTTGTTCATTGATATATCCATTTAATTTCCCAATTTCTTCCTGCTGCAAGTCAATATTATGACGGGCCTTTCTAACAATAAATAGGGCTACAATAATAACCAACGGAGTTGATGCAACAGTCGCTAGTGCCATTTTCACATTTAAAGAAAACATAATCCAAATTGTTCCTACATAAAGCGCCGCTTGAGATATTAATTCAAAAATAGCTTGATTCATTGCATTGAAGATATTATCCAGATCAGAAGTAAACAATGACAAAATTTTGCCATCTTGATGACGATCAAAATAACGAACTGTCATCTTTTGTAATTTGCTAAACAGCCCAATACGCATTTGATTAGTAGATAGGGCATTAATACGTGATGTCCACAAGCTGGAAATCAGCATCGTTACCACATTCATAACGTTAAAGAGCAGTAGTGCCCATAATGCGTTGTAAAAATAATTTAAAGATGCCTGCGAACGTGTAGCTGGATTTAAATACTTAGTGAGGTATTTGCTCAATTCCGTAATCGCATTTCCCATGTAAGTTGGTGCTTTAACCTGAAACCAAGTTGAGATGATTGTCAAAACAACAACCAGAAGCAGACCCTTCCAATATTTTTTTAAATTGACTGCAAAATAATCTAAAGACTTTTTTATATCACTCATCCACTACTCACCCCGCTTCTTATTGTCGATCGAAACCTGCGCATCATATATTTCTTTATAAATTGGCGAGGTTTGTAATAGTTCTTTATGTTTTCCCGCTGCAACTAGCTCGCCATTATCTAAAACCAGTATTTTGTCTGCTTGCAGGACAGAAGCAATTTTCTCAGCGATTATAAAAACTGTTGTTCCCTTCAAATCTCGCTCTAGTGCTTCTTGAACTTTTTTCTCGGATTTTGCATCTAACGCCGACGTTGAATCATCTAGTATCAGTATCTTTGGTTTCCCGATAAGTCCGCGCGCTATTGACAATCGTTGCTTTTGTCCACCAGACAGGTTAGCTGACCGTTCCTCAATTTTATGTTCAAATCCATCTTCATAACGATCAATAAATTCGGCAGCCTGTGAAACCTCAGCAGCCCACCGTAATTCCTCCTCAGATGCATCCCTTTTCCCTTGCCTAAGATTTTCAGCAATCGTTCCAGAAAAAAGAATTGCTCGCTGCAAAACATAGCTGACTGTTCTACGCAAGGAAGCCTCATCTACTTCTCTTAAGTTACTGTCCCCTACATAAACCGTGCCTTTCGTTGGATCGTACAGACGTGGTATCAACTGTGCCATCGATGTTTTGCCAGATCCAGTGGCACCAACAATTCCGATTGTTTCACCAGACTTTACCTTAAAACTAATATTGTGTAAAGAAGGTTCCTTGGAATTCGGATAAGAAAAAGAAACGTTTTTAAATTCTACACTACCATCCAAATCTTTCTTGGGAACGTCTTTTTTATAGTTAACATCAGGATTGGTCTCCAGAACCTCCTTAATTCTTCCTAAGGATATCAATCCACGAGAGGACATCATCATAGTCATTGCGCCAATAATAATAGCAAACATTAACTGCATCAGATATGAAATAAATGATGCTATCGCTGCTAAATCACTCGGGTGATCTGTCACTCCTATTCCAACAAAATAAATAGCCAGCAGAATCATAAGATTTGAAATGAGTGTAAATGCTGGGATCATCAGTGAAAATAAATACCCTATGCTAAGATGCAACCCTTGAATACTATCAGATGAAGTAGTGAATTTAGTTATTTCATTTTCTTCTTGATTAAAGGACTTTACAACCCTAATTCCCTGCATTGATTCCTGCGCAATTGTATTCAATCGATCCATCCATTTTTGGAATTTTGCAAAAAAGCGCCCCATCTTTGAAAAAACAATTCCTGAAAGTGCCAAAATACAAACAATCATTAAAACTTCAATCCACCAAAGCCGTGGAATTGTCATAATACCTAGCACAAAAGCCCCCACAAACAAAATTGGAATTCGAAAAAGCTGCATAAAAACAGTCATGATTAAATTCAATACTTGATTCATATCATTTATTAATCTCACAACCAAACTTCCAGAGGAAAACTTTTCGATGTTTCCAAAAGAAAAAGTTTGAATTTTATTATATACATCTGCTCGTAAATCGGTCGTTACAGATTGAGCAATTTTTGCAGAAAAGTATGTACAGATAATCCCTGCAATAATACCTATAACTGCTAGCACAATGAGTTGTACCCCATAATTTTTAACAGCAGTTGTATCATCTGAAATTATTGCTTTCATGATGTTCTGTAAAAGTCTAGGCTGCCATAGCGAACTTACAGCCAGTACCACGACAGTAATAACCGCCCCGATTATTGAACTAATATTATTCTTTAGATAAGGTTTTAGTATTTCCATAATCTACTACCTCCGAAACGCTGCAAATGTGTGTATTGATTAAATTTACACACCGCGTTTTAATGAACTTGTCTCCCATAAATATCCATGATCATCGAAGAATCGCTCTTTTAGTATTTAGTTAACTAAAAAAGTTGTTATAGTGTTCTTGCTTCTCATAAAGTTAGGAAAGACATTATAAAAACAGCCACTGCCTCGTAAAAAGACAATCAGCTGCCCGTATCCTTGAAACTATCCTTACTCCCCAACAATATCTCTGATAGAGAGTGGAACAAACATTCGGTATACACTCTATCTTATAGAATTTTCTTTATTTATTCAATTAATATGTCGCTATCTCTTCCCAAAGTTTAACTATGCTTAAACCCTTCAATTAACAATGAATATGTGCACTTTAATAAGAATAAATTATGTTTTTCAATTTAAAAATAGTAAGTTTATTAGATTAGTTGAAAAAAATAACTCATAATTACCATTTTTAACTAGAAAACATTGTAATTTGGCACACAAAACTCTAGAATTATATTCATGTGCTTTATAATTTTTTCACAATTAAAAAGGAGGAATATTTTTTATGGATTCATCATTGGTTATCTCGTGGTGGGCGGCTTTAGCTGGTTTAGCGATTGCTATTATATTAATACTTAGAAGACTTAACCCCGTCTACTCACTTATCTTGGGAGCTATTGTCGGCTCATTGCTAGGGGGAGCAAACCTTGTTCAGACATTAGATATTTTGATAAAAGGCTCGCAAAGTGTTATGGGTACAGTTCTTCGTGTTTTGGCAGCAGGGATGCTTGCAGGCGTTATGATGGAATCAGGTGCTGCAGACACTTTAGCCAGAACAATTGTTACCAAACTTGGCGACCGCTTTGCTATTTTATCACTTGCTTTAGCAACGATGGTGATTACCGCTGTCGGGGTTTTTATACCCGTTGCAGTTTTGATTGTTGCTCCGATTGCACTTGAGGTTGGTAAAAAAATGCATATTTCAAAGCTGGCATTGTTAGTTGCATTGTCAGGCGGCGGCAAAGCAGGGAATATCATTTCTCCAAATCCCAATACGATTGCAGCTGCAAAGGGGTTTAATCTGGAACTAAGTCAAGTCATGATCGCTGATTTCATCCCTGCTCTATTTGCCTTACTCGTAACAGTTCTCATAGCTAGCTTACTTAAGCGCAAGGGTTCTGCCATTCTTGATTCTGACTTAGAAAATCTAACTACTGGTACTACTGTGAAAAAATTTCCTTCTTTAAAATCATCTCTAGTAACACCTGTCCTTGCAATTGTGCTCCTGCTTCTAAATCCGATAGGATCTATTTTTCATATTGCATTTTTGACTAAGTTGAATCTTGACGCAATGTATGTCCTACCGATTGCAGCAATTACTGGGGCTCTGGCAATGGGTCATGGAAAACAAATTAAAAACTATGCTAAGTCTGGTATTGATCGCATGACAGATGTTGTTTTGATTTTAATAGGAGCGGGGACAATTGGTGCTACAATCACGTCTTCGAACCTTCCAGCTAAAATCATCGACCTTATTAACATGGGACATGTTTCCGGAGTTTTGCTGGCACCCATATCTGGTATCCTAATGGCAGCAGCATCTGCTTCAACTTCAACCGGAGTTATCCTCGCAACCGGCTCTTTCTCAAAAGCCATCCTCGGTTTTGGTGTGACTCCTTTGGCAGCAGCTACCATGATTCACACCGGTGGCATTGTTATTGATCAATTACCTCATGGCAATTATTTTCATGTTACTGCAAATGCAATGCATATGAATATTAAAGAACGTTCACGTGCTATATTATACGAGGCAATTGTTGGGGCAACAGCTATGGTTGTTGCAACTATTATGTATGGTTTCTTAAAACTATGATCATATCAAAAATATTGGAGGTTTAACTATGAAATTTGTAATTGCACCTGACTCATTTAAAGGCAGCATGACCGCAAAAGAGGTCGCAGACTCAATTGCCAGCGGAATTAAAAAGGTCTTTCCATCAGCGGAGTACGAGCTGGTTCCTATGGCAGACGGTGGCGAAGGTACTGTCCAATCATTAGTCGATGCAACTGATGGCAAACTTTTAAAAAAAGAAGTTATCGGACCGCTTGGAAATAAAGTTATAGCCACATATGGTCTTCTCGGCAATAAAAAGACTGCTGTGCTTGAAATGGCACAAGCTAGCGGAATCGGGTATATTGATTCTAAAACTCAAAATCCATTAAAGGCGACAACTTATGGAACGGGTGAACTTATTATTGATGCTTTAGATCATGGAGTGTCAAAAATAATTCTAGGTATTGGTGGAAGTGCTACAAACGACGGAGGAGCTGGGATGGCACAGGCTATCGGAATCAAACTCCTTGATATTAATGGGCATCAGCTTTCTTTTGGAGGCGGTGAACTTGATAAATTGTATCATATCGACCTTCGTCAGTTAGATAAACGTCTAGCCGACACAGAAATTTTAATTGCATCTGATGTGGTTAATCCCCTAATCGGCCCAAATGGAGCTTCTGTTGTTTTTGGACCGCAAAAAGGCGCAACACCTGAAATGGTTAAAAAATTAGATTTAAATCTGCAGCACTACGCTATTGTTATAAAAAAAGAACTTGGGAAGGACTTGGCCGAATTTCCAGGTGCTGGTGCAGCTGGTGGACTTGGTGCTGGTTTGCTTGCCTTCACTAACGCCAAAATGTCCAGAGGGATCGACATTGTCGTTGAATACAGCCGATTGAGAGAAAAGTCTCAAAATGCTGACTTTGTTTTTACTGGTGAAGGTGGAATTGACTTCCAAACTAAGTTTGGGAAAACCCCCTATGGAGTCGCCCTTGCAACTAAAAAGGTTTCTCCAAATGCTCCAGTAATCGTACTTGCTGGAAATGTTGGCAAAGATATTGATACTTTGTATCAGAAAGAAGCGATTGATGCAATTTTCGCTACTGTTACTGGCGCCAAAAGCTTAAAACAAGCATTTGCTGACGGCAGTAAAGACGTCGCTCAAACTTCTGAAAATATTGCACGTCTAATTGCAGCAATGCCTAAAATTAACTAATCCAGAATTCTCCACATAACCCTTCTATTTTTACACCAAAGTAATAATAAACGGGGCCCCTAGTTAGCCTGAGATACATGTTCAGGCTAACTAGGGGCCCCGTCTTTTGTCATTGAAAACGATCTTCTACATTCAATCTCATGTCATCGTAATAGTCATTCCAATTAATACTCTGCCCTACTTTTTGGTAATTTAAGCATTATTTACGATATTTGTGCAATTTTTCGTCAGTCGTTAGCAAATGTTTCTTCGGTGCATAGCTGAGTTTAATATAATTACTGATCATCTCTGCTCCAGCAGCTACACATGCTTGCTGAATAGCTGGTATCAATGCAATCAACTCGTCTAGATCTCCTTCGATCGTTGTTTCAAAAGAACCCACTTCATAAGACAGTCCACTAGCATCAATCTCGGCAATTGCTGCATCAACAATTTTTAATAGTTTGGTGGTATCTATTTCCTGGGGTAAAACCTGAATTGCCATTGCTGCGTTGCTCATATTTTCTCCTCCTAAACATTAATTAAGAAAATCCTAACAGGGCACCTTCTTAATTTCTAAAACAGATTAAGTTTTTATTGTTAAAGGCCAAGTTACCTTCTACGTCTATTATACAGGCCTAATCACAAGCAGCAATTTTTAAATTATTTTTTCTCAATTACAAGTTTAAACTTGTTCCAATGCTTGTTCTAGATCAGCAATTAAATCATCCGCATTTTCGATTCCAACAGAGATCCTGATCAAATCAGGTGTGATTCCAGTTTCTTTCAACTCTTCTTCATTTAATTGTGCATGTGTCGTTGACGCAGGATGGATAATCAATGATTTTGCGTCACCAACATTCGCCAACAGAGAAAATAGTTTTAAATGTTCAATTAGGCTTTTGCCTGCTGTCTCACCCCCAACCAGGCCTAACGTGAAAATGGAACCAACACCATTTGGAAAATCGCGTTCGGCTAACTTATGATATGGGTTTTCTTCCAATTCTGGATATTTTATCCACGCAACTTTAGGATGATCATTCAGAAAAGCAATAATTTTTCTTGTATTAGAAACATGCCGTTCCACACGTAAGGAAAGACTCTCAAGGCCCTGAAGCAATAAGAATGAATTAAACGGGCTAATAGCAGCGCCTGTATCACGAAGACTCTCAGCACGTACCTTCGTCGTGAAAGCCCCACCCTCGAGTTCTGCAAAAACCAGTCCGTTGTATTGATCATTTGGAGTGGTAAAGCTTGGGTAACGCCCACTTTTTTTATAGTCAAATTTTCCATTCTCGACAATTATGCCACCCATTGCAGTTCCATGCCCGCCAATAAACTTCGTAGCAGATTCAATCACAATGTCAGCGCCGTGTTCAAGCGGCCGATATAAGTAGGGTGAGGCAAAAGTATTATCCACAAGGACAAGCAAACCGTTCTCGTGCGCTATCTTAGCAATCGCTTCTACATCCGCTAAGTTAATATCTGGATTGCCAATTGTTTCTAAATAAATTGCCTTTGTATGTTGATTTATCGCATTCGCAAAATTAGCTGGATCATCGGAATGAACAAAGTGCGTTTTTATCCCTAATTTAGGTAAAGTAACATTGAACAGATTATAAGTACCGCCATATAGTGTGCTGGCAGCAACTATTTCATCTCCTTGTCCAGCAATATTAGTAATCGCTGCAGTAACAGCGGCTGCGCCTGTCGCAAGTGTCACTCCGCTTGTTCCATGTTCCAATGCCGCAACACGTGCATCAACAACTGCAGTTGTCGGATTAGTCAGTCGGCTATAAATGTTCCCAGGTTCCTTAAGACTGAACCGATCTGCCGCCTGCTTCGCATCTTTAAAAACATATGATGTCGTTTGATAGATCGGTACAGCTCTTGCACCCGTTTCGTCAACAGTTTGTCCCGCGTGCACCTGTAATGTTTCAAAACCTAGTTCTGCTTTACTCATATGAAATTCCCCCTTAATTAATTAACAAACTAGTATCAACAACAATACTAGAATTGATGAAACAAAAAAATCCCTGCAATATTATTCAATATTGCAGGGACGTCATAACGCGGTACCACCCAACTTCACCAAGCCATTGCTGATCTCGGTCTCAACGACACAAATAATGTCTGGGACTATATCGTGTCCTGACGAATCTTTGGCTTACACCGCTGATTATGACTCCGAGTTCATCTTCAACATATTCCATTCGCTCATTTTCACCAACCAGAGCTCTCTTTCCACAACAGAAATCCGCCTACTTTTCTCATCAACATCTAATTTACTATTTATCGTATCCTAACATTTCTTTTTTGAAGTGTCAATTAGTTTTTTTATTTAGCACCTAATTCTAACGAAAATTATCCTCCCGTTATCAACTTGAATCGTTTATTCCTAGAATAAAATGCCAACGTTTGCTAAAATTAAGGGTAGACCCACTAATTAATATTAATAAAGGGAGTTATTGATGAAAAAGAAACTAATTCACAAATCATATATTCGTACCTTAATTCTTATAATTGCCTTAGAAATCATTGTGATTTCAATCAATTTTTTTTATGCACCCATTAATATTGCTGCAGGCGGTGCAACTGGGATTGCTATTTTACTTGATGCTGCCTTTGGTTTCAACCGAGCTTTATCCGTTCTAATTATTAATGTTATCATGATTGTTTTCGCAGCAATTTTTCTTGATAAACAGGTCGTTCGCAACATAACACTTGGAAGCTTCCTCTTGCCTATCTTAATGTATATTACTCCCAGTTTCAAAATTGTTTCTGATTCTTTACTGGCTGTTATCATTGGAGGAGCAACTTTTGCGGTTGGAATCGCGACTCTATATCGCATTGGGGCTTCAAGCGGTGGGACAACTGTTCCCCCGATGATCTTAAAAAAGCACTTTCATATCAATGCCCCATTATCGCTTTTAGCTATTGATCTGCTTGTAACCTTCTTTAATGTTTTCGTTGCGGGGCTTAATGCATTTTTCCTAGCGGCATTCTCCTTGGTGATTACGTCATTTATTATGCGTTATATCGAAGCTGGACTCGATCATAAATATCAGCTTCATATTATGAGCCAAACAAAATTAGAGGAAATTCAAGAAATGATTCTAAAAGAGGACCACAGTCTAACTGTTTTTGATGTTCATGGTGGTTATAGTGCCAACCAAAAAGCAATCTTAATGGTCGTTGTCGATGATCAAAGCTATGGAACACTCGTCAGAAGGATCCACCTTATTGATCCTGAAGCTTTTATAATCACTTCAAATGTTGCCAACGTTCATGGCGGCCGATTTGGCATTTGATCTTTATCAGAATTATAACCAAATATATTTTACAATACTCATAAGACGTGATCTATCAGTGCTTTGGCAGCTCCATCATTATTGTTACTAGTCGTTACAAATGTTGCGGCTTTTTTTACTTCTTCAGGAGCATTTCCCATCGCTACACCTACACCTGCCAACTTCAACATTGGAATATCATTGAATTGATCACCGATAGTTAAAATTTCCTTTGTACTTATTCGATAGTATCCCGCTAACTCTTTAACAGCAGTCTCCTTTGAGACATTAGCAGCAACTATCTCTAAATAGTTTTCCTTTGACAAATAAAATGTTACTCCTTCAAGTTGCAGTATCTTCAAGTAAGCAACTAATTCTTGAATTTCATCTTTTTCTCCTATCAAAAGAAGTTTATGAACTTCGATTGTCTCATCTTTGGATAAACTGTCAAAATGGACTTTAGTTGGCATCAACTTAGTGATACTGCTCTCAATCTTTATCCAAATATCATCCTTTTCAACAAACCAATTGTTTTTTGCATAAATGTTTATCGAAATCTCAGTAAATTTTTTTTTAACTGTCTCAACTATTCTGATAACAGCCTCCTTTTTCATAGGATGGCTTTTAAGTGATTGCAATTCATTCTGTTCGTGCATTTTCAAAATATAGGCTCCATTATAACTTACAAGTGGATTAGACTGTATTGCTAGTTTTTTAGCAATAGGATACATACCTTGCGGAGCACGTGCGGATGCTAAAACAACCGGTATATTGTTAGCACTGACCCGTTTTACCGCCTTTTTTAATTCACCGGTTATGTTATGCTTCGCGTTTAAAAGTGTCCCATCAATATCGCTTATCACTAATTTCACACTGTTTCCCATAAACAATCCCCCCAATACCATTCAATTTACTATAAAAAAAACTGAGAGTAATTTTTACTACACCCAATTACGCTCAGCTTTATAATAATCGACTCTAGCTTAACCTAAAAATCCTAGCCATTTTCCTAAAATACCTAATCCGAAGATTGCAAAAATTATTAAAAGAGGATTGACTCCCTTCTTCAACAGCCATGAAACAAAGAGCGTCAGTATTAAGGCAAGCATACCAGGCATAACTGAATCTAAAATGTCTTGAACTGTTTGTGTCTTCCCATTAATTTTGGTGGCTACAATAGGAATATTAATCGTTGTCCATTTTGAAACCAATGCTCCCATAACAAAAAGACCAACAATCGAGGCACCTTCCGTTAATTTCTTGATACGGCCCCCAGCCATATCCTGGATAATCTCACTACCTTTAGTATAACCATATCGCAGGAAATACCACTTACATGTAAGTCGGATTGCATTGATTAATACAAAAAACAGAAGAGGTCCGATAATACTGCCTGTCATCGCAATCCCTGCTCCTAAAGCTGCAAGCACTGGACGAGATGTCCCCCAGAATAAAGGATCGCCGACCCCAGCCAAAGGGCCCATCAATCCGATCTTCATAGCCGCAATTGCTGTTTCATCTACCTTGCCGGTATTTGCCTTTTCTTCTTCCATGGCGGCCGTTACCCCAAAAATAGGAGCTGTTAACCATGGGTGAGTGTTAAACCATTCCATGTGCCGTGCAAGAGCTTCATTACGCTCTTTACCTGGTTTATATAACCTTTTGATTGCTGGGATCATTACAAAACAAAATCCCATATTTTGTGCACGTTCGAAGTTAAAAGAACCTAACAGAAACAATGAACGAAAAAACATACTATTGAGGTCCTTATTGGTCAGTGCAACTTTATTTTTTCCAGTTTGTGTTGTTTGCATTTTAAAATCCTCCTAATCATCCAAATCGTCATCTAGATCATCATCAGCAGAGTTATTGCTTTGCCGATTAGATCCTGCACTGGCAACGGCAGCTTGAGAACCATTGTTTTTGCCGCTATATTCAAGTTGGAGATATAATAATGCGAGAATCAAGCCTAGACCCCCAAAACCTACCAAGTTAAATTTGGTAAATGCAGCGAATAAGAATCCTAGATAGAAGAATGGCTTCAATTCAGGGACATCCATCATGTTAATTACCATTGCGTATCCAACTACAACAATTATTCCTCCGCCTATCTGCAGTCCGCCGGTAATGACAGTCGGAATTGATTTAAGAACTCCTTCAACTGCCGACGTGCTAAGTGCCAAAACAATCCCCGTCGGTATCATAACGCGCAACGCCTGCAATCCTAGAGCGATAACATGCATCCACTCAATGGCACGATAATTTCCTTTTTGAGCATAGTCATCACCTTTATGAACAAAGAAAACTACAATTGTTCTTACAAAAATCGTCAATGCTTGTCCAGCTGCTGCCAGTGGAACAGCAATCGCAATTCCTTCACCAATACTTGTATGTGTGTTAATTACCAACAAAGTTGAAATAACAGATGCTAAGGCTGTATCAGGTGCCATTGCCAATCCAACATTCATCCAACCCAAAGCCATCATTTCAAGTGTTCCGCCCAAAATAATACCTGTTTTCACATCTCCTAGAATAAGTCCGATTAATGTACAAGCAACTAGGGGACGATGAGTCTGGGCTTCATCAAGAACAGAACCCATTCCAGCAATCCCAGCGACAAGTAATATTAAAATAATCTGTATGATATTCACAACAATTCCTCCTTTGGAAAATTAAATTTTTTGTTTCAAAATTTTTGCGAAATCTTGACTAGAATCTCCCGGTAATTGCCGCAATTCTAGTTTTACCCCCATATCACTGAGTTTTTTAAATGCTTCAACATCCTCAGGAGCAACGCTGACCGATTCAGTAATTTGAGTCTTCTTAGGATCAAACCGCATTCCACCAACATTGACCGTTTTAATATCGACTCCGTTTTCAATCGCTTCAACTATTTCACCTGGATTACCGAAAAGAAGCATTGCCGTTGTTTCCGCATATTTTGGATTTTGGAAAACTCGTCCCATTTTCTCAGGTGTAACAGCATTCGCTTTCACATTTGAGGGAGCAACAGACAAAACCAATGTTTTTCGCATAGGGTCTTCTGCAACTTCATCACTAACAACAATTATTCTTTCTGCTGGAAGCAGCTTAATCCACTTTGTTAAAACTTGCCCATGAATATATCTATCATCGATTCTAGTTACCGTAATTTTCATAATAAATCATCCTCCTCATTATCTTCTTGATCCGTTAATTTCTGTGTCTGTTCTGAAAAAATTTTGAAACTTTCTGGAACTGCCTCCTTTAGATGCCTTATAATTTCTCTCAAAGAGTTTGTTTCAACCATCCCCAAAGCTTCGAGAACCATAGGCAGATTTACCCCTGTAGCAATATCGATGTTCTCATTTCCATATGCTAACTGAATGGCCGCATTGTATGGGCTTCCACCGAAAAGATCTACCAAGAAAAGAAACTCACTTTCTGCTGGAAATTTTTTTAGCGTAGTTTCATAATGCTCTTTTATATCCTCCAATCCTTCTCCTTTTTTGAAAGGAACTGCAACAACATTATCATTTTCGCCAAAAATCATATTAACGGCACTGACAATTCCCGTTGAAATTTCTCCATGTCCTGAAATAATAAGTTTTACCATAATCAATCCTCCTCCAAAATCATTTACACTTTATACATAGCAAAACTCATGCCAATTATCTAAAACCCTTACAAGAATCCCAATTCGATAACCCTTTTTACTGAAACAAGCCAAACCTGTTCTATAAAAAGCAGAACAGATTCGGCTTGTTTTAATACAATTATTTTGCTTTTAATACAGGTTATTAATAATTTAAAACAGTTTCAGTGATGAAATAAAGTTCGTCTTCTGGAAGCTTTATTTTAAGCGAACTTATACTTGAATTCAGAGTTTCTTCTATTATCGGAAACGCATCTTTCACTGCACAACTGGGTACTTCAGTGTATTTTGCCGTGTTTTCTCTTAAAACACGTTCAAGAGCAAACGCTGTATGAACAATACATTTTATCTGGCGGCTATTGGAGAAATCCTCCTGCATTTTATTTTGTAACTTATTCAACCAATCAACCAACATTTGGCACACTAAAAAAGGATTAAGATATACCAAATGTGTACGTAAAACATCTTCACACATATTTGAAACAACTATGTTCTTATCAATTGTCGACTCTGGCAACTTAACGTTGGGATCCATTAATGCGACCAGTTGTTTTTCACCATTTCCAGCAATCAAATCCTCTAATGAAATATAAGGAATCGCCACACTGGGCTGTTTAGTTCCAACAGCCGCTATTATTTCGTATTCATTAGCGATTTTCGGGATTTCTTCAGCCATTTTCAAAGCAGAAATAGTAAAAATTTTTATTTGTTCTGAAGTTGTTTTAGAAACGATCTCACTTATAATCTGTTTTAACTTTTTGGCTGTCCCACTACCTGTCATGCAAATTGAAACAATAGCTTTCTTTTGACCAGATGTAGTCGGGGCCAGCTGCGCTATCATTTGTGACATGTCCTGTTTAATCGAAACATAAATTGTGCCAAGATCCATATCTAAGTAATTTACTTTGCGCAATGCATCCAAAACAAGTGACGTTGTAACATTAGGCAGTGTCCTAAGCGGAACTCCTGTCATTTTCTCTAACCTGTGATTAAACATCGCCAATGAACCCATATCAACAAGTAACAACACACCCTTGCCTTGATTAAGTTTTTTGGTTAATTCAGCAAGACTATCTAAAATCTCAGTTGGCGAAACCGTTAAGGGCATGTTCAAAGCCGCAATGTTGGCATCTCCTAAAAGATCAGTTGCAACTTTAACCATTGAAGAAGCCGTTGAATTACCATGCGCGGCCACCAAAATTCCAACTTTCTTGCCTTCGGACATTGATTTGATCGAAGTTAGGAGCATTGTTAAATAAATAACTTCCATATCGGGCATCTTAACAGCAAATGTTTTGCTGATTTCTTTTTGAAAAATTTGTGCTACTCGATATTCTGGTTCATGTGTTTGCTTTATTTTATTAACTTCATTTTTCATCAGAAGATCTGTTTTATTACCGCGTTTAAAGAAAGCATCAATATGCATACTTAAATAGTAAACAAATCGTCGATCAAATTGACAGTGTAGTTGTTCTTCTGCAATTTGTTTTAAATGTTCAACAAACTGCGGAATCCTTCGATCAACAAATTTGGATAAATTATCATCGCTAACATTTTGTTTGAAGAAATTCTTAATGTGCAAATGCATATCCACCATGATATATTGCTGAATATCATTTTCCGGTACCCCTTCGGCTGCCAGCGCCTTCACTTTATTTTCAATCAATTCATAAATATTATCTTTTTCATCAGGTTGCAGCGTTTTATCCACATAGAAAACAGTATTAGTGTCTAAATATTCAGAAATATTAGCTTTTCTTCGTTCTTTCGCTGAATTTGAAAGCCAGACTTGCCGCAATCCTTCAGGTAAATCACGCAACTGTACACTGACATCATCTTTTGAACCAATATTGTTTAGAAAAGCTTGTGCGCAGGTCAACTGTACTTGCGACTTCAATTGACCAACATTGCCATAATTGACTTCTGTCAATAAGGCAATGAAAACATCGATTCTAACACTCAAATTCTTTTTGATTCGTTCAGCTTCCCTTTGAAAAAGAAACTTTGCTAACTCTACCCGCTCGCTTAATGGGCGCTCTTCAAGCGCTGGAATTGAAATGGTCATCGGAATCCTTCGCAAAAAAGTCTTCAGCATTGAAGAATCCGGATCTTCTGTTGTCGCACAGATAATCAAAACATTTGCACGTCGACGTTTCTGATTCTCTCCCAGTCTGTTAAAAGTTCCATTATCGATAAAATAGAATAACATTTCCTGACCTTCTGGAGGAAGCCGATGAACTTCATCAAGTAACAATACTCCATTATCAGCCTGTTCGACTAAACCCTTTTCAGCTTCTGCCGCGCCAGTGTAAGCTCCCTTAGCATGTCCAAACAGTGTCGACATGAGCAGTTGCGGGTTATTATAATAATCCGCACAGTTGAAGGAAATAAGCGGAGCATCTTCTTTTAGGAGCTTTTTATATCTGGCATATTCATATATCTTGTTCGCAAAATATGTTTTCCCAGCACCTGTTTGACCTAAAAGCATCATATGCAATCCATGTGGTGGATACATGATTGCGGCTTCAGCTTGTGAGGTTGCTTTTCTTAAACTACCTTTATATCCAATCATTTTTAATAAAGGATTTTTTGCTTTGCTAGCTGCTGTTTGTGAAAAACTGTGACTACCAGAGGATTTTCCCTCTTCCACTCTCTGACCAATTTCATTTTGATCTGCTTGTGTCTTTAGCAATTCTTTCAAACTTGAAGTTTCAAAATAACTAAACGTATGAACAGCCAGTTTTTTTTCCACACTTTCTACTGGAAGATAATGAACCGGAAAAGTTTTGACTTTTAAAACCTTTCCTGCTCTTACTAGTCTATTTAATTCAAGTGAAACATTCGAACGTGTTAACCCCATTGCTTGAGCCAATTCAGTTGCTGAACTTCCTTGCTGTTTTAGTATTCTCTCCTTATCAGCTTTCTGCCAAACGTTTAAAAGATGATTGTATACTTTTTCAATTCGTTTCAAATTTTTTCCCCCTATTTAACCATCTCCAACTGTGTTCGAATTCTCTTGAGATTTTTGATATGCCAAGGTGTCCGATTTAATTTAGGCAGGTTCATTTTCAACACAATTTGATTTCCATCTTTCAATTTTTCATTAGTTTCAATAATTAACTGCGTTGACATCATTTTGTCTTTTAAGTACATATGTTGAATTTGGTTTTTATTTAAAGAAAATCCTTTAGCAAAAGTATCAAAATTGCTCTGATATTGTGCTGCAAAGAAAAAATCATGGCTCACATAGATGCAATTCATCTTTGGCGCTGACTTAACGGTGTTTAACGAAAGCAAAACGTTTTTTTCATCATACAAAATCCCTGGAACCTCATTTAACATATATTTTTTGAACTTGTTTCTATCAATAAAAAGTGACACTAGATGTTTCCCCCTTTAATTACATTTTTTTTAACTTTAAAGTGCATAATCTTCCTTTTTCAGCAGTTCAAATGTAACACCTACTAATAAGTACTTTATCACAATTAACCGCTTTATAAAAAAGACAGTCAAAAATTTCTCCAATTTGGACCATTTGATAAAATTGATTTTCTTTACCTGCTAAAGCAAAAAAGCCAGCCAATTTCGCTGTATATCTTCATTTGAGGCAAGAACAAAAAGCGACTCACCCCCCTAGCTATTAACGATCTAAAACATTATATTCAAATAAAAAAGCAGAATATCAAAAATCAAAAAAGATTTTTGATATTCCGCTTTATTTTTGTAAAGAACTTATATAGTTCTCTACCCTTATAATATGAAATATTTAAATTGGGTAAAAATTAATTGCAACCATCTTTGTCGTTTAATATCATGCTATCTATCAACTAGGTTATTATTTACTGACTATCAGAACAAAGCCTTATGAATTGCGGCTGCCACAACTGCTCCCAAAATTGGAGCAACGATCGGAACCCAGCTGTAACTAAATTGTGAGCTTCCTTTGTACTTAAATGGTAAAACAGCATGCAGCAATCTTGGACCAATATCACGTGCTGGATTCAGTGCAGGGCCTGTAGGACCACCGAATGAAACAACCAAACACATGACTAAGAAACCTAATCCGATGAAATCAGCGCGCGAATCAACCTTATCTGCAGTTATACTTAAAGCGCCAAAGACCAAAAGAAATGTTCCTATAAATTCATTTACAAAGCCGTTAAATTTGCTGTTAACAGCATCGATTGTCGAAAATGTTCCCAAAATTGCTTCTGGATTTGTTGTTTTTTCATAGTATGGTTTATAGGCAATAACTATCATTAATTGACCAAAAATAGCTCCTAAAAGCTGTGCAACAAGATAAGGGATTACTTCCCCCCAAGGGAAACTACCGGTTACAGCAAGAGCGACCGTGAAGGCGGGGTTTATTTGTGCACCTGAAACAGTTGCAAACATCAAAGCAGGAATCATAACACCTATTCCGTACCCAAAACCAATTAAAACCCAACCACCATGAAAGCCTTTCGTTCCTTTTAGTTCAACATTCGCAACAGAACCATTACCAAGCGCAACCATTATTGCTGTTCCGAAAAATTCTGCAAAACAACGAGTTAATAATGAATAATCCATTTTTTACTATCCCACCAATACTTTCTTCTTAGTATTTTCTGAAAGAACTTCATTCATTCTTCCACTCTCAAAACCACTTAAGTCAAGTGTCACAAATTCATAACCCAACTTCAAAAGTTTATTATTAATTTCTTTTCGTGAAAGCATGAAGTCATTAAAAGCAGTTGCTGGCACTTCAACGCGTGCTACTGTTCCATGAACTCTAACACGTACTGTAGGGAAACCTAAAGCTCGTAAGTATGCTTCCGCAGCCATAACCTTTTCGATCTTCTCACTAGTTAATTTCGTATAATATGGGAAACGAGAAGAAACAGAACAGGAAGCGACCTTGTTCCAGTTGTTCAATTCTAATTTCTTAGCTATCTCACGGACATCTATTTTGTAAATGTCGGCAGTTTGCAAAACAGATACTGCCTTTTCTTCATCTCTAGCTCTTAAACCAGGACGAAAATCGTTATTATCATCCATGATCATACCATCTAAAACAGCATCTGCATTAAAATCAGCTGCTATCTTGTTAAGTGCTTTATAAAAGATTTTCTTCATGTAGTACCATGATTCAGGTGTGTTATTACTGATATTTTCATTAGCTAAATAATCTAATTCGATGCCTTGTACATTAACATCCAATTCTTGAGCTAAAGTCACAGCTTTATTGTATTCTTCATCAGAAAAAAGTTCTGAATTTGCAACAACTGCTAAAACATTTTCCTTGCCCAAAATATCGACAGCTTCCTTCAAAACAACAGTAGAATCAATTCCACCAGAAAATCCTACGATTACTTTATGATAATCAGTTAAAATAGCTTGTAATTTTTCTTCTTTTTCTATAAACGTTGTCATTATGTTACTCTCCCTTATTTTCAATTTCTTGTAGAACAGCCAATCTGATTTTCTCAGAACTTTCTTTTGTTTTCTGCGACTGTTTTACGATATCGTCATGTTCGATAGAAACTTTACTTACTCCGTGATAACTCAGCTTTTTTATTCCGACTTTGCCATACACAGTCTGCACCTGTTCAATTTTTCTTTCCATAATCTCTCGGTGCATGAGTTGAATCCGTAGCCCTATCGCTGGGGTATTGCTAAACAAAAATTTAACAAAAAAGTCTTGCTGCTCTGGCGCTGTCAACAAACATAACTTATAAGCTGGTCTGCCCTTTTTCATTATAATTGGTTCTGCCCAAGCATCTTTAGCACCTAAATCAAGTGCTTTTTTAATCGTAAGTGATAATTGCTGCCCAGTAGCATCATCTAAATTTGTTTCTAACAACAATACACTATCATTCGTTTTATCGACCTGCTGCTGGCTAAGCTTAGAGTTGTATAAACTGGCACGCAAAGCATTTAGACTTCCTGTCTCTCGTTTACCAAATCCGTACCCCGTTTTTTCAAGCACACTATTTAAAATAGAAGCATTGAACTCACTTGCCATACACTTGACAATTGCCATTCCTGTTGGAGTTATCAATTCCGTATGGACGTCAAATCTCTTCTGAATAGGAATCGCAGTGTTTAACTGCATTTCCATAACAGCAGGTACTGGTACTGGCACTACCCCATGCGCAATCTTGATTGTTCCTACACCGTCAGACAAATTATTAACAATCAGCTTATCGATCTGCAACATATCAAAAGCAATTGCTGCACCAACAATATCGACAATGGAGTCCAAAGCCCCGACCTCATGAAAATGAACGTCTTCCAGCTTCTTTCCATGCACCTTCGCTTCAGCAAGTGCAATTTGTTCAAACATCTTGATGGCTCTTTCTTTAACTGCGGTCTTTAACTCGCTTTGTATTATCAATTGTTTGATCATCATGAAATTACGACCGTGATGATGATGTTGTTCGTGTTCATCAAAGCCATGATCCTTAGGCAAGTTTCCATCTAAAACAACATCAAAGTCTGTTCCTGTAATACTGGAACGTGCCGTCCGCTTAATTGTTATCTGGTATCCTTTGACCTTCAATTTATTCAATTGTTCTTCAAATTCTGCTTGGGATAGACCTAAATCAAACATTGCTCCCAAAAACATGTCACCACTAATACCAGAAAAAGCATCTAAAACTAAGGTTTTCATATATGCTCCTTACTTATCAATCGATTGATCATACTAGCGTTATAGGCTGCGCCAAAACCATTATCAATATTTACGACACTTATTCCTGATGAACAACTGTTAAGCATTGTTAGCAGCGGTGTCATCCCGCCTAAATTGCTTCCGTACCCAATACTGGTTGGTACTGCGATAACGGGATGATCTACCAGCCCTCCAACAACACTTGTCAATGCGCCTTCCATTCCAGCAATTACGATCACCACATTAGCTTGTCTGATAAGCTCAAGTTTTGCAAATAAACGATGAATGCCAGCAACACCGACATCATATATTCGCGTAACTTGATTACCAAAAATTTCAGCAGTAATGGCTGCTTCCTCTGCAACTTTTATATCTGATGTTCCAGCTGTGACGATCGCAATATTTCCGATCTTCACACTCTCTTTATCTTGGGAAGTTAAAGTTTGAGAAGTAGCATCATACTTTAAAAAAGGCAATGCTTGAGTAACCACATCAGCTTTTTGAGAATCAACTCGAGTCGCTAGAATTGATTTTTGACGTTCTTTCATTGCTTTTACGATACCTATGATCTGTTGAGCTGACTTACCTGAACCATAAATAACTTCTGGGTATCCAGTTCTTTGCGCTCGTGTCGTATCGATTTTTGCATAATCTAATTCTTCAAAACCATCATTACCTAATTTTCCGACTGCCGCCGCTGGTGTTAGAGTTTGGTTTGCAACATCTTGCAAAACTTTCAGTAATTGTTGTTGTTCCATATTAGTTATCCTTTACAACTACACCAAGGCCGTCTGGAATAACGGTTACCTTAGCATCTTTTCCTTCACGTTCAAATGCCATTTCCAAAGCTTGATCAATCGATGTTGCTAATTTCATATGCATATTCGTCACAAGTTTAGGATCAACTAGGTCTGAAACCATAATGACATAATGGTTCGTCAAAATTCTAGCAAGAATTTGAGAGGTCCATTGATCTGGTACAGTTTCCAAGCGTGGTGTATTGATTGCTGCATCTAAAAATTCTTTTGGATCTTCAACATCTGCTAAATTATGGTAAAATCCTTCACCACCATGACCATCACGACAACCTGCAACCATTATGATCGTACCGTTTTGTTTATTTGTTGCTTCTGCTGCAGTCATACCTTTAACTGCTTGATAAATATTCTGATCGAGCGGGAAACCGCCATTAGTTGAAATCGCAATATCACTTTTAATTGCTTTTACACCCGCAAGGTCACCAACAAAATCGGTTCCTTTTTTATGTGCTTTTTCCAAATCGCCTGCAAAAGAACCAATAATATGCTTGTCTTCATCTAAAACCACATTTAGAATAAATTTTAAACCTGCTGTCTTTGCGGCATAAACCATGTCTTGATGTATTAAATTGTGGTGCAGGTTACCTGTTCTAGAATGGGCATCATTAATAAATTCACCCGAATGATTTGCCATAATTGTCTTGTATGAAGAAATACCTGGTAAAACAGACTTGCGTCCACCAGAAAAGCCAGCAAAAAAGTGTGATTCAATAAAGCCTTCTGAAATTAATAAATCAGCTTCTTCGGCAACTTTGTTAATAATCAAATCCCCGCCGGAAGGCAGCTTTCCAATTTTCACCATATCTTCATCTTTTTGGGACATATGCATAACAATCTCTTCATGTTCAACTATTTCTTTTCCATACTTATTCACCAATTCTTCATGGGTTGATGGGCGATGAAAACCAGTCGCAATCAAGATTCGAATCCTTGCTTCTGGTGCTGCACTGCGTAAACGACGTAATAGGATAGGCGTTATGATATGTGAAGGCACCGGTCTAGTATGATCTGAACTGATAATTACAATATTTTTCTTTCCCTGCGCAAGACTTTCAAGCGTTGGGCTTCCAATTGGGTTATCTAATGAGTTTTCTACCAATTGGTTTTCTGAAAACTCAGCTTTATATGTTGCTGCTTTTGATACGAGGGATCCAGCAAAATTTTTATCTTCAATTTTAGCCGTTACAAAGCCTCGATCATATGGAAGATTAATCTCTACCACAAATATTCATCCTCTTTCAATTAATTTTGCTAACAGAAAGTATCATAGTCCCTATGTTTCAGGTTTTCATTGACAATCATTCATACTAAAGTCCATAATCAATGGATAGTATCTTATTTCGTTATCATTTGTTAACGCAAATAAACATTAAGAGAGGAATATATAACTACAGGGTAATATAGCTATTACAAAAGACTAGAAAGAGAGGTTATTTTTTTGCCGAATAAAGATATAAATTACCTAGTAAGTTTTCTGAAAAATAAACAAATTTCCACAATTACAAAAAGTTATCACACTTACCTAACCTTTCACGGCTTGAAAGCTGCGAGTGTTTTTATCCTGAAAGAAGGCATCATAAAAACCTCTGTTATCTTGCAGGATGGTCGTGAATTTAACATTTCATATATCAACCAACCAGATGTGATCTCTCTGCTTCATGATGAAGCATTACAGTATGACGAACAACCTTTCAACGTGAGAATTGAATCTAGCGAAGCAACGTTTTATCAAATAAATCGAGTTAAATTTTGGAAATATGTAAATTCAAATTTTCGCTTACAAAACTATGTTAAACAATACTATCGTCACCGTTTGTCCGAAAGTTCATCGCGTTTACAGCGTTTAACAATGAATGGCAAACTGGGAGCTTTAGCTAGTTTCTTGCGTGATATGGCATTTAAATTTGGGCAACCATTGCCCGAAAGTTCGAAAATCATGATTGATTTTAATGTTACAAATGAAGATATCGCAGGTTTTTGCGGTATTGCTAATCATACTAGCGTTAGCCGGATGATGCGCAAACTAAAAGAAGAAAAGGTTATCGAATTTGGAAATAGTTCCAAAAACAATCGCCGCATTATTATCAGTAATGTTCAAAAATTAGATGATTATATAGCATATTAAAAAAACTTTGAGACCTAACTATTTTCAACAATAGTTAGATCTCAAAGCTTTTTATTATCTATTTATTTTGCAACATACTAAACTATTTTATTTTAGAAACTGTTTCCTTGAGCAATTTTGCTTGATATTCTGCTGCAAGTTGTTGAGTCAATTTTTTTTGTCTATTCTTATCAGTCATCAGGCTCGGATCTTGCACAATTGCAGCCTTTATTTTACTTTCAACATAGGCTGCTGCCTCTTCCTTAGCCTTAGCTTGAAAACTGCTGCTAGACATTTTTTTCTTCAATTCTTTAGCTTGTTGCGTTGACAGTACAAACCAATTCTTCGGAATATAAAAACGATTCGTCCTTTTTATCAACTTATTATTATTGTTGGCAATGCCAAACCAGAACTTATATGCATTAGATTTATATTGCCAACGGACCTTTGTTGTCTTTAAAGTTGCTTCACTGCCCTTAGTAAGTGTGATTTTATTTGAAGTATACTCATTAGCCTTAGTGTGGCTAACCTTTTTAGCATTTTCATGTCTTGTAAAAATGTAAACATTCTCTTTGCCCGCAGTTCCAATGGGTTGAAAAAGGATCATATTCATTTTACCAGTAGTATCTGCTGAATAAATTTTTTGTATAGTTGTTTCTGTTACTTTATGCATTCCAAAGTGATCGTAGTAATTGCCAACAATGCCCCCAATTGATCCGACTAATATAACTCCTGAAATAAATGTACATAGCAGTCTGGGGAGTACTTTTTCAATATAAATAAAGCTTGTGAAGATAGCGATCGCACCAAAGATTAATGCAAAAATAATCATTAGGCTTCCCCCCTTTTATTCTTTAAAATTTCTTTCTTCGTTCTTTTTTTATCACTTAAAAAGAATGCCAGTCCAAAACCAACAATACTGAAACCAACTGCAATCCAAAATGCCGCATGATATCCCGTCATCGTTGCATTGATTGCCTTTACTTTGTATTCTAAGGGTGCAGAATGCAACAAATGTTTTCCAGGCATTTGCCCCTTCGTCGTATTTGATAAAACCGAGACCAGAATCGCCGTTCCAATTGAACTTGCCACTTGACGAACCGTATTATTAACAGCCGTTCCATGAGATATAAGTTCAATAGGCAAAGCGTTCATTCCTGCTGTAGTTGCGGGCATCATTACCATTGATATTCCAAACATTCTCAGTGCATATAACAAAACAATATACAATGTTGGTGTTTGCTTAGTAATCAAAACAAACGGTATTGTTCCGATTGTTAAAAGGAACAGGCCCAAAATTGCTAGCCTACGCGCGCCAAGACGATCGAAAGTTTTCCCTGTAATAGGACTCATAACCGCCATCATAAGTGCACCTGGCAAAAGCAGCAGGCCTGAATGAAAAGCACTCATTCCATGAATCATCTGCAAATACATCGGAATTATCATTTCAACTCCAACCATTGCAACCATCACCACTGAGCTTAACACTGTGGCAATCGTAAACTCAGCTGATGAAAAAACACGTAACTCAAGAAATGGTTTTTCAATCTTTAACTGGCGCCAGACAAATAACACAATAAATACTGCACCAATTGCTAACGCTGAAAGCACAATGGCAGAAGTCCACCCATTATCTCCAACAGATGAGAAACCATATAAAAGAGAGCCAAAACCAACTGTTGAAAGTGTCAGTGATACCCAATCTAAACTAGACTTGCTTGTCTTAAGCACGGGCTTCATGTAGAAGAACGACATTATGATTACAATGGCAACAATTGGGATAATCATCCCAAACAAATCACGCCAATGCCATGTATCAATTACAAAACCAGAAAGGGTCGGCCCGATAGCCGGTGCTACACCAATAACGACTCCGGCCATACCCATTGCGACCCCACGTTTATTTGCTGGGAAAACAGAGAGCATAATATTTTGCAGAAGAGGCATTGATATTCCGACACCGACGGCCTGGATCAGCCGTCCTGCAAGCAAAAAGCCAAATGTTGGAGCTGTCCATGCAGTTATCGTCCCAATTTCAAAAATACTCATTGCTACAATATATAACCACTTCGTATTAAAACGTGTCGACAGCCAGGCTGAAACAGGTATCATAACTCCATTGACCATCAAAAAACCAGTCGTCAGCCATTGAACTGTAGATGTTGAAACATCGAAAGCCTTCATTAAGGTCGGTAAAGCTGTTGCTAAAATGGTTTGATTCAAAACCGTACAAAAAGTACCGATTAGCAAAATAGCCACTAACAAAAAAAGATTGTACTCTTTATTTTTATTTTCTTTTACATCAGACAAATTTATTCCTTCTTTCGTTACTATACTCACTTATCAAAAGTGCACTTTGAATTATAACTTTTTATAACACTTATGTAAAGTTAGTTTACAATGTTATTATTTTTATTTATAATGTTATTAAAGATATTTAGCAAAGGAGGCTATTATGGATAAACAGATAAAGCCGACAGAGGTAATTGATTTTCATGATTTCGTAAAAACAATACTAGAAGACAGTAAATTCTATTTGGGCATTCCGGAACTTGCATCTATCACGGATGTCCCTCAAAATAAATTACGCTACTGGAACCAGAAGGGATATATTCAAGCTTGTGGAGAACGCAAAAAAAATCAATTTAGGTTTGATGCCGTTTTTCAAATATACACTATAAATTTTTTTCAAAATGAAGGGTTTACCCTGTCAGTTGCAGCAAAAAAAGCAACTTACTATTCACAAACTTTTAAAGAAATTAAAAAAGGGCTACATTCACGCTTAAAGCAAATTAAAAAGACCCCCGAAAGTACTATTATCGATCTAGGCCTTTTTGATCCTGACCCAAGTAAAAACCTAAGCCTCCGGATAGAAGGAAAACAGGTACACTTTGAGTTGAACTAGTACAGAGTTTTTTATTAAAATACATTTAGTCAGACTGATAAAATAGGAAAATAAATTTTTAGAAAATATCATTTAGCGACTTGATTGACCCTAAAACAGAGCATTTTCCCTAAGTCGATAAAAATTGAGTACTAGTATGAAATTATGAATATAACATGTTTTTTTGCTATGAGTAATTAATTCGAGGTTAGACGAAGAATTTTACTTTATGGAACGTGTTTATGTGTAATCAATAGAGAAATTGGATCAAAAGTTAATTTTTGATCCAATTTCTCTATTGATCTAAAATTATATGAATCAACTTGTTCCACTGTCCAAGTTTTCCCGTTTACCTCTAAGTTACTCACAACCAATTCAAAAATATATGTGCGATTTCTAGGTGACACTCTCAACTTTCGACGATTGGCAAATCTCTCAAAAAACTTTTTACAATGTAAATCCGTTTATATAAAATTAGTTTTTTGGATTTTTCTCTCCTCTGACCATAACGCAATCGGTGAGCAGAGCAGCACAAAAGTTGCTGCAAAGATGTATGTCTCACTAAATGTATGTGTTATTTTAGCATTTTTTGTATGTTGGATATACTGGAATGCTGTTTTTAATTCTTCGCTTTGAGCAAAGAGTCCAGTAGTCTGCGTTATTTTAGACTGTCCAACGACTATCTCAAGCATAGCTTTTTCCATCTACTGAGATTCCATTGATGACATCTCTGTATTATTTTTAACAACAGTCATAAAACTGCTTAGAGCTTCCTGACTTAGCACTGCATTTTTTTTTGCGATTTTCTGAGATGCTTCACTAAGATTCCTATTCCCATCATACATATCTTTCAAATATTTATTTTCAGCAATTGCTGCCGAAGCCCAACTAGCCAGACGTACTTTTTACCGTTCTTTTAAAAGTAAGGATAATCTAGTTGACTATTATTGCCATAATACAATCAACCGTTATCTGAAATAATTAGAAAAAATTGAAATATCAAACACTTCTTTTGAAACTATCTTAAAAACTTTTTTAATTTTTGGTGGCCTGAAAAAGAAAACCTGCGTTTGCTGATAAAAAGCAATTTATGCAATCGTTTATTGATTATGTGGACACCCCAATCAGCAAAAATTTATACCATGTTTCAAGTTTCTTGGCATATACAAGGCACCCAAACTGAAATAAACTATATTATGACCTTTTCAACTGGTGGTTTTTGGAATGTTTTATTAAAGAAAATCCTAAACAGCCAGAAGAGGTTACACAAACCTTGTGAAGACTCTAAGCAAACTTTCACGAATTTAATTAACATCGTAACTAGGGGTTGCAGTAAAAATTAGTAAATTTCCCGCAATCTCAGTAATTCCAAATAGCGTTCATTGCTCGCGCTAAAAAGCTTCACGCTTAAAATGGCTGGATCAAAATATCTTTTAACCCAGCCTTTAATATATTATTTCCAATTTAGTATGGGATATTCCATACTAAATATTTTTTTTAGCATTCATTCGTCTAACATTTTAAACATATGGTTTCTTTCAAATAACCGTCCCAACTGCATTAAAGTAGCTTCATCCCCTTTACGGCCAATAAATTGAACTCCCAACGGCAGTCCTTTTTTAGACACAAAGGTCGGTAAGCTGATCGCAGGCTGTCCAGTCATATTTGCTTGTTGAGTAAATGGTGTCAACTTTAAACTTCTTTCGAAAAACTCAGAGATCAAGTTTAGCCGTTCGTCTTTATTTAATTCTGTCACGTGCCGCATTTTTTTTAAACTTTTCACTGTAATTAACTCTGCATTGATTTTGGGTGCTATATAAGCCGTTGTCGGTGTCAAATATGCATCATAACTCTCATACAATCGATCCATTACAGCGCTGGCCTCATCCCATAAACTTAATGTCTTACTATAATCTTTTGCACTCAACAGCAATCCCGCTTGGTAAATAGCCCACGTTGTAAGCTCCATATCTGCAGATGTTACTTTACGTCCTATTTTCTGCTCAATTTTTTGAAACATGCTTGCCGTTTCTCCAGCATTGACAATGTAGTAACTTTGCATCAATTCAGGACCGTTTAAGGGATTTTCGATTTCATTGGTTTGAATTCCCAGACTATTCAAAAAAGTGACTACTTCTAAAACAGCTGCTTTAGCCTCCTGGCTTACAGTTGAGCCAACAGGTGATTCAATACTGTACGCCACTCTTAGTTTTCGTTTAAAGGGTTGCTCAATTCGTGCCAAAAATCCAGGCTTGAATAATGGAGTTTGAAAGGGTGCTGCTGGTTGAACAATCTGCAAAGCAT
This sequence comes from Liquorilactobacillus aquaticus DSM 21051, assembly GCF_001436755.1. Classification (GTDB taxonomy): domain Bacteria; phylum Bacillota; class Bacilli; order Lactobacillales; family Lactobacillaceae; genus Liquorilactobacillus; species Liquorilactobacillus aquaticus. The sequence continues at coordinate 42,009 of NZ_AYZD01000028.1, forward strand.
CTAATAAAGCAGCTGTATCTCGTATTGACTTAGTTAATGCAAAGTTGATTGCTGCACCTTGCCACCCACGCCAAGATGTCGGCCCAACCGGAACGCGTCCCCGAGTGGGTTTCAAACCAATCAATCCCGAGAAAGAAGCAGGTATTCTTATTGAACCTCCACCATCATTTCCCGCAGCTATTGGAACAATTCCGGCAGCTACTGCGCTAGCTGATCCACCCGATGATCCACCAGGCGAATATTGCAAATTCCATGGATTATGTGCTGCTCCATATAAAGTGGGATCAGTAATGTTTTTAAAGCCAAACTCTGGGACATTGGTCTGACCAATAACAATAAAACCAGCTTTTTGAAGACGATTAACAAAGTTATCTGTTTCTTGTGCATAATTATTTTTCAACAGACGTGCTCCATTAGTATCCGGCTCCCCTGCAAGATTTTGCCCGAGTCCCTTTAATAACAATGGAATACCTGCAAAGGGCTGTCCTTTATCAACAAATTTTTCTGCTTCTCGTAGTGCACGCTCATCACGTCTTTGAATTACAGCGTTCAATTTACCATTTAGCTGATCTATTTTTTGATAACTTTCCTTGATAAGTTCTAATCGGTCGATTTTACCATCCCGGAGCGCTTCAGACATCCCTAGTGCATCCATGACCATCTTACATCATTCCCTTCGTTTTCAACGGAAACGTTTTCTAAATACTAATTCAATTTTAAACTGAATACAGAACATTATGCAAGCTTGAAAAATTAGTTAGAAAAAAGGAATCAAGAAATTTATTTCCCTTAATTCCGTCTTTTTAAACATTATTCGTTTAACTTCGAAAACTCATTTTCACCAATGTCTTTAATTGTAAAATTTCTTTAAATTGTCATTATTGCTCAATTAAACGTTTTAAGCTGATCTTAGTATTAATAATACCGAACAGCACATAACCGATAATTTGTGAAACTGCTTGTCCGGCTATCAGATAAACGTAAGTAATCAGAAATGGTGCTTTTGAAACATAAACCAATTCTAGAGCAACAAAAATCATTCCAAAGGACACACATAGTCCCACAACCAGAGAACGAACAGCTAGTTTCTTGACTTTCCTATTGATCAAAATAGCGAGAGCCAGTCCGAGGCCCGTGACACCCCATCCAACCAAAATATCTAGCAGTCCAAGAGGACTAAACAAAAGATTGGCAATCGTTACACCTAAAACCATTCCCCAAAAATACTTTTTATCGTACGCAACCAGTTGGTAGAGAGCAGTTGCAATTCTAATTTGAATAGCCCCAAAAGAAAAACTGGCAAAAAGCATTGTTAGCAAAACATAAATAGCTGCTAAAACCGCATTAATTGTTAGTAATTTAATATTCTTATTTTCCATTTTATTGAATTTCCTTTTCGTATTTTGAATAAGTTCTAAGCATTCCAATCAGGAGTTTGTTCATATTTAATTGGGTCTTTCAAACCGTTTTGTTTAAAAGCACTAATCCTATCTCGACAAGTTCCACATTTTCCACAAGCATACTCACGGCCCTCATAGCATGAACGAGTCAACTCAAACGGTACTCCAAGCTGGTGACCAAGGCTAACAACGCCGGCTTTAGTCAGCTCTATCAAGGGCGCAGTCATTGTTACCTTTCCATCTGTTCCAGCAACAATTGCAGCACGCATCGACTCATAAAAAGCTGGTGAACAATCTGGATAAGCATTCCCTGCCGCATCATCAGCGTGAGCTCCATATGCAACCTCATCCAGATGACTGCTATATGCAAGTGCAGCAGCTTGTGAGAGCATTAGACCATTTCGAAAGGGAACATAAGTATCAACAATTTTGGCACCTTTTTCTCGCATAATCTCAGAATAACTTTTTTCTTCAATAGCTCCATTGCCCTTAAGCAATGTAGAATCTGAGCCGGTAAATATTTTACGATCAACAGCCGCTTCCAACAATTTGACACCAAAAAAGCGTGCGACTTGACGTGCATTGATAATCTCTAAGTCATGTTTTTGACCATATGTAAAAGCCAACGTAATAACGTGCTCAACTCCATATTTTTTGATAGCAAGTGCTAGGCACGTGGCAGAGTCCATTCCACCAGATAATAAAACTACTTGTCCCATAATAAAAACGCCCCCCCTAGCGAATTGCGCGCCCATAATTTTGAATGTTACCTAAAAAATTTAGCTTTCGCTGAAATGCTAAGTTGCGTAATTCTTCAGTCTCAAAGTCTGGGTTAACACGGTTTACAAAAGGATAGATTGAAATCCCCCCACGAGGCGTAAATAGTCCCAAAACTTCAATGTATTTTGGATTCATCAGTTTATATAAGTCATCGAGAATAATATTCATGCAGTCTTCATGAAAATCTCCGTGATTTCTGAAACTAAAAAGATATAATTTAAGACTTTTACTTTCAACCATTTTTTCTGTAGGAATATATGAAATAAAGACGTTAGCAAAATCTGGCTGCCCCGTTTTAGGACACAAACTTGTAAATTCGTAACCATCAAAGGTCACCAAATAATCATTTTGGGGATGTTTGTTGACAAATGTTTCGAGGACTGACGGATCGTAATCACTGGAATAATGTGTTTCATTACTACCTAATTCCGTTACGCCCGCAAGCTCATTTGAAGTGCGTGAATGATGTATGTTTTTCATGTGTAGATCTCCTTTGTTTTTTTATGGAGGTTTTCAAGGATATACCATACTCCATCTTGTTGACTAAGCTCAACTTTATCAATATTACACTACAATTTATGATTTTGTAAATTAAATTTTTGTTCGATATAAAAATGGGCTATGGCAAAACAAAATTTCACCACGGCCCATAAATTCAAAAGCAGATCTGCATTGACACACCCAAAAAATCTGACTAAATATATTTTCACTCAAGTATTCCAGATTTCCAACACATCTATTACTTCTATCTTTTAGTAAAACACATTTGAATACAAAGCACCTCAAATATTAACGTTTTCCTCTTTCTTCACCTTACGCCGGACAAAATACTTTCTCGTCTCTTCAATCAAAACGAGCGGAATTGGAATTGAAACTAAAAAGATCCACTCAACAAAACCAATAGAAATCGTGTTGAACAACCCTTGCAAAACTGGAACATATATCAACAACGCTAATAAAATAATTTCGCTGACAATCCCCCAAATAATATGTCTATTACTGAAAAAACCAATTGTCAAAACGGACGTTTTCTTCGTTCGGCAGTTGATTGCTGCAGCCACTTGGCAAAATACAATTGCTGCTAAAGTCATTGTTGTCGCTTGAACATAAACTGCACCGTGTTCCGCAAGATTTGAAATCGTATACCCATGTAAATAATTTACAAAAAAATATGCAAATGTTGAAATCAATGCCGCGCCGGCTCCATACCATGCGAAAGCCTTCCAAATAACTGAATGTGAAAGCAAATGGCTATCTCGTGCACGTGGCGGCTGTTCCATGACGCCTGGTTCGCTTTTTTCAGCTCCCAGTCCTAATGCTGGCAGCATATCGGTCCCTAGATCAACGGTTAAAATTTGCATGACCGTCAACGGCAGCGGGATCATTCCTCGTGAAAAAAGAAACAAAACAGATGGAATTGCTTCAGGAACATTTGAATTTAGAATATACAGTAAAAATTTTTGAATGTTGCTATAGACTGTCCGACCTTCTTCAACAGCTGCAACGATCGAAGCAAAATTATCATCAGTCAATATCATGTCAGCTGCATCTTTAGCAACATCTGTCCCCGTAACCCCCATCGCAATACCTATGTCAGCCTGCTTCAGAGCAGGAGCATCGTTTACTCCGTCACCGGTCGATGCAACAATATCACCATTGGCTTGGCACGCCTTAACTATTCGATACTTGTGTTCAGGTGCAACGCGCGCAAAAATAACTTCTTGTTTGATCTCATCACGCAAAGTTTGATCATCCATTTTTTCAAGTTCTTCACCTGTTATCACTCGTACCTTTTCACTGACCATTCCGATCTTAAGAGCCACACTCTTAGCTGTCAGTGCGCTATCACCTGTTACCATAATGACACGAATCTTTGCATCATGGCATTTCTTTATTGCAGCATAAACTTCTGGTCGGGGTGGATCTGCCATAACCGTTAAGCCAATAAAAACCAGATTATTTTCAATAACCGTCTGATCATTCATTTGCACCTCATGTTCCGTCAATTCATGATATGCGAGTGCCAATGAACGGAGCCCCATTGATGCATAATGTTTGTTCGCTGCCTCAATTAATTTGCGGTCTTCATTGTTTAAGACATGGACTTCCCCATTAACACGAATTTTATTTGCGCGCTGCATAATGCTGCTCAGAGCACCTTTCACATAGGCAATTTTCTTGCCATTAACCGAATGAATTGTCGTCATTAACTTCCGGTTTGAATCGAACGGCAATTCTTTAAGACGCGGTTGTTCTTCAACAAGCCGCTCAATTTCGATACCAGCTTTTTCAGCGACTATTATATGGGCCGCTTCAGTTGGTGTTCCAATGACTTTTGTTTTCTCGTCTACAGTCTTCTCCAATTTCGAATCATTATTTAATGCGGAGATAGTTAATAATAATTTCAGATCTGGATGCTTCTCAATATCGACTTTTTGTTTTTCCTTTTGAATCTGTCCATTATTACTATATCCTTCGCCAGTAACTTTAAAATTATCATCTAAGAGCCACAAATGATTAATTGTCATCTGATTCTGTGTTAGAGTTCCAGTCTTATCCGAAGCAATGACACTTGTTTCACCTAATGTTTCAACACTGCTTAATTCTTTAACAAGCGCATGTTTTTTGGACATTCGCTGCACGCCTTGTGCTAATGATAGTGTAACAGTCGGCAATAGCCCTTCTGGTATAAAAGCTACAATCATTCCCAATGCAAAAACGAACGATTTATTCCACGGGTAATGCACAAAAAAAACAGCCGCCAGAAAAAAAATCAACCCGATTATAATTGCTATCACTGATATTTGCTTAGTCAAACGGTTTAATTCCACCTGCAGTGGCGATTTCGACTTTCCCTGTTTTTGTGTCAAGTTGGTGATCTTCCCGAACTCTGTAGCCATTCCTGTATGAAAAGCTATGACGGTCGCCGTTCCTCTTGCAACAGTCGTTCCAGCATAAATAATGTTATTTTGTCCGAACTGTCCCTCTGTTTTTAGATAATTTTTACTCTTGCTTACAGTTTCAGATTCTCCAGTTAAAGCTGATTCATCAATCTCTAAGGCTTCAGACGAAAGAATTCTTGCATCAGCTGAAATGCTATTTCCTGCTTGAACTAGGAAAATATCCCCTGGAACAAGCTTTTTTGCATCTATCTGCTGACTATTATTATTTCTGATTACGGTCGTGTATGTCGGTAACATTTTTTTCAATGAGTTTGTCGCTTTTTGGGCAGCGTATTCCTGCCAAAAACTGAAGAGTCCGTTAATGATATTCACGAGCCAAATGGCAATGCCAAGTTCTGGCATTCCCGCAAAAAGCGCGATTGCTCCACTGACCCATAATAAAAGAGCCATTAAACTAACAAAATTTTTCGCAAAAATTCGTAGTTGCGATCGTTTCTTAGTCTGCTGTATTTCGTTAGGTCCGAAATAATCTAAACGCCTCTCCACTTCTGCTTCAGTCAGGCCTTGCATAGAAGATCCCAGCAATTCAAAAAGTTCTTTTCCCTTGCTGGAAGCAACAGCATCTGTTTCTATCTTCCTCTGGATCATTCTATCATCACTCCCACTTGTATAATGCTTACTATCTACACCGCCATAATACTCTTTTTCTAAACGTTATTCTATTTTTTTAAGCGCTTAAATTGTTGAATTTCATATCATTTAAAAATACCGAAAGATTTCTCTGACATAAGAATTATATTGTCAAAAGTTCATATATTTAAAAAAAAATACATTTTTTGTTACACTAAATTTGAGCATATTGTTTCTAGTCGTATTTTTCTCAAAATTTAAAAACTACTATAAAAAAGATAGGGAAGTGAGAAAATGGCAACTCCTGAACCAAAACAAACGGAAAATCTAGAAAAGGGGCTCACCTCTGCACAAGTTTCAGAAAACCGTGAAAAATTCGGAAGAAATATTTTACAAGATGCCAAAAAAGAAAGTATTTTGAAAAAACTTTTCCTTCAATTGACCGAGATAACTTCACTTATTCTGTTGTTTGCAGTGGCATTGTCGGCATATATGGCAATTTCATATGACGGAGGCTGGACTAAACCAATTGTGATCGGATCAATCGTTGTTTTAAATGTCCTGATTGGCTTGTATCAAGAACACAGTGCCGAAAAATCGTTAGCTGCACTTAGAGACATGAGTGAGCCTACTGCGAACGTCATTCGTGGGGGGACAACGCAGAAAATTGCTATTTCCGATGTTGTCGTTGGTGACATTATTACTTTAAATGCTGGGGACCAAGTACCCGCAGATGGAGAATTAAAAAAACTGAATGCTTTAAACATTGATGAAGCAATACTGACAGGAGAAAGTGAGCCAGTTGAAAAGACGACAAAAGCTCCAGAAACAGTTCCCGATTCCATTGGTGATCAAGTAAACAAAGCTTTTTCAGGAACTTTAGTTACACACGGAACTGGAACCATGATCGTCTCAGCAGTCGGAATGAAAACTGAAATTGGAAAAATTGCAGACCTGCTTAATTCTACTAAGAGGCATAAGACAGTCTTACAGCGGCGGCTCTCTCGTCTTTCTCTTATCATGACTTTTATTGCTATCGTCAGCGGTATTTTTATTTTCTTTCTCAGCACATTGCATGAGTTAGGCAATGTGATGGATAATTTAATGATTGGTGTCTCTTTGGCAGTTGCTGCAGTCCCAGAAACTTTACCCGTCATTGTCACGATCAGTCTTTCAGTCGGTGTTCAGAACATGGCGAAGCGCAATGCAATTATTCGCAGGTTGAATTCAGTTGAAACTCTCGGAAGCGTCGACGTTATTGCATCTGATAAAACAGGAACATTAACACAAAATAAAATGACAATTACGCGCCTCTGGTCATTTAATAACAGACCTGAAAATATAAAAGTCAAGCACCCACTTAGTGATTCAGCAACCAAATTAATGCGTCTTTTCGCGTTGGATACCAACGCTGTTGTCGAGGAAGATCATATTGAAGGCGATGCAACCGAGCTTGCTATCATTCGACTACTGCACCAGCATCATCTTTCACGCGAGCATTTTGAACAAGATGCGCCTCGAATTTCCGAAAGGCCTTTTTCATCAGAAAGAAAAACAATGTCTACTCTGCACAAATTAAAAAATGGACATTTTCTCTTAATCGTAAAAGGTGCTCTAGATAAACTTCCAATTACTCTCCCCGACTCCGACAAACAGAAAATAAATAAAATCCATGACGAATTTGCAAATGACGCCTTGCGTGTTTTAGGTGTCGCGTATCGTGAATTTGAAGAAGAGCCTCAAAAGCCCATTGAAGATCTCGAAGAGAAGCTGACCTTTGCCGGTATTATCGGATTAATCGATCCTCCACGTCCGGAAGCAAAAAAAGCTGTTCGTCAAGCCAAAAGCGCTGGTATTAAGACCATCATGATTACTGGTGATCACAAAACAACGGCACGTGCGATTGCTACTCAAATTGGAATTTATCAAAAAGGAGATCTTGCTGTAAGTGGAGCAGATCTGACAAAATGGGACGACAAAACACTGAACCAGAAAATAGACAAAGCTAGTGTTTTTGCAAGAGTTTCGCCTGAAGATAAAATTAGAATTGTCAAAGCTTGGCAACAACAGGGTAAAGTTGTTGCCATGACTGGTGACGGTGTTAACGATGCACCTGCTCTTAAAGCCGCAGATGTAGGAATAGCTATGGGCATCACGGGGACCGAGGTCGCAAAGGGAGCCTCAGATTTGATCCTAACTGATGATAACTTTGCAACGATTATCGCGGCCGTTTCTTCTGGACGTACAATATATCAAAACGTTTTAAAAGCCATCGAGTTTTTGGTCAGTGTTAATTTTGCACAAATCTTTCTAATGGTTGGCAGTGTTCTTTTCGGATGGGGTGTCCCACTGATCGCAGAACAATTATTACTGATAAATGTTTTAGCTGACGGGATCCCAGGATTTTATCTTTCACGTGAACAAGGAGAAGCAGGTGCTATGCGTCAATCACCTATTCCAAGTAATCAAAGTATTTTCAGTAACGGTGTCGGCTCACGTATGTTTATCCGTTCAATGATCTATACGGTTCTAACCTTATCAATATACGCTCTTGGGCGTTTCATTTTGACTGACAATAACTCTCCAGTTGGCGCGACAATGTTGTTCTTAACATTGTCCATGGGCTCTATGATCGATATCTACCCGATTAAAACCCGTGAACCTTTAACATTAGCGTCAATCAAGTCAAACCATGCTTTGAATATTGCTTTGCTGATTGCTGCAGCAATCATTGTTCTGGTTGCATTGATCCCACCATTACAAAGTTCATTTGGTCTAGTACAACTGTCCCCTTTTCAATGGACTATTAGTCTCATGGCAATGTTTATTCCTACCATTCTATTGGAGATCAATAAAAAAATACAATTGAACCTGAAAGGGTAATCTTTAGTGTTACGAACTACTCTGCAAATAATCTATAATTTTAAAGTCTTACGATAACAGGCAAAAGATGTCATAAGTCGGTAAAACTTGAATACTAAAGTGAGATTACAAATACAGTATTTTTTTCTATGCGTAATCCAAAGTTTAAACGGAACTAATAAGAGAACTCGATCAAATTTAACTTTTGACCGAGTTCTTTTAAATATATTTTGCTTATTTTAATACGCTTATCCACTCTTCATAATCCTTCTTGAAGTAACTGTCTCTTGCATATATTAGGTATAAATCGTGCGCTGTCTGTCCATTGTCAAGCATTGGCAACTCCACTAACTGACTATTTTTCAATTGATCTGCTACCAGTGAACGATATAGAAAACTTATACCAATTCCGTCTAACAACAAGCGTTTAATTAAAAGTGGCTCAGAAATAACTATCAAATGTTCAAAATCACTCAAACTAACATTCTCTGCTCGTGCAAGGCTTGCTAGTATTTCGCGCGAACCTGATCCTTCTTCCCTAACAAGAAGAGGCGTCTTCACAAGATCACTCCATGTGAGACTTTTATACCTTGTTAACGGATGTTTCTTTGAAACAACAGCTATGAAAGGCTCTGATCTAATTATCTTATATCCAAATTTTTTCTTATCAAAATTGCCTTCAACCAATGCAAATTGACTTTTCCCAGTTCTTACTGCTGTTAGCGCTTGTTCTGTATTTCCAACATGACAGCTTATTTTTCTAAATTCACCGCGCGCTGCAATCTCCTCTATCAATTGTGGCGCTAAAAACTCACTAAGTGAACGAGTTGTACTGAAATTAACTTCTTGAAACTTATTCGGTGTCTGAATCCGTTCAAGTAACTGTTGTGATTGCACGCTAGTTCTTTGCAAAAAGTCTGCTAACTCTTCTCCAGCTGGCGTAATTTTTAAATTAGGCCGATGATAATGAACAAGCTTCAAGCCTAATTTTTCCTCTAAACGCTGAATCTGCTGTGTTACAGCAGGTTGGGAAATATACAACTTTTCAGCGGTCTTGGTATATGAATGCGTTCGCGTCAAAACTAAAAAAGTTAAATATAATTGATCTAACAAAGTCACTCCTCCTTTTATATAAGTATAAATTATAATTCAATAATAAATCATTATTTTTTCTTATTCAAAAAATTAGTTATACTCTAATTATTACTTCAAGGAGGTTACGTTTTGTCAATCATTAACAAATTAAGAAAATCCGGCTTTTGGATTTCATTTTTCATAACACTTATTTGTGCTATTATCGGATCATTTTTAGCACAATTGCCTTATTTATCTCTTGTTGGTGCTTTGGTATTATCGATGCTGTTAGGAATTATTCTGCAAATTCAGCCAACTCTAATTAAACAAGCCAGATCCGAATCAGGCTTTATTTCAAATAAATTTTTGCGCTTAGGTATTATTCTACTTGGTTTTAAACTAAACCTTGTTCAATTAGCACAAGCTGGCGTTAAATCGATTTTGCTAGCAATATGTATAGTAACTGGAATGATTTTCCTAACTTATTGGGTTTCAAGAAAGATGGGGGTCGAACGTGAGCTGGCTATCTTAACTGCGACTGGGTCAGGTGTCTGCGGAGCGGCTGCCGTTATGGGCGTTTCGCCTCAAATTAAGGTTTCTAAAGACAAAGAAAAACAGCAGCAAGAAAACGAAGTACTGGCAGTCGCAACTGTAGCGATACTTGGAACTATTTTTACATTAATCGAAATCGGTTTAAAACCGTTTTTGCATATGACTCCAACTCAATTTGGCGTTTTCACCGGCGGCTCCTTGCACGAGATAGCGCATGCAGTTGCAGCCGGCAGCGCAGCGGGGCCAGTGGGACTGGATGCTGCCATCATTACTAAGCTCTCAAGAGTTCTGCTACTAGCTCCTGTTGCTTTACTGATCGGTATTTGGTATCAAAAAAAACATCCACAGTCTAACTCTGAGGGAGCTAAAGCCAAGTTACCCATACCTTGGTTTATGGCCGGATTCATTCTCACCAGTATTCTTGGATCTTTTCTTCCTATACCAACCAGTGTATTAGCTCTGTTGGTCAAACTTGCCTATATCGTCCTAGGCATGGCGATGGCAGCTTTAGGGATGAACGTTAATTTTGACACTATAATCCACCGTGGCCGCAATGCCTTCGCCGCAGCCTTTATTTGTTCATGCATTCTTATGCTTGTTGTTATGGCTGCCAGCAAATTGTTTTTTTAAACTAAGAGAAAAAGAAGTTTACTTTTGCTTATAAATTTTTATTGAAACGTCGTTTCACAAATACCCACTGAATTAACACCAACTGCATTTTAAGATTTCAAAAAATGTGAATACAGCGAAAAGAGTGGACCGCTAAAATATATTAATACGACTATTGCAAGGTAGTACAAGAGGCTGGAACATTTTTGTTCCAGCCTCTTTCCTGTCGCTGACTATCTTAAACTATTCCCTTTATATACTCAAGAACATGTTCCTTCAAAATCATATCCTCGTTTTCTTCAATTCCTCTCGATTCAGTATAATTAAACCTCTTATTTGTTATAAAATAACCAAAGTTCAACCATATAAAATTATTTGCTTGAATTTTAGGGTTTATCTTTTTAGAAAGACAGCCGGATTCTGCTTTCTCCATCAAAATTTTTTCAATTACCTCCTTGAAATGTGCTGACACTTTCTCGATTGCTTCGCCCACTTCTCTTAATTCCAGTGATTCCTTTACTCCAACTACCACTAGTGCTTGATGCTTTATCATGAACGCCTGATATTGCTGAGCACTTTTTTGGAGGCATTCTTCAATTGTCATTTTTGCAATATCGGCATGCTGCAATAACTTTATATCTTGCATACACTGATCAATTAAAGCCTGCAGTAACCCACGTTTATTTTTAAAAATCCTAAAGATGGATCCTTCGTTAACCCCTGCAAGTTTTGCCGTCTTGCTTGTAGTAGCCGCCTGATACCCATTTTCAACCAGCAATTGGGTAAAGGCTTTGATTAGTTTAATTCTTGTACTTTCTTTTCCCATAGTATCCTCCATTTTACTAGGCAAGAAGTCACTCTGTTATCTGACAGTCCAGTGGCTCATTAGAGTATTAATACTGACGGGCATTTTAGAACCAGATCTTTTACTCATTCTCCAAGGGAGACAAGCAGTTATTTTGTTTCTTAAATATAATTAGCCCCATCTTGCTTTGAGCATAAATTAATAAATCTCTCCACCCTTAAAAATATAGCGCCATTACACAAACTTCGCAAATTTTTCTTTAAAAATGCAGATTTCTTAGTAAATATTAAAGATTTTATATTATTTGATTTATCACTGAGCTTTTTTCACATTCTTTTTTTCTAAAATTCTTTCTTCACTGTTACTAAAAAAACAGCCTATTAGCAATAAAAATTGCACCAGCCGTTTTTTTCATCTCTATTTCTAACTAACTGTCAGTACTGAAGAACTAGAAACACTAATCCTATTTCAATATTAAATCATCCAATTTATCCGGAGCTTTCGTATAAAATTCATATCCATCTTTGGTCACCCTGACAGTATCAGAATGACGATATCCCCCATGGTTATTGAAATAGATTCCGGGTTCTACTGAGATCACCATGTTTTCTTTAAGTTTAGTGCTGTTTCCCAATGATAAGGTTGGTTCTTCATGATTATTGAGTCCTATACCATGCCCTGGGCGATGAAGAACCTTATCGTTCACTCCATACTCCTTCAAACAATTCAGAACTTTCCTTTCAATCTCAGCCGCTTCAACTCCTGGGTGAATCATGCTTAGCATCAATTTTCTAGCAGCCATCATCTGCTGGAAATGTTCTGCTTCTTCACTTGTTGGTTCCTCTGTAAAAAATGTTCTTTCACATTCCGCTGCATAACCGGCTATCCTAAAAATAGAGATATCAATATTAGGTCCAGCTTTTACAATTGAATCTAAGTCTGGAATACTATGCGGCATATAGCTATAATCAGCATTCCACACACAATTAGTTATTCTATTAGTTATACTGAAATTATTTTGAATAATGTCTTGTTTCATCTTGTACGGCAGCATATAAGCTTCCGCAATCGCTGTACCTGTTTTAACCATATCCAAGGTCTGACAGAGAACATCGCTACATTGTTTAGCAGTAAATTTTATTTTGTTTAATTCATAAGCGCTTTTGACTGCGCGTAATTCTTTTATTATAGTTTTTGAAATCCAATTAATATTTGGTTCTTCCTGTGTAATAAAAAGCTGTGCATTATTTTCAATACCAACCCTCTTTTTTCCTTCAAGCACATTTGCAAGCACCTCATACCAATTATGTCCTTTTTCTGATGTCACATCAAAGTAGGTATCGATATTATAGGTAAAGTATGGAACTTCAACGTGCGTTTCTTCTAGTTTTGGAACAATAAATAACGGTTTTTGATCAGGAAACAGTAGAAACAGGAATGGCCTCTGTTCAGGGCTATAATTAATGTTGGTCAAATACCATATATCTTCTGGATCGGTAACTACATATGCATCTAAATTACTTTCTTTTATTTTCATTTGTGTCTTGTCGATCCTATTAAGTATTTCGTTATCTAATATATTCATCATAAAAACCCCTCACTTTTCTATATCAGCTAGTTTATACTCTCTCCTCTCCAAAAAGCAAGTACTTGCTTTTTGGATGAATGCAAATATAATCTCAAAGCACTCACTCTACTAAAATATTTTTATGGATTCATATTTTCAAGTAACATTCTTTTACAATGTAATCGTATTCAGATAGAATTGAGATTGTAATGGAAAGGAACGTGAAATCAGTGAAAAAGATCATTAATGAGCCTCAAAATGCTGTTCCAGAAATGGTAGACGGATTGGTTAGAGCGTACCCGCAATATCTTGAAAGAATCCCTGGATCAGAAGCGATGGTCAGGAGTGACAAAGACTCTATGATAGGTAAGGTGGGAATCGTCAGTGGCGGCGGCAGCGGTCATGAGCCTTCACATGCTGGCTTCGTAGGAAAGGGTATGTTAAGTGCCGCCGTTGCGGGACAAGTTTTCACTTCCCCGACTCCAGACCAAATATATGCTGCTATTAAAGCAGCAGATCATGGAAAAGGAGTTTTTCTTGTCATTAAAAATTATTCAGGCGATGTTATGAACTTTGATATGGCCAAAGATATGGCGGAATTAGACGACATTAAAATTAAGTCGATTATTGTTAATGATGACATTGCTGTTGAAGACAGCCTCTACACACAGGGACGTCGAGGAGTTGCAGGTACTGTTCTAATGCACAAGCTGGTAGGCGCGGCAGCAGATCAAGGAGCCAGTTTAGATGAAATTGAGAAGCTCGCCAAAGCAGCCTTACCTCACATCAGTACAATTGCTGTTGCTCTTTCAGCTGCAACAGTTCCTGAAGTCGGCAAACCAGGTTTTACATTGGCCGATGACGAAATTGAATATGGTGTCGGCATTCATAGTGAACCGGGATATCGTCGAGAGAAGATCAAAAGCTCAAAAAAATTGGTCTCAGAATTATTAGCTAAAATCAATCAGGAGCAGCATTTAGATCCAAAACATCAATATGCTGTTTTAATCAATGGAATGGGGGCAACTCCATTAATGGAACAATATATCTTCAGCCATGATTTATTAGACCAACTTGAGACTCAGAATATCAAACCTGTTTTTATGAAAGTTGGAAATTATATGACCTCGATTGAGATGGCTGGAATTTCACTGACAGTTTTTGAATTGGCAGACAGCACGTGGTTGAAGTACCTTAACTATCCTGTTGAAACAATTGCCTGGTAAAGGAGAGATAATATGCTGACAGCTGAAAACACACAAGAATGGATGAATAAATTCTATCTCAAGATAGAACAAAATAAAGATTACCTTAGCGAGTTAGATACTCCAATCGGCGACGGTGATCATGGAAACAATATGATGCGCGGTGTTGAAGGTGTTAAACAGGGCCTAGCCCAACTTCAAGATCCTGATTTAAAAACTGTCCTTAAAACTATTGCGATGGGCCTGATTAGCAAAGTTGGCGGAGCTTCAGGACCCTTATACGGAACTGCTTTCTTAGAAATGGCAAAAAAAAGCAGTGATACACAAGACATCAACCAACTTATAGATGTGGCACTAGCAGGGATTAAAAAACGTGGAGGGGCAACTGAAGGCGATAAAACCATGATCGATGTCTGGTCACCGGTTGCACAAAATGATACCATCACTCAACAAGTAATCGATGACGCTATCGCTTCAACTAAAGACATGTTAGCACGAAAGGGCCGTGCCTCGTATTTAGGTGAGCGTTCGATCGGTCATCTAGATCCAGGAGCTGTTTCAAGTGGTTATTTATTCACTGCACTGTTGGAAACGGAGGGAACATTATGAAAAAATTAGGAATTATTCTTGTATCTCACGTTCCTGAAGTCGCACAAGGATTGCCTAAACTGCTTATTCAAGCGGGCCCAGATATTTCTTTGACGGATGCTGGTGGAACCAATGACAACGACATCGGAACTAGCATGGAAAAAATTTTAGCTGCTATCGAGGAAAACGAAGCATCTGAACTACTTGCATTCTATGATATTGGCAGCTCAAAGATGAACCTAGAACTAGCAATCGACATGTCAGACAAAAACGTCCATCTATATGACACAGCTTTTATCGAAGGAGCCTACACAGCTGCTGCGCTTATTCAAGCTGATGCATCTCTTAGTGAAATTGAGGAACAGCTTGCTCCCTTAAAAATCAAATAGTTACTAAAAATATCCTAACAATCGAAATAAATCCGATGTTATTGTAGTTTGTCCTAATAAAATAAGGGATTGGAGCAAAGTATTAATTTTGCTTCAATCCCTTATTTACTATTTAAATGACCTTTTTAAATTACCTGGAAATCCATTTTTTAAGCGCCCAAAATATTATTTCGGTTAAATTACTATTTTATTTTAAAGCACCTGTTTTCACATCAAAATTATACCAATGATTGTTAATTTTCTGTCTACCATAAACCATTTGTCCCTTAGCATTATAGTAAACCTTTTTTTTCTGGTTTCTAATATACTGAAATCCTATTTTCGTCGCTCCGGTATTGTTATCAAACAAATACCAGTGTCCATTTACATGCTGCTGCCCATATTGCATCTGACCAGCATTATTGTAATACACTGTCTTCTTCTGGCCTTTAATATATTGCAAACCGGTCTTCATCGCTCCAGTATTGTTATCAAACAAATACCAGTGTCCATTCACATGCTGCTGTCCATATTGCATCTGACCAGCATTATTGTAATACACTGTCTTCTTCTGGCCTTTAATATATTGCAAACCAGTCTTCATCGCTCCAGTATTGTTATCAAACAGATACCAGTGTCCATTCACATGCTGCTGCCCATATTGCATCTGACCAGCGTTATTGTAATAAACAGTCTTATTTTGATCTTTGATATATTGCAAACCAGTCTTCATCGCTCCAGTATTGTTATCAAACAGATACCAGTG
>NZ_AYZD01000029.1 GCF_001436755.1 Liquorilactobacillus aquaticus DSM 21051
TTTTTGCCGGGGTGGCGGAACTGGCAGACGCACAGGACTTAAAATCCTGCGGTAAGTGATTACCGTACCGGTTCGATTCCGGTCCTCGGCATTTTCATTTAATTATATTGCACCCATAGCGCAATTGGATAGAGTGTCTGACTACGAATCAGAAGGTTGTAGGTTCGACTCCTACTGGGTGCATATTCATCGGGAAGTAGCTCAGCTTGGTAGAGCACCTGGTTTGGGACCAGGGGGTCGCAGGTTCGAATCCTGTCTTCCCGATT
>NZ_AYZD01000005.1 GCF_001436755.1 Liquorilactobacillus aquaticus DSM 21051
TTATAGTACACTGTCTTGCTCTGATTCTTGATGCGCTGAAATCCGGTCTTCATCGCCCCAGTATTGTTATCAAACAGATACCAGTGTCCATTCACATGCTGCTGCCCATATTGCATCTGACCAGCGTTATTGTAATAAACGGTTTTATTTTGGTCGACCATATATTGGAACCCAGTCTGCTTTTCACCTGTCATAGGATCTATCAAGTACCACTTATTGCTATCGTGGTTTTCAACAAAAAAGCGGCTTTGTGATTTATCACCTGCTGCATATTTCTGCTGATCATTTTTTAAAACTAGCACTTGTGGCAGAAACACATTCTCTCCATCTCCGACAAAGAAGTACTTGTCAGCATCAGTAGACTTCAAAACATAATCTGCGCCTCGCCCAAGAATATTAGTCCCATTTAAGTATTTAGCAGACCAGCTCTTGATCTTAGTGCTTGCGTCAATTGGCTTTCCAGTCGAGGCTTGTGTCTCACTAAATAACTCTGGATATTTCTGTTTCAACAGCGTCAAAAACTCACCGCCATATTTTGCCTGATATTCTCCACCGCCAATTGTATTTGCAACATACAAGGTGTTTTTAATTTTCGAATCCGAATATGGATTTCCATGATCATCCGTCCGTGTTACCGTGACTGTTTCCTGACCAGATAACGAGTACAGTTGATCTGGAACCCAATCGGCAATTGCTTGTATACCTGCCTGATGTAAAGCCTTTATCGCAGTTCTTAAATCATCAACTGTTCCATATTTCGTTGGTGTTCCAAAACCTAGATCATAGCGATCAGTAAAAGCATAACCATTATCAATGGTCGAATCTAAGAACGAACCATCTCCACTTGAACGATATTGTGGTGCCAATTCAAAACTAGTTATGCCTAAACTCTTAAAAAAGTTCGCATTTTCAGCAATAACAACATTGGCATTTTCCTCGTGTGATTCTGGATACGCAACAAAATTAGAAAATCCTTCAAATAGAACATTAGAGTCCAACGCTGAATTTGAATGGAAAACTTTACCATCTGTTGATGCATCAGTGCTTGCTTCAGTTTTTGCACTTTGGGCTTCATCTGCACCTACAGGAACCCAAACTGCCAAATATCCCGAAACTTCGGGATTAGCTACACCTTGAATGCTTGTGTTCAATTCTGTTACACCATTAATTACTAAATTTTGATTTGTAAAAACCAAATCCCCATTACTATCTGTATATATAATCGGCGCATCAGAATCATTTTCGTAATTTTTCAATCCAGAACTAGTCGTTAAAACTACTGCCCGAAAAGCTTGATTTCGATGAGCAGCTCCCATATGAAGAATAACTTTTTCATTATTACCCAGTTTCAAAGAGGGATCATTACCTACAATTACTCCAATCCCTTGGGACCTTGTGGCAGCATTTCCTTGATCACTAACATTCATTGCTCCGTTACCAAACCTAACACTAGTCAATATATCGTGCTGATCAACTGACATCGTCTGACCGCCAGCAACATACTTTACGCGTGTCTTGAGCAAGTTAGTTATTGTGTTATAGTAAATTGTTTCTTGGGAAAGATATTGACCACCTTCACGATACATATCTCCATAATAAATTCGGGGTACAGTATCCTTATTAGTTAAAAGCATTGCATATGCACTTGGAATATTGTATTTATTATATACTTTAACAGTCGAATTTTGATCCTGATAAAACTTTTCCAAACCAACCTTTAGATCTTCCCAAGTAAATTTCCCATACTCACCGCCAGTAGCATCTTTAATAGCCTGTCTAATTTGATCTTGAGAATTAGAATCGTGTGCCCGCACAAAACTATAATTAGGTACCGCTATATTTTCAGTATTATCAACACTTCTATTGACCAGACACCACTGGATGAAACGAGCCATTTTATCATTATGTCCAGGGGCATTAGTTAATGAGTAATTAAGTTGGGCAGCCATGTACTCATCCATTGTTAACTGTGAAGAACCCTTCTGGCTAATATACTCTGGATCACTCAAGCCCCAGTCTTCTAAAATAGAAAGATGCTTATTAGCTGTTGCATCGTTTTGGTTAAGTCCATAAGCCGCATTAAAATAATCTGCAGCGATTTTTAGAAGATCTGCATCAACATTGTCTACTGCATCGACCCGAATACCATCAAAGTTTGCTTGATCATCATTAGCTGTAATTGAGCCGAAGTTAGTCAAGTAGTACAACCAATTTAACTGTTCTGCCTGCACAACAGGATTCGAATTATCAATATCATTAGCTAACAAAAATTCAGCATCTTTACCGCTTTTGCCGATTAAGTACCCTGGTGTAATTCCTAACTGACGATAATCAGAATTTGCCCATGGCGTTAAATCACTATTTTGATAAGCTAAAAAGCCCCCTTGTAACTGAAGACCGGCGTATTTGACATCCTCCGAAGATGAATTCCAGATTGCCTCTTCCTTAACGAAAGAAGACATTAGTATTCGCAACCAATTCGTATTTCCGGCGACCATAATGGCGTGCTCCATCGCTGTCTGAGCTTGCTCAACCGCGTCATTCAGTACTAAAGAACTATCCTTATCCGAAAATTGGTGATCTGTTTTAATAAGGCCTTTTGTCTTCATGTAATTCAAATAATCGGCCTGCACACTTTTGCTAGGCCACCAAGCCATTAAAATCGGTCGAAAATCATTTTGAGTTGATGCTACCCAATTCTCACCATTCTGAAAAATATCTCTTGGACGGTACCAAGAATCAGCGTTAATGTAGCCATTCACATTCTCAAAACTTTTTTCATCATAGGTAGCAGCTGTATTATGTGCCGCATATTCTTCAACTTCTTTTGCAGATGATGTTTCTTGCAATGCTTTTTCAGGTAATTTTTTACCCTTTCCTGTTTCAGAATCAAAATAGTATAAAGCACCATCAATTGTTTTCGTGACGTTTTTTAACAAATGTCCATTTTGATCAAAATTATAGGTATTTCCGGCGACTTCTTTTATACCCACTGCATACTGACCAGAACCGATAAAATAATACTCATTTCCGTTCTGATCAATAAAAAAGCCTGAATTCACTTCATTGCCATCAGCTGTATAAGCTTTAGTCACGCCGTTACTTTCCAATGTATACGCTGTTGCATTACCGGTATTCTTATCAAAATAATATACTTTGCTGTTAGCCGAAACATATTCGCCCTTAATCTGAGCGCCCGTCTGAGGGTTAAAATATTGAATGTTTCCGTCAACTTTTTTCAATCCTTTAAGTAAGTTTCCATTTTGATCAAGATATGTCCAAGTATCATTATTATTAACATATTTTCCACCTTGAACATTCGTGGTCGTGTCATCAACTGACGGTTCCGCTATCGTGGTTGAGCTTTCACTGACAGTCTCTGAACTTGTCGATTGGCTCTTACTGTCATCTTTTTCAATTGGAGAACTGCTTTGTGAACTTGAAGAACTGCTTTTGGCAGCATTTGTATCATTATTATATGTATTTTTATTCGAAACGCTTGAACTAGACACTTCTTTTGCACTTGTTGTTTCAATATTTTGTGTATTTTCTTTTCCTTGTTTAGTGCTTTGAACAGTATTTGACGTGCTGCTAGTTGATGTCTCAGCTACGGCATTTGGTTTGGAAGAACTTTGATTGCCTTTGCTTTCTCTACTATTATCTTGGCTAACACTTGTAGCAGTATCTGCTCCAGAACTTGCAGCCTTAATATTATCAGTCGTCCCTGCAACTCCGATACTGAACGTACTTACAGCAAGGACTGCAAAAATCCAGTTTTTACCTTTTTTGTACATTTTATAATGTATTTTTTGCTCACTCATGAAAATCGCTCCTTTAATTCAAGACTGCGGTTAAAAAGCACATAAAATCCATGCTGCTTACATTTTTTTCAAAACAGTCTAATCTTTTTCATAAAACATCAACGAATATATTTTAACACAATCTTTTAAACTATTAAATTTTTTTAAAGTAATCTGTTTTTAATTTACTTTTAGTTTGACTAGCCTATTAGATTCATTGGATGATGGAGTATTCATGCTATGTGCTCTCATATTTTCATGTTTTCATAATTAAAAAAACTATTTCATTTTAAAAAGAATAATGTAAATAGTACAATGAAAAGGAAGTGTTACTTAAATTTAAATCGTGGAGGAAATATGACATTTTTTGGAATAAGTTATATTGAAAATCAGCTTCAGCTAAATGATTTCATAAAATATATTGTAACTTTTATATTAGTTTTGGTACTTTTTATCGTTAGTACTCTCTATTGGCGTCACAGAATTCAAACAAAATACCGTGATTTGAGCATCATTGTACTGCTGCTTCTCTTGTTCATGCTGGGCTTGCAGTACTCAGATTACATCCAAAGTGAAAGTCGCCATTCACAATCTTCACAGATGGTGACATTTATTGAGAATCTTGCTAAAGATAAGCACTTGAATTCTTCAGAGATATTAGTCAACTCTACTCAACTAACCGATGGTGTGGTTGTAAAGATCAAAAATTCATACTATCGTACTAATTTGAGCTCAGATCAGTCCAATTACACTTTAACTAAAACCCATCTTATGAACAAAAAAATATCAATTGAGAATAATTAGGAGGAAAGATGGAACTATACAGCCCTATAATCATTAAGTTTGCCTTAGGAATATTATGCTTGGTTTTCCAGATCAATCTTCTGGGGAAAGGAAATCTTGCACCAATCACTGCCATGGATCAAGTTCAAAACTATGTTCTTGGTGGTATCATTGGAGGAGTTATATATAATAACGACATCACTATTCTGCAATTTGTCATGGTTCTTTTAATATGGACACTGCTTGTTTTGATTGTAAAATTTTTCAAAGAACATAATCGTTACATAAAAAACATCATTGATGGGAAACCTAGAGTCCTGATAAAAAACGGGCAAGTCGATGTAAATGAATGCTTGAGACGAGGAGTTTCAGCAAGCGAATTAATGTTCCGCTTAAGATCTCACGGAATTTATGAGGTAAGTAAAGTCAAAAGCGGACTTCTTGAGCAAAATGGACAACTCGTTGTCATCGAATACGGCGACGAAAATATCCGTTATCCAATTATAGTAGACGGTCAGCCAAATATCGATGTCCTCGAATTGATTGATAAAAACGTAGAATGGTTGAATACTGAAGTTCAAAAAAGAGGATTCGCCGATATCGGTGACGTGTACTTGGGTGAATATTTATCTAGCGAATTGCGTTTGACGCCCTACAAAAAAGAATAATTATTTCAAATTTTATAACGCATTTAGCCAGTTATTGAAAAGTTGCTGACTATAGGTTGTCCAAGTGTTTATTATCTTATTGTTTTGACCGGTGTAATAATTTGCCGGTCTTTTTATTTTCTTTCCCTTACAAATATCTCGCCTATACTCTTTATCCAACATTTTAGTTTCATATTCTGGATGACCTGTGACAAAAGTAAATTTTTGATCTTTAGTCTCAATGATCACAGGCCCAACATCAAAAGAATCAGCAATTATATTAAACTTTTCAGTACTTATACTGTTCTTATCAGTCGTTGAATATCTTGAAAAGGGCATCCAAATATTATGGTCCATCCCCTCAAGCAATTCATGATCTTCAGATTGAATGTCCAATTTATAAATACCAAATTTTTTTTCTGAGCACACTTTTTTGGGGACCCCAGCAATGCAATGCATTCCCGCCTGTGCAGCCCAGCAAAGTAGCAAAACTTTTTTACAATGTTTTTCCGACCATTTGATTATTCTGCAAAATTCTCCCCAATAATCAACTCTTTGAAAGGGAATATGTTCGACTGGTGCTCCTGTAATAATCAATCCGTCATAATACTTTTCTTGTAATTCATCAAATTTATAATATCGTTCCTGAACTTCTTTGGGCTGCACTGATTTAAAATGATGCGTTCCTGGATAGCAATATGTCTTTTCAATGCGCTTATTGTTATCGCTAAAAACGTAGTTCAACTGATTTTCCGTTTCTAATTTATTCGGCATCAAGTTCAAAACCAATAATGATATTTTTTCATTTTGTTTTCTCATGCTCAAAGCCTCCACTTAAAAAAATAATAAAAAAATCCCCTCTGCACCTAACCAGTACAGAAGGGACGAATAAAATTCGTGTTACCACCCAAAATTCAAATTGCTTCAAATAAGCAATAACTTTGTCAGCACTCCAGTTTTTTTTTGAGAATGCTTAGTGCTTTATCGGGCACAACCGGTCAGTAAGCAAACACTATCTTACCTTCTGACAGCTCAGAGCTCATCTTCAGCCTACTTTAATGATCTGCCCTTACACTATCAGCAGTCGCTTATATCACACTCATAGACCTACTCTTCTCTTCCACGCACAATTGTCTTTATTAAGATAATATGACAATTCAATTAAAAGGTCAACGTTTTTTTATCATGGTTTTTGATTTTTCGAGTACCCATTTGTATAGAATGCTTATTACCGCCTATTCACTTGCCTGAACTATTACTTCGTTTAGCGTATGGTTCTGAATTTCATTAACAAATCTGATACATTTTCGATAACTATTAGCCTACCATGCCAAATTTCAGCCATGACTAACGATCAGCTGCATTAGTCATGCCATCTGACAATAATCAGCTATGATTAAAATTCAATTAACAAAAAGTGGCATTATGATGTTGACATTATATAAATATTTTTGTTATATTGTCATTACTAAATAAACAGTGATGAGATGAGTACTTGTCCATGCATCTTAGAAGAGAGTCAGGAAAAGGTGAGAGCCTGACACTGCAGTGCCGAGGAAGATGGTCTCTAAGTTATGGTCATGCGAGCAGTAATTCAAAAATGCAAGCTTGAGCCGGTAAAGCCCGTTACAGCCAATGGCGTTTATTAAAAAATCCATTAATAATAGACGCGTTCAACCGTGAGTGGTACAACGATTTTTCGTCTCACGACACAAAAAAAATTTGTGTCGTGAGTTTTTTTGCCAATCATTTTAGAAATTTGTACAAAAAAAGTTTTAAAAATATATTTAAGGCGGTTTAGCTATGAAAAAAATAAAATTTACTGTGGTTATAGCAATTATCGTGATTATCCTACTCATCATCGGTTTTTTATCATTCGATCATAAAGCATCATCGGTCAACGAATCAAAGCAGACTATTAGATTAGGCAGTTCTCCAGGACCATACAGCGAATTATTCCTGAATGGTATCAAACCAATTTTAGAAAAAGAAGGCTATAAAGTCACTAACAAAACGTTCAATAATTTACTGAATGCAGATATTGCATTGAGTGATAACCAAATCGATCTAAATGTTGATCAACATACCGCTTATTTAAAAAATTTCAATCAAGAAAAGAAAGCACAACTGACTGCGATAACAAAAATTCCGACTGTTCCAACAGGCATTTATCCCGCAAATAAAAAAACATTACGTACTGTGAGCTCAGGTACCAAAATTGCTATCCCAAACGACCCAGCAAACACCGCACGTGCTTACAATCTCTTAGTTAAAGCCGGATGGATCACATTAAAGGCTGGAACCGATCCAATTACTGCGACTAATAAGGATATTGCTTCAAATAAATATAATTTACGCATTACTGAGCTTGATTCATCCACTATTCCGCGTTCAATCAAAAATTTTGACTATATTATTCTTCCTGGATCAGTTGCTTACAGTGCCAAAATATCGACACGCAAAATATTGCTTCCAGAAACAGTACGAGCAGAGTATCAGCTCGTTGCTGCAACTACTAAAGAAAACATCAATAAAAAGTGGGCTATTGCTCTAAAAAAGGCTTATCATTCAAAGGAATTCAAAAAATATCTTAAAGAACACAATAAAGACAATTACTGGATAGTTTCAAACTCCAAGTGATTTTGGCTTCGAAGCAGAGAACGTTCCATAAGCCGGTAAACCTTGAGTACCAAAATTCTGACTTATGTAACGTTTTTAGACAGAAGTAACCATCCACCAGCATAGCTGGTGGCTTTTTTTCAGCCCTATAAGGGCTTGC
>NZ_AYZD01000030.1 GCF_001436755.1 Liquorilactobacillus aquaticus DSM 21051
GCTTTTTCGAAGGTGTGATCACTCCCCATGACCTCGCCAGTCGACTTCATCTCTGGTCCAAGGTAGCTATCAACATCCTCCAATTTACTGAATGAGAAGACTGGAGCTTTGACATGAATTGATTTGCTTTCAGGATATAAACCAGATTCATAACCTAAATCAGCTAAAGATTTTCCTAAGATGACCTTCGTTGCCACCTGTGCCATCTCAATCCCAGTAATCTTGCT
>NZ_AYZD01000006.1 GCF_001436755.1 Liquorilactobacillus aquaticus DSM 21051
GAGGCTGTGACATAACTAGCCTCTGTATAAGTAAATAGGACGAGAAACCGAATTTTGGTTTCCCGTCCTATTTGCTTAAGTCTTTGATTTTTTAAACTGGCCCCTAACGTGACCAGTTTCATGATGTTTAATGCCATGACGACGATACCAGCTTCCTTGGTGACCTTCTCAAATCCACGCACTGAGAAGCGATTAAAACGCAAAGAAGCCTTCATCTTACCAAAAATCGGTTCAACATCGATCTTGCGCTGAGCGTAGATTTGACCGGTCTTTGGAGCTGAAAGCAACTCCCGTTGTTTAGCTTTAAAGTATTCCCAACTTTCATTCACGGAAATCTTCTTTAGATTTTCTTTTGGTGTTAATGCAGCGGGAATCAGTTGGTGGTTCTCATTAAATTTTTCGGCAACGTATTCTTTGAAATCACGAGTAAACCCATATTTGTCGGTTCTCTGGCGATACGCCTTAAAGTTAAATCGCACTCCTTGCGGATTGACAAAATAATCATCCTTGGCGTAATAATCCCAGTTCATAACTTTACGGTCGTCACTGCGCCATTTTCGACTATTCTCTTTAAGCATCGTTCCATACGGGATCAAGGTAGTATGCTGATTAAGTTCGTCTTCTAAGTACCGATAATTACTTTCAGAACCGTATCCGGCATCGGCGACGATGGTGGTACCTAACGTATCGTTGGCCTTTAAATGTTTAATAAATGTCTGTAACGTTCGGGTGTCAGTTGGGTTCTGAAACAACTGATATCCCGTGATAAATTGATTGCTCGTGGCAATTTGAAAGTTGTAGGCGGGCTTTAATTGACCGTTTTGCATCGGATCTTCTTTGACCCGCATAAAGGTGGCATCGTGGTCCGTTTTAGAGTAACTATTGCGTTGACCATAGATTACTTGTTGGGCTTGATGTTCACGCATTTTATCACACCGCTCGTCAAGTTTTCGTTTTTGAGATTTAATGGTACGACGTTGCTGTTTAGCTGGGTTCGGTGAGACCTGCTTCGTAGCTTCAACGGTTTCGTTCAATACCACTAAGTGATCCTCAACTTTACTGATCATCGTGTCTAACAATTCAGGAGTTAAATTCGAACCAGCCGGGACTTCATCGACAATTTTAGCTTCATGTAGTTCACCTAGAAGTTTCACTAATTTTTTTCGATTCATTTGATCAAAGCGAATCGTATTCTTCTTCCAAACAAAACTATATTTGTTCGCATCAGCTAAAATCTTTGTCCCATCAATAAAAGATACATCGTCAACCATGCCATTTTGACGGAGAT
>NZ_AYZD01000007.1 GCF_001436755.1 Liquorilactobacillus aquaticus DSM 21051
ATTACTTTTCTCCTGTATTTGGGCGTGAAAACAATGTGATACTTACAATTCCATCTAGTATGTGCTAAGCTATTAGCGTCTTTAGACAAAGCAAAAACTCCCTTTCGATTTTAGTCTTGGTTGGTAGCCAAAAACTATTATATCGAAAGGGAGTTTTTCACGCTGAAGCTTTTTCACCCCCACAAGTAAAACTTGTGGTTTATTCGCAGATATAA
>NZ_AYZD01000031.1 GCF_001436755.1 Liquorilactobacillus aquaticus DSM 21051
GACTTTTAATCAGAGGGTCGACAGTTCGAGCCTGTCACGACTCATAGGTCAATTTTTGTTTGACAATGATGCACCTATATGATAAGATAATTAAGTCGTTTGTGATTGCAAACGTAAGTTTGCCGACTTAGCTCAGTTGGTAGAGCATCTGATTTGTAATCAGAGGGTCGGGCGTTCGAATCGTCTAGTCGGCACCATATTATGCGGAAGTAGTTCAGTGGTAGAACATCACCTTGCCAAGGTGGGGGTCGCGGGTTCGAATCCCGTCTTCCGCTTGTCACGTTTTTGCCGGGGTGGCGGAACTGGCAGACGCACAGGACTTAAAATCCTGCGGTAAGTGATTACCGTACCGGTTCGATTCCGGTCCTCGGCATTTTCATTTAATTATATTGCACCCATAGCGCAATTGGATAGAGTGTCTGACTACGAATCAGAAGGTTGTAGGTTCGACTCCTACTGGGTGCATATTCATCGGGAAGTAGCTCAGCTTGGTAGAGCACCTGGTTTGGGACCAGGGGGTCGCAGGTTCGAATCCTGTCTTCCCGATTAGATGAGAAAACATCTTTTCTTTGATAAATCAAATCGCGGTGTAGCTCAGCTGGCTAGAGCGTCCGGTTCATACCCGGGAGGTCAGGGGTTCGATCCCCTTCACCGCGATAGATCTTTTGTATAGAACTTGGACCTTTAGCTCAGTTGGTTAGAGCAGACGGCTCATAACCGTCCGGTCGTAGGTTCGAGTCCTACAAGGTCCATAGTGCTGGTATGTTAGTTTTGATGTGTTATCAAGCATGATTGGTGCTTAAATTATGGAGGATTACCCAAGTCTGGCTGAAGGGAACGGTCTTGAAAACCGTCAGGTGGGTAAAACCACGCAAGAGTTCGAATCTCTTATCCTCCTTTTTAATATAATTATCGCGGGATGGAGCAGTCTGGTAGCTCGTCGGGCTCATAACCCGAAGGTCGTAGGTTCAAATCCTTCTCCCGCAATTAGTATGGTCCTATGGTGTAGGGGTTTATCACGCCTGCCTGTCACGCAGGAGATCGCCGGTTCAAATCCGGCTAGGACCGCTTATAGTTAAGATATTTTTGATTATATTTTATGCTTATGGCTCGGTAGCTCAGTCGGTAGAGCAATGGATTGAAGCTCCATGTGTCGGCAGTTCGATTCTGTCCCGCGCCATAAAAATTATGCGGGTGTAGTTTAGTGGTAAAACCACAGCCTTCCAAGCTGTTGTCGCGAGTTCGATTCTCGTCACCCGCTTATACATTTCTAATATGGAGAAGTACTCAAGTGGCTGAAGAGGCGCCCCTGCTAAGGGTGTAGGTCGCGAAAGCGGCGCGAGGGTTCAAATCCCTCCTTCTCCGTTTTTTGACCCGTTGGTCAAGTGGTTAAGACACCGCCCTTTCACGGCGGTAACATGGGTTCAAATCCCGTACGGGTCACTTTAATAATTATCGCGGGATGGAGCAGTCTGGTAGCTCGTCGGGCTCATAACCCGAAGGTCGTAGGTTCAAATCCTTCTCCCGCAATTAGTATGGTCCTATGGTGTAGGGGTTTATCACGCCTGCCTGTCACGCAGGAGATCGCCGGTTCAAATCCGGCTAGGACCGTAAAACTTATTTAGTAAAGCACTGTTAATGCAAATTGACAGTGCTTTTTTCGTGTAAATACCTCTTGAATATCGATGTTCCAACAAATGATAAGATGTGTTAGAATGAAATATGTTACAGCACATTCCCGATAGGATTCATTTGTGTGAAGATGCCTTGTAACCAAATTACTGAATGGGGGAATTATCGTGTCAGAAAGACATTTATTTACGTCAGAATCAGTTTCAGAAGGTCATCCAGATAAAATTGCTGATCAAATAAGTGATGCAATTCTAGATGCACTGCTAGAAAAGGATCCTGATGCACGTGTGGCTTGTGAGACTACGGTTACTACTGGACTAGTTGTAGTTGTTGGAGAGGTTTCTACTAGCGCATATATTGATATTCAAAAAGTTGTTAGGGATACAATCAAGGAAATTGGGTATGTCAACAATAAATATGGTTTTGACGGTGATAACTGTGCAGTAATGACATCTATTGATGAACAATCACCAGATATTGCACAAGGTGTTGACAGATCGCTTGAAAATCGTGCAGGAGAGGTCGATCCTTTAGATCAAATAGGTGCAGGGGATCAAGGAATGATGTTTGGCTATGCTATCGATGAAACACCAGAATTGATGCCATTACCGATTTCTTTGAGTCACCGCCTGATGCGTAAAATAGCTGAAATTAGAAAAAACCATGTCTTAAGATATTTAGGACCGGATGCTAAAGCTCAAGTAACGGTGGAATATGATGAAAATAACAAACCCGTGCGAGTGGATACGGTTGTTATTTCTACACAGCACGATGCGGATACAAGTTTAGAGACAATTCGCAAAGATGTGGTCGAAAAGGTTATTAAGACTGTAATTCCTAAGAAATTCTTAGATGAAAAAACGAAATATTTTGTTAATCCTACTGGTCGATTTGTTGTTGGTGGTCCGCAAGGTGATGCTGGATTAACAGGTCGTAAGATTATTGTGGATACTTATGGTGGCTATGCTCATCATGGCGGTGGCGCTTTTTCTGGCAAAGATGCTACGAAGGTTGATCGTTCCGCAAGTTATGCAGCTAGATACATAGCAAAAAATATTGTTGCTGCTAAAATCGCAACTCAAGTTGAGGTTCAGTTGGCCTATGCAATTGGTGTAGCACAGCCGGTATCAATTTCAGTAAATGCTTTTGGAACATCAAAGTTTTCTGAACAAGATCTTCAGGCAGCTATCCGTAAAGTCTTTGATTTAAGACCAGCTGGAATCATTGAAATGCTTGATCTAAAAAGGCCTATTTACAAAAAAACAGCAGCTTATGGTCATTTTGGTCGTACTGACATTGAGTTACCTTGGGAGAAGACCGATAAAGTCAACGAGTTGAAAAAAGCTTTGAATTTGTAATAATTTACATTGTAGTGTCTTGCAATTTTAAGCTTGTTTTGCTACGATGATGTAAATAAAACGCTGATAAGGATTAGTAGAGGAGATTGCTATTTAAGAGAGTGTACGTTTAGGTGTAAGTACACATAGCACCGCTTTGAACTCACCTTAGAGTTTCTTGCTGAATTTTTGGTAGGCAAGGACGGGTATTTCCGTTAAAAAATAGAGTGCCAGTGTAATGATTATTTTATACTGGAAAATAGGTGGTACCGCGAGTCTTCTCGTCCTATATGAAGTTTTTGAAAGAGCTTCTATAGGACTTTTTTATTTAATTCTTATGGAGGGAATGAACAAGACAATGGGTTATGACCATAAAACAATTGAAAAAAAGTGGCAGCATTACTGGGAAACACATAAAACTTTTAAAACTACGGAGGATCCTAAACGTAAAAAGTTCTATTCTTTAGATATGTTCCCGTATCCATCTGGACAGGGATTGCATGTTGGACATCCCGAAGGATATACAGCAACTGATATTATTGCACGTATGAAACGGATGCAAGGATATAATGTTTTACATCCGATGGGCTGGGATGCATTTGGACTGCCAGCTGAACAATATGCTCTTAACACAGGACATTCACCACGTAAGTTTACTAAAGAAAATATCAATAATTTTAGAAGACAAATCAAATCTCTTGGTCTGTCATATGATTGGGATCGAGAAATTAACACGACAGATCCTTCTTATTACAAGTGGACACAGTGGATTTTTGAGAAGCTTTATGAAAAAGGTCTTGCATATGAAGACGAGGTGGCTGTTAATTGGAGTCCTGATCTTGGAACTGTTGTTGCGAATGAGGAAGTCATTGATGGCAAAACTGAACGTGGCGGATTTCCAGTTATTCGTAAACCAATGCGACAATGGGTTTTAAAGATAACGGCTTATGCGGATCGTCTAATTGAAGATTTAAATGATGTTGATTGGCCTGAAAATATCAAGGAGCAGCAGCGTAATTGGATTGGAAGATCTGTTGGTGCAAGTATCAGATTTAAGGTTGCTGGACATGAGCATAAAGAAATAGAAGTCTTTTCAACTCGTCCAGATACTATTTTCGGTGCAACAGCACTTGTTTTAGCACCTGAACTAGACATTGTTAAAGAATTAACTACACCAGAACAAAAGCAAGCTGTAGAAGCTTATATCCAAAAAGTTTTGCATAAATCTGATTTGGAAAGAACAGATCTGGCAAAGGAAAAAACGGGTGTTTTCACTGGCAGCTATGTAATTAACCCAGTTAGTGGAGAAAAAGTTGAACTGTGGATAGCTGACTATGTACTTGCTACGTATGGAACAGGTGCAGTGATGGTTGTTCCCGCACATGATACGCGTGATTATGAATTTGCTTCTAAATTCAACCTGCCTATTATCCCGGTTATTGAGGGCGGTGATATCGACAAGGAAGCTTATACGGGGGATGGCCCGCACATCAATTCAGGTTTCTTGAATGGTATGGATAAGGGAGAAGCTATCCAAACAATTACTGATTGGTTGAAGGAACACAAAGCAGGGGATAAAAAAGTAAATTATCGTTTGCGTGATTGGTTGTTTTCTCGTCAACGATACTGGGGCGAACCAATTCCAGTTATTCACTGGGAAGATGGAAAAACAACACTTGTACCAGAAGATGAACTGCCTTTGCGTCTCCCAAAGGCAAAGGATATAAAGCCTTCTGGAACCGGTGAAAGCCCACTTGCTAATCTTGATGATTGGATTAATGTAGTTGATAAAAACGGACGCAAAGGAAAGCGTGAAACAAATACAATGCCACAGTGGGCAGGAAGTTCATGGTACTTCCTTCGTTATGTAGATCCGCATAATCAAGGTGCGGTTGCTGACTATGACAAATTAAAAGAATGGATGCCAGTTGATCTGTATGTGGGTGGTGCGGAACATGCTGTACTTCATCTTTTATATGCACGTTTCTGGCACAAATTTCTTTATGATATAGGCGTAGTTCCTACAAAAGAGCCATTCCAAAAGTTGGTGAATCAAGGAATGATTCTAGGAGACAATCATGAAAAAATGTCTAAATCCAAAGGAAATGTTGTTAATCCAGATGATATTGTTGAGCAATATGGTGCTGACACTTTACGCTTATATGAAATGTTCATGGGACCTCTTGACGCATCAATTGCATGGAGCGAGGATGGACTAAATGGAGCTAATCGCTTTATTAATCGAGCATGGCGTTTAATCATAGATGAAGAGGACAATTTACGTGATCGTATTACAACATTAAATGATGGTAAGTTAGAGCGTGTCTATAATCAAACCGTTAAGAAGGTTACGGAAGATTATGCTGCAATGCACTTCAACACAGCTATTTCACAATTAATGGTCTTTGTTAATGAAGCGTATAAAGTAGATGCTTTGCCACTTGAGTATATTGAAGGTTTTGTTAAGATGATATCGCCAGTTACCCCACATGTCGCAGAGGAATTATGGACAAGATTAGGTCACGTTGGGACAATTACTTATGAGGAATGGCCAAAATTTGATCCAGCTAAGCTGGTTGAAGATACAATTGAAGTTGTAGTTCAAGTGAACGGCAAGGTAAAACAGCATTTGACAGTTTCTAAGGCAATTTTAAAGGAAGACCTAGAGAAAAAAGCATTGGATGACGAAAAAGTTCAAAAGGCTATTAGCGGTAAAGATGTTAAACGAGTTATTGCGGTTCCAGGCAAACTAGTTAGTATCGTTGTAAAATAATATAGCTATTAAAGATTATGGGAAAAAAGATCAAGCATTTTTCTGAATGCTGGTCTTTTTTTGTTAATAAAAAGCATAAAATTTTATTTGCAACGTTGACATTAATTTTATACAATTAGAAACATATGTTATTAAGATTTAAGTGCATTAATTTTTTTTAATTTAGGAGGATTGTTAGAAAATATGAAAAACGAACTTTCGCGGGCCCTGACGCATCGACATGTGCAGATGATAGCCATTGGGGGCGCAATCGGAACAGGATTGTTTCTTGGTTCTGGGACTGCAATACAAAAAGCCGGTCCATCAATCATTTTAGCTTATTTAATTGCTGGCATTATTTGTTTTTTTATGATGCGTGCAATTGGTGAATTAGTATTATCTAACACAAAACTTACATCATTTATTGATTTTGTGCGGGTTTATTTAGGTGATGGATGGGAATTTGTTATTGGTTGGACATATTGGTTATGCTGGGAAAGCCTTGCAATGGCGGATCTGACGGCTAGCGGAATCTATATTGGTTACTGGTTCCCTTCTATTCCCCAATGGGTAACTCCCTTGGTGATTATTCTTGTTCTGCTGGGTTTTAACTTACTGAGTGTAGGAATTTATGGCGAACTTGAGTCGTGGTTTGCAAGTATTAAGGTTTTAGCAATCATAGCTTTAATTGTGACTGGAATTATTTTAATTTTGTTTCAGACTGATGTCAGCGGTCACCAAGTAAGTATAGGCAATCTGTTCAACTATGGCGGCTTTTTTCCTAAAGGATGGTCAGGCCTTTTAGCAGCTTTTCCGATGGTGATTTTCGCTTTTACAGGAATTGAAATGGTCGGTCTAACATCTGGTGAGACTGAAGATCCTAAAAGAGATATTCCACGTGCTATCAATAGTTTGCCAATACGAATAGGCTTATTCTACTTAGGATCCATGTTTGTTTTGATGTGTATTTATCCATGGAACGAGATAACTACTACTTCAAGTCCTTTTGTACAAGTTTTTTCTGGAATAGGAATTAAAGTTGCTGCGGGAGTTATAAACTTTGTGGTTTTGACAGCCGCATTATCAGCTTGCAATAGTGCGATTTTTAGTACAAGTCGTACACTTTATGTTTTATCACATAGTAAAAAAGCACCACATTTTTTTGGTAAGACAAGCCACCAAAGCGTTCCGGTTCAATCGTTGATTTTTTCTTCTGTTGTTTTATTTATTATTGTATTATTGAATTATGTTGTTCCGAAAAGTGTTTTTGAAATTATTTCAGGGGTGGCGACAATTAGTTTTATTTTTGTATGGGTAGTTTTAGTTGTTTGTCATTACAAATATCGATTGCAAAATAAAGATCAAAAGAGAATTTTTCCAATGCCGCTGTATCCTTTCTCTAATGTTATTACAATTATATTCTTTATTGGTGTATTATTTCTTCTAGCATTGAGCAAGAGTACGCTGCTGTCCCTCATTTTTTCGATTGTTTGGTTTGCAGCATTAGGACTGATTTATAGATTTTCTTTTGCAAAAAAAGAACTGTAATTTTATCGTTTGATGGAATTCTAGCTGAAAATAAAAATTAGATGTAAAGCTTATTTCTTCTGTAATAAGGATTTGTAAGTAAGGCTTATAAGTTGAAATATTTTAAGGTGTATAATACAAGATTTAATACAAGGTGGTGGAGTAAAATAATATATTTTGCTCCACCACCTTGGTATTTAAGGAATGAAATGTATGGAGCATACATTGATAAAAGGAGAGTAAATAACCTTATGGTATCTAATAATTGAATGCATTGCTTGTTATTCCAAAACAGTTTAAACTTAATAAAGTTGAATAAGCGAAAAGGTAGGATAATAAAATGGCAAGATGGATTCCTAGCAAGAAAATTGAACCTAGTAATTTTGATGAAAATGTGAAACCTGGTAAATCAGCAAAAGAAAAAATGTTGAGAGGTTCAGCATGGATGACACTTGGGAGTATTTTCTCGCGTATTTTGGGTGCGCTTTATATTATTCCTTGGTATGGGTGGTTTGGAGCAGATAAGTTGCAGGCTAATGCTCTTTATACAAAGGGATATACAGTTTATAGTATGTTTTTGATGATTGCGATTTCTGGAATTCCTTCAGCCGTGGCGAAACAGGTTTCTCATTATAATGCTCAAAATGAATATGCAATTGGTTTGCGCTTATTTAAGAGATCATTATTATTGATGATAATAATTGGCATTACAAGTATGGTTGTGATGTGGTTTGGCGCCCCCTTGATTTCACAAGGTGATACTAATCTAGTACCTGTTTATCGTTCGTTGTCCATTGCTTTAATAATTATACCTGTTATGAGTTTGACACGTGGCTTTTTTCAAGGATATCAGGATATGTTTCCTTCAGCTATGTCACAATTATTGGAGCAGATAGTGCGTATTATCTATATGTTAGCGGCAACTTTCTTTATTATGCGTGTCGTAAAGGGAAGCTATGTAACTGGTGTAGTTCACTCGACTTTCGCAGCATTCGTTGGATCGTTAGGTGGATTGTTGATACTGATATTGTACTATTTTCGAAAAAAAGAACATATGGATCAACTTGTTCTTCAAAGTGCAAATAAATTAAAGATTTCAGATAGATAT
Organism: Liquorilactobacillus aquaticus DSM 21051; assembly: GCF_001436755.1. Lineage (GTDB taxonomy): Bacteria > Bacillota > Bacilli > Lactobacillales > Lactobacillaceae > Liquorilactobacillus > Liquorilactobacillus aquaticus. The sequence continues at coordinate 8,357 of NZ_AYZD01000031.1, forward strand.
ATTATTAAAGAAGTTTTGTATGAATCAATTCCATTTATTATCATCGGAGTATCGACAACGATATATAATGTGATTGATCAATTTAGCTTCCAAGCAGTGATGCAGCATTTTTCAGAACTAAGTGTTAGGCAAATAAATGATTGGTTTGCGCTTTTTGCAGGAAATGCCAACAAGTTAATTATGATTACGATATCACTGGCCTCAGCAATGTCAATAACTGTAATACCGTTGCTTTCTGAAGCATATACTAAAAAAGACAGGAAACAAATTGCTACTCAAATAAATGATGCACTTGAATTGTTCTTGATTGTTATGTTGCCATGTTCATTAGGGATGGCGGCTGTAGCTAAACCGCTGTATGTTATTTTCTACACGTATGATTATACTGGCATTTTTATACTAAGCTTTGCTTCTTACATTGCTTTGCCGATCGGTTTATTTATGGTCCTTTCATCTCTTTTGCAAGGAGTTTATCGCAATAAAATTGCAATAAAATATTTTGCCATCGGTCTTATTGTGAAAGCAATCATTCAAGTGCCTCTAATTGCTTTATTGCAAGGTTTTGGGCCGTTGTTAGCCACCGGGATAGGGATGATGGTCTCTAATGTGCTGATGCTGCGTTTTTTCTATTTGCATTTTGAAATGGACTTCCAGCGTATTATACGTCGGTTTGATGGCTTACTGTTTTTTTCACTGTTGATGTTTGTGGCAGCCTTCGCGGTGGTCCAACTCGGAGACATTTTCTTTAATCAATACAGCAGAGTTCAGTCATTAATTGTCTTAATTTTGGCAGTAATGGTGGGTGGATATGTATACTTATATTTGTGTCTTAAGACACGAATTGCGGATAAAATATTGGGAAAAAGGGTAGAATCTTTACGCCGTTTCCTGCGTATTAAGTGAGGCTTGAAAATGAGACTTGATAAATATTTAGCTAATATGGGATTGGGAACGCGCTCAGAAGTGAGAAAAATAATAAAAGATGGTCGTGTTACTGTAAACTCTCATAATGTACTGAATGGGAAGAAGCAGATTAAGGAGCAAACTGATAAAGTACAACTAGATAACAAAATACTTGATTATCAAAAATTTTTTTATTATATGTTAAATAAACCACAAGGTGTCATATCAGCGACCAGTGATATGAATCAAAAAACTGTTCTTGATTTGCTAGATAAAAATGATCAGCAGCAAGGTTTGTTTCCTGTCGGGCGGCTTGACAAGAACACTACCGGTCTGCTGCTAATAACGAATGATGGAAAATTGGCGCATCAACTTCTATCACCCGTACGCCATGTCAATAAAGTTTACGAAGTTAAAGTTGCTGGGATTGTTGATGAGAACGCAATTGCAAAGCTTACATCTGGAATACTTCTTAAAGATGGTACGCAAACTAAAGAAGCTAAAGTTCGGATCTTAAAGAGCAAAGACGGGTACAGCTGGATCAGAATAACAATAAGTGAAGGTAAGTATCACCAGATAAAGAGAATGTTTGGAGCTCTTTCAATGCGTGTTGTGGCATTGGAAAGAGTCGAGATGGGTCCGTTGAGATTAGATACGACCCTTACGGTAGGTAAATATCGAGAATTAACGAATTCAGAAGTTTTGAAACTGAGAAAAGGCTAATTCATCTAAAGAAAGAGCTTAAAACAAGAATCATAAGCAGGACTTATCGCGTTACATGGAATTCTAGGAGCGTAATGCGTATATGCGCATAAAACTTTGGAGTTCTCTAATAATATCCGTGGGTAAGACTACATATTTAGAAGATGCTAATTTTTGTGCAAGGGCACTATGAGCATAGACCGCGGCATCAATAACTTTTTCATAATCTTTGAAATGAAACTGTCCCAAAAAAGCGGCAATAATGCCCGTCAAAGTATCACCCATACCGCCAGTACTCATATATGGGCCTCCAATTTCTAATTGAGATGGAGCATCATTAATATGGTAGATAGTTGTATGATATTTTTTGAGAACGATCGTAGCAGCTAGTTCTTGTTGTTTTAATATGTTTTTACTGGGCTTTTGCTCAGAAATTTTCATACCGCTTAGACGTTGCCATTCCATTTGGTGTGGTGTGTAAATCGTTTTACGAGTTGACAAAATTTTTTTGAGCTCTGGTTGTTCAGAAACTAAGGTAATTGCCGATCCATCAATAATCACGAAATGTCTTACAGTGGTATTCAGAATTACTTTTTTCAAAATGCTCAAAGCATTAGCATTTTCTCCCAGGCCAGGACCAATAACTATTACATCAGATTTATTAATTGCGTTAATTAAGTCAATGTCATTATTATAGTTGATGAACATTGACTCAGGCACAATCGAATGAAGTGCGGTAATGTTCTTGGAGTCTGTTGCGCAACTCACAAGTCCAGCACCTGCATGAACAGCAGCTGAAGAAGACATAATGATAGCTCCACCATAATTTTCGCTCCCACCGATAGTTAAGATGTGACCAAAATTACCTTTGTGGCTTTCTAGTGGACGCGGTAAAATGATTTGTTTTAAGATACTTTCCTGCAGTTGATGGATAAGATCACCCTCTAATTTTTATAAGAACTTTACTACATTTTAGCATAAATTTGTTTTCTTTGAGATATGTAATTATTTACTGAGACAATTACTAATTATGGTAAAATTAGCGGATAATAATAGATTCTTCAGGAGGAAAAAAGATGCAGATAGATTGGATAGATGAAATTGATAAAAGAAAAAATGAATTGCTTTTAGATTTGCAGGAGTTACTAAAAATTAAAAGTGTGTGTGATGAAGAACATGCATCCAAAGAAGCTCCTTTTGGGCCTGGTCCAAAGAAAGCTTTAGAGAAGTTTCTGCAAATCGGAGATAGGGATGGATTTAAAACATTAAATCTTGATGGAATTGCCGGGCATATTGAATATGGTACAGGTAACGAAGTCATAGGTATTCTAGCCCATGTCGATGTTATGCCAGCTGGAGAGGGATGGGATACCGACCCTTTCATTCCTGTTGTCAAAGATGGACGTCTTTACGGCCGTGGCGCATCTGACGATAAAGGCCCAGCAATGGCAACTTACTATGCTCTAAAGTTGATCAAGGAATTAAACTTACCCGTTAGTAAAAAGGTACGCTTTATTTTAGGAACGGATGAAGAGAGTGGTTGGAGATGTGTTAAACATTACTTTGAAAGAATGCCGCTACCAGATTATGGCTTTTCACCGGATGCTTTTTTTCCACTAATAAATGGCGAAAAGGGAAATGTTACTTACAGTGTCAACTTTTTAGGCAGTAATGAAGGTGAGGTAACCCTGGTCGATTTTAAGGCTGGTATGCGTGAAAATATGGTTCCAAGAGAGGCGATTGCACATTTAAGTGGTATAAATTCTGACTCAATCGAAGAAAAGTTCAATGCATTTATTTCACAAAATCCCATTCAAGGAAAGTTTGAGAAAAGCAACGGAATAATTGAACTTGAAGTGATTGGGAAAGCAGCTCATGCACAAGAACCAAGAAATGGCATAAACGCCGGGACTTATTTGGCTTTATTTTTAAATGAATTAAAATTAGGTGGCGAAGCCAAAAACTACATTGAGTTTGCTGCGAAGTGGCTGCATGAGGATTCTCGCATGAATAATTTCGGTATACATTTTACCGATAATGTGATGGGTGATTTAACAATGAATGCGGGTATTTTTAATTTCAAGAATTCAAGTGGTGGAAGCGTGATTCTTAACTTTCGTTTTCCGCGGGGGATAAAAGCTTTGAAAATCAAAAAAGCATTGGAGAAGGAAACAGCCCCTTTAAAAGCAGCTATAAAGCTAGCAGGTAAACTTCAAGAGCCACATTACGTGCCGTTGGATGATCCAATGGTTAAGACTTTGTTAGGCGTGTATGAACGTCAGACTGGCAATAAGGGGTATGGAGTTGTCGTTGGGGGTGGAACCTATGGTCGGTTAATGGAGCGTGGTGTTGCCTTCGGAGCAATGTTTCCGAATGTTCCAGACACGATGCATCAAGTAAACGAATTTATACCAGTCGAAGACTTATTAAAGGCCGCTGCAATTTATGCCGAGTCCATATATGAATTAATTAAATAATAGCAATATAAAAAGTACAGTATATTTGATCCTAACATGACCTTAGTAATAACTTTAAGCTTTTAGAAGAATAACTTAAATAAAATGTATAATTGTGAAAATAATTTTATTTTTTTGAAATTAAAAAAAATAAGGCGTACACTTAAGTTAGTGTGAATGAGGGGGTTGTAATATGCAAAAGGGATTTATGCATGAGCTTGAAGAAAATGTTTTATCGGATAGTGACGATGCGAAAGTGTTTTTAGTACCTAGCAAAAAAGAGCATCTTGCTGTAAAAATAGACAAGAATATTTTAGGGCGTTTGAAAGATGACGAAAAATTAGAGCAAATGTTGAAAAATTTATTGAAAATGAACTCTAAGAGTACTACAAAAGAAGTTATTAATATAAATAAACGAAATTATCGTATCTTTTTGTGAACCTGAAGAACACTTTTGCATAACAACCAAATTAATGTAAGAAGGGGCTTAAAAATAAGCCTCTTTTTTAATAGTCTCTATAAATGTTTTTCAAAAAGAAAAGTGTATGGAAATGTGATGATGGATCTCTAACGTGTTATTGCAGATGGTGCAGTGCAAAGCAGTAAAAAAAAGCCATACCAAGATCTAAATCTTGATGTGGCTCAATGTCTACAATTTCAGGATTATAGTTTGATGATGCTTTGAACACTATTTGTATTAAAAAGATTATGGTTGTCTTCAACTGCACCAATGGAGAACCAATCAATATGTGTCAACATACACGCAAGGTAACTAAGCATATTATCTTGGTTATGACTATGATTATTTTCGTGCCATTCGGAAAAAGAAGTCGAAATAACTTTTTCCAGATTTCCCTCACTGGGGTTCCCCGAAACCCGATAACCGGTCACTATGGTGTCAGGATCAATTTGAAGTTTAAGATTATTCGTTAAATTAATATAAAAATGCATTTAATAACCGCCTTTCATTAACTTCAACAGTATAACATACACTTGTTTCAACTGTGAATGGCAATTTTGAATCTTGAGGAAAAACACTTATGATATGTACTTGTCAAGAGAATTAACTTACTTTAAAATTAAATTAGTAATGATGTATCAAAAAAGGAGTGTAGGGATGTTTTTAACGACGCGGGATATAAATAGAACCTATATGGTTTTAGGAATAGTAAATGCAACAGCAAAACAGACGTTGACAGCAGATACAATCGACGAGGTAGATCAATATGATGATTTATACAATCAAGTAAAATCAAAATTAATAGAACGTGCAGCTGCAAAAAACGGTGATGGTATTATAGGTGTGACGTTTAATTCAGAAATTGTGCGAGTATCTGTAGGTCCAAAATATATGATGCTGCACGGCTATGGAACTGTTATTAGTTTTCCCAAGAAGTAGATATTAGTCTTAGCGAACAACAAGCACATCGCATTTGGCTGTTTTGACGACGTAATTTGAAACTGAGCCGACAAAAGTTCTTTGGACCCGATTTTTTTGCGTCGTGCCTAAAATTATTAAATCATTGCGGTATTCTGAAGGAAAATCAGTCGATATTACTTTCCGTGGATCGCCAAAGCGAAGATGAATGTGAGTCTGATATTCTGACGAACCATTCTTTAGTTCAATAGACATTCTTTTTTCGAGTTTATTCATGTTCTCTTGTTCAAGTACATAAAGTTTCTGATTTGAAGGAGTAATATCGACATTTCCAAAACTTAACAGTGAAGAGTCAATGACATGTAGTATATCCAGTTGCAGATTGTGTTCGCGCGCATATGCAGCACTGACCTTTAAAACTTCTTCTGAGGCTGGATTCCAATCTATTGCTACTAGTATTCTTTGATAGTCTAGCGTCACTTTTATCACTCCTTTGGGGGAAAAACTGCAGAATGTAATTTTAACTCGAACTTTGCGCACAAAATTTTTCAAAAGTTAATTCTTTTTTGTTCGAATACTAACATAGCAAGTTCAAAACAATGTTAGTAGCGGGTGGTAAATATGCTAAAATTCGACTGTTTTCATATCCCCATTGTAAATGCTTAGAAGAAAAAAGCAATAAAATTTTTTATCAAAATGAAAAAGGCTATAACAGAATTGAAGACTAATCTGTCATGGTCTTTTTTACTAATCAACTTCAAGTATCATTTTGCTTGTTAGCAGAGAATTTTTTCCAGCAGCTGTCAAAATTCCGGGTGTTAAATTTACAAATCTTTTTTCAACACATATTGGTTTATGGGTAATAAAGTCGGCTTCAAATAACAGTGTTTCTATGTAACCCAGTTCACGTCTGCTGATATTATAACAGGCTGCAAAATTGATAGCTTCTTTTTCGGTTGGACCAGTACTAGTATCTGACTTATTTATAAAGAGCATAAATTCCCTAATAAAAGCGTAGTCAAGCATCTCTATCACTCCTTTTAGATAAATTATAACCTAAATTCGATAATAAAGTACACATTTATAAAATGTAATGTGGGCAATATTAATTATTTTGTATTTTTAGGTTAATATAGCGTTCGTTTTTATAAGGAGAATAAAAGGATAAACGTTCTATTTATTAGAGTATAAGGAAATAGTTGATGTAGAATTTTTTATTGAAGTATTCAGAAAAAGACTAGGATGCTATAAATATATTATTACAAAAAAATGAGATGAAACATTGTTATCATCTCATTCTTTGTTAGTATTTTTTTATGATACCGAGCGAATTAAGTTTTCGACTGGTTTCTTTTCTTGGTTGGCTGCTTTTTCAACTAAATGGTCGAAAATTTTTGCGAAAGCTGAATGTTTTTTAAATAAGCATTCTGGATGAAATTGAACTGCAAAAATGTTGCCATCATTTGATTCAATAGATTCGATAATACCATCGTCACTGTGGGCAGCAACGTTTAAACCATTTCCAAGAATATTGATAGCTTGATGATGGAAAGAATTGACCAACAAACGCTGACCGAATAACTCCTGTAGCCAAGAATTTGTAGTGGCTGTGACATGATGTGTTGGGACGTCAAAAGCAGTAGGATATTGATTGTGTTGTGTTTTGATTCCAAGTTGAAGATGTATGTCCTGATATAATGATCCACCTAGAGCGACATTTATAAGCTGTTGCCCACGGCAAATGCCAAAAATCGGTTTGTGTACTCTCAGAGCTTCTTGGACTAATGATATTTCAAATTGGTCTCGTTCTAAGTCTGTTTCACCAAGTTCTTGAATGGGCTCCTGACCATATAAGGTTGGAACTACATCTTGTCCACCGGCTAATAGTAGGGCATCAATAGTTTCAATGTAGTCCTTGGCTTCAGCCGGGTTACCCAGCGGCAAAACGATTGGCAAACCGCCACTCTGCCGTACACCATCAATATATGCCTTTTGAATATAGTCGACATAATTTGTATTAAATTTTTTAGTTGGATGGATTAAATGATTACTTGCAATTCCAATTTTAGGTAACATATTGTGCTCTCCTTTATTTTAGTAATCCGAGGTAACTAGGTGTAGGGAATAAGATAATGAAATAAAAAAGCACCTTCCATCTCATTATTGATAAATATCAATAACGGGACGAAAGCTACTTCGTGTTACCACCCATGTTTACAGTTGATTTGCATTAACTGCCTTGTCAGCTTCAATAAAAGCCTAGGAGATTAACGACTCCCACCGTCTAGCAAGCTTGCACCTTCTAGAACTAACTGAGTTCATCTTCACTCTGTTTTCAGATCCACCCTTGCACCAACTGATGGTCGCTTTCTAATCTAAAAAACAAAACTACTCTTCTCATCATTTTTAAATATTGTTCTTATCATACTCAACAACAATTTGTTTGTCAATAAAAAAATTTTTTTATTATTTTATAAAAAAAGATAGTGTTTTTTGTCAAAGCTTTTAGAGACAATTCAATCAAAAATATAATATTATTCTAAAGGCTTAAATCATGTTTGCTACCATAAAATATCAGTTTCGGTATAATAGGGGACAAATACAGCAATTAAGAGGAGATAAAAGGGATGTTGGACAATTTATTAAACAATATAAAAAAAGAAAACCTTTCTAGGCAGTTATTTCAAAGTTTTCTCGGTGTTGAAGTTGAAGAGCATAGAATTGATCACACGGGGAAGCTAAGTCGTGAGCCTCATCCGCAAAAATTAGGTTCCAGAAGTCATCATCCATACCTGCAGACTGATTTTTCTGAGTCGCAAAGTGAAATTATTACCGATCCTTTTGATTCTGTTGAAGGGGTTATTCAACAATTAGATATTCTCCAAACCATTTTGAGCCGTTCACTTCAAAAAAACGAGAGAATTTGGCCGTTAAGCATGCCTCCTAGGATGGATGATAAGGATAAACAATTTGTAGCTGATCATTTTGACCGACCGGCCTATGAAGACTATCGTCAGTATTTAATAAATAAATATGGAGTTTCTCGCAAAATTATAACAGGAGTTCATGTGAATTATAGTATTTCAAATTCCTTTTTTCAGTGTTTGTATCAATACTATAAAGAAGATTTTAAGAGCCTAATTAGTTTCAAAAATGCATTGTACTTTAGAGTAGCACAAAATTTTGTGCTTAATCGTTGGTTGTTGACTTATCTATTTGGAGCGAGTCCTGTAGCAGAAAAAGGCTTCTTTTCTCAGTCAGAGGCTTCTAAGTTCGAGCACCCAGTTAGAAGTATTCGTAACAGTCATCGAGGATACGTAAACAATAGGGAAAATCAAGTTAATGTAACATTGTATTCATCGTTTGAAAATTTTATTGATGGAATTGAGAATGCAGTTAAAGAAGGTTTCTTGTATGGTCCTGCGGAGTTTTATGGTCCTGTTAGACTGCGAGGACAAGAAAAAATAAGCGAATATCATTCTGAAGGGATCTCTTACTTAGAGTTTCGAGTGTTTGATAATGATCCGTTCAGCCGCAATGGTGTCAACCGTGATGCTTTAGTTTTTTTGAAGATTTTTTTGGCGTATCTTTTAGTTACGCCTGTTGATAAGAAAAATATTAAAAACAATCTGAAGCAATCCTTTGATGAAAATAATCACGTCGCATTGGAGCAGCCTAACAAGCAAACTATTAAACATGGGGATGGAGTAACAATTTTAAACAAGATGTTAAAGCTGATAAAAGATTTAGATATTGAGATTGAAGAATTTTCAAAAGTGCTACATCATTTCACTAATGTTTTGGAATATCCGGAGTTAACTCCTTCAGCAAAATTGCTGGATGTTATGAAAGATGGTAGTTTGCAGAAATTTGGAACTGAGATTGCAACAAAACACAAGGAGTCGTTGACCAATTCTAGAAAATTACTACCCTCTATGACGTATTTCTCGCATCAAGCTCAGTTGCTTATTTATAAAGCAGTAGAGTTAGGAATTAGATATACAACGAAAAGAAATAATAACAAGTGTTTGAAATTAACGTATGAAGGGGTAACAAAAACAGTATATGTAGAATCCCTAAAAAATGTGCAGCCGGAAAAATATCTTAAAACGCTTTTTCCGACTCTAAAAGTAAAATAGATTGCCTGTAGTTATCTAGTACAGCACGATTAATGTTTATAAAAACTTGAACTGAAAAAAAGTTGATGTAAGATATATTTGTGCAGTATTGAGCGATTAAAATGCTGTAAATTTGAAGAAAGGGTGTGTTGTTTATGCAGGATGTCGCAAAGGAATCTGCTGGAACAAAGTTTTGGCGTGCTGTGTATTTAGGCATAATTGGAGGAATTATTTCTGGTTTTGTTAAAATTGGTTGGGAAGGTTTATTGCCTCCACGAACAACAATTCGTAATCTGACCAATCCGCCGCAGGAATTAATGCAGCAGATGGGGATTCCTTATAGAGTTACCCATGCTTACTTTACTTACTCTGGGCAGCATGTGCAATTTGTCAGCCTGATTTTACATTTTGGATTTTCAATTGTTTTCGCTATTCTTTATTGCTGGCTTGCAGAGTATTGGCTTAAAGTTACATTTCTTCAAGGAACTGTTTATGGATTTGTGATTTGGATCGCCTTCCATATTATTATCCTACCAGCATTAGGTACAATCCCAGCTCCATGGTTACAGCCATTTGATGAGCATTTTTCAGAATTTCTAGGCCATTTGATTTGGGCTTGGACCTTTGAAATTTGCCGTCATGACTTCAAAGCGCGGATGAAACATGTTGTGATTGAATAACATGTTATAATTTTTATTTATCAGTATTAAAAATGATTTCACCGGTTTTAAGTAGAAATTTTTCGAACGGGTGAAATCGTTTTTTATTTGACTATAAATTATTTTGTTTTCGTTAATCATGGTGGTTTAATACTTAATTTAGCAGTGCCACCCCGAAAGTTAAGTAGGTTGCAAACAAGATCCATGCGAGGTATGGGTAGAGCAAGAGACTGGAGCTCTTACTGATCTTAAAAAACTGAATAATACAGGTCAAAACTAATAGATCAAGAATAAGAATAAGTAATAAACCCCACCAGTAATAATTCAAATTAAAAAATACAATGCTCCAAATGAAATTAACAAACAATTGAATGCCATATAAAATGAAAGCACTAAACTTATCGCTTTTTTTCCCAAGTGAGGAGCGCATAAGCATAAAGCCAGAAATACCAATTAGTAAATATAAAAAAGGCCAAACAATTCCAAAAATAAAATCGGGCGGTGCTAGAGCTGGAAGCTGCAAATTGTTATAGACTTTTTTGATATCCCCTGCAAACAGTGCTGAGAGTGAACCAATCATTTCAACAATCACTATAAATAGCATCACTTTAAAGAAACTAGAATATTTTGAGTTGATCTTCATAGAATCTCCCCCTTCTTCAGTGAGTGTAACACAAATTAGGGTGCTATATTTGAGACACGCCTTGTCTTAAAATTCTAGAGTATTTATTTTAGTTTAATAAGGGAAATTTGCACTGTTTTATATAGAAAGAATGCAGCGCGTCACCAGTCAATGGATTTTTGCACATTAATTATGAATTACAAAGCTAGTCTGAGTTGGACGATAATGAGTTACTGAAAAAGCTTAACTATATTGAAACGCGTTAAGTCAGATAATTCAAAACTGAAAAAAACTGATCCAAAATGTAAGTTTTGGACCAGTTTTTTTTGAAAAACATGAACTTTTAGTTAGGTACATTTATAATTTAGAGGCGCTTAAATTTTTATTTTAAGTCTTGTGAGGCTTTTTCTTGAGCTTCCGCTGGAGAAAAAGCCTGTACTAAAACATTAGTCATGTTCTTTCGACTTTTAACGTCAACCAAATACCATTTCAGCATAGTTTTTCCCCTCCTTTATTATTACTACAGAATGAAATTATATACGTTTTCAAACAAAGGTCAAGCATTTTGTCTTGTTGTAAAAAACTAATTTTAAATAAATTTTTATTGGATTTTTTGAAGGGAAAACTGATGGAAGAAATTCATAGAAAAGATATAAAGGTTGAGGAAAAGAAAATACTGTGTCTTAAGCTAAGTTATTAATACAATATTGCCAGTTTTGTTTGCTAAAGCGTTCATTTCCAGATATATTTCAGTGAAAAGATAAATAGAAAGATGTTAATTTAATGATCTATTTAATGAATTGATAAGTTTTTATATAACTTGTATGTTATACCAAAACCGTAACTAACACGTGAGTTCTTTGACAAAACTATGAATGTTTTTAGAAAGGAATTCTTCATGACTGATACTCAAAAGAGGATTATCAAAACGACTTTGAGTTAGAAAATATCCAAAATTCAACCAAACAAAATTCATAGCAAGAACTTCTATATCAGCACGCTGGGAAATGTGTCCTCTTTTCTGCATTTTTTTTAAATAATTGACCAAAAGAGCTTTAAAATGAATTGGAATTTTTTCTACATCTTTATTGACTTCGGGGAGTGCAAAAGATTCACGTAGGCCAACCATGAAGATTGCTTGATGTTCAAAAACAAAATGTTGATACTTGCCAGCCATATTTGTTAAGTCTTTCTCCAGATTGCCAGTGTCTTTTTGTTCATGTTTAAGGTAATCGATATCAGCTAAATACTGGTCGATAGTAGCCTGCAATAGTCCATGCTTATCTTTGAAGTTACGAAAAATTGTTGTTTCATTAACCTTGGCCAGTTCAGCAATTTTATGAGTTGTGGCGTTTCGGTATCCATTTTGAAGGAGTAAATCTTTAAAAGCTTTAAGAATGCGCTTTTGAGTTGAAGTAAATGCCATCTTATCTTCCTCCTGATTGCTTAATAATGATTATAGTTTATCACAATAACATTAAGCTATTAATAATTTGGTATATAAACTTTTTAAAATATTGTATGATTTGAGATTTGAAGTTGTATTTGTGCACAATAAAAAGGCACCAGTTACTAGCCGATGCCTTTTTCGCACAATCTGTTCGTCAAACCTAATGCGCGATATAAGTATGCTGGCTACGTAAGGCATAGAATTATATCTATATTAGTTATGTCAATCATGCAGGATATCATCATTATATTACAGTATGTGAAAATGGAGTATTATTGGGAACATTAGATGATTTTTAACTGCCAATTAATAGTTGGCAGTTGCTGACATATAAAGTAACAACACGTTTAATCGATTCAACATCGAAAAGCCTCCGTCTCATTTGAGATGGGGGCTTATTTTTTATGCAACAAAAAAAGACATCAACTTTGATTGATGTCCTCTTGATGCACTAATGTATTTTTAAAGCCTAACGTGCAATGATCTATTATGCCCTCGGCAGGAGTCGAACCTGTACTTGGAAACCCAAACAGCGACCTGAACGCTGCGCGTCTGCCAATTCCGCCACGAGGGCAAATAAGTGGTACTTAAGTAGTATACAATACTTGCTAGAAAAATAAAAGAGATTATTTGTTTGAATTTACTTTTTAAGTTCTCGAATCTTTAGTGTTTACAAATAGTAACTGTGAAAATTTTTAATTTGTTGCTTAACATATTGTGGGGAGCGAGTCTAAACACGTTAGTTTAATTTACTTGGGAAAAAAATAACACGACTAAAATGTACAATTGTCTATTCTATAAATAAGCTATAATAAATTTAACAAAAAGCATCATTCTTTTTAAGTATATTAATAAAAAAATTGACGTAAAAAAAATTTGATGATAAAATTTAGATGTGAAAAAGTTGGATTCAATGTGGTGTAGTTACAACGTTGAATTTTTATTGATGTAAGTACGGCTGTCTATAATGGGTTGACCAGAAGTGAGTTGGCTGGTTTGAGTTATAAGTCATTTGATACGACGCTACGGTCTAGAAAGGAGATAGAAGGGGAATGGTACCAGATAATTGCAGGCATAACCTTTTTGTAACATAAAATAGGAAACGCTACCATGAGTGCTGGTTGACAAGCTATTTTTGCAATTGTTGTGATGCTATATATTGTAACTTAATATCTAAGTTGAAATATGTTAATGTACTGTTTGTTTGACTAAAGGGGGAAATACGATGAATATTTTTGTGGTAGGTTCTGATCGTGGTTTAGGCTATGTTTTATGTGAACGTTTAGCAAAACAAGGT
>NZ_AYZD01000032.1 GCF_001436755.1 Liquorilactobacillus aquaticus DSM 21051
TCATCAAGTTTGAGCACAAGTGGTTCATTATCAGATAGTGGTTCAACCTCTACAAGTTTGAGTACAAGCGGATCATTGTCGAACAGTGCGTCAACATCCGCAAGCTTAAGTACGAGTGGTTCATTATCAAATAGTGTCTCAACCTCAGGAAGCTTGAGTACGAGTGGTTCGTTATCGAACAGTGCGTCAACCTCAGAAAGTTTGAGTTTGAGTACGAGTGGTTCGTTATCAGATAGTAGTTCAATCTCTGGAAGCTTGAGCACGAGTGGTTCGTTATCAAATAGTGGTTCAACTTCTGCAAGCTTAAGCACAAGTGGCTCGTTATCAGATAGTAGCTCGACTTCATCAAGCTTGAGCACAAG
>NZ_AYZD01000033.1:0-167 GCF_001436755.1 Liquorilactobacillus aquaticus DSM 21051
TCAAGTTTGAGTACAAGCGGATCATTGTCGAACAGTGCGTCAACATCCGCAAGCTTAAGTACGAGTGGTTCATTATCAAATAGTGTCTCAACCTCAGGAAGCTTGAGTACAAGTGGTTCGTTATCAGATAGTAGTTCAATCTCTGGAAGCTTGAGCACAAGTGGCTC
>NZ_AYZD01000033.1:177-322 GCF_001436755.1 Liquorilactobacillus aquaticus DSM 21051
ATTCATTATCAAATAGTGTCTCAACTTCAGGAAGCTTGAGTACAAGCAGCTCGTTGTCAAACAGCGGTTCTACTTCATCAAGTTTGAGCACGAGTGGTTCGTTATCAGATAGTAGTTCAATCTCTGGAAGCTTGAGCACAAGTGG
>NZ_AYZD01000033.1:332-701 GCF_001436755.1 Liquorilactobacillus aquaticus DSM 21051
GTTCGTTATCAAATAGTGGTTCAACTTCATCAAGTTTGAGTACGAGTGGTTCGTTATCAGATAGTAGTTCAATCTCTGGAAGCTTGAGCACAAGTGGCTCGTTATCAGATAGTAGCTCGACTTCATCAAGCTTGAGCACAAGTGGCTCGTTATCAAATAGTGGTTCGACTTCTGCAAGCTTAAGCACGAGTGGTTCGTTATCAAATAGTGCTTCAACTTCAGGAAGCTTGAGTACAAGCAGCTCGTTATCAAATAGTGGTTCGACTTCTGCAAGTTTGAGTACGAGTGATTCGTTATCAGATAGTACCTCAACTTCATCAAGTTTGAGCACAAGCGGATCATTGTCGAACAGTGCGTCAACTTCATCAA
>NZ_AYZD01000033.1:711-1033 GCF_001436755.1 Liquorilactobacillus aquaticus DSM 21051
CCTCGACTTCATCAAGTTTGAGCACGAGTGATTCGTTATCAGATAGTGCTTCAACTTCAGGAAGCTTGAGTACAAGCAGCTCGTTATCAGATAGTACCTCAACTTCATCAAGTTTGAGCACGAGTGATTCGTTATCAGATAGTGGCTCAACTTCATCAAGTTTGAGTACAAGCGGATCATTGTCGAACAGTGCGTCAACATCCGCAAGCTTGAGTACAAGCAGCTCGTTATCAAATAGTGGTTCGACTTCTGCAAGTTTGAGCACAAGTGATTCGTTATCAGATAGTACCTCAACTTCATCAAGTTTGAGTACAAGCGGATC
>NZ_AYZD01000033.1:1043-75916 GCF_001436755.1 Liquorilactobacillus aquaticus DSM 21051
TACAAGCAGCTCGTTATCAAATAGTGGTTCGACTTCTGCAAGCTTAAGCACGAGTGGTTCATTATCAGATAGTACCTCAACTTCATCAAGTTTGAGTACAAGCGGATCATTGTCGAACAGTGCGTCAACCTCCGCAAGCTTGAGTACGAGTGATTCGTTGTCAGATAGTGCCTCAACTTCTGCAAGCTTAAGTACAAGTGATTCGTTGTCGAATAGTGCCTCAACTTCCGCAAGCTTGAGTACGAGTGATTCGTTATCAGATAGTACCTCAACTTCATCAAGTTTGAGTACAAGCGGATCATTGTCGAACAGTGCGTCAACCTCCGCAAGCTTAAGTACAAGCGGATCATTGTCGAACAGTGCATCAACATCCGCAAGCTTAAGTACGAGTGGTTCGTTATCAGATAGTGGCTCAACTTCCGCAAGCTTAAGTACGAGTGGTTCGTTATCAGATAGTGGCTCAACTTCATCAAGCTTGAGCACAAGCGGATCATTATCAAATAGCAGCTCGACTTCATCAAGTCTAAGCACAAGTGATTCGTTATCAGATAGTGCTTCAACCTCATCAAGTTTGAGTACAAGTGGTTCGTTGTCGAACAGTGCGTCAACCTCTGGAAGCTTGAGCACAAGCGGATCATTATCAAATAGCACAAGTGATTCGTTATCAGATAGTGCTTCAACCTCATCAAGTTTGAGCACAAGCGGATCGTTATCAAATAGTGGTTCAACTTCTGCAAGCTTGAGTACAAGCGGATCATTATCAAATAGTGGTTCAACTTCTGCAAGTTTGAGTACAAGTGATTCGTTGTCAAATAGCGCCTCGACTTCATCAAGCTTGAGCACGAGTGGTTCGTTATCGGGTAGTACCTCGACTTCAAAAGCTACAGGCAGCTCTTCCTCCGAAAAAAATTCAGTATCCAAAAATAAGGAGAAATTACCTCAAACTGGCGATGAATCAGATTTTGCATGGAACGTTGTTGGAATGTTAACGGCTTTCTTGAGTGTTTTAGGACTGCGAAAGAAAAATAAAAATAATAAAGGAAATAACTAAAATATAATTGATTATAATAATGGAGTATGACATAAATCGATAAAATTTGAAGTTAAACAGAAAACTTTGATTTGTGGAACACGTTCATTTGGAATAAATAGGAGAACCAGGTCAAAAATTCAACTTTTTGACCTGGTTTTTTTGTCTTGCTTTATTAAGTGTAAAATTTAATAAAAAACTTTATTTTCAGATACATAAAGAGCTTAGACATAATTAAAATGTTTGATATTAATAATGCTTTTAATGTGCTAGGTTAGGCATAATATAGCAGGACACATTTTTTTAAAATTCATAAAAATTTACAAAAAAACATCATAAATGTATAATATAGTCGTCTTATTTAATAAAAAAATAACATTAAAAATAGTAGATAGGTGTTTTTTGAATGATAATGCGATATAAAAGAATTGCGAAAAAAATACAAAAAAGAGTAAAAAAGCTTAAATATTTAAGTGATGATCAGTTGAAAAAGCAGACTGCCTTATTAAGAAAAAAACTCGAAAGTAGAAAAAATTTAGAAAAAATATTGATTGAAGCATATGCAACAGTTTGTGAAGCAGATAGGCGTGTTTTAGGAATGAGTCCATATTTTTCACAGATTATTGGTGGTTTAATTCTTCATTATGGAAATATTGCTGAGATGAAGACAGGAGAAGGTAAAACGCTGACTGCAACTATGCCTTTGTATCTGCATGGATTATTGGGAGAGGGTGTATTTTTAATTACTGCTAATCCGTATTTAGCAAAAAGAGATGTTAAAAATATCGGTAGGGTATATCAATGGTTAGGGCTAACAGTAGAGGTAGGGGTCTCTGCTGAGGGTGATGATGATTCTGAACGCGACTTAAAAAGAATTTATAGTGCTGATATTGTCTACACCACGCATAGTGGTTTGGGCTTTGATTATCTTTTTGACAACCTAGCTACTACATTGGATAAGAAATATTTACATAATTTTAATTTTGTGATTATTGACGAAATTGATTCAATATTATTAGATCAGGCTCAAACTCCATTAATAGTTTCAGGTGCACCAAGAGTCCAGTCAAATCTTTTTGAGACATCTGAAAGAATAATACACCAGCTTAAAAAAAATATCGACTTTCACTTATCTGAGGATTTGAAGAATGTTTGGTTAACAACTGAAGGTATTCATCACATTGAAGTATATTTGGGAATAAAAAAATTGCTAGGTGAACAATATAAAAAGGTTTATCGACATATCGTAATTGCATTAAAAGCAAATTATTTATTTAATAAAGATCGTGATTATGTAGTTGAAAATAATAGAATCGTTCTGTTGGATAAAATGAACGGAAGAAAACTTGAAGGAACAAAGATGCAGTCAGGCTTGCATCAAGCACTTGAGGCAAAAGAGCATGTTGACTTGACGGAAGAAACACGAGCAATGGCAAGTATTACATATCAAAACTTATTTCGTTTATTTAAAGTAATGTCAGGCATGACTGGGACTGCAAAAACTGATGCTGAGGAATTTCGTGATATATATCATTTAAATACGATTGTTGTGCCAACAAACAAAAAAGTTATCAGAAAAGATTATCCAGATAAAATATATGTAGATAATCAAGATAAGATTGAGTCCTCGCTGAAAGAAGTTTCAAGGGCACAAAAGCAAAAAAGACCGATTCTGATAGAAACAGGTTCTGTATCTATGTCAGATTTGTATTCTCGGTTACTACTTTCTATGGGATACGCACATAATGTTTTAAATGCTACAAGTATTGCTAAGGAAAATAAGATAATTAGTGAAGCGGGAAATTCTGATTCAATTACTGTGGCTACATCAATGGCAGGCCGAGGAACAGATATTAAGATTTCTCCTGAAGCATTAAAAAATGGGGGCCTATTAGTTGTTGGAACGGAAAGAATGTCCTCAGCAAGAATTGATAATCAGTTAAGAGGGAGAGCAGGTAGACAGGGAGAACCTGGAGAAAGTATTTTCTATGTATCACTCCAAGATAAAATAATAATTGAAAATGCGCCCGAATGGGTAAAAAACTATAGAAAAAGCATGCAGTCAACTAAAGAAAATAATACTGAGAAACAAATTAAAAAGCGAAGATTTAGAAAAATTGTTGATAAGGCGCAAAAAGTTCAAAAAAATGCTGAAGTTTCTGAACGGTCTCAAACAATTGAATACGATGAAGTTATGAAGATCCAACGTAATTATCTGTATAAAATAAGAAACAGAATCATGAGAGCAGAAAATATTGACAAGTGGCTCAATAAGTCCATTTATCAAGCCTTAAACAACTTTTGTCAAAATGTTAAAAATGAATCAGACTTGAATAATTTTGTGTTTAATAATATAGATTATTCGTTTGTGCCAAATAGTAATGCACTGCCTCAAAACTGGATCAAAAGAAAGAAAAAGGTTATTGAATATTTGCTCCAAATTGTGAAGAAAAGAAATAATAAGGTTAAGGAAATGTTCTCTAATAGCGATCAGGCTGAATATTATAAAAGACTTGTTTTATTAAAATCGATAGATGCTATGTGGATTGAACAAGTTGATGCTTTACAGCAACTGAAGGGAATTGTAAGTGGTCGGAGTTGGGGACAGCATAATCCCATATATGAATATCAAGATGAAGCAAGGGCTTCATTCAGAAATATGAAAAAAGGAATATATTTATCGGTATTAAGAAATTTTTTATTATCAGAAATTGTTTATAAGTCTGATGGAACGATGGATATAATATTTCCATAATTTTATTAACAGGGAGTTTAATATTTTGAAACAATTGATTAGGAGAGTAAGTTGGACGGTATGTATTTTAGTAGTTTTTGAAGTAGGTAATACTATCTTGCTGCCAGGTTTTCCTTTTAAAGATTATGTCAATGGTCTTAAACAAAATGCATATGTAAATATTGTTTCTAGTAATTTTGGAAGTCAAATAACTGTCCCAAGTTTGTTTGCTTTAGGAATGGGGCCGTATATGACAGCATTGATTGTCTGGCAAATGATAACCATAACGAATGAAGAGAAATTTCAAAAAATGACACAAAAAGCAGCTGGATTTTGGCAAAAAGTAATAACTCTTGCAATAGCACTTATTCAAGCTTTTGCAATATCTTTTTTATTTTTGAAATATAAGCCAAGTATAGGAAATTTTGAGAGTCGTGATATGTATTGGATAATTGTGACAATTTTAATTGCTGGAGGCATGTTTGTAGTTTGGATAGCGGATTTGAACGCAAAAAAGGGAATAGGTGGCACAAGTGTCTTGATAATACCAGGCTTAATTAAAAACTTACCGACCGTTTTGAATTCCGGCTTAAAAAAACCAATATCTTTTTCAGCAGCTACATGGGGATTGGTATTAATATTTTTGTTTGTATTCATTTTTACTTCAATATACATATATAGTGCAGAACTAAGGATCAGGATTGAACGGATTAATATTGAAAATGAACTTACCAATTCATATATACCAATAAAAGTACTTGTATCAGGTGCAATGCCTTTTATGTTTGCTTTATCTCTTTATTCTGTCCCTTTACTAATACTATCTAGATTTAAAATAAATAGTGCCCTATATCGAATTATTTCAAGTGCATTTTCATACCATACATGGCAAGGTATTTTTTTGTATGGTTTGATTATTCTTCTATTGGGATATGGATTTGCATTCGTAAATGTACGACCAAACAAAATAGCAAAGTCCTTAAGAGAAAATGGGGATTATATTCTTAATATTTTACCTGGACAAGAAACTGAGGAGTATTTGAAACATAAGATATACACTATGACTTTTTTAGGAAATATTTATTTGCTCTTCATATCACTCGTTCCTCTGATTATAGGTAAGTATATCCCTGTAGTAACAAACTTTTCATTTCTCTTTGGATCTATACTAATTTTGATAACGATGCTAGATACGATTTACCAAGAGATTCGAGCATTGCTTATAAAGGGTCAGTATCGAATATTTTAATAATTTAAATGAGGTGAATTATGTTTTATATTATACCATCCTGGAGTAGTAATACACTGCGTATTGAGTATGATTTTATTTTGAAGATTATTCAAATGTTCAAGAAAGAAAACAAGAAAATAAAAATATTAAACATTACGTATTTACCTAATTTGGCATACCAATTAAATCAATTTGGATTGTTGAATATACCAAAATGGCAAGTATACGACGTCATCCAAAATGTGAGTTTTGATGTGGGTAACCCACTTTCTATAGATGACATAATCAATGATTCAAGTGTGGAAAAAGTTTATCATCCACAGGGAGTTCTTATAATGAAACAGGGAAGGTTAATTTGTAAGCTGGAGATGTTTGAAGATAGATTTTTAAGTAAAGCAACATACTATAATTCAGAAAATATATCTCATATTGATATCTTTGATGCTCGCGGTTTTTTGTCGAAACGTGTTCACTATAGCGAAGATAACAAAATGAGTTTTACAGAACTTTTTAATCCATTTGGTGAAACAGTGCTGATTATTGATCATGAGAAAAATGATAGAGTGAAAATTTTAAATTGCAACTCTGAAACAATTAAAGAAAAAAATTATGCATCCATGCATGAATTGATTTATGAAGTTACAAATAATTTTTTAGCAAAAGAACAAGAAAAGATTAACTTAATTGCACCTGTTGATCAAAGAATTTGGTTTTATACAGAAAAGGCTAAAGAAAAATTAAAAACTGTTCACTTTGTGCAAGAAAATAATCTAGAAACTAAAAAAATTTTTTTGCCTAGGCTGTTAGCAGACAGATCGGTGATTGTTTTTCCCAGTGATAATTTTATTGCAGAAAATAATTCAAAAAAAAATGTAATTTCACCGTATGCAACTGAACTTAAGTTAGGTATAAGCAATAGTTTAAGTGAACAAATTATTTTTTGGCATGTCCAAGATGTTGCAGAACATTCTATAAGAAAGTATATTAATTTAATTTTAAAAACAGTAATAAAATCAAATGATAGGAAAATTATAATAAATTTAGGAAATGCCAATCTTTATACATTTATTCATGAAATCATAAAAAGGATGATTGAGGAAACATTTGAAGTATCAACAGACTCAGAAGATTTCAATTGGACGAGAAACTATTTAATTGCTAAAAAAGAGAAAAAAGTAACAATTGAGTTAGAAAATATGGCAAAAATAAAAAAGATGTCCACTGAATGGGTACAAAATGTAAAAGCATGCGAAGCGTTTGACAGAATTTCAATAGAAATTGACAGCAGGCCAGCTTATTTTGAAAAAAGGTTAAAAAAGTCTAGGCTACTCATTGATGTTGGAACTTATCCAAATATATATTTGCAAACAAGAGCTATCAGTGTTGGAATACCGCAGATTAATACAGTTAAAACTAGATATGTTAAAAATTTTAAAAATGGGATCGTCTTAGAACAAGAAGACGATATAATAGATGCTCTGAATTTCTTTTTAGATTCTCTAAGTAATTGGAATAAAGCATTGGTTAATAATGTTAAAAAAATTGAAATCTTTTCAGGAGAGAGCATAGTTCAACAAATCGAGTCACTATTTTAAGGAAAGGGGAATTTGAATGCACTATACGGACGTGATACAGCTTGGTGGTCATAAGTTGGGCATTGAGAAACAATTGGATAAAAGTTTCAGATTCCATTATCTTCCGCTTGGTGAACCAGAAGAAGTTGTAACAGCAGAAGAGACACTATTAAGCAATGATAATTTGAAATTAAAGTATAGAAGTTCAATCTTTATATTAGGATTAGACTCTTATGTTTTTTTAATGCCCAATTTGATTAAAAAATTACCTTCAAATCGAATAATATACAGTCAAAATGAAAATCTAACAGTTGATTTGGTTGAACTGCTGCAGAAAAAATGTGCAGAACCCATAAAATTTGAAGAAGCTCATACTATTATAAATGAAATTTTCTTTGGGGGTCAGTATGGGCTAAGACTAGATTTTGAAAAAATCGATATCTCTCCGTTATTGAAGAATCAAATTGAGCAATTTGGTCGTGGTGAAATAAATATTAAGGATGTAAATCTTGTATCACAAGTTCAAGCAATTAGTTGGAGAATGACCATTTCCTTGAACGCCAACTCACTATTTGAGTTCTGGCCAGAATATGAATTAAAAGGGAAAGGAAAGGTTATATTCAAGCTTTACATTATTGATGCTGTCTCATATATACCTATTAAGACTTATGAAATTTTTAATAAAAAGACCCCAGAGCCATTTTTGTTTAAAACGGGTGAAAATAGAACAATTTTATATGTGGCTGCTTTTTTGCAGGGGAGCATAGAGAAATTTTCAATAAGAGAGATTCATATTAGAAAAAGTAGAGCAAAACATGGGAATTTTATGGTTAATTCTTCAATGATAGCTGATAGAAAACACTGCAATGGGCAATTAGCTGTTTATTTTGATTCTGGAGATTTTAAGCCGCCCTTGAATGTTTATTTTAGTGGTTGGAGAACTGCTGAAGGGTTCGAAGGTGCCGGAATAATGAACCAAGTTGGAGGGGGAGGCGTGCCCCATTTGCTAATCGCTGATGAAAGACTTAAAGGGGGGGCTTTTTACATAGGCAGCCGAGAGTTTGAAGCTGAAGTCGTAAGTACAATAAGCAAATATTTGAAATATCTAGGCTTTTCTAAAGACCAACTTGTTTTGTCAGGTATTTCCATGGGAACTACAGCAGCTCTTTATTATTCCTCAATGTTAAGTCCCAAAGCGGTTATTGTTGGAAAACCTTTGGTCAACTTAGGAACCATTGCTGCAAATGAGAGAATAGACAGACCATATGGATTTCCAACCTCGCTGGATTTGTTGCTACTAAATGAGAAGACAACTAGCTACGATGCACAGCAACACTTTAATGAAAGATTTTGGAGTACTTTCAGGAAAGGCAAATTCAAAAATACTATGTTTGCAATTGCTTATATGAAGCAAGATGACTATGATTCAACAGCATTCGATGAATTATTTAAATTCTTAAAGAATAAATATCCGTATAGTAAAATCACCTACAAGGGTCTTGTCGGGCGGCACAACGATAATACTGTCGGAATTGTTAATTGGTTTATGAGGCAATTTGAAAACATAATGGAAGAAGGATTTGATAGGAGGAGCAGCAATATTGAATAATGTAACAATTCTTCTGTGGGACCAATATTTGGCTACTAATGAAAATCATGGTGCACACATAACTTATTCGGATAAGGAAGTAACATATTCGGCCCCACTTCTACCACCTGGCACAGATATTTATTCTTGGAAATCAGAGATGAGTTTTCAAAATCATCGGATGCAAGGACAGCTCCCACTTCTCAAAGAAGATACTGAATATCAAATAATGACTGATTTGAGTGTGGTTCCTGAAAATTCTGTTTTTTTCAAGATTGAAATATTTGATACTGCTGGGTTACTAATCGATGAACAGTACTTGACCCTAAGAGGCGGAGTATTTAAATATCCAAAGAATGCAAAAAGTTATTTTTTGCGTTTAATAACAACAACGAGTAAAGTTGTTCATTTTAGATGGATAGTATTAGGTGAAAAAAAGATTTTTGATAATTTTGATGTTAGTTTAGCTGATAATCGCAGCGTGGTTAAGTTATCTACGAAGAAAGCCCAAAAATTAGATATATATATTGGACATGGTAGTGACACCAGCTGGCTTGTACCTGTAAATTATACTCACGCTCAAATCTTTTTTCGCATTAATTTAAAATTATTGAAAACAGAAAAATTAGTTGAAGAATTAACAGATAAAATTTGTGTAGCATTGAACAGCAACGACATGTATAAAAAGCTTAAAATTGATATCCGATCATTTGGATATCCGCTACCAGATTTAGTGGGAAAGGTTAGGGAAATACTCAAGAATAGAGGCTTTGAAATTGATAAAGAATAAAAAACAAGCTATGAACTTTTTTGTAAATCGGGCTATGGGATTTGGGAACTCAGGTGTTGAGCATGCAGAGTTTTACAGGGCTAAACTTTTTGATAAAGCAGAGATCCCTTATCGTTTTGTCTTTGTACAGTTAATAAAGGAACTACACCCTGCCATGGATGTGTGGAACATTGATAACAAGAAAGTTATCAATATGTATGAATATTTTGTGTTAGGAGACAGCTATTTAACAAATGGTGTTGAAAAGTTCTATAAAGCAAAAGAGAAAGTAATTGTTGACAGTACCAAGACCAATAGAATGGTAGAAACAATTACTACTTCTGGTATGCGAATTGTTGAAACTGCGGTCAAATATGAAAGCAGGAAGAAAAAGGGACTCTTACTTGTAAGTATTTCAAATGTAGAGATATATAGTTGTAAAACCGGTGAAAGAAAGGTCTTATTTGATTTTTATGACAATATGAAAGGTGGTGTTGTTATCAGAAATATTCATTTATTTGATCAAAACGGAGAACATCTTTTCTTTTGGAATGAAATACAATTGCAACGATATTTTCTGAAAAAGATTGATGAGGCATATGGGAACGAGAGTAATTGGTTTTTAGATCGAGGAGAGGAAAGTGAAGTTGCTCTTCTTTATTCAAGTTTTCCAGGGAGCAAGTTTATTGAGGTAATACATGCAGACCATCTATCTGATAGAACTGATAAACGCTATCCTTTATGGAACAATTACTATGAATATGCACTAACTCACGTTAACAAAATTGACAAGCTAGTTTCAGGGACTGAAAAACAAACACAAGATCTTTTAATTGACTTCCCGGGCCAAGAGAAAAAATTTGTCACAATACCTGTCGGTGGTGTGAGAGATGGTGATAAAAAGATACATAAAAAAGAAATACCACCTCTACATTTAATAACGGCTTCGAGACTGGCTGGTGAGAAACATATTGATATAGCTGTTCGTGCTGTTGCAAAAATAAGAAACGAAGGAAGAGAGGTATACCTAGATATATATGGTGCAGGCGGCGAGGAGGGGCATCTTCGCGATACTATAAAAACAGTTGGAGCCGAAGAGTACATAAAGATGAAGGGATTATCGCAAGATTTAGATTCAATTTATCCTAAGTATGATGCATTTATAACGGCTTCATGGTCTGAAGGCTTTGGTTTAACCACCGTTGAGGCGCTAAATGCTGGATTACCTGTAGTTTCTTACGCTGCACGATTCGGTTCTCTTGAGATGATACAAGATGGAATTAATGGATTTTTGCAGGAGTTTAAGCCTGGAGATCAGCATCTGGCATTCAATGTACAAAGTTTGGAAAATGGTATAAGAAGACTTTTGGAGTCAGACTATTCAGCTATTCGGAAGGCCACACAAAACTCTATGTTGAAGTTTAAAGACCATGTTATTGAAGATAAGTGGAGGGAACTTGTATATGCATTACGAAATAACAAACACAATTGATGTTAACAATCCAAGTTGGAACAAGCAAAAAAGAAGAATTTGCAACGAAAAGGGGATGCTGTTAACTTTAGCGCCCAATCCAGGACTGAGAGATACTTTAATTAGTGAAAAAATAAAAGGATTTAATTTGATAGATAAAATAACTGGAAGAACCATTGACTACAATGAAGATACTTTTTTGTATTTTAATAGGCTGCCTACTGTAACAGGTGCCGAGATTTTTATGAACGAGGATTTTAGCATTGATATTATTGCCAATGGGGATGTAATTGGTCATGTTAGTTTATGGAAAAATACACGGCGACATGTGAAGGATGTTACCTATGTTCACCAAAATAATCAAATTGATTTTATTGAAGAATTTGCGAGTGATGGGAAGAAGTTCAGTAATATTTTTTATACTAGGAATGAAGCTCAAAGGATAGATTTTTATAATGATGAAGAGCAGGCTATTGTGCGTTTTTATTTTTATATGGGTCAACTAAACTTGATTACAATTGGAAACTCTAAACATTTAGATGTAAAAGCACAATATAACAGTTTTAGTTCTTTTTCAGCAGTAGAAGTTGGGAAGATTCTGAAAGAAGAAGATACTGTTGGTATCAATTATATGGGGGAAGAACTTTCAGCGTTAGCATTATCTAAATCTAAAAATACGCTTTATTTGGAGGAACCACCACTAGATGAAATTGGTAAAGTGAAGGGAAATTTAATTGGAATATTGAGAGATGATATACCATTTATTCAGAAAGTAGAAATGAATAGAACTTATGCTCAACAACTGATCTCTGTCGGAGCTCCTATGAAAAAAGTAAGCATTGTTCAGTAGAAGGTGACGAGGTAAACGGGATGAAAAAAAAGGAAGATACAGAAATTAATAGGGATATTGAAAAACGGTTTAAACAAGAGGAAAAATATGTTGTCGATCCAGTCAAGGAACCACATGAAAAACATTTTTTTACAGTATTCATGTCTATTGTCATGGTTAGTGTAGTTTTTATAAGTATATTTTATACTTTTTTAAGTTTATGGGGGGGAAGATAATGATTTTATCTTCATTAGGTATTATTCGATATATCGACCTTAGGTGTCGAAAAAAGTTATTACCTCAAAATAGTGTTGTCGCTGTTGGCATTGATAGGGAAAAAATGGCAACAATTATTCAAGGGAAAAACATAAAGCTCAGTGTGATTGAAAAAAAACTTGGATTGAGCAAATCGAGATATTACAGATGGATTAACTACGATGTAGACTTGCCTTTTGAATATACTGTAGGTCTAAAAAAATTACTTGGACTATCGGATAATGAATTTCTCTCTTTGATTTTACCTTCAACAGATGAGGTGCTAGATACATTAGCTTTAGCAATGTACTTTAGTTCCTTTTCAGATAAAAATAATAAATTATCAATAATTATGAATAGTGTGAAGAAGTATAGGAATGAAAATCAAAAGTACCCCTTCAAGTTTATTATATTATATTTACAAGCTTTTTTTGAAAAAAAAGAGGAAAAAAATATTGATATTTATATTAACAAACTTGATAAGTATCTTGAATCAATCGAAAGTATAACTGATTTTGATCTTTTTTTGAACTTTGCAGTTTTACAATTGAAGCAGTTAGAGAGTGGATATCAGATTGAGAAGAACTTAAATGTTACATTCATAAACAAGTTGTTAGAAAAAATGAAACTTGATGATTTTTCAGAAGTAATTATATTTCATGGATTTATAATCGATATTGTGATAAACCTCATTTTAATTAATAAAAATAAAATGGCGCTGGAAGTGTTAAACAAGTCTTTTGATTTAATGATAAATAGTGGTTACACAGACGAGTATTCTAAAATATTAGATAATGAACTGAGCCAGGCAATTCAAAAAAAAGATACGAATTTTGAGAAATTAATTAGGATAATAAAGCAGACGGGTACTGTTTCAGAAGATGAAATACTGTATTGGTCAAATTATCAAACATATATTCAACGTGCAAACAGTTGATAGGACTATCCTTTTTATTTTTTAATTTTCTAAAACTATTGTGTTGTTTGAGATATTGATGTAAAAAGAATAACTTATGTATTGGAGCAAAAGGGAAGGATGTCCGGTGTTCGTAATTCCACGTTAATGCTAAAATTTACTAACTTGTGCTACACTCCTCTATATTAAGAATGAATCTAGATATTAATAAGAACGTCATGATAAATTATAAATGAAGATGTCTAACAAAAGAGTATAAAATTTCACTCTATAATGAATATGAATTTGGTTCATGTAATGGACTCGATTCTTATTTATTTTTTTACAATTATTACAAACTCGGCCTTTATTTACAATATTTAGATAGTTTTTAAATTATCAAATAGTGTTAAACCGCAGGGATAAAAAACATGCAAAGGACATTAATAAAATGCAAGAAAATTGCAGCATAAAATTGCTTAATTTCTCATATTTTACTATATCGCCTTCTATAACAACTAAAATCTCGTAAAAATAGTGAATATTCGGGTATTAAAAAGCAAAAATTATAAAGAATTTCTTTAGATTATTATTGAAGTTATAATTTTAAGTTGTATTATGGATATATAACGGTCCTTAGGGGGAATAATTAATGAAGATTTGTCCAAAGTGTCTTTCAAAAATGAAAGACGATGTTAACTTTTGTACCAAGTGCGGTACGAAGTTAACTGATGTTGAACCACAAGCAACAGTCGATACTGCACAGCAGCAGTCACAAAGTAACAGTACTGACGGCTCGGAGCAAACAAATAATACCAAGCAGGCGCAAGCCGCTAAGACGAGTATTGATACGCAAGCTATCCAAAGTGCACTTCAGGGATATTGGTCATGGTTGCTTGGCTCATGGAAAAGTCCTTTTAAAGCTCAGAAGACAACAAAGTATGCGGGAATCCTGACTTTATTTTTAGAAAGTTTGTTTTTTACTTTAGGTATCGGTCATGGTACCCAAAAAGCGACTTCAGCAGCAACGAATGCAGCCAATAGTTTTTTAGGAGCTTTTTCTAGCTCTAATTCATCAACTTACAATTCAACTTATTCTGTTGGCTTTGGTTTTTATTTTGCCATTATTTTAATAATCCTAATTGCTGCTGTTGCAATGATCGGGATTGCTTTTCTAATTCGTCGCGCAGTCGGCGGAGCAGCAGTAACTGAAACATTTATCGACTATTTAAATCGTCTGGCTCATTACAGCAGTTCGATCTTATTGTTGACGCTGGTATTTTTCTTGATTGCTATATCTGGGTCAGTTGGCCTTGTTTCAATGTTAGTTATTAGCATTCTCCTTATTTTGATCTCACTTGTCTGGACGATAACTATCATCTGCGGAGTAGTTCAGCTTGAGAATGGCGGTCAGCTGGATCGAATTTATGGAGCTGTGATTACAGGCGTTATTTGTATGCTCATTGAAGGTATTGCAGTTTCCCTAGTGGTTTCTAAATTAGGGGATACAGCTGGCTCCTTTATCTCATCAATGTTCGGGGGAGGTCTGTAAAATGGCTGAAGAGATGTTTTGCCCTAAGTGTGGAACAAAAGTTAAAGCTGATGAAGTTTTCTGCCCCAACTGTGGTGCTAAGTTAAATCCAACAGCTGAAGCGACTGCATCTAATGAGGAGAACGAAGAAAAGGTTACAGCTTCCGCGGAATCTAATCAAACCATGCAACGCAGTGTACCTGCTCAACCTAAAAAGCCACTCAATAAGCCTTTACTTATCTCACTTGTGGCTGTTCTTGTTGTGTTAGTCGGCGGCTATTTAGGTTTGAAGGATTACTATCAGCCTCAAAAACAGCTTGATCGAATTATTTCAGCTCTGGGTGATTCTGATAAGAATTTGGCTAAATATGTCAAGACCGATGATCCGACCTTGCAAAACAAGCTGACAAAAAAGAATTTAAAACCTACTCAGAAGTACTTTGAGAGTAATCGACAGGATCTAGCCGAGTTAAAAAGCTCACTTCAGCAGGGATCAGCATACAATGATACGTATTCGATCGAACAAAGCGGCAATGCATGGCTGTTTTTTCCACGCTATAAGTTGAACGTTAAAGCAGCGTATGTAACTTTGTCCAGCAACCATACTGGGGTGGCTTTCTATCAGGATGGCAAGAAGATCTGGACGACGAAAAGCGGCAATTATAGTAAAAAGGTTGGACCGCTCTTTCCTGGGAAGTATACTTTCAAATCCGTCGGTAAGATTTCCGGAAGAAAACTGACGAATACCTCAACTAACACGTTGACCTCTGGCGCCCAGGATGTGTCTTTGAGGTTAAGAATAGCGACCTTTACCATCAAGGGTAGTCAAGGTGCAGATGTGTATCTTAATGGCAAAAAGGCTGGTAAGTTGAATAGTGATGGAAAGCTGAAGTTTAAAGATTATCCAATCAGTAATGATCTGAAAGCTTACATTGCGATCCAAGTCTCAGGACAAACTGTAAAGTCCAATTCTGTTGATATCAAAGACAAGCTGGCGTATGGAGAGCACAGTATTTCTCCTGCATTTCAAGGTGTAGTTTCTAAATCGGATGCAGAAGAATTGTTGGAAAGTGCCTTTTCAGGGGCAGAGTCAGGTACTGAAGATTCGACCACCGCTGATCTTTTTGTGGGGCAAGAAGATAATTCCAGCTATAATGATCTATTGAAATTCTATAATTCTTTCAAAACCAATGATAATATTGAAGATTATAATGCTGAGGTTTCAAAAGTAAATTCAGTCACACCTACAGGCAAAAACAAAGCAACGGTTTCCTATTCAGTTAAATATACCTTTAACAATAGTGGTGATGCTGGAGACTCAACCAAGGTTCAGCAGTTTACCTATCCCAATGCAGAAATTGTCAAACAGAATGGCGATTACAAGATTAAAACGATCGGTGTTACTAAGTCAGCTGATTGGGAGAAAAACTATTCGGATGATAATTAAGGGTAGCGCAGCTTTTATTAGAAAAAATATTTTTAAACTAT
This sequence comes from Liquorilactobacillus aquaticus DSM 21051, assembly GCF_001436755.1. Taxonomy (GTDB): domain Bacteria; phylum Bacillota; class Bacilli; order Lactobacillales; family Lactobacillaceae; genus Liquorilactobacillus; species Liquorilactobacillus aquaticus. The sequence goes on from NZ_AYZD01000033.1 coordinate 16,439, forward strand.
AACACTACACGATTTTTGAAATTAAAGTTTATAAGTATGACTTTATCTAAATAGTATGATATATTAAAGAAGTATTATATAACATACGAACAGCACGACAGACTAGGTTATGATAACGCCTAGTCTTTTTTGTTTACAATTGTTCGGTATTACTGATTGCTCGATTAATTCAACTGTTCAAAAACTTAGATATTGGCTAGGTATTTATGAGCATAAGTTCTTTTAGCTGCTGTAAAGATAGTAGTTTGCTTATTAGTTATTACTCAAAAACCATTATAATTGCGAAAAAATAGTATGCGGGTTTTAATCACAAATAAGGAGCAGCGACAAGATATATTTTTGCCACTGCTCCTTATTGCTTACCGAAAACATAACGATTTTCAACAAAGTTTAAATTAAAACTTTAGATGAATCAAGTTTGATATATCTAACCTAGATAATGCAAACTTTAATATTATAAAAGCTTGAGGAAGACGGAAGCAATGATAACTGAAGCGACTGAAACAGTTGCGAATCCACCAACGAGCATCTTAGGAAGAATATTTTCTAAAAGGTACGCTTCCTCTTTTTTATTTCCAGCTACGCTATGACATATTTCAGTTGTGAGAATATAATCAGCTGGAAAGCCAAATAAAGCAGTCAGCGAGCAGGAGAATGCCATATGTCTGCTCATTCCAAATGGTTTAGCAAGGATCCAAGAAGCGATAAACATTCCCAGTAAACCGAGGAAAATTAAAACAACAATTTGAAAGATAATCGTACCCATGATAGCTGGGGTTGTTAAATTCAACTGTTCAAATACATAAGCTAAAAGACCGTACATCAACCAGTTGAAGACACCTGCTTGTTTCAGAGCATTGCTTTCTAAGAAACCGAGTTGATGAGCTATAACACCAAAAATCAAGCAAATTACATTAGGATTGATAACGTTGTGTATCAGTAAGCCAAAGCCATTACTTAAGAGTGCTATGAGTGCTACTCGTACAAGAATAAAGGCAGGTGTTTGAAATTCTTTTGGAAGATTGAAAATCTTAGGGCTCTCGCTTGAAAGAGTAGTTAATGGTGAGTTCTCATCAACTTCAATTTTTTCTTTTCTGAATTTTTTAACCAGTCGTCTACCTTCTTTTTTCAACATATATGAAGTTAACGGGTATCCAATCACTGAATGCAAAACGAACATTGAGACTGGCAAAGCTACAAGAGTAGTGATTCCTTCAGCTTTAAGACCATTTGTCATTAAAAGTGCAGCTACGAGACCACCTGTTAACGGAGGAACGGCAGCAACAACAGTGTGCCAGTTGAAAATCAAAGTTCCGACTACAAGTGTTAGTATGAGTGTTCCAGCAACACCCAAAAGTGCAATACAGACAGCTTTCCACTGAGCGACTAGTTCACGCAAATTCATGAGAGTTCCTAAATGAACCAGCAATAAAGATACACAGATTGTAACAAAGTTTGTACCAAATGATGCTTGTGCAACAATATCTTTGGGAATTACAGTCCAAAAGCCGACCACAAAAAGAATAGCAGTTACAAAAATAGAAGGGATATATGCTTTAGTTGCAGCAGAAACCCATTCGCCAATCAGCATGAAAAGCATGACGATTGTAAAAAAGATAATATAATTCATAAGATGAACCTCCATAAGATTAAAATAAAATTCTGTAAAATTAAAGAAAGATGATAAAAACAGAATTAGATATTATGATATTATAAAATAAATTAATTTTCAATAGTGACTTTTAACCTTTTTGGTGTTAAGTTGGGCTTACTGGTTGTACAACATTATTATATTTTAATGTGAACTTTATAGATTTAATTAATTAAGGAGATGTTTTTATGACTAAATTATTTACTAATTTTAATTTATTTAATGGTGCTGAAGCTAAAATCACATCCGACTCATGGATGGAAGTAGACGAAGAGAGTGGAAAAATAGTAAAAATTGGTGGTGGCAAAAAAAGTACAGAGGGGGAAAGCACGGATCTTAAAGGTAAATATGTCATGCCGGGGTTAATAAACGTTCATACTCATATCATGATGAACCCACTTACTAATAAGCTAGAGTACCTTTCTGAAACAGAAGTTGCTTATCAGGCATTGCAAAATTTAAAAGAATTATTGAAATCAGGAGTTACATACATAAGAGATTGTGGTTGTGCTTTTGATGTAGATGTCAAGTTGGCTAAGCTGCAAAAGGAGGGAGTTTTTGATGGCACGGAAATTATGCCTTCAGGACGTCCGATGAGTATGACAGGCGGCCACGGTGATTTTACTGAAGGTTGGGACGGAGAAACAACTTGGGGCCATTTGACGGATTCAACTGATGATATGCGTAAAGCTGTACGCCAAGCTTTTAAGATCGGTGCGAAAAATATAAAATTAATGGCAACTGGTGGCGTAATGTCCGCTACAGACCAGATTGATGATATAGAACTTGGACTAGAGGAATTGAAGACAGCTGTCGAAGAAGCTCATTCTAAGCATATGACTGTATCAGCACACGCAGAGGGTGAAAAAGGAATCCACAACGCCGTTTTAGCTGGGGTAGATTCTATAGAGCACGGTTCATATGTTTCGGATGAAGATATTGAACTGATGCTCAAACAGGGAACCTTTTTGACACCAACTTTGATCGCAGCCTACACAATTCCTAAGTACGGTAAAGGAAAACTTCCACAATACATGTTGGATAAGGCAAGTGCATTTATGGATAAGTATTTTGAAAGAATAGGCGCTGCCATTAAAGCAGGTGTTAAGATTTCATTTGGTACAGATGCAGGAACACCTTTTAATGGTTTTAAAGACACGACCTTTGAACTTGAACTTTTGACAGGTGTGGGTGCATCAAACGAACAAGCACTGTTTGCTGCTACTAAAAACGCTGCTGAATTGTTACATATCGACAACGAATATGGATCTTTAGAAGCAGGCAAGTATGCTGACTTTATCGTGTTAGATACAGATCCTCTGGAAAATATAAAGGCAGTTCAACAAGAAGATAAGGGTGTTTACAAAAAAGGTATCAAGAAATTCTAATGTTAGAAATTATAAGAATGAGATATAACTTTAGAAGGAGAAAATAATGAACACTATTTTTAAAAATGCGAACCTTTTCGATGGAAAGAATTCTGAACTTCAAAAAAATATGTGGCTCGAAATAGATGATGTTTCTGGCAAAGTAACAGAAATGGGTTCGGGTATCGTACCTGAAGCTGAACGAACGGTTGATGTGCAAGGCAAATATCTGCTTCCTGGTCTTATTAATGCACATACGCATATTATGATGAATCCTGTTACGAATAAGTTGGAATATCTTTCAGAGACTGAAGCAACAGTAACAGCTTTAAATAACCTGCATGATTTGCTTAAATCGGGTGTTACCTATATCAGGGATTGCGGTTGCGCTTTTGACGTAGATGTTAAGTTGGCTAAACTGCAGCAAGAAGGAGTTTTGGACGGAACAGAGATTTTGCCTTCAGGACGTCCGATGAGTATGACAGGCGGCCACGGTGATTTTACTGAAGGAATTTACGGAGAGGCTACTTGGGGGCATTTAACAGATTCCGAAGATGCAATGCGCAAAGCAGTTCGTCAAGAATTCAAGAGAGGCGCTAAAAACATAAAAGTAATGGCTACTGGCGGTGTAATGTCAGCAACTGATGAAGTTGATGACATTGAATTAAGTCTTGCTGAATTGAAGGTGGCTGTTGAGGAAGCTCATTCCAAACACATGACGGTAGCGTCACATGCTCAAGGAAACAAAGGAATTCAGAATTCCTTGGATGCAGGTGTCGATTCCATCGAACATGGAATTTATGTTGATGAAAAACAGGCCGCCTTTATGAAAGATAATAATATTTTTCTCGTACCAACGTTGAATGCACCATCCGCTATTTCGCAGTACGGACGTGAAAAGCTGCCAGATTACATGCTACGCAAGAATGATCTGGTAAAGTCAGATTTCTTTAAAAACGTATCTATGGCAATAAAGAAGGGCGTCAAAGTAGTTGTTGGTACAGATGCTGGAACGCCTTTCAATTATTTCAATAATGGTACTTGGAATGAGCTGGAATTAATAGTGAAGTTAGGTGCGTCACCTGTACAAGCTTTGTTTGGAGCAACAAAGTATGCAGCCGAGTTGCTTAAAATAGATGATTTTTATGGATCTTTGGCGAAAAACAAATACGCTGATTTTTTGATTTTAGACGATAATCCATTAGAAAACATTAACGCAATAGAAAGTATTAAATCAGTTTATAAAAGGGGCAAAAAAATAGATTAAGGGTGTGATTTTTTGATTGAAAATCAAAAACTAAAAAATTTTGCCGAGAGTGAACTGGATTTGTTCACGGATTACCTCAAAATTCCAAGTGTTTCTGCTCAAAATACTGGCATAAAAGAAACTGTTCAATGGCTAGAAAAAACTTTTAGTGAGCTTGGAGCTGTGGTAGAAGTTTGGAATGATCAAGGGGGCAATCCCGTTGTTTTTGCTGAGTTGAAGGGGCAATCTTCTAAAACGGTCCTTTTCTACAATCACTATGATGTTCAGCCACCTGAACCATTAGATGAATGGAAAACCTCTCCTTTTGAACCCACTATTGTTGGCGGAAAATTATTTGCACGCGGAGTTTGTGATGATAAGGGCGAGTTGATATCCCGTCTGACTCTAATCAAATATTTTCAAGAAAATTGCGGCCTGCCTGTAAATATTAAGTTTCTGATAGAAGGAGAAGAAGAACTGGGGAGTCCGCATGTAGATTCTTACGTACATGCCCATGCCGGCAAATTGGCAGCCGACGTTTGTATTTGGGAAGGCGGAGGCAGAAATGAAAGTGAGCAATTTCAGATTACCTGTGGTTTGAAGGGAATTGCCAGTTTTGATCTAGAAGTCACTACGGCTGAAAGTGATCTTCATTCTTCGCTTGCCAGCTATGCAGACAATGCTGCATGGAGATTAGTGCAGGCTTTAAGCTCATTGAAGGGTGACCATGGAGAAATCTTAGTAGACGGTTTTTATGATGATGTTGTTCCATTGGATGAACCGACTAAAAAGGCTATCAAGGACATTAAATTCGATGCGCAACGAGTAAGAAAAGAGTTTGGGATAAAGCGGCCTTTTGTATCTGAAAATCCAGCGGAAGCCTTAGTGAACAGTGCAACGATGACGATCAATGGACTTACTTCTGGTTATGAAGGAAGTGGAACTAAGACTGTAATCCCAAGAAAAGCAGTTGCTAAATTGGACTGCAGACTTGTTCCCAATCAGGAACCAGAAAAAATAGCTAAACTTGTTCAAAAACAGTTAATTAAGAATGGCTATGAGGACGTCAAAGTAAAGTACAATACAGGTGAACGTGCATTTAGAACAAAGCTAGATGACCCATTTATAAAGTTAAATGTAGACGTAGCTAAAGAAGTTTACGGTGATCAAAACTACGTTGTAGTTCCTAATATGCCTGGCGGCGGCCCTGCAAAACAATTTGTTGACGAGCTGTCTGTGCCGATTGTAATGGTTGGGATTCACTATGCAGGAAGTGGTCCCCATGCTCCAAATGAAAATATCAGACTTTCTGATTATGAACAGGCAACTCTTTATTTAGGAGAGCTTTTAGAAGCCTATGGTAATGAGATCAAATAGTCAGGTATGTATATTAGCTTTTAAGAGTATGAAAGTTAGTATATGAACTAAATAATGGACTAGGTTATGTATTATGAAACCTAGTCTTTTTATTTTACTTTTTCTCGTTAACATACAGTGTTAGGTCAATAATAAAAAGTTGAATTGGATTCACATTCTGAAAAAGGGAATACTGTCTATAAAACATCACTATGTTTTTTTGAATAATTTTAAATAAGTATTGATTTTTTATGATAATAAATTATCAATCAATAAATATTATAAAAAAATAATGTGATGATTTAACATTGACACTGGATCTTCAAAAAATAAAAAGTGCATTTAGTAATCGTTTCATATATATTGGTAAATTTTTAACAATAGATGGTAATTGCTATTCTCATGTTTCTCATTTTTTAAATCAAACAGCAGAAGATTGATGCAAATTTTTGGGATCATCTTAAAAAGACATATTAATAATTTTGAAGTTTTTTCTGAATTTTGTCACTTCACAAAATTTGATGTGTTTCAAAACTTGTCTCAGATTAACGAAGCTTATTACTTATTATCAAAGAATTGAGCCTTTTTGATATTCCACACAATTGTGGGCTTTCAAGATTAGTTACCTAAAAGCTTATTTTTATATAAGAGAACGTTTAAAATAACTAGAGCTTGACAGATTATTCTCGTAAGATTAAAATATGGAAAGTGTTACTAATTAAAATTTAATTTATTATAATCTTTTGAGAAGAAGAGTAGCTGTTGTTGAGCTTTTGTAGAGAATCTGGTATTGCTGAAAGCAGATATTGTTCAAGATAGTGAAGATGAGCTTTGAAACTAAGAGGTATTTGGCTATTATTAGCTGAATGCTCGGCAGGAACCGTTATCTTCCAGGTATTTATGATCATAATAAGTACTGTTGAGGCGTTGTAATCAGCGCGAATAAAGGTGGTACCACGGAAAAACACTTTCGTCCTTGTCTAGTAATAGAAAGGGAGGGAAGTGCTTTTTTATTTTTATAGGAAAGGACATATAAATGGTATTAATACTCTAGTGTAGCCTTGGCAACACCTTACAGTCACTCTGCTTACGAAAATTGAAATTTAGTTTAGAACAGACAATTAGCTAGGAGAGGAGGAAAATTGTGTTATTAGAACTTAAGAACATAAAAAAACAATTCAAAAACAACCACGTTTTAAAGGGTATTGATCTTTCTGTTGAAAAGGGTGAGGTGATTGCTATTATTGGACCTTCTGGGTCAGGTAAAACCACTTTGTTGAGAAACATTAATTTTTTGGAGACCGCTGATTCAGGATCAATGTTGTTTAGAGAGCAGCAGATAGATCTAGCTAAGCCTACTAAAAAACAAATTTTATGGGCACGACGACATATGGCAATGGTGTTTCAAAATTATAATTTATTTAAAAATAAAACCGCTCTGAAAAACATTTCAGAAGGTTTAGTTTTCGGTCAAAATAAGAGTAAGACTGAGGCTGATGAATTAGCTTGTCAGGCTCTTGATCAGGTAGGCTTATTGGGGAAAAAAGATTTTTATCCATCTCAATTGTCTGGTGGTCAGCAGCAAAGAATTGGAATTGCACGTGCCACAGTTTTAAATCCAGACATTGTTTTGTTTGATGAACCAACTTCTGCGCTGGATCCAGAACTAGTTGGGACGGTTTTGCATGATATGAAGACACTAGCCGATAAGGGACAAACCATGATCGTAGTTACTCATCAAATGTCTTTTGCTCGGAATGTCGCTAGTCGAGTGGCTTTTTTTTCAGATGGTGAAATTCTTGAGGAGGGACGATCAGATGAAATCTTTGATCATCCGCAGCATGAGAGAACACAACAGTTTTTATCAGCAATTGCAGAAGATTATTGAAAAGACATTTGAAATCATAAGGAGGTAAGCATCTATTGAAACTTAGCAAAGTTATTATATCGTTGTTGCATGGCTTACCTACAACGCTGATCTTATTAGCATTTTCTTTTATTTTTGCTAATTTGATCGGTTTGGGCTTAGCTTGGCTATATCTACGTAGGAATCCAATTGCAAATGGATTTGCTCGAGGATATCTCGGTCTTGTGCGTGGAACTCCACCTCTATTAATGCTATTACTAGCATACTATGGGCTGCCAAAACTATTTTTATTAGTCGGGATCGATATTAATGGTTGGGCTAAATTAATATTTGGGATCGCTGGTTTAGCGATCGGCTGGAGTGCTTATTTAGCTGAGGCCTTTCGCTCAGCCTACTTATCGGTTGATGCTGGGCAGTATGAGGCTGCTTTGGTCGTCGGAATGGATACTAAACAGGCTTTTCTGCGAATTATCATGCCACAGGCATTTTTAATTGCTTTGCCTAATATTGAAAATTTATTGATCGGTTTGGTAAAGGCAACTTCTTTAGTTTATGTGATCGGTATTGTGGATATGTATAGTACGGCGGTAGATCTATCTAATCAGAACCAAGGGGTTTACCAATTGGAAATCTTTGTTATATTGGCGCTAATTTATTGGGTGGTCGTTTTATTAATTGAATGGGGTTTTCGACGTTTCAGGAAACACTATCAATACGTTACAGTTTAAGAAGGTGTGTTCATGTTTGATTCAAATTTTGCGTTAGGTTCATTTCCTAAGATTTTGGCAGTGGCACCAACAACGATTTATCTGGCGATAGTTGCTACAGTTATTGGTTTTTTGATCGCAGTATTGATCGTAATTGTCCGGGAGCGTCAAATTAAAATTCTCAATCCGATCGTAGCGACACTGGTTTCTTTTATTCGAGGGACACCGATCATTGTTCAAATGTATGTAGTCTACTATGGATTACCACAATTGCTGGTCGCATTGAAGGGAATGGGATTCAATACAGATCCTAATGGATTGCCTGCAATGGTGATTGCCATCTCGGCTTATTCACTTAATGCTTCTGCCAATATTTCTGAGAGTATTCGCTCAGCGTATCATTCTGTTGACCATCGACAGTATGAAGCAGCAGTTACTGTTGGAATGAAGCCCAGTCGAGCTATGACGCGCATTGTTATTCCTCAGCTGATAGCTAACTTTATCCCAAACTTTTCAAATTTATTTTTAGATTTGATTAAAGACACGGCTATAGTCTACAACATCGGAATTGTTGAGATCATGGCCGAGGCCAACATTATATCGTCCATTGGTTTTAAGTACATTGAGACCTATTTAGATGCATTAGTAATTTATATCGTGATTTGTTGGATCTTTGCAAAGTTATTTCAGATTGGTGAAATTATCGCTCGAAACCATGTTTTTCATACACAAAAAACTATTTAATAGAGGGGAATATCATTATGAGATTAAAAAATATTTTAAGAGGTTTAACAGCTTTTTCAGCACTTGGTATTGGATTATTAGTAACAGCGAATTATCCAACTAAGGTGTCTGCTGCAACAACTATCAATGTAGCAGCACCTAATAATAATCGACCATATACATATCCCAAAAATTCCGGTATTGGTGGGTACTATGGTGCTTTACTAAAACGATTGGATAAAGACTTGGTACAATACAAATTTGCGGAAAGTACTACCTCGCAAAATTCGGTATTTGTTGGTTTGCAATCTAGTAAGTATGATTTAGCTGTTTCAAACTGGTGGTATTCTAAAGACCGATTTAAGACATATTTGCATACTACTTCAACGGGATTGGATGATTTACGCTTAATTACCAAAAAAAGTGGTAAAACAGCCAATTCATTGAAGGATATCGCTACTAAAAAATTAAAATTAGCTCCAATTTCGACTGATGATGCTCGTTACAACGTTATTGAAACTTATAATCAAAAAAATCCTAAACATAAAATTGATTTGAAAGGGATCGGGGATCAATCTGCAGGGGATGCTTTGAAGCAAGTTTCAACGGGGAAATATGATGTAGCAATTTATCCATATGCTGCTTACAAACCGGTTGCTAAGACCGCAGAAGGCAAAAAACTAGCTACTTCGAAATCAATCGGGTTGGAGAACAGTTACTTCCTTTTAAGCAAGAGTTCGCAAAATAAAAAGTTAGTTAAGGCGATCAATAAAGATTTAAAGAAGCTAAAAGCAAACGGATACTTAGAGAAAATCACTAAAAAGTATTTATATGAAGATACTTTCAAATTACCAAATGCCGCTACAGCATTCAATGCTAAGCCAAGCAGATAAGAACGAATGTATTAAACAATCTTGTTTAGGAGCGAAAATTTATGAAAAAAGCAGAAGTACTAAAAGCATTTAACAATGAACATGAGTAACAAGTACCATTCTCAGTTTGGCATCATTTCACACCTAATGAGCACGTAGAAGCAACTGAGAATAATGGAATGTTCGAGGAAGATGTTGCGAAAGAACCCGAGTATGTGAAGAGTGTGGAGCCTGATTTTATAAAATTAATGAATGATGGTTATTTCACTTACAAATTTGGTAACGTTAAAGATCCCAAGAATTTAGAATCTTTGGCTAAGATAAAGCCAATCGATGATGATGATCCATGGTTAAAAAACCAATTTAAGTTGATATCTAGACAACTAAATGATCTGGATGGGTCGGCAATTACGCTCAGCAATGTTTTTTCCGCAGTCACTTTGTTTAAGTGGGCGCTGGTAGTTGACTCGCCTGATGAAGACTTAAGTAAGGCGGATAAGCTTTTTGCAGATCTCTACACTGAAAGTCCAGAAGTTGTTATAAACGCGTTAAATGTTATTAAAGATGATATAAAGAAACAAATTCAAGTAGAACATGCTGCTGGGGTAAAAGGGGTATTGTTTAGTACTCAAGAAATTCAGGATGAAAGAATTGGACAATCATTTTTCAATGAGACACAAAAAAAGCTAGATACAGAATTAATTGATGAAATTAATAAATATTTTAAAACAGGAATTCTTCACATTTGCGGTTTTGATGGAGCGACAAACCATTTACCATGGTTTGTTGACTACAAATTGCCCATCGTTAACTGGGCAACTAAAATTGATGGTTACTTACTAGGACAAGGCAAAAAACTTTTTAAAGATAAAGTGGTTTTTGGTGGACTTGGGAACACCACAAATGACGTTTTATTCAAAGGAGATCAAAAACAGATTCAGGCAGAAATCGATGATCTTATTGCTGAAGCTGGAGTAAAGGGAGTTATTATTGGCGCTGACTGTACAGTTCCACGCGAAACGCCGGTTGAACATATCAGATGGGCTGCCGAAGCGGCACACAGTTATCTGGTGAGGAAGAAACAAAATAAATAATCATTTTTAAAAGCATGTAGGTTAAAAAAATTAGCGATCTCGTATGCAGTTGTTCTAAAATTTTCAGCAAATTGTACTAGTGCTTATAAAGCGTTAGAGGTTGAGCTGGTGGATGATCTTGCAATGAGAAAAGATTATAGTGATGGGCGAGGTCAACTGAGTTAGTCAGTTGACCTCATTTTTTAGTCTGATGATGGATAATAAGAAAACCGATGCTATAACGACACAGAAGTTTGTTATGTGCACATCAATATCTAAAGTGCAGATTCACGATGTAAATTCTTCTTTAGAGGACTTTATTAGGTAGAAGAAATTATAAAAATATCTGTGAAATAAATATATTTTACTATACATATTGAACAGAATTCTGGTTTAATTAGAGATATGGGATGGTCAATTTAGGGAGTTAAATTTATGAATGTTAGGGGAAAAAAGGATGGATGAACAGTTAATATGTTCCAAATGCGGTGCTGAAGTCAAAGAGGGGGAGATCTTTTGCCGAAATTGTGGTCAAAGATTGGAAGCAACTGCAGACAATAAACAAGATGGTGCTGAAGATTTGAATGATGGGCCTTCTTCATCTGAAAATGTTGATACACAGAATAATTATCAGCGCAGTACATCAGAACAGCCGCCTAAAACGTTCAACAAAAAGCTGGGTGTTTTGATCGGGTTGATTGTAGTGGTTCTGGCTGGTGGATATTTTGGCTTGAATAGTTACTATCAACCGCAAAAACAGCTTGATAGAGCAGCAGCGGCCATTGGGAATCCAAGTGTGGGGCTAGCTAAATATGTCACTACTGATGACCCCACTTTACAAAATGATATCTCAGATCAAAATTTGAAACCAACACAAAAATATTTCAAAAAGGACCAACAGAAGCTAGCAGCGTTGAAAACAGCCTTAAAGCAAGGATCCGTCTATAAGAACAGTTATTCCTTTAAAAAGGACGGCAATGCATTGTTATTCTTTCCACGTTACAAGGTGAATATCAAGGGGGCTTACGTTAAGCTGCATATCAATCGTTCAGGGGTAGAGCTTTTCCAAGATAATAAAAAAGTTGCTGAAACGAGCAAAAGCAACTCTATCAAGGAGATCGGACCTATTTTCCCTGGAAATTATACTTTCAAGGCTATGAAAGTCGTTTCCGGCAGAAAACTAAGCAATAGTACAACTACAACTATATATGGCGGTTCTAAAAACCTTGTTTTGAATTTAAAAACAGTCAGTTTTACACTTCATGGTGATCCAGGGTCAACAATTTATCTGAATAATAAAAAAGCTGGAACTTTGAACGCTGAAGGGCAGATGAAATTCAACGATTATCCATTTGAAGGTAAGTTAAAGGTCTACGCAATAGATTCTTCGAAGAAGAAATCCAAGACGGTTGATATAGGCAATGATTTGGAAGATGGGATTCACCATTTCTATTTTTCATCTGATGGGGATGAGACATCTGCGGCTAGTTCGAATTCGGGTGCGAATGCAAGTTCAGATTCAAGTTCAGATACGACTGATACAGATGCAAACGCTAATTCACAAGTTGACACTAAGAATCTGACTACGGAGCAAGTTAATGATTGGATTCTTGTACATCTTAAAGCAAATTATGATTTTTCGGTCACTGAGGACGATTTTATTTTTGAACAACAGAAAAATGATGAAGGGTTGTTAGAAATTAATGTTCGCGAAAACCACGCCAGTGAGAATATGCGAGCACAGAATGCTTCACCTGATCATAACCCTGGTGTCGGTTCTTTTGTGATCGATGCTGACGGTCATTTGCGCAATGCTATAACGAATGAAGTTGTTGCGACTGAATATGGCGAGTAATACAAAAATAGGTAAAGTGGTAACCGTTATCGTAGGTACGTTATAAAAGTGCGGCCTTTGTAAGACTAGTAATCTTATAAGGCTGCATTTTTGTGACGTGTTTTTAAATTGATTTGATCTTAACTAATTTAGTAATGTGAGTATAAGTCCAATTTTATCAATATTCCACGCGTGCAGGCTGGTATGTCTTTTTAAGACGTTAATAATAACGGAACTAAATTTTTTTCAGGTATACTAAAGCTAGTCTACTTTTATAAGTATGATAGGCAAGATTTATACAATATAATGAAAACGTATTCAAGGAGGAGCTGATTTTCAATGGAGAGTCAACAGAATTTAGATGCAAAGGATCAAAAAATTCTGAGTTTGATTTTACAGCAAGAAATCGTTCACTATCAGGATATTTCTCAAAAAACGGGTTATTCAAAAAAGACGATTTCTAATCATTTAAATCATATTGAAGATTTTCTTGAAGAATACGAAGTTAGATTGACTAGAAAGAGGGGGGTAGGTATTCAAATTAAAGGCGATACAAAGAAAATTAATTCTGTTAGAAAAATGTACTTTGGGGATGATGAAGTCACATTATCGTTATTATCAAAACTTACATTTTCTGATCACCCTTTGAAGATCCAAGATTTAGCTGACGTATATTTTTTGAGTAGAACTGCTATTGAAATGAAATTGCAGAAAATTAAGCCAATATTAGATCAATATGAGATTGAGCTTGAAACTAAAGGTCATGAGGGATTGAAAATCACGGGAACATCAAAGCAAAAAAGAAAATTTGCAGCGGACTTATTGTATAAATTTTGGAACACCCAAAGCGATGAACTGGTTTTTGCTGAGAAAATATTATCCAATATAATTGATAAAAACTTATTCGAGAGAATTCTTAGAGTTACAGATGAATTCATAGGTGAATCGCATTTAAACTTCACTGACTACGGAAAAGAATCTCTTGTGATCCATCTTGCCATTTCGTTATCAAGAATCAGTGAAAAAAAAGAAGTTCAAAATAAAATCAAAGGAAAAGAGGTCTGTGAAGAAACATTATTTTTAATAAATAAGTTAGAAAATGAGTTTCAAATAAAGATCCCAAATACTGAAGCAAACTATTTGGATATTCACATTCAATCTGTGAAAGCTGATAAGAATAAGAGTATTAACACCAGTTCAAATCCTGGGTTATCGGAACTCCTGATGAAGAACATTGATAAATATGACCAAAGTTTACTAAATGGATTGGTGCTCCATCTCACACCGGCAATTAAAAGAACGGCTCTGGGCTTGAGTATTAGAAATCCTTTAAAAGACGAGGTGAAGAAAAATTTTGTCAGAGCGTATGAGGAGGCACTGAAGTTAAGCGATCTAGTTAGTGAAAAGTACAATGTTAAATTTGATGAGCACGAAGCGTCATATATAGCGCTACATTTTCAGGCATACTTTGAACGAAAAAAGGCAACTTTTAGTATCTATCTCGTATGTAGTTCAGGCATGGGAACGGCACAGCTTTTGAAACAAAGGATCTTGCAGAATTTTTCAAGTCAAATAGAAGTTTTAGAAGTGCTGTCAAATAACGAATATCAAAACATTAGCGAACGAGAACTAAAAAAGGCAGATTTGGTAATTTCTACAATTAATATTTCAGAAAGGAGTATTCCAGTAATTGTTATAAACCCATTTCTAGATGTTAGAGCAATTGACGAAATAAAGCACGGCTTGAATAGATTGTCGAATCAAAATAAGGTTTTCAACATACACGATTTGATTAGAGACGAAAATGTTATAGTGATTGATCAAAAAATATCATTTGAAGACACGGTAAGTATTGTGAGTAAAAAAGCCATTAAAATGAAGTTAGCCAAAAAAGGAATCGCAGAAGCTATTTTAGCGAGAGAGAATCTTTCTTCAACTTTTTACGAGGAAGTAGGTCTTCCCCATGCAAACAAGGAATATGTCAAAAAATCTTCTCTCTTCATTTTCGTTTCTCAACAAGGAATATCCAAGGAGTACGAAAAGGTAAAGGTATTGTTTTTCTTGTTGCTGACAGATGATATTAAGCCGTATCTTGATGATTTTTATGAATTATTGAATGAAATAGTCACAGACAAAAGAAAAATCAATAAAATAATAAGGGCAAAAAATTCAGAAGAAGTTCTCAAAGAAATTGAAACTAGATAAAAGAGGGTAGTAGAAATGAATGAAAACATAAGCGAATTTATTTCAGAAAAAAATATAGTTTTGAATTTGGGGGCCTCAAGTCAATTAGATGCAATTCAGAAGCTTGCACGAGTTTTGGAAAAAAACGGCTATATTGATAATGTATTAGATTTTCAAAAGGATGTTTTAGAGAGAGAGAAGGCTTCAACAACAGGAATCGGAAATGAAATGGCAATCCCCCATAGTAAAAGTGAACACGTTAGACAGACGACGATGCTGCTTGCAAAAAACGATGTAGGTCTAGAATGGAACTCATTAGACGGTTCTAGTGTAAAGTGTATTTTTTTAATGGCAGTTTCACTCAAGGATAAAGGAGATGAACATTTGAAGATGCTGGCAACTTTATCTGGTGAACTGATGGATGATGATTTTGTCAGGGCAATAAAGAAAGCGGATTCAAAAAAAGAAATATTAAAAATATTACAAAAAAAGGGGAAATAAAAATGAAAATAGTCGGAGTAACAGCATGTATAGCAGGAATTGCACATACGTATATGGCAGCTGCAAATTTGAAAAAATTCGCCAAAAAAGAGAACTATGATATCAAGGTTGAAACGCAAGGAGCAATGGGAATTGAAAATGAACTGTCTCAGGCAGAGATCGATGCAGCTGACGTAGTCATTTTTGCGGTAGATACAACAGTTCAAAATGAAGAAAGATTCACCAGTAAAAAGATTTTGGAAGTTGGGACATCAAAAGTCGTAAAGGATGGCAGAGAAACAATTGAAGCAGCTGCCAGATTAGCGAAAGGAGAATAAACAATGGCCGGATTTAAGACGGAAATGAAAAAATTAGCGGCATACTTTCAAACGGGCGTTTCATACATGATCCCATTAGTTACTGCCGCTGGGTTATTAACCTCGATTGCGGTTATCTTTGGTGGAAATGGAGTTTGGAATGAGACCTCCACTATCTGGGGGAACATCAGACTACTTGGACAAACTGGATTGAATTTTATTGTCCCGATGATCGCAGCTTATATTGCATTCGCAATTGCAGATCGTCCTGGACTCGCACCAGCTTTTATTGTTGGCTTGATCGCTGCCAATATGGGAACAGGCTTCTTAGGTGGAATGTTAGTGGGGATCTTGGTGGGGTATCTTGCAAAATGGCTTAAAAAGATACCTTTACCTGCAAACCTGCAGTCTGTTAAATCATTGATCATTATTCCGTTTTTAGCGACATTGATAATCGGTCTCTTACTCATATATGTAATAGGAGCTCCTATTCAAGTTATGACGACCTTTTTAACAGCGTGGCTAAAAGGCATGAGTGGAGCTAATGCAATTCTAATGGCAGGTGTCTTGGGGGCAATGATGGCCGTTGATATGGGCGGACCAATCAATAAAATTGCATACGCATTCGGAATGGCTGCATTTACTTCTGGTGGCTATCAAGCAAGTACTGCGATGCTGATGGCTATTGGAATCCCACCATTAGGCATGTTTGTAGCTACTTTACTAGGTGGAAAAAAACTGTATTCTGAACAGGAAATTGAAAGCGGCAGATCAGCTTTAGTGATGGGAATTGTTGGTATTACTGAGGGAACTATTCCATTTGCCGTTGCTGATCCGATACGAGTGATCCCAAGTATCATTGTGGGAACATCGTTAGGATGCGCGGTCAATGGTGCATTTGGAACTTATCAAAAAACGGCACTTTCAACAGTAATGGCGATTCCATTTTCATCTAACTGGATATTATATACAATCGCGATCTTGGTCGGTGTATTTACAGTCGCATTGCTAGCTAACTTTTTGAAAAAATTCACTAAGAAAAACATTGACGTTGAAAGATAACAACTTATAGGAGGTACAAAGTGGCAAAAGCTCATATAGTAAACCATACACATTGGGATAGAGAATGGTATTTCACAGTTATGGATTCTCAAGTACTGGCTGATCAAGTTTTTACAGAAATATTAGATGAATTGGACACGCACGCTGAAGCAAATTTCTGTCTAGATGGTCAGACGTCCATTCTTAATGAATATGTAGCTACGCATCCTGAAGAACTAAACCGAATAAAGAAACTAGTAAAAGAAAATCGTTTGTTTGTCGGGCCTTGGTATACACAGACAGATGCACTAATTCCTGATGCTGAATCGATTTTGAGAAACCTAACTATCGGTATTACCGAAGCAAAGGAGAAGTATGGGAAAGCAATGATGGTCGGATATCTACCAGATACTTTCGGGTTTAATGCTCAGATGCCCATGCTGCTGAACCAGGCCGGAATAGACAGTATCGTTTTCTGGCGCGGAACAAATTTTGACACACAAGTGGTGTCCCCATACTTTAATTGGCATTCATTAAGTAAGGATTCTGTAATTGCAGCTAACTTTCCATATGGATATTTTACTGGACAAATTGGAATAGATGCAAAAGAAAAAATGGAAAGCTTTGTCAACGACAGGTATGATCCAGCTATTGATTTTTTAAAGACGCACGGCGAGAATGATGATATCTTGATGCCATCAGGTATTGATCAAATGAATATTGTGCATAATATGGCGAAAACAGTTGGAGATATTAATGTAAAGAGTAAGCACACGACAAGTATCAGCAGCTATCAAAAATTCATTGACATTTTAAAAACTAAAGACCTTCCAGATTATTCTGGTGAACTGAGGCTTCCAACATATGCGCGTGTTCATCGGACAATTGGTTCTGTGCGACAATCGATCAAAAAACAAAATTTTGAAATTGAGCAAAAAATTTTAAAGCGTGTGGAACCACTCATGGTAATAGCTGAGAGTGTGGGAATAAAGATAGGTAAGGGAATGCTCAACTTACTTTGGAAAAAGGTACTTGAATGTCAAGCCCATGATTCATTAGGAGGCAGTGTATCTGACAATGTTGCGGAGGATATCAACCATAGATTCAAAGAAGCCAATGAACTGGCTGATGGAATCGAAAATTTTATTAAGAAAAAAATTGCAGATTTTCTCAATTTGAATGAAGATGAAATTTTGCTTTTTAATACTGATTTGCATGATTTTGAAGGTACTAAACAAGTTAATGTGATGTCCCGCTGTGAAAATATTAAATTTAGAGGGATTAAGCACCAAGTGATCAATTTAGAAAAATATTATCCCGTCAGAAAACACGTTTTGCGGATGACCGAAAAGGGACGAGAATACTTTGATGAACCGAAATACTTTGAATTGAAATGTACGCTTGATGTTCATATTCCTGCGTTCGGCTATAAGGTTTTAAAGTTTGAAAAAGATAATGAAAATAATGAAGAAGTTGAAGCGAAAAGTAATCACAATATTTCAGTAGACAAGATGAAGTTTGAACTTGTAGAAAACAAAGTCAGATTCACTAACGATGGTTCGGTGTATGATGACTTTATCGCATTAGTAGAGGCCGGTAATGATGGTGACACATATGATTATTCTCCAATGCGTGAAGAAATTGAAAAAATTTTAAGTTTCACAGATAGCAGATCTAGTGAAGATGGCTTATTTAAAAAGTTGATACTCCAAGGGTCGACACAACTCCCCCAGACTCTTGAAAAACGAATAGATGGTAAAAAGGATACGGAATTCAAATATGAATTGACCATCTGTATAAATAAAATTTCAAAGAATGTCTTCTTTAAATTGAATTTTAATAATAATATTGATTCACATCGGTTACGACTCAGGATCAATCCCAACAGCGATATCGCAAACGTAAAAACAGGTATTCAAGGCGGGTTTGTAAACGTTAGCAATCTAGAAGTTGACCCAGAGTGGGAAGAGAAATTCGATGAAAAACCGGTTAATATATACAATTTTGATAAGTTGTTAAATATCAAAAGTCGTGATTGTTCATTCAGCCTATACCCAAAAGGACTTAAAGAGTTTGAATTCGACAAAAAGTATTTATATATTACGCTGCTGGCGACAACTGGTCAGCTGGGAAAACCCAATCTGGCTTGGCGGCCGGGAAGAGCTTCGGGCGATACTACTAATGAAGGTCATATCATGATGCCAACTCCATTGGCACAGGAACATGGTGAATGGAGTTTTGAGATAGGGATGACCTTAGATGATCTCGAAGAATCGAATCGAGTACTTGCAGAAAATATTAATATGATCTTTGATGAAAGTGTTAGCTATCAAAAGCAGTTATTAAATCTTTTCACTAATAGGCTGGATAATAAAATATGGCCGACAGAGCTTGTTTCTGATATTCCAAGGAGCATTTCAATATTAAAGATCGCTAGTGAATTGATTGTATCTGCTGTTTATCCATCGAAAGATGATGGACAATTTCTGATAAGATTATTCAATCCTTTGAGTGAATCAATCGATGTGGCAGGCAAAATACCCGAGAGTTTTGTAAGAACTGATATTTTAGAAAATGAAATATTAGAAAATAGCATTGTACGCGGAAGTTCATATGCAACCTTCAAAGGCAATGTTCCAATAAATTTTAAGAAAAAGGATTTGGATTTGTAATGGTAAAAGCTGAAGTGTAATTAAGTCCAGAGAATGTATATGCTAAGAGATATAGCAACGTGCGCTTGTAGTATGGGATGTGTTTGTTGAAGCAATATTTCAAGAAACACATCTTTTTAACATGCAAAAAGTACGGTTTTCTTATATGTATGCTAAAGAAACAGATTCTAAAAACTAAAAGTATTCCAACAATTAACCTGAAAGTAATTATTTTTGTTTGGTGCACCATAAAATTCTATTAGGTAATCCTTTATATGTGTTATAATGAAAGTTGAAAGGGGTCATGTATGATGCAAAAGGAAAAAATCGAGTTAAAAGATTATGGTGCAGCGCCATTTGCGGTTGATTTGAAAGAGGCTGCCAAACAAAATGATAACTATCGAACAACTTTATGGACGGGCGATCATTTTCAAGTTACGTTAATGGCAATTCCACCGCATGGCGGCGATATTGGAATGGAAATTCACCATGGCAATGATCAGTTTATTTATTTAGTTGATGGAGTTGGTCACGTCCAGATGGGCAAAGATAAGAATAAGCTGACAGTTGATCGCGAGGTCTATCCTGGAGAAGCTATCGTTGTTCCAGATAATACTTGGCACAATGTTATCAATGCTGGCGATAAAGTTATGAAATGCTACTCGATTTATTCACCAGTCAAGCATGAACACGGGGTTACAGAAACAACTAAAGAAGATGCTATTAAGCAAGAGGGACCATTAGAAGGAACTGGCGAATAGAAGTCTAGTTACTGTCTAGCAAAAAACTCTGACAATTCATTTGTCAGAGTTTTTTGTATATTCTAAAAGAGCTTGTTTCGGTTATTAAAAAAAAATACGAGCATGAACAAAAGTAATTCCAAAAGGGATATTGGTTCTATTTTTGATTTTAAAGCGAACCAAAGTTGATAGGAAAGGACAATATTCCAGCTGCTAGCGCGTGTTTCCTCATTTCATCAGCATCTATTTTGCCTGAACGAACCTCTGACTTAATATGATTATAAACATTTAAAACACTTTCAGGAATACTGTGGTGTTTCAAGTAATAGGCTGAAATTTCATTAGATAAACCAGTAACGACCTGGATATATGACATATTTTCATTAAGTTCCGAAGCGTGTTTTAATAAAATTTTTTTGAGTTCTGGTATTTTTTCAACCTCAGGATCCATATAGGCTTTACTCATCTTGTTTAAAAGTATTTCTGAATTTTCTTCTGTCATTTTTATTCTCCTGATTAAAATTTTTTAATAAATTCAGTGCGTGATTTTTTTTAGAAAGCAATACTGCAAATCCAATATACTCTCTTGATTTGATTTCAGCAATTTTTTAAAAGCTTTAAATACTTAAAATAAAAGTATAATAGATTTGGAATCCTTTTGATCTTTGCTTTTGAAAGACTGAAGTGAACTAAGTAAACAATATTTTAAATTAGGCAATTGAACGCTGCTTGAAGTTGAGTAGCATTCAGCTGCCTATTTTTATCATTTGAATTTCAATATTTTATTTCGCAATAGCAATAAATGTATTCTATAATAGACTTATGTTTTTTGGCCTTTTTCTACTAAATGTCAATTTGACAACGTATTTTGCTTATTATTAGAAATGCTTAGTGGTTTTTCTTACTGTTTGATATAATATAAAGAGTAATATAGTAAACTTTAAATGAAAATTAGCTTTAAGATAATAATAGTTTTTAATACATAGGACGAAGGGAAGTATTCAAGTTGAGACTGCATATTACGAATCTCTATGGTCAATCTGCAAAGAGTATTGCTATGATTGCACAGAATATGACAACAAGCATTGCTTCAGAATTAGGTTTTAACGAGATTAGTCTTTATTTCTATGATGTCAATACGGATAGCGAGAATGAGTTAAGCAGACGTATAGACGGAATTATGTCAGGAGTTGCAAATGGTGATATTGTATTTTTTCAATCGCCTACATGGAATGGTATGATGTACGACAAAATTTTTATAAACAAATTGAAGGGTTATAGGAATGTGAAAGTTGCACTTTTTGTTAATGACGTTGCTCCCCTGATGTTCGAATCTAATAGATACCTGCTCCCTGAATTAATTGATATGTATAATCGAGCAGATTTAATTATTGTTCCATCGCGTAAAATGGCGGATCTTTTGAAAGAAGAAGGATTGACGGTTGATAAAATTATTATTCAGCATATCTGGGATTATCCAACGGAAGCGTATTTAGAAGAACCTACATTTAAAAAGTACATAAATTTTATTGGGAGTCCTCAAAAATTTAATTTTGTTAAGAATTGGAAATATGATATGGCATTGCGATTATTTGCGGAAAAGTCAGATGATCTTGAAAAAAACATTATTTTTGAAGGTTGGCAGCATACTACCAACTTGATTTCAAAACTATCTCAAGGTGGGTTTGGATTAGTATGGGCGGAGGAAAACTATACTAAAAAGTATATGGAGTTATGCGTTTCATACAAGCTTAGTACTTACTTAGCAGCAGGTATTCCTGTGATAGTGGCCACATCAATCTCAAATGAAAAGCTTATCAAGGACAATAACTTGGGACTGATAGTAGATTCTTTGGACGAAGCAATTGAAAAAGTAGAAAAAATGTCAGCAGAAGATTATCACAGAATGGTAGAGAATGTACAACGTTTTTCGGTCCTTTTGAAAAAAGGTTACTTCACCAAAAAAGTACTGTTAGATTCTGTGCATGCACTTTTGCGTGATGATACTGATTTCTAGATGCTGCAAAGTTATGAGGTAAAAAAATTGTTAAGGATTAAAAAAAATAAGAAACATATTTTTATTAATAAGAGCTTGTGGAGTGGTCTGATTTTAATCATATATATGTTCGGCAGGAATATTCCTCTACCGTTTGTTAATTACGATGATATATTCCAAAGTTCAAAACAAAGCTTCCTTTTAGTATTATCAGGTGGAGCCACGGGTGCAAATCTATCTCAAATTGCTCTTTTTTCACTTGGTTTGGGACCGTGGATGTCTGCAATGATTATTTGGCAGCTCTTAGTCATGGTCAAACGCTTTAATTTAGATAAATTGAATAAAAGAGAATCAGATTTTTATAAAAACATAATGACTCTTGGTATAGCAATAATTGAAGCTTTAGGGATGCTAGCTAGTTTTAACTTAACAGAAAAAACTCCACTGGTTTTAACGATATTGGTCGTTATTATGAGTGGCGGCACATTTTTCTTGGTGTGGTTGGCGAATATAAACAGTGAATTCGGGATAGGCGGTTCTGTTTTGATCGTATTTTTTGGAATGATTGGCAGCATGGAAGAAACATTTATCAGAGTTTTTAAAAATTCCTGGGCAAAAATACCATATCCGCTGTTAATTGCACTGGGTATTTTTCTAATTGCTATTTTTATAATAGTTATTTCTATAATGTTTGAAAGATCGGAATATAGAATAAAGATTAATCGAATACTGGTTAATAATAGTTTCGGTAATCAAACATACCTGCCAATAAAACTGAACCCGTGTGGTGCGATGGCTATAATGTTTGGTTTATCGATTTTGATGGTTCCAAACTATGTGGTTCAAGTTCTTGCTGGTATTTTCTCCAGCAGCAACATTTTATATTGGCTCTCACAAAATATCGGTCTCAGTTCCTACTGGGGAGTTTCATTGTACATCGCTACACTTTTTGGATTGTCTTTTGTTTTTGGCTCGATAAATGTCGATTCCGAAAAAATTTCTGAGAACCTTAGAAACAGTGGTGACTATATTAACGGTTATCGTCCGGGAGCACCTACGCGGGATTACTTACAAAAGCATGTTAGTCAGCTCTCATTCGTGGGAGCAGTCTTTAGCAGTTTAATTGCTGGAGCCCCGCTCTATCTAGGAGTCGTCTATCCTAACTACTCAGCGATCTTAATGCTGCCAGGATTCTTGATGATGACGGTTGGAATGATGCTGATGGTCATAGAGCAGATAAAGGCAATTGAAATCTTGCATAGTTATCAGGAGCTGTTGGACTAAAACTTATAGCGAAAGAGGTTAACAGATGTTTTATTTTTTACCATCTTGGCATTCGAATAATGAGCATGAATGGGATAATGCGGCACTGCCGTGGTATCGTAATGATCAAAAAATAGAATTTGATGACACCATTAATCAGCTGAGGATGTTTAATAGGACACATGAAAATTCTGAAATATTGGTGTTAGAATACTCACCTAATCTTCGCAGCTTTTTGCACCGCCAAGATATCTATGAGACAGATTATTATAGTGTTTTTGACGATATTCAAAACATTTCGAGCAAGCATATGCGCCCCTTTGACTTCATGAGTTTAGATTGGCCATTGGGCACAGACTTTAGTTATACACCATTTTTAGTTCTTGCAAGAAATCGAGGAAAAGTTATAGCCCGGATAGAATTTGATAACATTGGAGCGCTGTTAAGAATTGACTTTTTAGAGAATAACAAGGTAACTCAAAGATTTGTTTTTGATGATCGTGGCTTTTTGTCAAGCGTAATTCATTTCAATAAGCAAGAACATGAAATTAGTCAGGTATTTTTAGATTTGGCTGGCTGTTGGCGAATTCGTGTTAATTACTTAACAGCAACGCAGCAAGTTGAAGTCAATCCTAAATGCCAAGAACAATTTAAGCGCATCAGTTACGAAAATATTGAAGATTTAATCGTTGAAAAATTTCATGATTTTTTAGCTCAAAAAATGTGTCAAGATGACGCATTGGTGATTGCGGCTGAAAAGAAGCGTGATGAATTGATTCTAAGAATTGATCACAACATAAAAATGATGTTGTCATTTTTTAGCAATCGTTATCCTCTTGATGAAACGGAGAGCTTATGTTGTATTCTAACAAACGCTGATTTTTGTGTCACAGATACTGACTATACTAATATGAAAATCAAAAAAATTATATCTAAGGATCAAACAACTAAAAAAGTAGAGCAAATAACTCCTTTCGATAGTCGCTTACGATTGGGTAAAAGTCAACGTATTAAAGAATTGAAAATTTTTTGGCTAATTGAAGGGTTAAATGAAGCTGTGATTCAGACTGTACTGCAGCAATTGTTGAGTTTAATGGAAACTGATGAGCGAATTGAACTAACCATTGCAGCATATTCAGAATACAAACTGAATACAGAGACGGTTGCACAGGTCGTAAATGAAACAATAGAAAAAAATGACCTAGCCGCACATTTTACTTTTAATAAGAGTGATCAAACGAAAACGGTGTCTGAATTGAGCGAAAGTGCCGAACATAAGAGAAGCATCTGCTGGCACACTATTCATACTGAAGATGACATTATAAAAATGTTGACTGATGTTCGTTTAATAGTAGATCTATGTCCACAACCTGATTTGTTTTTGCAAATTGCTGGTATTAGCGCAGGGGTTCCGCAAATCAATACAGTCAGGACCAGTTATGTTGAGGATCATAAAAATGGCTTGATAGTTGACCAGCTAAACGATCTTTCCGAGGCAGTCAAGTATTATCTTGTGGGACTAGCGCATTGGAATGAAGCGTTGATGTATGCTGCAAACAAAATTTCTGAATATTCTGGCAGTAAATTGATCAGTAAGTGGAGACAAATAATTGAGGGGGAGGACGAAGATGGTGCAAAAAAAAATTAAAGTGCTACAGATCGGCACAACAAATTGGGATGAAGTTGAATCTATTCCTAAGCAGCTTGATTGGAATTTTGCGCCTTCCAGTAACTTAGAACGAATTTTGACGTTTGAAGATACTAAATCTGCTCAGACCTTTGATGCGATTCTATTTACGGATTTTTCAGGTATTCATAATATTAATTGCTTAAATGACATAGGTCAGTCTTATGCTGTTTTATTTACGCAAGAAACTCTTCCTAATGATCCAGCAATACGTGCTTTTCTCAAATTGAAGTTAGCACAAGCCGTTTCAATAAAGAATAAGAAGCTGCTATTGGAGCAAATTGTGTATGCTTTTTTCGATAATCAAAGTGGGATCAAGCTGGGAATAAATATGATAAGAATTGCACCTACCTTCGGGGGGAGCTGCAAGTATGAAGGAAATGCATATCTTGAATTGGAAGGGGAATTCGGTAAAGAGTTTGAACCACTTGCTTTCTGGCAGAAAAATATATATGTTGATCCGAACAAAAAAATCGAAGT
Source organism: Liquorilactobacillus aquaticus DSM 21051 (assembly GCF_001436755.1). Lineage (GTDB taxonomy): Bacteria > Bacillota > Bacilli > Lactobacillales > Lactobacillaceae > Liquorilactobacillus > Liquorilactobacillus aquaticus. The sequence goes on from NZ_AYZD01000033.1 coordinate 41,974, forward strand.
TTGGCCAGAATTTGTAAAATCAGCTGACTGTGAGTTAAAGATATCTTTTTTTGAAACAATAAATGGTTCAACTGACACAAAGCAAAGCTCCTGGTCAGTCAACGAAAAAGGGCTTGAAAGTCCTATAGTCATTGGTGGAACACATAACGAAACAAGTGGATCTTTTCTAAATGTTATTATCTACGCGAAAGGATCTGGCAAAGTTAAAATTGGTTCTCTTCATTACAGGTGGTCCCGCCTAGGACTGGGTCAATTTCTCCTTGGTGGTCAGCGTTATGCAGACAGTAAAAGACAAGAATTCATGTATTATTTTAATCCTGGCGATATGAAACCACCTCTTAACGTTTATTTTGCAGGTTATCGTTCGCTCGAGGGGTTTGAAGGATATTTCATGATGAAAAAAATGAATGCTCCCTTTATTCTATTAAGCGATCCGCGTCTTGAAGGAGGGGCTTTCTATCTTGGGTCGGAAGAATTTGAAAAGAAGATTAAGACTGTTATTACCGATTCGCTACATTATCTTGGCTTTGACAATAGCCAATTAATTTTGTCGGGAATATCAATGGGAACCTTTGGTGCATTATATTATGGCAGTAAGCTCAGACCACATGCCATTATTGCTGGAAAACCACTGCTTAATGTGGGAACAATTGCAACGAATGGCAGAATTCTACGTCCCCAGGAATTTGATACTGCTCTGGATCTTCTACGCTTGATATCTGGTGAAAGTTCTCAAGCGGCAGCTGATAGATTAAACAAACGTTTCTGGGATGCTTTCTCTAAGACAGACTTCAAGGATACAATTGTTGCTGCTGCTTATATGAAAAATGACGATTATGATCGTTATGCTTTTCGAGAACTTGTGGAAAAACTGCAAAGGAAAAATGTGAAGGTAATTGGTAGAGGCTATATTGGAAGACATAACGACAATACATCTGCTATCGTTAACTGGTTTCTGACACAATACCGTTACATTTTGAAGAATGATTTTGGAAGGAAATAGAAATGATAGGATATACGGCTAACGTTATTTATTGGAAATCTGCTGTTTCAACATATCTTTATGGGTCTGACGTTGCATTCCATCAAAATGGTGAGGTGGATTTTGAGAATAAGTTGATGTCTCCAGGAAAAACAATTAATACGTGGTATTCGCAAACTAATTATCAAGCTGAGCGTTTTAGCCCTCAGCTGCCTATTTTAAGGAAGGGGGCCAGTTATCGGCTTTTACTCAGAGCACATAGTTTTCCAGAAGCCTCACTTTATTTGCGCATCGATTTTTATGACCGAGGTGGTCAAGTAATTAACCGTATTTTTATTAAGAAAATGGAAGAATTATTTGAATATCCAGACAATGCTTACTACTACACAATAAATCTTTTAAACGCAGGCTGCACTCGATTAAAATTCAAGTATATGATGATTTCGGCAGCAGAACTTCCCTCAATTAGAAATACGGAGGTATTTGTTTCTCAACTTTATAATGTTCAAGCGTCGGGTGAGTTAAATGTAATTTTTGAAGAACCGCTTCTCAATGCATGTGCTATTCCGGGTCCTAAAATCAATGCATCTTTTAAAAATTGTGTTTTTGTCGAAAGTGTTGTCTCAGATAAAAGGGGATATACGGCAGAAACAACTATGAAAAGGATCGAAAGGATCAGTAAAGATTATAAAAAAATAATATTCTGGGGAAATGGATCGCTCTCAAATATGATTGCAAAACATTACGTCAAACTTTTTCACGGCAGCAAGATCTGCCTTAGAAAATCCTTACCTAGGTGTGAAAAGAGCTTTGCCACACCTTTATTTAATAATTCTACTGTTCTAAGTTCATTGCAGGAAAAAACAAATAAAGACAGATTAGAAAATGCAAGTAAGGTAAGTGATTAATATGGCTTTGTCAATGAATACTTTAGAGTTGCAAAAACTGCGAAGAATTTTAGCCAAAGTAGATAGTTACGCTAAAACAATGAAAAAACTCTCAGATGGTCAGTTAAAAGACAAAACATCTTTTTTTAAGAAGTTATTAAAAAAAGGTGCTTCTTTAGATGACATTTTACCTGAAGCGTTTGCTGTTGTTCGTGAAGCGGATAGACGTGTATTGGGAATGTTTCCATTTGATACTCAAGTTTTAGCTGGGATAGTTCTCCATCAAGGAAATGTTGCAGAAATGAAAACAGGTGAGGGAAAAACTTTAAGTGCAACCATGCCATTGTATTTGAATGCACTAACAGAGGAGAGCACCATTCTAGTTACAACAAACGAATATTTGGCGATGCGCGATGCGAAAGAAATGGGTCGTGTTTACCGTTGGTTAGGATTGACAGTTGCTTGTGGTGTGGTAAACGACCCGAGTGTTAAATTAAAACCGGAAGACAAAAAAAAGATTTATGCGTCCGATATTGTTTATACGACAAACAGTGCAGTGGGTTTTGATTATTTGCTGGATAACTTAGCAGATAGTGCAGCGGAAAAATATATGCGTCCTTTTGGATACGTAATAGTTGATGAAGCGGATGCGGTTTTGCTTGATAGTGCTCAAATGCCACTTATTATTTCCGGTGCTCCTCGCGTCCAGTCAAATATGTATAAACTAGCGGATAACTTTGTACAGTTGCTCACTGAGAATGTGGAATACAGAATGGATGAAGAGAAGAAGAATGTTTGGTTGACACATGCGGGGATAGATGAAGCAGAGCACTACTTTTCTCTTGAAAACCTTTATGATGGAACTCATACCGAATTGGTACGTCAACTTGAGTTAGCTTTAAGGGCACATACATTATTTGAAAACGGTAAAAATTATGTTGTCGAAAATGGTGAAGTAAAACTTTTAGATGCTCAAAACGGTCGTATTCTTGAAATGACAAAACTACAATCAGGTCAACACCAAGCGCTAGAAGCGCGTGAAGATGTTGAATTGACACCTGATATGCGAGCGATGACATCTATTACGTATCAGAATCTTTTTAGAATGTTTAAAAAAATCGGTGGAATGACCGGAACGGCTAAAACAGCCGAGGATGAATTTATTGAAACTTATTATATGAAAGTTGTCCAGATCCCTACGAACAAGCCAGTTATTCGTAAGGATTTTCCAGATGAAATTTATACAACTCTTCCTGAAAAAATTTTGGCTTCAATGCAGTTAGTTAGGCAATTGCATGAAAAAGGACAACCTATCCTATTGGTCACAGCTTCAGTTGAAATTTCTGAGATATACTCTGAGCTTCTGTTGCATGAACGAATACCGCACAATGTTTTGAATGCATACAATGCAGCTAAAGAAGCTGAAATCATTGCAGAAGCAGGTCAGCGAGGACGTGTGACTGTTGCTACGTCCATGGCTGGACGAGGAACTGATATCAAACTTGGAAAAGGTATGGCGAAACTTGGCGGCTTAGCAGTAATAGGAACAGAAAAGATGGCTAATGAACGTATAGAATTGCAGTTGAGAGGACGCTCTGGAAGACAGGGAGATCCGGGGATGAGCAAGTTCTTTGTCTCATTTGAAGATGAGCTAGTCATTAAATACGGGGCTAGATGGATGCATACATTTTATGAAAAACATAAAAATTTCGCGCTCGATAAACCCCAAAAATTAACTTCATTTAGAGTGAGAAAAGCAATTCAAAGGGCACAAAAATATAGTGATAGTAGTGGCGTTCAGCAGAGAAAGAGCACACTTGAATTTGATGAAAGCGTCAGAGTTCAAAGAGAATTAGTTTATAAGCAAAGAAATAATTTGATAAGGCAGACAGATGAATGTAAGTACGATATAAGTCAATTATTTGAAAAATATATTGAGAAATTTATTCAAAAAAATAAGATTTTGACTTCTGTTAAAGTTTCACGTTTTGTTTTTGATAATTTAAGTTACAAGTACAGTGGTTTACCCGCAGAAACAGATTGTAGTGAGCCCAAGAAAATGAGGGCTCTTTTATTAGAAATCTGTCGAAAAGAATTGAATGAGAAAAAAATAAAGTTAATTGATAAAAAAGAAATAAGCAGATTTTACAGACTATCTTTATTGAAAGCTATTGATGACTGTTGGATAGAAGAGGTAGATAATTTGCAACAGCTTAGGACAGTCGTTTCCAGTCGTCAGTACGCACAGAGAAATCCAATCTTTGAGTATCATCGTGAGGCTGCACATTCTTTCAAAAAGATGAAAAGAAATATTCAAAAACAAGCGGTGCAAAACTTATTATTAAGTACTGTTTTAGAAAACGAGGATGGGACCCGTTCCATTTACTTCTCATAGAAAGGTGAAATTGGTATGACGGTTTATAATTTTAATTTAGGTATCGGTTGGGCGAGCAGTGGAGTTGAATATGCTCAAGCCTATCGAGCACGCTTACTACGAAATATAAAACAATCTGCAAAATTTGTATTTACTGATTTAATTTTAAATGAAAATATCGAGCACATGACCAAGAACATTGGTTTTACGGATAATGAAATTATATGGTTGTATCAATACTTTACGGACGTCAAAATTTCACCAACAACTTATACATTGAAACAACTAGAAAAAAGCATAAATTTCAAAAAGAGAAAAGGAACTATCGAACATGAGGGAGCGAAAATAGTACGCTATCATTTTGAAAAAGAAAATAAATTTGTAACTGCTTTTCTGAAAGAGCCCAGCAGCAATATTGTTGAGCGAGTTGAACATGTATCCCATGATTTTTTAATCCGCAAAGACTATTTTACATATACAAAACTGCTTTCGGAATATTATACACCACGTGACAATCGAGCATATCTTTATCAACGCCGTTTTTTCAACGAGGATGGGTCGATTGCCTACGAACAGATAGTCGATGGAACTAACGAATTTTATCGAATGAAGGATCGAATTTTATATTCTAAAATCGAACTAATTAATTATTTTCTTGAAAAGTTAGCTCTAACTTCAAAAGATGTCTTGCTGCTGGATCGAGCTACCAGCATGGGACAATCTGTTTTTCGCAATCGAGGGGCAGCCCGACTAGGTGTCGTTGTCCATGCTGAGCATTTTAGCGAGAACGCAAGTGATGATAAAAATATACTCTGGAATAATTACTATGAGTATCAATTTGATTATGCACGCTATGTTGATTTTTTCATTACTGCGACAGACGTGCAGAACAAGCTTATGAAAGAACACTTTAAAAAATATTGTACTTATGTACCTGATGTAGTAACAATTCCGGTCGGAAGTTTGGATAAGTTGCGTTATCCCGAGAAGAAGCGGAAACCACGGACCTTGATAACAGCATCTCGTCTCGCCTCAGAAAAACATATTGACTGGTTGATTTTAGCTGTTGTCAAGGCTCATAAAAGTATCCCACAGTTGGTGCTTGATATTTACGGGAGTGGCGGTGAACATGACAAGCTGCTGGCCTTGATAAATTACAATAAAGCTGGAAGCTATATTCACTTGAAAGGACACATGGATCTAACAGAAGTTTATAAAAACTATGAGGCTTATATTACGGCTTCAACAAGTGAAGGATTTGGGCTGACCCTATTAGAAGCGGTTGGTTCGGGGCTACCACTAATTGGCTTGAATGTACGTTATGGAAACCAGACCTTCATTGAAAATGGTCAAAATGGTTTTTTGATCCAATATAGGGGAAACCCAAGCTTGGCAGAGATAACGGATGAAATTTCAGCTAAAATACTTAAATTATTTAAAAGCGATAACCTTCATTCGTTTAGCAAAAGTTCTTACCTCATTGGGAAAAAATATTTGGAGCATGAAGTTGAACAAAAGTGGGAAAGATTGTTGGAGGGATAGACGATGATTAATTTATTCGACAGAAATACTCAAAGTATGCTCGACCTTTATAAATCATTAATTGCAGCTGGTTATACGCACCCAACAGTGGTGCTTGAAGATGATGGATGGCTACCTGTTGAGATAGAGTCTCCCTACAGCTTTTTTTTAAACGACAGAACAACCACGGAAGACACAAGAAAACCACTTTTCTTTAATCAAGTATGTGTCCCAAAATTTTGGGAGATCAAGGGTGACAATAATAGTGCAGCAGTATTTGATTACGATAGGAAAGCTGCTGAGATAATTTATGCATCACCTAAGGATAAACGCTTGGTCAAGGAAGTAAAATGGCTGGATAAAGAACAAAGAGTTCGAAGTGTGGACCATTATAATAAGTTTGGAAGGCGTTTTGCAGGAACAATATATAACATAGATGGTCAAGTAATCACAAAAACGTACTATTCTTTCAAGGAATCAGAAGTTATTGTAGAGAATTTTGTGACAAACGACATTATTCTAAATTATAAGCATCAGATTTTTGATTTTCAATCAAAAGAAGAGTTTGTACAATTCTACCTTGAACTTAAGGGATATGTGTTAGATCGAATCTTTTATAATTCTTTGTCTTATCCATTTTTTGTATCCTTAAACATAAAAGAAGCAGGAGAAGATATTCTATTCTGGCAAGAACCGCTTGGCAATGAAATTCCTGGTAACATGCAGATTATTTTGAATGGCCAAGCTAGCAGGACACACAGTATTATTTTTAATAAAAAAAGTACTTTCGAGCATGCAAAGAAGCTATGGTGCAAGCCGTCCGCTAATATGTTTTTACTATTAGGATATGTTTATGAATTTGAACGCTCAAGCAACTATGGAAGTCATGCCTTGATCATAACTAATTCTGATAACATCGAAAAAATTGATTATTTGATTAAAAACGTGCCTAAGATGCACTTTAATATAGCTGCGATTACTGAAATGTCGCCTAAGTTAGGCAAACTAGCTCTATTTCCTAACGTTACTTTATTTCCTAATATTTCGCATAGGACGGTTGAGATGCTTTGGCAAAAATGTGATTACTATCTTGATATTAATCATGAAGGAGAGCTAATGAACGCGGTTAGAAAAGCTTTTCTTAATAATTTGCTAATTTTATCATTTTCCAATATATTACACGATAAAGAGTATTTAGCTGCAGAAAATATTTATAATCCTAAAGATGTCCGACGAATGTCAGAAAAAATAAATAAGTCTCTGAAGAATGATGTTCTTTTGCAGCAGCTTCTCCAAGCTCAAAAGAGTTCAGCAAATGAAGCAACAGTGCTAGATTATCAAAATTTACTGAAATAAATATGTTTTAAACAGGTGAAAAAATGAAGAGAAAAGAAGAAGATCTTTTAAAAGATAATATTAACAAACGTTTAAATGACGCGCGTTATTCGAGTGGAAAAAAGGAAAATAAGAAAAATAAAGGACAAACAGCAGCGATCATTATCAGTACAATAGTGGTAATAGGGATATTGATATCACTAATTAGTGTTCTGTAAAGTGATATCTTACTCTGAAGCACTAACTGTTAACTTGCATGCTAATACTAATAGAACAATTATGAAAAGAGCAAGTTCTTTGCTCTTTTTTATTTTAGGTTTATCATATTACTCTTTTTTATGTTTAAAATACACATATTTCTTGTATTTAAATTAAATGTGTCATAATATAATCATTGTTAGTGAAAATATAAGAATTAAATTGTTTATGTTATTTTTTGAATATTTGAGTTAGGGGTAAATTATGAAAAAGAAATATAAGGGAAATTATTCAGAAACTGATAGGACTACTAGGGTAAAGATGTATAAGGCGGGTAAATCGTGGGTAAGTTCGTTAATATCGAGTATTGGACTTTTAAAAATTTTTCGAGGCAAGGACTTACCGAAAATCAACGTTCAAGAAGTTGACTGCGAGAGAAAAGAATCTTTGGATTCTGGAAGCAAAAATGCTCTGAAACTACTGGCTTCATTAGGTGCACTTACTGGTGGTGTCTTTGTTTCATCCAGTGCTGTGTCTGCTGACCAAATTGCAGGCAAGACTAAAACAGTATCTGCAAATACTGTCTTAGCTAATAAAGACACTGCTCAATTAAGCAGCAATGCCAACAGTTCCTCTGAAGCATCGACAACAGGTCAAAGCAGTGAATCGAATACTACTTCAGAATCTGCAAGTCAATCGATTTCAGCAAGTGAAAGTGCATCTACATATAAAAGCAGCTCGCAAAGTGAAAGTATTTCTGTTAGTGAGAGTTTAAGCAACTCAAGTGCTGCAACTAGCGAATCAGTTCCAGCATCGAATTCTTCATCTGCTGCTAAAATTTCTTCAACAAAGAGTGTTTCATCAAATAGTGCTGCGTCTTCGATGAGTAGTACAACTGCAAGTAGTGAAAGTGCCGCATCTTCGAAAAATAGTACATATATAAATAGCGAGAGCGCTACATCTGCTAACGATTTATCTTCAGTAAGCAGCACAAGTACAAATAGCGAAGATGTTATATCGGCTACTAACACTGGATCCTCAACAAGTAGTACAGCATCAAGTGAAAGTGCAGCATCGGAAAATGATAGCCTTTCAACAAGTGACATTGTATCAAATAACGGAAATACTGCTTCAACCAGTGAAACAGCATCTGAAGTCGCAAATGAACAAAATACAAACTTTGGAATTAAGAACATTACAAAGCGGGCAATAGTTGCTAATAATAAGGGTATCACTGCGCTAAAAGCTGCGACAGTAAGCGAAAATAAAGAAAGCCTCCAAGCTGCCAATACTGGTTTTTCAGTTAGTGATCCGACCTATCCAAATGGAATGCCTGGCAATGGAGATAACGCAAATAGATACAGTTTTGAATGGGTTAAGGTTTATAATTCTTCTTCTTCTAACACTTTACAGGGGAGTATTGTGGTCTCAATAGATCGTAATGACAGTGGAACTCTCTATATAAAGGAGACAAAGGGGACAACTACGAATGAATTAACTCTTACAGTAGATGCTACATCGGCCTCTTCAAAATCATTTGGTGGCTTGACATACTATTACGACAATGTGGATGGAAATTACTCATTTGTTATTAAAGGCAACGGCTATGGGCTGGAAAATGACTATGTCAACTATACTACCGGATCTAATAAGTATGGGACGATCACTAATTTCGTTCCTAAAAAAATTAGTCAAACAACATCCTATGTTGATGAGGATGGAAATTCAATTTCAGGAATAGATCCTGTAACTCAATCTGGTTGGACAGGTCAAGACTACACAACTTCAGCCGGTAAAGTTGTTACTGGCTATTATACAAGTGATACGAATCAAAATGGTAATGGTAAAATGTCACAATTTGGGAAAATTGACGCCAAATATGAAAAGAATTATCATGATGGTTACGTAAGAGTTGTTTATACTCAAACTGACGCGAATGGAACAATGCAGGTCGAAATTTATGATAGATATTCGAACGGTGGTATAGAATATCTGGCAAAAACTGTGTCTGTGCCAGTATCTGGAAGTACTACCTATAAAGGCCATAGTGGGTCAACATATACTATTGTCAATCCTTATGTCAAACAAACACAGGATATTCAATATCAATACCATAAATTAGGCAATCTGATAGTTAAGGATGAAAATGGAACTATAATTAGCCAAGAACAGTACGTTAACGATACAACTGATGCATCAAAAGCATATTATCCATCTGTCAAAGACAAGCCAGGCTATATTATGACCGCGGAGGATGCTGATGGTAATACTGTTAATATGACCGACATAAAAAATGGCAGAGTTCCAGCTAAACTAGGTAAGGACACTATCATAACCCTTAAGAAGGATCCTGTGAGTGTCAGTCAGTCGCAATCTTCCAGTCAAAGTGCCTCAACAAGTACAAGTGAGTCAGGTTCGACAAGTATGAGTAATTCTGCTTCAACAAGCACGAGTCAATCTGCTTCAACAAGTATGAGTGGTTCGGCCTCGACAAGTGCGAGTCAATCAGCTTCAACGAGTGGCAGTGAATCCACTTCAGCAAGTACAAGCGAGTCCGCTTCGACAAGTATGAGTGAGTCTGCTTCATCAAGTACCAGTGAGTCGGCTTCGACAAGTATGAGTGAGTCAGCTTCGACAAGTGCGAGTGAATCCGCATCAGCAAGTACAAGTGAGTCAGCTTCGACAAGTGCGAGTCAATCTGCTTCAACAAGTACCAGCGAGTCTGCTTCATCAAGTACGAGTGAGTCGGTCTCAACAAGTATGAGTGGTTCGGCTTCAACAAGTGCGAGTCAATCTGCTTCAACAAGTACGAGTGAATCAGCCTCAACGAGTGCCAGCGAGTCAGCTTCGACAAGTGCGAGTGAATCTGCTTCAACAAGTACGAGTGAGTCCGCCTCGACAAGTATGAGTGGTTCGGCCTCGACAAGTGCGAGTGAATCTGCTTCAACAAGTGCCAGCGAGTCCGCATCGACAAGTATGAGTAATTCTGCTTCAACAAGTACCAGCGAGTCAGCTTCGACAAGTATGAGTAATTCTGCTTCAACAAGTGCGAGTCAATCTGCTTCAACAAGTACGAGTGAATCAGCCTCAACGAGTGCCAGTGAGTCCGCCTCGACAAGTATGAGTAATTCTGCTTCAACAAGTACGAGTGAATCAGCCTCAACGAGTGCCAGCGAGTCAGCTTCGACAAGTATGAGTGGTTCGGCCTCGACAAGTGCGAGTGAGTCTGCTTCAGCAAGTACGAGTGAATCTGCTTCGACAAGTGCGAGTGAATCTGCTTCAGCAAGTACGAGTGAGTCTGCTTCAACGAGTGCCAGCGAGTCGGCTTCGACAAGTGCGAGTGAATCTGCTTCAACGAGTGCCAGCGAGTCCGCTTCAACAAGTACCAGCGAGTCCGCTTCGACAAGTGCGAGTCAATCGGCCTCGACAAGCACGAGTGGTTCGGCTTCAGCAAGTACGAGTGAATCTGCTTCAACAAGTATGAGTAATTCTGCTTCAACAAGCACGAGTGAATCCGCATCAGCAAGTACAAGTGAGTCAGCTTCGACAAGTGCGAGTGAATCTGCTTCAACAAGTACGAGTGAGTCGGTCTCAACAAGTATGAGTGGTTCGGCTTCAACAAGTACGAGTGAGTCTGCTTCGACAAGTGCGAGTGAATCGGCCTCGACAAGCACGAGTCAATCTGCTTCATCAAGTACAAGTGAGTCCGCTTCAGCAAGTGCGAGTCAATCTGCTTCAACGAGTGCCAGTGAGTCAGCTTCGACAAGTATGAGTGGTTCGGCCTCGACAAGTGCGAGTGAATCGGCCTCAACGAGTGCCAGTGAGTCCGCTTCATCAAGTGCAAGCGAGTCGGCTTCATCAAGCACGAGTGAATCGGCCTCAACAAGTACAAGTGAGTCAGCATCAACAAGTATGAGTGGTTCGGCTTCAGCAAGTATGAGTCAATCAGCCTCAACGAGTACCAGTGAGTCCGCTTCAACGAGTGGCAGTGAATCAGCCTCAACGAGTGCCAGTGAGTCTGCTTCCGCAAGCACGAGTGAGTCGGCTTCGACAAGTGCGAGTGAATCGGCCTCAACAAGTACAAGTGAGTCAGCATCAACAAGTATGAGTGGTTCGGCTTCAGCAAGTATGAGTAATTCTGCATCAACAAGTACGAGTGAATCCGCATCAGCAAGTACAAGCGAGTCCGCTTCAACAAGTACAAGCGAATCTGCTTCAACGAGCACGGATGGAACTGCTTCAAGCGAATCAGATCAAAATAGTACAAGCGGTACTGGTGAGTCCTTCGATAATAGTACAAACGGTTCAGCGGTAAATTCAGGCTCATTAAATCAAAAACATACCAAGGCGACAAAAAAAGATAAACTTCCTCAAACAGGTGATTCAACATCTGATGATGCTGTATCTCTTGGAGTAGCTGTCTTGTCAGCTACTGCGTTGTTAGGTATGAAGGCTAAAAAAAGGAAAGACTAGTCAAAGTAACTAATAAAGAACCTAGATAAAAAAAGATATAAAGTTTAAACGTTACTACTGTTATTTTTCCATGCAGCAGACAGAGCAACAAATACTTTAAACCTAATTCAAAAATGAATTAGGTTCTTTTTTTACTCATTTTTAACTATGTTTTTGAAGCGCATCTACCCTCTACACAAACATATTATTACCAAGTTGCGAGGCATTATTTTATAATGGGTAAAATATTGATGTATATAGTGTGAAAATCTATATTTTAAGGCATATGAAGCAATGAAAGATTAACTGAGTTTGTGTGCATTAAGAACATGGGTCGTTTTTTTTTAGTGGTGCTTATTGTGAGAATGAGGTATTCAAAAATGCAATCTCTAATTCTTGATATTAGTGTTATATATTAATCGTTTTTAAAAAGAACTGAATGATGCAAGTTAGCTGATCCAGGGATAGAGAGCAAGTGATTACTTTCAAAAAATTCTAAAGTATGCTAGTATCTTTTAGACGTGGTGAAAATAAAGTTCATTATTTTCACAAAAATGAAATATATTTAAGTATAACTATTTCTTTTAATAATTTAATGTTCATTTTAAGATAGATTTACAAAATTAAGGATTTATAAAAAAGTTGTACAAACGTGAAAAGGAGAATGATGATGAAAAAGTGGATTTTAATAGCTCTGACTATCTTGAGCGTTTTAGGGTTCTCAGTTAAATGCGCCCGTGCAGACAATCAGGCAGATATTAAAATTGATGGGCAGTTTACTGATTGGGATGGTGTTAATAAATCAAAAGTTGGTTACTATCATATGGGTAATTGGGCCGTAGAGGTTGGTAATGAAGATTTATGGGTTTATATCGATAACGGCGGCAATTCTGATATGTCAATTCCAACACAAAATTACACTTTGAAAGTTGGAAGCAAATCTTATAATCTGGCATTTAGCAGTTCTGATTCGCAAGTGACGATTACTGCTAGAGATATGAACAACAGCTGGCAATCACTTGGAGATGTTGGGACAGGAATTATTAAAAAGGATGGTTCAAAACAGACAGGTGAGTTCACATTGTCGCTATCAAAGTTAGGTGTTTCTTCGGCAAAGGCTGATGAAACGACATTGGCGAATTCGAGTTTAGGCTCGCAGACTGTAACGGGGACAACATTTCAGTCTAGCTCGAGCTCTTCGAGTTCAAACGCAGATTCAAGTTCAGCCAGTTCAAGTAGTTCATCTAGTACTACAGAGTCAAGCAGTTCATCTTCAGTTTCATCAAGCAGCTCAGAAGCGACTTCTGGGTCGCAGAGCTCAGTGTCGTCATCATCCTCCCAAGCAAATCCGAATAATCAATCAAATAACTTGGGCGTCGTAATCGATGGAAGTTTTACTGATTGGGATGATAAAACGAAATCGGCGATGCAGATTACAGGCGATAATGACAACATTAAAAACGTATCACTGTTAGCTGATGATAAGGATATTTATTTCTACATTGAAATGCATCCGGTGTTATCTGGAGGATACGTCACATTTCAGCCGGCAGGGTATGAACTGACAGTCGGTAACGTTACTTATTATCTTGACTTTAACGGAAATAGTACTGTTAATCTGGACGAAGGACAGACCAAATTAGTGAAACTTGGAATATATAATGCTAAGGACAATTCATATGTGACACTAAACGATCAAGTTGGAGTTACGAAGAAAAAGATCTCACAGAAGATGGGAGACGGATCAACGGTGGAGGGAGAAGCATATGTTTTAGAATGCGCAGTCCCATTCAGCGCATTGAAGTCAAGCTCAAATACTTCAGGTCAAACGATTGCGTTAGCGAATCGGAACTTGTGGACAGGACAAGTGAATGTCGCCGGAGGTAGTACCAAACCGCTTATTTTAGCCGGAACCGGACTTTTGATTGCAGCTTTTTCCGTCTATAAATTCGGCGTATTTAAAAATAGAACTAGGGGGAAGAAAGCTAAATGAGTGTTTACTTAATTATCGGGATAGTCATCTGGGTTTATGTCCTGTCTTTGCTTAAGAGAACACAGCTTTCTGCATTTTCTTTCATCTGGGGTAGTGTGGGACTCTTCTTTGTCTTGATAACGCTCAGCAATCGTTATTGGATTTGGTTTTTTACTCAGGCAGTTATGAAAGGCGTCGGTTGGATCGGGAGTCTGACACAGATGAGCAGCACATTGCCGAAATACAGCATTATCAGTATTTTCAATTCAAGCTCGCCGGTAAACATGTCAATTGACTATGAATGCTCGGGCGTAATTGAAACTCTGGCTTTTTTAAGTTTGGTCTTTTTCTTCCCCATCTATAGTCGGTATGAAAAACTTTTCTTTTCTCTTTTGGGGGTTCTCTGGATTTACTTAGCCAATGTGATCCGTCTGCTGCTGATCATTATTATTGTGCATTTTAATGGTGGACAATCGTTTTTCATCGCGCATTCGCTGATTGGACGATTTGTCTTCTATGCGTTAGTAATCGCATTATATTATCTAGTATTTACCTCTTCTCAACTTTCGCACAATATGTATTTCACTTGTAAAAAATGGGTACAGCGTCTAGTAAAGAAAGGAAGAATATCGAAGTGAGCTACTGGTTAGATTTAACTTTTTTTAAAATGGGATTTTGGATTACTTGGGCACTGATTCCCGTAGTTGTTGAAGTTTTACCGGCTTTCTTTTCGAGTATCTGGTTGATTGTTCAGCATTGGCATCCGGTCAAGTTGAAAGTTCCTGAAAAGCTACCGGTAATTTCGTTGATTATCCCTGTATATAATTCAGAAGCAACTTTGTATGACTGTATTCGCTCAGTTAATGACTCATCATATCCAAGTAATTTAGTTCAAATTATTTTGGCAGATAATCAAAGTACAGATAACAGTTTTGCAGTCTATGAACGAGCACAAAATGAATTTCCCAATTTGAATCTCCGCTTGATCCGAACTGAACAAGGCAAGGCTAAAGCTTTGAACTCAGCAATCTATAGCAGTATTGGCACCTATATTATCAACATTGACAGTGATGGAGTTCTTGAAAAGAATGCTTTAATGAATATGGTCTTGCGGTTCGAAAATGACTCGAAATTAGCGGCACTTACAGGAACGATTTTACCGCAAAAAGAGCTGATTAGATCTTCTAAAAAAAGGAGTCTACGGCTGCTGCAGCGAAATGAATATTTTGAATATGCGCAAGCATTTCTTTCAGGCAGAATAATTGAATCACGTAGCAATCGATTATTTACCATGTCAGGAGCTTTTTCAGCTTTTCGTAAAAATGATCTGCTTCAAACCTTTCTGTATAATACAGGGACAATCGGTGAAGATACTGACATGACTTTTCAAATGCGTGACAGATTAAAGAGCAAAGTGGCTATTTGTTCAGATGCGATCTTCTATATTGAGCCTATCGACAGTTTGGATGACCTCTATATCCAAAGACAACGTTGGCAAACGGGTGAGTTAGAGGTTGTAGATAAAAACGAATCGGATTTGAAACTAAAATCATTTTTCAGAAGTTTTCTTGTCCGTCGGATGATGTTAGATCATACTTTTTTGTTTCCTAAGCTTATCTGGTCAGCCGCCAGTATTGTTTTGCTTTTTCTAGGTTATTCATGGGTCATTCTTTTAATGTCTTATTTGCTCATCTATTTTCTTTATATCGGTGTCAGCTTATTGAACTACATCTGTGTTCTGCTGCTTCTAAGAGGATTTACTGAGGAGCGAGCCTTTTTCAGAGCGTCATGGTGGGTCGTTTTCACACTCCCATTTTACAATTTCATCTGTTCATGGTTCAGATTGATCGGTACTCTGAATAGTATGACAAGAAGGTCTAGTTGGAATACGATTCGTTTTAAACAGGAAATAGTGAAGCTGTATCGCCAGTTTTTAGAAGACATAAAAACGATAAAAAATAAATGGAGGTAGTTTATGTCACAACTCAATTACAGTTACAGAATAAAATCATACTTTAATGCGAGCCATGCGATTCGATGGGAGAATGGGACTGGTCAAAAGCATACGCACACTTGGGAGGTTATTTGCGAACTCAGTAGCCAAAGCGAGCAAACAGTGATTTTCAGTGATATTGAAAAAGCTTTGAACGGAGTATTTGAAAATATTTCTGGGGGCTTTTTAAATACCTTGGAAGATTTCAAGGAGCGCAATCCAACTGTTGAAAATGTTACGTTGTGGTTGTATCGTTTGATTACACATGCTTTAGAGCAGTTGGATGTCCAATTGACGCGGCTTGAGGTTAGTGAGTCGCCTACCCGGACGTATTGTATTACAATCAGTGACTAGAAAATGGTGATAAAATGTTTAAGCGCATCTTCAAAATAATGAATTCAGGCACTTTAATTTTGTTCAGCTTTTTTATTTTGCTAACATTCTTTTTTGCGTTGACTTCATCAAATATTATTTTAGGTGATAATCAAATTACTGGGGCTGGGACAACTTTTTTCACGACAGTATGGTTGATCATATTAGGAGCGATTGTAATTTGTTTCAAGACTTTCAAGAAAGTCAATCGGTTCATGTATTATCTTTTCATAAAGCAGCGCCTCAAAACTGCGACTATTTTACTTTTGCTGGTCATTTGCGGACAAGTTTTCTTTGTTTTAACCGTCCATCCAGCAATCGGTTTCGATGCAGGAGCAATCCATCAGGCGTTAACTGATCGAACCAGTGTGGAGATCAAGGCGTATTACAGTATCAACTACAATAACTTGCCTTTATTGCTGCTGCAGAATTTTTTTGTTCAACTGTTCGCATCAAAAACATGGCTTTTCTTTGATTTATTGACGTTGTTGTTTGTTGATCTATCAATGCTTTTTAATCTTATAAGTGTCGCAATTGTTGACCGTTCAAGGTTGGCTACGGCTATTTATCTCCATGTCGGTTGGCTGTTGGTTTTTCCCATGATTATTGTACCTTATACAGATACATGGGTCCTCCCGATCGTTTCGGGCTATCTTCTATGTTATTGTATTGCAAAAAGTAAAAAAACGAATCTTTTAATAAAGCTGCTGGCAATTATAGGATTCAGCATTCTACTGGTCGCAGCATACTTTCTTAAACCTTCAGCAGTTATTGGTGGAATCGCAATCGGAATTGGTGAGTTGTTGTTTTCTTTATCGAAGCTTAGTCTTTCTAAATGGCGCAGTTGGTATTCCTTGGGGGCTATTCTCTTTTCTGGTGTAGTGATTTTGGGAAGTCATCAGATGATCAATCAGCGAATCACGGGCCAAAAATATATTCAAGTTGATCAGTCAAGAGCAATTCCAGCGATTCATTTTATCAGCATGGGTGTCTCCGGGGACGGAGGATATAATCCTAAGGATGCACTTGCAATGGCGCAAATTCCAACTAAAGCAGGTCGTACTGCATACTCAAGAAAGATGCTGGTAAAGCGGCTCAAGAACAAAGGCTTTTTCGGTTATATTAGTTTTCTTTTTAAGAAACACCAGGCTAATACTGCTGATGGGTCGTTTGCTTGGGTCAAGGAAGGGCACTTTATCGCTGAGAATCCCAAGCCATCCAAGCACGGTTGGGCGGGACAATTAAAACAATTTATTTATCTGTATGGAACACGTTTAGGTGATTTCCGGTTTGCTGCACAACTGTGGTGGATTATTTTACTCGGAATAATTGCTCTAAGTTGGCGTGACCGAAGAAGTTTTGTTCAGATACTGCGATTAGCGCTGATCGGCGGTTTTATATATCTTCTAATTTTCGAAGGCGGAAGAAGCCGCTATTTAATTCAGTTCTTACCATATTTTCTGATTATGGGAGCTTTGACATTTAAGCACTCACTTCAAACCATGGAAGAGTTAATTTCTTTTTTGCGGTATGGGAATACTGGAAATAAGCCGGGTAACAAAAAGAAATAAACTGAGCTTCGGCAAATTAGCAGGTGTTGACCAATATCACAGATATCTAAAAACAAGGCAGATAATTATGCCTTGTTTTTTATATTCTGTAAGTAGTAGTTGCTGCAAAAATATAATAGTTTAAGACATATGGGAAGGACAAAATGTGTGGAATGAACAACTAATGTTTATTGCCAAAAAGCTTGCTATACAGAAAGGGGTTATCAACGTCTTAATAAAAAACTTAAAACTAATTACTTAAATGATGAGATTGGGTCATTGATTCAATAAGTTATTCTTGAAGCAGTACATTCTAAAAAAGTGGGAATGACAAGGGCACATGGAGTCGCTCTATTTTTTTGAAAAATTAGCTATCATTTTGTTGAAAGAAAGTAACTGTTTATTGTTGAAAAACCACAATTCATAATATTTCAACCATCGAAATGTTGCCAAATAGTCATTTGACTTCGGTTATGGAGTTCGTATAATCAAAACGGAAGCACTTACAAACAAATGATTATAAGGCAGGTGAAATGATGTTCAAAAGAAGAGTCTATTGGGCAATTAGTGCATATTTTTTCTTTTTCTTTGTCAGTTTTGCGGCATGTTATTCACTATATTCGATTTGGCTAAGTAAGTCTCTTGGATTAAGTGCGACTGATTCAGGAATCGTTTTTGGCCTTAATGCTGCAGTAACGCTAGCTGCCCAACCACTTTACGGATACATTCTCGATAAATTAGGTTTAAAGAAAAACGTATTGATTTTCTTGGGAGTATTATTATCTTTTTCAGGACCTTTTTTCATATACGTTTACGGAAATTTGCTAATCAGCAATTTAATATTTGGATCACTTATCGGTGGGGCGTACGTTGGAATTGGATTTCAAGCTGGGTCAAGTGCGCTTGAGTCTTACGCACAAAAAATTAGCTTGAGGTATGGGTTTGAATATGGTCGTGCCAGAATGTGGGGTTCGTTAGGCTGGGCCGCGATTACTGTTTTTGCAGGAAAGCTTTTTAATTTAAATCCAGATTATAATTATTGGATTGCTTCTTTTTCAGCCTTAATTATGCTGGCTATTATTCTGATGACCAAAATTGATGTCAGTCAAGAGGATCTAAGTCAATCTCGATCTGTGTCACTTGGCGACTTAAAAGCATTGCTTAAACTAAAAGATTTTTGGGTACTGGTACTTTTCTCATTGGGAGTAACATGTGCTTACAACTTATATGATCAGCAGTATGCAGCCTATTTTTATACGCTGTTTGTTTCTAGAGCACAAGGTAGTCAAATTTATGGGTACGTTAACTCACTACAAGTGATCCTTGAAGCGGGAATGATGTTTGTAGTTCCCAAACTGGTTAACAAACTAGGTGCTAGAAATTCATTGCTTCTAGCGGGACTCGTCATGTCAATTAGAATTATTCTTTCAGGTGTTGTTTCAGGACCATTTTTACTGGCTATTATGAAATTGGTCGAGGCTTTTGAAATTCCAACATTTCTAGTAGCCATTTTTAAATATTTGAATCAAAACTTTGAATTACGCTTATCATCAATACTATATCTTTTCGGATTTCAATTTTCTCGGCAAATCGGTCAAATTATTTTATCAGTTTTAATTGGAAGTGCTTATGATCAGTTTGGCTTTAGAATGTCATACATTTTTTTAGGATCATTCTCGCTGATTTTTGACGCTATTTCATTTTTCATGTTAAAAAAATCTGGTGCCAAGATAGATAATTAAGCAAGAAAACTGACTATTAAACATCTTAAATTGCATAATATATGTTTAAAAACGGAATTGGATCAAACGTTATATTTTGATCCAATTCCGTTTTTATATTATTTTTGACGGTACTTTTTTAATTGAATAGAGCTGTTGACGTTTGAACGATAAAGGCTAGGGGATAGGCCGGTAAAATGTTTGAAAGCTCTAGAAAAATGCAATGGATTAGAGTAGCCGCACGAGTACGCAATAATATTGATCCAGTCATCAGTTGTTTCTAATAATTCACGTGCTTTGCGCATCCGGCATTTTGTTAGATACTCTTTTGGACCTACACCAATAACATTTTTAAAAATTTTATACAAATAGGTACGGTCTAATGACATATATTCAACGACATCGTTGACCGAGATAGGGGTTTCGTAATTATTTTGAATATATTGCATAGCTTTGGTGAAGAGCTTGTCAGAAGAGTTTTGTTCGTCCAGCAGGTTTTTGGGATACATTAGTTGTAATTGATCCAGAATCTGTAGGAGTTTTGATGTGTAAATGAGATCATTTTCGCGATCCATGTGAGATAATTCTAAGAGTTCAAATATTTTATCACGAATAATTTGGGCATGATGATCGCTGACAAAGAAAATTGGATTTGTATGATCAATATTTATTCTTTTCATATATTCAATAGCTAATTTCCCGGTAAAACGAATCCAATGAGTCGTCCACGGATCGTACTTGTCAGCGGACATGGTCACAATTTTTTGCGGTTCAATAAAAAAGAAAGCTCCCTTAGTTAAAGTATATCTTTTATTATTGCTAGTAAAGACACCTTTTCCAGCTGAAACATAGTGAATCATGTAACCAGTTCTTCCTGCCGGCCCATAGGTATGCATGGGTTTTGCTAAATCACTGCCACCAGATGACAGGTATAGATAGGGATTGTAAGCTTTATTGTTAAAACCGTAAAATTGCACCATTTGTGTGACCTCCTTGCATTATTTCGCTATGTTTATGCAACATTTTACCATATGATAAGCGTTTTCACAATTCTATAATAAAGTTATTAAGAAGTCCTGCAGGTTCTTATTTTAGTCAAATATTTTACCGGGGGGTAATTCTATGAAACACGAACGCGAAACCTATGAAAAAATTTCTGATGGTATTCTGACAGCAATTGGTGGGAAAGATAACGCTATTGAGGCTTTCCATTGTGCTACAAGACTTAGAATCAATTTGAAAGATACAAGCAAAGTTAATGCCGATGCAATTGCTCAGTTAGACCTTGTAAAAGGAGTTAATATTAATCGTAATCAACTACAAATTATTTTTGGGGCAGGTTTAGTTGATGAAGTAACTTCCGTTTTTATTCAACATACTGGTATTCCTGCTCAAAGTACAGAAAATAATGTGACAGAGAAGACTGCAGATGACCCGAAACAAGAAAAAAGCTGGTTTTCACGGTTTCTTGATGATTTAACGGGTGTATTTTCCGATATTCTGCCAGGAATTTTAGCCGGTGGTATTTTAATTGGGGTCAATAACTTATTTACGCAAAAAATATTCGGTAGTCAGTCATTAGTTCAGGCAATACCAGGCCTAAGTGGTATTTCAGTGATTATAAATCTAGGTGCATCTGGAATTTTTGCAATGCTGCCATTACTTGTCTGCTATGCTGCTACTAAAAGATATGGTGGTAGGCCGGTAATGGGGTTAGCGATTGGAACGGTTATGATGTCTTCAAGTCTTCCGGCGATGGCCGATGTACAAACAGGTGCAGCTAAGGCTTTGATTGCTAATATTTTTGGCTGGCATTTATCACTGACAGGTTTTGGCGGTCAAATCATAGTGGCGTTAATAATGGGTTATATTGTTGCTAAAACTGATAATTTTTTTCAAAAGAAACTTCCAGGTGTTATTCAGTTCGTTTTAGCGCCGATGCTGACAATATTAGTAGCTTCATTCCTGTTATTTATGGTAATCGGACCTGTTGGAGTAGCATTGTCGACTTGGATAACTAATGGTTTGGTTTGGATGTCCGGAGCTTTTGGAATTTTTGGATATATTATTTTTGGTGGAATTCAACAATTGATCGTTATCACAGGTCTACACAATATGTTTGGTGCAGTCGAAGCACAATTAATCGCTACAACAAAGTATGATTTTCTAAATCCGCTTTTTTCAGGAGCCTTGATGGGCCAAGGCGGCGGGGTGCTTGGTTATATGCTGCTTAACCGCAAAAGTAAAAAAGCACAAGAGGTTGGTATTTCGGCTTTCTTCTCGGTCCTATTTGGAATATCCGAGCCGGCCTTATTCGGAATTAACATTAAAAACCGGTATCCATTAATTGGTGGTTGTATTGGAGGAGCTGTGGCAGGTGGTTTTACCTATCTAACTAAAATTACTGCTGTTGCATTCGGAACAACTGGATTGACTGGCATTGCAATTGCGGCTCCACAAAATAATGGTTACTTAAACTATATTTTAATGAATTTAATTGGATGTTTGGTTGGAATGATTGCAACAATCATAATTGGAAAATTTTTTATCAAAAAACAAAATCAAACTGCATAATAAATTCATGTAGTTAGCGTGGAGGACAAGAGAATGGTTAATAAATCTGCACAGTTTAAGAACATGATCAAGCACATTGATCAGGTTCCTGAAAATGTAATCAAGGAAGAAGAAAGACTAACGGCGGCTAGTCCATTTCGACAAAAGTTTCATATTGAAGCAAAGTCCGGTTTTTTGAATGATCCAAATGGCTTCAGCTTTTTCAATGGAAAATATCATTTATTTTATCAGTGGACACCCCTAGCTTTTAAAAAGGATCCATCAATTTGGCATCATGGATGGTACCATTTGGCTTCATCTGACTTGGTAAATTGGGAAGATCTAGGTCCTGCTATTGAAAGTGATAGTCCTTTAGATAAACACGGCACTTATTCTGGAAGTGCGATGACAGTTAATGATAAATTATTCTGCATTTATACTGGTAATACGTGGACTAATACTCAAACTGATGATTGGAGACGCTTGCCATACCAAGTTGGGGCGTGGATGGATAAAAAAAATCGATTTGAAAAGATTGATAAGCCATTAATTACAGATAGTTTTTCAGATTGTACAGGTCACTTTCGAGATCCTAAGATTTGGATGCACGATAATAATTATTATGCAGTCTTAGGGGCCCAAAGAAGAAATCTTACGGGGACAGCTAAAATCATTAAATCCGTAGGTAGCGATCTAACGCAGTGGCAAAAATATGGGGAGTTAAAAACGGATGAAAAACATTTAGGATATATGTGGGAATGTCCTGACTACTTTGAAGTGGATGGACAAGGAGTGTTGCTTTTCAGTCCTCAAGGGTTACCAGCTAAAGGCGATCATTATAGGAACATCTATCAGACAGGTTACTTTATTGGGGAGCCATTAAACTATGACACACTTGAATTCAAACATGAAAAGTTTAAGGAACTAGATGCTGGTTTTGATTTTTATGCCACACAGACTATGGAAGCACCGGATGGACGCCGAATAATGCTCGCTTGGTTTGGAATTTCTGAAATTGACTACCCCACAACGAAGTATCATTATTCTGGTTGTTTGACAATTCCACGAGAATTGATCATCAAAGACAAAAAGTTATTACAACGCCCAATTAGAGAGTTAAAAAGCCTGCGAAAAAAGGAAACTCAAATAAATTTGCTTATTGATGATAGTATGTCCGAGCTAAATCTTACGGGGATGGTAACCCAAGAATTAGATTTTGAAGTTGATTTAAGTTTAGCGGAAAAATTCGTACTTGATTTGCGCGCTGATCAAGAAAACTCACATCATACTAGATTGATTATTGATAAGGAAAAACAGGCTTGCATTCTTTCTCGGAAAGACAGCGGAGTAATGTTTGCTGAAAAATATGGAACTGAACGGAGACGGCAAGTTAAATTTCAAGAAAAACTCCATCTTCACATTTTTATCGACGTTTCTTCAGTTGAAATTTTTATTGGTAAAGGCGAGGTCGTTTTTTCAGCAAGAATTTTTCCAAATGAAGATCAAACGAAAATTTTTGTACAAAGTATAGGTGGAGAGAGTCATTTAGTTGGTAAGATCTGGGATTTATAGGAGGAAAGAGTATGTTTAAATTCTTTAAAAAATCTGTTCTGGAAGCAGATAATCATCTATATGCACCAATAGCAGGGCAAGTTCGGTCTATAACAGAATCATCTGATGCAATGTTTTCTCAAAAAATGATGGGTGACGGTTTTGTTGTTTTCCCAACGTCTGAAAGAATTGTCAGCCCTGTAGCAGCTGAAATCACAATGATAGCAGATACTAAACACGCGCTTGGTTTGAAAATGGCGAATGGGGTCGAAGTTTTGATTCATTTGGGTATAGATACAGTAAACATGCAAGGAAAACCCTTCAACTTAGTGGTTAAAGTCGGTGATATCCTGAAACCGGGAGATAAGATCGGCTCTATGGATCTCAGACAGATTGCCGAAGCAGGTTTAGCTAGCGAAGTAATGGTCGCTTTGACGAATTCAGATGACAAAATCTCAAAATTACAGTTATCTGCCGAAGAGTTCGATGCCGGGGAAAGACTTGGCGAAATGTTTTTGTGAGTTTCGAAAAAGTTTAATTAGTATAATGATAAAAAGACTTGTTAATCATTATATTAGCATCGTATATTTTCTTGATGTGTCTAATATTTTAACTTATCAAGAAGAAAGTTTGGCTTATGCGGAGGGTGTGAAAAATTAAGCATGAATATCATAAAAAATGAACGCTATCGCCAGAATTATCATATTATACCGCCACAAGGTTGGATGAATGATCCGAATGGCTTGTGTTTTTTCAAGGGTTACTATCACGTCTTTTTCCAATATCATCCTTACAGTGCTGAATGGGGACCGATGCATTGGGGTCATGTACGAAGTTTAGACCTAGTTCAATGGGAAGAATGTCCCATTGCACTAACTCCTGGTGATCCTGAAGATAAGGATGGTTGTTTTTCTGGAAGTGCAGTAGTGAAAGGCAATAAAATGTATCTGATATATACAGGGCACCACTATGTAGAAGGTACGAACCAGCAGAAATTTTGGCAAAATCAAAATATTGCAGTCAGTGAAGATGGGATTCATTTCCAAAAGTACGATGGGAATCCGGTAATTGCCAAGTCGCCAGACGACAATAGCGATGATTTTAGAGATCCAAAAGTCTGGTATGAAAATGAGGCTTGGTATATGGTACTGGGAAGTCAAGCTAATAATAAGCAAGGCAGAGTACTTTTATATCGTTCAGAAAACTTGTTTAATTGGAAATATATGGGTGTGCTGGCGGTCGCAGATCCAGAATTAAATGAGGGTTATATGTGGGAATGTCCGGATTACTTTGAGTTGAATGGCAAGAAGATCTTGCTGCTTTCCCCGCAAGGAATAGCTGCAGAACATGGAATGTTCAAAAATAACCATCAAACAGGTTACTTTATTCTTGATTCAAATGGAGAAAAAAGTAATAAGAGTGTTTTTCATGAACTAGATTCTGGGCATGATTTTTATGCGACACAAACATTTATGACAGAGGATGGCAGAAGAGTTATGTTTGCTTGGATGGATATGTGGGAGACAGAAATGCCAGAACAGTCAGATGGCTGGGCGGGAACAATGACAATACCACGTGAACTAAAAATGCATGAAGACAAACTGTACACATACCCAATAGCTGAGTTAAAAAATCTTAGAAGTGAATTACTGTTCTCACAAAACAAAATTATTAAGGAACTTAGTATTGACAGTTCCTCTCATTCACTAGAAATTAACGCAGTTTTTGAGTGGTCAAAGATCAAAACAAACATTTATTTTAACATGAACGATAGAAATAAAAATCGAATTATTAGTATTGAGTTCAATCCTTTAAAGGAGAAAGCATATTTATGGAGGAAGGGCAAAGATGAAGAGCGGGAAGCACCTTTTAGTCTAAAACAGCAATTAGAACTGAAAATATATATAGATAGTTCCTCTATCGAAATTTTTATTAATAATGGAGAAAGCAGTTTTAGTGAGCGCTTTTATGCAGAAGGAGAATTGAATTTTGTTTTTAAATCAGAAATTCTGATTAAGCAGCAAGTGAACGTTTATTGTTTAAATGCAAATCGGTAATTTGGAAAATATTGTCAGTGATATGTATTCAACACTAACGGTTTTTAACTCCCATTACGGGGTGAAAAACAACATTTTTAGTTAATAGTATCAAGCAGGTAAATAAAGAAAGTTAGAAGGCAGTTGTACGCTGTTGCTAGCTTTCTTTATTTACTACTTAAACAATTTTTGAACATTCTATGTCGCTCTTTTGATTATAAAAAGTTTAAAATAAATTACTTTAATTGTATTTTTGGGAAACTTCAACAATAATGGTGGTAATCTGCATTTGTTTCTGAGAATACTAATTATTAATTCAGAACAAAGTGCATTAGTTTTAAGGAGAGAGGGGCAATATAGAATGAATGATCCAAAATTTAGATTTCCAGATAAGGCATCTTATAAATTTGTAACTGATTATTTTTCCTCTAAAGGGGTCGAGGTAGAAGATATAGCTTCTATTACTTATAATATTCAGAAACGTTATATTTCTGATTTAACACTTGAGGAAGTTAATAGGGCAGTGATTGACGTTCTGCATAAACGTGAAGTATTGAATAATGCAATGGTAGGTATTGTGCTGGACCAGCTTGCTGCCAAACACCAGCTTCCTGAACCGCTGCAAAGCATTATTGAAAAAGATGTTGGTGTTTTCGGTGTTGACGAGTTGCTGGCTGAAGGGGGTATTTCGGGAATCTATGGTAAAATTGCCACGACTAATTTCGGTTATCTTGACAAGGAAAAACATGGAATTCTTAAGAAGTTAGACACGGAGGCGGATGGCAGTGTTAATACATTTTTAGACGACATTATTGCTGCAGTGGCTGCAGCTGCAGGAGCAAAAATCGCACATGCGCATGCCTAGTTCTGTAAATAGTTTTGGATAAAGCGAAATAAGGTTAATCTATTTTTTAAATAGCCCTGACAGATTCTTCACTGAAGGTTAGAGTACAAATAACATTATTAATTAAATTCTAATTTTTGATCTTTTGAGAAGAAGAGTAACTGCCACGATCATTTTTAGAGAATCCGGCTAGGCTGAGAGTGGATAATGATCAAAGCGATGAAGATGAACTTTGAAATAGAAGCATTCAGTGAAAGCTGGATGTTCGGTAGGAACCGTTACTTTCCCAGATATATATGAGTATCGTTGAGGCATCAGCTTTGTTGATGTAAAAAAGAGTGGTACCGCGGAATTGTTCTCGCCCCATGTCAAGTCATTAATAGTGACTAGCAGGGGGCTTTTTGTGGTTTCAAGAATCATACGCAAATTTTAGTAGTTGGCAGAAGATAATGGTTTAGCAGTTTGAAAGAAAAGGTGGAATTTTAAATGACAAATGCAACAGTGACGAAATTACATTGTGATATTGTGGGCAGTTTTCTGCGACCAACTAAGTTAAAGCAAGCCCGTGAATCTTTAAAGACGGGGAAGATCTCGGCTGCATAGCTTCATCAGGTAGAGGATGAAGCGATTAAAGATTTAGTGAAAAAAGAAAAGAAACATGGTCTGAAAGTTATAACTGATGGTGAATTTCGTCGCAGTTATTGGCATTTAGATACGTTCTGGGGATTTTGCTCCGCTCACAGAGAGACTAGGTTGATGAGAATAGTTAGTGGAAGTACAGGTGAAGATGCTCTTTTAGAAAATTTGGTGCGAACCTTTTTCGGAAAGCATTGAACGCAAATTCCCGTTACAGAATCAAGGTTACAGTTATCAGAGTATGACCTGTTGAGGATGTTTAAAGTAATTTAACCATCAAAGAACGAGTGGTAACGTGTTTTTTTAGGAGATTACATTATATTCAGCAGCCGATAATTTAGCAGAGCAAAAATTTTGGCGGTATTTGAGCTTTAAGGAGCATCAAAATATTAAATATCTTGATCTTGATTTATAATATATTGAATAACAAGGAGGCTAAGTTATGACCGAAAAAACTGCATGTGATTTTCGCCCTGCGAAAAAAACAGTTGCCATTAAGCAAACGATAACTATAGATAAACGTTTTTCAAGACAGGAGCTGCCAATTGAAGCTGATCGTTATCGTCTTATTTTAGGAAAATTTTGTCCTTGGGCTACCCAAGTTGCAATTGAAATTGATTATTTAGGATTGGATCAAGTCATTTCTAAGGGTGTGATTTGGCCCTTACGGCGTGCAGATAATCACGCTGATTGGATGTTTGGCGCAAAAGACAACGACCAAGATCCTGTTTTAAAAACCTCTAAACTTTCACAGAATTACCAAAAAACGATCCCAGGTTTTGATGGTCGTCCAAGTGTCCCAGCCCTAATCGATATTAAAACCGGACAGGTCGTTAATAATGTTACGGATGTACTTTTAGATGAGCTGGCTCTTTGCTGGGCTAATTATTTTGATCAGCCTCATGAATTCTTTTATCCACCGAAACAGCGAAGTGAATTTAAGGTAGCTGCAAATACTATTCTGCACAAAATAAATGAAATTCCTGGCAAGATTCTGAATGTTAAGTCGCAGAGTGAATACGAAAGATTGGCTGGAATTTTTTTCAAACAATTAGCTAAATTCGAAAAAACATTACAACAGCAAGATTACTTATGGGGGGATCATCTGACTCAACTTGATATAAGATTATTTGCGAGTCTAGTCAGATTTGATTTAGTTTATTATTATCAGAATAAGCTGAATTATCGACGCTTAACGGATTACCCAGCACTATGGGCTTATGCAAAACGGTTATACCAGATCCCAGCTTTTAAAAATAATACCGATTTTCATGATATCAAACAGCATTTTTATCGGGTTGATGATCACGATATTGATTCTTTTGAACAGGTCGTTCCTATGTTGGATGAACAGAGATGGGCCAATTGATGTAACTTATTTGTTGTTATTCACTAAAATAGCTTGCATGTTGGGCCTATTTCACTGAAAAATAATAAGCGTTACTTTATTAAAGTTAGTTTCTAAAGCGCAACAATTCAACGCTTTAAAAAATAAGCGCGATGTGGTTTTGGCTATAAGTAATGTGAAGTTAGACGGAGTAAATAAGGGAACTAGATCAAACGTTAACGTTTGATCTAGTTCCCTTATAGGTTGAGCTCGATAGACACACTATTCAAATTGATAGTACCTACAGTCCCAACCTTATTATTCGAATTTTAAAGATTTGAATCAATTATAGTATCTAGCAATATCCAGTATTCAGACTACTTGATATTTACATTTCGATAAAATAAAACTGTTCCATACGGTGAAATTTGCAACCCTTTAACTTTGTTCTTCAACAGATATGACATACCGCCTTGATAAACCGGTGCTGTAAAGGCATCTTTTTGCAGTAATTGTTTTTCTGCCTGAATTAATGTTGACCAACGTTTAACAGGGTCAGTAGCATACGTGGTTGCAGCCTTATTCAACAGGTCACGGAAGTTGCTGTTGTTATAGTCGTCATCTAAATGATATTGACCACCATCACTGATGAAGTTGACTGGATCTGCATAGTCCGGCTGCCATGTTCCATAAACCATATCGTAATTATAGTCCGTTGTTGCGGCTAAGCGCGATTTAAGTGGAATTGAATGCAGAGTAACTGTCAGACCTGGCAGGTTAGTTTCTAATTGGCTTTGCAGATATTCGCCAATTTGTTTGGAATCAGTTGTATCAGAAGTCAGCAGCTGGATACTCATTTTGCTGGTACCAAGTTCTTTTTTGGCTTCTGCCCATTCTTTGCGAGCCTGCTTTAAGTTGTAGGTCAGCATATTTCCAGCATCTTGACGATAATCGTTGCTTGTTTTTGAATTAAACGTAAAATCTTTTGGTACAATACCATTCAGCGGTGAACCAACGTGGAGTATATTTTTAACTAACGAATTTTTATTAAATGCCATGGCGATTGCCTTACGGAAATGGACGTTAGCAGTTGTTTTTCGATGAACATTAAATGACATATAACCAATCAAAGGAATCGTTTTAGAATGATACCCCGAGGTACGCTCATATTGTTTTATGTAATCTGTCGTCAGCATTGCATAATCCAACTTATTAGTTTGATAGAGATTACCGGCAGTTGAAGAGTCCTTAACGACCTGAACATTAACTCGCTGGAGTTTAATATCCTTTTTATCCCAGTAGTTTTTATTTTTAACATAAGTCCATTTAAGATTGGTACCAGTCCAGCCCTTGACAACGAACGGTCCATTATAAACGGCTTTGGATGATGAGGTTCCGTAATTGTTTCCGTATTTTTCAACAATTTTCTTATCTTGAGGATAGAAGGGAGCCCCGGTCATTAATTCAGAGAAGTAGCTGATGGGGGATTCTAGGGTAACTTGTAATTTATATTTCCCAAGAGATTTGATTCCTAGATCTTTCACAGGAAGTTTCCCTTCAGCGATCTGAGTACCGTTTTTAATTGGCTGAAACCTTTGAGAGTTTGGCGATGCAGCCGTCGGATCAACCATCTTTTGCCAAGCGTAAACATAGTCTTCAGCGGTGACTGAGTCGCCATTCGACCATTTGGCATTTTTTCGTAGATTAAATGTATAGGTTTTTTGATCCTTGCTGACAGAAACGCTTGAAGCTCCAGCCAAAACCGGTTTATT
The DNA here is from genome assembly GCF_001436755.1 of Liquorilactobacillus aquaticus DSM 21051. Taxonomy (GTDB): domain Bacteria; phylum Bacillota; class Bacilli; order Lactobacillales; family Lactobacillaceae; genus Liquorilactobacillus; species Liquorilactobacillus aquaticus. Next base: position 72,050 of record NZ_AYZD01000033.1, read on the forward strand.
TTTTGAGTTAAACCGGTATAATCCTTCAAACGAATTTTCCAAAGCCTCTAAGCTAGTAGTGTCACTGTACTTAGTAGTGCTAAGTGTTGCCATTTCAGCGTTTGTCGCGACTCGTAGAACCTGTTTTGAACTGCTGCTGGAAGAACCGCTTTTTCCACAAGCAGCCAGCATTACCACACTTGTTAATGCAACACTAGCTAATGCTAATAGCCTTTTTTTCATAAGATTGCCCCCTCTTGAATTAAAGCTTGTCATCGAATAAAATCAAAGAGCCTCCGGCCGTTTTATGACCGGAGGCTCCATTATAAACTAAAATTAGTGCTTTTTTAGATAATAGAGTTCGTATGTTTCACGACCGGCACATCAAAGAACATGTTGTAATTTTTACAACATGGACAACAATTGCACATTGTTAAACGTTGATTGCAGATCATAATAGAAACTCCCTTCGAAATTATCGATGATACCTTTAGATTAATTGTTTAAATAACAACTGTCAACTAATAATTATTATTTCACAGCAATTAACGAATTTTTTTATAATGGAAATGCAAAAAGTACGTTAATGTACCTTGTATCAGAACGTAAACCCTGTTACTATCACTTTGTTTAACCAATTTAAAATAGAATGGACGATAGATCAATGCTAAAAAAACCTATTATTGGAATTCCTGCTGGGATCATGACCTCCAGAGGGACAAAACGCTATTATATTAATGAAGCAGATGTTCGTGGGATAGTTAAGGCGGGAGGTACACCGGTAATGATTCCCAGTGAGGCAATTGCTGATATAGATTACTACGTAAAAATTTGTGATGGTTTATTTTTTACAGGAGGGCCAGATGTTTTACCGACTTTTTATGGTGAAGAGCCGCATACAAAGATGGGATTCAGTGATATTCAGCGTGATCGCTTAGAATTGCGACTAGCGAAAAAAGCTCTGGCTGTAGGCAAACCGATGTTTGGAATTTGTCGCGGAATGCAAGTTATCAATACAGCGCTAGGTGGGACGCTTTACCAAGATTTGGATAGTGAATATGATGGCAATGCAGATTATTTAATCAAGCATTTCCAAGCTGCTCCGTCTGCTGAACCAACACATTATGTAAAAATTGAGCCAGAAACACGTTTGTATAAGCTTTACGGTTCGCGCTGGCTGGTCAACAGCCGTCACCATCAAGCTGTTAAGAAAATTGGTGCCGGTTTAAAAATAACCGCAACTGCGAGTGATGGGGTAATTGAAGGTTTTGAGAGCGAAAATGGTAAGCAGATTTTTGGTGTTCAATGGCATCCAGAAATGCTGGTGGCAACAGATGAAAAGATGCAATTGATTTTCAATGAATTTATCAATTATTTGGCATAGAGTTGAAATATAAGAACTCCCTGTAAACTAGTAGGTGTGTTCAAACACAAATGGCTGTAATCACAGTGATTTATAAAAATAGAACAGTTAATTATGAATTTTTTTACTGAATACAAAAAAGAGAAATACTGCCGAATGATTAATTCGCAGCATTTCTCTTTTTGTTTGCAACATTAAACGCAATATTGAACCTGTTAAACTGTTAGTTTTTGACCGACATACAGATAGTTTTCATCACTAATTCCATTTGCCGAAATTAGTTTGCTGACAGTTGTGCCGTATGTTCTGGCGATCGAACTCAACGTATCACCGGATTTAACGGAGTAACTACCATTACTGCTTGTCGAAGACGAACTTGTTGAAGAAGTCGTTGAACTTTTAGTAGAACCAGAAACAGAAAGTTTTTGACCAACATACAGATAGTTAGTATTACTGATGTCATTCAAGGAAGCTAAGGTGTTGACACTCGTACTATATGTTCTGGCGATCGAACTCAACGTGTCACCAGACTTAACAGTGTAACTACCATTGTTGGTTGTTGAAGACGAACTTGTTGAGGAGGATGTCGTTGAACTTTTGGTAGAACCAGAAACAGAAAGTTTTTGACCGACATACAGATAGTTAGTATTACTGATATCATTCAAGGAAGCTAAGGTGCTGACAGTCGTACTATATGTCCTAGCGATCGAACTCAACGTGTCACCAGACTTAACAGTGTAGCTACCATTGCTGGTTGTTGAAGACGAACTTGTTGAGGAGGACGTCGTTGAATTTTTAGCAGAACCAGAGACAGTAAGTTTTTGACCGACATACAGATAGTTAGTATTACTGATATCATTCAAGGAAGCTAAGGTACTGACAGTTGTACTGTATGTCCTAGCGATCGAACTCAATGTGTCACCAGACTTAACAGTGTAACTACCATTGCTGGTTGTTGAAGAAGTCGTTGAACTTGAACTGCTGGTTGAGTTAGAGACACGTAACTTTTGACCAACATAGATATAATTCGTATTACTGATATCATTCAAGGAAGCTAAGGTACTGACAGTTGTACTGTATGTCCTAGCGATCGAGCTTAAAGTGTCGCCGGATTTAACGGTGTAAGTGCCATTGCTGGTTGTTGAAGAAGTCGTTGAACTCGAGTTGCTGGTTGAGTTAGAGACACGCAACTTTTGACCAACATAGATATAATTTGTATTACTGATATCATTCAAGGAAGCTAAGGTACTGACAGTCGTGCTATATGTTCTAGCAATTGCGCTCAGCGTATCACCAGATTTAACGGTATAAATTCCGTTATTGCTTGATGTACTGGAAGAAGTTGTTGAACTCGAATTACTGGATTTTAGGACAAGCAATTTCTGACCCACAGAGATGAAGTTTGCATTGCTGATGCTGTTCAATGTAACGATCTTGCTGACGGTTGTGCTGTAAGTATTTGCAATCGCAGTTAATGTATCGCCAGATTTGACAGTGTAATAAGTATCATTTGTAGAACCTGTAGTACTTGGCGTACTCGAAGAAGTACTATTAGAATCAGTGTCAATGACAACTCCAGTATATTTAAACGCCACTTCATCCCAGGTATTTAATTTGTAAGTTGAAATAATTGATTCTAATTTAGATGCGTAACTGATATCAGTAGCATAGCCATCTTGATAGATCTTTGTTGCAGCCTTACTTGAATTTGTTTCGCCAATCAAATTACTGTAACGCGAGTTATCAGCTAATAGCTTGGCGTGGTCAACAATGCTTTCACTATCATTGCTGTAAGCTCTAAACGTCGCATAAATCGTGTGATAGCTGCCACTGTAGTATTCTTGTGTTGCAAGTGTGACAGTTTTCCCGGTCCAAGAAGTTCCAGCCTTGATACCGAATAAGTTATGGTATTCGCTAGATAAACTTGAGGTACCCCAGCCACTTTCAAGAATAGCCTGTGCAGCGGTCAAAGAAGGGAGCACCTTATATTTAGTCCAACTTTCGATTGATCCTTCCAAAATTTGATTTAAGAAATTAGCAACCTTAGTGTTGTATTCAGAATTATTCTCTTTTTTCAATGCAGCAATTTTGGCTGCTAATTCGGCCTTCAATGTGGCAGCTGTTGTTTCAGTTGTCGTTGAAGCTGGGCTAGCAACAATTGTTTTCACTGAAGTAGAAGAAGTGCTTGTAACTGAACTTTTTTTACTTACAGAGCTGCTCTTTGCAGCAGAAGAGGAATCTGCCGCTGTTTTATCGCTACTAGAACTAGCAGAAGAGTTTTCAGCTTTACTGCTTGAAGATGAGCTAACAGAATCAGTCGAACTGCTCTTTGCAGCGGAAGTGGAATCTGCCGCTGTTTTATCGCTGCTAGAACTAGCAGAAGAGTTTTCAGCTTTACTACTTGAAGATGAGCTAACAGAATCGGTCGAACTGCTCTTTGCAGCGGAAGTGGAATCTGTCGCTGTTTTGTCGCTGCTAGAACTAGCAGAAGAGTTTTCAGCTTTACTGCTTGAAGATGAGCTAAC
>NZ_AYZD01000033.1:76018-85982 GCF_001436755.1 Liquorilactobacillus aquaticus DSM 21051
ACTAACAGAATCCGATGAACTAGTAGAAGAACTTGCTGTATTTGATGAAAATGTAGTCTCCTGAGATGACGAATCATTCTTAACACTGGCTTGGTTCTCTGAAGACTTTTGAGTTTGACTCGCCAGTATTTGAGCTGCTGGTCTTAATTGTATGCCTGCAGCGAATGACGAGACCGCAATAGTACTAAACAACCAGTACTTTCCAGCTTTGTACATCTTGTAATGCAATTTTTCTTCGCTTTTTTTATGCATAAAAAACATAACCTCCTATATATATGATGTCCCCTAATGATTAAAACCTTCCAAACTTATAATAGCATAGCTACAAATTCGATAGTTTTGCAAATAACAAATGTAAGCCTAATGTAACGTTAACAAAAAAAATTATGAATAAGACCATTTACCTGACAATTCGATTTCCAATATTTAAGTATTGTTCTTCAATATGGTGCACGAATTTTTCTGTGTTTTGATGAGAATTATTATATAAGTCAATTTCACTTAAAAAGGCGATAAAATCCACTGGACTTAATCGATACTCTCGCTGCTCATGAGTTCGGGTGTCTTTTATTAAAATTTGGTGTTCGTCAGCATCAGAAAAAAGATCAAAATACTGGACGCTCGCAACAAGCTCGTAACTGGCCATTAATTGCCTCCTTTCTTTCATACAATTCAATAGAATTTGACACTCTTGAATCTATTCTAAGGTAAGTAGTTGAAAGTTGAAAGTAAAAAGATCAATTAAGTTAAACTGTTAGAACTGTAAATGAAGATTATCATTCGTTTTTTAATTATAATGTGAATCAGAAATGACACTTAAATAGTTGTATAACTTAAATTTAAATAAAAAAAACAGTTTAAAGAGGCGAATTTAATCACTCTCTTCAAACTGAATCTAGCTTTAAATTATTTTCAATTTAGATGAATTTTTTTGTGAATTCACTGAATTTTTTTCCGGAATCGGCTAAGAAATTTTTGGTTCCTTCATTGGTGATGTGTCCTTCCGCATCGGAAAGCTTGTCAGTATTACCAATGTAAAGTTCGGGTTGTTGCATAGTTGGCATATCTAGAAAAACCAGCGATTTGCGCAATGTATGGTGTGCCAGCACTCCTGAAATACCAGAAATTGATTGAGATGCAACAAGAGCCGGTTTTCCCGCCCAAACGCTTTCACCCCAAGGACGTGAAGCAACATCTAATGCGTTCTTAAGAGCTGCCGAAATACTACGATTGTGTTCAGGCGTAACAAAGATAATTGCATCTTGTGCAGCGACCTCATTCCGGAATTTAGTATACTCTGCTGGAGAGTCAGCATCATAATCTTGGTTATACAAAGGCAGAGAAGCGATATCTAAATAAGTTACCTCAGAATCTTCTGGTAGTCCGGCAACAATAGCATCAGCAACACCTTTCGAATAAGAATTCTTACGAGTTGACCCTACAATAACACCATATTTTGTCATATAAATCATTCCTTCCTTTTAACTTACAATTAGTAAGTATATCATCAAAGCTTATATTGCCAAGTTATTTGTCTCAAGATATATCTGTAGTACTAATTTTTCACAAACCAAGCATAACATATAGCTGAAAGATTTAACGAAAATTTTGCACTGAGCTGCGTATTATACTTTTTGGGTCAATAAAATTTTCAGAGGACTGCAAGCAACTGCGTCAAGGAATGTAATAGAATGTGACTTTTTAACTTGTTTTGACAATTTGCAAAATTTTAACGTTACTAAAATTGAAGGTTTTGAGAGCATAACAAAAGGAGGGGTTTGAATGCCAAAGTATTGTGAATTAGTAGCTGACATAGCAAGTTATCAACCAGACACGCTGGCTTTTTTTCGAAGTTTACGTGTTAAAAAAGTTCGTGCAGTGATTATCAAATTGACAGAGGGCAGTGCGACAGGAAGTGCTTATGTAAATCCTAAAGCTGCAATGCAGGTCAAACACGCACTTGAAGCAGGATTGCTAGTACATGTGTACCATTACGCCAAATTTCGTGGCCAACAAGATGCAAAAGACGAGGCGGATTGGTTTATCAAGCATGTCCGCAAATTAGGAATTACTTCAAACTCAGTTCTGGCACTCGATATTGAGGATAAGCGGAATAATGATCCAGCTACAGCGGATGCCAATACATTTTTACAACGTGTTAAGTCAGCCGGTTATCCACGAGTTGATGTTTATTCAATGGCAAGCTGGTTTTGGAACGGAAGACTCGATGTTAGACAGCTGATTGCTAAGAATCTATGGGTTGCCAATTATGGAGTACCTGCCCCTGGAGTAGCAAATGTCGGATTATGGCAATATACAAATGTTTTTGATGTTGATGGAGTCAAACTTGATATGAATTATGATTTTAATGGTTTTTATACAAAGCTTCCACTTACAGTTAAAAATAAAGTTGTAACGAATAAAGGCCTCGATAATTTTATAGATGTTTTAGGTGACAAGTGGTTTTACCAACATGGCAGATTCACGACGCATACCGCGATCAGGCTTCGATGGGGGGCAAAAATAACAAGCGGCATCATCACGCTTTTGCCTGCTAATTCAGTGATTGATTATGATGCTTATTCTTTTCATGATGGCTATATCTGGCTGCGTCAGCCGCGTTCAAATAATAAATTCGGCTATTTGGTAAGTGGGGAAGAACATGAAGGACACAGGACCAATTACTGGGGTGTATTCGGTAAAACAGTATTTTCTGAGGTATCAGGTTAAAGTGAGTTTTAAAGCTAATATAGAAAATTTTTTTAAATTTGAATCATTTATTTTTTGAGTAAAGCGCTTGCATTATTTGCTGGATAATGTATAATACGAAGTGTAAGGGGTTATAGCAAACGCTATAATCGAAAGCTTGACATCACGTTTACGTGAGAAGCAAGCAAAAAAAGCTGTTAAGAGCAGTTAGAAAAGAGGTTAGAGTTTGACTATCCCTTATTTATCAGCAGTCCAGCGAGATAATTGACAGAGTTGTTAATGGTTCTAACGAAGTTTGAAAGTTGTTAACGACAGAAGTTAATTAAATCGAATAAGACAAAGTAAACGGAAAGAACCTTAAACTTTATCTTGCTGGACTTTTTTTGTATATTAGATTGCTCAATGATTCACTTGAAAATAATTGAAATTAAAGGAGGCACTTTTATTTGGAAGATAAAATGAAAAAGTCAGAATCTAGCCATTTCGATTCTTACGATATTCGAAAAACTATTGAAACTGAGGTTTTAGTTATCGGTGCGGGGAATGCAGGACTGATGGCCGCGGCCGCGGCTGCCGAGAAAGGTGCAAAAACAGTAGTAATCGAAAAAGAAAAGACAATAAATCTTATGCGATTGACGATCGGTGGAATTAACACTAATGCTCAAAAACGTGCAGGTGTAGAGATCAACAAGTATGATTTAGTTGAGTACTTAGCAGGTTTTGCACAACATAATGTCGATGAAAGTTTGTTGTATCAATGGGTAGATAACAGTGCCGAGGCGGTTAATTGGCTAGAAGATAACGTTCTAAAACCCAATGGAGCTCATCTACGTTCGGAACCAGATGCAAAAGTTTCTAATCCAATTTATAAAGCATTTCCTACACAAAATGACGCTACGATTGATGACAAGACATTTGCCTCTTATGGTAAATGGTTTCAAAAAAAGGTTGAAGAATTGGGTGTTAACCTGGCATTTGAGACTAGTCTTATTGAATTAATTAAGAGTCATGGAGTCGTAACGGGAGTCATTGCAAAAGATCTTAAAAGAAATGAGTATCTTAGGATCAATGCGTCAAAAGGAGTGATTCTCTGCACAGGTGGTTACTCTGCAAATAAAGAATTACTTTCTAAGTGGAACCCACTGGCTCTTAAGAAGAATATTTTTAATGATAGTCCACGTAATGATGGTATTGGAATAACCTCAGCAATGAGCTTGGGGGCAATCAAGGATGAGCTGCCTGCGGTTTGTGTATTTGATCGTGGGCTTGCTCCAGTAGGAACAAAGACGGAAGACATGTATGTCCAAACTGATAGATATACTGATTGGCTGTGGTTGGGAAGTCATCCATTGCTGAAAGTTAATCTGCGGGGCGAGAGGTTTGCAAATGAGTCTACTCCTTATGAGTTTATTGTGAATGCAGCAAGTAAGCAGCCTGGATACTTATATGCAATGATCTGGGATGGTAATTTTGGAGAGTACGCTGCGCAATTTCACACTCTTGGTTGTGCCCGTGTTGGTTTTCCGGGTTACATGGCGAGTGCTGAGAAGCTTGTTGAAGATACAGAACAGTATGTTGATAAAGGATTGGTCGTTAAAGCAGAAACGATTGAAGAACTTGCCGAAAAAATGCAATTACCAGTTGAAAACCTTAAAAAAACGATCAAACGAAATAATGAATTAGCCAAAAAAGGTGTTGATGAAGACTTTGGTAAGGAAGCCTACCGTTTAACTCCAATTGATCAGGCTCCTTACTATGGATGTACATTGGGAGGACGCCTATTATGTACTTTTGATGGTTTGCGAATTAACAAGCGCATGGAAGTTCTTGATGAGGGGTACGAGCCAATCAAACATTTGTATGCTGCTGGAAATGACAGCGGTGGTTTCTTCTGTGGAAGCTATCCTGATCGTGTTCCAGGAACTGCTGCTAGTCATGCACAAACTTTTGGTCGTTTAGCAGGCAAGCAAGCCGCAAGTAACAAGTAGTCGAATAGAATTTGAAAAACTGCCTTTGAGTGTTTTGTGGCAGTTTTTTTTGATTTTATTACGTGTGGTTGATTGGATTAGTTTTCTTAAGTTATTGCATTTCATGACTAACGTTTTTGTTCTTATTTTGTTAGGAAGCGATTGACGACCTATATTCAATCAATGGAAGTGATGGATTATCTGAGTCTAAATAAATCAGCTGTTTTATTCATATACGTTTTCAAAACTAAGCCCAATATAATTTTTATTTTTTTTGATTCAAACCTATTGCCAATGATGATAAAATATTGAAAGAGTCACTTTTGACTATTATTACGATAGGAATGGAAGAGTATGAAAAAAATAGCTGTTTACTGCGGCGCTTCCGCAGGAAATGATGCAGTTTATCAAAAAGCTGCAGTTAAACTTGGAAATTATCTAGTTAAGCATGATTTTGAGTTAGTTTACGGTGGTGGTGGCATTGGTTTGATGGGTATATTGGCTAATCAGGTACTCTCAGCTGGTGGCAAAGTTCATGGTGTGATGCCTCAGGAATTAGTTGAGCGTGGGGCAGCCTTTGACAAATTAACTGATTTGAAAGTGGTCGCAAATATGTCGGTTAGGAAGCAGACAATGTTGGCAATTTCAGATGGTTGCATCGCTCTGCCTGGAGGGCCTGGGACACTTGAGGAGATTATCGAAGCTTTCTCATGGGCTAGATTGGGAGATAATCCCAATCCATGTACTTTTTATAACGTCAATGGATATTATGCTTCTTTGAAAACAATGTTTGATGAAATGACAAATAAAGAATTTCTGACAGTGGCTGATCGGGAAAAATTGCTTTTTTCTGATTCATTAGATGATATTTTCAGTTTTATGACAAGTTATGTCCCACCTAAGATCCGCACCTATCCGAACGCTAGTGGTCTTTGATAGATTATGTCATTTTGTATAAAAAATTGCTAAGAAGTTTGATTATTCGCTAAAAAGCCTTAATTATCAGCGCTTTTAAGAGATGCAAAAAAATAATCAGGCGTATTGCTTTTAGGTGTAAGCAATGTTAAGTAATTGCATGATTAACTCCACAAGTTGGTAAAAATTTGAGCACTAATGTGAGATTACTCATGGCGTTTCTTTTTGTTATTGAATAATTCACAGTTTAAATGGAGATTTTTGGCTTATGAAACACGTCTATATGGAATTAACAAGGAGACTGGATCAAAGTTTGATTCTAGCCACAGCTCTTCCCTACGATTAGTCCAGCACTAAAATTCATAATAAAAATAGAACACGGTATTTTCATAGCGAAAATATGAAAGTCATATGAACTTATAAGAAACGAAGAAATAACATTTGAGCTAGTGACAAAACACCATGGTATCCATACCGCTCGCGAAATGCTAAGATAAAGGCGAAATGGAATTATTGTTAACCGGCTGGGATTCTTTAGAAGGAGCTGTTGTTGATGAGAAGCAGAATAGATCAAAAAACATTTACGATCTTGAAGAAAATTGACATGAGTTATGCAGAGCAGCACATCCAAAAGGATAAGATGATGGATGATTCTTGGCCTCTGCTGAAAAGCAAACTGATTTACAGTAAACCAGATGGAAAATATTTTATGCAAATCTCGACTCAAGATAATTTAGAAAGAAACAGCACTAAGTCGGATCAAAAGTGGATGGTTTGTGAAGAAAAACAGGCAGGCCAGCTTTTGGGGGGGAAGGTTACTGCTTTGACGCCATTTGTTTTGATTGAGGACCGCCAGAAACAGGTTAAGCCGCTTGTAGATAGTCGCGTTATGGAATATGAATTGGTGGGGATTGAGTTGCAATCTGACCACAGCATGCTTATAATCTCTTCCTCAGATTTACTGATTTTTTTACGTTACATTGAGCATTCTCCTAAACTAGTTGAAGGTGGAGACCGTTTTTTTTGAATGCTCTAATCAGTCATGATCTGTACTGAAATTATATTTCCCAATAAGTAATCGCGTACATCTTTGTAAAGAAAGTAAAAGCTGTATTTTTGTTGAAATCGTAGTGATGTAGGAATATTATATTAGAAAAAGATGTGAACTTACTTAAAACATTATTTCTCCACAAAGAATTAATTATCCGGTGTTCACGTCCACCTCCCCAATTCATCCTATCTTCCTAATAATTGAATGGGGAGGTTTTTTTGTTTGCTGATATTTTTTATCACTAGTAGAGTGAAATAAATTAAAGTTTATTATTTTAATCAGTTTAGGAATATGCTATTATAGTTACTATAGTAAGGGCAAATTTAATCTCAATTTAGCTAAATGTTGAAAGACCCCAATTGAAAACGTAAGTTTTATAGTCGATGTTTGTCACATTATGAAAGCAGGCGATGATGATGCGGATTTTCAACAAAAAGAATAAAGAACTTTCAAACGATACGATGGAAAACGGTGTGCATATGATTACTGCCGCCGCACCTAGTTCTGTAATCTCTGAGCAGTTTAAGACTTTAAGAACAAACATTCAATTTTCTAACGCTGACAAGAAATATCGCACTTTAATGTTGACGTCTGCCTTGGCATCGGAGGGAAAGTCGACGGTTGCGGCTAATCTTGCGGTAACTTTTGCAGATCAAGGATTGAAGACGTTATTAGTTGATGCTGACATGCGTCGACCAACTATTAATGCAACTTTCAGTATTGCAAATCCAATGGGACTGACCAATTATTTGACGGATCATAAATTCGATATTAACAATGCGATTTATGAAACATCAGTGACTAATCTTTTTGTCATGCCAAGCGGTCCAGTGCCACCGAATCCTTCAGAACTAATTAATTCACGCAGAATGGATGGATTGATCAAGTCCATGTCTGAACAGCTGGAACTGGTTATTTTTGATGCACCGCCTGTCTTATCGGTGACCGATGCACAGATCCTTTCAACTAAAGTTGATGGGACGATACTGGTTGTAAAAGAAAATTTTGCTGAAAAAGAGGCTGTTCGTCGCGCAGTCGATTTGTTAAAACACGTGAATGGGCATATTTTGGGCTCTGTTTTAAATGATGTTACTTCTGAAGGTGGAAAAGGATATTACGGTTACTATGATTATTATGGAAAAGATACAGAAAAAGATAAAAAATAAAGCTTCAAGTTTGAATTTCTATGTGGGATATCGTCAATAGTTAAGGTTTCTTACTTTAACTTTGACGGTATCTCTTTTTTTGCGTAGAACTTTATTTGGGTCTTCGGTTAATACTAGAAGCATGGTAACTATAGACATTTTTTTAGCTTTAATCAAAAGAAATAAGTCAAGCAAAACAAACTTATGTTAAAATAAAGTTATGTTTTTTATAAAAAAATTACAAGCAATAATTTATTGGAGCTGATTACATACATGTCAAAATTGTTTTTTAGAAAAACTTCTCATGTCATTGAGCAAAAAGTTGATCCAATTTTAAAAAACCAGCAACATGGTTTATTACATTCTTTTACGGCGGGTTTTCTAGTTGCTAGTGCCTTGCTTGTTATTTCAGAGCAAAAAGTAGCAGCAGATAACATTACGACGGCATCGGCCGCAACAAGTAGTATTACTGTAGCCAGTGCATCTTCTTCAAACCTATCTACCGATAGGACTAATGATACGGAGTCTATATCAAATCCAACGGGATCAACAGAATCGAGTTCTGACTCTGAACAGCAAGAAAGTAAAAAAACAGCTGTTTCCGAAACTTCCTCAGCAGCTGTTACATCCACTAAGTCTGATTCTTCGTCATCCAGTACAGGTTCGCAAGAATCAGCGAAAGCTGCGATAACTGCGATAACTGCGACAACTGCAAACTCAGCTGATAGTTCTTCAATAAGCGGTGAAAAAAATAATGAGGGAAGCACTGCAAGTTCCCAGTCTACAACAAGTGCGGAGCAGACAAGTGAGTCTGTGAAGAATACTTCAGCTACGACTTCTAAACCTTCAACGACGGAGACATCTTCGTCAAGCTCTACCTCGTCCGTGGCAAGCGCGGCGGTGTCCTCTGAAAAAAGCCAAGGTAAAATTGTTGCCAAAACTGTCAAAGATGCAACGACTGAGATTGATAAAGTCAGTATTGGTGACTCGACGCGACCAACTGTTACTGCCATAGATGTTTCTTCTTATCAAGGCAGTATGACACTTGATAATTTCAAAGCGTTAAAGAACATGGGTGTTAAGACAGTAATTGTTAAATTAACTGAAGGCACATATCACACAAATAATTATGCAATAAATCAGATCAAGTATGCTGATGAGGCTGGACTAAACGTCGATGTTTATCACTATGTAACCTTCACTGATTCTGCGAGCGCTCAGAATGAAGCTTCTTATCTCAACTCAGTTCTCACACTTAACAATGTTGCAAAAAATATACTGGTCTTTGCAGATGTTGAGGATAAAGTAACAAAGATTTCGGGAATCGGTACATACTTGAATGATTTCTGGTCAGTTTTGAACACAGCTGGTTACACTAAACATGGTGTTTATACTAATCTTGGGTATGAATATTTAGATGACATTGTTGCGACAGTTGGAAAAGCAAGAACTTGGATAGCACAGTACCCATACCATCCTTCATCTAGTAAGCTTTTGAATACCAGTTATGGAGCTTGGCAGTTTAGTTCCAATGGTACATTAGATGGCTATAATGGTGCGCTTGATTTAACAATTGGTTATAACGGGTTTCTAGAAGATAGTGCAGGTAGTGCTAGTTTTGTTTCAACAGGTCAGACTTCTGTGGGGGCAGTTGTCCCGAGTACTAACACAAGTACAAACACAAATACAAGTACAAACACAAATACAAGTTCGACAACTAAAACTGTATTGACAAGCAATGGACAAGTTAAAACTGGTCAACAAAAAATTGACGGTAAATGGTATTTGTTCAATGCAAATGGTGTGATGCAAACAGGATTTCAGTATATTGATGATCAGAAAAAAACTGTTTATTACAATACCAGTGGACAGATGCAGTACGGTCAGCAACAAATCAGTGGGAAGTGGTACCTGTTTGATCAAAACAGCGGGGCAATGAAGACTGGATTTCAATATATCAGTAATCAGAAAAAGACAGCATACTACAATACCAGTGGACAGATGCAGTATGGTCAGCAACAAATCAGTGGGAAGTGGTACCTGTTTGATCAAAACAGCGGGGCAATGAAGACTGGATTTCAATATATCAGTAATCAGAAAAAGACAGCATACTACAATACTAGTGGACAGATGCAGTATGGTCAGCAACAGATCAATGGCAAGTGGTACCTATTTGA
>NZ_AYZD01000033.1:85992-191298 GCF_001436755.1 Liquorilactobacillus aquaticus DSM 21051
CCAGTATATCAGTAATCAGAAAAAGACAGTTTACTACAACACCAGTGGACAGATGCAGTATGGTCAGCAACAGATCAATGGCAAGTGGTACCTATTTGATCAGAATACTGGCGCAATGAAGACTGGATTTCAGTATATCAGTAATCAGAAGAAGACAGCATACTACAATACCAGTGGACAGATGCAGTATGGTCAACAACAGATCAATGGCAAGTGGTACCTGTTTGATCAAAACAGCGGAGCAATGAAGACTGGATTTCAGTATATCAGCAATCAAAATAAAATTGCATACTATGACGGTCAAGGACGTATGCTGTATGGATCACAAACAATAAACGGGAAGTCTTATAATTTCAATAACGCAACTGGGGCACTGACTAATGTTGATTCAATTGGCCTGAAGCTCAGTGCGGCTTCTTTTGCGGCTAAAACATCCCAAACAGTTGTAACTGTTGCAAGGAGAACTTCGGCTTCAGTGTACCTTTATGCTAAAGACAAAAATGGAATTTGGTATCGCAGCTTGTCGACTTCTGGTTATGTTGGAAGTAAAGGTGTTGGAAAGGCAAGTGAAGGCTCAAGTACAACCCCACTTGGTGCTTATTCATTAGGCTTTGCTTTTGGTACACATACAAGTGCCAATACTTCATTAACTTATCGGCACATCGATAGTAGATCTTATTGGATCGAAGATGTTAATGATAGTGATTATAATACATGGCAAGAACGCTCATGGGCTAATAGCAAAAATGAACACTTAGCTGATTATCCGACTCAATATGAGTATGCGGTTGTTATTAATTATAATACGTCACAGAGGACTAAAGGAGCTGGATCAGGTTTCTTCTTACATGTAGCTAATGGAAAACCAACTGCTGGCTGTGTATCAGTTCCACGCAGCGTGATGATTCAATTGCTTGGCACTCTAAAAGCTGGAGCATATATTGTGAATGTCAATAATATCAATCAGATTTCGAATTATTAAAAAATATTTTATCGATTTATGATATAGATATTTAAAGTGTGCTGGCTGTATAGTGAGGGTCACTGGTTTGACACACAGTATCAATATGATTCGCAGAAACAGGGTCGATTATGGTCGTAAATTACGGCATTCTTACGGGATTATCTTGGAGAGGACAATAATAATTGATAATCAAAAAAATTTAAGATTTAACAGAAGTATTAGCATAAGGAGGCACTTGATTGCGTAAACAATGGTCATTAAAAACAGTTTATTTGAATTACGCGATTTTTTGGGTGATTTGGTTGATCGCCCAGGGGTATTTAACACTGATTCAAGGACAGATAACGACTGGGATTACCAACGACCTGATTAATGTCGGCGTTAAGGTATTGATTTGGGTACCGCTGGGCTTGTTTTGGCTGAACAAAACTCAGGGACAGCTTTGGTTATCTAAAAAGAAATTATATAATCGTCATTTTCCAGTTCAGTTTTGGTGGACCTTAGCCATATTTATTGCGTATTTGGGTTTTTCAATATGGATTCGGCACCATTCATTTTATATCACGCCCATGCCTTTTACCAAGGAGGGCGGTAACTTCTTTAGTGTGACACTGGCTGCTGGATTAATTGAAGAATTTGTTTTTCGGGGCTTGTTTTGCAACTACTTATTGGCGAAGTTTGGCATGACCAATGCAATCATTTTTCAGGCATTGCTATTTCAAGCTATTCATTTTCCAATTTACTTTGCGGAAAGATTATCACTGATGGGATGGGTGGTCAATGTTGCCACTGTGTTGCCGTTAGGTTTAATTTTTGGATGGATTTTCTATAAGTCCAGGAATTTGTGGCCGAGCACGATTCTACATTGCATATGGGATACATCGATTTTCTTGTTTATTTAATGAAAATTATGAATTGGATAGCGGCTGAGGCAGGGTAATCTTGTCTTGGCTTTTTTGGTTATCTCAACTATGATTGAACGAAGATTAAAGTGGAAAACTTTGACTTGGTTAATCTGTCTCATCGTTTATTTTGTTTTAACAAATATTAGAGATAATTTTTAAATTATTTTGCGATTGATAGCAAAAATGATCTTTTTTAGAAACCGTTTTTTACACGCAGATGTGGTATAATGCTCTTACTTAAGATATAAAAATATTTTTCAAGGACGGAGTTGAAATATGGGGAAAAAGCGTAGTTATAGAGAGAGCCTTGAAAGATTGTGTACACGTTTGGATCATCAATTGAATATTAAATATAAGTATAACGTTCATACCAAAGTAATATTACTTGAAAATGAGATAGACTATTCGGACATGGACTATATGGATGCTGTTGTGAAAGTTATAAAAAAAGAAAAAGAACTTGGTGTTTTGAGTGAGTATGATGTTTCGGAAGCATTGTATGAGGCATGTAAATTAAAGCAACCAGGTGCATATCAGCTTTTGGTCAGGATGGTACACAAGATAGAAGATGATAATAAGACAACTCTGAAGATGCTTAAGATAGCTGCAGCATCTGGGAGTAAATCTAGTTGGGAATTTCTTCAGTATTTTGGAGAATGTTGCTGGGATGAGTTGGACTCAGGTAAAACGCTTGATGTTTATCAATTCGAATTAGAACAAGGGATTGAAGGTGCCCGTGTAAAAATGGGGATGGTCTATGATGAGCTCTTAGAGGATCATATGCAAGCGGCGCATTGTTATCGACTGGCTTTTCAAGAGGGTGATGAGTCAGCGGCATATAACTTAGCATTCACATATAGATATATGAAACCACAGGATTTATTACTGGCGGAAAAATGGTTTGAGGTTTCAATTAAAAGAGATAAGTACCCTCATTCACTACGTGAGCTGGGGGAACTCTACGTTGACACTAACAGAGAACAGCTTGGTTTACTGATGATAAAACAGGCTGATCAGCAAATTGCTAAAATGTTGAGCGAGCATTAAAAAGTTTGAGCAAAAAATTCAAGCTAGGAGATGCTTCATATGAATAGCAAATTAAAAAGCATTTTTGAAGTAATCGATGCACAGTTAGATGACATACCAAATAATCAAAATTTTTCTCTGCCAGAACTGTATGGAGAAAAAGAATGGGATAAGCTTTATATTGGAGATCGCGTAATGGCCGGAAACATGTTCCGCCGGGAGGTACTGCAGGGACATTACATTAACGTCAGTCTGCTTCCTAAAAAGGACAGAAAAAAACGTACTCAGTATTTAAAACACTAGGTAATATCTGGTAAATATCGATGAAGTTATTTTTTTGGCTTTAACTTTATCTTTGATGGTGCACCTCAGCCTCAGACCTATTATTATCAATTAAAGTGATAAGACTGGTTCTGTTGAAAGGATGGGAATCGATGGAAGAAAATTACATTAAAATGATCAGATCTATGGTCGGCAACACTCCTATTATTTTAAACACAGCAGCTGGAATCTTACTAAATGATGACAAAAAAGTTTTGCTGCATCTAAGAACTGATACCAATAATTGGAGTTTACCAGGCGGTTATTTAGAATATGGGGAAACGTTTGCTGCAGCATGTGTTCGAGAATACAAAGAGGATAGTGGGCTGGAGGTTAAAATCATACGGCCTCTAAAAATGTTTGATCGTGGTTTTGTAGAATATCCGAATGGCGATAAAGCACAAACTATCTCACAGCTTTTTTTAGTGCAACCAGTTGGAGGCAATCTGCTAAGCAAACCGACGGACGAGACGCTTGCTTTGGGTTATTTTAATTTTAACAATCTGCCGCCATTACTCAACAAACAGACGGAGGAAATGCTTTTTTATGCGGAACAGACATGTCGTTCCTGAGTATACTTTTATGTTTAGTAAAAAATTGGAATTAAGCATACATCTATAGAAACGTTTTGAAAGACTAACATCAAAATCGTATATGTGTTAGTATTAAATTGGAAGTTGCAGTAAAGTCAATAGGAATGCGATGAATTTATGATGACAACATTATTTGTTATAACATTGTTAATAGTATTGAGTGGATTAATGTGGACCAATCTAGGATGGTTAGTTAGTTGGTCACTCACCTTTATGGTGTTTTTGGGTGGAATGTGCGATATGATAGTCGGTTTAGTTAACTGGCTGTTCAAAAAAGTGAGAATGCTTTAAAGTACGATTAGCCGTCTAGTCCAAAAATTTTTCAGAATAAAAAGACTTACGTTTGTTTTGAAAAAATAAATAATAAAAACTTAGGTCCAGTTAGAAATTGATCGAAATCAATTTTTAACTGGACCTAAGTTTATTTCTGGTTAGTAGTTTACGTGATTAACGTTCCAAAATAATTTTTTCATCTAAATCAGGAAACATTATGAATAAGTCAATAATTTTATGCTAGCAGTCCATCATGGAAACCTGAAAAATGAACTCTGTCAGGCTTGCTTTTAAAACCTTTATTTCAAGGCCTGTTTGAAGTCCTCTAAGAGATCTTCAATGTTTTCTATTCCACAAGATAGACGCAATAGTTCATCAGTCACACCTTGTTTTTGGCGTTCTTCCGGAGTCAAACAAGCGTGTGACATCGTAGCAGGGTGTGAGAGGATCGATTCAACGCCGCCTAAACTGACAGCCAATATAGGCAACTTTATTTTTTTAGTAAGCTTTTCAAGTGTTTTTTTATCATAAACCTCAAAAGATAAGACTGCTCCGCCATTTGAAGCTTGGTGGGCATGGACAGCTGCATCGGGATGATCTTCTAATCCAGGATAATAAACATGCTTGATTTTAGGGTTGGTTACCAAGTATTCAGCTAATTGTTGAGCATTTTCAACTGCCTTTTCCATCCGCAAACCCATGGTCTTCATTCCGCGCAAAACAAGCCAAGCATCTTCGACGCCAAGAATTGCACCAAAGTTTTTTTGTAACAGCCGCAATTTTTCTGCTAGGGAAGATTGATTTGTAGCCACTAAACCTGCTACCACATCACTGTGACCATTAACAAATTTGGTTACACTTTCAAGAACAATATCGCTTCCTAGATCAAGAGGTTTCTGGTATAAAGCTGTCATAAATGTATTGTCAGCAACAGTCAGAATATTATTTTGGTGTGCTAATGCAACAATTTTCTGAATATCGCAAACTTTAAGCAAGGGATTCGATGGTGTTTCAATGTAAATCATTTTTGTATTCGAATGAAGATGGGCCTTTATATCATTTAAATCTGACATATCTACGAATGAAACACTGATGTTGTATTTAGGGAGAATTTCTGTCGCGAATTGGCAAGTTCCTCCGTAAACCTCAAGTGGAGCAATAATATGATCACCTGCATTTAAAAGCATAAGAACATTTGCGATGGCAGCCATTCCAGAAGAATATGCCAAAGCATAGTTTGCGTTTTCAAGTGAACAAAACCCACTCTCTAAAGCATCAACAGTTGGGTTACCAAATCTCGTATATAGATATTTTTGAGGCTGACCGTATAATTCTTTCTGCGCGAATGTTGATGATTGGTATTTAGGAATTGAAGAAGCTCCTGTATAAGTATCGACAACGGGATAATCGTGCAATAGTTTTGTATTTATTTTCATTTTTTGTGCTCCTTTTCCAAAGAATATTTGAGTGATTTTTTGATAATATTGATACGGATTTAGAAAAAATTTAGCAGCAGAATGTAGCTGCATGTGCCTATGCCGATTGATAAAAACATGTTTTTCTTCCAAAAATGAACAAGTGCTGTGATTATACCGGCAGTAATTTCAAAAAGAGCATTTAAATTCAGATTAGCAGGCAAATCTTTGTAACAATAAATGACTAGCATTCCGAGAATTGCTGGCGGCAGAAACTTTCCAAGTTGTTGAATAAAAGCGGGAATAGGTTTATTGCTAGGAATCAGTATAAATGGAAGAAAGCGAGTTAGCATTGTTCCACAAGCTGCGATCCCGATTGTTAGAATTTCCTCAGCTAGATTCATGTGCTTTCACCTTCCGATTTTCTTTGATATAAAAGATAAGAGTGATCAACAGCATACTAAGCGGTAAAAAAAATTCTTTACCTAAAATGACTAGCAAGATAGAAGAAACAAGGACACCGCATAAGGAGCTGACGTGATTATTTTCACGTATCAATTGATCAACGAAAAGTACAATGAATAGGGCGGTCATAACAAAAGACAAGCCATTAAGATTAAAATGGATAAGACTGCCGAAAAGGCCGCCAAGCATTGATGAAAATACCCAATAAAAATGATTTAAGCAAGTGACATAGAACATGAACCATCCATGGTCCACTTCTTCTGGCACCTCTGTTGTATAATTCACTGAAAAAGATTCATCACACATTCCAAAAATCATGTAGTATTTTTTCCACCCATCAATATTGTACTTTTCAAGCATCGAAACACTATAAAATAGGTGTCGAGAATTAATGATCAGTGCCAGAAGAAATACACTTAGAGGATGAAATGTATGGATCAACAAACTAGCGACAACAAATTCTAATGATCCAGCAAAAATAATAAATGCCATTAGCGTGGGATATAAAAAGTTAAAACCCTCTTGATGCATATACACACCATAAGTGATTCCAATAAATAAAAAACCAGTCATAATTGGCATTGTTTTTTTTAGTGCAAATTTAAAAGCAGCAGTTTTAGCATTGTCCATTACTAAATAACACCTCCTTAAGACTTGTATAAGGAAATTTTATCACTTAAAATGGTACAATCAATGATATAATTGTATGCATTACAATGTTTTTTAAATTTTGATTACTAAACGCTAAACTGTTTTTAATCATTGTGAAAGGTTGTTTATATGTCGATTAATACTTTTGAGCAAAATTCTTTGACGTGGATGCCCAACAGAACAGTTCTTAAACGCCCTCTTTACAAGGCATTAGTTAGTAAAATGGAGAGTGATATCGCGAAAGGTATTTTGCTGCCTGGAACAAGGCTGCCATCGCAAAGAGAATTAGCAGATTTCTTAGATATCAATTTTACGACAGTTACAAGAGCATATAAATTGAGTGAACAACTTGGGTTAACATATGGACTCATTGGTAAAGGAACATATATTGCACAAGCTGCGAACAAAACAATTTCAATTTCTTCGTTATACAAAGATTCTCTATTTGAATTAGGATTAAATTCATCGTTTGAGCAATGTAATAGTATGTTGAACACCACTATTGCAGATGTTGCTGCTAAATCCAGCATAGAAAAATTGTTGAACTATAAGAATGCTGTTGGAACTGTTTTTCATAGGCAGGTTGCCGCGAATTACTTAGCTAAACTAGGCATCAAAGCAAAAACTGAAAATATAGCTATCACTTCTGGCGGTCAGAATGCATTGACGATTATATTGCTGGGATTATTTAATCCAAATGACAAAATTGCGGTAGATCGTTTTACATACGCTAATTTTATTGCATTAGCTAAAATGATTAATATCAAGCTGGTTCCAATTGATTTCGATGGTGAAGGAATGATAGCAGCTGGTCTAGAAAAGGCATGCCGAAACAGCAATTTGCGTGGGATTTATTTAATGACAGGATGTTCTAATCCGACCGGGATCAGAATGTCGGAGAAACGTCGCAAGACATTGGCTGGTGTAATCAAAAAATATGGCTTGATTGTTATTGAAGACGATTACTTAGGTTTTATCGGTATGGATAACGAAAATAAAATTGTCAAGTTAAGTTCTTTACTTCCGAAACAAAGTGTCTATATCTGTAGCATGTCCAAACCAGTTGCTGCGGGACTGCGAGTTGGATATTTGGTTTTTCCGGATGCTTATCGGCAAAATTTACAACAGGCATTGTGCAATATTAATGTTAAAACTTCGTCTTTAGATGCTGAAATTATTACGCAAGCGCTGCTGACTGGAACAGCATATAAAATTATGCATAAAAAATTACAATTAGCTCTTAAAGCCAACGCTATTTTTTCTGCGGTTTTTGACATCAAAGAAAAAGAGTACAAGAATACGCCGGCATTTATTAAATGGCTGCCGTTAAAAAAGAACAACTTGGGAGCTGAAGCTATCGAGTCTTTGCTGTTAGCTAATGGCATCAGAGTTTTCCATTCAGATCGGTTTTTAGTCGGTCCCAAAATTAATCACGAGTTTTTAAGAATTTCCTTATCAGCAACACAAACAATCGGCCTGCTAAAGCCAGCTCTAACAAAATTGAAAGTGGTGTTAGGGGAACAAAAATTGATCTAGGGAAGAATTAAATTTTCTAATTTAAAAATAATGCATAGGATAATTGTTTAGTTTATTTTTTTATTCTAGAACAAGTTGAAGACAATTTAAGAGGAGTGTGACAAGGTATTCAGCGGCAGCTGGAGTCAAGTATTTGCTGCAAAGTTCATGGAGCCATTCTTGGTATAGAAAAGATAATTAATATAAGTCTCTACAAACTATATGTTGTATTATAATCAATAGTGCATTACCATATATAGTGCAAGTCTGTGTGTATAACATCAAGTGCTCAAACTAATAGCAGATTTTGCAGTACATAGAAGGGATGGACTATATTGGAAAACAAAAAAGCAATTAATTGGAATAATATCGGAGATCAGATTGATAAGGCAACGTGGGAGAAATTAACAGAACAGTTTTGGCTTGATACACGTATTCCTGTTTCAAATGATTTACATGACTGGGCAGAGTTAAGTTCTGATGAGCAATGGCTTGTTGGGCATATTTTTGGTGGTCTGACAATGCTTGATACGGTTCAATCTGAAGATGGGATGGCAGCTTTAAGTAAAGATATACGTACTCAGCATGAACGAGCTGTTTTGAATAACATTCAATTTATGGAATCTGTGCATGCTAAAAGCTATTCAACTATTTTTTCTACACTGAATACAATACCCGAGATCGATGAGATTTTTAATTGGAGTGATACAAATGAGTTGCTTCAGAACAAGGCACAGTGGATTATAGATATTTATCACAATGATCCAGATCCGCTGCACAAAAAAGTTGCAAATGTTTTTTTGGAAACTTGTCTGTTCTATTCTGGGTTTTATACGCCACTATATTATGCTGGTAACAATAAATTAAATAATGTTGCTGAAATTATTAAATTAATTTTGCGTGATGAGTCAGTTCATGGAACATATATTGGTTACAAGTTCCAGTTAGCCAAAAAAGAACTTTCGGAGGCTAAGCAGCAGCAACAACGTGACTGGTTGTACAATTTTTTGTATAAGTTGTATGAAAATGAAGAAAAATATGCGACACTTCTCTATGATAAAGTCGGCTGGACAAAAGAGGTCATGACTTTTGTGCGCTATAATGCCAATAAAGCTTTGATGAATTTAGGTGAAGACCCGCTTTTTCCGGAAACAGCGGATGATGTTAACCCGATTGTTATCAATGGAATTTCAACAACAACGGTCAATCATGACTTCTTCTCACAAGTTGGAAACGGCTATTTAATGGGAAAAGTTGAAGCGATGAAGGATGATGACTATTTAATTGGATTGGATGACAGTTATCCTGGGCTATCGGATAGGGGGCGGAAATTCAAAAAAAGTGAGCATAAGATCTTAGGTTCAAATGATAAAGGCAAGTTTAAGATTGCAAAAGAATCTGGAGCAGTTGGAACTGAAGATCCAACTCATAAATCAAAAAAATAGATGGTCGATAAAAAAAGAATTCCAAAAGGTCGTAGAGTTTTTTTGCGGGTATTTATTTAACTGAAGAATTATTAAGGGAGTTTTAAAAAAATGACTGACAATAAACGAAAAGATCCAATTCGAATCTTGTTCATTAGTATCGAAGGCAATACTCGATCCTTTGTTCACAAGCTTGCTGAATATGCTCAAGAAGTTTGCAAACAAGATAAAAATGCTCGGCTAATTGAAACCGTTGAAGTTTCAGATGCGAGTGGGGAAATTTTAATGAAAGATCCCTTTGTAACTTTTGTTCCAACATACTTAAGCGGAGGCAATGGCATTCACAATGGTTATACTGAAATTATGACTGAAGAGTTGCGGTTTACGCTAGAGGACGATGATAATTACAAGTTTTGTTATGGTGTTGTAGGAAGCGGCAATAAAAATTTTAATGCTCAATATGGGTTGACAGCTAAACATTATGCAAGTAAATTTAGTTTTCCCCTAATTGATCTCTATGAGTTGAGGGGGACTTCGGTTGATGTCGAACGTATTTATACAAAACTTGTTACGTATCAAACAGAATTCGAAAAGAAACTTAAAGCTTTTAATGGTCAATAGCATCAAAAAGAAGCAAAGCAATAATTTAAAGTATTTCGGAAAAATTAAGTATAATGTGGGTAAGGCAAGTAACTTAAAAGAAACTAGCAGTTTGTAACTTCTGAACTCCGGATTTGGAAAGGAAGGCTGAGTCCATGAAAAAGCAGCGTAAAGTTATTTTAGTTGGAAGTGGTGCAGTTGGTTCATCCTTCGCATTTTCATTGCTGCAGAATGTAGCTTCGGTCGACCTTGTGGTTGTTGATATTAATAAAGAAAGAACGTTGGGAGATATACTGGATCTGCAAGATGTAACACCATTGACTGGCAGCAGTGTTGTTCGGTCAGGGACTTACGACGATGCATCTGATGCGGATATTGCAGTGATTACGGCTGGTGTTCCACGACAGCCAGGAGAATCTCGCTTGGATTTGTTTAAAAAGAACACAAATATTCTTAAAGCGATCGTAACACCGATCGTTAACAGCGGGTTTGAGGGATGTTTTGTTATTTCAAGTAATCCAGTAGATGTTTTAACAACCATTACACAGCACTTATCGGGCTTTTCAAAAGAAAAGGTGATTGGCACAGGAACTTCTTTAGACAGTGCTCGGTTATGTGTTGAGCTTGCACTGAAATTAAATGTACTTGTGAGTGAAATTAAAAATGCATATGTTTTAGGTGAGCATGGAGACAGCTTGTTCGCGACTTTTGCGGAGGCCACAGTTTTAGGGAAAAATCTTTCTGAGATTGCTGCTCTGGACAAGAAGACACTATTAGAGCTTGAGGAAAGTGTCAGGAGTCGAGGCAGCAGAATTATTGATTTAAAAGGCGCAACTCACTATGGGGTGGCAGTTTGTTTAATGAAAATCTGCAAGGCAATTTTGAATGATGAAGAGGTAACATTGCCGATTTCAGCACCGCTCGTCGGCCACTATGGGCAAAAAGACATTTATTTAGGTACACCTGCTATAATAGCTGGCGGTGGAATCAAACAAGTGATTGAAATGCAGCTAGTGGCGACAGAGCGCCAAAAAATGGCACTGTCAGCAGAAAAAATGCGTGCAATTCTCGCTTCTCTGGAGTAAGCAACGAATTTTGAGCTGCATGAATAGCAGACCAGTCTAAATTGTAGTACTTTTTTGATAGGAATTGAAAAATATTTTGTTCGATAGTTAATTATAAAAGAGGAAACTGCATCCAAACTTTAGTTTTGGTACAGCTCCCTCTTTTTAATTTGCAATTATTATATCAATGTACTCAGAGTGTTGAACCGCGCATATTAGCAGGAGTGAAGAACCAAATTGAGAGTTTCCTAACAATCATTGATAATTCTAGCTAGCTCCTCTGGCGATTCCTGCAGGCCGTTCTTCAGCCAATAACGAATAACACCAACGATCCCGTTTAAATAAAACTCGTACATATACTGGCTTTCATTAATTCCAAGATTGGAATTGATTTTTTTATCTTGTTCAAGGATCTTGTTTTTGGTTGAAGACAAAAAATGCATAAGGAAATCATGATCATTACTCAAAATGTAAGAAGCTACCGCATAGTTTTTCTTAACAACACCAAGTATTCCGGTTAGAACCGTTTCCCATGAATCTTGACGTTCAGTAAAAGTAATTGCGGCTAAGAGTTCGGCACTAACACTCTTTTCCATCGAATGCATACAGTCTGGAACATCTTTGTAATGAGCATAAAAGGTCCCTCGATTAACATCAGCAGCTTTGCAGACAGCCGTAACGGTGATCTCATTCAGTGAACTATTATTTTCATGCAGCAGATTGATCAAACTTTCCTGAATAATGCGCTTCGTCATTTGCGCGCGTCGGTTGTTTTTTACACCTACCATTATCTTTACACCTCATTAGATAGATAATAAAACTATATTTGTCCAATTAATAACGTTTTGATAGAAATTGATGATTGAAATTTAAGTAAATCTAAATTAACATATTGTTATTATTTAAACACATTATACATTAAATGTCACTATGAGCTTTTATTATTTAGTGAAGAAGGGGTAGAGAGTGAGAGCAAAAAGAAGAGGTTTCATCATACAAGCGATTGTCTGGTTAGTTGTTATGCTTGCCGCAGTTGTCATGCTGCCAAACGTCAGCAGTCTTCTTCGTGAAAAAGGGCAGACTGAATTACCGAGTACCGCTAAAAGCCAAGTAGCTGAGGCTATTCAAGATGATTGGGGACGTGGTCAAGGTGGAGCAAGGCAGGTTATTGTTGTTTTTAATAATGGGTCTTCACCACTTACAACAAGTCAAAAAGAACATATTGAGCAAACAATTCAGCGTTTTAAGAACAACAAGAAAAAATATCATGTAAAGAGTTTGACTGCTGCAAGCGACAGTGCTGCAGCAAAAAAGCAATTGGTTTCAAAAGACAAATCAACCCAGCTCTTACAACTTATGGTTGGCAATCAGAAAACAGTTGCCGAGATGAATAAAGATATCACAAAGGCAGCTAAGACAAATGGTGTTAAAACCTATGTCACTGGTAGTGATATTTTAAATGATGACTTCACTCAGGAAACAGAAACGGGGATTAAAAAAACTGAGCTGATAACAGTCATCTTCATTTTCATTGTTTTGATGTTAGTATTTAAATCACCAATCACACCACTCGTTTCATTACTGTCGGTCGGTGTTTCGTTCATAATCTCATTGAGTATTGTTATGAATTTGGTTGAAAAGTTTAATTTTCCATTATCAAATTTCACACAGGTTTTTATGGTTGTAGTTCTTTTTGGGATTGGGACTGACTATAATATTCTACTATTCGATCAGTTTAAGGAAGAACTCAGCCGTGGAGGCAGCAAGGTAGAAGCGACTCAAAGGGCCTTGAAAACTGCTGGAAGGACGATCCTTTACAGTGGCTCTTCAGTTCTGATCGGTTTTGCAACACTGGGATTAGCAAAATTTTCTGTTTATCGCTCAGCAGTTGGTGTTGCCGTCGCTGTTGCTGTTTTACTCTTAGTCTTGCTGACTTTAAATCCGTTTTTCATGGCAATTCTGGGTCCACGACTATTTTGGCCGATGAAAACTTTTAATGGTGGTAGCAGCAGTAAACTCTGGCATGGTTTGGCAACACGTGCGGTACGGCTGCCACTTGTTTATCTGGCAATCGTGCTTGCTGTTTCTCTGCCATTTCTGCTAATTTACAATAACGAGTTAAACTATGACACACTTGCAGAACTAAATGATTCTATTCCTGCTAAGAGGGGATTTAAGGTCGTTCAAAATCACTTCTCAAAAGGAACTGCTGAACCTTCGACACTTTATATCAAGAGTAATCACTCTTTGAATAATGAAAAAGATTTAAAAGAAATAGATGCATTAACGAAACGTTTACGGAAGATTGATGGGGTAAAGACAGTTGCTTCTGTCACTCAACCTGGTGGAACAGCAGTTAAAGATCTATATGTTAACAAGCAACTTGGGACGGTTACTGGTGGAATGAAATCAGCGCGCAAGGGATTGCATAAGATCAGCAATGGGTTAGATAGTGCTGATAGTAAGTTAAGCAGTGCAAATACCCAGCAGGGTGTTTCAGGAGCTAAAAAACTGGCAGATGGAACAAGCAAGCTGCATAGCGGTAGTCAGCAGTTGAGCAGCGGTGCAGGACAATTGGCCAATGGAGCTTCAACTCTTCAGCAAGGCATCGTTACGTATTCTAACGGCGTTTTCACTGTTAACAATGGTTTGAATCAATTAAACAGCAAGAGCAGCACACTCACGACTGGCGTCAACAAATTAGCTAGTGGTGCTGATTCTTTAAACAATGGATTGGGCCAGTTGGACAGTCAGACTGGACAATTGACTTCTGGCATCGGACAGTTAGCAAGCGGAACTAGTTCTCTGTTCGCTGGAACGCAGACGCTTTCTAGCGGACTTGATACTTTAGACAGCAAAAAGTCTCAAGTATTATCAGGAACAAGTACCTTAAGCGCAAGTGTTGCCAAACTCCAACAAGGTTCTTCGCAAGTTTCGAATGGACTGCAAGAACTTGAAAGTAAAGTTAGTTCCGCATCTTCTGCTGGAAATACGGATCAAATCAATGAATTAAAAACAAATTTACAGAAGTTGAACACTGCTATGTCTGAGTTAGAGCAAAGTTCAAGTTCTATTTCAACACCGGATATCAGCAAACTTCAGACGACGGCTCAAGCTTTGTCAGCTTCAAGTGACACGGTGAAGGGTGATGCAGCAACATTGGAGAGCGCACTCGCAAGCTTAACGAGCTCATCTTCAACAACGTCGGGGTTAACTTCGACAGATATTGAAAATATCGTTTCTTCGATTAACAAGAGTTCTCAAAGTAATGGTGGTCAAGCTTTGAGTACACAGCAAACTGCCGCTTTGAAGGCAGTATTGGAATCTGCAGTTTCAGAGAAAATTAATGCACAAAAAAATCAAGCACAAAGCGGTCTTACCTCAGCAACTGCTAGTGCTAAAAAATTGCAAACGGATCTAGCTTCGCTTTCTACGACAGGTGAAAATTTAACTGGTGAGCTGAATCAATTGAAAGCATTAAGTACTCAAATGAGCAAGCTTTCAAGCTTAGGTACTTTGGCTTCTAATTCGATTAAAGCTAATAATGCTTCTATACAGGCATTGAATAAACTTAACGATGCTGTTGTGGGGATGCAACAAATTCAAACGGCATTAGCGGGAACATCAAGTCAAGTTGGTTTATTGGATGGTTCCCGACAGGTCTCAACAGGACTTAGTCAGTTAAGTGCAGGAACAGATGAATTAAAGGACAAATTGAGCGAGTACACAACCGGTGTGACCAGCGCTGCTAACGGAGCGAATAAATTGACGAGTGGTGCTTCGACACTTAACAACGGTGTTGGGCAACTGAATTCTAAAACACCTGCCCTTGTCAGTGGAGTTAGTCGATTAAGTAACGGTTCAACACAGCTGGCATCAGGAATGACAAACTTGCAGAGTCAGGTGCCACAATTGACTGGTGCAATTGGAGCATTGAGTACAGGCACGGGCAAACTTGCAGCCAATTCCTCTAAATTGACGAATGGTGCTGGAGAGTTAGCCTCTGGAAATAAGCAATTAGCTGACAAGCAGAGTGAATTGACTTCTGGTCTTGGAACAGTTAATAGCGGTCAGCAAACAATGTACAGTTCATTGAAGGGGCTCGTTTCGCAAATGAGTGCTTTGCAGAGTGGTTTGAGATCCGCAAGTACTGGAACTAAAACAATTAATAAAGGAGTAGGTTCTGCAAACAGCTATCTAAAAGGGCTCAAAAATTCATCTGCGGCTAATACCTACTACGTTCCTAAAAAAGTTTTGAAGGGCAAAACTTATAATGAAGCGGTAAAAGCGTACATGTCTGAAAACAAGCATGCAACATCGATGACAATCATTTTAAACGAAAATCCAAGTTCTAAAAATGCGATGAAGAAGATCACAGAGATACAAGGGCAGGCACAAAAATCATTAAAAGGAACATCTTTGTCCGGCGCAACTGTTGCGGCTGGTGGCGAGACATCCTCAATCAATGATACACAAAAAATTGCCTCAAATGATTTTGTTCGAACGGCTTCGATCATGTTAGTTGGTATCTTGCTTGCATTGATGGTGATTACACGTTCAATTCTGCAACCATTTTATATTTTAGGAACACTGCTTTTGGCGTATGTTATGTCATTAAGCATTACGCGCCTTCTAAGCCACGTTTTTCTGGGACAGGATATGCTAACTTGGAATACACCTTTCTTCGGATTTATTATGTTAATTGCTTTAGGTGTTGATTACAGTATCTTCCTAATGATGAAGTATCGGGAATTCGACAATGCTTCAGCAACTCCAAGCACTAGGATTATTCGGGCTTCAGCCGTTATCGGCTCAGTTGTTCTTTCTGCAGCTCTGATTTTAAGCGGTACTTTTGCGGCTTTGATTCCTTCAGGAGTATTGACATTGATTCAGGTAGCATTGGTTGTGATTATTGGTCTGATGATCTTAGTCTTTACAATTCCAATCATTATCCCAAGTTTGATCAGATTGACATATCCGTTAACCGATCGAATGGAAAAAGAACAAGACTTCGATGCGAAAAAGGAGCAAAAAAATTAAGCAGCGAATGAAATATAAGTAAATTAACATGGGAACTGGGTCAAAAGTTAACTTTTGACCCAGTTCTCTTTTTGATTCCAGATAAACATAATGAGTATGTTTCATAAATCAAAATTTTTCGACTGACTTCGAATTACTCATAGCAAAAAAGACACGTTATGTTCGTAGTCTCAGCTTAGTACTCAAATCTTACCGATTTATATCACGCATTAAAAACGTTTTAATCATCAGGCTTTTTCAGTTATCCCTAATTGAAAAATTCAAAATGTACAATTGAATTATATTCACCTTAGAATGAAAAAGTTGAATTTTATTTATCATGCAAACTAGGATATACTGAAAACATCAAATAAAGAGAGTAAGTCTAAGGAGGACGGTATACATGAATGATGTATTTGCGGATCGTGTTGTGACAGGATCAGAGGATCGCTTAGCAGAGATGTTCGGTGGCAGTCTCGGGGAAAACGGAATAAAATTTTCTGCGGGAAATCCAAATTCTGAGCTTTTTCCCATAGCACAAATGAAGCAAGCTTTTAATAAAGCTATTGATAAGTCTGGCAGTCAAATTTTTGAATATCAGACAGTCAGTGGTTTTGAAAAGCTGCGAGAAAGGTTAGCGCAGTGGGCTGGTCAAACAGCAGATATTAACATTACAGCAGATAACATTCTAGTAACCCAGGGTGGTCAACAGGCCTTAGATCTGATCGGAAAACTTATGCTGAATGCTGGGGATGAAATTGTCGTTGAAGCACCGACATATGTTGGTGCGTTGTCAGCTTTCGATCAATATGATCCTTGCTATTATGACGTCGAGATGGACGATGATGGCATAAACTTAGAACAATTGGAACTAGTGCTTCAGGCTCATCCAAATATTAAATTGTTGTATACTGTCCCTGACTTTCACAATCCTACAGGTGTGACACTGTCATTTCGGAAGCGAGAAAAACTAGTTGAACTTGCAGAAAGATATGACTTTTTCATTCTTGAAGACACACCATATCGCGATTTACGCTACAAAGGCATAAAACTACCTGCTATTAAGTCATTTGACCGTCATGGACGTGTTTTGTATGTGAGCAGTTTTTCCAAAATTTTAATGCCGGGTCTAAGAGTGGGCTGGGTTGCTGCAGATAAAATACTGATCGAGCGATTGCGCAAATTGAAAACAAGTAGTGATTTAGAGACTCCGGGGATTGTTTTAGCGGCTCTTGATCAATACATGGAGAACAATGACTTAAGTAAACACATTGCAGAGATGTTGCCGACATATAGGAGTCGGTTGGAAGCTATGCTTGCTGTTCTGGACAAAACAATGCCGACAGATGTTCGTTACACTCGACCCGAAGGCGGATTTTTTATTTGGCTGACCTTACCGGAAGTTATTGATGCTCAAAAACTGTTAAGTGAAATTTGTATCCCGAAAGATCGAATAAGTTTTGTTCCTGGAAAGGTTTTTTACGCACAAAGAAACAGAAAAAACGGGATGCGTTTAAATTTTTCTGGCGTAGACGAGGAACAGATTAAGGTTGGAATAACCAAATTAGCTAAGAGTATTCGAAGTGCAATTACAGCAAACAAAGTTGGAGCAGTTCTCTGAGAGGATGCACAGCAGTCATATTTATAGTGTTATAAAAATGTATTTGACTTTTATCAAAGTAGTGGGCACTTTGAGACAAGAATTATGCATTTTTTTATTGCTAAAAACAAATGTTTTGTCTAATATTAAGCTTGAAGGGCAGTTAGCTGAATCTGAAAGCGGATTGTTCAAAAAAATAGTGGGGTGTTTAAAAATGTCATCTTTTATAGTTAAGCCGATTATTCGGACAAGCACCAATTTGCAGGATTTTTTTAATACTATTCATACTAGTGATGAAGATGTGTTACTGACAAATCGATATATTATCGAACCGCATTTTCCCTTAGATTCAATTCCTGTTGATACTATCTTTTTAGAAGATTACTTGAAGGGTGAACCAACGGATGTTGCAGCTGACAAACTATTAAATAAGCTTGGTGAAAAAAATTATAAACGTGTCATTGCAATCGGTGGCGGATCAGTAATCGACAATGCTAAACTTTCTGTTTACGGAGAGGGTTTAACAATTGCTGAACTTGTTAAAAAAGGCAAAGAATTGCCAAAAAAACGTGAATTGATTATTATTCCGACAACAACTGGGACCGGAAGTGAAGTAACTAATGTTGCTGTTTTTAACTTTGTTTCCCAAAAAACAAAAATTGGATTAGCTTATGACCAAATGTATGCAGATCAGGTATATCTAATCGGGCAACTCGCAACAACAATGCCATACAAAGTATTTGCGACAAGCTCAATTGATGCTCTAGTTCATTCGATTGAATCGTACATATCGCCAAAAGCAACATCTTTTAGTAAAAGTTTCTCTTTAAGTGCAATGACTGCTTTTTTACGTGGTTATCGTAAAATGATTTTTGAACAGACTATAGGAAAGACCCCCCAAGGGAAAGATTTACAAGCGTTTCTGGAAGCAAGCACACAGGCTGGAATCGCATTTGGAAATGCGGGTTGTGGGCCGGTACATGCCTTAGCTTATCCGATCGGTGCAGAGTTTCATATTGCTCACGGTCAATCTAATTATCTCGTATTCAGTGGTACATTTAAAAAATATCAGGAACTAGGTGCCGATTTAACGGAATTAGAGACAATCTTAGCGAATGAGCTGTCTGTGCAGCCTAATCAGGTATGGAAACGTTTGGAAAGCATCATTGATTTGATTTTGCCGAACCAACGCTTGCGTCAAATCGGAATGGATGAAAAAATGTGTCATGAATTTGCCAAATCAGTTATTGCTAATCAGCAACGTTTGATGGTCAATTCACCAATTAAGTTGTCAGAAGATGATGTTGCGTCTATTTATATTACCCTTTTGTAAAACGTTATTTGCTCTAGTAAGTCTTATACAAATAAATCCCCCAAAAGTTGGATTATATTCAGCTTTTGGGGGATTTTTGATTTTAAAAAATAACATTTCTTGTGGGTCCGTCTTAATGCTTTTTTAAACATTTGAATTTATTTGAAGAGGCTAATGTATGTATTATTAGGAATAAATGGCATTTTTTTAATTTTGAGATGTTTAAAACAGTAAAAAATTAAGTATCTTAGTTATCAAAGTAGTTTTAGAAAAAGTAATCTATATTATTAGTTTTTTACCGAAAAATGTAATCGCTTAATCTGTATAAAGAGTATATCGCTTTTATTTAATGATCCATTGCTGCTTAAATAATTATTTCATGACTAATGAAATTGACCTTTAAGTAAATATTTTGGAAATAATATGAATTTTACGTTCAATTTTATGAAATATATATATAAATAAAAATGTTTATATTTACATATTTTTTTATTAGGTGAAGGCTAGACTTTTTTGATGGTAGTATTTTATTTTAATTTAAAAAATAAAACATAATAAATGTGATAATCTTTTAAATGTTTAGTTTCTTTTATGGTTCTTTTTATAAATTTAATAATTTATAATCATAAAAAAGGGTCATAAGTTGTTTCTTAATTATATTTTTACATGTTATATATCTTAATTTCAAATAATATGTTTAAAAAAGGGAGAGGACAATATTAGCATAAAACTCATTAATTTTATTTAATAAGCAAAAAAAGTGGACTATAAATATAATTATTGGATGTGGTAGATTTATAAATTTATAAATCACTGTGAATATTTTGTTTTAAAGAGGAGAGAATTGGTTTGTTGGATAATAAGTTACACTACAAAATGTACAAAAAAGGTAAAACTTGGGCTTTTGCAGCCATAACAGTCCTATCATTAGCGTTAGGAACGGCGCACGCCAATCAAGCAATAAAGGCTGAAACAATCAATAATAATGCTGTCAAGACAGGGAAAACTTCTGTTAACTTAAATGGTACTCAGACAACTGCAACCGCTGCGGATAAGCGACAAGCGACAACACAGAATAATGATCAGATAACGCAGCAGGCAACTGCAACCGCTGCGGATAAGCGACAAGCAACGACACAGAATAATGATCAGGCACCGCAGCAGGCGACTGCAACCGCTGCGGATAAGCAACAAGCGACAACACAGAATAATGATCAGGCACCGCAGCAGGCAACTGCAACCGCTGCGGATAAGAAGCAAGCGACAACACAGAATAATGATCAGATAACGCAGCAGACGACTGCAATCGTTGCGGATAATACAGATGATAATTTAACTAAGGCTCTTGCAGATGCTAAGAATGTTAAAACGATTGATGGCAAAAAATATTATATTGATGATAGTGGTCAAATCAAGAAAAATTTCTCTATCGTAGTTGATGGACAAACCTTATATTTTGACAAGAATACAGGAGAATTGACCAGTACTTCAAATTTATATAAGGAAGGGCTATCAAATCTGGATGATGAGTATACAGAAAACAATTCAGCGTACGACACATCCACTAAAAGTTTTAAAACTACCGACGGTTATCTAACTGCAAATAGTTGGTATCGTCCGAAAAATATTCTGCGTAATGGTGTTCAGTGGGAGGCATCTTCTACAACTGACTATCGCCCGCTCTTAATGGACTGGTGGCCCGATAAAAAAACACAAGTTAATTATCTCAATTTTATGCAGCAACAGAAATTAGACAACGACAAAGTTTACACGGTTGATGATGATCAAAGTGTTTTAAATGCTTCAGCGGAGCAAGTCCAGGCAAATATTGAGAAAAAAATCAGTCAAACAGGGGACACTCAATGGCTTCAAAGCTTGATAACTGAATTTGTTAATAGTCAGCCTAACTGGAATATTTCAAGTGAATCACAGACAACTGGAGATAGCAAAGATCATTTACAAGGAGGGGCACTGCTTTACGAGAATAGTGATTTGACACCCAAATCTAACTCAAATTATCGTCTGCTGAACCGAACGCCTACTAACCAGCAAGGTCATAAGGCATATACTCTCGATTCTAGTCTTGGGGGCTACGAGTTTCTTTTAGCGAATGATGTTGATAACTCTAATCCAGTTGTCCAAGCTGAACAGCTTAATTGGATGTATTACTTATTGAACTTTGGCTCGATTGTGAAAAATGACGCAGACGGAAATTTTGACAGTATTCGTGTTGATGCGGTTGACAATGTTGATGCTGACTTGCTTCAAATTGCGGGTAATTATTTCCAAGATGCTTACAAGGTGAACCAAAGCGATAATAACGCCAATCAACATATCTCTATATTGGAAGATTGGAGTGATAATGATGCGCAGTATGTTAAAGATCATGGTTCAGAACAAGCTGCAATGGATAATAAACTTCGTTTGTCTTTGAAATACGCGTTAACAATGCCCTATACTGATGCAAACAAGAGTAGAAGGAGCGGTTTAGAACCTTTGATCACTAATAGTTTGGTAAATCGAAGTAATGATATGACTGAAAATGAAGCTATTCCAAATTATTCTTTTGTCAGAGCGCATGACAGCGAAGTACAGACAGTAATCGCAGAGATCATTAAAGAAAAAATTGATCCTAAGTCAGACGGATTAACTTTCACGTTAGACCAGTTGCGGCAGGCTTTTGAAATATATAACGCGGATCAACTTAAGACTGACAAACAGTTTACCCAATATAATATTCCCAGTACATATGCTCTGCTTTTGACCAATAAAGACACAATTCCTAGGATATATTATGGAGATTTGTTTACAGACAATGGGCAATACATGGCTAATAAGTCACCGTATTATTCTGCAATTGATACATTGTTGCGAGCACGGCAAAAATATGTTGCTGGTGGTCAAAGTATGATAGTGAACTATGTTGAAGGTTCAACGGCAATGAGTCAAGAAGATTATCGTGGTGTTCTAACTTCTGTTCGTTATGGGAGCGGAGCATTAACAGCCGATGATAAGGGAAATACGACAACACGTACACAGGGGATAGCTGTCATCGAAAGCAATGAACCAGGTTTAAAACTTAATGTATCTGATCGAATAGTTGTCAATATGGGGAAAGCTCATTGCAATCAAGCTTACCGTCCATTAATTCTAACAACATCTGATGGCCTTGCAACATACCAAACAGATGCTTCAGTACCTGCAAGTTATATTAAGTATACCGATGGAAATGGACAACTTATTTTTGAATCTTCAGAAATTAGCGGGCGGAGCAATCCGCAGGTGTCAGGGTTCTTAGCAGCATGGGTGCCTGTCGGTGCAGGGAATGATCAAGATGCACGGACAGAAAGTAGTTCAGCTGTTTCCACGGATGGAAAAACCTTGCATTCGAATTCGGCATTGGATTCACAAGTTATTTATGAAGGCTTTTCTAATTTTCAGGACTTTCCAACTACGACTGAAGAGTATGCAAATGTTAAAATTGTCGAAAATGCTGAGTTGTTTAAAGATTGGGGCATTACATATTTTGAGCTGCCGCCTCAATATCGCTCCAGTACAGACAATAGTTTCTTAGATTCAATTATCCAGAATGGTTATGCTTTTACAGATCGATATGACCTTGGGTTTGGTTCACCAACAAAATATGGGACGGCTGATCAGCTTATATCAGCAGTTAAAGCTTTACATGCGCAAAAAATGAAAGTTATTGCTGACTGGGTTCCAGATCAGATTTATAATCTTTCTGGAGACGAGGTTGTAACTGCAGCACGTATCAATAATTTTGGTGAACAAAATAAAGACTCGGTTATCAACAAAACCTTATATGTTTCTAAAACTGTTGGTGGTGGAAAGTTTCAAGCTAGGTACGGGGGAGCTTTCTTGAAAAAAATTAAAAAACTTTATCCTGATCTCTTTACCATGAATCAGATTTCGACAGGAGTTCCAATCGATGCAAGCAAAAGAATAACACAATGGTCGGCAAAGTACTTCAATGGAAGCAACATACAAGGTCGGGGAGCTTTCTATGTTCTTAAAGACTGGGGTTCGAACAAATATTTCAAGATCAGTAAAACTGAAAGCTTTTTGCCTAAACAGCTACTCAATTTATCGGCTGCTACGGGATTCGTCTCAGATGGTACGGGAATCACCTATTACTCAAGCAGTGGCTATCAAGCTAAAGAGACTTTTATCGAAGATGAAAAGGCAAATTGGTATTATTTCGACAAAAACGGACATATGCAGTACGGACTGCAGAACGTCAATGGGAATCTCTATTATTTTCTTCCAAACGGAGTTGAGTTGCGAGACGCGTTCTTCGAAGATGAAAAGAAAAATATTTACTACTTTGGAGACCTAGGTGCGGGTTACGCCAATAACTATCTTATGACTGATGGGAAAAAGTGGTACTACTTTGACCAAAATGGAATTATGGTCCGCGGGCTTGTTGAGGTTTCTTTCGGAGGCAAAACAACAACACAATATTTTGATGCGGATGGTTATCAAATTAAAGGACAGGCAATCAGAGACGAAAAGGGTAATTTAAGATATTTTTCAAGTGATTCTGGAGATATGGAAAAAAATACCTTTGCGGAAATCGCACCTAACACATGGATTTATCTAGGAGCTGACGGTATTGCCACAACGGGTGCACAGGTGATTAATGGTCAAAAGCTCTATTTTGACAAGGATGGTTATCAGATCAAAGGGCAGGCAGTCAGAGATCAGGATGGCAATCTACGATATTATGATGCTGACAGCGGTGAAATGCTCACTAACCGTTTTGAGAGAGTGTCTTCTAATACTTGGGTGTATTTAGGAGCTAATGGTATTGCCACAACGGGTGCACAGGTGATTAATGGACAGCAGCTTTGTTTTGACAAGGATGGTTATCAGATCAAGGGGCAGGCAGTCAGAGATCAGGATGGCAATCTACGATATTATGATGCCGACAGCGGTGAAGTGCTCACTAACCGTTTTGAGAGAGTGTCTTCTAATACTTGGGTGTATTTAGGGGGTAATGGCATTGCCGTAACAGGTGTACAGATGATTAATGGACAGCAGTTTTGTTTTGACAAGGATGGTTATCAGATCAAGGGGCAGGCAGTCAGAGATCAGGATGGCAATCTACGATATTATGATGCCGACAGTGGTGAAATGCTCACTAATCGTTTTGTTCAATTAGTCTCTAGTAAGTGGATATATTTAGATAATAATGGCATTGCTATGGTCGGTCCTCAAACGATTAATGGTCAACAGCTTTATTTTGATCAAAATGCTTATCAAGTTAAGGGACAATATATTGTTAATAGTGACGGCGACAAAAAGTACTATGCTGCTGATAGTGGTGAATTAGTAGAAGGTGAACAGCATTAATATATAACTTTTGA
This sequence comes from Liquorilactobacillus aquaticus DSM 21051, assembly GCF_001436755.1. Lineage (GTDB taxonomy): Bacteria > Bacillota > Bacilli > Lactobacillales > Lactobacillaceae > Liquorilactobacillus > Liquorilactobacillus aquaticus. The sequence continues at coordinate 110,527 of NZ_AYZD01000033.1, forward strand.
TGCAGAGATTTTTCCAGGTTTGAGTTTTAGCTTGAACTTTATGTAGTACTACAATTTAAACATTATTTTACTCACTTAACTTTGAATTATTGATAGTTGAAAGCTGATCGTGATCGTAGCTTTCTTTTTCCTGAAACATTTCTACGTTGGATAGAAAATTGAATAATAAAAATGCAAGGCAGTTGTGATCGCTTGCAATGCATAGCGAAGTCTATACAATAGATAGTATAGAAGTCAATAATGAGTACCCAAAATTTTAAGGAGTGACTTGATGAGAAAATTTAAGAAACCACTTTTTATGGTGAACCCTAAAACGTATGTTTACGGGGATGATGTGATCAAGTTAGCCAAGTTAACAGAGAAGATAGCGGATAAGTACGGTCTTGATTGCCTTTTTACTAGTCAGCAGATTGATATTCCTGCACTCAAAGAAAATACTGATCATTTAATCATTACTGCACAGCATATGGATGCTGTTGAACCAGGTAAACTGGGCAGTGTTTTGCCGGAAGCGTTGAGTTATTACGGGGTAGATGCCGTAGTTCTCAATCATTCGGAAGATCCCTTAACTATTTCAGATCTTGATGATAGTATAAAACGTGCTCGTAAATTATCCATGCTGAGCATTGCATGTGCTGATAGTTTTGAGCAGTGTCGAGCAATTGCAGAAATGCACCCTGACATAATGATTTGTGAGCCAGCAGATTTAGTTGGATCTGGTAGCACAAGTGATGAAAGTTATGTTAAGCAAGCAATCGAAGCTGTTCATTCAGTTGATCCTAAAATTGCAGTTATCGCCGCTGCGGGAGTGGATGATGCTGATGATGTTTCGAAAATGTTAACATGGGGAGCAGATGGGACCGGTGGAGCCAGTGGAATCGTGAAGGCTTCAAACTGGGAAGAAAAATTAGAAGAAATGATGTCTGCAATGTCTAAATTTAAATGAGTACAAAATAAAACAAGAGGCTGAGTCGATGGTGACCTAGCCTCTTGTTTTATTTTGTTCTCTAACAAATTATTTTGTTTGAATAGTCAGCTTTTTTCGTTTAGCAATCTCAGAACTTATTCAAACCGGCAGATTACATTCCATTTTCTTGAAGGTCAACTGGAATTTCTACTTCATAAATGCATTTTTTATATTCAAGTAAACTATTTTCGTATTCACAAGCAATAGCAGATCCACAAATCCCTAATTTTTCAGCAATTTTTAGTGCGAAATCAGGGCACCAATCATCGGTTAATATTTTACCCTGAAAACAAATGAAATCATTTGCAGGTAACTGTAAAATATTTGGTGATGATTTTAAAGAACATTCATCTGTTATAAAGAACCCTATTTTTAATGGAGTAATGATATTATTTTTTAGGTCGTTGATATCCAATATAAGAACAAACTGTCTAAAAATTTCTAGTTCTTTGTAAGGAACACTGTGTCTGAGTTTCAAAAGATCGATATGATACTGTTCACGCGTTTTATTTTTGCAAGAAACACAAAGCAGTCTTCGTTCATTTTTATACAACGAATAAGGGACATATCCAATATCATTGTTGCCTTGAAATGAAAAGTAATTTTTATATCTATCAACTTCGCGCACCAATTTTTGCAGTCGATTTATTTCAGAACTGAGTCTTTTGCTTTGCGCATTCAAATCTTTTTTCAATTCATCAGTTGTCTGCGGTGTTGAATAGATAGTCCGAATTTCATCAATCGATAGACCTAGCCGACGCAGGTATTTGATTCTATCAATAATATGAAATTGTTCATAGGAATAGTAGCGATACCCATTTTGCGGGTTGACGAAGTGCGGTCTTAAAATACCAACTTTACTGTAGTAGCGTAAAGTTTGAACGGAAACATCAAATATTTTTGAAGTTTGCCCAATAGTGAATAATTCGTTCAATATATCACCCACTGATAATCTATTAAATCAAGTTACACATCATATACAGTTAAAGCATCTTTGAAGTCCTCAATTAAATCATTTATGTTTTCAATTCCTACTGATACTCGTAATAAACCATCTGTAATCCCTAACTTTAAGCGTTGATCTTTTGGCATGTCATAATGTGAAGATGTTGCTGGGTGAGAGATAGTCGTTCGGTAACCACCTAATGTCATTGCATAGTGCACAAAAGTGAGTTTGTTGAGAAATTTGTTAATCAGCGTTTCATTTTCTGAAAGTTCAAAACTAAGCATTCCACCATAACCATTAGAAAACTGTTTTTTTGCCAATTGGTGCTGAGTATGGTCAGCCAATCCGATGTAATGGACTTTCTTTACAAATTTGCTGTTTTTTAAAAATCTTGCTAATTCAAGAGCATTATCTGATTGTTTTTGGACACGAAGATCCATAGTTCGCATTCCACGTTCGCAAAGCCAGGCATCAAATGGAGCTGCAGTTGTCCCCAGTAGAACCTGAAGATCATATGCTTTTTTGATAAACGCGTTAGAACTAGTGACTGAACCAAGACAGACATCACTGTGTCCATTGGCAAATTTAGTTAAGCTATTTACCACGATATCTGCTCCTTGAGTTAAGGGAGATAGGAGATAAGAAGTTGCAAAAGTATTATCAATTATCAACTGACTTTTATGTTCATGAGTTAGAGCAGCAATTTTTTCTATGTCTATAGTGTTAATCGTTGGATTGGATATTGTTTCAGTATAAACGGCAACCGTATGTTTTGTAAAAGCTTTTTCAACCTCATCCCGATCAGCAACATTCACGAATGTAACACTGACACCATAAGTCTTAAGTTTTTCTAACAGGTCAATCGATTCCCCATAAAGTGTGTGATCTGCGACTATATGGTCCCCTGAATGACAAACAGTCAATAAGGTAGTCGAAATGGCGGCCATTCCAGAGGAACATATTATTGAATTCTGGCCTTTTTCCAGATAAGTAACCAGTTCTGACAAAGCATTCCGATTAGGATTGCGCGTCCGAATATATGTGTAACCTTGCTCTTTATAACGATTCTTTAAGTCGGCTAAGTCATCAACGTTAAAAGCGGTTGTTAAGTACAATGGGAGGGTTTCAGGTGTGCGCGCATTTTTTTTAACCCTCGTACCCTTATATAGAATATCTGTTTCACGTGTGTTTTCTTTCTTCATCATAATTCCTCCTATAATTTAGAATTATGGATATTGTATTCTCTAAAGTAGCGATAGAGTCAAAAAATACTATTTACCTCCTTTGTACCTTAACATTCTAGGCTTTATGCATTAAAAATAATAATAGATCTCATTATAATGCATAATAATTATCTTAGGTTAAAAAAAACAAGATTGTTGTTTATTAAAACCTAAAGATAAATTTGAATTAATAAACAAAACAATGAAAACGCTGCATAACAATAAAACAAGGAGATAGTAGATCACTTTGACTCTATACTAACTACATAGTTAACAATAGTGGATAAATAGATTGGAGGACATTGATATGAAAAAAAGTAAAATTTACGGGATAGTGACTTGCATAATTATTCTCTTTATTGCCGTTGTTTTTGGATTTTCAAAAATGAAGGACGCGAACAGCAGTAAAGCTTCCAATAAAACAATCCGAGTTCTGACATATGCTAATTGGAATCCCTTCGAATATTTGAAAAATGGCAAACTAGTTGGTTTCGATGTTGATTTGATCAAAGAGTTGTCTAAAGAAGCTGGGTACAAATATACGATCAAAAATGCAAGCTGGGAATCAATGTTTACCCAATTACAGCAAGGAAAAGCCGATGTTGGTATTTCAGGAATAACGATCACATCGGATAGAGGTAAAACCTTTGATTTTTCAGATCCGTATTTTGTTTCACGTCAAAGTATAGTCGTTCCACAGAACAGCACAGTAAAAAGTGCAAGTGATTTAAAAAATTCTAAAATTGCTGTCCAAACCGGTTCTACAGGACAAGAAGCAGCAAAGAAACTATTTGGCAAAGACAACTCTAAAATTTTAGCAACGCAAAGCGGGGTTACTTTTCAAATGGTGATGCATGGTCAAGCTGATGCAGCAATAGGAGACAACACAAATAATGAAAAATTTATTGAAAATAACAAAGGAAATAAGTTAAAAATTGTTAAGGATGACAAGGCGTTTTCACCGGAATATTTTGGTTTGATGTTTCCAAAAGGAACTTCATATAAGAAGAGCTATGATAAAGCTTTGAAAAAATTGATTGCTGATGGAACATATCAAAAAATCTACAAGAAATGGTTTGGGGTAACTCCAAATACAAAAGAATTGTCTAAATTCAAATAAGGGGGAGGTAATTAAATGACATCTTTTAATTTTCAGTTGATTATCGATTACTTGCCTTACTTTTTTAAAGGAATTATTTATACAATTGGTTTTTCAATCGCCAGTATTGCTCTAGGAACAGTATTTGGACTCTTGATAGCGTTGGGTAAAATGCTTCCTAATAAATTTTTAGCTGCACCATTTAAGGGATACGTTGGTTTGTTTAGAGGGACCCCGCTTTTGGTTCAGATTCTTGTAATCAATTTTGGAGTAGTTCCGTTGGTACTTGGAAAATCAAACAGTATAGTTGCCGGAATATTAGCTTTGTCTTTGAACTCAAGTGCGTATATTGCCGAGATTTTTCGGTCAGGAATTCAAGCTGTTTCTGAGGGTCAAGGAGAGGCTGCTGCTACTTTAGGGCTTTCACCTAACCAAACGATGCTGCATATCATTTTGCCACAAGCAGTAAAAATTATTCTCCCTCCTTTGGGGAACGAATTCATCAGTTTGATCAAAGACTCGTCGTTGGCATCTGTGATTTCAGCGCCTGAGGTAACGTATTGGGCTCAAGCAATGAACGCACAATATTATCGGGTATGGGAACCGTATTTAACATCTGGTTTAATTTACCTGATTTTAACGTTATCAATCAGTTCCATCTTGCATAGTGTAGAAAGAAGGTTAGCTGTTAATGATTAGAGTAGAACATTTACAAAAAAAATTTGGCAATTCCGAAGTTTTAAAAGATATTAATTTTAAAGTTGATGAAAATGATGTTGTTGTAATTATAGGACCCTCTGGTTCAGGAAAATCAACGCTGCTTAGATGTGTAGCTAAATTAGAAAATGCGACAAGTGGAGATATTTTTTTTAACGATACCAAAATGACAGAAGAGGATCATAAATTGTGTGAATTAAAAGGAAAGCTTGGAATGGTTTTTCAGCATTTCAATCTTTTTCCCAATTTAACTGTATTACAAAATATTACTTTGGCTCCTATTCTTGTGAAAAAAATTGAAAAAAAAGAAGCTGTTGAAGATGCAAAATATCTGTTAGACCTTGTTGGATTGGGAGAAAAAGCAGGTGCTTATCCGCATTCTCTTTCTGGGGGACAAAAACAAAGAGTAGCGATTGCTAGATCACTTGCGATGCATCCTCAATTGATGTTGTTTGATGAACCAACATCCGCCTTGGATCCTGAAATGGTAGGGGAAGTTTTACAGGTAATGAAAAAGTTAGCCAATGAAGGGATGACGATGATTATCGTTACACATGAAATGGGATTTGCACGGCAAGTTAGCAATCGTGTTTTATTCATGGATGGAGGGCACATTGTCGAAGAAAATACCCCTGACGAGCTTTTTGATCATCCAATTCACCAAAGAACACAGGACTTTTTGGCGAAAGTTCTAGTTTAAATAAAGTCGAGGTTTTTATATGAATGAGCTTGTATATTCAATTGGAAGATTGCCTAGAGTTTGTCTTGATTATTTGAACGATAACGATATAGAAGTTGTTCTTGGAGCTGGAGATTTAGATATGGAAACATTTAAATCGATCGGTGAAAAAATCAGTGTTCTTATTTTTCCTGATATTCAATTTCCTATGGAATTGTTGAAATATCTCCCTAATTTACATTTGATTGCAAGATGCGGAGTTGGAATCGACAATTTACCATTAGACGAATTGACAACAAGAAAAATTCACGTAACGAATACTGAGGGAGTTAACGCTGATTCTGTTGCGGAGCTGAGCGTCGGACTGATGTTGGCTTTGAGTCATAAAATCGTTGTTGCAAATAATGAATCGCACAAGGGAGTAAAACAGTTATACGCCAGCCATCTGACTGGTAGTGAACTAAGAGGTAAAACGGTTGGACTTATTGGTTATGGGCATATTGCAAAAAAAGTTGAAAGACTCTTAGAAGTTTTCGGGACTGATATTTTAGTTGCAAATCGCTCTCAAAAAAAAATTAAGTACGGATGCCAAGTACCATTCGATACCTTGATTTGCAATGCGGATATTGTTTCTTTGCATATTCCACTTGTCAAAGCAACCGCAAATTTGATAGATGAAACTGTACTTAAACAAATGCACAAAGAAACCTTATTGATTAATACATCTAGAGGTGGTCTGATCAATGAACAGGATCTATTCAAATTTTTAAAAAATAAGGAAATTGGTGGTGCTGCTTTGGACACCTTGCAGAATGAACCAATAGGTGTAGATCATCCATTATTGAAGTTGTCTAATGTCATTATTACACCGCATATTGGAGCACAGACAACAGATACTATTGAAAAAACTGGAATGATGGTTGCTAAAGAGGTAGTCAATTTTATAGAAACCGCTACTTTGCTCCATCCAGTAAACCACTTTAATTAAAATGGAGGCAGCGGCATGAAAAATATTAATAAGTACGTGGAAAAGGCACAGCAATCAGGCATCAGACATATTTCTGATTTTGTTGATGACACAAGTGATGTAATCCAATTGACAGTTGGAGAGATTGACTTGCCAACGCCCGAAAAAACAAAATTGGCGGGTATTAATGCAATTAAAAATAATTTTACAAAGTATACATCAAATGCTGGAACGTTGAAACTGAGAAGTGCAATTTCTACCTTTGTGGGCAAACATTACGGAATGGCATATGATTATAAAACTGAGATTACTGTAACAGTCGGAGTTAGTGAGGGGATAGATCTGACACTAAGGACCTTATGCAACGCAGGTGATGAAATCATAATGGCTTCACCTGCATATCCGGCCTATATTACTTCAACCAAAATAGCAGGGGCAGTTCCTGTTTTGGTCGATACATCAAAAACTGATTTTAAGTTAACATCTGAACTATTGGAAAATGCTATTACTCCAAAAACAAAAGCCGTTATTCTGAATTATCCCAACAATCCAACTGGCACCATTTTATCACTCAAGGAGCTAGCAGCGTTGGCTGAGGTTATTAAGAAAAATGATTTGTATGTAATTACAGATGACGTCTACGATTTACTGGTATATGGCGATATGAAACAGGCACCATCAATTGTCACGTTGCCAGATATGAAAAAACGCACAATTGTTCTAAACGGTCTTTCAAAGTCACATAGTATGACAGGTTGGCGCATAGGATATGTGTTGGCACCAGAGTGGATAAGCAAGGAGATGTTTAAGGTTCATCAAACTAATGTCGGTGGGGCCTCCAGCATTTCGCAAGCAGCAGCTGTCGCGGCTATGTCTGAAGATAGCGATAATCCAGCTAAACTTGTTCCTATTTTTGCCAAACGGAAAAAATTTATTACTGATTATTTAGAAAAACTAAATATCCCATATGTTAAACCAGAAGGAGCTTTTTATATTTTTGCTGATATTAGCTCTTTTCAGATATCCTCTTGGGACTTTTCAATTTGGCTATTGAAGACTTACAAACTAGCTGTAGTTCCAGGGACGGCTTTTTCAGAATATGCAGAAGGATATATCAGAATATCATACGCTGCAGATTTGACAACCCTGAAAGAGGCAATGGCACGCTTAGAGTCGGCTGTCAGAAGTTTGAAAATTTTCAGCAAATAAAACAGTATATGGAAAACTGGAGAAAAAATTTAATTGTGCTTTGGATAGGGACCTTTCTAGCCGGTGTTGGTTTTAGTGAAATCATGCCCTTTCTAACAATATATGTAAAATCAATGAATGACACATCTGAAAAAACAGCATTATTCCTCAGTGGTATTGTTTATTCTGCATCATATGTTATCGTAATTCTGGTTTCCCCATTCTGGGGGAAAATAGCTGACCGCTATGGTAGGCGGGCTATGTTGCTACGCTGCTCATTGGGAATGGCAGTTACGATCACTTTAATGGGATTGGCCACGAATGTATGGCAACTAATTTTGTTGAGGTGTCTTCAAGGCCTTTCCGACGGCTATACTCCCAACGCGCAAGCACTTATTATTCTACAAGCTCCGAAAAAACAGCTTGGGAAAATCGTGAATGTTCTTACAACTGGTTATATATCGGGAAACTTGATTGGCCCGATTGTTGGTGGAGTTTTTGCAGATCTTTTTTCGATTAGGATCACGTTTTTTATGACAGGTTTTCTACTATTTACAGTTTTTTTGCTCAGTATGTTTTTTGTCACGGAAGATGCTGAAAAATTTAAGAAGAAAAATAATTTTGAAGAGGTTTCAGGTAAATTTTGGGAACATGTTCCTGATATTAAGTATTTATTAATAATGTTATTGTTGACCACAGTTATTCAGGCAGGCAATGCTTCAATAGTACCGGTTCTAACACTTTTCATCAAGCAAATACTTGACTCAGCCAGTCATTTGCTGTTGCTTAGTGGAATAGCCGCAGCTTTACCGGGAATTTCAAACGTTCTCTTTGCATTTTTTATTGGAAAGGCCGCTGATAAATGGGGAGTTGTGCGAATTCTTATCTTAGGAATTTTTCTGACTATAGTGGTTAATCTTCTGCAAAGTATGGTTGTGACTCTTGCGTTTTTATTTTTATTGCGTTTTATGCTTGGAATCGCAGATGCAAGTACGCTTCCAGAGATTCAACTTAGTATAACCCAGCACGTAGACCAGAAATTCATCGGCAGAAGTTTAAGTTACAATCAATCTGCGAATGCTTTAGGCGGCATGTTGGGAACATTAGTTGGGACCAGCGTTTCAGCTGTGTGGGGAATAAAAAGCGTTTTTTTGCTTAATGCTTTGTTAATTTCGTTGATTGCAGGGTTATTGATTATCCAAATGAATAAAAGAAAAATATTTAGAAAAACGTGAAAAAGAGAGGAACAAAAATGACTGAAAGAATTCAAACGAATCAGGCACCAAATGCTCTTGGTGCTTATTCACAAGCAATAAAGATAGAAAATACATTATATTGTTCAGGACAGATTGGAATTGACCCTGTCTCAGGAAAAATAAAGAGTTCAGAAGTCTCACTACAAACGAAACAGACACTGAAGAATCTAAAAGCGGTCATTGATGCAGCGGGTTTTTGCATTGGAAATATTGTTAAAGTAACTATTTTTATGACAAATATTCATGATTTTCAAAAAGTAAATGATGTTTACAATGCTTTTTTTAAGGAATCTAATTATTATCCCGCACGATCAACGGTGAATGTGGCTGCTTTGCCAGCTGATGCCAAAATAGAAGTGGAAGCTATATGTCAAAAATGAAAATTAGCAGAAGACCAAGTTTTTAAAAATAGTACTAGTATGTTCGCTTAAAAGATAATGAGCGAGGGAATTTGACAAGCAGCCCTGTCCTTAAGTAGGTTCGGTCGAACGTTGTGAACTATTCCAAATAACCCAATTTGAAATGTGACTTTCAAATTGGGTTATTTGGATAACTTTTTAGATCGTTTATTCTAAAAACAATTGACATTGGATATATGCAGTTATCTTTTTTGATATCCTGCTTTACGCAAGGCAGCACGTTTACCTGCAGATTTTTGAAAAAAAGGCCCTGGTGTGGTCAAAACGTAAATGGCTAAAACAGTGACAAAAAATATTTTAGCGAGAACAGCTTCTGGGAAAAAGAACAACGCAATTAATGAGATCGACAGGAGGATCAGCGAGATGATTCTTCTTGCTTTTACAAAAATTTTTATCAGTCCCTTCATTCTTTTAAAGGATAGGTTTATATACCATATTATCTAAGTTAAATAACCGTGTTATTAATTTCTATAATTATTATAGCATATTTTTAACCAAGTATTCCAAAAAAATGAGGGAGACCAAATAATTGTGTTTTATAAGGTTAAATATAGCATATTAGGACCGCACTATAATTAAAGTGTTGTAGTTTTTGAAAAGCTGCATGATAGAACGAAAAAGTTATCATTCAAGGAAAATGTCTTCGCAAAAATAGTATAGGAGATACTCAAATAAGGCTGGACCAAAATTTGATTTTTGATCCAGCCTTTTGTTTAAGCCACGAATTATATGAAATGGAGATGTTTTAGTAGTTAGTTAAATCCACTTAAATACAAATTAGTTATAGATTCAAGATCTAAAACAGGTTTGTAGCACATTTAGATTTTATCTTCTTCCGCTACACATTCTTAACACTTGTCTAAGTTCTGGTTAACGCGTGATAGGGAATCTCTGAAAAAAATAATTAATGTCAAAATAGCCCAGTAAAGAGTGAAATTGTTTGTATTTGATATTCCTATTAAACCAAGAAGCAAAAGTACACCTAATGTGGTAATTATCCATCCCAGATTTGAAATTTTTCGATTGCTCGCCTTATATTCTGGATGTTCACGATAGAAAGAGCGTTCCCAGATATAATAATATAGTACCCAACTTATAGCAAAGACAGCGACTATTATCAAATAATTTTGCAGGTTGTCAAAAAACTGTGAGAATAGTTGTCTTAAACAAACAATAAAAAATAAAACGAAGAGCGGAATGTTTGTTATTAAGCCATATTTCCAGTCAAATTTCATCCCTTGCTTCCCCCTAAAATCTGTAATATAGAATATGTGAATACGCTTTAGTCATAATATTAGCATAAATATTTTAAAAAAGAAAAGCAGAATAATAACGAAGGAATGTTATATGCAAGCCGCACGTCAAATATTTATTAAAGTACTATAAAGACAATTCTTGCGCATAGTTAAATTATTTGTAAGATAAGAAATAAAAGTCTGATTCAAGAATTAGTGTCTGGTATGTGGGCAATTTTTTTTAAATATTAAATCAACTAGTTCTCCGGCAGTAATACCGACAATTGGTGTCGGTTGCAAAGCTTTTTCAATTATTTGATGGATAGCAGAAGGTGTGAATGGAGTTCCATCTAAAATATTTGAAAATTTTTGCGGATCGAGTTCACTAAAAAAGTCACCATTGATACGGACATGTCTTAACTTATTTTCTTTTACCTCAAATTTAAGCTGAACTAAACCGGCCCCTTTGATGTATCGCTTTTTTAAAAAACTTAGTTTCTCAGAAGAAGAGAGCAGGTTACCGCTGCAAAATCTCTGTTCTGCAATATCGTTGATCCGCTCTTTATCTTTTGAACATAGGTGATAAATTTTGTGCGGCACGTTGTTCAAGACTGCAGCATTCAATTCTTTTTTAAATTTAGAAGGAGACCAGGTCGGTTGCTGCCGTTTTAGATTACCGGTTCTTTGTCGTGTTGATGAGATACCCTTAGCCTTTAATTTAACAGGATCTGAACGTAAAGCGTTGTTCATAAATACTTGGTCGGGATCGAATAAAAGACTACCATGGTGCAAGCGATAATCATTTAACAGATACTGCGCGTTACCAGAGACTTTAAAACCAACATCATCAATAAGATCGTTGCGGCTATCAGGTGTAATGTGAAAGCCGGTTTCTTTGAGTGCAGTTGCAATTATGTGTATCCCATCTGAAAAATCAATTATTTTTTTGTTGGTCGGCTGAACAAGACTAAATTGACAACACCCATTGTCGGTATAGATTGTTCCGCCTCCCGAGCAGCGGCGAACGAGTTGAATATCATGGTTTTGAATATAGGTTAAGTCAACTTCAGTACTGACGTCCTGATATTTACCCAACATAACAGTTGGTTTGGTTGACCAGATCATAAAAATCGGATCAGTGAACTTTTTTTCCGTCATTAGGTAATATTCTAGTGCGAAAATGTAAGAGGCATTCAGCGATGCTACAGGTATTGTAATCATTTCTCATAGACCGCCATAAGTTCTTCTTGGGCTTTGTATGAACTACGAACCAACGGCGAACTGGCTATGAACTTAAAACCACGTATTTTTGCTTCATGGTAGTATTTTTGATAGCGTTCCAAGGGAACCCATTCACGTAATTTGTAGTGTTTTTCAGATGGTTGAACATATTGACCGATAGTAAGAAAATCAACATTGATTGAGCGCAAATCATTCATGAGAGCATAAACTTCTTCGTCCTTTTCACCTAAGCCTAGCATAATACCAGTTTTGACAAATGTTTTGGAAGTGGCATGTTCTTTAACATATTTCAAGACACCCAAGGATGTGGAATAAGTTGCTCGGTGACGTACCTTTGGTGTAATTGAACGAACCGTTTCCATGTTATGGTTGAAAACATCAGGTTTAGCTGCGATTATTTTATCGAGGCAATCGGTGCGGCCCTGAAAGTCAGGTGTCAAAACTTCAATCGTCGTTTCAGGTGTAACTTCATGCAGCGCTTGAATTGTGCGGACAAATTGATCTGATCCGAGATCAGGCAAGTCGTCTCGATCAACACTTGTTACTACGACATGCGTTAAGCCGAGTTTCTTTGTTGCTTGAGCGACACGTAAAGGCTCAGTAAGATCTACCGGCTTAGGATGACCATGAGGAACATCACAAAAACGACACGAACGCGTGCAGTTAGGACCAAGTATCATGAAAGAAGCTGTGCCACTGCCAAAACACTCACCTAGATTAGGACAATTGGCTTCAGCACAGACGGTATTTAAGCTTAAACCTGAGAGAAGTTCATTCATGCGATCAACTTTTTTTTGATCATAAGTGACTTTTAGCCATACTGGTTTCGTTGTTTTTTTATTGTTTTGCTTCATAGTGCTACCTCAGCTTTCTGAAACTTCAATCGTTGCAACAAGATCGCCGACCACGACTGTTTGACCAGATTTAACTTGATGTTCTTTTAGAACACCAGTTTCCTGACTTTCGACTTGGCTGACAACTTTATCAGTTTCGACCTCAAACAAAACATCGCCCTTGCTAACTTTATCACCAGGTTCTTTAAGCCATTCTCCAAAAAAATACTGATTTGATTTAGGACTCAATTTTGGCATGTGAACTTCTTTTATCATAATTAAGATCACCACCTTTCAAAAAAAAACTATCATTTTCTTAAATATAACACTATGTTACAAATCAGTAAATAGCGCTTACAAAAGGGCTGTAAATGCCATAACTTACAGCAAAAAGTTCCTAATATTTTAATACAACAAGTTTATTAAATTGTTGAAATAATATGAGGAACAAAATAAAGGGCTGGGCCAAAGATTTGGCCTAGCCCTGTTGTAATCCTGAATGTATAATAACAAGCTCTAATCACTGCAACATCAATACCTAGAATATAAGCACATTATAGTAACATTTTACTTGTATAACTGTTTCAGTCTTTCAACATCAGATTGTTGAATACCGTAATCAGAACCTTGAGGCTCCATGACTGAAGTATGGTCGGTAACGTGATCCAGACCCATTGCGTGCCCCAATTCATGCTCAGCAGTATTGATTTTACGCTCGGTTGAATAGTAGTTGAGGTAATACAGATTAAGTTTTGCAACTGCGTGCGTCATGACTTTTTTATTAGTTAATGGATTTATCAATAACCTTGTTTCCGTCACACCGGCTTGTGCAGTATTGCTTTCATTTTCAGTGGTTAAAATGATATCAGCCTGATTCTTGTTGTTGGTCGTGACTAAGTTGAAAACCTTGAATTTGTTCCAATTATTAAGTGCTTGTTCCCAAACATAGCGATAGTTGGAAGATACATCTTCAGGAATATCGAAGTATACGCTAGCTGTTTTTTTAGGCCAAACAGCTCCATTCGTACTTGATGAATCAGAAGTGGTGCTCGAGGATGTAGAGGAAGAAGAACTTTGAGAATCATCCTGTCCGTTTACGGACCTAGTTGAGCTGCTTGAATCGTCTTCACTTGAGTCAGAGCTGCTTTCGGATGAAGAAGTTCCTTGAAGCGGGACTTGTTGTGGTGTTTCTAAAAGTGAGGTAACTTGTTCAATTTTATTGCTTATCCATTTTTTACCATATTCAATATCTGGGGGATTTTGGAAACAATAAGCAAGAAATACACCTAGAAACAACAATTTTACAAACCTAAAAGGTTTCATATAATCACCTCTCAATTTTAGGCTGTGACTTGATTATACATGAATTTTAGCGTCCAAAATTAAAAAATAAGTTAAGAATTTAAGTGGGATTTTAAGAAAACAAAAAAATTAGAAAATATTTTTGTTTTAGAAGTAAAAAGAACAGTAAAAAGCGTACTTATAAATCGGAAGGCCAATTTTTAGTATGAAAGGATGAAAAAGATGGATAAGAAAAGGATGTTAGAGAAGGTAGATTGGCAATTTCAGCAACAAATAAACATTAAGTATGCATTTAAAGAAAAGAAGAGGATTAAAGAAATTGGTTTTGATAAATTAGAGCGTGTAGTCGAGGGAATCAAGCGTGATTATGTTCAAGAGGCTCTTTGTTTTGACAAGGCCAAAAAAGCATATGTATCAAGCTTTCCAGAGGATGAGACAAAAGAATTTATGAATTTGAACAAATTTTTGAATGATATAAAAGTCGAAAATTTAAACACGATTGCTCTATTAAAAGAAAATCTTATCGCCAAGGAGGAAAATTCCCAAGTATATCTTCAATATTTTGGCGACATCTGCCGCTACTGTGATGAATATGAAATGGCGGAGGACATTTATTTGTTTCAAATCGATCAAGAAATTACAGACGGTTTCATTGGACTGGGACTAACCTATAATAGAACACATGATTATATAACGGCACATAAATGTTTTATGTATGGATGTTTATTAGAGAACAAAAAAGCAGCGTATCACGCAGGTTATCTTTATTATGAGATGGCACAAATAGAACAAGCGGAACGTTGGTTTAAGAAAGCCATTAAAGATAATGCTGACGTCGATGCCTTGGCTGAATTAGCTGATTTGTATCAAAATAACGGGAAACCAGAAAAGGGAAGACAGCTATATAAAATAGCTGAAAAATTAATATTCGAAGAGGAAGCCTTAACCTGTGAAGAAGAATTACTTTGGCAAAAAATGAGCAGAAAAAAACAGTAAATAGTTCTATAAAAACTTTAGCAGGGAATGAATACTGTAGTATATCATGTTGTAATTGAACATTGACCTGTCACATCGGTTTCCACATTGAAATGTGAACTCTCTTTACAAGGAAAGTTTTTAGCCTTAAAATAATTAAATAATGATTAATTAAGGATTAAAAAAATATAAGTATTGAGGGCGATAAATTGCAAAATGAACATCGAATAACTAGTAATATTATAAAAGGATCGCTCGGAAACATGGTTGAATGGTTTGACTGGTACATATATGCGTCTTTTTCAATTTATTTCGCAGGCTCATTTTTTCCTAGTCAAAATCAAACAGCAGAGCTTCTGAGTACGGCAGCTGTATTTGCCATTGGTTTTCTGATGCGACCTTTTGGCAGTTTTGTGATGGGAAAATATGCTGATCAGCATGGCCGCCGCTCGGCTTTGACACTTTCTGTCAGCATTATGGCAACAGGATCCTTGCTTATTTCGCTAGTCCCGACCTATCAGACAATCGGAATTTTTTCACCTATTATTCTGATACTGATTAGGATGATTCAAGGATTATCTTTAGGTGGAGAGTATGGAATTTCAGCTACTTATTTGTCAGAGATGGCTAGTGCTAAAAGACGTGGTTTCTATGCATCTTTTCAATATGTTACCCTAATCAGTGGGCAGTTGCTGGCACTCTTGATTCAGATTGTCCTCCAATTTTATTTAACTGATACACAATTGAGAGCTTGGGCATGGCGTATTCCGTTTGTTTTAGGTGCAATAGGAGCGATAATTGTCTTATACCTGCGTTTGTCAATGGATGAAACAATTCAGTATAAAAAAACGGCGAAAAATCCCAATGCTAAGGGTACTTTAACACTATTAGCAAAGTATCCTAAACAAGTAATGACCGTGGTAGGTTTGACTTTCGGCGGAACAATTGCTTTTTACACATATACGACTTATATGCAAAAATATATGGTAAACACATTAGGCCTTCCAACCCATTTAGTTACTTTAATTAATTTTGGGGCGTTGTTTATTTTTATGATTTTGCAGCCTGTTTTTGGTCATATATCAGATAAAGTAGGGCGTAAACCGCTATTATATTGGTTTGGTATTTTGGGCACGCTGCTAACGGTTCCAATTTTTACAGGATTGAAAGTTTTAGATAATCCATTTGCAGCTTTTCTTTTAATGCTTGTAGGCTTATTGATTGTTAGTGGGTATACGTCGATTAATGCTATCGTGAAAGCTGAACTATTTCCAACTGAAATTCGTGCGTTGGGTGTCGGGTTTCCGTACGGTTTAACAGTCGCAATTTTTGGTGGTACAGTTGAATATGTTGCATTATGGTTGAAAGATATTCAGCATGAGTCTTGGTTCTTTTATTACGTTTCCGGTGCAGTTTTAGTTAGCTTAATCGTTTACTATAAAATGGCTGAGACAACAAAAAATTCGCACCTAGATTTAGATAAGTAAAAATATTAGTAGGCATGAGTTTGAAAACAATGTGAGATTATGGGCAGAGCGTACCTTTTTGCCTTGATCAATTTGAAGTTAGACAGAGATTTCTGACTTATGGAATAGATTTGTACGAAGTCAACTGAGGAACTAGGTCAAATGGTAAATTTTGACCTAGTTCCTTTATTTTATCGTTATATTAGACGAACTAATGTTTTTTCAATAGTCCAGAATTCCAAGCTAAACATAAATTGCTCGTGCTCAACTTCACAAAAATAATTTCAACGTAAACGTTTGCACAAGATGTAGAAATGTTTATAATGAGGAGTGTCCCAAGAAATTAAGACAGTTTTTAAGATTATAGTCAAATATGGAAAAACAGTAGAAGGGTTCGTTTGATGCTTTTAGTAAGTAAGATACGAACTAGGACGTTCAAAAAAATCAAGGAGTTATCAATATGGGAAAAATTAATGATAAACGTCGTTGGAACAAAGAAATAGTCTATCAGATATATCCGAGATCTTTTCAAGATACAAATAATGATGGTATTGGTGATCTGCAAGGAATTATTGCACATCTTGATTATATTAAGTCACTGGGAGCGTCCACAATATGGATTTCACCTATCTATAAGTCGCCAATGGTTGATATGGGATATGATATTTCAGACTATCAAAAGATCGATCCTCAGTTCGGTACAATGGAAGATTTCGACGAGCTTTTGCGAGAAGCGAATAAAAGAGGAATCAAAATTATGATGGATCTTGTAGTAAATCATACCTCCGAGCAGCATGAATGGTTTCAGAAGGCATTAGCATCACCTACCAGCCCCTATCGTGATTACTATATTTTTAAAACTTCAAAGAATGGACAAAAGCCTAATAATTGGCGCTCACTTTTTGGTGGATCAACGTGGACTGAAGTGCAGGGTGAACCTGGGACATATTATTTTCATACATTTGCAGCCCAGCAACCAGACTTGAATTGGGAGAATCCAAAATTGCGCCAGGAAATATATGAGATGATTAACTGGTGGCTTGATAAGGGGATAGCAGGATTTCGTATTGATGCAATTACGCATTTAAAGAAAGATCTTGATTGGGCCAGTATTCCGGCAGATGGAAGTGATGGGCTGGCAGCTGTCATTAAAAAAGGTCAGAATAGGCCTGGTTTAGATTTATTTTTGGATGAATTAAAACAAGAAACTTTTGATAAGCATAATGCTATGACCGTTGGCGAAGCTTATGGGGTACCTGAAGATGATCTAAGAAAGTTTATAGGGCCGAATGGTTATTTTTCAATGATTTTTGACTTCAGTTATATGAACATTGAAGTTAAGAATGCTGATGAATGGTATCGTGGTAAAACGAATTGGGATGTATCAGAATTGAAGGATACGCTTTTTGGCAGTCAACGAGCAATAAAAAATGTCGATGGATGGGCGGCAAATGTCTTGGAGAACCATGATCAACCGCGTGTATTGTCGAAACTGATTAAGGATCCTAATGAACGAACACCCACAGCAGCTAAAGCGCTAGCAACTATGTATTATTTTTTACCTGGAACGCCCTTTATTTATCAAGGACAAGAGTTGGGAATGAAAAATTTCAAGCGCAAAAAAATCGATGAATTTAACGATGTTTCCTCAATTAATAATTACAGGATGGCATTGAAAGAAGGTTATTCACCCGCAGAGGCTTTGGAAATAGTAAACAGCAGGTCCAGAGATAATGCACGAACACCAATGCAGTGGAATGACGAGGCCTTTGGTGGTTTTTCTAGGGTTACGCCATGGTTGAAAATGGGAACAGATAGAAAGGGAATCAATGTTGGGTCAGAGAAACTGGATCCTGATTCGGTTTTGAATTATTATCGCGAGATGTCGCAGTTAAGAAAAAAAGTGGATCTTCAAGATGTTTTTGTCAGAGGTGAACTTGTGGAAATCAAGAATGTCCCGCAAGCAGTAATTGCCTATAAACGTGTTCTTGATAATAAAAAAGTTGTAATATTGGTTAATTTAAGCAAGGTAAAACAAGCACTGCACAGTTCAGAGGCTAAGGTTATTTTGAACAATTACCACACATTGCAAAAAGACGAAAATGAATTAATTTTATTGCCATATCAAGCAGTAATTCTTGCAGAATAGGGCTTGCAACGCAAGCTACAAATTACTTTCTTTTATATATTTGGATTACAAATTAAGTTTTTGGTTTGAAGCTCGTTCTTTTTTTAGTAGAATATGTGATGGATTGAAGTTCCAAAGTATAAAAGGATGTGGCAAGTTTGAATTTGTGGAATAAAAAAAACAGCAAGGATAAAAGAGCATATTTAACCAATATTTTGTTGATCAATGCGTTGGTATTGTTTGTGGTGATGCCTGGTTTAGTAATGGGAGGCAACTGGTTTCTAGATGCTGATGAATACGGATATTTCACTTCGCACAGCTCTTATTTGACATTAATGAGTGGAATTATATTTGTTTTTTTACTGTTATATGCGGCCTATTTTGAATATACATTTCTCTTGCTATGCAGTTATAATTTTTCTAAGCACAAAAACTTTTCAACGCAGTCAATGCTGCAAAGTAGCTTTAAAGAAGCATCTGCAGTTTTTTCAAAAAAAATATTTTTTTTCTTGTTTTACTTTCTTTTGATCCTGCCATTTAGTGGCACAGGTTATACGTCAGAATTACTTTCTAAGATCAAAATTCCGATTTTTATTTTGGATTACATTTTTAAAGAGCGGCGTCTTTTTATATCATTAGTCGCATTGTTATATGTTGGGCTTATGTATTTGGGAATAAGATTTTCATTTACATTACCATATATGATTTTGCAGAAGTCTACTTTGAAAAAAGCATTGAAACAATCGCTTGCTTTAACTAGAAAATATTTCTGGAAACTTGCTTTTTCTTTTTCGAGTTTAGTTTTAGGGGCTCTGATATTTAATTTTTTTCTATATGTTTGCTTGCTTGGAGTCCAATGGCTTTTTGAAAGAGGCCTCGTTGGACTAGCGCTGTATTCGGCTACGGCATTGACGACGATAGCTTGGTTTATCAGACTGATGACATCTGCAGCTGTTATTATTGGTTCTATCCAGATCGTACTTTTTTTTATGAATAAAGAGAAACAATTAGATGAAGTGAGCTTGCAAAATGCTACTCCTCAAAAATATTATGGGTTGTTGGGAGCATGTTTTCTAACAATCTTTTTCTTGAGTTTGCTGACAATTCGAACGAGAGATACGTTTATATTTATGCGGAAATCTCCACATGAAGTTCCAATTGTGATTGCTCATAGAGGTGTTGATGGTGATAATGCACTGCAAAATTCTATAAGTGCACTAAAAAAAACAAATCGAAGTGCTAAACCATATTATACAGAAATGGATGTTCAGGAAACTAAGGATCAAAAGTTTGTAGTGAGTCATGATTCAAATTTAAAAAAACTTACTGGAAAAAACCTAATAGCTCAAAAGTTAACTCTAAAACAGGCAACCAAGCTGACTGCCTATGAAAGCAGACATTCTGAAAAGCTGGCAAGTTTTGATAAATATTTGAATGAAGCGCATAAAATAGGTCAATTACTTATTGTTGAGCTTAAAGTCAGCAAATACGACTCAAAACATATGCTTGATATTTTTGTAAACAAATATGCGCAAAAATTGGTTAGCTATGGAGATGTCGTGCACTCTCTGGACTACAAGACTGTTTATGAACTAAAGAAAAAAGCACCGAAGCTAAAAGTCGGATATATTTTACCTTTTAATGTTTTAGGTGTTCCGAAGACAGTTGCTAATTTTTATTCGGTTGAATACAGTACTTTGAATGATGACTTTGTAACTGAGGCACAGCGGCAGCATAAAAAAGTTTATACTTGGACTGTTAATCGAAGCCCCTCAATGTACGGGGACCTAAGCATGGGAGTTAATGGCATTATTACAGATAATGCATCTAAACTTAATAGAACTATTAAGAATTACCATTCAAAAAAAA
Organism: Liquorilactobacillus aquaticus DSM 21051; assembly: GCF_001436755.1. GTDB lineage: Bacteria > Bacillota > Bacilli > Lactobacillales > Lactobacillaceae > Liquorilactobacillus > Liquorilactobacillus aquaticus. Next base: position 131,038 of record NZ_AYZD01000033.1, read on the forward strand.
CTTACATTTATAAAATGCTTGCACTGATGTTAAATTTATATCGATGAAAAGCACAAGTTATTTAATTAAACAGAATTAGTCTCCATCACTAAAAAAAGGATATAATATCAAGTTACAAAAATCCAAAGAGTTATTAAAAGTGTAAAAAATCTCCTTCAGATAAACAGGATAGAAGCAAAGCCTGTGGATCTGGGGGAGATTTTTTTGTCAAAATATCTACATCATTTTTTTTCGCTGAGTTTACGGTATTACTATTGAAGGTTGAAGAGCTTTAATTTCTTACTTCTGTATTTCAGGTGTTTAAAGGTAAGGTTTGATTGGCTTTTGACCATTAAAGAATAGCAAGATTTCCTTAGCACAACGGAGTGAAGATAACTTTAAGGTTTCATTTGTGTTTGCTCCAATATGCGGAGTAGCGATGAAATTATCAAGTTTAATAAAATCATTCAGAACATGTCTTTGACCAACGTCAAGCACGTCGACGGCAGCTCCAGCTATTTTTTTGTTAATCAATGCCTCATATAAAGCATCACTGTCAACGATCGAGCCACGTGCAGTGTTGATCAAAAAAGCTGTCTTTTTCATTCCTTTAAGTTCTTTTTCACCGATTAAGCCGCGTGTATCTTTATTTGATGGAATATGGAGGCTGACAATGTCTGATTCAGCTAACAGGTATGTGAGCGAGACTTGTTTTCCGTAGCTCAATTTTTTGGGGCGATGATTATAAACGAGCAGTTTATTGTTGAACGGAGTTAAATAAGAACTAAATTTTTGAGCAATGTTCCCATAACCAATCAAGCCGACTTTTTTGTTTTCAAGAGACGATCCGACTGGGAAAGTGCTGCTGACTTTGTTGACAGGTATTTTTCTAAGCAAATTCAAAACCAGCAACAAGGTTAATTCAGCAACTGAATCAGCATTTAGGCCCGGCGTATAGGTCAGGCAAATATTACGTTTTTTTATTGTATCCAATGGCAAATTATCAACGCCTACCCCATGACGAGAAATAATTGCAAGATTTTTGAACAAGCTTAATTCGGAAGCAGTTAGATCGCTGGCACGGATGATCATGCCTACGACCTGCTGAAAATCGATCTGTGAACGGCTTTCTTCAATCGATAAAGTCTGTGGACGGACGTAAACGGAGTATCCAGCTTTTCTCAGAAGATTAATTCCACTCTCTTCAATGGGCTCTACAATATATATAATTTTCAAGATGGTTAATCGATCCCTTCTAAAATTTTAGTAATATAAACACAAATTGAAATATTTTTTGATTAGAAAAAGATTAATAATATTGTAACATTTATTAAATTTTAAAAAAATAAAAAACAAGCTTTTAGTTTTGAAAAAAAATAAATTTGCTTATAAAACATTGAATTAAAATTTATTTAGTTGCCGCCATGCCTGTTAACCGCTTACTTTAATCGTTAAAAGTACAAAATATTTTTTTCACATTGTAGACAAGATTTTGTTTATATGTGTAGAATGTGAACATCGGTTTTCATCAAAATCTAATTTAAGAGGAGGCGACGTAAGTATGGAATACGATTATCAATTTGTACCAGTCGGAGAGCAGTCCCTGAATATTGTTTTCCCTGAGGTGATTGATGCGGCAGAAAATCGTGCAATCCAGTCACTGGCACGTGCCTTGTTAGATACTGACGAGGGGATCATTGCGACAATTCCTGCATATCACACTTTAACAGTTAATTTTGATGCTTTCCGGACAAGTTTTACGGAATTAACAAACAAAATTGAGAATGTGATTAAAAACCACGCACTTTTAAAGAATGATGATAAAAAACACATCATTGAACTACCGGTTTGCTATGATGAAGAATTTGGTATAGATCTTGAAGCGGTAATCAAATATGGGAAAACAACTTTTGAAGAGTTAGTCAGGTTGCACACGGAAACACCATATCTCATTTACATGATGGGTTTCATGCCGGGATTCGCGTATATGGGCTCAGTTTCGGAGAAGATTGCAATGTCAAGACTTAAAAATCCACGTGCTAAGGTTCCAGCCGGGAGTGTAGCAGTAGCAGGAAAACAAACTGGTATGTATCCGATTGAAGCACCTGGAGGCTGGAGAATTTTAGGACGCACCCCTGTGAAATTGTATGACCCAGCTCATCCTGAACCGCGTTACCATGCGGGTGATCACATTAAATTTACAGCAATCTCTAAAAAAGATTATTACTATATTCAAAAACTCGATTTGAAAGGGAGTTACGAACTTAAGGAGCTGGTCTAACTCTAGGAGGCGATTTTGTGAAAACAGTTGAAGTGTTGGAAGGCGGATTGGCATCGACTATCCAAGATATTGGGCGCTCTGGTTATCAGGCAGAAGGATTTCCTGTCTCTGGAGCGATTGATATCATGGCTCATCGTATAGCTAATATGTTGGTTGGCAACGATGATGATGCTGCTACTTTAGAGCTTTGTATGTTGGGTCCAAAACTTAGATTTGCATGTAGAACTTTTATAGCAGTTGCGGGAGGAGAATCCCAACCTTTTCTAGATGGAAGACCGATTTCTTTGAACAAGGTTTATAGCGTTAAAAAAGGATCCACTCTCTCATTTAAGCCAATGAGCGCGGGTCGGTACGGGTATTTAGCAGTTGCGGGAGGGGGGTTCTTAACAGGTTTAGTACTAGGCAGTCGTTCTACGACTGTCAGGCTAGGGTTGGGGGGATTCAAAGGACGAAGACTTCAAGAAGGAGATCGACTTCCTATAAATGAATGTTACAAGATGGCAAGCCTACATTTTCGTGAACTTACATCTAAAAAAAAGAACAGAAGTGCAAAAAATGCTGAAATTCGTTTTATCAAAGGCCCGCAATGGAATTTATTTACTTCAGAGGCACAAACGAATTTTTGCAAAAACTTTTTTAGTATTTCGCAACAGGCAGACAGAATGGGGTACCGCTTGATGGGTTCGAGATTGTCTGTCCCTAAGATCAATATGCTTTCAGAAGGAACTGTCTTAGGAAATGTTCAGGTTACCCGTGAAGGTCTGCCAATTGTTCTTTTGACAGATAGGCAAACTACTGGGGGCTATCCGGTTATTGCAACAGTTATTGCGGTTGATCTGGGAAAACTTGTTCAACTGAATAGTCAGCAGCAAATACATTTCAAGAAAGTTTCTTTAGATGAAGCAAGATCTGAGCTAGTTAAACAGGCTGACGAATTAGAAAAATTCAGGTTGTTTTTAAAAGAATATCGATACCATTACCCAATTGGACCGGCGCGCAAAGGCGCACAAAAATTGAAGGTATTGTTAAACGAAAAAGGCTAGAAGGTGGTTTAAAAAATGGAGATTGAAAAGATTGAAAGTTTAATTAAATTATTCGGTCGTTCAGATCTTGCCAGATTAGAAGTTGAAGAAAAAGATGCCCGAATTGTTTTGGAAAGAAAAAACGATGCAGCAGCGCTTGAAATAGAATCAAATGCAGACCGTGCGGTAAAAAAAGTTGATTCTGAATCAACAAAAGAAGTCGCAACAGAAGGCGAGATTGTAAAAGCACCTCTAGTTGGAACTTTGTATACGGCGCCAGAACCTGATAAACCAACCTTTGTTAAAATTGGCGATCGGGTCAAAAAAGGACAAACAATTGCAATTATTGAAGTGATGAAAATGATGAATGAAATCAAGGCACCTGCTGATGGTATTATTGCGGCGATTCTAGTTGAGAATGGAACTGTAGTTGAGTATGATCAAGCTCTTTTTGAACTAGAGAATTGAGGTGAAAACAGTGGAAAAAGTTTTGATTGCTAATCGAGGCGAAATTGCAGTTCGAATTATCCGAGCATGTCATACCTTGGGGTTGGGGGCAGTTGCAGTTTATTCAACTGCTGACAAGGAAGCTCTTCACGTTCAATTAGCAGATGAAGCTGTTTGTATAGGGCCACCAGAGCCAACTAAAAGTTATTTGAACCAAGAAAGTATTATTGAAGCGGCAAAAATGACTAAAGCGGTTTTTATTCATCCGGGGTATGGCTTTTTATCTGAAAATGAAGAATTTGCTCGGAAATGTAGAAAAAATAAACTTAAGTTTATCGGACCAAATGCTAAAGTAATTGGTCTGATGGGAGAAAAGGCGACAGCACGGCAAACAATGAAGGACGTCGGGGTACCGGTTGTTCCTGGAAGCCCTGGAGGTTTTTCAACTTTCGAAGAGGGATTGTGTTATGCAAAAAAGATTGGGTTTCCGGTAATGCTGAAGGCCAGTGCTGGAGGAGGAGGAAAAGGAATGCGAGTCATCCTTCGAGAAGAAGATTTTGTTAAGGAATTTTCTTTGGCACAACAAGAGGCACAGCATGCATTCAACGACAATGAAATGTATCTTGAAAAATATTTGCCACATCCGCGTCATATAGAAATTCAGCTTATGGCAGATCAATTTGGAAATGTAGTTGCGCTCCATGAGCGCGACTGTACTTTGCAACTTAATCATCAAAAGGTACTGGAAGAGGCACCTGCTTTGGCAGTCAGTAATAAAACAAGACAGAAAATGGTAGATATTTCAATTCAAGCTGCTAAAAAAATTAATTACGTAGGTGCAGGAACGATGGAATTTCTCTTAGATGATCCTGAAAATTTCTATTTCATGGAGATGAATACTAGAATTCAGGTCGAACATCCGATAACTGAATTAATAACTAATACTAATCTAGTGGAGCTGCAGTTGCGAGTAGCTTTAGGAGAAAAAATCGATCTTGCACAGGCAAGCATAAGTACTCGGGGATTTGCTTTGGAATGTCGCATTAATGCAAAAGAGGCGGGGAAAATAACCGCTTTGCATATGCCAAGTGGATATGGGATCAGAGTAGATACAGCACTATATCAAGGCTATCGCGTACCACCGAATTATGATTCAATGATAGCTAAAGTTATCGCATATGGTCATGATCGGAATAACGCCATTGCTCTGATGAAAACAGCTTTGGACGAAACCGTAATCGACGGGATTCAGACTAATCTTGATTTTTTAGCACAACTTTTGGATGAGCCTGAGTATCTGCATAATAAAACTGACGTTAATTGGTTAGAAAAATTAACAAAAGTTGGTTAGTTAGGAAGGGAGAGGTCAATGTTGAAGTCATTAAAAGATTACAGTCCAGTTGAATTGCGACATTTAATTCGTGAGGGAAAATACACAAAACCGACAAGCGGACTTGCGTCGGGATACACTCAGGCAAATCTCGTCATTTTACCCAGAGAGCTGGCTTATGATTTTTTGCTGTTTACACAGCGAAACCCGGCACCGTGTCCGGTTTTAGAAGTCAGTGATGCCGGAAGTAGAAAGTTAAAAGAATTTGCTCAAGACATTGATCTGGCCAACGATTTTCCAAAATATCGAATTTATCGTGAAGGAAAATTAGATGAGGAGGTCACAAGTGTTGAATCATTCTGGCGTAATGATTTAGTCAGCTTTGTAATTGGATGCAGTTTTTCCTTTGAATCAGAATTAATTGCTGCCGGAATAGAGGTTCGCAATATTACTCAGCAAGTGAACGTTCCAATGTTTAATACTAACATTCCGCTCAAGGAGGCGGGTAGGTTTCATGGAAACATGGTAGTCAGTATGCGACCTATCCCTGAGAAACAAGTCATCAAAGCTGTTAAGGTAACAGCTGCAATGCCTAAAGTCCATGGTGCACCCATTCAAATCGGTCATCCAGAACATATCGGAATAAAGGATCTTCAGAAACCAGATTATGGTGATGCCGTTGAAATTAAGCATGGTGAAGTGCCAGTCTTTTGGCCATGTGGTGTTACTCCGCAAAATGTGATCATGCAAATCAAACCGAGCTTTGTAATCACACATGCCCCTGGGCACATGTTGATCACAGATGTTAAGAATACAAGTCTTAAATATGAATAAAGGTGGAACTGAAGATGCTGAAAATTGATTTAAACAGTGACTTAGGAGAAAGCTTTGGGCACTACAGTATTGGCAATGACGGGGAAATCATTAACTTAGTAACATCAGTTAACATTGCATGCGGATTCCATGCCGGTGACCCTGACGTAATGGCACAAACAGTAAGAAAGGCAGAAGCTGCAGGAATTGGCATTGGAGCACATCCAGGCTATTCTGATTTGCAAGGTTTTGGCAGACGACGCATGAATCTGTCTCAAACCGAAGTTCAACACATGGTAACTTACCAAGTTGGTGCTTTGGCAGCTTTTACTAAAAGCAAAAAATTGCATCATGTTAAGCCACATGGTGCCTTATACAACGCAGCTGCGCAAGATCATGACTTGGCCCTTGCAATCTGCCGTGGTATTCAGGCAGTTGATGCAGAATTACCGCTTTATGGATTGGCTAATAGCGAATTAATTACTGCTGCAAAAGAAATCGGGATTCCGTATGCGCAAGAAATATTTGGGGATCGCAATTATGAAGCAGATGGAACATTAGTTGCACGCAGTAAACCTAATGCAGTTATTACTGATCCTTTGCAAATCGCTAAGCGAGTCATTAGGATGATCGAGGATCAAGCTGTTGTTGCGATTAATGGGGAGAAAGTTCCGTTAAAAACTGATTCGGTATGCGTCCATGGCGATAATCAGTCAGCTTTAGCGATCGTGAAGAATTTGCGAGCAGCATTAGAAAAAGAAGGAATAGAGGCAGTTACCTTTTAATCTTTTAACGAAAGAAGGAATTCAATATGGTTAATGATCGAAAAAAGAATAATAGTGCTCCAGATACAATTATCAAACCTAGTCGTTCACCCCGAAGCACAGCAATGGGAGCGGCCTTTTTGATGGCAATGGCGGCGGTTGGACCAGGTTTTCTGACGCAAACTGCTACATTTACAGGCCAGATGGGAGCAAATTTTGGTTTCGCAATTTTAATTTGTATTATTTTTGATATTGTTGTTCAAATGAATGTCTGGCGCATAATTGTTGTTAGTGGTCGTAAAGCACAAAGCATTGCTAATGATGTTTTCCCCGGATTGGGTTATGTTTTATCCGCATTAGTAGCAGCAGGTGGATTATTTTTCAACATTGGTAATGTTGGTGGGGCAGGCTTAGGGTTGAATGTTCTTTTCGGAATTTCGCCTGAGAATGGGGCTGTGATTGCAGCTGCCTTGGCACTCATCATTTTTGTTGTTAAGAATGCTTTAGTAGTTATGGATCGCACTGTTCAAATATTAGCTTTTGTTAAAGTAGCAATTTTAGTTTATATTATTTTTGTAATGTCAGTACCATATGGAACAGCTATCCAGCATACTTTTGTCCCGACGAAAATTGACTTCTACTCAATTGTTACGATTGTTGGCGGGACTGTTGGGGGCTACATCTCATTTTCTGGAGGCCATCGTTTAATTGAAGGTGGAGTACGTGGAGAGAAAAACATTAAATATGTCAATGAAGGAGCATTAACTGGTATAGGAATTGCTTCAGTGATACGTGTTTTACTATTTTTGGCTGGACTATCTGTTGTAGTCGCAGGGTATAAACTAGATCCAACTAATCCAGCAGCCTCAATTTTCAAGTATGCAGCCGGTAATTTTGGATATAAATTTTTTGGTATTCTCCTTTTTGCAGCTGGTATGACCTCAATTTTGGGATCAACTTTCACTTCCACGTCGTTCCTTGATTATGCCGTGAAAAATAAGGGCGTTAGTTCATATGAAAAATACCGAAAGTATTTGGTTATCGGATTTATCCTGATCTCGACACTAATCTTTTATTTTGTTGGTAATCCTGCTAAAGTATTGGTTTTTGTTGGTGCAGCTAATGGGTTCGTACTGCCTATTTCATTAACCATTCTATTGTTAGCAAGCAAGAGAAAGAAAATAATTGGTAGTTATAATCATCCTAAGTGGCTGACATATTCAGGCTGGGCCGTTGTGTTGTTTATGGCCTTTGCAAGTATTAAAACAATAATTGGCTTGTTTTGATTTTTAGCGAAAAGTCCTAATTGAACAATCAAAGTATTAATTTGAAGCTGTGACAAAGCTAAAAGCTTGTCATGGCTTTTTTTACTAGAAATTTAACTCAGCGATTACGTTCTATGAGTCAGTTTTATCTATTGATTTCTAATTTTTACCTGATTAAGAGAAATGCAATTTCGGCAAGTTGTTCGTGTTAAAAAAATTTGTTTTACCGACCTCAAAGTTTTTGTTCACGAGAAAATAATTTTCGGAAAAAACTGTCTTTTTTAAGAAAAGCATTTAACCGATTACAACTTTGAATACAATGTGTCAGCGCTTCTATTTCTTAAAAAGCATTGACGAACCAATCAACGATGCTTAAACTTTCGGTAGTCATGTTATTTTTAGTAACATAGCTTGCTTATTAGTACATAATAATTAGGGGGGATAAGGATGACGGTCGAACAAAAGCTTGAAAGAAAAATAGGTTCCTTTCAAGCGATCACGATAAATATGGCGCAAATGATGGGGGCGGGGCCTTTTATAACGATACCACTCGTTTTGAGCGCTATGGGAGGGCCGCAGGCAATGTTTGGGTGGATAGCTGGAGCTGCCTTAGCTTTGTTAGATGGACAGATATGGAGCGAATTAGGAAGTGCAATTCCAGGGGAAGGAGGAACATATAATTTTTTTAAAGCAGCCTTCTATAGGCGGACAGGCAATTTGATGCCTTTTCTGTTTATCTGGTCGGTGCTGCTAGCAACACCTCTGACAATGTCAAGTGGTGCAATTGGATTAGCAAATTATGTTGGCTTCTTTTTGCCGAATATGACTGCTCTCCAAACCAAGCTTATTGCTGTTTTTGTAACTCTCTTAGCGATTGCACTCTTATATAGGCGCGTTAGCAGCGTAGCGAAAATATCATTTATTCTATGGATTGGGATGATTTTGACAGTTGTTCTCGTTATTGGAACTGGTGTTTTGCACTTTGATCCTAAAATGGCTTTTGATTTTCCTAAGGATGCTTTTGAACCCTCAAGCTTTTTTAAAGGATTAGGTGCTGGTATGTTGTTGTCGATTTACGATTATTTGGGCTATTATACTTCAGCTTATATGGGTGATGAGCTAAAAAGTCCAGGCAAAACAATTCCCAAAGCCATCACTTGGTCGATCATTTTAGTTGCATTAATCGATCTATTAATGAATATCGGTATTATTGGCTATGTTCCTTGGAAGGAGGCAGCCAAGAGTTCTAATATCGGCTCATTATTCATGACTAAGGCGTGGGGAGCACCAGGTGGAATTATCATTACACTTTTGATCATTTGGACCTGCTTCGCATCGGTTTATACCGGATTATTAGGTGCGTCAAGGATTCCATACAATGCAGCTCAAGATGGTGTTTTTTTCAAAAGTTTTTCACACTTGCATCCTAAACTTAGATTCCCGAATTACTCACTGCTAGTTATTGGAGCAATTATGGTAGTCTGTTGTTTCTTTAATTTAACGACAGTGATCAATGCTTTAATGGCGGTTCAAATTGTTATTCAATTTATGATGCAGATTATTGCGCTAACTGTTCTGCGGAGAAACAAGCCTAATTTAAAACGACCGTATAAACAGTTCCTTTACCCGCTTCCAAGTATTATTGCCTTCATCGGATGGGCGTTTGTTTTTGTTTCCTCCGGCACAGATGCAATATGGTTAGCATTTCTCTGGACGATATTAGGAATATTGATCTTCTTGGTCAGAAATTTTTTTAGCCACGATGGCTGGCCATTCGGAAATGAAAAAAAGAGGGGGTGAAATGTTGTTAGATGATGATAAAGGAACCATTCTAGCTATTGATTTTGGTGGAACTAAGGTTATTGCCGCGTTGTTTAATCTTCAGGGAAAGCTGCTTGCAAAAGAAAAGATAATTATAGCACATCAAGAAGGAGATAAAATAGTAGCTGAAACATTAAAAATGTGTAGAAATTTATTTTTTAGTCAGAATTGTTTAATTTCTGGAATAGGTATCAGTACTATTGGGGTAGTTGATGGAGACTACCTTAGATTAGTACCGACAATCAAAGATTGGAATCAAGTGAATCTGCGTGAGGCTTTTAGTCTCCAATATCCTAATGTCCCTATTTATATTGAAAATGATGTCAAAGCTGCTGCTTATGGAGAAGTTTTAAACGGGGCATTGAAAAATACAAAAAATGGCCTTTATTTGAACTTAGGTACCGGAATAGCTGTTGGTTTAACGCATGGAGAAGAAGTGATGAGAGGAAGTCACGGAGCGGCAGGTGAGATTGGTTATCTTTTGAATTCTGTTGAACATAATACATCTTATAAGAGGGGTCATGCCCCATTTGAAGAGATTGCAGGCGGACAAGGTATTTCTCAGCAAATAGCCAAAAAAACAAATGTTAAAATGGAAGCTAAGGCATTCTGGAATAAAAGTTTTTCCGAAGAAAGCGAGCTTTTTCAACTAAAGGAGAGAATTCTTAACCTTCTCAGTTTTCAGCTCAGCAATTTATGCATTCTATGGGATCCAGAAGTTGTAGCGATTGGTGGGGGAATGGAAGCACAATTCGCGTATTTTGCAGATAGATTAGAACCTGCACTGCACGATAATGTTCCTTTTCCACCTAAACTGGTACCTGCTTACTACGAACAGAATGCCTCGCTAAACGGAATCGCCCAGCTTCTTTTTAAAAAGGTATAGTTTATTTTTTAAATTATCAACTTAATAAATAAAAAAAATTAAAATTTTGGTTTGAACGGTTATTAGATAATTAGGAACCTAAAAAACGTAATTAGTTCATATATAGCAGCAAATAGCTTGGGTTCGAAAAAACACGAAGCTCTTTTTAATAAAAAATTCAGCGCTGATTCTTTGGATAAAAAGGGTTTTTTAAAGCCGAATCTATGGATTACTCATAAATGGTCTACCTCCATTGACTTATAGTCTAATTAAGATATATTGATACGTAAGTTGATGGCGCATTTAAGAAATTAATTTAAGGAGAGGTATAATTTATGAGGATTGAAGAAGATTGCATTGGTAAGATGAAGATTGCGGATGATGTTCTTTATGGAATCCATAGTCAAAGGGCAGCGATGAACTTTCCTATTTCAAGCGAAAAGGTTCACCCACTAATTATAGAAAGTCTAATTCAGATAAAAAAAGCTGCTGCTCAAGCAAATCATGAAGCCGGAACTTTACCTGAGTCCAAGTTTGAGGCAATCGTTGATGCTTGCGATGAACTATTAGAAGGAGATTATGCAGATGCTTTTATCGTTCCGGCTATCCAAGGAGGTGCGGGGACATCTTCTAACATGAGTGTCAACGAAGTAATTGCACATTTAGCAAATCAAAAAGCTGGAAAAGAACTGGTTCATCCTAATGATGATGTTAATCAATCTCAGTCAACTAATGATACCTTTCCTACAGCCGGTAAAATGGCAATGTTAAAATCCTTGCCAGAGTTATTGAAAGCTATTCGCAACTTGATCGAAACGATGTTAGAAAAAGCTTTTGAGTTTAATGCTGTAATCAAAGTTGCACGTACCCAGCTTCAAGATGCAGTACCAACAACACTGGGGAGATCTTTCCATGCATATCATTCAATGTTTAAACGTGATTTGGCAAGACTCGAAATGGCGGCAGTAAATTTAAAGAGCGTTAATCTTGGTGGAACCGCAATTGGAACGGGAATCAATGCAAGCGATATTTATCAACAAGAAGTTGTTCCGCTTTTGAACCATGAATCACATCTTGACCTTTGTCTTGCGCCCGACCTGCTTGACGCAACACAAAACTGTGATGCATTTGCAGAATTTTCTGGTGCATTAAAAAGCCTTGCGATTGATTTATCCAAAGTAAGCCATGATTTACGCTTGCTTTCAAGCGGACCACAAGCTGGATTAAATGAAATTACGCTCCCACGCAAACAGGCAGGATCTTCAATTATGCCAGGCAAGGTGAATCCAGTAATTCCAGAAGTTGTTAATCAGGTTGCATTTGAAGTAATTGGAAATGATGTTACGGTCACGATGGCTGCCGAATCAGGTCAACTAGAACTGAATGCATTTGAACCGATTATGTTCAAGCGTATTTTAGAGAGTGAAGAACATTTAACACAAGCTATTAAAACATTAACTACCAATTGTATTTGCGAAATAAAGGCTAATGACAAAAAATGTGCACTAGATGTTGAGAAATCTGTTGTGACGGCGACAATTTTGTCACCTTATCTTGGCTATGAAGCAACAACTAGGTTAGTTAAGCGAGCGATTGCTAAAAATTGCTCTATTAAAGAAATTTTAAGAGCAGAGTCTTTAATGGATGATAGTAAAATTGATGAGCTTTTCTCGAAAGAAAGCCTAGTTCATCAACATTCATCCGAGAAGATCGGGAATCTTGCTTGAAAAAAAGAATAACGTTTTATCTATTTTGTCCTCTGTACTAGTAAAAAATTGCTGCCAGAACGTCTTAAGGCAGTAATTTTTTATATACAAGAAAATTTGAATGTTGAGCTGTGGGGAAAAATGAAGCCTAAACGCTTAGAACTTATAGCCGCTTTTTCAGCCTTATAAGTATATTCAGAAGGATGATTTTTGAATAATTGATTAACTAATTATTCACTTTGTAGTAATGACAGTTCTAAATCCTTTTAACCTATATTCTAAAATGGTACTATCTGATTGAAATGGTAAATATAAGATAGGAGGTTATTACATGAAGGTAATTGTAGTTGGATCTTCTCATGGTGGTTTCGAAACTGTCCGCGGCATTTTAGCCGAACATCCTGAAACTGAGATTCAGTGGTATGAAAAGGGGGACTTTTTATCTTTCCTTTCTTGCGGAATGCAACTCTATCTCGAAGGTGTTGTTAAAGACGTTAATGCAGTCAGCTATGCAACACCAGAGGGGATGCGAGCAGCTGGTGTACATGTTTTTGTTGAACAGGAAATTGTAAAAATCGATCCTGCAATGCATAAAGTTCATGTGTTGAATCATGCTGATGGTTCTGAACGTGACGAAGATTATGATAAGCTTGTTTTAAGTGTTGGAGCCGTTCCTGCAGTTTTACCGGTCGAAGGACATAGTCTAAAGAATATCTATGGGATGCGTGGACGCGATTGGGCGATAAAGCTTAAAGCAAAAACGGTTGATCCTGAAATCAAGAATGTAGTTGTCATTGGTGCTGGCTACATTGGGATTGAAGCAGCTGAGGTTTTCGCAAAAGCTGGCAAACACGTTACGGTAATCGATGTTCTGCCACGCTTGCTCAACTTATACTTAGATGAGGAATTTACAGAAGTACTGACTGATGAAATGCTTGGGCATGACATTTATCCAGCTACAGGGCAAACAGTCAAGCGTTTTGAAGGCAAAGAAGGTAAAGTAACTAGTGTTGTTACTGATCAAGGTGAGTACCCTGCGGATCTAGTAGTTCAAGCTGCAGGAATCAAAGCTAACACAGATTTTCTCAAGAACGTTATCGAGCTTGACGATCATGGGTTGATTAAAATCGACAAATATTTGCAAACAAGCGAAAAAGATATTTATGCGGTAGGCGATGCGACATTAGTTCCGTTTGCTCCGACCGATCAAAGTAACCGTGTTGCATTGGCGACTAATGCACGCCGGCAAGGAAGGATAGCTGCTAAAAATCTTTTCGGGGCAAAAAAACCAATGCCGTCTGTTTCCGGATCATCAGCATTATCTGTATTTCAGTATCACTTTGCCTCAACAGGTGTGAAAGCAGGAACCAGCGATAAGTTAGGGATTGAAACAAAGTCAGTTTTAGTTCAAGATACTGTTCAACCAGAATTTGTTTCAATGGAAGATGGAAACGCTAAAGTTTGGTTTAAACTGACGTATGCACCTTCTGATGGTCGCGTATTAGGAGCTCAAATTTTGTCTAAGCGTGATGTTACGGCCAATATTAATGTTATTTCTTTGGCTATTCAACAGAATTTAAAAGTATCAGATCTGGCATATACAGACTTTTTCTTTCAGCCCGGTTTTGATAGACCTTGGAACATCATAAACGTAGCAGCGCAGAAGGCTGTTTCGCAACTTGAAAAGGGTTAGGTGAGATCGAACTTGGATAAATGGCAGCAGTCTTGGGCTGTGAATAAATACTGGGTAATGGCACATTCACAGCAAATATATAATGAAATTCGTAAATTAGCTTCTAAAAATGAGTGGTCAGAAGAAAAAGATCGTAGGTATCAAGCTCTGCTCGATAAAGCAGCGGAAATAAAACCAACAGTCAAAACGCTGACAACTGCTTATCAGCATGTGTGGGGGTATTTCAAAAGAAGTGCAACACTTGATGAAAAAATGTTCTATTTACATGAGCTGGAAGCTTTATCGCTTGAAAAAGATACGATGGGACCTTTTTTAGCAAATTTGACAGTTAAGTATCAAGTTCAGTATTTGTTGCATTCTAGGCTTCTGATATCGTACTTAGAGCAGTAAATTTTGATATTCCTTTAAAATTAATAATTCAATATTATAAAAGTGGCTGAGTCAAAATGAAGTGCTCCATAATAATTAGATTTTTGTCTAACTATTATGGAGCACTTCAAAAGTTAATTTTTGAGCCAACCCCTTTATTGGTGTCGTACAGGCGTGTTTCATAAGTCAAAATTTCTTGTCTAAATTCTAATTAAGTAAAGAAAACGCTATGTTCGTAGCTTAGCGTTAGTGCTCAAGGTTTTCCGACCTATGTCACACTTCCTTTTGTTCTAAATAAAAAATGTGATTTTGATTGGATATATTTTCATGTTAGGTTATACTTACTACAAGATTAATTAGTGCTTTTATCAAACAGGCAGAAGTACTTTAAATGAAAAGGAGCTAAAAATTATGAGCAAACTTTTTAATACAGTTGCAGACCTAATCGGTAAAACACCTATTGTTAAGCTAAACCGCGTGGTTCCTTCTGATTCAGCTGATGTGTATGTCAAACTTGAATTTTTTAATCCCGCGGGTTCTGTTAAGGATAGAATTGCGCTTGCAATGATCGAAGCAGCTGAAAATAAGGGCGAGCTTACTGCTGGCGGAACAATTATTGAACCGACTTCAGGCAATACGGGAATTGGATTGGCTTCAGTTGCTGCTATTAAAGGTTATCGCTTAATTATTACCATGCCTGAAACAATGAGTATTGAGCGGCGTAAGCTGATGCAGGCGTACGGTGCAGAGCTGGTTTTGACTCCTGGTAGTGACGGAATGAAAGGTGCTATTAAAAAGGCAAAAGAACTAGCTTCAAAAAAGGGCTATTTTTTACCAATGCAATTTGACAATCCTGCCAATCCCAAAATCCATGAAACAACGACTGGAAAAGAAATCTTGGATGCATTCGGAAATGATCTCCCAGATGCATTTGTCGCCGGGGTCGGAACCGGTGGTACCTTGACGGGGATCGGGCATATATTAAAAGCGACCGATAAAAAGATTAAAATTTATGCTTTAGAACCAGCTGAATCGCCCGTCTTAAAAACTGGAACTGGCGGTAAACATAAAATCCAAGGAATTGGTGCCGGTTTTGTACCTTCCGTTTTGGATAATGATATTTTTGATGACATTATTGAGGTTCCGAGCGACAAAGCAATTGAAACTGTCCGCAAGATAGGAAAAAAGGAAGGTTTTTTACCTGGTATTTCTGCTGGAGCCAACATTTACGGAGCTTTACAGGTTGCTGAAAAATTAGGTCGTGGGAAAAAAGTTCTTACTATTGCACCGGATAATGGTGAGCGCTATTTATCGACTGAACTCTTTGAGTAGATTACTAGATTGTTCACGCAATTGTCTTGTCGTGTGACTACTTAACGCGAATAAAAGTTTTAACCAAAAAAGTATTCTCTACAGAAAATATCCTTCTTTTACTCAATCTTTTGCCAAAGATAGTAAAAGAAAGATGTTTTTTTATTTACAGGCCCTTTTTTACAACTAACGTAAGTCTTTGTAAAAAAATTTTTCAATACACGATTTATTTGTAGAAGACATTTGATAGATACATAGGAATTAGTTTTAAAAAAAGTTGTAGTTGTATTACATACTCCACTAAATGTTTCAATTAGATAAGTACTTGTTTTATTTTGTTTTTGTCAAATTTATTTTTTTGTTGTTAATTCAGCTTTTTTTGAAAGCGTTTTTAAGATGGCATGCAACTTGCTGTTGTTAACATGGAATATTAGTTAATAACATTCAGGGAGGAATTTTTATGTGCGGTCAAGGTACAGGGAACATAAAGGAACACTATAAAATGTATAAAAGAGGTAAAGTGTGGATATTTTCATTGCTGTTCTTGGGTAGTATGGCACTAGGAACTATTCAAACGAATCAGATTCATGCTGCCCAGTCAGAAACAAGCGATAGTTCAGCGATACAGCAAACAGAAAGTACAACTTCAGCAACAAAAATTTCATCAAGTGCTGATCAGGAGAAAACGGAGCAGTCGAATTCATCAGAGACGAATTCAATTAGTGAAACAAAAAGTGAGGCAAAGAGCACAAATTCGGTTAAGAATAACCTGCCAGATGAAAGCGAAAAAGCAGATGAGAACATAAAAGCAAGTTCGACTGTAGAAGTATTACCAAGTGAAAAGGTTGATAGCTCAAGTGACATAACAACGACCGAGGAAGCTGTTAGCGAAAAAAATGAGATGTCTACATCCAACTCCTCTTCCGAAGAAAAAGTAAATGAGAATACAGAAGAGCCTATCAAACAAAGTAGTATTGCAGACACTTCAAGTAATCAGACGGAAAAAGTTGGCGTTGATCATACAAAGGAAGACAATCAAAACGTCAATGATGTTGCTACAAAAACTGCTAGCACGACTCTATCAACTGCTGAAGATACAAAGAAAGCAAGCTCGACGATTTTGGAAAGCGAGACTTATAACGAACCATACCGTAATCAATTGCATTTCTCACCCGCTGAAAACTGGATGAATGATCCTAATGGCTTATTCTATGATGAAAAAACCGGGTTGTACCACTTGTATTACCAATATAATCCGGAAGGAAATGAATGGGGAAACATGTCTTGGGGACATGCTACAAGTAAAGACATGATCAACTGGAAGCAAGAGGAACTTGCAATTCCAATGATGACTAATCAAGGGTGGGAGGACTTCACATACACCAATACCACCGGCAGTTTAACAAAATACGGTGAGGTACGTTATGTTGGAGTGCCGACTACTAATTGGGGAGATTCTAACGGTAAAAAAGCGATTTTTAGCGGTTCAATTTATTTAGACAAAAACAACGTTAGTGGGTTAGGAAAAAATACGATTTTAGCGTTTTATACAGCGGATTATCAAATTGCGACGAGAATCAATGATGGAAAAGACAATGGCTGGGGAACATGGATTGGTTTAAGTGAAATTCAAGAACAGCACTTGGCCTATAGTTTGGATGGAGGAAAAACCTTTGTTCAATACTCCTCGGATGGAAATTCAGCAGTTCCTAAACCACTGATCCCAGTCACAGCTTCAAATGGTGGGGATGCAGCCAATTTTAGAGACCCAAATATAGTTTATGACGAACAAAATAAACAATTTTTGATGACAGTGGTCTCTAATCAGCAAGCACTTATCTATAAATCGAAAGATCTACTTCACTGGGAATATGCATCTAGCATTCAAAGACAAAAAAATATTGGAAACGGTGTTTGGGAGTGTCCAACATTAATACCGATGACGGTAGCAGGAACGAAGACAACCAAATGGGTATTTGCGGTCAGTATACAGCAAGGGGCTTCTGCAACTGGTTCAGGGATGGAATATTATGTCGGAAACGTCAATGAAAATGGAGAATGGCTGCCAGAAAGCGGTCAGACACTGAGCGAACCAATGACATTAGATTACGGTGAAGATTTCTATGCAGGAATTCCTTTTGCGAATATGGGTAACGGACGCAATGTACTTATTGCTTGGCAATCAAATTGGTCATACACAGGAGACGCTAAAACAGCACCTTGGTATGGGAACATGACTCTGCCAAGAGAGCTGAAATTAGTAAAGAGTACTGATGGTACTGATGGTTATCTGTTAAAAAATATGGTTGTTACTGAAATTAAGAATAATGAGCAGAAGAATATCATTGAACCCTCTGAATCTAACAGCATCATTGAAAACGGTACGAGAAAAATTTCATACGTGGGTAATCAATATAAGATAACTGCTAAATTTTCATGGAATACTAAAAGCGCACCGGAATCTGTCGGTTTTAAACTGCGAGTTTCAGATGATGGTCGTTACTTTCTTCGTGTCGGATATGATTTGACAACAAAAAAATTTTTTGTGCAACGGTTGAATACAGGTGAACCAAGCATGGGGGATCCACGCGATAAAATGAATGCGTCTGTAAGTACAGACAATAATACAATAACAATTACCGTTTACGTTGATGAAACAAGTATTGAGGCATTTGCAAATGATGGTGAAAGATCAATCACTCAAAATTTCTTCATGCGTCCAGAATACATCGGTGATCAGGCGACCAATCAAATCTATCTTTATGCAGAAAATGGAATAGCTCATATTACTGATCTGACTGTGAATCCGCTCATAAGTATCTGGAACAATGAAGCTGAAATAATTTTTAATTATGTTGATGACCAAGGTAAGAAACTTATTCCTTCAAAAAGATATACAGGAAAAATTGGCGATACTTATTCATTGATCAAAGCAGATGAGATCAAAGGCTATTTTCTGAACGGTACAAGCATGGAAAATAAAAATACTGCTAATTTGTATACTGCAGAAGGTCAGCAAGTAACTTATATATACCGAAAAATTCAAACTGGAATAATAACAAAGGATACAACAATTGTTGCAGGTAAGAACGCTAAATGGACCGCTACTGATAATTTTGTCAGTGGAACTGATATTGCAGGAAAAGCGTTGCAGATTAGCGATGTCAAGGTAGTTGGAACAGTGGACCCTACCAAAGCGGGTGCTTATTCTGTGAGTTATAGCTATGTGGATTCTCAGGGCAATATTGTTTCAAAAAAAGCCATAGTCAGCGTAATTGAGGCTCCTAAAACAAATAAGAAACTTAAAAGAGTTAACAGTGTGAACGCCGTTAAATCAAAAACTGAGAAGAAAAATTATTTTGTAGAAAAGTACAGTTCAGTAATAGCCAAAGTTGGCATACGAAGATTCAAGAACCAAAAGAACAACGAAACCAGGCACACAAAAAATTTGGCGGTTAAGAAAAGTACTATTAATTTTTCCCCATTAAAACAAAATACTAGTAACAAAGAAATGAAGAAGGGAGTAAAATTGCCTCAGACTGGAGCGGTCAGTTCGGTTATGTTGAACCTATCAGGCGTACTGCTTTCGATTTTGAGCGGTATCGGGATTCTGCTTAATTTCAAAAGAAAGAAGAACAAAAAATAAAAGGTGACTTTTAGGAATTGACGTAGTAAGCATTTCATCGAAAGCATGTAAAGTTGGATAAAATTTTGCATGTTTTTTTGTCGCACTAACTTATTAATTGAATACAATTGCTAAAGCATATGCTTTGGCCTATACTTACACATAGTATTGTTTTTTGAGTATTTAAGTGAAGTATGAATGGTACAGAGTACAAGTTTTAAAAGAACGTGTTGCTGGTCTGCTTGAAATAGCTGGCGTTGTTTAGGTTATGAATAAAATAAAAAAATATCCGTCTTTAAGCCAATAAAAAGTAAGAAATATTCTGCTGAGGGGAGAAATTGTACATGGAAAAAATAACTGCAAGTGGAAAAATCGTTGACTTACATTGTCACTTACTACCTAGTATCGATGATGGGTCTCCGGATTTAGAACATTCGATCAGTCTAGCTAATGATGCTGTAGAAGAAGGAATAACGCATATTCTAGCGACTCCACATCACCTCGATGGTGATTACGTCAATCACAGAGATGATGTTATTAAGTCGGTTACTGTTTTTCAAAATGAGCTGAATATTCGCAAAATACCCTTAACAATCTTTCCTGGACAAGAAGTTCATATCAATGGTGATTTGATTGAACGTTATGATGATCTGCTTGGAGTTGATGAAGCAAAAAAGTATATGCTGATCGAATTTCCACATGGAAGTGTACCAGCCTATGCTAAACGTTTGTTTTTTGAATTGCGAAAAATTGGTACGACACCAATCATTGTGCACCCTGAACGTAATCGTGAGATTCAAAATAACTTAAATATTTTGTATGAGTTCATTTCAGAAGGAGCTTTAGCACAGCTGACAGCTACTAGTTATATTGGTGGTTTTGGAGAAAATGTAAAAAAAATTTCAGATCAATTAGTCTCACATGGCTTGGTTCAGTTATTTGCATCAGATGCTCATGCGCTTAAAGGACGAAAATTTGCTCTGCGTGAAGCTTTTGAAGAACTAAAAGGGACTATGGGTCAATTGAAGGTTGATGAATTTGAGCAAAATGCTGAAAATTTATTAAATGGATTACCTGTCATGGCACATGGATATTCTCAAATAATAGAAAAAAAGAAACGCTTCTTTTTCTTCTAAAATATAAAAGATTTTTGAGTGCGTAATTTAAACATCTGAATCGAAAGTTAGGCCCCTGTATATACTTGACTAGGAGGACAAGAACTAACTATTGCACATAATGCATAATATAGGATTGAAACAAGGAGATAGGACAAAAGTAATAGTTGGCCTATCTCCTTGTTTTGGTGTGACCTATCTTTGCTTGCACCATTTTCGGATACTTAGAACATTTCATTGCAAAAATCAAATTAAGTATGGGACATAAAGTGAAGCTTTTTCAAAAATAGATAAACATTTAATTGTTTCTTTTATAATTAAATGAGCTCTTTTTTCTTGAAAAAGATTCTAAAAAGCAAAAAAAACTAAAAAAACAAACTTTTTTTAGTTAATTTAATAACATATGTTAGCAAAAGTAACAAATGTTTTGTACAATTATTTGACTAAATTAAAAAACGATTATAAAATTATGGACGTATTTAATAAGGGGGATGGTTACATGAATGGTATCTTTCGTAAGAAGCGTATCGATGATCTTTTAGGAGAAACAACGCCTTTGAAGCGTACATTGCATACTTTAGATCTTACATTTCTTGGAATAGGGGCTATCATTGGGACCGGGATATTCGTTTTAACTGGTAAAGGAGCTTTAACCGCCGGGCCTGCATTATCGTTGTCATTTCTGCTTGCCGCAATATGTTGTGGCTTTGCAGGGTTATGTTATGCGGAGTTTGCATCAATGGCTCCTGTTGCTGGGTCAGCATATACTTATTCCTATGTTGCATTTGGAGAAGTAATTGCATTTATTATTGGTTGGGATCTTATTTTGGAGTACGCTTTAGGTGCAGCAACAGTTTCAGTTGGTTGGTCGGGATATTTTGTTAATTTGTTGGAGAATATGGGGATTCATATTCCGACGATCTTAACAGCCGCAGCAGGAACTACTCCTGGTGTTTCGACAATATTTAATCTTCCAGCATTTTTGATTGTTCTAGTAATTACATGGATCATTTCAATCGGGATTAATCAAACAAAACGTGTTAACGACACAATGGTTATTGTTAAACTAGCAGTTATTGTTCTGTTTATTGTTTGTACAATTTGGTTTATCAAGCCCCACAATTGGACACCGTTCTCGCCATATGGCTGGTATTCTTTCAATCACGGGACTGCAGCTGGAGTTATCCCGGCTGCTTCAATTGTCTTCTTTTCGTTCATCGGTTTTGATTCAGTTTCTTCCAGTGCTGAAGAAACAGTTAATCCAAGCAAGACGTTACCACGTGGTATTCTCTTATCGCTGCTGATTTCAACTGTATTGTATATTATCATGACATTGATTATGACAGGTGTTGTTAAGTATACAATATTCACAAAATATCTTAATGCACCGATCTTAGCTGTTTTACATTCGACGGGACAAACATGGCTTTCAATTATTGTCAGTATTGGAGCTATCTTAGGGATGACAACGGTTATTTTAGTTCAGCTTTATGGACAATCCCGTATTTGCTATTCGATGTCGCGAGATGGACTGTTTCCTAAGTTTTTTGGTGAGGTCAACAAAAAGTATCAAACTCCTTTCAAAGGCACATGGTTTTTTGGTATTATAACAGCATTTGCTGGTGGATTCATTAATTTGAATATTTTGTCAGAACTCGTTAATATCGGAACTTTAACAGCATTTATCTTAGTTTCGGCAGGCATTCTTTGGATGCGAAAGTCTCATCCTGAAATTCATCGTGGCTTTAAAGCACCAGGCGTTCCATTTACTCCAATTATTGCGATTCTTTTTTGTCTAACATTGATAGCTGGGTTGAATTGGGAAACTTGGGTACGATTTATTATCTGGTTTGGGATAGGAATGCTGATTTATTTCCTGTATGCTAAGAAACATTCAAAGTTGAATGCCTAAACTTGATTTGTAAACAAAAAAATATAAAAAATATTATTTTTCACAAAAATTCGAGAATTTTGAAACTAAATTCTCGAATTTTCTTGTTGAAAAAAGAATATTTGCGATTAGCTAGTATTTTAAGAAAGTAATAAGGTAATATGAACCATGGATTCTATAATTTGGCTGAACGTTTAAGGAGCATGGCGAACTTTTCATAGAGGTACAGCGCAGTTTTTTCTCATGCGAGCAGTTCAAAAAATTGCAATCCCAAAATTAAAAGAGCTTCAAGTTTATCGACTGAGGTTCTGCTTATAGGAGGAAATTTTTTATGAATCACGATAACGAACGGAGTTTAAGCATCAAACCTGCACAACGAAGAACATCGTCGTGGGATATGTTCGCTACCTGGGTCGGCGCTAATGCAAATAATGGGACCTGGTACATTGGAGGAGTCTTGGCAGCTTGCGGTTTTGCGGCTGCAATGGGTGTGTTGTTTCTTTCATCAGCGCTTTCGTATTTGTTTCTATCATTGATTGGCTTCATTGGCTTTAAAACTGGGGTTTCAACAATGGGAATCAGCCGCGCATCATTTGGGCTGCGTGGAAGTTATCTTCCTTCGATAATTAATGTTACACAATTTATTGGATGGACAGCAGTCAATACATATATTGCAGCTACATCGGTTAGTTACTTAATGCATGACATTGCTGGCTGGCCGCTTTACGGTCAAACTGGCGGGAGTAAAGGGATGATTTGTGGGATTTTAGTGATGAGTATTCTGCACATTATCAGTATTGCAAGTGGCTCACGTTCTGTTCAGTTGATCGAACGAATTGGAATTATACTTGTTTTTGTTTTTGTATTATGGGAATCAATTGTCGTTTTTCAAACTGTTTCATTACATGAAATAATGTCTTGGCGTGTGCCTGCTAAATTTAAAATGAACATTGGAACAGCCGTTGATACTGTTGCGGCTTTCAATCTAGCCTGGGTCACTGCTGGTGCAGATTTCACCCGTTTTACGCGCAAAAAATCAGCGGCAACTGCTATGCCTTTTGGTGGAGCATTACTGGGTGTGGTTTGGTTTGCTTTCATTGGATTAGTCGCAACGATCAGTATCGCAATTGCATCTGGAAGTTATGACCCTAACAATTCGGACCCAAGTACAATCGCTAGTCGTTTGGGCCTTGGAATCTTAGCTTTAATCGTTATCATTTTAACAAGTATGACTGCTAATGCGGTCAATCTATTGGCAGCCGGTTCAGCACTTTCAAATATTTTTCCACGACTAAAACTTAAAAAATCATTATGGATAGTCGCAGTTCTAGCTACATTTGTTACGTTTATTCCGATGATTCTAGGTAGTTTCCTAGATGCATTTATTGTGTTCTTAGATTATATTGGGATGGTTTTAGGACCGATAATCAGTATTATTATTGTGGATTTTTATTTACGCAATCGAGGGCACTACCGCTTGGATGAGTTGACAAAGCGTAAAGGCTCTTATTGGTATGTCAATGGTATCAATTGGGTCGCAATTCTAACATGGTTAATTGGGGCAGTTATTTTCTTTGCTTTGCAACATAGTGCATTTCTAGAGAAAACAGTTGGAGCAACTTTTATCACAATGGTGTTAAGTGGAGCTCTATATTATTATTTAATGAAATTATTTTATGGGGGCTTGAAGAAACATGTTAATTAAGAACGTACACATTAACAACCGCGAACAATTACAAAGCATTAGAATAACAAAAGGAAAGTTTACTCAGATAGAGACGACTTTGACGCCCGAGAAGGGAGAAGAGGTCATTGAAGGAAATGGGAATGTACTACTTCCGCCCTTCATCGATTCACATATTCATCTTGATGCTACTTTGACTGCAGGTCAGCCCGAATGGAACCAAACTGGCACGCTTTTTGATGGAATCAGAATTTGGTCAGAAAGAAAAAAAGAGCTATCAATCCAAGATGTTAAAGATAGAGCTAGGAAAACAATATATCAGCAGTTAAAATACGGAATACAGTTTGTTCGCAGCCACGTTGACACTACAGACCCTCAACTTATAGCACTGCAAGGCCTTCTGGAGCTCAAGGACGAATTGAAAAAAGTCGTTGAACTTCAGTTGGTAGCCTTTCCTCAGGAAGGCATTCTGTCTTTCCCTAAAGGCAAAGAACTGCTTGAGCAATCGCTAAAGGAGGGAGCTGATGTCGTTGGTGGTATCCCGCACTACGAATTTAATCACTTTTACGGCGCTGACTCTTTGAAATATATAGTAAAGCTGGCTGAAAAATATAACGTTTTAGTTGATGTCCATTGTGATGAAATAGATGATCCTGCAACACGAAATCTTGAGGTTCTGGCAACATTAGCATATGAAACAGGATTAAAAGATCGGGTAACAGCAAGTCATACTACAGCAATGGGCTCTTATAATGATGCATATACTTACAAACTTTTCCGTCTTCTTAAAATGTCGCAGATGAATTTTGTCTCCAATCCGTTAGTTAACATGCATTTGGGTGGACGTTTCGACACATATCCTAAGCGGAGAGGATTGACACGTGTTAAGGAATTAACAGAAGCAGATATCAATGTTTCTTTCGGAGAAGATGATGTTAAAGATCCATGGAATCCTTTGGGAAATGGAAACATGCTTGACCCATTGCAAATGGGAGTATATGCTGCCCAGCTAATGGGGTATGAGCAGCTGCAAAATTCATTTAATTATGTGACTTATAACGCTGCTAAGACTTTGCATGTCAGTGACCATTACGGAATCGCAGTTGGATTGCCTGGAAACTGTATTCTCTTAAATGGAAAAGACTTTTACAACGTCTTAAACAAACATGCTGAGGTTTTATATAACATTAGAAGTGGAAAAATCATCGCTAAGACAGTTCCAGCACAAAGTAAACTATATTTAGATTGATATTTATATTTTTTGAATCAATGAAAAATTAATAGTTCATAGTATCTTTTTATCAATCAAATTAAACTCTAAATCGCGTGTTGAAAATTTAATTTTTCTCTAGATGCTGGCAAAGATTGCCGTATGTTTGCACTTTAAGATAAAATAAGCGAAAATAATTAAAAAATGGTAAACTATGTGTAAAGAATTTGAATAAATTCTTATATAAGTGCAGTTACAAAATACTACAGCGTGTATCTCAGTAATTAAGAGATTGCTAATATTAATACGAGGAGTGATGTGTATGCCTTCAAATATGAAAGCAGTCGGGTTTAAAAGACATTTGTCCCTTGAAGATGAAGAAAGTCTGTTTGATTTTGAAATGCCAATTCCCAAAGCAACAGGACATGACCTTTTAGTAAAGATTGAGGCTATTGCGGTTAATCCTATTGATGTAAGTGTTAGATTGAACGGGTCTGGAGAATATGAGAAGCCTAAAATACTTGGTTGGGATGCGTGCGGAACTGTTGTTGCAACCGGTGAACAGGTGGGTCTTTTTGGAGAAGATGATTTAGTTTTTTACGCGGGGGCATTTGATAGGTCAGGAAGCAATGCTGAATATCAATTGGTTGATGAACGGCTTGTTGGTCATGCTCCACAAGGAATGGATATTGCCGACATAGCTGCAATGCCTTTGACATCCTTGACAGCATGGGAAGCATTATTCGAAAAAATGCGGCTTAGCATTGATAAGCCGTCTGAGAATAAAGGAAAGACGCTTCTTGTTATAAATGGTGCTGGGGGAGTAGGATCGGTTGCAACCCAGCTGGCACATTTGGCCGGCCTTAATGTTATTGCCACTGCTTCACGCTCGGAAACGATTGCTTGGACTAAGGATCATGGTGCTGATCAAACGATAAATCACCGCCAGCCAATGCCTTCTCAGCTATACGAATTGGGCTATGAGAATATTGATTATATATTAGGTCTGAGCGATATTGATGGTCATTTCAAAGAAATGGCAGAGATGATCAGACCTAACGGACGAATTGTTTCTATTACTGGAAATAAGAAACCGCTTGATATGGGGCTTTTAAAGCCAAAAAGTGTTGAGTTTATGTGGGAATGGATGTATACAAAATCTTATTACCAACTTCCAGAAATGATAACACAGCATGAAAGCTTAGAAAAAATAGCAAGATTATTGGAACAAAAAAAAATAAAGAGCACTGCGAATAAGATTATTGATGGAATCAATGCAGAAAACTTGAAAGCTGCACACGCTATGATTGAAACAAATAGCTCTATCGGTAAAATCGTTCTTTGCAGATAATTTCTTCGAAAAAAAGCAGACTGTCCAGAATCGAAGTCGATTTGGATAGTCTACTTTTTAAATTTAATAGGTTTAAATATTTATCAGATCTAACTATAAAATTGCTTTAAGGCTTGAGATGTAAAAAACTAATTGTCTAGCTTTTCTTACTCTGTCAATATCTGTCGTGTTTTTTTTGTACTCGGTAAAACTCTAACAAACAATAAAATGAAAAGCTAAAGAGCGAAAGAATGACTCCCAATTTAAGCCCAGGCACATGATAGGTTAGAACAATTTTGTTATTGCCCTGTGTAAGTCTAACAGCCATCATCCCTTTAAGTGAATGTTTAACAGTGACTTTTTTATTATTTCTTAATATGCTCCAGCCTTTATCGTAGGGAATAGAGATATAAAGAGATTTAGAAGAGTTCACAGAATGTATTGTACCAGTTACTTGCGTGTGCAAAAATCCGGTACTGATTTTTGGCGAAAAACTATTTTTTCTTGTATATTCCACAATGTTGCTAAACTTATTATTGTTCAAACTATAAGTATTTATGCAGTTTTTCGAATTGGCTTTTTTCGTGATTAAATTAATTTTAATCGTTTTGTTTTTGGCAAACGTACCTAAATACTGCAAGTATTTGTGCTGACTAACATCAGCATCCAGAGAAAGTTTTTTCCCATTAATGTGGATAGTTTTATATTTACTATAATTCGCCATACATTCTGAAAACATTGGACCAGAAGCCATAGTTTTGATAATGTACGTGTAGCTGTATTTGCCTGAAGCAATCAGCTTACCACCTGTGGGAGAAACTAATACCTTACTTTTTTCAAAATAGGGGGCTTTACTTCTTCTTAGTGCCTGTAAAACTAATTCTTGATTTGAAATCGAATTGAATTTTCCCTTTGTATCCAGTTTTATCTTGTTGAATGTTGTAGGCACCGCAAATCCGATTCCAACAAAACTTGGATTAGGATGGACGTCTTGATGCTTATTGTTTAATTCAAAGGAATATTTGACCCCAAACAAGAACTCGGTTAGAGGTGTCAAACCGATTGAGTTTATGCGGCGTACATTCTTACTGAAAAGCCCAAGTGCATGCAGTGTTTTTCTTGTTGTGTTATTTAAAGTGGAGCTGTAAAAATTGATGCCATAGAAGTTAAAGAGCATTGGATCATTATAATTGTAATATTTTTCACGATAAGCTTTGTTGATCAGTGTGTTAGAATTATTGACTCTGAAAAGAGAATTACTTGAACCGTTAATACGGTCAATTTTACTGTACTCATATGTGAAGTTTTTTTGATAAGTTTCTTGATTCCCAAATGGTGTATTTTTCATGGCCAACAGGAAGTTACAGGTTACTTCAAATAAAACAATTCCTGTCAATAAAAAGTGCTTATACATTTTTTTGGTCGAAAAAATTAAAACGGATGTTGCAGCAATAAATAGAAAACTCAAAATGACAGATCTTAAAGGTGTAACGTGTATTACCTGATAGTGGCGCAAAGAATGTGCGAAAAAGCTGTGTAATACCCAAGATGACAGGCGACTTCCAAAATATCCGCCAGCAACTGTTATCCATAGTATACATGGAATTGTCCATTTCCAAAATTTACTGAGCTGGTGAAGATTGTTCTGCCAGGCTTGATAAGCAAGCATAATCAAGACAAAACTGATAAAAAATGAGTTCCTGAATGGAAATCCTGCAGGTTGCTGTCCAAGGTGCCAAATAGTGTTGCTTAATTTGATCAACATGCTAAGCAGCAATAGAAGTAAAAACCATGCTGCATGTTTTTTGCTAGAACTTTTTATTTGAGGATGAACAAAGTAGCAGAGACTTAAGAGTATTACAAAGGTTGTAGTGAATATACTTGGTGCGTGAAATAAACGTGAAGTGTAGTTAGACGCACCAACTCCGATTTGACTCAGTATTTCCAATCCAAATTGAGGTGTAAGTGTGAAATCCTTCCAGCTACCTCCCTTTGCTGTCTGCAGCATCCCTAGTGCAGTGGGGATAAGCAGAAAAGATGTGGTTAAAGCACACAAAATTTCACTGGTAATGAATTTTGTAAGTATTGTTCGATTTACTTTCCAGAAGTTCCGAATGGGAAGTAGAGGCGAATGCGTTTCTGACAAACTATATATTACGTAAAAAAGTGAAAATAAGCAGATCATGTAACCCAAGTAAAAATTAGTTAAAATACTGACGAATAACCATCCAAAGAACCTTCTTGTTCGACCCGTTACAAGAAATTCATCAATACCGTTAACGACTAAGGGCAGCCAGATTAATGCATCAAGCCACATAATGTTGAAATAATTTAGTGCAACA
Source organism: Liquorilactobacillus aquaticus DSM 21051 (assembly GCF_001436755.1). Lineage (GTDB taxonomy): Bacteria > Bacillota > Bacilli > Lactobacillales > Lactobacillaceae > Liquorilactobacillus > Liquorilactobacillus aquaticus. The sequence goes on from NZ_AYZD01000033.1 coordinate 159,901, forward strand.
AAACCACACAAACTAAAAATTGTTCCGAAAAGTGCCATCCAAGGATCGTGTTTCCTAAAATGTTTTTCTAAGAAATAAGTCATCGTAAAGGAGATTGTTGCACTTTTCAGGATAATAATGAGTGTAACGGCTTTAGGAATAGCAGCCGCATTGGGAAAAAGCAATAGCAAAAGATTAAAAGGGCTAATCAGATAATAAGCGATAGTTGGGAAAAAATTGGCACCTAACGACTGTGAAAAAGAATATAGTTGAAAAGAATGTGTGAACAGGGAATTATGTAACGAACTAAAGAATGTGATGTACTGGCTTCCCATATCACTGACTAACAAATTATGATTACCGAAAGGAGTCACCTGTTCAACCATCATTATTACTGAAGCTAGCATAAAAGAAACTATAAATGCTGTTGCAGGGATGAAATGTTTTATGTAATGTTTACTAATGTACAATTAATTCACCGTCTTTATATTAGGTTTTAAATATTTAAAATATTGAAATTTATCTGACATCTTTATGACTAACTTTATCAGGCTATTGCAGACTCAGCTTAACAAGGATAAATTGTATGTGCAAATTATTGGGTCCTGATATTCAGTTTACACAATGTGAATTATTTTAACTCGTATCTGTGCAAAGGTTTAAATAAATATTTTATTTCTTAATAATTTACACGGTGAAAGATGAACACAAATGACCTGAAATTGGATCGGATTGTTGCTACACAAGTATGTTACTTTAATTTGAAATGAAATTTTCATGAGTGAAAATGAATGTTTATCTAGTCAAACTATGCTAATATTTATTTTAAATAGCGAAGATATCACTTACACAAGAGGAGTTGTTAAAAATCGAAGTAGAAATGGTGCATCCTAAGGAGAAAGATCTTTTTCAGATTATGGAAATTGAGCGCAATGGCTTTTCAAGTGCTGAGGCAGCTAGCTTGAATTCAATGCGAATTCGCTTAAGACTGATCAATGACAGCTTTCTCATAGCTCGTTCTAAAGAAAGTAACGACGTCGTTGGCTTTATTGTAGGTCCTGCAATAAAGGAACGTTACCTGAGAGATGAATTTTTTGAAAACGTTGTTGCCAACGATACGAGCGCTCAATACCAAAGTGTTTTAAGTCTTGCCGTTCACCCACTGGTTCAGGGATGTGGGATAGGGACACAACTGCTGGAGGCTTTTGCACAACTTGCAAAACAAGCTGGACGAAAAGCTATAACTTTGACGTGTCTTGAAGACAGAGTATCTTTTTATCAAAAAAACGGTTATAAAGATGAAGGAATATCTGAATCACAACATGCAAGTCAGAAGTGGCATAATATGTTGTTGGAATTCAGTTAGCTTAAGTTACGTATAACCTACAACACAAAAAGCGTAATGCTAAGACAGTTCATCAGGAATGAAGGGGATAAATGTAATGAGTATCAAAATGATAGCCGTTGACATGGATGGAACTTTTTTAAATGATCATAACACTTACGATCACGAAAGATTTAGTAAACTTTTTGGGTATTTGAAACAGCGCGGGATACATTTTGTAGCTGCAAGTGGATCTCAGTTTCAGAGATTGCAACTGCAGTTTGCACCGTTTAAAAACGATATCGATTATATTTCTCAAAACGGTTCGCTGGTTCATTGCGGGGAGCAGTTAGCTTTTACCGCCCCAATTCAAATTGCTGATTATTTAGATCTTTTAAGAAAGCTTGAAGTTAATTTTGCAAAGAACGATCTAGTCATGAAGACGATTTCGGGAATTAATTATACTTATGCTGAGGAAAGTCTGCCAGCTAAATATTTTGAAATTATTAAACGTTATTATAGTTCTGTTAAGCGTGTGCCGTCTTTAAAAAAATTAGCTAGTTTAGGTGATAAGGATCAGCTTATAAAGGTGGGGGTGACTTTTGCTCCCAACATTGATTTTGAAAAAGCCAGTACAAAATTACGCAGCTTATTGCCTGCAACTCTATCTAGTTTGAATTCAGGCTTTAGTACACAGCTTGTAGGTACAGCAAATATTGACAAAAGAACAGGTATTAAATATCTGCAGGAGAAGTACCAAATCAGAACTGACGAAATAATGACTTTTGGGGATAATGAAAATGACATCGGTATGTTGGAACTGACTCCTTATAGTTTTGCTATGAGTAATGCGGCTGCAAAAATTAAAAGCAAGGCGGCAAACATTACTTCGTGTGATAATAATAATTCCGGCGTACTGGAGACGCTTGAAAAAGTATTGATGAAATGAGGAATTTTCAGTGAACGATCTGATACTTGAAATTGAAAAAGCAGCATCTCTTGAACCGAAAAGTGTTGGACAACAGCTCTTAAAGTTAATGGAAGAAGTAGGAGAAGCATCTCAAGCATACCTGTCTGCAGAGGATGTATCTGGAAGTTCGTACAAAAACCTCAGTCTCAACAATACTAAGGAAGAGTTAGTGGATGTGCTACTCGTTACATATGCAATATTGATTAAAATGGATGTTTCACATGCAGAATTGGCTGAATTATTAAAAGAAAAAACCGCTAAGTGGATAAAAAAGCAGAATAATTGAACTGAATTAAGGAACTAAAAGCTAAATTGCATTTTTAAAAGCAATGTTGTAGACTTGTAAAAGGTTAGTTTTTGGTTGTGAATTGTGAGGGAATGAGTAGCTTTAACTTCATCTTTAGAGAGTCGTGATTGCTGAGAAACGATGGTGAAGTTTAAGTGAATATGGTTCCTGAGAAAAACATGTAGTTGCGAGCCTTTTAGGCAAGTTTCTGCCGGTGGCAATCCGTTATACTTGAAAATATGCAAGATATTTAGAGGAACCTAAAAGGGTTTGAAGACAGGTGGTAACACGCGCGAGCGTCCTTTCGTTAAGTGGAAGGGATGCTTTTTTGCTTTTCTCAACGTTAGATCAATAAATCAAAAACACCATTAAAAAACTATTTTAGTTGAAGGAGTGGTTACAATGAAAAATAATGGAAATAATTCAATCAAAACTGTTGTTGCAACAGGAATTGGAGCAGCCATTGTTTTTGTATTAATGAAATTTGTTGCGATTCCAACCGGAATTCCTAATACTCAGTTAAACATTGCTGAAGGTTTCTTAGCCCTTTTGGGAGCGATCTATGGTCCAGTTGCAGCGGGGTTGGCAATTTTTATAGGTCATACGCTCAATGACTTTGTAACATACGGTTCACCTTGGTGGACTTGGGTCATTACCGATGGTCTAGTTGGTTTTGCTTTTGGGTTGGCTAAAAATAAGCTGGATATTCAAAGCGGCGTTTTGAGCAAAGGAAAATTAGTGTGGTTCAATGTTTATCAAATTATTGTTAACTTTATTGCATGGGTTTTGCTCGCACCCAGCGGAGATATTATCATTTATCATGAACCAGCCAAAAAGGTCTTTATACAAGGTATTACCACATGGATAATCAACAGTCTTTCGGTTGCTGTGATCGGAACAATTCTACTGGTTCTTTATGCGAAAACGCGCACAAAACGAGGCAGCTTAAAAAAGGAAAGATAACATATGACTGAACCAATTATCAGCTTTAAAAACTTTTCATTTCAATACGAATCACAGTCGGAAAAAACATTAGATCAAATCAATTTAAATATTTTCCCTGGTGAAAAAGTAATGATTGCCGGCGCTTCTGGTTCTGGTAAATCGACATTAGGTCGTTGCATAAATGGATTGATTCCGCAGGCCTATCCGGGAGAGATGTCAGGCGAGTGTCTCATCAATGGCAAGCCGCTGAATAACAGCTCCATTTTTGATCTTTCTTTCGATGTCGGAACTGTGCTACAGGATCCAGATAGTCAATTTGTTGGGTTGACAGTTGCCGAAGACATTGCCTTTTCACTTGAAAATGATCAACTTCCACAAGTAAAAATGCATGAAGTTACAAAAAAATGGTCAAAAAAGCTTGATTTAACAGACTTAGCGCAGCATTCGCCGCAAGAACTTTCAGGCGGACAGAAACAGCGTGTTGCAATGGCCGGTGTTTTAATAGATGAGAGCAAGATCCTGCTTTTTGACGAACCATTAGCTAGCCTAGATCCGGCTTCAGGCGCGGCATCAGTTAAGTTGATCGATCAGTTAGCCCAGAAGCAAAGTTTGACAGTTATAATTATTGAACATCGAATTGAAGAAGTTTTAAAGGGCGGAATTGATCGACTCGTTATTATGCGTAATGGCAAAATCGTTGCCAATGACAGCCCTCAGAAAATATTGAAGCAATCACTGCTAGAAAAACTCGGTTTGCGTGAACCGCTGTACCTTAGCGCACTGAAACGAGCAGGAATTAATTTAGTTGAATGTCAAAATATTGATCAAGTTTCGCGGATCACTGAGCCGCAGATAAATCAAAAGTTGTTTGAATGGAATGAACATGCGAAACTTTCCAAAAAAGTTAAAAAAGGATCAACACTCTTAGCAATAAACGCGCTATCATTTGGATACACAAAGGAACATCCGATAATCAAAGATCTTTCACTCGAAATTAAGAAGGGCGAAATGATTAGTTTAGTTGGTCGAAATGGTGCGGGTAAATCCACTCTAAGTAATTTAATTACAGGTTTTCTTTCACCAGTAAGTGGTTCTATTAAATTTAAGGGACAGGATCTTTTGAACATGTCAGTGAAAGAACGTGCTCAATACATAGGTTATATTTTGCAGGATCCAAATCAAATGATATCTAAAACTATGATCTACGACGAGGTGGCCTCAGGCCTTCTTCTACGCGGATTTTTGGAAGACGAAATCAAGCAGCGTGTTGAAAACATCTTACGTATTTGCGGCTTGTACGAAATGCGGCATTGGCCAATTTCTGCTTTGAGCTTTGGACAGAAAAAGCGTGTCACAATCGCATCGATGCTTGTATTAAAGCCTGAGATGCTAATCTTGGATGAGCCCACTGCTGGCCAGGACTTAAAACATTACACCGAGATAATGACATTTCTTGAAAAACTACAGCAGAAGAATAATTTGACAATCATTTTGATAACACATGATATGCATTTAATGCTTGAGTATACACAACGAACGATCGTCTTAGATCACGGGAAAGTGTTGCTTGACGCCGAACCAGCAAAAGTCTTAACTAATGATGAGATAATAAAAAGAGCATATCTTGCTCGAACCAGTCTTTTTGATTTAGCGGAACGTTATCAATTGCCATCGGCAACGGATTTTGTGGCTAAGTTTATTCAAGCTGAAAGAGAGGACCGAGCATGAACAGTCAATTTTTAATCGGCTACAACGACAAGGATACTTTTTTGCATCGTCTAAGCGGAAGTACTAAGTTAATTGGCTTCATAGCCTTCTCGATAATTGGAATGGTAACTTATGATACGCGTTTTTTGATAGGAATATTAGTTTTTTCGCTTGTTTTATTCAAAATATCCCAAATCAATATTAAAGAAGTTTCACTTATTCTAAAGCTTATTATTGTGTTTGCTGCACTTAACTTACTAATGGTTTATGTTTTCGCACCGGGATATGGAATGACAATCTATGGAACACAGCACATGATTTGGCGAAATCCTGAAAATTACTTCAACTTATCGTGGGAAGAACTTTTCTATATCTTCAACCTTTTTTTGAAGTATACTTTTGCAGTTCCATTAGCATTAATTTTCTTGATAACAACAAATCCTAGTGAATTTGCAGCTAGTTTAAATAAAATTGGTATTCCATATAAAACAAGTTATGCTGTGGAAATTGCTTTGCGGTACATTCCAAACGTTCAACGCGACTATCGAACGATTAGCTTGGCTCAGCAGGCAAGAGGATATGAAATTTCAAAAAAAGCTAAATTCTGGCCTCGAGTCATCGGCAACGCACAGATTGTTTTACCACTTATTTTTACGAGTTTAGATCGGATCGAAGTTATTAGCCAAGCGATGGAATTGCGTCGTTTTGGTCGCGACAAAAAAAGAACATGGTATATGGAAAAAAACTTCAAGAAAAGCGACTATCTTTCTTTAATTGTCATCTTTATAATTGTTTTAGTTGGGGTTATGCTTTTCGGCGTAAATGGTGGACGTTTCTGGAATCCTTTTAAATAATCTTAGGTAATTTTTTCACGGTAGACTTTTTACATTTAAGCACCTAGTGGCGACATTAGTCGAGTGGGTGCTTTTTGTATGTTAATTTTGAAACCAGTGCTAGATGAACCAAGGGAACGACACTAAATGGCTGCAAAAGTTATTCTGAGCGCTAAGCTCTGAGACATGTGTAGACAAAAATGCAGAAGCTTGTTTAGTTGCTACGTTCAATTATGAGGGAAGAAAAATCAACAGCGACGAAATTTGTTGAGAGTGGTACAATCAATTCAGTTGAGAGATAAAGAGGGATGACTCATGACAGGTAATAAAATAATTGCATACTTATACAGGCTGCAGGATAAGCAGCAAAAATGGAAATGGTTAAGAAGCTGCTACTTTGGTTTAAAAAAAGTGTCACCACTATTGCTGATAGGGATATTGATTCGATGCTTGATGCTTTCTTTTTTTCAGCCACATGGCTTTTTTTATGAAATATATCATCTTGATAAGTTTTCTTGGATATCAGATGCAAATAGTGTTGCGCATTTATTGAGCTGTGTATTCTTCGATGTTGCGCTGTTGCTGCTTTGTGTAGCTGTCGCATGGTACCGAGGAAGCTTATTTGATGAAGAAGAAGCCATCCCAAGTGCTGTAGTGGCACTTATTTTACTTTTCTTCATAAACTTTCACGTAAAAAGAACACCTGCAGATGGAACGGGACAGGTTAATTTAAGCGGAAATATTCCTTTTATAGAAGTGTTGGCAATTGGGCTAATTGGTGCATATTTTTATCATGTAGGCAAAAAATATTTACATCTTAAATCTGTATGGTCATTTTCGATGGGAACCATTGTTTTGGGTGGTGCAATTAAAGGATTAGAACACCTGTTCAGTACGAATGTTTTTTCAAATCTTTCAGGGCCTGTTCTTTCAGGTATAGGAAGTTTACTAAGTGATGATCAACATCAGCTGTCAAGTATCATCCTAAGAGAAACGGGCCGCAACTTGTTTGTCTGGTTAGGTTTTATCAGTCCTGATCAGGTTTTGGTTGCACATACAGACAGTGATTTAACGAGAGCCAACCTTTCGGCCGCCTTAATAAAAGGTAACTTGGAAGGGCTGCCTCATCCGTTAAATATATACAGTTTAAGTGATTCTTTTGCGGTTTTAGGCGGTTATGGGCAGGTGTTGGCCCTGTTACTTTTGTTTTTACTATTTTCACGTTACCGCAATCATCGAATTGACGCATGGAAACATTTGCTTCCGGTTTTCTTAAATGTTAATAGTGGCTTTTTAGCAGAAATACCTTTATTTTTTAACTTTGTATTGCTTATTCCATTTATTCTCGTACCTGTGATAAGTATTCTATTGGGAACTTTGGCACTAAAGAGCGGGTTGATATTTCCATCCGTTTATCAAGTGCCGCTAAATACGCCGACTATTTTAAATGCATTTATGGGGACAAATGGGCATTGGGGTTCCTTAATATTCACACTGATTATTCTTATTATTAGTATATTGCTATACTATCCCTTCTTCAAAGTATTAGAAACTTCGGCTTTTTCTTCGATAAGGGCAGAGGAGGAGCAGAAATGAGAAAAAAACTCTTGTCGAATTCATTTAGTATATTAATACTAGTTATTGTTGTTGCAACAGTCGCAGTTGGAGTCCCTGCATATTTCTGGACTAAAACACATGTTACCAAAGAACGTGTTCAGAATAGATCGAAATTGTACCCGGTGATTCTTATACCAGGTTCAAGTGCAACAGAAAACCGATTTGATGGATTAATTGGTAAGCTTAACACCGGAAATAAAAAACAAAGTTTGTTAAAAATCACAGTTAAAACAAATAATCAATTGCGAATCAGCGGCAGAATTTTCCCTCGTGATACAAGACCTTTCATTGTTATCGCTTTCGAGAACAATCATGATGGTTATCAAAATATCCAAAGACAAGCCAAGTGGATGTCGATAGCAATGAATTATTTAGCCAAGAAATATCAGTTTAATCATTTTTCTGGTATTGGACACTCAAATGGGGGATTGATTTATACACTTTACTTAGAAAAATACATGGATCAAAATCAACTTTTGTTGGATAGATTAATGACGATTGGCACCCCATATAATTTTGCGGAAACAAATATAAATCAACGAACAAATATTTTGAAGGAATTAATTGCTGGGAGGGAAAAACTGCCTCACAATTTAACAGTCTACTCAATTGATGGAACGACAAATTATACGACAGATGGTATTGTACCTTCTACAAGTGTTAGTGCTGGTAAATATATTTTCCAAAATCAGGTTGCACAGTATACTAAGATAACTGTTACCGGCAAGGACTCGCAGCATTCAGATCTACCACAAAATAAAGAAATTATTCAATTGATAAACGAAAATATTTTGCAAACTGGGACTGGTGGCTCTCCAAACGTAACACAGAATGCAGCTCCGCAGTAAGCGTTTTTTCTAAAAAGAAGTGTTAAAATTCGTTCGAATAGTTTTTTTAATCCGAATTTGCGATTTTGCAATAGTTAAGAGAATTTTTCTTGACATTTAAATGAGAAGGTAATATTATCATTAAAGTAAAGTTAGAATTTGTTAATAAAAGATGAGTAATTGATATGTACTACTATTTTTAGAGAGTCGCGGTAGCTGAGAAGCGATATAGGTACCATCGATGAATATGGTCTTTGGGTATAATTTTAAGCGGTGAGTTTTATTGCAGATATGATAGATAAACTGTTTACGAGTGATATTCGTTATAGTATCTGAGTATAGCTTTTAAGTTCAGTGTACTCATTGAGGATAGCATTGTGAAATGTTATCGAATTAGGGTGGTATCACGCGAATAGATAAAATAGCGCGTCCCTAGATGTTAAACCTTTTAAAGGTGGACATCTAGGGGCGCTTTTTATTTATGAAAAAGTCATTTGCATGTTATGAATGAAATTTAAATATAAAGGGAGATTGATTAATTATGACTAGTACAACAGCAACTAAACTACATTACGATATTGTTGGAAGCTTTTTACGGCCGCAACAGCTTAAGCAAGCTCGTATTGATTTTGAGGATGGGAAAATAGATCATACTGCTTTATCAAAGATTGAAGACATTGTTATTAAAGACTTGGTCCAGAAGGAAAAAACGCGGGTTTGAAAGTTGTTACTGATGGTGAGTTCCGGCGGAGCTATTGGCATTTAGACACTTTTTGGGGATTTGACGGTATTAAGCACACTATCCCAGAACACGGATATTTTTTCCATGATGAAGAAACGCGCGCTGATTCTGCAAAGATCGATGGTAAAATTGTTTTTAATCCAGAACATCCAGATGTAAAAGCATACAAATTTTTACATGATTTGGTAGCGGACGATAATGAAGTCACTGCTCGTCAGAGTATTCCTTCACCAGCCCAGTTCTATGCTGAGCTGGTTAGAGGTGAAGAAAACGAAGCCGCAGCAAATAAGTATTATCCAAATACAGATGACTTGATCGCTGATATTGCACATGCATACCATGATTTGATCATCGCACTTTATGACTTGGGATGCCGCGATATTAAGTTTGATGATTGTACATGGGGGATGGTTGTTGATGAAGGTTTCTGGAAGGAAATGGCTAACGGTGAATTTGATCGGCTTCAATTGCAGAAACTATATCTGAAGCTCAATAATGCAGCTCTTGAGAACCTCCCTGATGACCTCCGTATCAGCACACATGTCTGTCGAGGAAACTATCATTCAACTTGGGCAGCTTCAGGTGGTTATGCTCCAGTTGCGGATCAATTATTTGCAAAAGAAAATGTTGATGCTTTCTATTTAGAATTCGATGATGACCGTTCAGGCGATTTTGCTCCCTTGAAATCAGTTCCTGATGGTAAAGAGGTCGTGCTAGGATTGATTACGAGCAAAAAACCAGAACTGGAAAATAAGAGTGTATTATTGAAACGTATCAAGGAAGCAGCCCAGTATGTTCCATTAGAGAATCTGTCTTTGAGTACACAATGTGGTTTTGCTTCAACCGAAGAAGGAAACAAACTGGAAGAAGCACAGCAATGGGCTAAAATCAAACTTGTGATTAAAACTGCTCAAGAAGTTTGGGGTTAGCATAAAAAATTGAAAAATACTACGAGCGTAAAAAAAGAATAAAAGACATAAGGTTTACTAATAGTGATACAAAACTTCAGGGATGTGGAGCAAAATATTATTTTTGCTCTGCATCCCTGTTTTTTTAATTGTTCCGTGTATTTTACTATCATTCTAGTTAAACAAAATATTTCATAAAAAACTATCGTTCAAATTTAGTAACTTTAACACCTACAAGCAGTAGTGCAAGAAACATAACAGTTATGATGACCATTAATTCCTGTGAAGATGTAGTAAGAGAATTCCACTGAAAACCAATACCTAATATTTTTTTGAAGGAGACTGCTTGTTCACTTGGTAAATGACGAAATGAAGCTGTGAGTTGATCATGCATCAAAATACGCCGATAAAGTGATGCAGAATAAGCTCCCGGATAAAGTTTGATCAGTGTCTGTGCAGCATGAGGAAGGGAACCAATCGGTATATAGACTCCTGCAAAAAAACCAGTTGCAGTTCCAATAATTGTCGAAACGGTGCCTAGCGTAGTTACTTTCTTTAAAAAAACAACGATCAAAAGATTCAATGAAGCTGCACAGAAGGAGTTAAGCAGCATTAAACTAAATAAGTTTGGTAAAATACGTAAACTAATTGCTATATCGTCAACGGATGTAAAATAAACCCATGTGACTATTAAAACAGCAATCTGCATAATGAAACCGATTAAAACAGCACTTAAAAAATAACCTAATTGAATTGAAAATGAATTCAGAGGTGTAATTGAAAAATCGTTAAACCGATGATGCTCCTTGTCTTTAACTAATTGGGCTGTTCCCATTAATGTAGTGGTCGTTGCTGTGACCGAAAGCATTCCTCCCATTAGCCAAGGATCGAGCAATTTTTTAGTGTTAGGGACATGTTGCCAGTTTTTGACCATTCCATTTTTAAGAAAAAGAATATAAAGCCCGAGAACGATCAATGAGCTCAATAGGGAAAAAAACATTCCACTATGATCTCGAAAATAAAGCTTAAGATTACGCTTTGTCAATGCAAACATCATCTAATCTCCCTTCCAGTTAGTTTAATAAAGACATCGTCCATTGATCCTTGTCTAAACTCAAATAAAGTTATCTTTTCTATATAATTGTTTAAAAGCCTAATACCTTGATGAGCACTGGCAACATTGATTAATAAACCTTTTGCAGTTTGACGACAATCAATATTATGCGGCAGGTCTTTTTGAATCGCATTCAAGTCACCAGCTGTGATGAGCAAAACGTTATTAGTATATTTTTCTTTTAACTCTGCAGCAGTTCCTTCAGCAACAATGCGTCCATGATCAATGATATAAACATCGTCTGCCTGTTCAGCTTCTTCGAGATAGTGAGTTGTCAGGAAAATGGTCATTTTTTCTTGATGCTGCATTTGTGCAAGAAGCTCCCAAATCAATGAGCGGGTTTGAATATCCAACCCAGTAGTTGGCTCATCTAAAAAGAGAATTCGCGGATCATTTAATAAGGCACGTGCAATATCAATACGTCTTTTTTGGCCTCCAGATAAAGCACCATAAAGCTTGTCAGCAAAACTCTGGGCACGAACGCTTGCGATAACCTTTTCAACTCGTTCGGCTGAAAGATGAGGATACATTTGGGCGCGTGAAACAAGATTTTCTTTGACAGTTAACTCATCATCTAAAACACTTTCTTGAAAAACTATCCCGATATTCTCACGTATTTTATTTGGGTTACTTAAATTATTGATTCTAATTGTTCCTGCATCTGGTTTTAGGATTGTTGTCAACATTTTGATGGTTGTTGATTTGCCTGCACCATTAGGACCTAAGAAAGCGACTAAGTCTCCTGCTTTGATATTAAGATTGATATGGTCAACTGCGATAGTATCTTTGTAAACTTTTGTTAATTCGGTTGCTTGAAGAATCGTCATATTTTTTACCTCCCTTTATCTGATACATCAACTTTAACTTAGAATTTCACTTTAATATTGTTGAAAAGACAATTGGTCTGTATTTGAATATGAATGGTCATTTTTTACAGATGGGTTAAAGGATTATTCATTTTTAAACTCGCAAAAAATAAATTAGGAGGTTATATGCTATAATCAGGTAAATAAATGTGAGCGTTTTTAAAGGGGGATGGGTTTCATAATGTATGCCGTACAGATGAAAAGTTATGGAGATGTCAATGTATTGGTGGACGCAGAAATATCGCTTCCAGCTTTGAAACCAAAGCAAGTTTTAATCAAACAACATGCGGTGGCGATTGATCCTTATGATGTGAAGTTTCGTGCAGGACTAAAAGGGCGTGAGAAACCAACGCCATTGGTTGCAGGTTCTTCTGTCGCGGGGGAGATTGTTAAGGTCGGAAACGAGGTCACCAAATTTCAGATAGGGCAACGTGTTGCTGCAAGCCCGCATCTAAGAAGTTATGCAGAATGTGTTGCAGTGGGGCAATCGCAAGTAGCACGAATACCGCAAAATGTGACCTACCAACAAGCAGCTGCATGTGCATTAGGTGTTCAGACAGCTTACCAGCTTGTATATGATAATATGGAGTTAACAGAAACTGACCGTGTACTCGTTCATGGAGGGGCGGGCAGTGTTGGTTTTGCAGCTATTCAATTTATACGTCAGCACAAAGTAGCGGATATTTATACTACAGCAAGTAAATTAGGAGCGGATTTTTTAAAAGATTTTGATGAAAAACTGCATATAATTGATTATCGCAATGAAGACTTTAGACAGAAAGTATCCCAAGTCGATAAAATAATTGATACAGTGGGTGGGCAGACATTAAGCAATTCCTTAACGATTTTAGCGCCTGATGGTAAGTTATTCTCAACCGTTTCTGATGCTGCAGACCCGCGAGTGCAGCTCTTCTTTTTAAAATCCAACGGGAATAAATTAGAGGCGGTATTAAACCAAGTTGCTTCTGAAGAACTTGTTGTCAGAATTGCGCAGGTTGCGCCTTTCAACGCTGCCAATTTACGCAAGTTTCATCAAATCAAGCATGTTGTCGGTAAGCTTGTCTTGAGTTTTGAAAAGTAATTGATATGCGGTATGAACATCGTACAGCTTTAAGTACGTACATGGCTATACTTATAAATGGGGGAGATTTGTTGTATGGATCAACAGGAAATAAAAAGGTATTGGCAAAGCTTTGCTAAATCAAAGCACTTGGCTGATGAGGAGTATTCAGCATACTCTTTCGGTTATGAAGAAAGTGCAGACAATCTAGCGTCCTTAGTTCTTAAAGGTACAAAAACAGCAACAACGTCAGCTTACGAGCTATATACACCGGATGAGAAATTACCACGGGTTGGACAATATAACATCGTTTTAGATCGGCAGGGAAACCCAACATGCATAACACAAACGAGAGTTGTAGAAATTATCCCATTTGATCTAGTATCCCAAGAACATGCTTACCACGAAGGCGAGGGAAATCGTAGCTTAAAATATTGGCGCAAGGTCCACATTGATTTTTTCAAGAAAGAGTACAGTAAAGTTGGTAAAACCTTTAACGAGAAAATTCCCTGTGTTTGTGAAGTTTTTGAAGTAGTTAGTGAATGAACATATTGATATAGATTTTGCAGAAATACTGCAAAAAAGACTGGCCCATTGAAATTGGACCAGTTCTTTTGGCTAAATTACGATCAATATTATTAATTGTGTTTCATTTTGAAACATTTTTTATTTTCGATATAATGCCAGGCTTTTAAATTCTTTTCGCTAATTTGTCGAGATAGTCCTTTCGCTGCGCCATTGTTTTGATGTCGATTCTGCCAAAATTTTGCCACACAGTTTTCTTGACGCCTAGCTGCTTAAGTGTTGTTTTAACAAATGTCCTGTTTATGGCATTTCCACAAAAGAGTTTCAAATACCATGTTGGTGAAGTTGAAGTCGTAAAAACTTTTGCGCTTTCGAGATTAGTTAGTCGCCCAGCAATTCCTGTTTTAGTGGGTAAATACGCAAATTTTTTTTTCATAACTTTATCAATAAAGCCTTTTAACATTCCGGGAAGGCTATTCCACCAAACGGGAGTGATAAAGATTATCTGATCAGCTTTTTTCAGCATTTGCTGATAACGTGAAACGAGCGGGTCTAAAGTTTCTCCACTATTAAAGAGAGCAAGTTCTTCTTTGGTATAAGCAGGGATAAATTTTTCGGCATATAGATCTATAACTTGATAATTTACGCCTTTCTTAGCTAATCCATGTCTAATTGCCTCTAAAACTGCATGATTAAAACTTTTTGAGTACGGATGACAGTAGATGATTAATGTGTTTTTCATATTTTAGTTATCCTTTCTTAGCAGGCTGTTCAATGTAGCTGATAGGAGGGTAACATCGAACTCAGTTACACCGTTGCGGACCAATAGCATATAACCTTGAAGAAATGCCCAAATTTTGATGAATGTTTCAGTTGAATCCAGCTCAAGTGACTCATAATCTATCAACTCATTTATCAGCGTACGGACAGATCGTAAAAGAGGAAAAGCATTTTGAACCTCACTGCTTTGCTTATAAACCGATTGAGCCACTGGATTGAAAAACAAAAAGTCTACGAGATTGGTTTTTTCTTTAAAAAGAGCAAAAATATTTTGACCTAAATGTAGAAGCTCTTCACGGGGAGTATATTGCTCGTTGCTTTTTAGATTAATGTTTTCTGTAAGCGATACTGACAATTTTAGCATTAGTGACATGAATAGCTCATCCTTGCTTGCGAAATGTTTATAAAATGCACCAGTAGTTAATCCACAATTGTTTGCAAGTTTGCGCAGAGAAAGTTCTTCATATCCGTTCTTATCGATGTCTTCAAGTGCAGTTTGTAGAATTTTTATTTTCGTGTATTGTTTTTTATCAGACAAATTCAGCCCCCCCTAACAATTAGGATAACAGCGTTATCCTAAAAAAACAAGTAATTTTAAATGACATGTTATACTAAAAGTGTGCATATTTTCAGCATGCGTTGAAAATAACTGCACGCCATATCAGTTAGACTGAAAAAAGGGGAGCTTCTCATGCAAAAAATAATTTTATTGCGTGGTAATTCTGGGTCTGGTAAGACGACAACAGCAAGAGCAGTAAAAGAAATGCTTTCGCCGAATGCCTTGTTGCTTAGTCAAGATGTTTTACGAAGAGAAATGTTGGCTGAACCGGATCACGCCAAAAATAAATCAATTTCTCTGCTTGAAAATATTATTGACTGGGGCGCAAATAATATTGATTATGTTATTGTGGAGGGAATATTCAAAAAGAGTGTTTATAAAAATATATTATTGGCTTTTAAGAAAAAGTATGGTGCTAAAATGCTGTTTTTTTATTTTGATACCTCATTTGAAGAAACATTAGCAAGAAATTCTCTCAAAAGCGCTCCTTTTTCAAGAGACTTGTTAATGCGATGGTGGCAAGGTAAAGATCTGTTTGAAAATGAAGATTATGTCTTTACTGATCAAGAAACTCCAAAACAGCGATTGGCGATAATTAAGGGATTTTTAGACTAAATAGATGGAGAGGTTATCTGAATGTTAAGCATTGGATATTATTCAGCATCAACGCCAATTACAGCATTTTCGCCAATTAGCTTTGAGCGTGCTCAAAAGTACTTAGAGAAAAAGAATGTTCATCTAATCCCAGGTCAGCTAACAGGTAAAAAAGATTTTTATCGTTCTGTTTCAATTCTAGAAAGGGCGTTGGAAATTAATGAGCTTATACATAACGATCAAGTTGATGTGATTATGGCAACTATTGGAGGAACTAACACAAATGCAGTGCTGCCCTATATTGATTATACTTACCTGCAGGAGCATCCTAAAACCTTCGTTGGTGTTATTCTGACGCAACTGCGTTGTTGCTTGCGATTAAAACACAAGCACCAGCTTGCCGCATCCTATATGGACCTGCGTTGGTGGCTTCTTTTGGGGAGTGGAAACCTTTTGTGGATGAGACATGGAAAGCATTTAGCAAGGTTTTAACAAACAAAACCTCTACAACAGTAAAAGCACCGGCATTTTGGAGTGAAGAATCCTTGAATTGGGATGAGTATCAAAGACCTAAAAAACAATATAAAAATAAATGGGGTTATATTGGGAAAGATCCAGAACTTTCAGGCAGAATTATAGGTGGCAATCTAAATACAATTTACGGTATTATGGGATCGAAGTATTTCCCCAAATTAAAAAAAGATAATCTTCTTTTGATTGAAGATGCAGAGAAAGATGCAGCGACTGTCGAGAAAAATTTTGCAATGTTGAAAGATGCCGGTGTTTTTGATAATGTAAAAGGAATTGTTTTAGGCAAGCATGCTCTTTTTGATGATTCCGGTAGTAACAAAAAGCCACTGGAAATTCTAATTGAAGTCTTGAATGGGCAAAATCTTCCTATCCTTTATGACTACAATTGCTGCCATACTGTTCCAATGCTGACAACACCATTAGGTGCACATGCTGTTTTTAAACCTGCTGCACAAACTGTGACCTTTTCTGAATACTAAATATAACTGTTTTAAAACTTGTTTGATTTAGATATAAAAAAGAATCGTAAACTCGCACGAGTGCCATTCTTAGACAAGTATTACCTAAAATGATTACAATATGATTAAGTATGCTGCACGTACTATTTTATATCAATAAAATTAAGGCATAATAGAATGTAAATGTTTATTTAATGAAGGGACTGAACATATGAAGTTAACTACTTGGTGGATCATCAGTGTTTTGTGGCTATTGTTTTTTGCAGCTGTAACAATTTTCGTCGTTTTATTAGGATCTGCAGCGGATTTTAGATTAATGGCATTTGTTGCGCTTAGTATTGTATTTATGATTGTCTTACTACTTCAGTTATTTTTGCTGTTTTTTCTGAAAAAATAATTTCTGAAAGGAAACCTGCTTATTATGCGTTTATGGCATCAAAAATTGATTTCAAAGCTTCCAAGGCAGCAATTGTTAGGGCAGCATCGTGAGCTAGCTGCACTGCGCGGAAATGGTTGGGGCCGGCCACACGCAACAGTTAATTACGTTTTTAAATACTCACCGTACAAATTATATCAGTTCCATGTGCTCGTATTAATGGAGATGGAGAAGCGGGGCTATCATCCAGCTGATAAGTGGTATGACGCTATGTACCGTGGTCTACATTGTGAGGCTTACAAAGAACTTTTACCTGTTAGCCTAAGTACGCCGATTTATCCTGAGCATAATGATGAGTATTTAAATGAATGTTTGCAAAACTTGAAAAGTAAAGGGATAACTTTTTCTCAAAATTAAATCCAAGAGCTATTATTCGTTTTTTTATGCTGATACATTCAATTGTTTTAATTCCCTTAGCCGAAAATTTAGGAGAAAAAAATGAAAAGTTATAGCTCTAATGAAGAGTTGATTAAGGCAATCAATCAAAGCTATTCTAAGTTTATTTTGGAATTTACAGAGGTTCCAGAGGCTCTCAAAAATAAACGAATAGATGCTGTGGACAAAACTCCGTCTGAGATGTTGGCTTATCAAATTGGATGGCTAACATTGTTGTTATCTTGGGATGCTCAAGAGCGTGCCGGGCTCGATGTACAGACTCCAACACCTAAATATAAATGGAATGAATTAGGCCAACTATATCAAGACTTTTATCAACAGTACACCGGTTTGATGATCAAAGAACAAATGTCCAAACTAGACGAATTGGTCAGTCAACTCTCCAAATGGGTAAACAAATTGGACGACAGGGAACTGTTTGAGGCCGGTCAGAAAAAATGGGCTACGACAAAGGCAATGTGGCCTGTTTGGAAATGGGTTCACATTAACTCGGTTGCGCCATTTACAAATTTCAGACCTAAAATTCGTAAATGGAAAAAAGTTGTGTTACGTTAATCTTTTTAAGCAGTCTTATATGGTCAATCTTGGTCATCTACAAGAAAACTCGGACTGATTAGAATCTAATTGATTTTCGTTTGTTAAGATATTTTTTAAGATGATTGGTCTTGAGCAGACAAACGCTTAAAAATGATTGAATATAACAGAAGTAGTAGGACGGATGTTATAGAAATTATAGTTACCACAAAAATGATCTTTTTGTTCCGTAATATATAAGATAGCTTTTTTAAGTAAAACTTAAAAAACTTGTTGCAACTGAGTAATATTACATTTTTTGGGAAAAGATTAGTCTAATTGTGAAAGTTGCTACAAACTTTTGAGTTAGTTGAGAGGAACTGTCTTTATGTTGCCGCCTAAAGTATCTAGGTAGCACATAGTAATACTTAACATTAGTTTTTATAGCATAAATTGATTGATTTTGGTAAGAAAAAAACGAATTATGTGCCAAAAAAGCTCTACAAAAAAGAGTTTTAGCATAAATAATCAACTTGACTTTAAGCTTTTTTTTCAATAACATGGAAAAAGATTAAAGTGAATTAATTTATAAAAAGACTAGTGATTGATTAGTTGGTAGTTGTTTTTATAGAATTGCTTGATCACAATAATATGTCAACCGATGGATAAATATAATAATACTTATTATGAGCATGTTATTCATTGCTGCATAGATATAAAGGAGAATTAATTATGGACGACATTTTAACTGTCAAAAAACTTAATAAGTCTTTTGGCAAGAATAAAGTGTTAAAAGATGTTTCTTTTAACGTTCAACCAGGAAAAATTGTGGGTTTGGTTGGTCCTAACGGCGCTGGGAAAACGACAATTATGAAAGCAATTTTGGGGTTGTTTGATTTTCAAAGTGGAAGTATTCTAATCGATGGTAAAGATGTTTCAATAACAAAGCATCAAGCTCTAAGTGAAGTTGGAGCTCTTATTGAATATCCTGGAATTTATCCTTTTTTAACTGGAATGCAGCATTTGGAACTTTTTGCAGATAATGCGGCAGAGAGCAAAAAAGATATTCAAAATATCATTGACGAACTGCAAATTGGATCCTATATCAATCGAAAGGCTAAAGCTTATTCACTGGGAATGAAACAAAAGTTGGGCATAGCTCTAGCACTTTTGAACAATCCTAAATTTGTAATCCTTGATGAACCGATGAACGGTCTTGATCCTAAGGCAACGAAGGAACTGCGTAATTTAATTCTTTCTTTAGCTAAAAAAGGTACGACTTTCTTAATCTCAAGTCATATCTTAAGTGAATTGGAAAAACTAGTTGATGAGATTGTAGTTATTGATAAAGGCAAAATAATCAAGCAGACTAGTATGGAAGCTCTAAGTGATTCAAATGGAAATTATTTAATATTGAAGACATCTGACGATACTCAAGCACGTGAGATCCTTACTGCTGAAGGAATTGAGTTAGAAAAATCAGATAAGTTGAAAATCAAGAAAACAAGTGATGAACAATTGACCGGTCTTATTCAGTTGATGAGCAATCATAATATAAATATTGTCGATGTCCAGCACGAACAAAATGATCTGGAAACATCATTGTTAGATCTTTTGGATAATGATCAGGTAAAGGAGTAGAAGAATGGTAACATTAATAAGACAAGAACTTTTTAAATTAATACACAAGAAAAGCACCCTTATTGGAACAATTGCTTTATTGGTTTTGATGACAATATTTGCTGTTTTCAGTAAAATGCAGCCTAGTTTTTCTGATCCTAAAGGAGAATTTATTGCCGCTTATGGTGGGACTTCTTGGATTGTTTTCTTTATGATTGCAGCTTGCAGTACAATTATCGCCATGGAGTTTCAGTATGGAACAATTAAGGAATTGCTTTATCGCAGGTACTATCGTGGCGAAATTTTAGCAAGTAAATGGATTACGATGTTTATTTATTCTTTATACTTTTATGTTCTGTCTTTTGTATTCTCAGTTATTTTAAAAGTTGTACTTTTTAACTCAAAGTTTAGCTTCAGCGATATTTATACAAACGATCAATCTGTGATGCATGTAACTTTAGTCACTTATGCAGGTAACTTTGTTGGTTTATGGCTATTATTGAGTTTGGTGTTATTGCTAGCAAATGTGTTCAAAAGTTCAGCAGCTGCAATTTCAGTCGGGATCGTCGGCTATTTTGCAACCAGTATTGTTTCTAGTCTGATGTTCATGTTGATTAACAAGTGGGAATGGCTAAAATGGAATCCGCTAAACATGCTAAATCTTCCAAGCCAATTAAGCAACTCAACTGTTATCGGAACGCTAACTCGTTTATCAAACACCGAGCTTGTTTGGGGTAACTTAATCTATACAGGTGTCTTTCTTTTCTTGGGATACTTGATATTCCGTCGGCGTAACGTCTGACTATTTGAATATTGTGTGTGTTAAAAGGAAAATCGACTTTTAACCACAGTAATTTAAAAGTTGCAGCTTAAACTTAAAAAGCTCTCAGAATTGATCCAATACGAGATCAAATCTGAGAGTTTTTTGTCTAATTATTTTCAACTACGGTCAAATTTGCCAAATGGGCATAATGTTTATACAGAACCACAAATTTACCCTTACTATTTTCTTCCCAAGGCTTTTCTTTGCCACAAAAATGAAGGAAAACCGTGTTTTTGATGATCCAGTCCAAATTCCAAGTGCCATTGCTGATCATCTCATATATCAAATTTTTACGGGCGTCTAAATTATAAATCTGGTCAGGCAGAGGCAAGATGTGATTGCCATATAAAGAATTCAAGATGTCTTGATCAGGCAGAAGAAGTGTTGCGCTTTTTTTCTGTATAAATGCATAAATGTCTTTGTATTTGATATGGCGTCTTGCCTGCGTAACATTGATCAGCAAAACACCTGAATTGTAATACTGTTCGGTCTCATAATTTTGTAGCCGAACTTTGTTAACAACAGTCGTAAAGTTAGTCAGTTGTGAATGACTTGCAGCTGCATAAAGGTGATTCTTGAGGTCTAAGCTGTAAAAAGCAGAAATATTGTTGATACATAGAATATCGGCATCTAAGTATAAAACTTTTTTTATATCTTTCGGAAGATATTCTTGAGCTAGCAGTCGATAATAAATAGTTTTAGGATAACGTTTGTTAATAGGTGCATATTTGAATCTGCTTGTACCAAGGATGAGTGGTTCATAAGTCATATTTAGGGCGGAACAGAAACTTTTAAATTCATTTTTCCAGGAAAATTGCTTCTCTTGGAGCACAAATACACGGAAAAAAGTGTTTGGTGTGTTTGCCCTGAGAGAATACAAAGTTGTCTTTAATTGCTCAAAAAAATTATTGTCAATCGAAAATAACAGATTAATAGATTTCAAACTCAATCTTCCTTTTTAATAGTTAATAAGCGTCTCTAAAATAGCTAAAAATTCCTGAGACCGAATACTTCTTTACTGATTATTCTAGCACACAAAAAGTTGTGCAGGCCAAGCAACAGCTTTTCGCTATGAATACAGTAGAGGCGGTTGTAACATAATTGATGCATAGATATCAATTTCTGTAGCAATTTTTTGACCATTAATCAGCAAAAAATAACCGATTATCATTTAGAGGAACGAAAACATCCCTGAGCTTGTATACTTAATTAAGAAACAAAGAAAGGGGGGCAAACAAATGCGTGTAAATTTTTATATTGATCCAGAACATGACGAACATGTTGATTTTTTCTTGAAAAGAATCGAGCCTTGGCACCAGCAAATAGCGGTCAACTTACAGCAAGATACGACATTTATATGGGGCTACAGAGAAGAAACTGCTGCACCGTTAGAGTTCAAGAAGATTATTCGTTTTTATACAGAAAATAAATATGTTTTTTGCAATACAACAAGTCAAGGTGATTTTAAGGTCAAAATGAGGATCTATCAGCTAGTAAAGCAATTACCTGAACAATTTATTCAAGTTTCGAGCAGTGAAATAGTTAATTTTAACTTTGTAGATCATCTTGAAATGAGCTCAGCAGGAACGATCATAATACGTTTAAACAACAACCAGACAGCACTGGTTTCGCGCAGATTTGTAAAAGAATTAAAAAGGAGGCTGAATCTATAATGAACAATAAATTATTAAAGCTAGCATTTCACGGAATTCCTGTTGGTATTGCCCTTGGGTTATTGATTTCACTTTTTTTCTCGTACGCTTATGGACTTGAAGACTATGTACCATCAGCACCACAATTTACAGAAATGTTTAGCAGGCCATTAAATGCTGTAGCAATTTCAATTATTTTATGGGGTTTGATGGGAATTTTATTTTCTATTTCATCCTTGATTTTTGAGAAGGAAGGATGGAGCATTACACGTCAGACAATAACTCATTTTTTTGTTACTTTCTGCGGTTTCACTCCATTAGCAGTCTTATGTGGTTGGTTCCCACTTCAATGGGGAGTACTGGTATCTTTCACAATTATTTTTGTTATCATATATGTGGTGATATGGTCTATTAATATGGCAAGCGGACGCCGTGACGTTGAAAAAATCAACAAAAAACTCAAAAAGGGGAACTCATAGCCTATGAATAGTATGTTATACTATATCCGATAGTAAAAACACGGTCTGGTTGGTAGTCCAGACGCTAGCGCGAAATCACTAGTCAGTAACCTGCCTCCTTGGTTGTCCTTCTATCTGTAATTAAAAGGAGGGGCAACTTTTTATGTTAACCATAAAGGGAAGTTTAACGATCATTTATGAACCACCGTTCTATAAGGGAATCTTTGAAGAAGAAACGCAAGATTCTTATCGCGTTGCAGAAATCAACTTGGGAACATCAGTGCCGAAAACACGGCATATTTATTCCTATTTGTTGACACACTATAAAAATTTAGTTTTTTATGAGCAGCACCAACAGACTAGCCTTTCTTTTACACGTGTGAATCCCAAAAGATTGCAGCGGTTAGCTCGTAAAACTGTCAAGGCAGATTTCAAAGGTACGAAAGCGCAGCAGACGCTTCAGCAC
Organism: Liquorilactobacillus aquaticus DSM 21051; assembly: GCF_001436755.1. Lineage (GTDB taxonomy): Bacteria > Bacillota > Bacilli > Lactobacillales > Lactobacillaceae > Liquorilactobacillus > Liquorilactobacillus aquaticus. Next base: position 182,890 of record NZ_AYZD01000033.1, read on the forward strand.
CGATATCAAGGTTTCAAATCGGATAAAAGGAAGCAGCGCAGTGTGTTGAAAAAAAACAAAAAACAGCGTCAGTATGAACAGAAAAAGATTAAACAGCAGCAAAAACATAAGGGTCACTGAAATGACAAATTTGCGTATCAAATACAGTGTTATAACTCAAATAATCAGTGGATTGCGGGCAGGTAATACTTAGTCCGCAATTCTTTTTATAATTAAGTAGGAGCGGAATAATGAGAAACTTTATTTTTGATTTTGATGGGACATTAGCTAATTCAGGCAAGACAGCTGTTTATGCCACACAGACAGCATTTAAAGATCTTTCACTACCTGTGCCGCCAGCTGCAGACATAGAATATTATATGGGTATTCCAATTGAGATCTCTTTTAAAAAAATGGCAAATAAAAAAGTTACGGATAATCAGCTTGTGGAATTAATCGATTCTTTCCGTACACACTATAAGGCGCTTGAATCAAAAAATCTGGCGCTTTTTCCTAAAATAGATTATGTCTTACAAGAACTATTCTCAGAGAATAAAAAAATGTTTGTCCTCTCGAGTAAACACTCATTAGCACTAAATCGAAATTTAAGGCAATTGAATATTCTACAGTATTTTCAGATAGTTTGTGGTTCTGATCAAGTAAAAAAGTACAAGCCAGCACCTGATGGCATTCAGCATCTTTTAGAAATAGGTAATTTGAAAAAAAGTGAGACAATAATGATTGGGGACGCAATCTATGATTTGCAGATGGGGAAGGCGGCAGATGTTTCGACTTGTGCTGTAACATGGGGAACGCATGCCACTTCATTGCTTGAAAAGGAAGAACCAGATTATTTAATTGATAAAACTGTTGATTTGTTGACAATATAAATACTTTTTAGGATTCAAAATTTAATACTATTCAAATTAAGGAGAGATATCTTACATGGTAGGAGACGCTTTATTAATTGTCGATGTTCAAAACGGTGTTTGTCACAATGCAGAATCAGATATCTATCAGTTCAAACAACTGATTGCAGGAATTTTGAACCGTACAAAAGAATATACTGCTAAAAATAAACCCATAATTGTTATTCAACATCAAGATGAAGAATTGGTAAAAGGATCTGAAGCGTGGCGCTTGGTCTCTGAACTTGAACTGCCTGATGAAGTTTTCTTTTTGGCAAAGAAACATGCTAACAGCTTTTATCAGACTGATTTAAAAAAACTGCTCACGCATTTAAATATCGCTCAGATCGAGCTTTGCGGAGCGCAGACCGAGTATTGTATTGATGCAACTGCAAAGTTTGCACACGGTTTAGGGTATAACCTTCTGATGTGTCATGGACTAACGACAACTTGGGACAATCAGTTTATGACTGCACGACAAACAATCAATTTTTATGAAAGCATTTGGGATAAACGATTTGTTCGATTTATTGACTAAGTATTTTTTAATAAAAGACAAACGTTACATTTTTTTAGAAAAGAGGCAGCAATGTGGGGGGAAAACTAACATTCCATGAAGTAAAACATTTGACAGAAGAACATTATCAATTGTTGCTAGAAGCAGATCCAGCGCGCAAGATGATTGAAGCTTATGCGTGCAGAAGTGTTTGTATCGCAGTAGAACGCGAGGGCTTGCTAGCAGGACTCATGCTCTTTCTGCCGACAAGACCCGAAACGGTCGAACTTGTTAATATTGTGGTTGTTAGTCAAGTCCGTAACCAAGGAATCGGGCAAGGCTTGATTCAATATGCAAGAAAATGGGCTAAGAAACAAGGCTACAGCGTTATTGAAATCGGTACGGGCAGTACCAGTTTTGGACAGCTGTACTTATATCAAAAAAATGGCTTTAGAATTAGCGGGGTAGATACAGATTTTTTTGTAAAGCATTATAATCAGCCAATTTTTGAAAACAACTTGCATTTGAAAGATATGATCCGTTTACGCTTGGAACTTTAGCCAAAAGTAAAGTAAAGTTGGAAACATCATAAGGAAAGAGGAATTGGATTGTCACGAAACTACCAGCTTGTATTTCATTCTCAAGTAGCATCAAAAAAGCCTGAAAACATGGTACATACAGATAACGACTGTCCTTTTTGCCAACGTGAATCGCTTACTGATATTCTTGCAGAAGATGATGATCGTATTTGGTTGGTAAATAAATATAGGACTTTAGAGGAGACATATCAAACAGTCGTTATTGAAGCAGCGGAGCATAATGGCGATATTACAACATATACACGTGAAAAAAACAGGGCCGTCTTTAAATTTGCTATGGAAGCTTGGAAGAAGACCATCGATTCTGGAAAGTATAAGAGCGTTCTAATGTATAAAAATTTTGGCCCATATTCTGGTGGGAGTTTGCGTCATCCTCATATGCAAATTGTCGGGTTGAACAAAATTGATGCTTATAGAAACATTCCACAAGAAAGTTTTGACGGAGCTTTTTTTTATGAAAGATATGGACTAAAAATAAATATCTCGGATTATCCAATTGCGGGTTTTACTGAGTTCAATATTATTATCTCAAATGTGTCCAACACTGAATATTTTGCTGACGCAGTACAAGTAGTTGCTAAGTATATACTAAATGATTTTTTTAATGGAAAATGCACCTCCTATAATCTTTTCTTTTATCGCATCGATGAGAAAACTGTGGCAAAAATAATACCAAGATTTATTGTTTCACCCTATTTCATAGGCTACAAAATCCCTCAAGTTACTGATCACAAACACAACAGTGAACTAGGCAAGGACTTATCTGCTAAGTTACTCCATGAAATGGGGGACAATAGTTAATTGACGTACTGTCAAATAATTATTCTTTCAACTCGATGTGAAAAAAGTTTTTTTCATAAACAGAGATAAATTAGATTGATTTAATTTTAAGTAATTTTTTTATTAATACTGTTAGACTTAATAAGTGAAGATTTTGAGGAGTTGATTTATTTGAAATTAAAAATAATTTGGCAAATGACTGTGAAAATTTTTGTGCTAACATGTCTGCTATTGCTAGCTGGATGTACTGCCCAAAATAAAGCAGACACTAAAGCTAGTAAACTAAAAACTAATGAGAATTTGAAAACTAAAAAACTTAATGCTAACAAAAAAAGATCTAAGAAAGAAACTGCTTCAAAATGGATTCACTATAAAAAAAAATGTCGGATTCCAATCCTGATGTATCATAGTATCTCAGCGGGGAATGCATTGCGCGTACCTCCCAAGCAATTTGCTGAAGAAATGGCATATTTAAAGGCAAATCATTATTATACATTAACTACTGCGGAAGCAATTAAAGCCTTTGAGACTAATTCGTTGCCTAGACAAAAGGTTGTATGGATAACTTTGGATGATGCATATAAAGACAACTATACAGCGGCATTTCCAATTCTAAAAAAATATCATTTACATGCTACTATTAATTACATAACGAGTTTTAATCAAAAACCGAATCATTTGACGCTTAATGAAGCGAAAATAATGCAGCACAGTGGACTAGTCGATTTTCAAAGCCATACAGTGCAGCATTTAGATTTAAATGAACTTTCGACCGATGTTCAGATGCAAGAATTGGCCAATTCTAAAAAATGGCTTGATAATACTTTTAGGCAGAAGACACAGATGATTTGTTACCCAGCTGGGCGCTATAATCAAACAACGATTAAATTGGCAAACCATCTTGGATATAAAATCGGTTTGACTACAAATGAAGGACTTGCGTGTTTAGATCAGGGCTGGTATTCGCTCTCACGTGTTCGGATAGCTCCAGGAATAAGTCTCCAGACATTTAATCAATTGTTAAAAAATGGATATTAAACATAGTGATTAGAGGTTTAGGCTGAACGTTTCATCTGAAGTAGTGAGCTTACGAGACCATTTGACAAATCAAAAGATTGTTGCTATATTTTTAGTGATGTGTGATGAGTACACTTTGATTCCTCTTAAGAGAGCTGGAGTAGGCTGAAATTCAGTGGAGAGTCATTGTGGAATATGGTCTCATTAATGTTGAGAAAACGAGCAGAAGTTCTGCAAGTTTTTTCCAGGTACGCCTGTTAAAGCGTAACGGTATTTTTGTATTTGAATAGTGCAATATATTCTTATTTAACAAAGTACCTACTGAGTGTTGTTTGGTAACGAGCAACAAAACTATCGGGTGGTAACGCGAATATTCGTCCCGCAGTCAGATAACTTGGCTGCGGTTTTTTATTGGCTAAAAGTCATGTTACCAAATAAGAATCAAAAGGATGTTGGCATAAGTCGAGTATCAGGAGAGGGATGGAGAAAATGAGAAAAAATAGAGCTTTATTAACTTTGGTGGGTATTATCATAATAGTAGCCGGAATCATTACACTTACGGTTCGAAACAACAATAGTGCAAAAAATTCAGACACAATCACGATTGGATCAATCGGTTCAGATGTTCAGATCTGGAAACATATTGCGAACCTACCTGAAGTCAAAAAAGAACACTTAAACATCAAGGTGAAATCTTTCACAGATGGGGTTTCTTTAAATACAGCAACTGCTGAAAATAAAATTGATGTTAATGCCTTTCAATCATATGCATATTACGTTGCTTTCAATAAGAATAATAAAAACGAAAAATTGGCGGCACTAGGGACGACCTATCTTGAGCCAATGGGCATTTATTCGAGTAAATACAAAAGAGTGAAAGATATTCCTAACGGTTCGACGATTGCACTAGCTGATAACCCCGCCAACACCGCTCGCGGACTTAAATTACTTGAAAAAGCTGGATTAATTAAATTAAAATCTGATTTTGGAAGTCTTTCAGGGACTAGCGCAATTGCCGATAATCCACATAATTTTAAATTCAAGGAAATTGATGATACAACTGGTCCACGAATTATGAAGGACAACTCAATTGCGGCAGTTCTGATTGGAAATACAATTGCACTTGAAGGAAAATTAAACGTTTTAAAAGATTCGATCTATCATGAAGAAGTTAATCAGTCCACTAAAGAGAACATCAATATTTTGGCAACTTCTGAAAGAAATAAAGATAATAAGAAATACAAAAAATTGCTGAAAGTGTACCACAGCGCTAAAGTACAGAAATATATTAAAGACAAGTTTGATGGAACTAAAATTCAAGTTCAAAAGCCGCTTTCATATTTTGCTGATTAGGTTGTGCAATAACACTTAAGGTTGATGGTAAAAATTCTACAATTACTCTAAGATAGCCAAAAAAGAGTGCCCTATGACAAAAATCATTGTCATAAGATACTCTTTTTTCGTATCAATATATTTCAAGAATCAACTTTCCAGTTTAATAACGAACTAATTATCTTCTATTTAACTTTAAGCATGTCCTTATCTTGTTCTGTTATGTAGTCTCTAGTTAAAGGAAGACTTACTCCACTAGGCCCCTTTGTCAGTAAATACTGTGCAACATCAATATTTCCAGATTCAAATGATGCAGCGCATGCTTGCAGATAAAGATTCCACATCCTGAAAAATTCCTCATCAAACATGCTGGTAATTTCTTGTTTATGATTAAGCACATTCTGAGTCCATATTTCCAACGTTTTTTGATAATGTCTTCTAAGCGTTTCTAAATCTTTGAGTTGTAACCCGCTATTCATGATGTGTTCCATTATCTCACTTAAATGAGGTATATATCCACCTGGGAAAATATACTTATCGATGAAGGGATCCGAGCCAATTCCCATATGCTGTCCTGTAATACCATGAATCAGGGCTCGTCCTTCCGGCTTTAAGAGATCGGAGATTTTATTGAAATACAGTCCAAGATTTTCTTTACCTACATGCTCAAACATACCAACACTTGTGATGTAATCAAAGCTTTGATCTAATTCGCGATAATCCATGAGTTTAACATCAATCATATCCTCAAAATGTTCTTTTTTTATTTTATTGCTGACATAGTCAAACTGTTCCTTGCTCAACGTAATTCCTGTTGCATGAATTCCATAATTTTTTGCTGCTGCAAATAAAAGAGTTCCCCAACCGCAACCAATGTCTAATAAGGTTTTGTTGCGCTCAAGGTCAAGCTTATTTAAGATATGATAAACCTTGTTAATTTGTGCTTGTTCAAGTGAGTCGTCTTTATTTTTAAAATACGCGCAAGAATATGTCATAGTTTTATCAAGCCATAAGCTGTAGAACGAATTACCTAGATCATAGTGACTCTGAATATCTGATTTGCTTTGCTTTTCGGAATGATTCTGTTTAGGTAGAATTTTTTTGAACTTATTACTATTTATAAAACTATGAGGAGTCATGAAGATAGCAGTTATTAAGTTTTGAATGCTTCCCTCGACTTCGATATCTTTCTTCATATATGCTTCGGCAAGCGTGAGCGTTGCATGCTCTAATACCAAATGGGGAGGCAAGGGTTCTTTGATACTAATCTTGTTTTGCGGTTTTCCCTCCGGACCAAAAAGTTCTGTTTCTCCATCCCAGAAAGTTACTTCGACCGGAATATTAAAAGCATGTTTCAGTAATGTCTTGTAAAAAGTTTTTTCTAGCAATATAAAGACCTCTTTTCAAACTTTTGAATAAATATGTTATAAGTTGCTTAATAACTTTTTAATTGATCACTCCCAAATAATATAACGCTAATTTTCAAAATGATAAAGGTTGAAATTACTCCTAAAAACTTTTTTGAATAAAGATGGAATTTTGAACAAAATTAAAAGGCAAAATACTTGTTTAATAAATTAAGTTTGTGTACAATGTAATTATCGAAATGCTCAAATGTGAGCATGATTATGTGATACCTAAAAATGGAGGATGATCGATTATGAAAGTTGCAGTTGTAGGTTGTACGCATGCGGGTACCTTTGCAGTTAAACAAATTTTAAGCGATTACAAAGATGTTGAGGTTACCGTTTTTGAACGTAATGAGGAGATCTCATTTCTTTCATGCGGAATTGCGCTTTACTTAGGGGGCCAAGTCAAAGACCCACAAGGACTATTTTATTCAAATCCTGAAGAATTAAAAAAATTAGGTGCTTCTATTAAAACAAGACATAACGTAAGGGAGATCGACCCTAGAAATCACACATTGGAAGTTGAGAATCTTGCAACGAATGAACTAATGATCGAACATTACGATAAGTTGGTTATGACCACCGGATCTTGGCCAATAGTCCCAAATATTACTGGGATAAAAAGCGAAAAAGTTCTACTTTGTAAAAATTGGTCGCATGCGCAAGAGCTTTTTAAGCGCGTTCCAAAAGTTAAAAGGATTGCTGTGATTGGGGCAGGCTATATCGGAGCAGAACTAGTCGAAGCTTACTCGCTCAAAGGGCATGAAGTCAGTTTGATTGATGCACAAACTCGTGTAATGCCGAAATATTTTGATCCAGCATTTACCAACCGAATTGAAGCTGACTTCGAAGCAAACGGGGTACAATTGGAACTAGGACAGTCGGTCCAGAGTTTCGAGGAAAAAAATGGTGAATTAATTATAAAGACTGATAAAAAAGCAATAGCTGCCGATTTAGCGATACTTTGCATCGGTTTCAGACCAAATACGGCATTACTAGCGGACAAAGTTGAAATGACTCCTAATGGTGCGATCATTACGGATGATTATATGCGCAGCTCAGATCCTGACATTCTCGCAGCAGGTGATAGTGCAGCTGTTCACTATAATCCAACAGGAAAAAATGCATATATTCCGTTAGCTACGAATGCTGTCCGTCAAGGGATTCTCGTTGGCAAAAATTTAAAAAAACCTACGATGCGTTACATTGGGACACAGTCAACCTCGGGTTTATCACTTTATGGTACTTCAATTTGTGCTACGGGTTTAACTGCCGAATCGGCTAAAAATCAAAGAATAGACGCAAAACAGGTTATTTTCGAAGATAATTATCGTCCTGAGTTTATGCCTTCAACTACACCGATCTTAATGTCGCTTGTTTATGATGCAGGTACTAGACGTATTTTAGGTGGGGCATTGATGAGTAAATACGATATTTCACAATCCGCTAATCTTTTGTCGCTCTGTATTCAAAACAAAAATACAATTGATGATTTAGCAATGGTTGATATGCTATTCCAGCCAACTTTCGATCGACCTTTTAACTATTTAAACCTTCTTGGACAGGCTGCACAAGCGCAAGCAGCTAAGGTGGAGACCACCAAAACACTTGCCTGAGCAAGTGAATGAATTAGCAGTTAAACACGGTATCTGGAAGGGCTGAAAAGTACAACAATAGTCGATAAGATCTGAATTACTAACATGATCAAGGTTCTGACTATGAGTACTTCGAGATTAAACAGAAAAATTAGCGATTAAAACACATTAATGTGTATAGCAAAAGCTCAATAGAGTAGGCAAGGCAAAAATAATTTTTTTGCCTTGCCTACTTTTGTTATATCTGCGAATAAACCACAAGTTTTACTTGTGGGGGTGAAAAAGCTTCAGCGT